>NZ_JAPHUF010000001.1 GCF_026196735.1 Sulfurimonas sp.
CACAAATCACATGCGGATGTGGTGAAATTGGTATACACGCCAGACTTAGGATCTGGTGCCGCAAGGCGTGGAGGTTCAAGTCCTCTCATCCGCACCACTCAACAATTCCTATTTTAAATACTTTCAAGCTTTAATAATTCAATCAACTACAAACCAATCTCAAAAGTAACAAATTATCAAATTAAATATAAACTTGTAATAAAGTCTACTATAATACAATCAGGTAAACTATAAGAGGTGTTTACTATGACTCATACTTTTTACCTAGCTTGTCAAGCAACCTTAGCTACAAAAAATCAAGGTAAAGAAGAGGAGATGATTGAAGCTATTCAAACTGCCAGATGCTATGAATCCTAGTAATGAAGATATGCTACTTCTAGTAGCCAAAGAGTTAGGTTTAGATGTAGGAAAATTTAAAAATGATCTTTATTCGGAGCAAATAGAAGAGTTGAGAATAGATAATAATTTATTTTAAAGCGTAAACATCATCAGAGGCTTCAAATATGCAATAAAGCTCCATGCCATCTTCACTCATTTTAGTAGAAGTTTTTAGCCCCATATCTCTACAATAATCCCTTAGTACAAGCATCTCTTGGTTATCATGAAATATGAATTTAAGTATATTTGCTCCATCATAACCTTTATATACACTAAGAAATTTAATACTATAATCTAATGATTTTATTATTACAGGTTTCATTTCTTTTTGATACACAGTTATCCTTTGTCGCTTTAATTCTATCATATTTTCAATAATTTTGTATATGAAATGTTAAATGCATTCTAAAAATAGGTAATTTGGTCTATAAAATCAGACTATTATAGGCGGTTTAAACTCTCTCTCTGTATAGTTTGTTTATGATATGTTAAATACAACTATTTAGGAATGCACATATGTCTAAAACATCTACTTTTGATCAAGAGGCACTTGACTACCATGAGTTTCCACAAGCGGGAAAAATTTCTGTTGAAACAACAAAACCGATGCAGACACAAAAAGACTTGTCTCTTGCATATACTCCAGGAGTGGCAGTACCTTGTCTTTGTATAGAAAAAAATCCTGAGGATGCTTACAAATACACAGCAAAAAGCAATTTAGTTGCGGTAATATCAAACGGAACAGCAGTATTGGGTTTAGGAAATATTGGAGCGTTAGCTTCAAAGCCTGTTATGGAAGGCAAGAGCGTTTTGTTTAAAGGATTTTCAGGACTTGACAGCTTCGATATAGAAGTAGATACCGAGAGTGTAGACAGATTTTGCAGTGTAGTAACAGCTATTGCCCCTACTTTTGGCGGCATTAATTTAGAAGATATAAAAGCACCCGAATGTTTTGAGATAGAGAGACGACTTGTAGAGGAGTTAAATATCCCAGTTATGCATGATGATCAACATGGAACAGCGGTCATATCCAGTGCAGGGATTATAAATGCATGTGAAGTTACACATAGAAAAATCGAAGATTTAAAAATTGTTGTAGTTGGAGCCGGTGCAGCGGCAATTTCATGTGCCAGATTATACAGACAACTTGGTGCTAGAGAGATATATATGATTGATTCCAAGGGTGTTATACACAATGGCAGAAGTGATTTAAATGACTATAAAAGAGAGTTTAGCATTAAGGGCTATATGACACACTCCGAAGTTTTTAAGTCTGCTGATGTAGTTGTCGGGCTATCTCGTCCAGGAACTTTCTCTATTGAGGACATTAAAACAATGGCAAGTGAGCCAATTGTTTTTACTTTAGCAAATCCGATGCCAGAAGTATTTCCTGATGATGTAAAAAAAGCAAGACCAGATGCAATTGTAGCAACAGGAAGAAGTGATTTTGATAATCAAGTAAATAATGTTTTAGGTTTTCCATTTATCTTTAGAGGTGCTATGGATGTTAGAGCAAAGAAGATAAACGATGAGATGAAACTTGCTGCTGCAAATGCTTTAGCGGCGCTTGCGCGAAAAAAAGTGCCGCAATATTTAAATGAAATGTATGGCAAAGAGATAAAATTTGGCAAATATTATTTGATTCCAAAGCCATTTGATAAAAGGCTTATTGTAGAGATATCCAGTGCTGTAGCGCAAGCGGCTGTTGATAGCGGATCTTCAACTATGAAAGATTTTGATATAGAAGTTTACAAAAAGGAGCTGGAAGCAAGAGTGAAATAGTGAAATCTATTTCACTCTTGATGCATCTTTATAAAATTTTAAAAGACCTTTTTTAGCTTTTGCATCAAGTTTATAAGAGATGTATTCTAAATAGTGTAGTATATCTTTTGATGCTATGTCTGTTCTTTTAGAGGCTTGTTTTAAAATATACTGCGGAATTTTGATTTTATGTTTTAAGAATTGTTTTTCAATGTTTTTATACATCTTCTTATCTTTGTGAAAGCACAAAAGAGCAAAAACAAATGGCAGATTATACTTCTGATTCCACCTGTGCGCTAAATCTACATGTGGTTTTCCCTGAAGATAGTATCTTAATGCCTTATCTCCAATAAGAACCTCTCCATGCACATCTAAAACCTTGGCTAAAATATTTGAAGTTGCAGATTCAGTGTCGCTTGTATCTTTGACATGTGGAATAACCAAAACACTCAAAACTTCTTTTTTAGCAATAATTCCTAAACCTACATGTTGATATGTTTTTGCGCTTATACTTGAGATAAAGGCAGCATCAACTCTGCGTGAAATGAATTTTTCATTTATTTTTGATGGTACACCGCGTTTGTAGTGCATGCTCATACTTTGCTGAGAGCTCTTTGTAAAGCGTTTCATAAAAACATGAAACGGTAAAAGATTTAGATACTCTATTTTGCCAAAAACCACAAGACAACTCCAAAAAATTATTATTGAAATTATACACGCCTTAACTTATCTTAGATATAATCACTCATATAAATTAGCTTTAATCGCCTCAGCGGTGAGAGCGAAGTAAAATAGACTTTGTGCTTTTTACGGATAATTAAGGAAAATATTGTGGTTAGAGTTGAATTTTTAGGACCAATACAAAAAGAGACTTTAGAGTTAGAGATAACAAATTTAAATGAGTTAGCAAAAATACTCCAAGACGATAAAGAGATGCAAAAGTGGCTGGAAAACTCTGCTGTTGCAGTAAATGACACACTTGTGAGCTCTCGTGAATATGGGCTCAAAGATGGTGACAAAGTATCACTGTTGCCACCGGTTTGTGGGGGTTGATAAGTGCTTTATTTATATGATGGAGCTTTAGATGTACCGACAATTTTAAAAGATTGGTACGAACAAGAAGAGAAAAGCAACTATGGAGCATATATTCCTTTTGTTGGTACTGTAAGAAGTGAAGATAACATCGATGGCCTTAGTTTTGATGTATATGAGCCAATTTTAGAATCCTGGTTTAAGTCTTGGCAAGAAAAAGCAAAACAAAAGGGCGCAATTATAAAAATGGCACACTCTAAGGGGGATGTCATGCTTCATGAGTCATCTTACATAGCAGCAGTTTTTTCACCAAAGCGCAGGGTGGCTTTAGAGTTTATAGATGAATTTGTAGAAGATTTCAAAGCATCAGCACCTATTTGGAAATATGATTTGAAAAATGGAAAAAGAGTCTATGCACTTGATCGTTCAACTGCAATAAAAGGAAGCGGGATACTTAAATGAGTCTATTATCTTATGAAACAAGTCAAAATATGTTGGATTTACTTCAGGTTAACTCTAGTAGAGTTGAAAATGTTCCGCTCAGCTCATCTCTTGGAAGAATCTTGGCTGAGGATATAGTCGCAGAGTTTAATGACCCTCAGTTTCCAACCGCATCAATGGATGGTTATGCTTTAAAGCATGCAGATTTAGACAGCGATAGCATAATAATTGTGGGAAACAATCCTGCAGGTCATGATGAAACTAGAGTTCTTAAAGATGGTGAGTGTATCAAAACCTTTACAGGCTCAATGATGCCACAAGGTGCTGATACCCTTATTCAGATAGAAAATGTATCTGTTAATCAAAATAAAATAACTGTTGATGAAAAAGTTCCTCTTGGCAATGCAGTTCGCCCTATAGGCGAGGGCTACAGAAGCGGAGATGTACTTATTAAAAAAGGTACAAAAATAGGCTTTGCTCAGATTGGTGTGATGGCTGGATTAAACAAAGTAATGGTAAAAGTTGCGCTTAAACCAAGAGTTGCAGTTATATCTACAGGTAGTGAGATTTTAGACCTTGGTGTAAATAGCGACAACCCGGCACAAATACGAAGCTCAAACAACTATACTTTAGCTGCACTCTTTGAGCAAGCCGGGGCTGAAGTCATTCAACTTGGAACAATTGGGGATGACAGAGACTCTATAATGAAAACATTTGAAAATGCTCTGCACTCTGCTGATATATTGGTCAGCACTGGGGGAGTGAGTGTTGGAGATTATGACTTTGTTAAAGATATAGTTCCTCGTTTAGGTGCCGAAGTTGTTTACAAAGGTGTTGCTATTAAGCCTGGTAAACATATCTTAGTCGCACAAAGAGAAGAGAGGTTTGTTTTAGCGCTTCCCGGGTTTGCTTACTCATCTACCGTGACTTCCATCCTTTATGTGCTTCCTCTTATAGCAAAAATGTTAAGTCGCGGGTCTGCTTATAAAACTGTAGCAGCAAGGTTAAGTGAAGATTTTAAAAAGCGTAGTAAACTTACGGAATTCACGGCTTGTAATGTAGTAGTAGAAGATGGTGAGTACTTTGTAAACTTTGACGGTAAAAAAGTCGGAAGTTCAGCAATACTTACTAACATGTTAGATGGCAGTGCTTTGATGATCACCGGTGAAGATGATGGCAATCTTGAAGAGGGCACTTTTGTGAATGTTATTTTATTGGATACTTTCTAAAACAGTGTAGGTGTAAGTGCTTTTAGCTTGTAGCTTCTTCTGTGAATTTCACAATATCCATGTTTTTTTATCATCTCTACATGTAGAGCGGTTCCATACCCTTTGTGCTTCTCAAATTGGTAATGAGGGTACTTTTTAGCTTCTTGTAAAATATCTCTGTCGTGAGTAACTTTTGCGAGGATTGAAGCGGCAGAAACTTCTGCTACTTTACCGTCAGCTTTTATCATTGTAGGAAGTCCGTTAACTCCAAAGTTAGAGTTTCCGTCAAAAAGGTACTCTTCACATGTCAGATTTTGCATAATTTCTTGTAAACCTTTTTTTATACATGTAGATATTCCATAATCATCTATATGTCTAGCAGAGAACTTAACTATATGAAAAGTAGAAGCTTCTATAATCAACTCAAAAAGAGCCTCTCTTTTTTTCTCAGTCAGTTTTTTTGAATCATTTAAACCATCTACATGTTCATTTAAAATACATCCAGCCATAACTAAATCACCAGCAATCGGTCCGCGACCCGCTTCATCTATTCCGCATAGTTTGCCAAGTGACATGTAAACCCCTTTTTATAAAGCTAATAATAAAAGATAATTACTTTATAAACGGTTATATTTTTATTTTTTCATCCTCGGAAAAATTTCTAGGATGAAATTTTGAGAATGAGTGCATAAATGTAAATTATCTTAGATGTTTTAATTACCTAATCCCCTAATGCCCATATATCAAATGGAATCATTTCTACTTCTGAAAATGGGTGACTCACGGTTGCTTCTTTATTCATTGTAACAGCAGTCACTTTTTTAACCTGATGTGTAATGATAAATGCTTCAATTGACTCCATCTTTTTAAACAAAGTTCTCTCGTCAGTAAAAGGCATCCCTAAAATCACTTCATCATTATCGGGTAAATAAAAATCTATGCCATCATCATAGAAGCAGTTTTTGTTTGATTTTAATAACTCTAAATATATCATATTTTCAAATCTTCTTCCAAAATGCCTGTCAGTTGTAAGTGCCAACCTAAGAGATGTATCACAAAGATATACTTTTTTAGTAGCTTTTGAGTGATTGTTCTTTTGCAGCAAGTGTATATAGTTTTTACTATGCAGGCTATCAAATGATTTGTAGAGTTTATCTTTAGATATTTTTCTGCTTTGTTTTAGTCTTTCATATATAGAAAAAGGAGATAATTTTTGTGCCATCATCTTTGCACAAAAAACCAATATATCAAATTCCATCTCATCTAATGTATATTTTAGTGTTTTTTGAATGTAGATATGTCTCTCATCACTGTTGATTTTTTGCATTGATGCAAAACCGCCAAGTTGGAAAAAATGATTTAGAGCGGTGGAGTCATATTTATGCTCATAAGCTAGGAATTCTTCATAATCAAGAGGATAGAGTCGGATATTTTTTAAGAAATCAATATCATAGTTAACTTCACTACATGTAATGAGTTGAGGTACATTTACAATTTTAATGTCTTGTGTGTAATTATCTAGTACCAGAGTGTCGATTTTATTTTTATTACAAAATTTGGATAGTTCTTTATTGAGTTCTGTAATGTCAATTCGTACATCAGAGCAATCTATATACATGTAAGAACTTTTTTTTAATCCTAAAAGGTAGTTCTTGACCAGTTTTGTTTTTCCACTTTGAGATATTCCGTTGATTTGATAGCTCGAACCATCAAGAAACACCTTCCGGAAGTGAAATTTATCAAAAGATATATCTGTTTTATATAACTCTTCTAATAAATTCTGCATATTATTTAGTTATTGTTTAAAGCCCATATCCAAGAGCTTAGCTTTTTGTCCTTCATACTCTTTTTGTGAAAGTATCCCCTCATCTAAGAGTGCTTTTAATTCTCGCATCTTTTTTGTAAAATTTTCTTCATCGGATTTTTTCAAAACTTCTTCTTTGGACATTTTTTTATAAGCCAAAGCCAATATAGTATATCTGTTATCAAAGCATCCACCATCCAAATGCGGCTCAGTAACAGCTGTTATCTGTGCGTAGTCTCCATTTAACTCTTTTACCTTGTTTTGTAGAGTTGTTACAGCGCCGTCATAAGAACCTAACCAGCCAAAATCACGACATCCCTTACCGTTGGACACAGATACGGGTCCTATAATTTCATAGCTATTGTCAGGCTTGCTTTTATCGACTTTAACATCACCTGCTCCTGCTGTTAAAGTTACTCCTTTAGTTGCTGAACAACCTATCATAATTTGAGTTAGTACTACTAGTGTGAAGATTTTTAATTTCATTAATTTCCTTGTATATTGTAAATATTTATATAAAAAAGATTATATACTCAATAGCCTTAAATAACAATCTCAAAATACTATTTCCTTATAAAAAGGAAACAAAATAAGTATAAATTCACTTTTTGGACCCTAAATCCTTGAATAAGTAAGATTGTTTTGGTACAATTCGCGTTCACTAAATATAGTTAGGCATGACCTAACGAGTTCTTTAGAAGGAAATTTATGGAAAAAATTCGTTTAAAATTGAAAGCTTATGATCATCGTGTACTTGATAGATCTGTTGCATCAATCGTTGAGGCTGTTAAGCGTACAGGCGCGGTAATTCGTGGTCCGATACCTTTACCAACAAAGATTCGTAAATATACTGTTTTGAAATCTCCACATGTTAACAAAAGTTCTCGTGAGCAGTTTGAAATCCGTATGCACGCTAGAGTTATAGATATCGTATCTGCTACGCCAGAAACAGTTGATTCTCTAATGAAACTAGATCTTGCACCAGAAGTAGACGTAGAAGTACGCTCTATGGATAAGTAAGGAGTCAGTAGTGGAATATATTGTTGAAAAAATCGGTATGAGCCGTACTATCACAGTACCTAGTAAACCTGTTACTCTTTTAAGAGTTTTAGATACTAAAGTATGTGAAGTTAACGAAGGAACTGCAATTGTAGCTTACAGTAGCGGTAAAAAAATGAATAAGTCAATTGAAGGTCAGCAAAAGAAATATAGCCTTTCATCTGAGTTTAACCGTATTGCTACAATGGAAGTAGCAAACACTGAAGCTGGTGACTTAGATTTAACTCCTTTAGCAGAAGCTAAAGTTTTAAAATCTACTTTTACTACTAAAGGTCGCGGTTTTTCTGGTGGTATGAAGCGTTGGAACTTTTCTGGTGGTCCTGCATCTCACGGTCATAGATTTGGTCGTAGAACTGGTTCAATAGGTATGGCTGAATGGCCAGGTCGTGTTATGAAGGGTAAGAAAATGCCTGGACAATACGGTAATGTAACAAATAGTGTTAAAAATGAAATCGTTTCTTACGATGCTGAAAATAAAATCATTGCGGTTTTAGGTTCAGTTTCTGGTGCAAACGGTTCATTAGGTCGTGTAAAGGTAGCTAAATAATGAGCGCAATCGTTTTAAATGAAAAAATGGAAAAAGCATCTGAGTTAGCACTACCGGAGAGTTTTTCTGGTATTAATCCTCATAACTTATATTTGTATGTTAAGTCAGCTCAGGCTGCTCAGCGTGCAAACACTGCTACTACAAAAGGTAGAAGTGAAGTTAGAGGTGGTGGTAAGAAACCATGGGCTCAAAAAGGTGGCGGTCGCGCTCGTGCTGGTTCACGTCGTTCTCCTATCTTTGTAGGCGGTGGTAAAGCATTTGGTTCTAAGAACAACCGTAATTATGATCTTAAAGTTAATAAAAAGCAAAAGAAACTTGCTTTAAATTTTGCTTTAAATGAACATGCACAAAACGGTACTCTATTTATTGTTGATAGCATTGAAGTAGCATCTGGTAAAACTAAAGACGCTGCGGCGATGTTTAAAGCTTTAAACCAAAGAGATGTTCTTTTTGTTAAATCTTTATTAGATGAAAAAACATTCCTAGCATTTGAGAATCTTCACCAAACATATGTTGTTGAAGCAAATGAATTAAATGCATATTTAGCTGCTAACTATCGTTCAGTTGTGATCGAAAAAGCGGTATGGGAAAATCTTGTAGGAGAGGCTAAATAATGGCAGATATTACAGATATTAAATCTATATTATATACAGAGAAGACTCTAGCTATGCAAGAAGATGGTGTTATAGTTGTTACTACATCACCGCGTATGACTAAAACAGGTCTTAAAGAGGTTTTTCGTGAGTACTTTGGAATTATTCCTTCAAGAGTTAACTCACTTAATCAAAGCGGAAAAGTTAAACGATTCCGTGGTGTTGCCGGTAAACAAAATGACTTTAAAAAGTTTTATGTTAAGTTACCAGAAGGCGCACAAATAGAAAGTTTGGCGGTATAAGATGGCAATTAAAACTTATAGACCGATAACTCCGTCTCGTCGTTTTTACACGAATGTAGATAGTAGTGATATCACTGCTAAAGCAAGTGTTCGTTCATTATTGGTAAAACTTCCTGCTCACGCCGGTCGTAACTCTAATGGTCGTATCACATCTCGTCATAGACAAGCTGGTGCTAAAAAACTTTACCGTATCATTGATTTCAAAAGAAATAAATTTGATATTCCAGGTACAGTTAGCACTATTGAATATGACCCGTATCGTAACTGTCGTATCGCGTTAGTTACTTATGCTGATGGTGAAAAAAGATATATTCTTGTACCAAAAGGTTTAAATGTAGGTGATTCAGTTATGTCTGCTGAAGCTGGCTTAGATGTTAAACCTGGTAATACAATGAAATTGAAAAATATTCCTGTTGGTACATTGATTCATAATATTGAGCTTAAAACTGGTAAGGGCGGACAAATGTGTCGTGCTGCTGGAACAAGTGCACAAATTATGGGTCGTGATGGTAAATATGTTTCTCTTCGTATGCCTTCATCTGAAATGCGTTTAGTATTAGGTGAGTGTTTAGCGACTGTAGGAGCTGTTGGTAATGAAGAATACGGCAATATCGTAATAGCGAAAGCTGGTCGTTCTCGTCACATGGGTATTCGTCCTCAAACTCGTGGTTCAGCGATGAACCCAATTGATCACCCGCATGGTGGTGGTGAAGGTAAAACGAATTCAGGGCGTCATCCGGTTACTCCTTGGGGTAAACCAACGAAGGGTGCTAAAACTCGTCGTAAGAAAGCTAGTGATAAGTTAATTATTACTCGTCGTAAACCAAATGCTAAAAGGGTAGGATAATATGGCTCGTTCAGTAAAAAAAGGTCCATTTGTTGATGATCATTTAATGAAAAAAGTTGCTGCAGCTAAGGCTGAGGGCAACAAAAAACCTATTAAGACTTGGTCAAGAAGATCTATGGTTCTTCCTGATATGGTTGGTTTAACATTTAATGTTCACAACGGACGTCAATTTGTTCCTGTATATATTTCAGAGAACCATATTGGTTATAAATTAGGTGAATTTTCACCAACTCGTACATTTAAGGGCCATAAGGGCTCTGTACAGAAGAAAGGTTAATCATGGCTAGAGCATTATTAAAGTTTATCCGTGTTTCACCGATCAAATCTCGTCTTGTTGCAAGAGAGATTCAAGGTATGAACGCTGAAGAAGCATTAGCAGCTTTAGAGTTTACACCAAACAAAGCGGCAAAAATCATTTATAAAGTACTTGCATCTGCAGTTGCTAACAGTGGTAATGAAGCTGAGGATTGTATTGTAAAATCATGTCGTGTTGACAACGGTCCTGTTCTTAAAAGATTCCGTCCGCGTGCTCGTGGAATGGCTTCTGGAATCAGAAAACCGACAGCACATATCTTAGTAGAAGTAGAGGGTAAATAATATGGGTCATAAAGTTAATCCTATTGGTTTACGTCTTGGTATCAATCGTAATTGGGAGAGCCGTTGGTTCCCTAACTTTAAGACTGCAGCAGCATCTTTAGGTGAAGATCACAAGATAAGAACATATTTGAAAAAAGAGCTTTACTATGCTGGTGTTGCTAACATCATTATAGAAAGAACAGTTAAAAGACTTCGCGTAACTATCGTTGCTGCTCGCCCTGGTATCATTATTGGTAAAAAAGGTGCGGATATTGAGAAACTTAAAACTACTCTTCAGAACCTTGTTGGTAAAACAATATCAGTAAATATCAAAGAAGAGAAAAAAGCTCAGATTTCAGCACAGTTAGTTGCTGAGAATGTTGCTACTCAACTAGAGCGTCGTGTTGCATTTAGAAGAGCTATGAAAAAAGTTATGCAAAATGCACAAAGAAGCGGTGCTAAAGGTATTAAAGTAGCTGTTGCCGGTCGTCTTGGCGGAGCTGAAATGGCTCGTACTGAGTGGTACTTAGAGGGACGCGTTCCTTTACATACTCTTCGTGCTAAAATCGATTACGGTTTTGCTGAAGCGCATACTACTTATGGAATCATAGGTGTTAAAGTATGGATTTTCAAAGGTGAAGTACTTACTAAAGGCGTTCCTGTTGAAGTAAAAGAAGATGAAAAGTCAGAGCGCCCTAGAAAGCGTGCTCCAAGACGCGAAAATGTAGAAAAGGCTGATTAAGATGTTGATGCCAAAAAGAACAAAATACAGAAAAGTAATGAAGGGTCGTAACCGTGGTTACGCTCGTTCGGGTTATACATTAGCATTCGGTGATATCGCTCTTAAAGCGGTTGAAGCCGGTCGTATTAACTCTCGTCAGATTGAGTCGGCTCGTATTTCTGCTACTCGTCATATTAAAAGAAATGGTAAGATTTGGATTAGAGTATTTCCTGCTAAACCGTTAACTGCTAAACCTCTTGAAACTCGTATGGGTAAAGGTAAAGGTTCAGTTGATCAATGGGTAATGAATATTAAGCCAGGTCGTATAATTTTTGAAATGGGTGGTGTACCGCATGATATTGCTCGTGAAGCATTAACTCTTGCTTTACACAAGCTACCTTTCAAAACAAAAATAATTACTGCGGAGATGAGCAATGAAATATTCTGATTTAGCAGATAAAAGTGCAGCAGAGCTTCAAGCGATGCTTAAAGAGAGAAAAACTGAGCTTTTTACTTTAAAAATTAAAAAGCAAATGATGCAATTACAAAATACTAGCGAACTTAAAGTTGCTAAAAAAGATATTGCAAGAATCAACACTGCACTTACTGCAGTGGCGAAATAGGGGCTGGCAATGACACATAAACGTGAAATTCAAGGTGACGTAGTTAAAATTTCAGGCGATAAAACAGCAAGCATTGTTGTTGAGCGTCGTGTAATGCACCCTCGTTATCATAAAGTTGTAAAGCGTTTCAAAAAGTACTTGGTACATGATGAGCGTAATGAGTTAAAAGTTGGAGACAAGGTTATTGCAATCGAATGTCGTCCACTTTCTAAGACTAAATCTTTTAGACTTAAAACAGTAGTGCTAGGAGCAGAATAATGATCCAAGGTTTTACTCGTTTAAATGTAGCTGATAATACAGGTGCAAAAGAGATTATGTGTATTAAGGTACTTGGCGGTTCTAAGCGTCGTTACGCTACAGTTGGCGATGTTATCGTTGCTTCTGTAAAAAAAGCGACTCCTACTGCTAAAGTTAAAAAAGGTAAAGTTGTAAAAGCTGTTATCGTTAGAGTAGCTAAAGAGGTTCACCGTGAAAACGGATCTCTTATCCGTTTTGATGACAATGCAGCTGTTATACTTGATGACAAGAGAGAGCCAATCGGTACTCGTATTTTCGGCCCTGTTGCTCGTGAAGTACGATATTCTGGTTTTATGAAAATCGTATCTCTTGCACCGGAGGTTGTTTAATGGCAAAATTTAATTTCAAAAAAGGCGATACTGTAGAAATTATCGCTGGTGATGATCGCGGAACTAAAGCGACTGTACTTGAAGTATTATCTAAAAAAAATAAGGTAATAGTTGAAGGCTGTAAAGTTGCTAAGAAAGCTATCAAACCAACTGAAGACAATCCTAAAGGCGGACATATTAATAAAGAGATGCCTATAGATGTTTCAAATGTACGAAAAGTGGAGGCATAATAGATGGCTCGTTTAAAAGAAAAATATTTAGGTTTAAAATCTGAATTGCAAGCAGACTTAGGGATACAAAATCCAATGCAGACTCCTGCGTTAGAAAAAGTTATCATTTCTGTTGGTGCTGGTTTTGCAATGAAAGATAATAAACTTATCCAAAATATTGAAGATACTATTACTAAAATTGCCGGTCAAAAAGCAAGTACTGTAATAGCTAAGAAATCAGTTGCTGGTTTTAAAGTTCGTGAAGGTATGCCGGTTGGTGTTCGTGTTACACTTCGTGGTGAAAACATGTATAACTTCTTTGACCGCCTAGTGGCTATTGCACTTCCTCGTGTAAAAGACTTCCGTGGTGTTCCAAGAAATGGTTTTGACGGTCGTGGTAACTATAACTTCGGTCTTCAAGAGCAACTAATTTTCCCAGAAATTAGTTATGATTCAATCATGCAAATTCATGGTATGAATATAACAGTAGTAACATCTGCTGATTCAGACAAGGCAGGATTCGCTCTTTTAGAGAAAATGGGTATGCCTTTTACTAAAGGGAGCACAAATGGCTAAAAAATCGATGATTGCAAAAGCAGCAAGAACTCCAAAGTTCAAGGTTCGTGGTTATACAAGATGTCAGATCTGTGGTCGTCCACACTCTGTTCTTCGTGACTTCGGTATCTGTCGTGTATGTTTTAGAAAAATGGCAAACGAGGGATTAATCCCAGGTGTTAGAAAGTCTTCTTGGTAATCCAAGAGGAAACTCCTAATTATTAGTTTTTACTATAGCCAAAACTGTAGTATTTACAAAGTCAAGGAAAATAAATGGCAATTAATGATTTAGTATCGGATGCGTTAACGCGTGTTCGCAATGCTGGTATGAGAAGATTACCTGTTACTACTTTAGTTCACTCTAAGAGTGTTGAAGCTTTAGCGAATATCTTAGTAGATAAAGGTTATCTTGAGAGTTGTAATGTTATCGAAGATGGCGTTAAAAAAACTATCAAAGTTGTATTAAAGTATGATGATAACGAAAAATGTGTAATCAATGAAATGAAAAGAGTTTCTAAGCCTGGTAGACGCGTTTACAAAGGCAAAGAAGATATCAAGCGTTTCAAAAATGGTTACGGAACTATTATTGTAAGTACATCACACGGCGTACTACCAAATGACAAAGCTTATGAGCTTGGCATTGGTGGCGAAGTTATGTGTACGATTTGGTAGGGAGATAACATGTCAAGAATTGGTAAATTACCTGTAGAATTTGCAGCTGACATTAAAGTTAGTGCAAATGGAGATGTTATAACTTTTGCTAAAGGCAAAAATAGTGTTGATTTAGACACAAAAGGAAATGTTGACTTCAATATTGAAGGAAATGTTATTACTTTTGCTGCAAAATCAGAAGAAAAAGCTCACAGAGCTTTCTGGGGAACATATCGTGCACTAGCTGCAAATATTGTTACTGGTTTAACTACTGGTTACACTAGACAGTTAGAGATTAACGGTGTTGGTTATCGTGCTGCAGTTCAAGGCAGAGTTCTTAATCTTCAACTTGGTCACTCTCATGATATCAATTATGATCTACCAGATGGTCTAGAAGCTAGTGTTGAGAAGAATGTTGTAACTCTTAAAAGCCATGACAAGCAAACGCTTGGTCAAGTTGCTGCTGAGATTAGATCATTCCGTCCACCAGAGCCTTACAAAGGTAAAGGTGTTAAATACATGGAAGAGCATATCGTGCGTAAAGCCGGTAAAACTGCTAAGAAGTAAGGGAGGGTATTAAAAAATGAATGCAAAAGTATTAAAAAGCAAAATAGCTAATCGTTTAAAGCGTAAGCGTCGTATTCGTGCAAAAATATCTGGTTGTGCTTCACTTCCTCGTGTTTCTGTATTTCGTTCAAACCGTTATTTAAGTGTTCAAGCAATTGATGATGCAACAGCAACAACTTTAGCTGCACTTAACTCAAAAGCAACAGGTCATAAAGCAAACAAGGAAGGTGCAGCTGCACTTGGCGAAGCATTTGCTGCTACGCTAAAGAAAGCTAAAATTTCTGAAGTTGTATTTGATCGTAATGGTTACCAATATCACGGTGTAATAGCTGCATTTGGTGACGCACTTCGTGCAAACGAAATTAAGTTCTAGGGGTTAAGATGGAAATCAATAGAGAAGATTTTGAAGAATCAATTGTAAACATAGGTCGTGTTACAAAAGTTGTAAAAGGTGGTCGTAGATTTCGTTTTACTGCTCTTGTAGTTGTTGGTGATAAAAATGGTACTATCGGTTATGGTTCTGGAAAAGCGAAAGAAGTTCCAGATGCTATAAAAAAAGCGGTAGATAATGCATTTAAAAACTTAACTAAAATAAGTATCAAAGGTACTACAATTGCACATGATATTGAGCATAAGTATAATGCAAGTCGTATTTTACTTAAGCCGGCATCAGAGGGTACAGGAGTAATAGCGGGTGGTTCTACTCGTCCTGTTCTTGAGCTTGCAGGTATACAAGACATACTTACAAAGAGTATTGGTTCAAACAATCCAGGTACGGTGGTTCGCGCAACAGTTGAAGCACTTGGTCGCTTAAAAGGATAGATGATGGGTATTGAAAATTTATCGCCAGCAGAAGGTTCAACAAGTAACCGTAAAAGAGTTGGTCGTGGACAAGGTTCTGGAACTGGTAAGACTGCTGCTCGTGGTCAAAAAGGTCAGAAGTCTCGTTCAGGTTATAAAAGAAAAAGAAACTTTGAAGGTGGACAAATGCAACTTGCAAAGCGTCTTCCTAAAATTGGATTTTTTTCTCGTAACATAAAACCTTATGTTATTAATGTAGAAAAAATCAAAGCAGTTGCTGAATTAGATGAAATTACTATGGATAGTATCCGTGGTGTTCACAAAATTGCTGCTTCTGTTACTAGAGTTAAGTTAGTTGGTGCTACTGCTAAAGATTTAGCATCAAAAATTAAAGACGACAATGTTACTACCACAGGTAAATAGTCGTGAATAAAAATCTAGTTAATAAGATATTTATTACTATCGGGTTTTTATTTATTTATCGCCTACTGGCATATGTGCCGGTACCAGGCGTTGATACTGCTGTTATAGCTTCTTTCTTCGATTCACATCAATCAGATGCACTAGGTTTATTTAATATGTTTAGTGGTAATGCTGTTGAGCGTATGTCAATCATTGCTCTAGGAATCATGCCTTATATCACTGCTTCAATTATTATGGAACTTTTGGCTGCAACCTTTGCACCTCTTGGTCAAATGAAAAAAGAGCGCGATGGTATGGTTAAGTATATGCAAATTATTCGTTATGCAACTATTGTAATTACAATCATTCAAGCAATCGGTATCAGCGTTGGACTTCAAAGTTTAACAGGTCCTAATGGTAACAGCGCGATTATAGCTGACCAAAACACATTTATACTTCTTTCTGCGGTCTCAATGCTCGCGGGAACAATGTTGCTAATGTGGATTGGTGAACAGATAACACAAAGTGGTATCGGTAATGGTATCTCACTTATTATCTTTGCTGGTATCGTATCAGCAATACCATCTGCGATTGGTCAAACAATCACTATGGTAAATACTGGCGCTATGAGTTTCCTGACTGTATTGGCAATTCTTGCTCTTATACTTGGAACTGTCGCTATTATTATTTATGTTGAACTTGGTGAGCGTCGTGTACCTGTTACATACGCTAAAAAAGTTATGATGCAAAATCAAAATAAAAGAGTTATGAACTATATTCCTATCAAGGTTAATTTAGCTGGTGTTATTCCGGTTATCTTTGCTTCTGCGATATTAATGTTCCCAATGACTGTAATGTCTAGTAGTACCAATCCTACTATACTTGCTTTTGCAGACTACTTAAATCCAAATAGTTACTTTTTTAACTTTTTGACATTTTCTTTTGTTGTTTTCTTTGCATTCTTTTATGCATCGATTACTTTCAATGCAAAAGATATAGCTGAGAACTTAAAAAAACAGGGTGGTTTTATTCCTGGTATTCGTACCGGAAATGCGACAAGTGAGTTTTTAAATACTACAGCAAGTAATCTAACTTTTACCGGTGCTTTGTATCTTGGTCTAGTTGCGACTTTACCTTTTATGATTATAAAAGGGATGGGCGTTCCTTTCTTCTTTGGAGGAACAGCAGTTCTAATCGTTGTTCAAGTAGCACTAGATACTATGAGAAAAATTGAGGCTCAAATTTACATGAGTAAATATGAGACATTAAGTGCAGTTGGTCTTTAAATAATGGCCATTGCGCTTAGAAAACCTCAAGAAATTGAGAAACTTCGCGCTGCTAACAAAATTGTTGGCGGTGCTTTAGAATTACTAAGACAAAACACAAAAGTAGGGATTTCTTTAAAAGAGTTAGATGCCATGGCGGAGGAGTATATTCTCTCACAAGGTGCTAAGCCTTCTTTTAAAGGTCTCTACGGCTTTCCTAACGCAGTATGCTGCTCACTAAATCAAGTTATTATTCACGGTATCCCAACTGACTACAGATTACAAGAGGGTGATGTAATTGGTTATGATATTGGAACAGAACTTGATGGCTGGTTTGGTGATGCAGCTATAACAGTGCCAGTTGGAAAAGTTAGTGAAGAAGATGAAGCGCTTATCGCTTGTGCGAAAGATACTCTTTATGAAGCAATAGCTGCTATTAAAGAGGGTATGAGATTTAAAGAACTTTCTCAAGTTCTAGAAAATTCTATTCGTTCAAGAGGCTTTGTTCCTCTTTACAACTTTTGTGGTCACGGTATTGGTAAGAAGCCTCATGAAGAGCCTGAAATACCAAATTATCTTGAAGGTAAAGATCCTAAAGGCGGTCCAAAAATTAAAAACGGAATGGTTTTTTGTTTGGAGCCGATGATTTGTCAAAAAGATTCAAAACCGGTTATTTTAGAGAATAAGTGGGATGTTGTTAGTGCCGATGGTTTACGCGGTTCACACTATGAGCATACTGTTGCAGTTATCAACGGTAAAGCTGAAATTTTATCTCAAGCTTAGAGAAGAAGAAGGATTAAAATGGCTAAATCAGATGTTATCGAAGTGGATGGCAAGATTATAGAGGCTTTGCCAAATGCAACATTTCGTGTTGAATTAGAAAATGGACATATTATTTTATGTCATATCGCAGGAAAAATGCGTATGCACTATATTAAAATATTACCAGGTGACAAAGTTAAACTTGAATTAACACCATACTCTTTAGACAAAGGTCGTATCACTTACAGATACAAATAAGAAGAGGATTTTTACCTCTTCTTACACTTCTAGAATGTTTTATTGTTTCTAAACTCTGAAATCTCTGTTTCAACCATTTCGTTTATCATAATTTCAAACAGTTCAGATATCATATTTGGAGAGACATCTGCTTGGATAGCTTTATGACGAACTTTTTGTAAGATATAATCTATTCTATCTTCTGCTTTTACTTCCTCAACACTATTCTTAAATGCTGCGGCTTGACGGATAAGATGACTTCTTATCGAGATAAGTTCAACTAGTTGATCATCTATCTTATCAATTTCCGTTCTTACTTCTTCTAGTGAATTACACTTTTTAATATCTGGCATGTTGTTTCTCCATTTCTTATAATATATATTAGCTAAAAATAGATAATACTTAAGCTATATTAAATTGCTTTTTATAAGCTTCTTCAAATGAAAGGCTTCTATCTTTATAATCTATAATATTTCCTATCTCTATCTCTATAATGCGTTGTTGTCTGGAGTCTTTTATCGCTTCTTTTAGTATATCATTCGCCTTAGAACGAATGTAGACAGGAAGAATAGGAAGTCTGTTCTTTATGGCGATTATTTGGGCACCTTCTTTAAACTCAGATATTGGAGAATCTGATTTATTTCTAGTACCTTCTGGAAAAATATAGATAGAATTTCCATTTTTTACAGATTCTTTTATATCTTTAAAAAAACCACTCATTTGTGATGCTTCGCGGTCAAGAAGAATTGTTCCAAGATTTCTAGTGAATTTTCCAAAAAAGAAAGAGTTGTAGAGTTCTTTTTTAGCTATCCAGTCTCCATGGATATTGCTGTATTGTGTGGCAACTTCAACAATTAGAGGGTCTATAATCGTTCTATGGTTTGAAGCTAAAAGATACTGTCCATCTTGTGGCAATTTTTCTTTATTTATAACTTTAATTTTGATATTTAGCTTGTTTAACAGTTGGTTTGCATAGCTTATACGAGCTTTTTTTCTTTTTAATGAGTCAGTTACACCTGAGAGTTTAAAACCATAGTAGTTAGTAAGATATAAAGAGTATATTGCGATTTTTATCTGGTTGAATGTCAAAAAATTCTGCCTTTAATTAGCTTTGATGAGTTTTTTAGCAGATTTAGGAAGGTGAGCAAAAGGAATGTTTTGCATACCCTGTTTTACACCATCTTCAAAGACCATAACATCAAGCGTCATTTTTGTAGGATAAAATCTTATAACATTATATGATAATTTTTCAATCTCAAAAGTTATTTTTTGATCAGACAGCTCAATTGTTTTTTTGTTCTCTTTTACTCTTGCCACAGCTAATCCTTTAAGTATATTCCAGTATCTTTAACTTCAATTTTGCCGGCATCAACAAGAGTTGTAAGTGAGCGTTTGAAATCTTTTTTACTAAGATTAAAGACATCTTTGATAAGCTGGGCATCACTTTTATAGTTATAAGGCATATTTCCGCCATTTTCTTTTATTAGCTGTAAAACCTTGTCTGAAGAACCGCCGCTTTTCTTTAAACCGGGTTTGCGAAGATTGAGGTCAATGTTGCCATCACTTCTAATGGTTTTGATAAATGCAGTTCTCTCATCTCCAAGTTTTATCTCTTCAAAGATATCGTTATGATATATAAGACCTTCATATTTACCTTCTACAATACATTTAAAACCAAGTGGAGTTTTAGAAATAATAGAAATTTTTACTTCTTGATTTGGTTTTAAACCTTTTACTCTTCGCTCGAAAAAGTCACCTAGTTTTTCAGTTCCTACTAAGCGGTGAGTTCTCTCATCATAAACAACCCTCAAATATCTTCTATCTCCAACTTTAAAGGGTGTTTTTTGAAACATATTTGGCACAAGCAGGTCTTTGCTCAGACCCCAGTTCATAAAAGCACCAAATGGAGCCACATCAACACATTCAAAAAAAGCAAACTCATCAAGTTGTGCAACCGGTATTAGTGTAGTTGATACTAGTCTGTCCTCTGAATCTGTGTAGACAAAAACATCAAGAAGATCGCCCTCTTTCATTTCTTTAGTAAGATATGGACCCGGAAGTAAGACATCGTTGCCATCTTGTGCCATCATATAGGCACCTGGAGTTGTAAGTCTGTCGATAATTAGTGTGTTAGTTTTTCCTAGCACAAGGTGCTCGTTTTGTTTCATGGTGTTTCCGTCATTTTAAAGTTTTATCGTATTATATCTTCTTATTCTTTTTTGTGCTATTATTGCTGATAAATAAGGAGTAGTTCTTGAAAAAACGAACCAAAATTTTGGCTACAATCGGTCCAGCTTCTGATACTCTTAGCGGCATAGAGAGTCTTATCAGAGCCGGTGCAAATGTATTTAGACTAAATTTTAGTCACGGGACTTATGAGTACCACTTGGATGTATTGACAAAAATTCGTCAAGCCATGAAAAACACAGGCTTAGTCGTGGGCATTTTACAAGATATAAGCGGTCCTAAAATCCGCATAGGTGAGCTTGAACACGATTTTGAACTTCAAGAGAATGACACTATCGTTTTTCACAAAGATAAAATTATAGGCAAGTGCACAGCAGAAGATAGATATGAAGTCTCTATTAATTATCCTGAGATTTTAGCTCAACTACATGTAGGCGATTATATCTATCTTTATGATGGGATAATTCGCACAAAGGTAACTACATGTAGTGCTCAAAAAGTGGAAGTTATAGTTGAAAACTATGGAACACTCTCTTCAAAAAAAGGTGTAAACTTTCCAAATACGGCTCTTGGAGTGGATGTTTTAACTGCCAAAGATAGAGCCGATATGGAGTGGGGTGTTAAAAACGGCGTTGATTTTATGGCTATCTCTTTTGTTCAAGAGGCCAATGACATGTTAAAAGCTCGCGAGATTGTAGAGAATCTTGGCGGTAAACAGATGCTCATTGCCAAGATAGAGAAGTTTGATGCAATTCAAAATATTGATGCAATTTTAGAAGCTTCTGACGGCCTTATGGTAGCTCGCGGTGATTTGGGCATAGAAGTTCCATATTATGAAGTGCCAAACCTCCAAAAGTTGCTTATACAAAAAGCAAATTTTGCTGCAAAACCTGTTATAACGGCAACACAAATGTTACTCTCAATGACACATAGTGAGAGAGCGTCAAGAGCAGAAATAAGTGACATAGCAAATGCCGTTTTGGATGGAACTGATGCTGTTATGCTCTCAGAAGAGAGTGCTGTTGGTAAATATCCTGTTTTAGCGGTTAAAACAATGTTTGAAACTATCAGAGAGACAGAGAGAGTTTACGCATATAACAGAGAGTATGACCAAAAACACGAAGATGTTACAAATGCCATAGATGAGTCTGCGGTGAGGTTGGCAAAAGATTTGAAAGTTGATGGGATACTCTCAATGACAGCATCAGGAAATTCAGCAAGAAAGCTTGCTAAGTATAGACCAAAAGCAACCATATACGCTATAACACATGATGACAGAGTTAGACAGCAGCTTACACTTTCGTGGGGGATTATTCCTGTATTTAGTGTAAAACTCGGCTCCTTTGGTAAAACCATAAGTGATGTAATGAAAAAAGGTTTAGAAGAAAATATATTAAACATAAAAGAGACCTATATCTTGACAGCAGGCGATCCTGTAGGTGAATGCGGCTCTACAAACACCATAAGACTTTTAAAAGAAAGTGAGATGGAGTTTTTTAAAAATCTTGGAAATAGTTGCTTGATTTAGATTATCTATATGCAGCCAAGGAGAACTTTTGTATGTAAATGCCTCTACATGTAGAAGCATTTAAGCCAAGGAAAGTAAAACAACTAAAAGAACAGGCGGAGTTACAATCAGTCCAAATTTTGAGTAAGACCAGAAGCTGATATTTACACCTTTTTTCTCCAGCGTGTGAAGCCAAAGAAGAGTTGCCAGCGAGCCAAACGGTGTCATTTTAGGTCCTAGGTTACATCCGACTATATTTGCATATATCATAGCTTCATTCGCAATGTCAGTTAGTGCTATATCCATAACCATGATTGTAGGCATATTGTTCATAAAAGCAGACAAAAATGCCGCTAAAAATCCAGTCCCGACAACTGCTACCACTTCACTTTGAGAGTTAAGGTAAACTAACATGTCAGTTATATAGTCAGTGAGCCCTGCATTTTTAAGTCCATAAACAACGATGTAAAGTCCTAAAGAAAACCATACAACTTGCCAAGGTGCCTCTTTGATGATGTGCTTGGGCTCAACAGTTTTAGCTAGTGTTGCAATTGTTAAAAAAATAATACCTCCGCCAAGAGCAAAAACTGAGATTGGAATGTCATAAGCATCACCTATGAAATATCCTGCTAGCAAAAGTGCCAAAAAAAGCCATGAAAAGTTAAAAAGCCCTTTGTGTTTGATAACATCTTGGGGATTTTTAAGCAGGTCTATATCTACATGTTGCGGAATATCTTTACGCAGAACTACCCAAAGAACCGCCATAGTAGCAATAACGCTCACAAAATACGGTAGAATCATATTTGAGATGAACTCAGTAAAACCAATGTCAAAGTAGTTAGCTGTAACGATGTTTGTAAGGTTTGAAAATACAAAAGGCAAAGATGCACTGTCGCTTATAAATCCGCCTGCGAGTAAAAATGCGAGAATTGTTTTAGTGTTTAGTTTTAGTATGTTCATCTTGGCAAGCAAAATCGGAGTCAGTATTAGTGCGGCTCCATCATTTGCAAACAATGCAGATACAATAGCACCTAGGATGATAGAGTAAAAGAACATCTTATGACCGCTGCCTTTTGACAGCTTTGCCATTTTAAGTGCTGCCCATTCAAAGAAACCTATCTCATCTAAAACCATTGATAGAATGATTATTCCAATAAAAGCCAAGGTTGCATCCCAGATAATGTCATAAACAATCCAAACATCACTAATACTGACTACACCAGCAATAAGTGCGACAATAGCACCAATAACAGCAGTCGTACCAATTTGAAGTCCACGGGGTTGCCAGATAACAAAGACAAGTGTGATTAAGAAAATTATTGAAGCTAAAATCATTATAAACCCAGCTCCATTCTAACAATTGGAGTTAGTTCTGTTTTGATTAGTTTTAAAGTTTTAAGAAATGCAGAGTAGTCTTTTGCATCTGGATCTTCGTAACCTACATGTATAACTTTTGTATTTTTAGGAAAAATAGGACAAGATTCCATTGCATTATCACAAACTGTAACTACTAAATCAAAGTCTGTATCTATTACTTTATTCAAAGTTTTTGAGTGATACTTATCATCCCAAGAGCCATCAGATTCTAAAACTTTTTTTGCATTTGGATTTACTTTCCCACTTGCCTTTACTCCTGAACTCTCAGCATCTACACCGTCAAGATATTTGTTCAAAACCGCCTCTGCGATGATAGATCGACAGCTATTTCCTGTACATAAAATGAGAACTTTTTTATTCAACTTTACAACCTTTATTTAATAATGGAATATTTATATCTAAACAACTTATCTCTTTTAAGATAGATTGTCTAAATTGGTCCAATGGAGTTCTTATACTATAATACGCCCAGCGGCCGCGTCTGTCAACTTTTAAAAAACCCCCGTCTTTTAAAATTTTTAGATGTCTTGAGATGCGAGACTGTATCATCTCAAATGAGTTCTCTATATCACATACACAGACTTCTCCGTTTACATCGATAAAATGTAAAATTTTTAACCTTGTCTCATCGTTAATCGAGCCTATTGTTTTAAGAAATATATCCATATATAAAATATCCTCTTGATTTGATTTTGACATAATAGCAGATATTTATTTATATATCAAGATATATTGATGTATATAACTGACATGTAGATATTAATGAAAAATGATGAGTTTTGTGGTAAGCACAACTTTAAAGTTCAAGAAGCTGGTAATAATTTTGTTATTGCATTTGCTGAATCAACTAGCAACGGTTGTTGTGGAGGCTGTGGAAGTCACTAGTTTATACTAGAAACTCCATTCCCAGCTTATTAGCGTAAGCAGCGAGCATTGCCCGCTCAAAATCATTATTGGTTGCGTATTGGTAACCAAAAGTCTTCTCCCACATCTCGTGTTCTTCCATACATAAGTAAAAAAATACATCTTCTTGTTTATTTTTAAGCTGCCAAGGCTTGAAGCTTTCATAAGCGTGCTTGAACATCTTTTGCTTTGTAGCATCAGGATAAGAACTCTTCCCGCTTGCATCTTCAAAAGGCATCTGAGTAATCTTACTTCTAAACTCTCTATCTCTTAACTGTTTGATAACAGGTTTGATAAAGGTAAGTGTTCCAAAACTTACAAGTGCAACTTCACTTGGCTCGAACTCATTAATCAATCTTTCATAAACGCTGTTGTACTCATCAAGATAATTCTCATACTCAACAATCGGATGAAAATGAAAGCCGACTTTCACACCTTTATCAGCCACTTTTCTTGCTGCATTTATTCTTTTATCAAGTGAAGCAGCTAGATGCTCTTCATTTTCTATAATAGTAGGAGTGTTTAGCGACCAAGTACATAGAATATTTTTAGGAATTTCATTTTCTAAGAAGTATTTTATGTTGTCAGACTTTGTTTTAAACTCTAAGATTACATTTGGATTATCAGTTGCAAACTCAAAAAGAGCATCTAAAATACCTTCACGGTTTCCCCACATAAGCGAATCAGAAGCTTGACCTGTACCGATATGATAAGTTTTGTTTTTCTCTAGGTTGAGATTTTTTAACTTCTGGGCAAAGCTACTATCAAAAGTTATAGTGTTTTGATTATAAAAAGATTGTATTGAGCAGTATGAACAGTCAAAACCACAACTCTCAACCGCATCGAGTGTTAAAAGATTACAACATCTTGTCTTCTCGCTTGCAACAGGACAGAGTCCAAGACCAAAACCCTCTTTAGCCTCTGTTTTAAAAGTATACTTTTGTTCTTTTGGTATGTTTTTAAGTTCAAAGTTTTCATAAGAGTTAGGTTTTTTGCGTAGCTCTTCATAGACTTTTTTGAGTCTTGTAAAAACAACTTTTTTTTGCTCATGCTCAGGAAAAATCTTTATAATGCTTTTTTCATTCCACATCTCAAGATCTCTGGCTATATCTACTATCTGCTTTATCTCAGAAAATGTAAACTTTAGCTCAAGTGATTTTTCTTTTATAAACTCCTGCTCAATAATAGGAAGTTTTGAGTAAATAGTATTTTTAACAGAGTCGTTAAATTTCTCTAAATATGTATTCATGATGGAATTTTAACAAAAATACTATTTTTCTTTATACATAGACACAGATTTTAGATAAACTTATAAATAAATCAGGGAGCAGCAATGATATTTAACATAGTAGTTTTTTTAATGGCAATTATTTATTGGTATCTTACAGGTCATATTGCTCCTGCTTTGTTTGGTATTGTATTACTCTTGAGTTTATACAATGACGAACTATATTTTGTGACGCTTATTTTGTCTGCGATAACTGTTGGTGCCGTGATTTACTATTTTTGGTTGGATTTTTTTGCTTCTAAAATAAGTGGCGGTATTTTAGAATTTACTCCTGGAATCATATACATGTTAGTAATATTTTTAAAAGCAAAGATAGTATTTGATAATGATAACTCCTCGCTTGATTAGAGATATTATATAAATTTATTGCATTTTGTCATATTTTTAAAAAATTGAGTCTTTTTATAATAATATACTAAAAAAAGAGTATATGATGACCTTAGGAAAGTGCCCATATTGTGAAAACGGTAGTATTGAAGTAAGAGACAAAGAGGTAAGCGGTAAAAAAGTTAAACTTTACGCATGCTCAAATGCCAACTGGAAAACGGAAGATGGCGAGATGTTTGAACTTACAGAAAACTCTACATGTGACTTTAAAATCTGGCAAAATTCACTCTCTCGTTATGGAAAATGGCTTTCATATAAAGAGGTAAGAGAACTCCTTAAAGATGAAGCAATCGAAGTGGAACTCTTAAGTAAAAAATATGGAAAAAAAGTTTATTATAATAAATACATAGCACTCAATCAAGAGTACGGAGTAAGTGTATTATGGGACTAAAACAACAACTCTTAAATAAAATAATATAACTTAATAAATCTTTTACATTCTTTTGGATACAATACGCGTCCGCTTTGCTGTTTTAACAAAACAAAAGAGTATTTCTATCTATATATTTACTTATAAAGATAAAAGTATTGGCAAGATTTTTAAATATATCTGCCTGGATGCAGCAAGGACAAAGACAAAACTAAACTTTCATAAAGTAGAGGTTGTCCCTCTCACCGATAGGTGAAGCTTTAGTGACTGAACAAAAATCGGACGAGTTCGGATTTTGTGAGATTAATATAAAGAGGCTTTCAATGAAAGTACGTGCTTCAGTAAAGAAGATGTGTGATGACTGTAAAGTTATCAAGAGAAAAGGCATTGTAAGAGTAATCTGCAAAGTTAAAAAACATAAACAGAGACAAGGATAACCATGGCTCGTATTTCTGGTGTTGATTTACCTAAAAAGAAAAGAGTAGAGTATGGTCTAACATACATCTATGGTGTTGGTTTACACGCTTCTCGTCTAATTTTAGACGCGACAGGTATAGACTACAATAAGAGAGTTTTTGAACTTTCTCAAGAAGAAGTGGCTGCTATTACAAACGAAATCCGTGAAAACCATATGGTAGAAGGTGATCTTCGTAAAAAAGTAGCTATGGATATTAAGGCACTTATGGATTTAGGTTCATATAGAGGTCTTCGTCACCGTCGTGGTCTTCCATGTCGTGGTCAAAAAACTAAGACAAATGCGCGTACTCGTAAGGGTAAACGCAAAACTGTCGGCGCAGCGTAAGGGATAACAGATGGCAAAAAGAAAAGCTGTTAGAAAAAAAGTAGTAAAGAAAAATATTGCACGCGGTATAGTTCATATCGCTGCATCATTTAACAATACACTTGTAACTATTACAGATGAGATGGGCAACATGATTGCTTGGTCTTCAGCTGGTAGTCTTGGTTTTAAAGGTAGCAAAAAATCTACTCCGTTCGCAGCTCAAGCAGCTGTAGAAGATGCGGTAGCAAAAGCTCAAATTCATGGAATCAAAGAACTTGGTATTAAAGTTCAAGGTCCAGGTTCAGGTCGTGAAACTGCTACTAAAGCAGTTGGTGCTATTGAGGGTATAACTGTTACATTTATGAAAGATGTAACTGCATTACCACACAATGGATGTCGCGCACCTAAGCGTCGTAGAGTTTAAGGAGATTACTGATGGCAAGATATAGAGGTCCAGTAGAAAAAATCGAAAGAAGATTTGGTGTAAGCCTAAACCTTAAAGGTGAGCGTCGTTTAGCAGGTAAATCTGCATTAGAAAAAAGACCTTATGGTCCTGGTCAGCATGGTCAGCGTCGTAAGAAAGTTTCTGAGTATGGTTTACAACTTAATGAAAAACAAAAAGCGAAATTTATGTATGGTGTTTCTGAGAAACAATTCCGTGCACTATTCGTTGAAGCTAAAAGAAGAGA
>NZ_JAPHUF010000005.1 GCF_026196735.1 Sulfurimonas sp.
ACTTAAGTCCTAAACATTAGGTCTCTGTGTTTGTGGATGGGAATTATAGACAAATCAACCTTTGATGTCAATAGTTTTTTAAAGGAATTTTGGAAGTTTTTTCTCTTTGAGGTGTTTTGGGGAGATTGTGCAATTAATTTTCTTCTATCCAACCACCACCAATTAATTTATTATCATCATAAAATACTGCAGCTTGACCTGTTGCAACTCCAAATACACTCTCTTTTAATGTGACAAATGCTTTATCATCTTTTACAACTACATGACAAGCAACTGCTTTAGTTCTGTATCTTAATTTAACTGTTGTATCAAACTCTTTTTCATCACTATATAGATTTAAATTATTAAGAACTACACTATTACATTCTAACTCTTCTTTTTTACCTACTATGATTTGATTCTTTTTCGCATCAATATCAACTACATAATGTGGCTCATGTGCACCTTTTACAGTAAAGCCTTTTCTTTTGCCAATTGTGTAGTGCATATAACCTTTATGTTCGCCCACTACATTTCCGTCTTTATCTAAAACTTCACCAACTTTATCTACTTCAACATAATCTTTTAAAAGATCTGTGTATGTAGTCTCTACAAAACAGATTTCACTTGATTCACCTTGAGATGCAAAAGATTCTAAGCCGTCAATAGATGCAGCTAACTCTTTTATATCGCTTTTTTTTCTTTCACCTAACGGAAATAGAAGTCTTGGCAAAATATCTTTATGTACATAAAATAAAAAATAACTTTGATCTTTTGTATCATCATCAGCTTCATAAAAATATTTTCCATCAGTTTTAATATAATGTCCAGTAGCTAAAAAATCTGCTCCTATCTTATCTGCATATTTAATCATTTCACCAAATTTCAAACTTCTATTACAGAGTGCGCATGGATTTGGTGTTCTGCCATCTGCATAAGTATCTATAAATGGCTGAAACACTTTTCTGTTAAATGTTTCTTGAAGATCTAATACATGTAGTTTCATTCCGACAAAATCGGCTGCCTTTTGAGCACGGGCAAGATGAATTTCATGATAGCCGGGTTTTGAATGCAGCTTCATATATAAACCCTCTATCTCATAACCCTCTTCTTTTAATAATAATGCTGACATTGTAGAATCAACACCACCGCTCATGCCAACTAAAACTTTTTTACGATTTATCATATTTTTCATTTGTCTTCATTTTTTACTGAATCTATATCTTGCGAGAAATTTGATAAGGATTTATAGTATTTAGTATCAGTTAAACCAACTTCTTCCAAGAGCTCAATCTGTGTTAACAAAGATTCTTCAATCTCTCTAACAACACAATCTAAATCATCAGTCAATCTTATGATTTCAAGGTCGACATCATCTATCATGCCGCTTTTATGTAATTTTTCTTCTATAAACTGTAAAAGTGGTTTATAAAAATCAATACCGATAACAAAGATTTTAACACCTGTCACTTTTCTTGTTTGAACTAAAGTCAAAGATTCAAATAATTCATCTAATG
This sequence comes from Sulfurimonas sp., assembly GCF_026196735.1. Taxonomy (GTDB): domain Bacteria; phylum Campylobacterota; class Campylobacteria; order Campylobacterales; family Sulfurimonadaceae; genus Sulfurimonas. The sequence goes on from NZ_JAPHUF010000005.1 coordinate 1,497, forward strand.
TACCGTATCCGCCAGGAAAAATAACATATGCTATAGAATATTTTACCAACATTACTTTTCTGGAAAAAAAGTAATCAAAATTTAGCTGTTTTGTAGTGTATTTATTTGCTACTTGCTCAAACGAAAGATCAATATTTAAACCGACTGATTCAACATGAGAATGCTCTTTTGCACCTTTATTTGAAGCTTCCATAATTCCAGGGCCGCCACCTGTTATTATATTAAAACCTCTTTCTCCCAACATCGAAGCAAGCTTAGAGGCTTTTTCATAGTATTTATCACTAACATCTGTTCTAGCACTACCAAAAACTGTAACAGATGGCCCAAGATCACCTAATTCTTCGAAGCCTTTAACAAAATCGGCAATTATTTTGAATACGCTCCAAATATCAGCTGATTTTATATCTTGAACATATCTTTTTGCTAATTCATTTCTTCGATCTTGTTTTCTATTTTGCACTTTAAGCCTTAAGTTGAGCCAATCTTTCTCTTTTTGTACCGATTGATGTTATCTGAACACCGAAGTTTCCATCAACAATCACGACCTCACCCTCAGCTATTATATGATCATCAACTAAAATTTCAAGAGGATCATTTGCCAACTGATTAAGTTCAATAACCGAACCAATATCCATATTTAACACATCTTTAAGTAGCATTTTTTTCTTTCCAATTCTAACTTTAACTGGAAGCTTAACATCCATAATTAAAGATATGTTATTCATTTCAGCACTACCAAGTGAAGCTTCTGTATTGTTATTGTCATTACTGCTTTCATCAACTATAGTTTCGGTTGCGGCATCATCAGGAGTACCAAATATAGTCTTTTCGAAATTATCATCCATAATAAACATAAAAAGAGATTTAACAGTTGCAATATTAAAATTATAAACAAACATTTTAGTAAAGTTCTCTAGTGTTACATCTTCATTTTCACCAATATACTCAGCACTTTCAACATTAAACGATAAAACAGGCATCTCTTTTTGAGCAGATAAACTAGTTCCTATAGCTCCAAAAATATTTGATGTGATTTCTTTAGCTGCATCCAAATCATCATCACTAATATCTTCTCTGTCACTCTCTTCATCGCCCATCATCATATCCGATAGTGAAGCTACTAGATTTGGTGTTAAAGCTACCATCGCTGAAGCATCTACTGCACCACTAACATTTATTTTCAAGACCACGATAGGAGGGATTATATTTGATACGATGCTTAAACTTTGTTCTTCTTTTAAATCAAGTGTGGGAGCTTGTCCGATTAGTGCCTCTATAGTAGCAATTGTTTCACTTTCAAATAGCTTCATAAAATCACTCATTACTTACTCCTCATCTTCAATATTATTTTCATTTTGTTCCTGTTGAATAATATCTTTTACACCAGATATTTTATCTCGTCTTGATGTCTCAAAATTCTCTAATGCTCTTTTGACTGCATCTTTTTCTGTATCTATTATATCAGTAATTTGTATCGATTTTCTAAATCGTTTTAATCCTATCTTACCGAGAAATCTATCTTTGCCATCGACACAAAGTCTGACAATATCATCAGCAGGATTCTCAAGTCTAACTACATCACCCTTTTGTAAATCCAAAACTTCTCTCAATGTAAGTTCTGCATCACCCAACATTGCTTCTATGCCAACTTTTGCGCCACCTAAAAGAACTTGAAGTTCATTATTTCTACTCTTTTTTGTACTTGTTTCGTTAAGCATCAAATCTCTACTGGCTAACTTTGGCAAAACAGGCTCAAGTGCTATAACAGGATAACAAACATTCATCATACCCGAACTCTGACCAATAATTATCTCCATTACAACCATCACAACAATTTCATTTTGTGCAACAATTTGAACAACATTTGGACTTGACTCTTTAGACTCAACTGTTGGATAAATATCCATAACAGGAGCCCATGCTTCTTTGAGAGTACTCATCATAACTCTCAGTATTGTCTCAAATAAGTTAAGTTCTATATCTGAAAATTCACGGCTTGCATCAAATGGCTCACCCTTACCTCCAAGAAGACGATCAAGCATAGGAAAAGCAATAGAAGGATTTATCTCTATAACTCCACTTCCCTCTAATGGCTTAATTGAAAAAACATTAAAACTAGTTGGATTTGGCAGGGACATAAGAAATTCGCCATATGTCATCTGATCAACTGAATGAAGTTGAATCTCAACAATAGAACGCATTATAGAAGATATCTGAGAAGCTAGTGATCGTGCCATCTTATCATGAATACCACGAAATGCACGCAGCTGCTCTTTTGAAACTCTGTTTGGTCTCTTAAAGTCGTAAAGTGTTACTTGCCTCTGTGAAAAAGCACCGGAATCATCTCCATCAAAAATTTCCTCACCTTCATCTTCAACGACATCTAAAAGAGCATCTATTTCTTCTTGTGAAAGTATATCTGCCATATTATGCTCCTATACTCTCTTTGATTTTATGAATAACTGATTTATGAATTTGTGATATTCTAGATTCTGTTATATTTAAAATCTCACTTATCTCTTTAAGTGTCAGTTCTTCAAAGTAGTAAAACTGTATTACAAGCTGTTCTCTCTCAACAAAATCTCCAAGAACTTTCTTGATAACATTAATTAATTCTTCTTTCTCTATTTGAGCAAGTGCTGCACCCTCGTCACCAACCTGTAGTTGATCATGAAGAGGCATAACCGTGTATATAGTTGAAGCGATTCTCGCATCATGTACTTTTTCAATACTCTCATCTAAGAGTATAGCCAACTCTTCATCTGTCGGCTCTTCTTCATGTGTCACTCTGTACTCTTCGATAGCATAATCAATTGCTTTAACCAGTTTTCTGCTGGCACGAGAGAGTATATCTAAGCTTCTTAGATAATCAAGCATAGCACCATAAACTCTTTTTTTTGCATAACCCCAAAAAGAGTCATTAAGTTTTTCATCATATCTTCTGGCTAATTTTATAAGCTCTTCGGTTCCAATTGCAGATAAGTCCATATAGTCAATAGAACTTGGCAGTCTCTCTTTAAGTCGAAATGCCATTGCTTTAACAGCAGGCAAATATTGGATAGCAAGTTCATCTTCTTTGTGCTTGATATCTTGTGTGTAAGCCTCAATCATGATTTCTTTCCATTATCTTCTGCATTCATTTTAACCGCCGCGTCTGCGATTTTCACAGCTGAATCTATCAGTTTTTCTCTTTTATTTATTTCAGTCACAAATAAATCAAGTTGTTTTTCGTGTAATATTTTAGGAAAAAAATAAACTTTTCCTGTTACGGTTTTGTAATAAAGGGCAGTTATAACATGAGAAAACAGATAAAAGAATATTGTAATAAACAAAGTATATACTAGCAGACCTTCTGCATCAAATGATTTTAATATGCCGAATATTATTCCCATAAAAAAACCTTGAACAGTAAAAAAGTATACAAAATTTTCACCTAACATATATGCTTGCCCCAAATTTGAGTTAGAAATGCTTAACTAGACGCTTAAAAAGCCCCGATAATCCGCTTTCACTAGGAGTAACTAGCACATTTCGTTCCAAATTATTGTTTATTTTATTTGCAATTCCTTCTATATCTTTATACACCCCAGAAGATGGGTGAACAGCACTAAAGAGTGCTCTTTGTTTCACACAAGAAGATACTTTTGCATCATTATTGATTTTTCCCATAAATTTCAAATCTAAATCACCGCCAATATTTGCCAATGCTACTTTTTTTATCTTTTCATACACTGCCAATGCTTCTTTTTCACTTTTTACCTGATTCATAACTAGGTTAATATCATCTCTAAAAGTTGCTATCGATTTTATGGTAGCATAAGCATCTGTTATTGCGGCTGGGTCCGGCACAGTAACAACTATGACATCATCTGCCACATCAACAAACATTTTGATATGTTCACCTATACCTGCTCCTGTATCAATAATCATTACATCAAGCTTGTCTAACACCTCAGCTTCACTCATAAACCTATCAAAAAGAGCTTTATCAGAGTACTTGAGTATCTCATCACCGCTCTCACCTGGAATCAATATAAGATTTCTAGTAACAGGGATTAATATATCAGCAACAGTAGCCTCACCTTTTAGTACATGTAATATGTTTTTTTTGATCTTTACATTAAACATAACATCTAAATTTGCCAGACCGATATCAGCATCAAATATACCTACATTAAGTCCACTTAAAGATAAAACATAAGCCAGATTAGAACTTATTGTGCTTTTTCCAACACCACCTTTTCCACTTGTTATTGCTATAAAACGAGTCTTTTTAGATTTCTTTTTTTCATTTGATGCTACGAGTTCTTCTAGTTTTTTAGCCTGATTCCCAATCATGCTTTACTCCTATTAAAACCGTTAAGCAAACACTCAATCAAGAAATCACTGCTGGCACAAACTAAATCTTCAGGGACTTCTTGACCAACAGAAAAATAACTTATTGGTTTTTTTGTCTCGTATGACAAAGAGAATATATTTCCAAAACCTCTTGTTTCATCTAACTTGGTAAACATAAGAGTATCAATACTGAGAGATGAAAAATTATCATATGTTGCTTTTAAATCTTCATATTTTATAGAGCTTGGCATCACAAGAACTACATCTATATTATATTTAACATCATTTCCATCCAAGCACTCATATATCTTTTCTATTTTGTCTTTATCATAAGGGCTAGAACCCATAGTATCAATTAGAATATAGTCACAATACTTCAGCGAATCAAGTGCAGATGCAAAATCTACAGGATCTACAACTGTCTCAATCCCAAGCTTCATCATTCTTGCATACTGCATCAACTGTTCAACTGCACCTATGCGATATGTATCTAAAACTACCAAACCTACTTTGTATTTTTTCTGCATAAGATACGAATATCTTGCCGCTAATTTCGCTACTGATGTCGTTTTACCCACACCAGTAGGACCGACTAACATAATAACTTTTTTATTTCCTACAGAGGGAGTACTCTCAAGTCTAACAGGTACCATCTTTCTAAGAAGAGTTTGAAAATATCTTTTAACCGTAGATGAGTTTTCTCTCATTTTAAAAGGCATATGCTCCAATGTAGTTCTCATAATACCGTCTAAGTGCTCTTTATTCATTCCACTTTGAGAAGCTAAGCGATATATTTCAGCAAATTCTGCCGGAATATGATTTTCTAAGTTAGGTGCTTTCTCATCCCAAAACATATTTTGGATAAGTTTAACTTTATCACCTAACTTGGAGATTTCTGATTTGATTTCTTTTAACTCTTTTGGCTCAAAAGAAGCATTGGGTGGCTTGATATCCTGATAACCGTAAAGAGGGTCTTTAACATCTGCGATTTTTGAAATCTGCTTTGCAGCATTTGAGATATCATACAAGACATCAGCGCTTTTTTGAGTTAGCGGTCTCTCATCTCTTGGAGTAGATGAAGCTTTTTGATAAGTGGTATGTTCTAACTCTTTTTCTATGCCCATAACTATTTCATAAATAGCTTCACGACCCAATGCTTTTTTTTGAATCTCTTTTGTATCAATATGAAACATCTGGTCATAATTTTCATCCATTTTGGCTTTTTTTAAAGCCTCAGATGGTGTTCGTCCAGTAAAAGTCAGTATCTTCATCTATTTAAATCCATTAACGGTATCAACACACTCTCTCGTTTAAACCACTGTGGATGTGGAATTTGTAATTTCGGTTTTCTAACAACTCTGTTATCAAAAAAAATAATATCCAAATCTAGCGTCCTTGGAGCGTTTGCAAAACTTCTTTTGCGTGCAAATTTTTTTTCTAATCTCATCAAATAATTTAAAAAAAGTATGGGTTGCATACTAGTTTTCAAAACAATTATTGAATTAAAAAAATCATCCTGGTCTACAAAACCAAAAGGAGGATTTTTCAAAATCAATGATGTTTTCAATAGTTCAACTCTTTTGTCTCTTCTTAGATAATTAAAAAGGTGTTCAAACCTTCGTTTGACATCCCCAACATTTCCACCTATCCCGACAGTTACACTGTAACGATGGGAACTTTTTTCTTTACATGTGATACCAAAATGCAAGCCTTTGATAGTCGTTAAACTATCACTTAGCTTACGCTTTAAATACATATATTATTTAGCCTCTGCAGCTTGTTTTTGAGCTGCTTGTACTGCTTGAACTTCACTCATGATTTGCAACATACCTATCATTGCCATATGGTAACCAAAAGGACCAAAACCAACAACAGATGATGTACAAACCGGTGCAATCATATTTGTTTTTCTAAACTCTTCACGACGGTGAATATTTGAAATATGAACTTCAATAGTTGGAAGATTAACAGCAGAGATTGCATCACGGATAGCTATAGAAGTGTGAGTATATGCAGCAGCATTGATAATAATACCATTTGCCTCACCATAACACTCTTGAATTTTATCTACAATTTCACCCTCAAGGTTACTTTGAAAAAACTCTATTTCCATCTTGTTTTGATCAGCAACATCTTTCATTTGAGCATGTATCTGCTCTAACTTCATTGGACCATATATATTTTGTTCTCTAACACCCAACATATTTAAGTTTGGTCCTTGAATTACTACTATCTTCATCTTCTGCCTTTTTATTAAATAGTTTAAACTTTTAAGGAGTTATTTTAGCAAAAGTAATATTAAAAAAGAGTTGCAATGTAAAAAAGTGTATAATCCCACTTATATTTACAAATTTAATTTTAGAGAAAAAAATGCAGATAATATCACCAAACTACATACTTACACCCGAAGAATTACTTTGCGACATGTCAATTGCTTTTGATAATACAATCAAAAAAATAGCACCGATTGAAGAACTGATAAAAGAGTTTGCTGATGCTAAAGTAACAACACTTAAAACAAATTCACTGCTAATGCCCGGTCTTATAAATGCACATGTACATGTAGAGTTTAGCGCCAACAAAACTGATCTTAGTTACGGTGACTTTATGAGCTGGCTTTACAGTGTTATAGAGAATCGTGAAGATCTTATAAGCGGGTGCAACAAAGAGTGTATGAGCAAAGCAATCGATGTGATGCTCGAGTCTGGAATCACTACTTTTGGAGCGGTAAGTTCACATGCTATGGATTTAGAAGCTTGTGCAAACGCTGCACAAAATGTTGTCTTTTTCAATGAACTCATAGGGTCTCAAGCGACTATGGCTGATGCACTTTTTACTGATTTTTTATCAAGATTAGATGCTTCAAAAAGTGTACAAAGGGATGGCTTTTACCCTGCTGTTGCAATTCATTCTCCTTACTCTGTTCACCCAGTTTTAATAAAAAAAGCACTAGAAATTGTTAAAAATGAAAAGCTTAAACTAACTGCACACTTTATGGAGAGTCAAGCGGAGAGAGACTGGCTAGATAACAATGATGGTGATTTTAAAGAATTTTTTGAGACTTTACTCAAACAAAAAAGTGCCGTTAGTGATTCTAAAGAGTTTTTAAAGTACTTTGATGAGCATAAAACACTACTGACACATGTAGTTAAAGCAAATGATGATGAGCTTAAGAGTATTTCATCTAACAAACATACCATTATCCACTGTCCCATATCCAACAGACTTTTGGGAAACGGCGCTATTGATTTAACAAAACTTGACGAGCAAAATATCGACTGGGTTACAGCTACTGACGGTCTTAGCTCAAACTATAAACTTGATCTTTTTGAAGAGATGAAAGTTGCACTTTTTATGCACTCAGAACTGCCTCTATTGGACTTAGCAAAAAAACTTATAAACAGTGTAACAAAAAATGCGGCAGATGCTCTTGGACTAAATACAGGAGAAATAGCAGAAGGTAAAAATGCTGACATGCTTGTACTAGATTTAGATAAAGAACCTAATGATGAGTTAGCCATTCATTTAATACTTCATAGATATAATATATCTAAGATTTACATTAATGGTAAATTGCAAAAGGACAACTAGTATGGAATTTATAAAAAAATTATTTTCACCTATAACAGCGACAATGAGTTTTATTCAAAACCACTTCAAGGCTATGATATTTCTCCTTATACTTTTTCTGATTTTTGCACCAAAAGATGATGTAGACTTTACTCCAAACAACCTTCAACAAATCAACATAACGGGGCCTATTATCATGGCTGCAGATGTTATAAAACAAATTGACGATGCAGCATCAGAAAAGTCAATAAAAGGTGTAATGATAGTTATAGACTCTCCTGGCGGTGCTGTTGCCCCATCTATTGAAATTGCTTATGCAATAAAAAGATTAAAAGCTAAAAAACCGGTAGTTGTATATGCAAGCGGGACTCTTGCTAGTGGAGGCTACTATGCAAGTATATGGGCAGATGAAATCATAGCAAATCCTGGCTCAATGGTCGGTAGCATAGGTGTTATTATGCAAGGTGCTGATCTAAGTGAACTTATGAGTAAAATAGGCATAAAAACTCAAAGTGTTCAAGCCGGAAAATATAAAAAAGTAGGTACCGGAGATAGACAATGGACCACATATGAAGTCAATGAGCTAAATAAAGTCATCAATGGAACTTATGACTTATTTGTCAGCGATGTTGCAAACGCAAGAGGTTTAGATATAAACAAAAGAGATATGTACGCTAATGCTCACATATTTACGGCACATCAAGCTCAAAAAGTTGGTTTGGTTGATAAAATTGGTGTTTCTTATGACGCTAAACAAAGAGTAATTGAACTAAGCGGAGTAAGCAAACCTCTATGGAATCAAGAAGATAAATTTGACAAACTTTTGAAAAAGCTCTCGGCTACTACAGCCACTACACTTTATACCTATTTTCCAAATTTAGTATTAAAATAAAACAGCAGAGGTTTTAAACCTCTACTACTCTAATAACTCTGTTTGTATTTTCAAAAATTCTTTTTACTCTATCTTGCCAAAGTTTACCAAACTCTTTTATTTCACTAGGCTCTGCATGGCCGCCCATCATTTTTTGCATTAATGGACCCATATTTTGATCAGGAGCAATTGAAGATGGATCATAATATACATCTACACTTTTACCGGAATCAACTCTAGTAAACCTTGCAGAAGAGTTAATATTTGCACTAAAATCCATAAGAGAGTGACGAGCAAACTTTCCAGCCAATCCTTTAAAACCACTCTCATCTGTAGCACCTGTTATTTGAGAAACAACATTACTGATAACACCCGTCACACCCTCTTGCATCGGCTCTTTAAACTCAACCTTAATATTTCCACGCACAGCCAATTCACCTGGATATAGTGCCTTTAAAGCTTCAGCTGTAATTAGGTATGCTCCGGCAACAGTTGGACAACTATGTCCAGCTGATTTAACAACATCTAAAAAATTAAACTCATATTTTCCCATCTCAAACGCACCTAAAACATTTGATAGCGGGTCTACTACCTTTATAACTTCTATCTTCTCGAAAAACTCTGGATAATTCATATAAACTCCTATATATTATTTCTTTTAATCACTTTTGCACTTATGCTGACTTTATCACTCTGCGCCTCAAAAATATCATCTACATGTAGAGATGAAATATCAATAACTCTTGAGTCTTTTGATATTTGCGCAAAACCTTTTTTACTCTTTAGTTTTGGATTGTTTGATTCTAACATCTTTTGCAAAGTTATAACTTGATTTTGGGCAATATTAATCTTGGAGTCTATAACATGAGGAAATCTAGTTTTAATATTTTCAAGCTCTTTTGAAAAGCTTTGGATTTTAAAAGAAACAGTTTGTGCAAATGACTCTTTTATCTGTTTAATTTCTTGAAGTTTTTGTGTTATTTTCTTTTCAATAGAGTGCCGAGAATAAGAATTTGAAATATGTACAAGTTCTTGTTTTGCGTTAAAAGTTTTTTGCAACACTGTTTGTGTCAATTGGGCTGATAGGGCGTCAATATATTGATAAAGTTCGTTCGTATCGGGTAGACACATCTGCATTGCAGCACTTGGTGTCGGAGACCGTAAATCTGCTACAAAATCACTTATAACCCAGTCTATTTCATGACCTACTGCAGAAATTATAGGTGTAACAGCTTTAAATACCGCATCTGCTACTATCTCTTCGTTAAATGCCCACAAATCTTCTATGCTGCCGCCACCACGACCAATTACAATGATGTCATAATCTTTAGTATCACTTACAGCTATGGCATTTGCTATTGACAAAGCAGCACTATCACCTTGAACTAAGACATCATAGACATCTATCTCTACAGCTCTGTATCTGCTGTTTGCAACACGAAGCATATCCTGCAAGGCTGCTCCGGTAGCAGATGTAATGAGTGCAATTTTTTTTGGAAACTTTGGAAGTTGTTTTTTAATCTCTGGAGCAAAATATCCTTTATCAGATAGTTTTTGTTTTAATTGCTCATACGCCAAAGCCAAAGCACCCTGACCTGATGGCTGAATACAAAAGCAGTTTATCTGATACTCTCCGCGAGGTTTATAGAGTGTAATAGCACCGTCAAGGATAACTTTTTGTCCCTCTTGAAGTTGGAACTTTAATTTTGAGGCATTGCCTTTAAACATTACAGCTTTTAAAGTTGAAGTAGAGTCTTTTAGTGTAAAGTAGATGTGTCCGCTGTTGTGAAAAGTTATGCGAGAGAGTTCTCCCTCGACTAAAACTCTAGAAAATGTGGTCTCTAAAAGAGTCTTTATCTGTTCGTTTAGTGATGAAACACTTAAAACATTCAAAGTTTCATCCTTTTTTGAAGATTATTTTTTTCTTGCTATTAAAAGAGTTGATATATCCATTGAAAAACTTTTTGTGTAAAGCATCTCAAATCCAGCATTTACTAATTCATTTTGCATATTTTCTACTGTAGAAAAATCTTCTATAGAGTTAGGCAGATACTCGTAAGCTTCTAGATTTTTAGAGATAAAACCGCCAACTTTTGGCAAAATTCTATTCATATAAAAGTCTCTTATTTTTCCAAGAGTAGATGGGTTTTCATTTCTCATAAATTCTAAAATTACTACAAGTCCATCTTTTTTTAGAACTCTATTGAACTCATCAAGTGCTTCTTTTCTCTCAACAACATTTCTAATACCGTATGTGATACTTAAAATGTCAGCACTTGAATCTTCAATAGGAATTTCTGTCGCTTTTGAAATATGATAATTGAATTTAGGGTATTTTTCTCTCGCAACATCAACCATACCATTTGATGGGTCAACTCCAACAATCTCACCAATTGCGATACCGTTAACTTCTGCTCTAGTTTTCCAAAAGTTCATCATATCACCGGTTCCACATGCCACATCAACTATTCTATCAAGAGAATCTTGCCCATAGAACTCATAAGCCAAATCACAAGCTTTTCGTCTCCAGCTCTTATCTACACCCATACTCATAACACGATTTGCAGTGTCGTATGTTGGTGCGATATTATCAAACATTGATACGATTTTTTCTTGCTTATTCATAATTTATATTTCCCTTTTCATCCACATTATTATATCTTGCTCTTCTTTTTGTATATTTAAAATTTCAAATTTGTCATCTATTTTGTTAAAACTGCTATTTCCACCAAATGTTGGAGCTAAAAAACATAAATAATAATCAGTAATATTACGAGTAAGCTCAAACATATTTGAGCTTCCCTCAATCATTATATTTTTATAATTGTCCAAGCTTGATAAATTATCAGAGATTATCACTTTTCTGTTTTTTACATTAAATAGAGCAATACTCTTGTCAAACTCTGTAGAATTTGACAAGATTAATATATCTGGAGCTTTTCCATCTACCAATCTTGCATCAAGAGTTGGCCTATCCGTCCTAACTGTGTTTCCACCAATTACTAGCAAATCACATACATCTCTCATGGCATGTGTTATTGTTCTCGACTCTTTGGAACTTATAATTCCATCATCAGTAGTGCCATTAAGTCTTTGTGCCCATTTAAAAAAGACAAATCTTTTTTGACTCCACTTATTAAATGGTTTTAGTAACGCTTCACACTCTTTTGCTAATATACCAGTCTCTACATGCGCCCCGGAGGAAGTGCCCTTGGGGTATAAATCTGCATTGCGCACTACTTCATTGCCGCCTGATGCTTCTACATTTAAGTCATTTGAACCGACAAAAAGTTTTTTAATCCCCAAAGAAGCGATAAGAGTTGCACAAGATGGTGTTTTTCCAATATGTGAACATGGCTCTAAAGTCGTATAAAGTGATATATTTTTAAAACAATTATTGTGATTTTGCAAAAGAAATGTGTGGATATCAGCAGATAAAGTAAGTTCTAAAATTTTTTCATCATTTGTAAGTTTAAAATAGGCAGATTTGAGAGCTTGAACTTCTGCATGAGGCCCGCCTGCGCGTTTATGAGCTTCAACAGCTAAAACTTCGCCATTTATCCCAACAACGGTGCAGCCCACAGCGGGATTTGGATATGTTAAACCTTGATATTTCCAAGCCTCTTTAAGGGCGAGGTTCATATAAAAGTTGTTATCTACTACCATTACATTGTCCTACACGGATAAGGAGCAAAGCCCCTCATCCTGCATTAACACTAGGTTTTCTTCGGCAGAAAGCCCATGCCCCAAGGGCATTTCTTTTGGGGCGCGCACAGTAAGCCGTGCTATATTACCATTCAAAGTATGTTCTAGCTTTTGAAATTTCTCCATAATCTACAGAGACCTCTTCGCCATCAACTTCTACAAATATTTTAGAGTCTTCAACTTTTTTAAGTGTTCCTCTGAGTTTATCTCTAACTTTGTCTACAGCTTTTAGATTTAAAGAAACTTTTTCTCCGACACTCATAGCAAATTGCTTTAAAGAAGTTAATTTTCTCTCGATTCCAGGACTACCGACTTCAAGTCTATAATCTCCAGAAACCGGAGGTGTAACATCAAGAAGTGGTGATATAAGATGAGTTAAGTCGACGCAAGCATCAAGACTGATAGGTTTTCTTTTTCCATTTTCTACTTCTGTTGAAAGTACACTTACTCTATATATTGTCTCATCACCTTCGCTTACAATTGAAGTATCAAAAAGCTCTAAATCAACAGACTTTACTAATGAATTAATATCACTCTCTAAACTCATTTTTAATCCTTAGCTATTTTTTTAAAAAGTTCTTCAAGATTTTGAGACTTTTTAAGTTGCTCGTCAAATTCAAATGTTAACTTTGGAGAACGAAACCAGCCCTGATCTTTCAAACAAAAAGATTCTATAATAGGACGAGCTTTGCGAAGTAGTTTAAGATAGTCTCTTTTTTCTTGATCACTAAAAGAAGCCGGATCAAGAAAAACTTTTGCATCACTTTTTCCACGAGAACATTTAACTTCGATTACATTTATCTCATGTAATCTTTTGTCATTTAAACTGCCAAGAGCTTCTGGAATCAATTCTAAAAGAATCGACTCTGTTCGCTTTAGTTTAATCTCAGCTTCTGTCACAGAGAAACTTTTTGCTCAACTTTTTTGAATGTTTCTATTACATCACCAGCTATAATATCATCGTAACCTTTTATACCAACACCACATTCGTAGCCGTTTCCAACTTCTTCTACATCGTCTTTGAAGCGTTTAAGAGAAGTAAGTTCACCTTCGTGAATAACAACACCGTCACGGATAACACGAACAAGACCGCCACGGATTAGTTTACCATCAACAACAATACAACCCGCAATCATGCCTTTAGGTGTTTTAAATGTTTCTTTTACATCTGCTTGACCGGTATTTTCTTCGTTATATTTTGGAGCCATCATACCAGTTAGCATACCTGTAACATCATCAAGAAGTTGGTAAATAATAGAGTAGTTTCTAATCTCTATTCCTCTTTGTTTAGCAAGTGCTTTAACTGCACCCGTTGGACGAATGTTAAATCCAAGAAGTACACAGTTTTCACTTGCACTAGCCAACTCTACATCATTTTCAGTAATCCCGCCAACTCCAGTAGAGATAACTTCAACTTTTACCTCGTCATTTCTAAGTTCATTGAGTGAAGACTTAAGTGCTTCAAGTGAACCGTGAACATCCGCTTTAAGAACGATTTTAAGAGATTTAAGGTTACCCTCTGCAATCATTGAAGTCATATCTTCTAAAGTTGACTTTTTAGAGTGTGAAAGCTCTTTGTGCCTGTCATACTCATGTCTTTTTTGAGCATACTCTTTAGCTTCTTTATCACTGCCCATTGCAGTCATAATTTCACCGGATGCCGGAACTTCATTTAAACCAACAACTTGTGCCGTATGACTTGGCAATAAAAATTTTACCTGCTTGTTGTTTTCATCAATAAGAGCTTTTACACGCCCATGAGCACTACCACAAACAACATAGTCTCCAACTTTTAGTGTACCATTTTGAACAATTACTGTAGCAACCGGTCCACGACCTTTTTCTACTGAAGATTCAACAACAGCAGCTTTTGCCATAGCATTTTCATTAGCTTTTAGCTCTAGTACATCTGCAGTAAGAAGAATATTTTCAAGTAAATCATCGATACCCATCCCACTTTTTGCAGATACAGGAACGAACTCTATATCTCCACCCCAATCAGCCGGATTAATGCCGCGCTCAGCCATCTGACCTTTAACCAAGTCCGGTTGTGCTGTCTCTTTGTCCATTTTATTCAATGCAACAATAATCGGCACACCTGACTCTTTAGCCAGTTTTATAACCTCTTCAGTTTGAGGTTTAACACCATCATCGGCTGCAACAACAATAATAATAATATCTGTAATATCGGTACCTCGTTGACGCATATGTGAGAATGCCGCGTGACCAGGAGTATCTAAAAATGTAATAGGTTTACCATGCTGCTCAATCGTATAAGCACCAATATGCTGAGTAATTCCACCAGCTTCGCCTTCAGAAACTTTAGCATTTCTAATTGCATCCAAAAGTGAAGTCTTACCATGATCAACATGACCCATAATAGTAATTACAGGAGGTCTCTCAGTAGCATCTGGATCTTCTTCAATGTTTTCCTCTGCATGAGTGAACTCATCTTTTGGATCAATAATTGTAACTTCAACACCAAATTCTTCAGAAAGTATCTCAATCTCGTCACTGCCTAAGAAATCATTTTTAGTCATCATCATACCAAGATCAAAAAGAACTTTTATGATATCTGACATTGGACGGTTGAGTTTTTCAGCAAACTCATATACACGAATATCTTCAGGAATTTCTACATGAGTTATAATTTCATCTTCTTGAGCAGATTTAGTATATTTTTTTCTCTTATCACGAGAAACTTTTCTACCTCTAGGAGCTGCTTTTTTATTTGCATTTCTTCCAGCCGGTTTAGGCACTCTTGGCTTTTTAGGCTGTTCAGGCATCATTTCACGGCGCTCTGTAGAGTTTAAATCAAGTAGGGTAACTTGTTCACCCATATCCATTGATACATCTGACATAGAACCGCCAAAGATATCTATCTTTATTCCTTGTTCTTGTTTTTTTGCAGCTGCAGTTACTTTAGCTTTTTTCTTAGTTGCTAGCTCTTCTAGAGCTTCCGCACTCATTTTGCCATATGATGATACCGAAGCTTGTTTTGCAGGAGTACTATAAGCTACTTCTTCAACTTTTGGTTTTTTCTTTTTAACAATTTTAAGACCAGATCTTTTAATCACAGTTTTTGCAGGCTCAACTACAGCTTCAGGAGCTTCTTTGCTCTCATGATCAGTCGTCTCTTTTTTAGTTTCTATTTTTTCCACTTCAGGTTTAGTATCTTCTTTAGGCTCTATTTTTTCTTTTAGCTCAGAAGTTTTTTTCTCTTCTTTGGGAGTAGTTTGTTCAGGAGTTTTTTCTTCTTTTATAGGAGTATCACTTTTTACTTTTTTTGGAGCTTTTACTTCCGGTTTTGCTGCTTCTACAGTCTCACCATTAATAATAAAATTTGCTAGTTCTTCAGCTTGTTCCATTGTTACTGAGCTTTGTGCTGACTTTACTTCTATGTCCATCTCTAAAGCTTTTTTAATTACATCTTTTGAAGCTATTCCTAACTCTTTTGCAATTTCGTGTACTTTAACTTTTTCTGTCATCAGTGATGATCTCCTTTAGTATATTCGAAAACTTATCTTTTTCGTTACTTTTGCATTGACGCATAAGTGCTTTTAAAACCTTTTTCTGGTCTTTAAGACAAAATTCACATAAATAAAAACTTCTACCAGTACCTCTAAAAAGACTAAGCTGTGAATTTTCACATTGAAGTCTAAGAAGTTTATTCTGTGTATCTCTTTGCCTACAAGATATACACATTCTAAGAGGTTGATTAAATTTTTTCGCCATTGTATCTAAAACTTCCTTGATTTAATAGAAGATAGTCTTAACTTATCTATCTATAATTAGTCCGTCATTATCAAAATCCAATACTTTAACCGTAAAATCTGGAAACTTTTGACTTAGTTTATTTGCAATCATTAATGAATCTTCATCATAAGCCATTGAAAAAAATGTAGAACCGCTCCCTGAGAGCGTACTCATTAGTGCCCCGCTCTCATACGCAACTTTTTGCACACTAAAAAGCTCTGGCAGAGTTTTCATTCTTGCTTTTTGATGAAATCTATCTTGTGATGCCAGTTTTAGTATCTCCCAGTCTTCATTAAAAAATGCAGCAACACTTAGTGCAGTATGTGAAAGGTTATAAACAGCATTCTCTTTTGAGTAAGATTTTGGCAGCAGTGTTCTTGCTCTTGATGTACTTATTGGTTTGTTTGGTATAACTACAACAGCCTTTATATAATTTGGCAAATGTTTTTTTTGAGAAAACACTTTACCTTTTTCTACAGTAGCAACATTAAAGCCGCCCATTACTGCCGGAGTTATATTATCTGGGTGTGATTCATAAACTAATGCGTGGTTAAGTATTCTTCTTTTAGAGACTCTTATGCCTGCAGCTTCATGAGCACTTGCGATTGCGGAAACTATAACTGCTGATGAGCTTCCAAGTCCTCTTGACATCGGTATTTGATTATAAAAAGTAAATTTGAAATTCTGTCTTTTTTTAGTTAATCTATTGTAGTGTTCATTAAAGATACTAACAAAAAGGTTGTTGCCTTTAAGTCTAGGATTATTTTCACCCTCACCTTTTATGCTAACACTGAAAAATTTAGAGGCATGAAATTCAACTCTGTTTCTTAAATCAACTGCTAAACCTAAAGAATCAAACCCTGGACCAAGATTTGCACTAGTTGCGGGTACGCTTATTGTCACATTTATCCTTTTTGACAACATCTCATATAATTTCAACAAAGTCAAAATTATATTTATTCACTAAAGCTTTGCCTTTGGCAATAAGAAGTTTTAACTTCCCACAGCTCCAATGCCGTAAATAGGTGAAGATGTTGTATTAAACTCACTATAATCAAGCACATCAGGAAGTCTAAAATTGGCATCCGGTGCTATTTCTAATTTTTGAGTTTTTATTTCTGATGAAATTTTAACAAAAAATAGCTTTCCAATCGCTTTTATTGGTTGATTTTCATTAAAATAAAATGCATCTGTTGCAAAAAGTGGTATTTTTTTTAAAATACTAATAGATTTTAGAAAAATATATGCGATTTTTATAGCCATAAAACTGCCTGGGCCATTAGCAAAAAAAAGTTTTTTGATTTCATATTTATTTGAGAGCTCGCTGTATAGTTTAGGCAAAATATCTGAGCTTTTTTCTTTACTTACAATAGAGTCTATCAACTTGTTATCTTCGTATATTCCAATTTGAATAGGAGAACAAAGAGTTATAAAAACTAAGTCAACACTCTTAGGCATACGCTTTTTCTAGCTCTTTTGTTTTTTCGCCAATTAGTTCTACAACTTCATAATTGTCTGTATTTTTTAATAGTTCAAGTGTAAGTTTATGATTAAGATCGTGACTTCCAGCCATCGCCTCATAATTACCGACAAAATTCATCCCGATAAGTGCCATATCGCCAATGGCATCTAAAATCTTATGTCTTACAAATTCATCTGGAAATCTAAGCCCCTCAGGATTTAAAACTTTTTTCTCGTCTAGTACGACAGCATTTTCCAGTGAACCTCCAAGTGCCAGACCTTTTGAACGAAGGTATTGTACTTCATGCAAAAAACCAAAAGTTCTCGCTCTAGAAATTTCATCTTTATAGCTTTGTTTATTGAAATGTAAAACATACTCTTGCTTTTGTATAACCGGATGAGGAAACTTAATAGTAAAATTATATTTTAAATCAGGTGATGGAGATAATTTTACATATTTATCTCCTTCTTGCACTATTACATCTTTTTTAATACGCATAACTTTTTTAGGTGCACTAAGTTCTTGAGTGCCGGCTTCATCCAAGAGCATACAAAAACTTGCACTGCTCCCGTCCATAACAGGAATCTCATCCGCATCAACAATAATTCTGAGATTGTCAATTCCATAGGCATAAATAGCTGAGAGCATATGTTCAATAGTTGATATAACATAGCCGTCTTTTCCTATAACGGTAGCCATTTTTGTATCTACTACATTTTCTGGAATTAACGGAATAGCAACATCTACATCATTGCGGTAAAATATTATTCCGCTATTTTCTTCTAGCGGTTCAAGTTTTAATTTTACTGCAGAGCCTTTATGAAGACCTATTCCGACTAACTCGACAGTTTTTTTTATAGTAGTTTGATACATATTATTTGTCTCCTTTATCAAAGAAGTTAATTCTTTGACAAACTCCTCTCACTGAAGTTACACCTGTCGGTGAAAAAAATTTCATTTTTATCCTCTGTCTATAATCTCTTTGGCGCTTTTAATTACATCGCCAATATTTAGCTTCATCCAAGTACTGTCCATCCACTCTGCCGGGCGAACTTCAATACCTTGAATAAGAACACCAAAATGTAAATGATCTCCCATAGCATATCCGCTTTTACCTGTGTTTGCCATATGTGTTCCAGCTATAATAGAATCTCCTCTATTTACATTAAGCGTTGAACAGTGCCCATAGAGTGTATATAATCCTAAGCCATGATGAACAATCGGCATATTTCCATATAGTCCATTATAGTCTGAAAATACAACTTCACCATCATTTTGCGGCTTAATTTTTGCCATTGCATTACTAGCCATATCTAATCCCAAATGATATGACTCGCTTATATATTCACTGTTATAAGTATATTTTCTATGATCTCCAAAATGAGCTACAACAGCAGCATTTTTAAGAGGATACATCTTATTTAGCTTAAAGTCACTAATCATCTCATCAGAGACCTTGGATGTTATTTCATGAATCAGGTTTTCATTTTTTTCTCTGATGTCTTCATTTATAATTTTAAATTGCTCTATAGAATCTGTTACTCCTTGAGTTTCCATAAACTCTTCAGCAAGCTGGGCAATTTTTCCATTTAAAAACTTATCAGTAATTTTAATATTTGACACTCTGTATTTTTTATCTTTTAAATATAAAGGCACTGAAGTTTTTGCACTATTGTTTGCATAATCTTTTGCAATGATTGTAGCACTGAAATTTGTCTGAGTAATCGGCCATGCCAATAAGGATATATAATACCCTTCTTTATAAAATGGCTGTGGCTTAAATTTTTTATCAAAATTTGTTTGAATATAAATCTCTTTTAAATTTTCATCACTTGCCTGGAATATAACAAGAGCCGCTCCACCCTTTTTAATCTTATATGAATTAGCTATAACACCAAGTTGTGGTCGCTTTTTATCGACCTTTAATTTATACTCTTTTAAAGTGCTATTTCCGTTTAAAAAGTTCCATTTACTAGCATCATTTGCCTCTATTACGATCCTAATTTCGTCATCTTTCATCGCATAAGCACTTTTTGGTGGTTCTACTTTAAGATTTATTGATTTTTTTATCTCAAGGAATTGTTCAGAGTGTAGAGTTGTAGCACCGCCGCTTGTTTTTAAAACAACTTTATATGATTTCAATCCACTCTTATCTTCGATTGAAACATCAAGTGGTGTTTTTAGATTCCAATAACCATTATTTTCCATTGTAATTTTTGGCATATCTCTTTCAAACATTGCAGAAGTGTACACATAAAAAGCTCCTATTATTACTACCGCAATTAAAAACATCACACCATATGAAGATTTATTTTTTTTTCTCATCAAACTACATTTCCTTATTAATTAAATTTAAAACTTCTGTTTTTGCATCTTCTAAAGTTACATCAGAACTAATATTAAAGCCTGCTCTGCTTGCATGACCTCCACCGCCAAAAACTGATGCTATTTTTGAAGCATCAACATCACCGTTTGAGCGTATAGAACCTTTTATACTAAAGTCACTGTTTTGTCTTACTAACATAGCAGTCTCTACATGTGGAAGATAAAGAGACTCTTCTAAAGCACTCTCACAATCCGTGCCAAGCGCTCCGGTTGATTTCATATCTTCATCACTAATACAAAAAATGGCAACTCTTGCGTCACCTACTAGAGTCATGTTGGTAAACATAACTCCTTTAAGTCTTAAAGCTGCAAGAGACATACTTTTGACTATGTTTTTGTTGCAGGTTTTAAACTCTGCTCCACACTCTATTAACTCCCTAACAACAGCAAATGTTGTGCCATCGACTTGCTCATCCATAAAAGCATTTGAGTCATCTAAAATTCCGCTATAAATAGCAGTTGCCATTTTTTTATTTATTTTTATATTGTTTTGTTTAAAAAAGTCATATAAAACCATCGATGTGCTAATCGCACTTTTATCAACAAGATTTAGTGCTGCAAAATTGTTATTACTTTCATGATGATCTATGTTTATCAAATCACACTCTAGCTCAACACCTACTCTCTTTATATCGCCACAATCTAATGAAATTGCCAAATCTGCAGAGCTTGGAAATGAATTTCGTATCTTTTCAAACCACGGCATAAACGACAACTTGGTATCAATATTTTTAGTTTTGCAATACCATGATACTTTTTTATGTTTTTGAAGCAGATATGTATACATAGCACTCGCACTACCTATCGAGTCAGCATCAGGATTTACATGTGAAATTACAACAATATGCTTGGCGCTATCTATTTTACTTAATATCTCATTCAAACTTATATCTTTTTCGAGATTATATACTATTTTTTATTCATTTTATAAACATAAGCCAATACTTCTGCTACAGCAGCAAAAAGTTCATTAGGTATTGGTTTGTCTATATCTACCTGAGCGTACAGACTTCTAGCTAATGGAGGATTTTGAACTACATGTACATTGTTTTCGCGAGCAATTTTTTTAATTTGTTGAGCGATATTATCCATACCTTTTGCTACAACAATCGGAGCATGTGATTTTGCTTCATCGTATTTTATAGCCACGGCGTAGTGAGTTGGATTTGTTATAACAACATCTGCATTTGGAACTTCAGACATCATTCTTTTTCTTGATGATTCCATTTGAATTTGACGAATTTTGGCTTTTATCATCGGATCTCCATCCATGTTCTTCATCTCATCTTTAATCTCTTGCTTACTCATTTTTAGTCCATCAAAATACTGTTTTCGCACTATTACAATATCTATCATCGCAAAAACAAAAATAATCAAAAGCATAACAAAAGCAATTATCAACATTTTATCTTTGAGCCAATCTAGCTGATCACCAAGACCAAAAAGAGCCACTGTTGGAAGCTCTATAATAAAAATAAAGAAAAATACGAAACCAATCCCTAGAGTTGTAAAAGATTTAAAGGTTACCTTTACTCCCTCTATAATCTTTTTCATTGAAAAAAGATTTTTAGAGCCCTTTATTGGGTCTATTTTTTTAAAATCAGGCACAATTGCTTTTGTCGTAAAAAGAAACCCAAATTGAGCTAAAGCAGCAACAACACCTGCAATAGCTACTGCTATTGTCAAAGGCATTATAATAAACAAGAATTCTCTGACGGTGATTAGGGCTATATCAATCATCAATGCTTTATCAAGATGCATGCCTATAAGTGAGAAGTAATATTTAAACAGAAAAACCATATGAGAACTCATATATGGAAAGAGTAATAAAAAAGATAAAATTGCAACAAAAAGAGTTATTACTCCAGAAGTGTCTTGGGATTTGGGAACATTGCCTTCTTTTCTGGCATCCTCTATCTTTTTGGGGGTGGGTTCTTCGGTTTTTTCCTGATCATCTGCCATCAAAATCTCCTAGAAGAACACAATTAAATCTTGAAAAGATTTTACTTTTGGGAATGCTAACCAATGGCATTCTCCATTATAAGTAGCCATAGCGGCTTTAGCGTAGAAAAAGAGACGAGTTTCTTTTTCGTTCAAAACAGTGTAATCTTCGGTTTTTTCCTGATCGTCAGCCATAAGAATTTATCCTATGACATTTTCATCGATATATCAATCCAATTTGCTTGATGGATAAGAGAACCGCAGCTTATTGCATCAACTCCACTTTTAGCATAAGACTCTATAGTTTCAAGTGATATATTTCCACTAGCTTCTACAAGTACATGTGAAAAATTTTCATCCCTATAAGCTACAATTTCTTCAATTTGACTTGGAGTCATATTATCGCACATTACTATATCACAGCCGGAAGCAAAAGCCTCTTTTGCCATTTTGAAAGTTTCTGCTTCAACTTCTATTTTTGAAGTAAAAGGAATCTGCTCTCTTGCTTTAGTAATATAGCTCTTTAAATCTTTAATAGTTTTTAGATGAGTATCTTTTATCATCAATGAATCATCAAGACCCATACGGTGGTTGACCGCACCGCCGCATCTAGTAGCGTACTTCTCAAATACTCTTAAAAGAGGTCTTGTTTTTCTGGTATCTAAAAGTTTAACACCATAAGGCTCTACAATTTGTGCATATTTTTTTGTAAGTGTCGCGATAGAACTAGCATGAAGAACCATATTTAAAAGTGTTCTCTCGATTTTAAGAACTGTATGAGAATCACCGCGAATGATTGCTAAGATGTCATGCTCTTTAAAAGCTTCACCGTCTTTTTTGCCCCAAACAACTTCAAAGCCTTCCAACTCGGCTAAAACATCTACATATTTTTGCCCGGCAAATATACCATCGCTCTTTGCAATAATGTCGGCCTTAGCATCTACACTTGGCTCAACCAATGCATACAAATCGCCACGACCGACATCCTGAGCCAGAGTATCTTTTACAAAACTTTCTATCATAACGCCAGCATTCTATCTAATGCAATTTTTGCCCACTTTTGAGTATGTTCATCTATTTGTATTTCATTTAGAGGCTCGTCCTCATCAATGGATTTTAATATGTCATAAACATCTTGCAAAGTTGTCTCATTCATAGTCGGACACTCCGGTTTTGTAGAAGAGAGAACATAAGTATTTTTTGGACGAAGACGATTAACAAGATTAAACTCTGTTCCAACGGCAACTTTTTGGTCTTCTGGCAACCCTTTGATGTACCTAATAAGCTGAGAAGTGGAACCGACAAAGTCTGATGCTGCACAGATGGCAGGGTCGCACTCAGGATGAACAGCTATCAAAATACCCGGAAATTTTTTACGATAAAACTTTATGTCATCTACTGTAAAAAGCTGATGAACAGAACAAAAACCGTTAAAACAGATGATATCAGCATCAGCCGGGTTTGTGCCATCGCCGAGAACGCTAGACTTAAGTCCCATTTGATTTGCAATATTTTGCCCTAAACATCTGTCCGGAACAAAAAGAATCTTTTTGCCCTCTTTTAGAGCTGTTGTAATAATTTTTTTGGCATTTGAACTTGTACAGACCATACCGCCCATTTCAGCCACTTTTGCTTTTACTTCTGCATTTGAATTTATGTATGTAATCGGTAAAATATTCTCGTTTGTTATGCCAGCTTCATTAAGTGCTTTTACAGATTTATCAAACTGAACACCGTCAATCATAGTCGCCATTGCACAACACGCAACTTTTGGCATAACTACGCGTTTATGAGGTGAGAGAACTTTAACACTTTGTCCCATAAATCCTACACCGCAAAATACGACAAACTTAGAGTCATCAGCCATTGTTTTTTGTGCTAATTCAAGTGAGTCTCCTGTAATGTCGCCAACCTCAAAAACTTCGTCTCTTTGGTAAAAGTGTGCAACAACTGTTACATCCAACTTTTTTTTGTATTCGTTAATTTTTTCTTTTAATTGTTCAGTTGTAAGCTGCAAAAAAATATCCTTGTATTTATTAGTCGCGTTATTATAGCAAAAATAAAAAATTAGATTATTTATTTTGACATGTATAACTGAAATAATTTATATTTTATATGCTTGTAACCATATAAAAGGTAGAATATCACAAATATTTCACAAGGTAATAAATGGATTTTTTATTTAACACAAATGTTCAGTTTTTTATAGCTGCCTATCTTGTAGGCGGTATTCCTTTTGGTCTGCTTTTAGCTAAAAAATTTGCCGGAGTAGATGTAAAGGCTAGCGGCTCTGGAAGTATTGGTGCGACGAATGTCTTAAGAGTTGTAAAAGAAACTGACCCGGCACTGGCAAAAAAACTAGGCGCTGCGACTTTGGCATTAGACGCCATGAAAGGTATAGCAGTTTTAACTGTTGCATATTTTGTCGGGCTGAGTGAAGCTACACTCTGGGGCATAGCAGTTTTAGCTGTTTTAGGTCACTGTTTTTCACCTTACTTGAACTTTGAAGGTGGAAAAGGTGTTGCAACAGGCATGGGTGTAATGATGTTTATGCTTCCTTTTGAGACTATTATTGCTCTTGTTGTATGGGCTGTCGGTGCTAAAGTTATCCGTATCTCTTCACTTTCATCACTTACTGCACTTGGAGCACTTATAATTGCAAGTTTTGTTATTCATCCGGATATGGCTCATGCTCCTGTTATTATAATAGGTTTTATTCTTTTTTATAAACATATTCCAAATATTATCCGCCTTGTCAAAGGTGAAGAAAAAAGAGTGGTTTAGTAATTATTATGATTATACATGTAGAAGATTTAAAGTTTCAGTGCATTATTGGAATTTTAGATTTTGAAAGACTAAAACCACAGGATGTTATTGTAAATCTGACAATTGATTATAACAATGAAAACGGCTTCATAAATTATGCTGATATCGTGGAAATTATTAAAGAAAATATGATAAAAAGTGAGTTTTTGCTCATTGAAAATGCTTTAGATAACCTAAATTTAAAGTTAACTAAAGCATATCCGTCCATAAAAAGCCTCGATTTAAAGATAACAAAACCTTCCATTTTACTCGACTGCAAGGTAAGTGTAAGCAATCGCTACAATTCCCAATCTTAATTGTAAGTTAAAAATTTATTAAAAAAAATTGAATTTTTCTTTAAAGTTAGCTAAAATTATGATATCATTCCGCCAAATATTTACATATAGGACATAATAAATGCGTATTCTTATTATAGAAGATGAAGTAACATTAAACAAAATGCTTGCTGAAGGACTAAAAGAGTTTGGTTATCAAAGTGATGTAGTAGAGACCCTAAAAGATGGAGAATACTACCTAGACATTCGTAACTACGATTTAGTACTAATGGACTGGATGCTTCCAGACGGAAATTCAGTTGATATTATTGGTGACATTAAAACTAATACTCCTAAAACTGTTGTAGTTGTTCTATCTGCTAGAGATGATAACGAGAGTGAAATCGAAGCTCTAAGAAGTGGTGCTGATGACTATATCAGAAAACCATTCGACTTTGATGTTCTAGTTGCTCGTCTTGACGCTCGTCTTCGTTTTGGTGGAAGCAACATCATTGAAATCGAAGATTTAATAATCAATCCAGAAGAAGAAAAAATCACTTATAAAGAGCAAGATATAGAACTTAAAGGTAAACCTTTTGAAGTTCTTACTCACTTAGCTCGTCACCGTGACCAAATCGTTTCTAAAGAGCAACTTCTTGATGCAATCTGGGAAGAGCCTGAACTAGTTACTCCAAATGTTATTGAGGTAGCTATTAACCAAATTCGTCAAAAAATGGATAAACCATTAGGAATCACTACTATCGAGACTGTTCGTCGTCGTGGTTACCGTTTTTGTTTTCCAAAAGAAATTAACTAGATTATTCCCAATAAGGGAGTAATCCCTTATCTCCTCTTATCCATCAAAAACTTTTTTATTTTAAATTAGCTATACTTTCAAATATTTGTTTTATAGGTTAAATAATGTTCTCATTTTCAACAAGAAGTATTAGACAAAGCTTTTTAATCCAGCTTATATTTGCTTCAGCTTCATTAATATTTATATTTTCATCTCTTCTTTATTTTTACATTGAACGCTCTATCTTTGAAGAAAAACATCAAGAACTTTTGAGTTTTGCTAAAAATATTGCACAAAATGAATCTATATACGGTTCAGGCATAGTATCTCCTGAAATATACTTAGGTGTAAATGTTGAAATCATATATCTTAAAAAAATTCACCAAAGCGGTGATTTATATGAGACAACAAAAGATGAAAAAACTCACCTTACAATTGTATATCCATTTAATTTAGATGAGTTGAGTTATCTAAAAATAACAAAAGAAATAACAGGCACCAAAAAATTATTAGAAAAAATACTTAACTACCTTTTTATCATAAATATAGCCGGTTTCTTACTTGTAATTATTTATGCGATTGGTTTATCTAAAATGCTTGTATCTCCTGTTAAAACACTAAGCAAAAAATTATCCAATATGAATGAACATTTAATGAAACCGATAAAAGTTGAGAAACTTCCCGAAGAGTTTGAGCCTCTAGGAGAAACTATAAACCACCTTATAGCAAGAATACAAAACTTTGTTAAATACCAAAAAGAGCTCTTTATCGGTACAGCACATGAGCTTAAAACTCCTCTTGCGGTAATAAAACTAAAAAACCAAGTTACATTGATAAAAAAAAGATCTCCTGAAGAGTACATAGAAGCAATAAACATCACAAACAAAACAATTGATGAGATGAATATTGTAGTATCAAATATACTCAATATAGGTCGTCAAGAGGGCGCACAACTTGAAAAACCGACTGAAGTAGATATAATAAAAGTTCTCCGTGAAAAAGCAGATGATTTTAAGCTCCTTGCTGCAAATGAAGGAAAAGAACTTCACATGAGTTTTGAACCTTCTGGATTTATGGCCATACTTCAGGTTAGTTTACTAAATCAAATAGTTCAAAACTTTTTACAAAACTCCTTAAAATTTACTCCCAAAGATGGCCGTGTAACACTTAAAAGCTCACAAAACAGCTATGGACTTCTTATAGAAGTCATCGATGAAGGATGTGGCGTAGATGAGAGTGTTGACCTTTTTGCTCCATTTAAAAGACAAGGAAATAAACAAGGTGTCGGCTTGGGACTTTTTTTAGCTAAAAGCGCAGCAGATGCTTTAGGTGCAAAAATAAGTATAAAAAACAGAACTGATGGCATCAAAGGAACTGTTGCTTCTCTTAACTTAAACTCTAAACTTTCTTGTATATTACCAAGAAGTTAAACAAATAAGATAATTTAAAAAATAATAAAGCTTTATTCTGATATAAATCGGGCACATATAATATATATTAAAAAATATATTAAAAACCAACTAATAACTATAAGGTATTTTAATGGCTTTACTAATAAATGATGAATGTATTGCGTGTGATGCATGTCGCGAAGAGTGCCCTACTTTAGCTATTGAAGAGGGAGACCCAGTTTACTATATAGATCCAGACAGATGTATAGAATGCGTTAGTATCTATGACGAACCGGCATGTATTTCTGTATGTCCTGTTGATTGTATTATTCCAGATAAAGACAATGTAGAATCAATTGCTGAACTCCAATTTAAATATAAGCACCTACAAGAAGAAGAATAAATTTTGGCAAAGCGAGTAGCAGTCATAGACATAGGTTCTAACTCTGTTAGAATGGTCGTCTATGAGAGAACTTCTCGATTTGCATTTCATATACTCCACGAGAGCAAAAGCAGAGTTAGGCTATCTGAAAATGCTTATCAAAATGGTGGCAATCTTCAAGAAATTGCTATGCAAAGAACTTTTGATGCCCTTGAAAACTTCCTATCAATAATAACATCATACAAAGCTAGAAAAACTCTATGCGTTGCCACTTCAGCACTTAGAGATGCCCCCAATAAAAAAGATTTTATTCTTAGGGTCAGAAATTCTCTCGGCCTTAATATAAAAGTAATAGACGGACAAAGAGAGTCTTATCTTGGAGCCATCGCCTGTGCTAATCTTCTACCGGAACAAAATAATGCTCTGAGTATTGATATTGGTGGCGGATCAACTGAGTTTTCACTTATTAACAAAAAAAATATCGATAATAATATCTCTCTCAATTTGGGAACAGTAAGATTAAAAGAACTTTTTTTTGATAATAATGACTTAGATGGTGCTAAAGAGTACATAGATACTCAGCTTTTAAAATTAGACTCTATTCATGCCTTAAGTATTGTTGGAATCGGTGGAACATTTAGAGCTATCTCATCTGCATTGATAAGCAGCAGCAACTACCCGATAAAAAAACTACACGCTTATGAATCTAACTATAAAGAGTTTAGTGAGTTTTTGAAACAAATTTTAGACTCTGATGAAGATCAATTAAAAAAGTTGGGAATCAAAAAAGATAGATTTGATGTTATAAAACCTGGTGCTTTGATATTAGATAGGATTTTAAATAAATTTGAAATCAAAAACCTTATAACAAGCGGTGTGGGCGTCAGAGAAGGAGTGTTCTTATCGGATTTACTTAGAAATTCAAAAGACAAACTCCCTGCAAACTATAACACATCGGTAAGATATATACTTGATTCACATGTAGATAATACTGCTTACTCAAACCAACTAAATAAAGTTGCAAAATCACTTTTTGATATGACTTATGAAGCGTTTGATATAGATAAAACACATCGCTATGAGCTGGCAATTGCATCTAAACTATGCATGAGCGGCAGCAATACACATTTTTACTCACAGTATAAACATAGTTACCATCTTATTCAAAATGTATTAGAGTTTGGTTTTACTCACAAACAAATTACCCTTATTGCTACACTGGTAAAGTATGCAGGAAGAAAACTTCCCTCATCATCACATATACAAAAATACAAAGAATTGCTTCCAAACACTCAGCAACTAAATTATCTTAGCAATATATTATCTCTTAGCATCGCTCTATTGAGTCATAGACCTAGAAATATCAACTTTACTCTTAGCTTTAAAAACAATGAACTCACGGTAACATCAAAAGACAATCTCTATTTAGCAAAAGATAGCGTAAAGAAACTAGATTCAACAAAAAGCTTCTCTATAAAATTCTTATCTTAATATTTTTTATTTAATTAATCCTGTAATAATATTGGCACAGTATATGCTTATATAAGACAATTCATCTAGAAAGGTTTTATAAATGCGTCAAACATTTGTAATATTTTTTATATTACCGACATTTATTTATGCTGCATATAACCCTTTCTTTAGCGACACCAGTGTACCAAAACAAAAAGAACCAGAAGTAAAAATAATTTATAAAGAACCTAAGCCAAAACCAAAAAGAACTGATATAAAAATAAGTTATTTTGGGTTTATTGAAAGCAACAAAGGTAAATTTGCATTGGTAAATATAAAAGGTAAAAATATAGTCTTAAAACAAAAAGACTCTGTATACATTGGAGAACAAGTAGTAAAGGTTGTTAAACTTTCAAGTAATTATATAGTTTTAAAAGACGGTTATAACACTCCACAAACAATATACTTTAGCTCTAAATTACCAGATAGAAATACGGAGTATAATAATGCTAGGTAAATCTACTCTATTTATTTTTTTAATAGTAGCTTTATTTATACACGGTTGTTCTAATGATTATAAAAAAGAAGTACTCAAAAAAGAGTTAAAAAAAGAATTTGATGACTTAACAAAAAAAGTGCCACAAGAATCAGCAATAAAAACAATAGAAGTTAGTGCTGAAAACTTCAAAGTTACTAAAAATATAATACCTGACAATGAGCAGATAAAGCGTATTAAAATTTTGGGTGCACCACTAGATGATGTAATTGCACTTCTTAGTGAAGCAACGGATCAAGATATTATTTTTCAAACTCAATCTCAAAATGATTCTAACCAAATCAGCAATAATAATTATAATAACAACAATACTGGTCTGCGTACAAATAGTGTTAGAACTTATAACTATAATAATAATAACAATAATAATCAATCACATGACAATAACCTAGAAGTTGGAAATCAAGATACGGGTACAGCTAATGTTTTCTTATCAGCATCAAATATTGGATTTGGAAAACTACTAAAGAAAACTGTAGGTGATAAACTTAGTATCAATTATGATGATGGAACTTATTATCTTGGGTATGTTAAAACTGTGACTTTAAAGATACCATCTATCACTGAGTTGGCTGAACAGATGAAAAATACATTAACAACTCTTGGCGCACTCAATGTTGTTCAAGACTCTGTTACATCTACAGTTACATTTTCTGCAAGAGAAAAAGAGTATCAAGATATTATGAAATATCTTACAATACTTAGAAACAACCTTTATGTCATAGAGTATGATATAGCTATTTATGATGTAGACCTTAATGATAACTATAGCCTTGGCATTGACTGGAGTCTTGTTCCAACCGGTGCTAAAGACTTAGAGTTTACTTCTCAGACTTCTTCATCATTTGGAGCAGCCGGTACTGTAGCTACATCTGCAGTATTTGGAACTTTGCTAAACAACGAATATTTTTCTGCATCAATGATAGGAGAAGCACTAACTAAATTTGGAACTGTTGAGAGTATTCAAAAACCAAAACTGCTTGGTATTGCCGGAACAGATGTAACACTTATTGATGGTGAATCAGAACAATACATATCAGGTTTAACTTCAACTGCAGTTGGAGACACAGGCATACAGACAACTACTCAAAATGCAACTGCACAGAGTGGTTTACAAATAACACTAAACTCAAATATAATGGATGGAACCGTTATAACAGACATCAACTTAGTGGTTAATGATATTGTAGGTTATAGTGACTTTAGTGTTGGAGATACATCTTATGCTCAACCAAAAGTGCGCACTAAGACTATTACAAACAACATAAGAGTTCAGCCGGGAGTACCTATTGTTATATCCGGTCTTTTTAGACACAAAAAAGACAAAGGATATAAAGGAATACCTGGCTTAGCTCAAACTGATGCGCGTATTTTAGGTGGCAGTGAATACACTTCTATGTCCAAAAGTGAAATGGTTATCATTGTAACTCCAAGAGTTATCAAGTATGTAATGAAGTGATGGCATAAGATGGCAATATTTACAGCAGGATGTATTGAAACTACTAACAACTCTAGCGAGATAAGAAATAGTGTATATGAATTAGCAAGACATGATCTTGACTCTCCTGCTATGAAAATATCTGTTAGAAAATCTCCCACATGTATAAACTTCATAGCTTTTTTACCCAAAGACAAAATCATACAAGAAAACATTCTAAAAAAAGTTTCAGAATGTGAGAGCCGCACAGTAATAGTTTTTGAGCTTGATTATAAGTATGTCGGTGTTGTATGTGAATACAGACGAATCATAGATTATATTTTAGACAAACCAAAAGAGTTTGCGCAGGAACGAGGTTACGAGACAGTATTTGTTGATAACGCTGATGGTGTAAAACTTGTCTCCTTTAATTTAGATGAAAATAATCGTAGAGCAAAGGCTGGATTTATATCCTTAGGATTTACGATTTTATTGACAACTACTATCTTTTATAGTGGTTTTTATTATATGCAAGATACACAAATCAATAAAGGAAATAAGGACTCTTTAGAAAAACAATATAAAAATATTGTAAAAAATGAGTTTAAAAAATCTGAAAAAATTATAAAAAAAGTTGATATGGTTGAGGCTATCGAAGGTATTGAAAAATTAACAAAAGCTACTGAGTCAAGACTATCACAAATTACATATAGTAAAAACAATATATGTGTCAAGATAGAGACTCCACAGGTTGAAACATTTGTAGGTATGCTTCCTAAAAATATTAAAATAAACCATAAAGATATCATAAAAGGTGAGGTGCAATACTGTTATGAAACAATATAACCTAATCATCCTTTTTATTCTTATACTAGTCACTATAAGTGTCTCAAGCTATTTCTTTTACTTAGACATAATTTATAAAGACAAACTTGTAAAAACAGATGTAAAGTCACTGTACGATTTAAAGCGTATTGCAGGAAAGCCCATAGTGCAGTACGCTAATCCCACTGAATTGGAGGAGAAGATTGTTGAGTATAATCAGATTATACTTGAACTAAATATTGACGCTATTGCTGAAATAGAAAACAATATTATAGTAATTCGTGGAGCTATTCATAATAGCTTTTCGTATATATTACTAAAAAGACTACTAGATATCGTGAAAAACGATGAAGTAAATTTGAATACAACTTGTATTGGAAAGGAGTGCACTGAAGATAACTTTGGGTTTTTAATAAAAATTAGGCCGTACTTATTAAAGTTAAAATAGCAGTTGCCGATATACAGGTTAACTTACAAAAAAAAGGAATTAAACATGAAACAAGGAAGTAACATGACTGTAAGTCATAAAGGAATGAGAAAAGGTATCTCTTTAATGGAGATGTTAGTTGCAATTATCTTGCTAGGTATTTTATCGTCAGTTGGTTTTACTTACTACAAAAACTACTATAGTACAGCACTTGCTGCAAAACAGATTAAAGTTGCAATTTTACTTGATCAAGCTGCACAGCTGAAAAATGGCTTAGAGTTATACGCTGTTAAAACTGGTGTAGATGCTAACTCATCTGTTGCAGATCCAGCAGATGCTAACAACGGTTTAGGTCTACTTGTAGCACAAAGAATTATTACATCTATACCTGCAACAATTCCGGATATGTCTGATCAAGGTTGGTTCGTATCAACTAATACTGTAGATATTGATAGTACTTTTATTCAAACTCAGGGTGGTACAACACTGAATGAACAATTTCTTACTTATGATTTGAATGGTACAGCGGTAGGTTCTGACAGACAAGACTACTGTAATGCTCTTAATAACATCGCTTCTAACGGTGCATTAAGTTATGATGTTGTTGAAGCTGGCTTAGGTGCTGATATCAATGCATCAGCTGAATTAGCTAACAATACTTTCTTCTGTTGGGATTCTGATACTGGTACAGCTGATTCTGGTCAGCAGTTAGTATTCTTAACAAAGATTCAATAATTGCGTCAAGCGTTTTCACTGCTTGAACTATTACTTGCTATAGCCCTTGCGGGGGTTATGGCATACACTGCATCTTTTTATCTAGACATTGATTCAATATCCAAACAAAATGTCAAAACTCAGCTTCAATCTCACTTTAATATTATTACATCGGTAATTTTACAATGTAAAGAGCATAGTAATGTTTTCCCAATTCAAAGTAACGGTTCACTAGCTTCTGGCACTCTTTTAAGTACCCTAGAATGTAATACGACAACCCCATATCAACTAGATGGCGGCAAAGGCAGTTTTATACCTCCTGCACTCGATAATTTTACAGCTTATACAGCTACACAAAACGGCAGTGAATTTTACTTCTCCACAACTACCGCTATAAACTCAGTAAATGATGAAGTTTTACTAGAGTTAAATACTACATACTCTCCAAATCAATACGAACTTACTCACGATGCTACAACAGCTTTTTTAAACTTTTATCTATCTCGTTAATTATAATGGTATAATTATTTAAAAAATAATATGAACCAAAAAAATAATATGAATTTAAAAAAAATATTAACGCCAAAACAAATAGAAGTATGTAAAGAAGAAAAATCATATTACCAGCGTATAGGCATTAATAAAAATATATTACAAATAGCTATTGAACATAATTTTATTAAAAAGAAAGAAAAAAACAACCCTCACTCTCTAGAACTGCTTAAAAAATATGAAATAATAATTGCCGACGAAAATGAAAACAGTTTTTACATTGAAAGCAAAGAACTTCTTGGTCCAAACAGATTAAAAGAACTAAAAGAGCTGCTACAAAAAAATGTAATTCAAAAAACAATTCCAGTACGAGAATTTAACGAAAAATTTGATCTTATTCTTAGCATAGACCCGGATATTATTGAAAAGAAAATAAAACAGTTTAATGCATTTGACTCGGATGATACAGAGATACTAGCTCTTTTAAGAATGATATTAAAACATGCTATTAAAAACAGTGTAAGTGATATTCATATAAATGCCTACGAAGAATTTTCTTGGTTAAGATATAGACAAAATGGCATAATTCAAGCAAAACATCTTCTAAACAAAGAACTGGCACAAAGGTTCTCATTGATTTTAAAAGAAAAATCACGCATAGATCTCATAGATGTAAAATCCCCGCAAAGTGGAGGATTTACAGAAGAATTTGATAATGGTGTAGTAGATTTTCGTATAGAAATCGCACCATCAATTTTTGGTGAGAATATTGTTGTTCGTATTCTTGATAAATCAAATAATTTAAAATCTCTTGAACAACTTTTTCCAAAAGACCATCCCATGGGTGAACATCTTTTTCGTTTTGTAAATGAAAAAAATGGTTTCTTTCTTGCAGTTGGACCAACCGGTAGCGGTAAAACAACAACATTAAATGCCATACTAACGCAAAGAGACAGGTTACATGAAGTAATATACACAGTTGAAGATCCAATTGAGTACAAGATTGATTTTATTACGCAATATCAAGTAAACGAAGCTGTTGGATTTAACTTTGATACGGCTATGAAGTCTATAATGCGTCAGGATCCAGATGTTATTGTTATTGGAGAGATGAGGGATAAACTAAGTATTCAAATTGCTCTAAAGGCTTCTCATAGTGGGCATATGGTATTTTCTACCCTTCATACAACAAATGCCTACATGGCACTAGAGCGTATTCGAGATGAAGGCGGAGACCTTTTTATATTAGCCTACTCATTAAGCGGTGTAGTTGCTCAAAGACTTGTGCCAAAACTGTGTGAGTGCAAAAAAGAATCTACGCAAAAGAACGGACAAGAGTATTTTAAATCAGATGTTATGGGATTTGAAAAAAATGGATGCATTAAGTGTAATTTTACCGGCTATTACAGTAGAGCGTTGCTTACTGACATCGTATTTATACCACCGGACATGAAAACAAGATATACATTTTATATGGCACTTAAAAACAGCTCAGTTTTGCAAGCTTGGGATAATCTTATAACATTTAGTTATTACCAATCAGCACAATATCTATATAATAAAGGATTATGTGACTACGAAACGCTTAAATCAGAGCTCTTTTCACTTGGATATGTAGATGAAGATTGATGCCTATACCATGCTAAAGACCCTGCATTTTACTATTAAAAACGGTAAGAGCATATCTAGTGCTATGAATTTACTCGCCAACACTGCAAAAACAAAACAAGAAAAAAAAATATATACTAAAATCTATGATGATATAAAAAATGGCTATAGTTTCTCTAAAGCACTATTTCAACATAAAATAGCTTCATTAGATGTCATAAACTTTATAAACCTTGCTGAAAAAGGTGCTAATTTTCGCATTGCCTTAGAAAAAATTATTCACTATATTGAAGTAAAAGATGAGTTTGAGAGAGAATCAAATGCAAAAACCACTCTTCCAATCATCTACTTCGGTATCGCATCACTAATTGTACTTGGGGTGAAGTTTTTTGCTGTTCCATATCAAATGGCTGAAGTTGCCAGCTACAATCAAATAGTAAAAGATTTAGTAGCTGACCACTTAGAGTTAGCACAGTTAATGACGGATATACTGTTCATCAGTCTTGTCCTAATAGCTAGTTATTTTTTTATTTTACTGGCTGCACTATTTAGTCAATCAAGAACCATGCAAGCAGGTGCCAAACAATTGGCATTAATTCTTCCTTTTACATCATCTATTGTAATGAAGTTTGAAAAATTTATGCTTTTTAGTATGCTTGGAGAGATGCTGCAAAGCGGAATATCCTTTCAAAAAGCCATGAATTCAGCTATACCCACTACAACTGTTAAGAAGTTTAAAAAAGCTATTAGAAGCACTTTAGATATTATAAAACATGATGGTAAATTCACTTTGCATCCTGATTTGTATGATGATTTGGAACAAGGCCTTCTTTCAGGTGTTGGTACATCTAAACAGATTGGTTCTGTTATGCTAGAAATAAGCGACAGAGCTAGAACTGATGCGTTAAAACTGAGTACAAAGTTTTTTCGTCTAATCACCATACTATCGATTTTCTTAATGGCTTTTGCAGTATTTATTGAGTATTACACAATTGTTTTAACACAAATAATCATACAAAAAGGCTTTATAGATGCTTCAAAAACAGGAGTTTTCAACTAATGCGTAGTGGTTATTTTTTAGTTGAAGCTATGATAGCTATTATCATTACAGGTATTGTAGCCGGTGCTTTTACCATGATGAACTATTACACAAGTATCCAATCAGATATATTAAAGCAGCAAAACACTAAAACAATTCTAGAAATTGTTCGAAGCAGGTTAATCAGCCTAGCCACAGACCCTGATTCTGACTCATATTTTGAATTACCCAAAGAGGATGCGAACAATACTCTGCCTGTTAGCATTGGTGTTGGTACAGATGCTTGGGGCAAATTAATATACTACTCTACTATAGACCTTGGAATACCCAATGTTGTGGACGGAAATTATTCAGATACAAATACTTCCATATCACCAAACAACAATATTGCAGGTCGTTTAATCAGCTATGGTGAGGATATGATACTTAGCACAGATTCTAATCATAGCACTGCACAAGGTGATGATATAATGCTTGAAATTGGTCTTGGAGAACTGAACCATTTTAAACTTTATGGTAGTTCTGAGATTAGTACAGAAACACGCGGTTACAATAGTGCTATAGTCTCTGCATCTGAACCGGCTACTCCCATAAACGGTGCTCTATGGTATGACACAGTAACTTCTAAACTAAAAATATACTCCCAAACTGATTCTAATTGGACTATTTTAAATTAAACACAAGGAAGGATTATGACTTTTTCAAAAATAGGTATATTAACATTACCTGCAATATTATTTATCGGCTGCAGTAGCACACCAAAAGATGCCGTTGCTAATATGTATGACGCGCTTAAAGAAGGCGATGTGGTAAAACTTGCCAACAATACCGCTGAGACTATGAGTATATCGTTAATGTCTGAGTCACTAAAAGATTGCAGTATTGATAAAAAAAACTATAAAGATCAAATTAATCTAACTAATGACTGTTTAAAAGAGAAGTATAAAAATATAAGCTATAAAGATATAAAAATAACCGATGTGTCTAAAAACAAGGCCTATGCTGAAGTAGCAGTTATTCAAAATAACAATGAAATATTGATTACATTTGCAGTAGAGAAAATTGACGGAAAGTGGATGGTCTCAGGTCGTAAAAGGCAGTAAAATACTACCTTTTTTTAGAACCTCTGTCCCATAGTAAACTCAAATACTGCTGTTTTATCATCCTCTTCTTCTCCAAGTGGTTGAGAGAACATTAGCTGGATTGGTCCAACAGGTGAGAACCACTCTAGCCCGACACCATAACCACCACGGGTTATATTATTTGCAATATATGGGGTAGTAGTGCCGCTGCTACTCTCTAGCTCATTACCAGAAGCACCTATATAGCCATAGTCTACGAATGTAACCATACGCATTTTAGCTTTTGGGACAAGTGGAAAACTGAGCTCAAAACTATTTGAAGCTGTGAGTTCTCCACCCACTCTTCTGTCTTCAGTAGCATTCACATCTGTGTTTACAATTGTTGGTGATAAAGAGTATGATTCATATCCTCTTACGCTTCCGATACCGCCCATATAAAATCTTTCAGCAACCGGCAAATATCCATTCTCTTTTACATAGTTGATTCTAGCTTTATATCTGGCAATAACATCAAATCCAAACCATGAAGCTAAACCTTTATATGCAGAAAAAGTTGTTCTACTCTTAAAAAATTCTGCATCTCCACCCAATCCGGAAACCTCGAAACTTTGACTTGCACTGATACCTTTTCTAGGAAGATAATAGTCATCAGTATCATCATACTTTACACTTACAGTAATAGAGCTTTTTGCATAATCCTCAAAGAAATATGTATCAAGTGTTGTATTTGTATCATCAAATTCATAACTATTGCTTGAATAACCATAACCTATGTATCCACTAATATATCTGGTAAATCTATGTCCCAGTCCAGTCGTAAATCCATTTGAAATAGTAGTATAATCATTGTACTCATAGTCTGATGTATAAATTGAAAAGTTACCGCTAAAGTCACTATCGTTAAGTCTTGGATTTGATATATTGAATGAATAGTTCGATGTCAATGAAGATCTCTCAGCTTTTACACCTACATTTATACCTGAACCCCAAATATTTCTATCATCAACTGCAACACTTACAAGTAATCCTCCATAACTTCCATATCCACCGCCCAGTTGAATATTTCCTGTTGGAGCTTCAGTTACCTTTACAATTAAGTCCATCGTATTGTTGTCAACTCTTTTTTCTTCAATTGTATTTGCGTCAAAAAAACCAAGTCGCCCAAGTGCACTTCTAGAGTCTGTCAAGTCTGTTAAAGAGTACATATCTCCAGGCCCAAGATATAGCTCTCTTCTAACAACTCTATCTAATGTTCTACTGTTTCCGGAGATGATTACATTTCTTATTTTTACTCTTTCCCCAGGCATAACTTTAAATACAACTTCTACCGTACGATTTTCTTTATCTTTTTTCAAGTCTGGAACAACCTGAACAAATGCATAACTTTTATCTGCTATTAAAGTTTTGATTCTCTCTGAATCCTCTCGAAAAGTTTTAACATTAAAAGGTTCGCCTATCTCAAGTTTTATCAGCTCTTTAATAAGCTCATCATCAACTACATGTTTAGCTTGATTTATAGTTATTGCACTGATAGTATAAACATTACCCTCTTCAATCTGGTAACTCATATCTGCTGTATAGTTGTCAAAATTTACTTTCACAAAAGGTGCATCAACTTCAGAGTCCAAATATCCATGCTGCATGTATAAGTCACGGATTCTTAGAGGGTCGTAAGCTAAATCGTTAAGTCTCATCTTTCCATCATTGCGCCCCCAGAACCAACCCATAAAGTCTCTCTCTTTATTTGCTATAAGGTCATCCCAGTCATCGCTCTCAAGCCCTGACAAACCACTGTATTGTAGATTTTCAATTATAATCTCTTCGCCTTCATTAACCACAAAAGTAACTTTGTAACTTCCATTTTCCAAAAGTTCTTTTTCAATCTCAACAACACTGTCTATTTTCGCATCTTGATTTATTGCTTCAATAATTCTTTTTTTTGCAGCTTCAAGTTTTTTCTCATCATACAAAGAACCTCTTTTAATCTGGATGATGGCATCTTTTACCTCTGTATCACCCTCTTTCCAACCTTTTAGCTCTATCTGTGATATAAGCGGTTTCTCTTTAAAGTAAAATGTTAATTCCCCATCTTTTACTTCAGCCCAAGCGTCTTCAAAATACCCCTGTTTATAGTAGGTCTTTATAGACTCATCAATAATTTTATCATCGATAGTATCACCAATATCAAAATTAAGCATTCTAAGCGCTACTGACTCTGATATATGAACCATTCCGTTATATTTAATAGATTTAATTGTATAGGCTGAGGCGTTTATTGCCGCTAGAGTTAGTAAGATTGCTAAAAATATTCTCATTTATTTCCCGTAGTTCTAAAATTTAAAAGAGATTTTACCTTTTATGAGGTTAATGTTAAGTAAACTTTGTATAATTTGATAAATTAACTTGAGAGTATGATATGAATGTAGCAATAATCGGTTTAGGACTCATGGGCGGGTCACTTGCTAAGAGTCTAAGAAGATTAGATTTTATCAGCACTATTGTTGGAAGTGACCACAACAAAATACATCAAAAACAGGCGATTGAGCTTAATTTAGTCGATAAAATTGTAGAGTATGATGAACTTAAAAACTGTGATGTAATTTTTTTGGCTATTCCTGTAGATGGGATTATATCAGCACTTAAAAATTTAACAGATGTAAATGAGAAAACAACTATCATAGACCTTGGAAGTACAAAAGCCAAAATTGTTTCATCTGTGCCACTGGCTATAAGAAAAAACTTTGTCGCAGCCCATC
Source organism: Sulfurimonas sp. (assembly GCF_026196735.1). Lineage (GTDB taxonomy): Bacteria > Campylobacterota > Campylobacteria > Campylobacterales > Sulfurimonadaceae > Sulfurimonas. The sequence goes on from NZ_JAPHUF010000005.1 coordinate 41,542, forward strand.
CGATGACCGGAACAGAGAACTTTGGTCCAACAGCTGCAGTTGATGGTCTTTATGAAAATCAAGTTGTAGTTTTATGTGATTTAGAGCACAGTGGAGAGAAACAGACAGAAGTTTCTAAAAAAATATTTAAAGCTCTTGGAATGAAAAAGTATTTCATGAAAGCATCTGAGCACGATCGCCATGCTGCTTTTATATCTCATATGCCCCATGCCATCTCTTACTCTTTAGCAAACACTGTTATGAATCAAGAGAATAAAAACAACATTTTAGCCCTTGCAGCCGGTGGTTTTCGTTCTATGAGCCGTTTGGCAAAGAGTTCTGCAAATATGTGGGAAGATATCTTTAGACAAAACAAATCAAATCTGCTTGAAGCGATAGAGCTTTTTGAAGATGAACTGAAACTTCTTAAACAAAATATCAAAGAAGAAAATTGGGAAGAGGTGCATAAAAACATTGAAGCCGGAAAACGACTTCACGATATTTTAGACTAGTCTATTTTATATTTTTTCAAAATCTCTTTTAAAGCTTTTTTATCAAGTTCGAGCTTCTGGCCAGAGTAGATACTCTTTTCCAACAAATCTATAATATTTTTGACCTCTTCATCATCTTTAAAAGGGAACAGTTTTACTAGGAGCACCTTTGGCTCCTTGAGTGAACTTTTCTTCTCTTTTTTAAGTCTTTTGAGCGGTTTTATCATCATGATTAAGATTCCACATGTCAAACCGATTATAAAAGCAATAACAAGTGTTAACTTATCAAATTCACCGCTAGATACATCAACTTTAGCTTGAGGCGTTTCTCTCTTGATAGTCAGCTCTTCTTTGACTTTTGCATTTTTAACTTTTATATCTATCTCTTTTGATGAGATGGTTTTTATTTTTTTAGTCTCTGTGTCAAAATACTTCAAACTAAATGCCGGTATCTTAAAGTCTCTCTCTGCTACAAAAGCTATCTTTTGAGTCAGTAAAGTGTCCTCTATGGCAATCTTTTCATCAAAAACGCTTACTCCGTCTATATATGGCTTGAAGGTTTTTATATCCTCTAGATTACCGACTCCAGTAACTTCTACGGTAACATTGACGGCTTCATTTACATTTATCTCTTTTTTGTCAACCTTTGCCTCTATGGTAAAATCACCCACCAATGTTACTCCGGATGGAAGAGCCTTAACATTTATATCCAACTCATTTGAGAAGTAAGTTTTCCATCTAATTGTTGGTATCCATGAACCCCAACTATCTGCTCTATTGCTTCTTGAAGCTATTCTCATCTTAGCTTTTGTAATTTTTAAGCTTCCTTCTCGTTGTGGTGCCATAGTATAGATAACTTTTGTTACTGTATAATCTCCATCTCTAGAGCTTATAGGTTGAGACTTGTTTTTAATCCAAAAACCCTTTAATTCGGGGGCGATAAACTCACTGTCAACTGCCTGCGAGTCTATTTTTTGCTTAAATGTCAAAAGCAAGTCAAATGTTTCGCCGACAAAAAGCTCCTTTTTATCGGTGCTGAGAGTTAGTTCAAAGTTTTTGTCTTTTGCACCTGTAACTGGTTTTACTTCTATCTCTACAGGATTACTAAGCTCAGTTTTCCCACCTATATCTACTTCTATTGGTTCAATCGTACAACTTTTTTGCGGTACAAACTTATAGCTTAAGATGTAACTTTTTGTAATATTTCCATTTACTATCTGCACGCTTGTTTGAGAACTTGTAGATATAACATCAGTGTCACATAACCTCTGTATATTTGGTCTTGTGATATCTTCTCCTGATATGTTTAAAGAGTATGTAACCATTTCTCCAAGTTCTACAGTCTTATAATCAACTTTAGCTGTAACACTTGCATAAATAACATGTGGTATTATCAATAAAAATAGTAGCTTAAAATATCTGTTCATTTTTTTCCTTTATATCTATACTTACCATGGTTTTTCATCTGAGTTTTCTCTCTTAGGTTTTGAGTCATTAAGTTGATACATGTATGTATTGCTCTCACTATTAAGCTCTCCAAGCCATTTCTCTTCTTCTGCGTCACTCATTTTTTGTTCTTGTAATTCTTTTGATGGTGCAGATGATTTCTCTTTCTTATCATCTTTTTTTAGCTCTTTTAAATCATCTTTTTTCTTTTTTTCTTCTTTGGCATTTTCTTTTTTTTTTTCTTGTTCTTCTTTTTCTTTTTTACTCTTCATAT
>NZ_JAPHUF010000025.1 GCF_026196735.1 Sulfurimonas sp.
ACTTAAGTCCTAAACATTAGGTCTCTGTGTTTGTGGATGGGAATTATAGACAAATCAACCTTTGATGTCAATAGTTTTTTAAAGGAATTTTGGAAGTTTGTCAAATGTGTTTAGTTTTTAAGCTTTTATATTATTTTTTATTTAATTTCGCTTCATAATAGCTATACATGTAGTTAATGTTGCTATTTATTAACTCTTTGTATATAGAATACTAGTAAATAAACCGTGTAGTTTATAACACTATATACAAAGGAAAAATATGGGACTTTACGATCGTGATTATGCAAGAGGAAATGCGACTGCTTACGGCAGTGCTACTAAGAGTGATGCACAAATTGTATCATTCGTTAAAGAAACTTACAAACTTTTTGCAGCATCAATGATGGCTGGTGCTGTAGGAGCATATGTTGGTATACCGATGGCTGGTACAATCGCAGCTAACTTTTTTCCTCTACTGATTTTGGAAATTGGTTTACTTATTGGTTTACATTTTGTAAAACATAAGCCAGGAATTAACCTTATGGTTATGTTTGGTTTTGTGTTTATGACTGGCTTGATGCTTGCTCCTTTACTTTCTCACACACTTGGAATGAGTGGCGGTGGAGCTATTGTGGGTAATGCATTTGCAATGACATCGGTAATTTTTGGTGCTATGAGCTTTTATGCTATTAAAACGACAAAAGACTTTTCTGGATATGGAAAACCACTTATGATTGCACTTGTTGTGATTATAGTTTTTTCAATTATTAATATCTTTATGGGCAGCTCATTGCTTTCTATCGGCTTATCTGCTGCTGTTGTTGTACTGTTTAGTATACTAGTGACATATGACACTCAAAACATTATCAAAGGTGCATATGAAACACCAATTGATGGAGCTATTGCACTTTATTTAGATTTTCTAAATATATTTACTGCTCTTCTTCACTTATTTGGTATCTTTAGAGGCGATGACTAATCAACTCTCACCCGAACTTTTTCGGGTGATTGACGCAAATTTAAATCGCCTCAAAGAGGGGATTAGAGTTGTTGAGGATATACTTCGTTATCGTGATAATAACAAAGAGTTATCTTCAAAACTAAAACTACTTCGCCACAAAGCAAAAACTGAACAGACACAAGAACTACTAAAACACAGAGACAGCATAAACGATGTGCTTAGAAGCACTATAAAAAGTGAACTAAATCGTACTGATATAAACAGTATTATACTTGCAAATTTTAAAAGGGCACAAGAGTCTTCAAGGGTGCTAGAAGAGTTATATAAACTTCACAATGCGGAATATAGCGAGAACTTTAAATATATCAGATATGAGCTTTACGCTCTAGAAAAAGAAGTACTTGTCAAGAATTAATTATTGGTTAAATTTTTCTCTCATCTTATAGATGATGAAGGGGAGGATTTGGCTAAAAGCCAAATCTCTAATGTATTACTTCGTGCTCCGGTAGACCCATATCAAATTCCATATATGCTCTTGAAACATTTAAAGCGTGTAATAAATCATACATCTTTTTATCTTTGAATTCTTCTAAAGGTACAGCTTCAACTATTCCTATTGAATCAATATCATTATCCATAGCCTCTTCAACTCTATCTCTCATCAATGTGAAATACATAATTGATTCATCATCAGCTTTTTCATCGATAATAAAACCATGACCTGGAATCATAGTAGTCCACTCTCTTGTATTCATTGTCTCTAATGCTTCTATTTGACCCATTACAGAACCATCTCTATTTGATGTTATTCTTCCATTCATAACTAAGTCACCGGCAAAAATTGCTTTCTCGCTTGGCATATATAAGAAGTAGTCTGATACAGAATGTCCGTTACCAACAGACATGTATTCAAAATCTACTCCGCCGATATTAAACTTGTAAGATCCATCATGCCACTCATCAACAGGTATAATTTTTGTACCTCTGATTTGATTTTCTGCTAAGATTCTGAACATTCTAGTAACATCGCCATCATGATAGTTTTTGTTAATAGACTCAGGACCAACAATATTAGCACCATGAACTTCTTTATAGTAGTTGTTACCTAACCAGTGATCATCATGTTCATGACTTAAAAGAACAGTTTTAACAGGAAGGTCAGCGATTTTGCTCATTGCAGCATATGCTTGTTTAGCATATATATACGATGCGCCAGTATCCCATAAAACCCACTGGTCTTTAGTTTTGATATAACAGTTGTTTGACATGTTACCGCCGTTTTCTTGTGTAGGCATATCTAATGCACCAAAGAAACACCATACATTTTCACTAACTTGCTTTGGCTCCAACTTGTAGTCAAATTCATCATTAGCTACTGCTTCAACCGGAGCAGATTTTTGAGCTGCTGGAGCTTCTTTTGCTGCAGTTTTTGTACTTGTTGACTCTGTTTTAGAAGTGTCTGAAGAACATGCACTCATTAATGGTAGTAAAGCTATAGCAGATACTACTAATGGATTAATCATCTTTTTTAACATAATGTTTGTTTCCTTTTAAGTTTAATTCTCGAAAGAATAGAATTCATGTGATGTATTACACATCAAATCTATGCTTAATGATGTTAGATAAAAGCTTTTCCTGAGAATTTCTCAGGATATAAAGCTTTAAAAAAAATCTATTTGATTTTTTGTGATTTCTTTGCAGTTTTACCTTTGTTGTCAACCCAGTCAACATCAACTTTGTCGCCTTTTTTAACACCAGCTTTTTCAGCGTTAAATGCGAATTGCATATATGGGTTTTTAGATAAGAATGGTCCTGTAGACACTTCCCATACAACTTTACCGTTTGCTCTTGCAGTCATGTGAGTAATAAACTCAACATCAATTTTTTTAAGTTTTGCTTCTTCTTTACCAGCCATTGGGCTTTTTGCTAAAACTTTAACTTCAACATTGCCTTTTTTTAACTTTGCTTTTACTTTCATAATTTTCCTTTATTTAATTTCTATTTATTTTTACTAATGAATGATGGAGTTAAATCAACCTCCACAACCACCAATAGAAACTTCTACTTTTTGTACTTGTGAATAAAACTTACCGTCTCTACCTTTTGCAACAATTGTTACATTAGCAGTTTTTCTCATTTTGATCTTAGTCTTAAGGTCACAGATACCAGCTTCACCTAATTCAAATACACATACAGCAGATCTAGGATTTGCATCTTGAAATACAGCAACAGACTCGAAGTCTACTTTTGATTTAATTCCGATTGGCACAGCGCCACCATTTTCTGCAAGCTTTGGAGCTTTCATTTTAATCTTGCCTTCGATTGGCTTGATATCTCCATATAGAGCTTTTATAGCTTCAGCTGAACCTGCAGCTTCCCATGCCTCAGGAGCAGTTGCTCTAAAGTCTGTAGCGCTAACGCTTGACGGTAATACAGTTAC
>NZ_JAPHUF010000007.1 GCF_026196735.1 Sulfurimonas sp.
CCATTCCGAACCCAGAAGCTAAGCCTCTCATCGCTGATAATACTTGCCCTTGCAGGGTTGGAAATGTAGGTCGCTGCCTAGTTGATCAATTTTTTACTTCAAATTTATTTTTTTAAACTTTACTCATGTACTTAGTGTACACTTCGCAATATTTAAAAAGATAACTTCTTCGAAGTAGATTTCTATCTTACAACTATATAAATCAATTAAATTTAATCTTACTTTTATATAATGACTTTACAATTTAACCACTTAGGGCTATTATGCTTTTAAACAAAGAATGGTCTGATTTCTTAGACAATGAAATACACTCTAATTACTTTATAAAATTACAAAACTTTATAGATTATGAATATAAAACAAAAAATATTTTTCCAAAATATGAAAATATATTTAGAGCTTTTAACCTTACTTCTCCAGATAAGGTTAAAGTAGTTATATTAGGACAAGACCCATATCACGGTATTAACCAAGCAAATGGCCTTGCTTTTTCTGTTTGTGATGAGTGTAAAATACCTCCATCATTGAAAAATATTTTTAAAGAATTGCAAGAAGATATAGGTTGTAAAACACCGAGAAATGGTAATCTGGGTAAATGGGCCCAGGAGGGTGTTTTACTTATCAATAGTGTATTGACTGTGGTTGAGTCAAAAGCTAATTCACATAAAAATATTGGTTGGGAGACTTTTACAGACAGTGTGATAAATAAACTCTCTTGTAAGTGTGAAAATATAGTTTTTATACTTTGGGGTGCTCCATCACAAAAAAAAGAGTCTCTTATCGACCTTAATAAGCATCTTATTTTAAAAGCTCCACATCCATCACCCTTATCTTCATATAGAGGTTTTTTTGGCTCTAAGCCATTCTCACAGTCTAATAGATATTTAAATAAGAACAACAAAATAGAGATAGACTGGTGTCTTAATTAGTTACTCTGAATTTTGCTAATACTGCTAAATGATCAGAATAACCTTTCCCTTTATGTTTTGGTATTCTAGCGCGTGAGACTTGCCATCTGAAAATTCGCTTTTTTTTAAACAAATACTCTTTATCAAAATTAGTTATGCTGTTATTTACATATGATATATCTTTTTTATTTAACAGTGATTGAGATATAAGAATATTATCTAAAGACTCCTTTTTACCTTTATATATGTATGAGTATCTATCTTTTTCATTAGCATCATACCAAAGGTTGTAAAAATTGTTTTTTACATATTTAACTTCTGAAGCTTTTTGATTTTGTTTGAGAGTTTTTAGAACATGGTTTATCCCAGTTTTGCCATTAGTGTCATTATGTTCTCGTTTTCTTTTAAATTTTATGTGTTCTTCGTAGTGAGAATTAAAGTCTCCCAGAAGTATGATATTTTTATCATAACCTATAGTCTCCACCCTTTTTCTAAGGGCTTTTGCAGAGACTATCCTCATACTTTCAGGTCCGGCTTTTGATTTCCAGTGGTTTATAAATAAATATAAGTCTTTGTTATTAATTTTGAATTTTGATTCTAATATATTTCTATATTTGTATGATGAAGTAACAGCTAGCTCTTTTGAATATACAAATGGAATTTTACTAAGAAAAGCTACTTTAATTGCTGTATCTTTTTTATCTGCAATAGAATAATACTGATAATACAAGCCTTTTTGCTTAAGTGCAAATCTTAAATCTTTTAATGCTTTAAGTGAATGTATCTCTTGCAGTGCAATAATATCCGCATCTATATCTTTAATGACTCGTGAAAGATTCTCTAGTTTAATTTTATAGTTTTTTTTATTCCAAAGAGATTTACCATTTGCTTTATACTCTTTATATTTATAACCATTTTTTTCTAAATCAAAAAGATTTTCTACATTATATGTTGCTATTTTCAAAATTGTATCTCCATAAGCAAAAGTCATAAATAAAAATAAAAGAGTAAATATTTTCACTATTGAATACCGTTTAATCTAAGTAAACTATCAGGATTAGGCTCCCTTCCAATTAGCTCTTTAAAAAGTTCACTCATGCTTTTAGCTCCACCACCATTTAAAACTACATGTAAATATTTTTTTGCGGTATCTGAGTTAAATATTCCCTCATCAACTACATTAAAAAAAGCATCTGCGCTTAATACTTCTGCCCATTTATAACTGTAATAACCTGCTGCATAGCCACCGGCAAATATATGTGCAAATCCATTTTGAAATTTGTTATAGCTTGGTGTTTTGATTAGTGCTGTGTCTTTTCTAATGCTATCAAGTAACTCTTGAACTTCGTCACCTTGATATACCTTGGTATGAAGTTTAAAATCAAATATTGAAAACTCAAGCTGTCTTAACATTGCTGAAGCAGACATAAAATTTTTACTTCGCACAAGTTTATCAATCATATCATCTGAAATAGTTTCTCCTGTTTTATAATGGGTTGCAAATAATTTTAAAACACTCGGCTCATAAGCAAAATTTTCCAAAAACTGAGATGGAAATTCAACCGCATCCCACTCAACTCCATTAACGCCGCTGACTTCATTTTCGTTAACTGTGCTTAACATATGATGTATAGCATGGCCCATTTCATGAAAGAGTGTAACAACATCATCATGTCTGAGTAAAGATGGATTATTTTGACTTGAAGGAGGAAAGTTACACACAATAAATGCTGAGGCTAACTGCTCAACACCATTTTCATCTGTGCAGTGAGTTTGAAAACTATCCATCCATGCGCCACCGCGTTTACTTTCTCTTGCTTGCAAGTCTAAGTAAAGTCTAGCCCTAAGTTTATTATCTACATGTAGGTTATATGAGAATGCTTTTTCATCCCATAATTTTTCATCAACCTTTTCAAATTTAATGCCAAATAGTTTGTTTAAAAAGTCAAACATTCCATTTACTACGCTGTTTTGTTCAAAATATGGTCTATATAGCTCTTCATCTAGGTCATACTTCTCTTTTTTTAGAAGCTCACTATAATAAGCTGTGTCAAAACTCTCTAAGGGCTTATCTGCTATATCTTGAAGCTCTTTGATTTCCTTTTTTGCTTGAGTTTTTGAGTTTTCAACCAATGTTTCTAGAAAATTAAGTACATCACTCTCTTTTTTTGCCATCTTGCTTGCTATGGAATACTCAGCGTAGCTTTTAAATCCTAAAAGTTTACTCATCTCATTTTTAAGTAGTAACAGTTCATCAATTATACTAGCATTTTCAGGTGCTCTTGTAACATAAGCACGGTAAAGTTCTTCTCTAATTTTAGGATTTTTACCATAAGTCATATAGGCTATATATGAGGGCATTTGAAGAGTAAATTTATATTTTTCTACTCCATCTTCTTCATATTTTGCATTTTGTAAATCACTCTGTGGTATGCCATCTACATCTTTTTTATCTGTGATTATATACTGATAAGCATTTGTCGCATCAAGAAGGTTTTGTGAGAAGTTATTTGATAGCTCACTCTTTTTTATATTAATTTCTTGAAGCCTCTGCTTAGTTTTCTCATCTAAGTGGGCACCGCTTAACTCAAAGTGCAAAATATTTAGATCTAAAACTCTGTTTTGCTCATAATTAAGAGTGCTTTTTTCTTTAGTTTGTATCTCTTTATAAGCTTTGTATATATCAATATTTTGAGATAGTGTTGTAGAGTATTCAGTGATAATTGGTAATGATTCAGCATATATCTCTTGTGTTTTATCAGAGTTATTTACTGAATTAAGGTGTGACATAGGGGTGAAAAACTGCTCTAAGCGCTCATCCATCATCTCTAAAGGCTTAACAAAGTTAGAAAAAGTTTTATCTTTTTTTTGTAGTAATTCATCGATTTTTTTATTGTTATTTTCAACTCTTTTTTTTAATTCTTTTATAAAATTATCTAAATCAACTTTAAACTCTAAAAATTTTGACATGTATATATTTCCTTTTTAATTATCTTCATCGCGTTTTTGTTTTATAGCATTAAATTTGTTAATCAATATATCATCATACTTGTCTGAGTTTTTAAAGAGTCTTTCAAATGCAACTTTTCCCTCTTCTAGCGTCAGTGAAGAATCAACAATCAAATAAGATATATATATTATATTTTCATTGATTGAGAATTTTAAATAAGACAATTTTTTATTTTCTTCAAGTAAGTAATCGTAAATATCTGCTATCTTTTCTTGTGGAATAGTACATAATCTAGACTCTCCTATAATTATTCCGTTGTCATAATAAGATATTTCTATTCTTGCACTCCCATAATCTACTCTCCATGACGCCTGTGATCTTCTTGCCAATGTGACATCAATATTCAAAGAGGATAAAATCTCTTCAAGCAGTTTTGTCTTTCCTATTGGATTGTAACCTTTTCTTCTTAGCTTTGCAACTTCTAGTTTAATTCCACACACAGGGCAATAGTCATTAATTATATCTTTCTCATCTATTAAATTTTTACAAGAAGAGCATTTAATAATATTTTGAATATTTTTATTTTTATAGTTTTTCAGAGCTTCATCCACATAATAATATGGAAGTGAAAAACCTAAGTTGTTTGAATCTTGGATAATAAAAGTGTTTACACCGATTACATCTCCGCTTGCATTTAAAAGTGGACCACCGCTATTACCTGGGTTTATTGCTGCATCTATCTGTATATATTCCAACTCTCCTTGGAGTCTTGAAGCTTTTGAGACTATACCCTCTGTTGCTGTATAATTAAGACCATAGGGATGACCTATGGCTATAGCCGTATCTCCATCTTCAACCAATTGTGCTGATAGTTTTAGTGGATTCTGGGGAGCTTTAAAATCAATACTTATAAATGCTAAATCATAATATGGGTCATCATAAACTACCTTGGCGATAGTTCTTTTTATTTTTTTTGCACTGACAACTACCTCTTTAAGTCCAGATACCACATGAGAATTTGTAACTATCAAATCATCAATAATAAATCCGGTACCACTTCCAAAAGGTGTCATTATCTGTATGATATTTTCTATATAAGTTTCTAGTATTGCTTGAGTGTTCATCTTCATATCTCTTCAAAGTTTAGATTTTTTAGCTGTAGATAAAAACTGTTGCTAAATTCATTAAGCGTTGTATAGTTTAATTTATCTCCAAAAGGTTTTAGCAGTTTGAAACGACTTTGATACGGAGCTATAATATCTTCTATCCTCGAGATGATAGCTCTTTTAGAAAATGATTCATTTTTTTCATTATAAAGCGTGTCATAATTCAGTGTCCTGAAAAAAACCGGATTTTGAATCTCAACTAAAATGTGGAGTAATTGTTTCATAACTGGGGTAAGACCATAGTTAAATAGGAGGTACAGTGCAATATATTCATAAATTATAGGGATAACCTGATTATATCTATTATTTTTATACCATCTGATTTTTGCAAGTGATTCTGATATAAAAATTTCAACTTCCTCGTGTAAAGTCTTTTCGGAAGGATTAAAGGTATATTTTGCATCATAAAATTTTGTAGCAAATTTGTCAAGATTTATATCTTTTAACTCTAAAATATAAGTTTCCAACTCTTCGTTTTTTGCCTCTACAGTAGACTCTTCGTCGATAAAATACTCTTGGACCTTTATGCTTATTTTATGGTATAAGTCATATTTTGGGACTATTAGATAATCTATTTTAAAAAGAAGATGAAGAAGAGTGAATGATTTCATTGCTGCATTATCATTAGATGGGAATGTAGATATTTTATGTGCCATCTCATCAATCCATTTATGCAAAAAATCATATTTTATAGACAACTCGTTTTCATCTATTGGTTTTATATGTTCTATATCTTCGATGACAACATCAGGGAACTCATATTTTGTGAACTCTTTGTCAAAATCAGCATTGAGAGCTATTTCTCTTAATGGAAAAAATATTTTCTGCGGTGTCATCGTAATATTATTGAAAAATAGTTTTAGTTTAATATACTCATCATCACTAAAATAGTAAGCATAAGTTAGCAGGTAGTTTCTCTCCAAAAGATATCTTTTAAGTGCAACATTCGTAGATGACTGTTTTGTGAGTATAGATTCCGCGTAAAGATGGTCTTCAGTTATGTAACCTGTGATTCTTGCGGTACCTTGAAAAATTTCATAATTTAGTCTATCGCCTTCTTTTGTTAATATAATATTGTTGTTTGATTCACCATTTGAAAAGTTTTCAAGAGATTTAAAAAAATACTCATAAGCATTTAAAATGTCTTTTTTCTCAAAAGCTTCATAGGATTTATTGAAAAGTTCTTCTTCATTTTCGCAGAGGTTTGCATTTATTCCTCTTCCAAATTGATGTTTTAATTCTGTTTTTGCTTCAAAAAAATTTAGCCAGCTCATAAATTCACTTTGTATATAGTTTATTGATTTTTATTATTATAATTAAATCACCCTTATAAAAAGCAATTTTAGCTTTATTCATATTTTGAAATCTACATGTCAAGATAGATATAAATTTTCAAAGCAAAACAAAAGACAATTTTAAGTATAATTCGCGGATTATGACAAAGGAATTTCATGGCTAACAAACGGGTATTGGTTAAGTTTTCAGGTGAAGCACTAGCAGGTGAAGCAGGTCATGGAATTGACACACAGATATTAAACTATATTTCTCAAGAGATCAAATCGTTAGTAAATGCAGGTATTGAAGTTGGTATTGTTATTGGAGGAGGTAATATTATCCGTGGAGTAACAGCCGCTCAAGATGGAATTATTAAAAGAACTTCTGGTGATTATATGGGTATGCTAGCCACTGTTATTAATGGTGTTGCTATGCAAGAGGCTTGTGAGCATGCGGGACTTCAAGTGCGTATGCAGACAGCTATTAAAATGGAGCAGATTGCTGAGCCGTATATCAATCGTCGTGCAGTTCGTCATTTAGAAAAAGGGCGTGTTGTGATTTTTGCTGCAGGTACCGGTAACCCGTTCTTTACAACAGATACGGCAGCAACTCTTAGAGCAGTTGAGATTGGCGCAGAGCTTATTATTAAAGCTACTAAGGTTGACGGTGTTTATGACAAAGATCCTAATAAATTTAGTGATGCCGTTAAGCTGCCAGAGCTAACATATGAGCAAGCGCTAAATGATAATATTAAAGTTATGGATGATACATCTATAGCATTGGCAAAAGACAACTCTTTACCTATTTTAATATGTGACATGTTTAAAAAAGGCAACCTTTTGGATATACTAAACGGTAATATGCAAAACTGCTCGATTGTAAAATAGCGAAAAAAGAGGGTAAACTTTAGTCGCCACAGCGGCGCAAGCGGAGTAAAGGGAATTACTTTCCTTTACGGGATAAATGATAGGGAAAAGGTTCCCTTAAATTTATGAAGTAAATTAAAGGAAGACAAATGAAAGTAGAAGTATTAACAGCAAAAATTTTAGACAATAACCCAAATATGGACCGTTATCAGTTAGCAATAGCTGTATCAAAAAGAACAGACGAACTCTTAAATGGTGCAACAAGTAAATTAAGCGTTTCAAAAAATGTTAAAGCAGCTGATTTAGCTTTAATGGAAATAGCCGAGGGCCTTGTGACAGTTAAAGGCTTTGTTGATTTAGAAAAGTAATCATTTGAGTCTGAGTCAAGTAGATATTGAAAAAGTCAAACATCTGCATGATGTTGACTCAGCAGTTTCCTATCTTTTTTCACAAATCCATCCAAGCTACACATTAAAAAAAGCACTTGATTATTCTATAAAAGCTCATCAAGAACAATTTCGAAAAAGTGGACACCCTTATGTAATTCATCCAATATTAGTTGCTAGTATTGTTGCATCAATTACGGATGATGAATCCATGGCAATTGCAGCACTTCTTCATGATATAGTTGAAGATACTGAAGTGAGTATTGATGAGATAAAAGAGCTCTTTGGAATAGATGTCGCACATCTGGTTGAAGGCCTGACTAAGATTGATACCATAAGAGATTCTGAGCTTATCCCATCGAGTTCAAATGAGCGTTTAGTAGTATCTGCTCTTTCATTTAGAAAGATGCTTTTGGCAAGCATAAAAGATGTTAGAGTCTTAGTGGTAAAACTTTGTGACAGACTTCATAACATGCTTACTCTTGGTTCACTACCTGATCACAAACAACAACGAATCGCCGAAGAAACATTAGTTGTATATGGACCAATTGCGCATCGACTCGGTATCTCTTTTTTGAAAAACATATTAGAAGATTTAAGCTTTTCATATCTTTTTAAAGAAGAAAAACACCATATAGATAATTATCTTCACACAAACTATCATGCAATTGAGATGAAGCTAGATGAATTCAAAGAAGAAATAAATAAAATATTAGTACAAAATGGCTTTTGTGAAGATGATTTTGAAATACTTTCGCGTGTAAAACATAGATATTCTATTTACTTGAAAATGCAGAGAAAAGGGGCAGGGATAGAAGAAGTTCTAGACCTTTTAGCGGTTAGAATATTAACAGATGATCCTGTAAAATGCTACAATATTTTAGGTCTTATTCATCTGCATTTTCAGCCTCTTTCTTCAAGATTTAAAGATTACATAGCAGTTCCAAAAGATAATGGCTATCGTACTATTCACACAACAGTTTTTTATAATACTGCTATTTTTGAAGTACAGATAAGAACTTATGAAATGCATCAAACAGCAGAGCTTGGAGTTGCTGCTCATTGGAAATACAAAAGCGGTGGAAATAATAGCATTAAGCTTGATTGGCTAAACAATTTAGGATATCAAAATGAATCTGTCGAGGATTTTTATGATTTGATAAAAAATGATTTATATAGTGAGGACATATCTGTTTTTTCTCCTATTGGAGAAGTTTTCACTTTGCCTCGTGGTGCTGTTGTTCTTGACTTTGCATATGCTGTTCATACACATGTGGGTAATTTTGCAAAGTCTGCTCTTGTGAATAAAACAAAAACATCATTGATTAATGAGCTTCATAATGGCGATATTGTTAAAATAGAGGTGGATAAAAACAGTATTATTAGATGTAGTTGGATTGATACTGTAAAAACATCAAAAGCAAAAACAAATATGAGACACAACTGCAACGCCAGAGTCAGAGAGATTAATTCAAAATCAAGTGTAAATATAGTTGCAACTGCAATGAACTTAAATCATACAAGAGTGGAAGAGTGGCTCGATCAGCATAATTGTGATAAAAGAGCTTCTATTCCAACTGATATAGAGCACTTTCGTGATGTTATTCAAAAATACATCATGGAAATTAGTCAAAATAGTCGTTTTAAAACATTTCTCAGTCGTCACAGGTTTAAACTTAAACAGTATAACTTTAGGGGAGTGGAAATATACAGCGCGTTAAGTATAACCGATGTTGTATTTGATTATTGTTGTCATCCAAAAACAGGTGATGAGATACTGGCATTTTTGGAAAAAAGTAAAGCACATGTGCATCATAAAATGTGTAAGAGTGCAGCTAAAAAACTTGAAGAAAAAAAGCCTATGGTCTTTGTAAAGTGGGAAAAGCTAAATATCTACAACTACAATATGATAGTTTCACTTCACAGTGGAATGGGTACCTTGGCAGAATTTTTAAACTTTTTAGTAAAATTAAAAATTGATATAAACCAAATTGAACTTGGAAAAAACAAAAGTGAATCTACAAGGTATTGTGAGCTTGGATTTGAGTCTAAAGAAGCGGATATTAACTCACTTCGTGCTAAAATTGAGCAAAAAATAAAAGTAATACAGCTCATCAGAACAGATGATGCATATCGTTAATTTTACTTAGCTCTTTGAGCTAAAATAATTTATAAATTAAATAGGAAACTAATACATGTTACAAGAAGCTTTAAGAGAGATAAATAGAGGTATTGCTGAGATTATTGATAGTGAGAGAATTGAAAAATTATTAAAAGAGTATTTTGACGAAGGTAAAACATATACGGTAAAAGCCGGTTTTGACCCAACTGCACCTGATTTGCACCTTGGTCATACGGTGCTTTTAAATAAACTTGCAACATTTCAAAAATACGGTGCAAAAATACAGTTTCTCATTGGAGACTTTACAGCACAGATAGGTGATCCAACCGGTAAAAGTGCTACAAGAAAAACTTTAAGTGCAGCAGATATAGTAGAAAATGCAAAAAGTTATAAAGAGCAGGTTTTTAAAATTTTAGATGAATCTAAAACAGAAGTTGTTTTTAATTCAGAGTGGATTAATCCACTCGGCGCTGCCGGCATGTTGTCCCTAACAACTACTTACAATGTTGCAAGAATGCTAGAGCGCGATGACTTTGATAAGAGATATAAAAACGGAACATCAATCTCAATAAGTGAGTTTATCTATCCGCTGCTTCAAGGTTATGACAGTGTGCATCTTAAAAGTGACATCGAAGTAGGCGGAACAGACCAAAAATTTAACCTTTTAATGGGTCGTCACCTTCAAAGAGCATATGAGATAGGAAAAGAGCAGTCAGTACTTATGATGCCAATCCTAGAGGGTTTAGACGGTGTACAAAAGATGAGTAAATCTCTAAATAACTATATCGGTGTTGCTGATGAGCCAAATGACATGTTTGGAAAAATATTAAGTATTTCTGATGAGTTGATGTGGAGATATTATGAACTTTTAAGTACAGCATCATTAGATGAAATCGAAGCACTTAAAGCCGGTGTGCAAGATGGTTCTCTACATCCTAAAACTGTTAAAGAAAATTTAGCTTTAGAGATAACAGCAAGATTTCACTCTCAGAGTCAAGCAGATGATGCAAAAGCAGAATTTGAAAAAGTTCACTCAAAAAGTCAAATCCCGACAGAAATTGAAGAGTTTTCTTCTGATGAAGAGATTTGGATTGCTCAAGCCTTAGTGGATTGCAACTTAGAACCATCTACTTCTCAAGCAAGGAGAGATATTAAGCAAGGTGCTGTTAAAATAGACCAAGTGAAAATCTCTGATATTCAATTACAGCTTTCAACAGGAGAATATATACTTCAAGTTGGAAAAAGAAAATTCGCAAAATTAAAGGTGAACTAATGGATCTTAAATCATTAAAAATAGGTAAATATATTATAGAGAAACCTATAGTTCAGGGTGGAATGGGCGTTGGTATATCTTGGGATCAACTTGCCGGTAATGTTTCAAAAGAGGGTGGACTCGGTGTTATCAGTGCTGTAGGTACCGGTTACTACGAAGATAAGAAATATGCTTCAAAACTAGTAGCAGGAAGACCACTTGATGCACTGGGTTTTTACTCTAAAGAGGGTTTTAGTGCTATCATAAATAATGCTAGAAAAATATGTGCAGATAAGCCGCTTGCCGCAAATATCCTTTATGCAATAAATGACTATGGCCGTGTTGTAACCGATGCATGTGAAGCAGGTATTGATATTATTATTACAGGTGCCGGACTTCCAACAAATATGCCGGAGTTTACTGAGGGTTATCCCGATGTTGCTCTAGTGCCAATTGTTTCATCTGCCAAAGCTCTTAAGATTATATGTAAAAGATGGCAAAAAAGATATGACAGACTGCCCGATGCAGTAGTTCTTGAAGGTCCAAAAAGCGGTGGACATCAAGGATTTACCTATGAGCAGTGCTCAATGGAAGAAAATCAGTTAGAAAACCTTGTGAAGCCTGTAGTTGAAGAAGCTGCTTTGTGGGGAGATATCCCGGTTATTGCAGCTGGCGGTATTTGGGATAAAAATGATATAGAGGAAATGATGAATCTTGGTGCAAGTGGTGTTCAGATGGGAACACGCTTTATAGGAACTCATGAGTGTGATGCCCACGAAAATCTAAAAAAAGTTCTGCTTGATGCAAAACAAGGCGATATCCAGCTTATGGGGTCTCCGGTAGGATATCCAGCTCAAGGAGTTAGAACAAATCTTACAAAACTAGTAGAAAAAAGAGAAGGTCCTGCTATTAAATGTATCTCAAATTGTGTAGCACCTTGTAACCGTGGAGAAGAAGCAAAAGAAGTTGGTTTTTGTATTGCTGATAGACTTAGTGATGCCTATGAGGGTAACTTAGAAACCGGACTATTTTTCTCAGGTACTAATGGTTATAAATTAAATGAAATTATTTCTGTCAAAGAGTTAATGGACAAACTTACACAAGGCGAATAGTTAGTTTGATACTTCGTTATTTATTTTTACTATTTATTATTATTGGATCTCTTTATGCGCTGAGTAACGAAGAGATTTTAAAACGAGCCGATAATTATATGCAGTCAGGTTCTCAGAGTGATCAATTTCGTGCATATGATGACTATAAAAACTTGTATCTTCGTGCTATGGTAGAAGATGACTCTGAACTTAAGTTAAATTCTTTGCGAGGCATCGTAAAAAGTGGAAATAAGCTTCATATAGATGTTTCTAGGTACTCAAAAGAACTTGATAAAATATCTCCAAAAAAAAGCTATAACAAACCTACATCAGTGCCTAATAAAAAAAGCAAGAGAGCTAAAGATATTCATATAAAATCTTCGCATAAATTAACATCTATTGGATGGAAAGATGGTAGACTTGTTTTAGATTTTGACAAAAAACTTCGTGAGAATCAAGTTAATTATTTCACTCTTTATGATTCTAAAAAGAGAATCTACAAATATGTTTTTGATATACATGCTTCAATGTTAACAAAGTCACAAAACATTACAAAAGATGGTATTGACAGAATTAAATTAGCTCAATATAAACCAGATACTTTACGACTGGTTATTCAAAATAGCTCTAAGATAAAAGTTAATTTTAAAAAAGAGTATTCCGGACTAGTAATAAATATAAAATCAGATAAAATAAAAAGTATTGCTAAAAAAATACTTCCTCCAAAAAGAGTTGACAGATCTAAAACAATAGTTATAGATGCAGGACATGGCGGCAGAGATCCCGGTGCAGTAGGCTACAAAAAGTATAGAGAAAAAATAGTTGTTTTTAAAATTGCTAAAGAATTAAAAAAGATTTTGATATCTCGTGGCTACAAAGTATATATGACTAGGGATCGTGACAAACATGTAAAATTGAGCAGACGAACAAAATTTGCCAATGAAAAAAATGCAGATATATTTATAAGTATACATGCAAATGCTGTAGGTAAAAAAAATGCTAATAAGGTAAATGGAATAGAGAGCTATTTTTTATCTCCGTCTCGTTCAAGTAGGGCAAAAAAAGTTGCTGCAAAAGAGAACTCTGCAGATATGAGCGACATGAACATGTACGGAAAAGATAGCTACTTAAATCTTTTAAACCATCATAATATTTTGGCATCAAATAAACTTGCGATAGATTTGCAAAGGGGAATGCTCGGTTCTTTAAATAAAAAATACAAAAATGTAAAAGACGGTGGAGTCCGTGAAGGTCCTTTTTGGGTTTTAGTAGGAGCGCAAATGCCTTCTGTGTTGGTTGAAGTGGGTTTTATTACTCATCCCATGGAAGCAAAGCGACTTGTAGATAGTAAGTACAGAAAAACAATGGCCAAAGGTATGGCTGATGGTATTGAGAGATATTTTGCAAACTGTAATTAATTCATTTAAGACTATTGTTTATACTCCAAATCTCCAGCAACTGACTCTTTTTCATTTATGATTTTTTCTATCTGTTTTTTAACTTTGTCATAGCGGTACTGCTCTTTAAAACCTATTATACGGCCACCGGCTGCATTTGGATGTCCTCCACCATTAGCCCACTCTTTTGATATCTGTGAGACACTGACCTTATTATTTGCTCTTAAGCTCATGGTTCCACGGTAACTTACATCTACAATGAAGTCATACTCAGGATATGCGAGTAAAAAGCCATTTCCGACAATAGATGTGTTTCCTACCCCATAACTCAAAAAGCCTTTGTATCCTTTATAGTATATTGTTTTTTCATCTCTAGCTTCTCCTAATAGTTTAACTATAAATGCAGTTGCTAGATTATCAAGAGTATTATCCTTGTCTCGTCTAAAAAACTCTTTTTTTATCTTATGAATATTTTCATCCAAAACTATAGGAGCATTTTCTTTATCGATGTATTTTGTAGCTTCAAGTAAAAGAGATATCTTGTAGTCATTATCTACATCTGCAAACATTACTTTGTTTAACTCCCTAGTTTCTGTAATAAGACGCATACAAACTTTTCCATATTCAAAATTATCATGTTCTTCCATCTTCCATAAATCAACAGCATTTACAATATTTACAAATTTATTCATCCAAGAGGGCTCGTCAAACTCAAAGTGCTCTTTTACATAGTCATAAGTTATCTTAGTAGCACAGCGCTCAGTATCAAGGAAATACCACTCATACTTGTTTGCACTATCTTCACCGCTTCCGTGATGATCTAGAAGAGTAATCGTTATATTTTTTTTATTTTCATTTAGTTTGTTTACTTCATTGTTTAACCATCTTGATTCATCAGCTGTTAGATTCAAGTCTGTAATTAAAATCGTAGCATTTGTATCATCACTCTTAACAATACTTTCTAAAATCATATCCAGTTTTTGTTTTACTTCCGCGCCGTAGTTTGCATTGTAATTAAATAACTTGTAAGGAGTATATTTCATTATAAGTTGACAGCTATAGCCATCAAGGTCAGTATGTGATAGGTGGTAGATAGTTTTTTTGCTCATTTGTTTCCTTAAATTAATCAGTTTTTTCATTTATAGATATAGAGCCCATTACTTCAAAAGTGGCACTTGAATCTATTTCTGCATGAGAGAGTGTTACAACATCAAGAGAAAATCTCTCTAGTATCTCTGCCACTCCTCTTCTAAGTTGAGGGTCTACTATAACCACAACCGGAGATATGCCTTTTTGCAGTAATTCTGCCGCTTTAGAACTAGTAGCTTGTATGAGAGAGTTTATCTCTGCAACATTTAACATAAGAGTTCTAGTTCCGTCTCTCTCTTGAGATTTTTCAAGCATTAACTGCTCGGAGGAAGTATCGAAAGTAAGCAGTCGAATAATACCATCTTCACCGGCATACATCTGAGTTATAATGCGAGAGAGTTTAGCGCGGACTTGCTCTGTAATAACATCTACATTTTTTGTATATTCAGCAACATCTGCAATTGTCTCAAGTATAGTCAACATATCTTTAAGAGGTATTTTTTCATGTAAAAGTGATTTGAGTATTCTTTGGATAAGTCCAACAGATGCGACTTTTTGAACATCATCAATAATAACAGGAAAATCACTTTTAATTTTATCGATTAAAGTTTGAACTTCTTGGCGAGTCAGAAGGTCTTCCGCATTTTTCTTAACCAGCTCACTCATGTGTGTTGATATGACAGTTGCCGGATCAACAACAGTATAGCCATTTATGATAGCGTCTTCTTTTTGTTCAGGAAATATCCACATTGCTTCAAGTCCAAATGCAGGTTCTGTAGTTGCTTCTCCGGTTATTTCTCCAGTTGCCATACCGCTATCCATTGCCAAAAATTTATCAGGCATAATTGTGCCTTCGCCAATTGAGATACCTTTTAAAAGTATTTGGTATTGTTGAGGTTGCAGATGTAAATTATCTCGAATACGAACCTGAGGCATTAAAAAACCAAAATCGGATGCAATTTTTCGTCTCATTGAACGGATGCGTTCAAGCAAATCCCCGCCTTGTGATTTGTCGGCTAAGCGAATAAGTTGATAGCCAAGAGTTAGTTCAAGCATTTCAACTTTTAAAATATCTTCCAATGCTGTCTCTTCTTCTTTTGCAATCTCCTCATTAGATTTTTCAGACCTGACACTCTTTTTTTCTTTATCTTCTTGTTCTTTACTCAATATGCTGTCAACATTAAGAATTGTGAGTTCACCTTTTTCAAATTTATAAATAGACCAACCAAGCAGGGCAAATAATATACCGACAAATCCCATAGAGGCTGTTGGAAGTCCTGGAACAAGGGCAAACATAATCATGATAAAACCAACTATCATCAAAATTTTTGCATTTCCTATCATTTGGTTTATTGCGCCATCTGCAAAGTTGTCACCTTCTCCGGAAGAGCGAGTAATCATAATACCCGTTGCTGTAGAAATGATAAGCGCAGGAATCTGACCGACTAAACCATCACCAATAGTTAAAAGTGTAAAAGTAGAGGCACTATCGCCAACACTCATGTTATGTTGAAATACGCCGATTAAAAAACCACCAATAATATTTATGAGAGTAATGATGATACCGGCAACAGCATCGCCTTTTACAAATTTAGACGAACCATCCATGGCTCCGTAGAAGTTCGCATCTTGAAGAATTTCTGCACGACGCTGTTTCGCCTGGGCATCATCAATAAGTCCTGCATTAAGGTCAGCATCAACCGCCATCTGCTTACCGGGCATAGAGTCTAGTGTAAAACGAGCTGCAACTTCCGCAACCCTAGTAGAACCTTTTGTGATTACCATAAAGTTTATAAGGACTAAAATAGAAAAAACTATAATACCTATGACATAGTTTCCGCCTACAACAAAGTTTCCAAAACTACTGATAATACTACTGACATTCTCAGGTCCTTCATGACCGTGGCTTAAAATCATCCTTGTAGTAGCTATGTTTAGAGATAATCTAAATAGCGTCAAAATAAGGATGAGTGTTGGGAAGGTTGTTAAGTCAGTCGGCTTTGGAACATATAGAGAAATAAGTAAGATCAAAACAGCAAAAGCCATAGATACTGTAAGCAGTACATCAAGCATTTCAGATGGCAGCGGAACAATAATAATTGCTAATATTGCCATTACAAAAACAACAACACTTAAATCTTTTTGGCCGAGCAAAAAGTTAAGAGCTGTACCGATTTGTTGTCTGTTATTGAGTTTTCTTGCCAAGAACTAACTTCCTTTAGATGATGACATGTATATTATTATGAATGTGTTTAAAAGCATTACTCTAATATATCTGCTAAAGTTAGTTCTGCTAAAAAAAGATCTATTTTCCCTTGAAGCTTATTTAAAAAAGGCCAAAGAGAACATAAATGAGCTTTATGTGATGGACAGTGATTTTCTGATGGGGCACAGTCAAAAACAGCAGGTGCCTTTCCCTCGACACATGACATCACAAACAACATGTTTATATCAGCAGGTTTTTGTAAAAGAAAAAAACCGCCATTAACACCTTTATATGATTTTAAAATTCCATTTTTTGCTAATGCTTGTAAAATTTTTGCTAAAAAACTTTTTGGAATTGATAACTGATTTGAGAGTGTCTCACTGTCAACCGGAGACTTTGCTTTAGATAAAACTATTAGGGAAAGTATTGCATATTCACTTGCACGAGTTATTAACATATTATTACTTTCTATTTTTTTATAAATTATATCCAAAGAAATTGAAATCTGTAAGTAGTAAGAGACAATTAAATTATAAATTCAATTAAAATATAAATTATGGGATAAATTTTCTAGTTAGAACTATTATTTACTTTGAAGAAATATTTCGCTACTATGCCACTTCAACTTTATACACTCTTTGTGTAACTGTTAGATTATTATACCTTTTGGAGGCTATTATGGCTTTAGATTCGGCTAAAAAACAAGAAATTGTAGCAAAGTACGGTCGTGGTGAAAACGACACAGGTTCAAGTGAAGTTCAAATTGCACTATTAACAACAAGAATCAGTGAATTAACTGAGCACTTAAAAACTTTTAAGAAAGATCACGCATCAAGACTAGGTCTTTTAAAATTAGTAGGACAGCGTCGTCGTCTTATGAAATACTTTAAAAGAAAAGATAAAGATGCATATATTAAATTAGTAGAAGATTTAGGTATTCGCGATAACATTTAAGTAATAAACTTACAACTTCATTTAAGCCCTCTTTCGGGCTTAAATCTTCAACTAACTTATAAAAAACCAATTAAGTAATTTATGTACTATTCTAATATTTATTATTTTATATTAAAGTTATTTTTAATTAAACATAATGTGAGTTTTGGCATAGATACTAAGTATTTTGGTAATCTTTATAATATAATAATTTAAATATTTAAGGACTAGATGATGTATAAAAACATAAAATATACATCCGTTGAGTTACTAATCCCATTATCACTAATTGGATTGCTAGTGTTTACAAGTTTTAATTTTCATTACCTTGTTTTTCACGAATTTGCTGAATATTTTGCTATTTTTGTAAGTTTAGGTATCTCATTAATCACATACTATACATACTCATTTACAAAAAATAGATATTTACTCTTTATAGGGCTTGGTTATTTTTGGGTGGCTATTTTGGATCTGCTACATACTCAAACTTACTCAGGAATGCCCCTTTATAATGTGGAAGGCTCTGATACATCAATAACATTCTGGATTTCTGCTCGTATTTTTGAAGCATCAATACTGCTTATAGCTCCTTTTATGAGATATGTTGAGTATAAAAAATATAAAGTCACTCTGGTGTTTATGGTGATTTCATTTGCTATTATAGTATTAGCGATGAACTATCCTCCTAAAATGTTAATTCCAGGAGAAGGATTAACAACTTTAAAAGTAGGTTTAGAGTACTTTGTAATTAGTATATTACTTGTAACACTCTATGTTAATAAAAGACACGCAGGTGAGTTTACTGAAGTAATAGGTAATGCTGTAAAATATAGTATTATATTAACAATAGCTGCAGAAGCGTCATTTACATTATATATAGATGTTTATGGAGTTATGAATGTTGTAGGACACATTTTTAAATTTTTATCATTCTGGATATTACTACAGGCTATTATACGAACATCACTTAAAGATCCATTTAGGTTGATGCAAAAAGAAGCTACTACTTATAATGCTATACCGTATCCTGCAATTGTAGTGGATAAAGATGGAATTATTAGACAGGTGAACCGAGCTGCATGTAAAGAGGTTAATAAAGCAGAATCAGAAATTGTAGGCTTTAGAAATCATGATATTTATCATCCCAAAAATATTGATGAAAAGAGTTGTCCGATATGTGAATCAATCGAAGAGTTAGAAGATTGTATTTTGAGGGATGTTGATTTAGATACGGTCAAACAATATTCAATAAGTACTATACATAGTGATGAAAGCAGTGTAAGCGGAATGGTTCAAGTTATTGTTGATATGACAATAAAAACAGAATTAGAAAAGAAAGTAAAAGAGCAAAAAGAAGAACTGACATATAAATCTTATTATGATTCATTAACAAAACTTCCAAATAGAATTTTGATACAAGATAGAATTGTTCATGCTATTACTAAAGCAAATTATCATAAGAAAGAGTTTGCTTTGTTGTTGATAGATCTTGATCAGTTTAAAGAGATTAATGATACATGGGGTCATCAAGTCGGAGATGCCGTACTTAAAAGATTTACTACTATACTTCAAACATTAATTAGTGAAGAAGACACCTTGGGCAGACTCGGTGGAGACGAGTTTATTATAATAGTAGAAGAGCTGCAATCAAGGGAAGCAGCTTCTGAATTGGCACAAAAAATCCTTGATAATACAAAAGAGTCTATAAACATTGATGGACATGATTTGTATATATCTTCTAGTATAGGAATAAGTTTTTATCCTAAAGATTCAGATACTATGAGTGATTTATTAAAATACTCTGATAGCGCTATGTATAAAGCAAAATCTGATGGAAGAAATAATTTTCAAATATATTATCCAGAGATGACAGAACACACTATGCGTAAAGTTATTATGCAAAATGATTTAAGAAATGCAATAGAAAATAAAGAATTTGTTGTTTATTACCAACCACAAATTGATGTATCTGGTGATAAAGATACTCTAATCGGATTAGAAGCTTTAGTGAGATGGGAGCATCCTGAATTAGGACAAATCCCGCCATTTAGTTTTATTCAAATAGCTGAAGAGACAGGCCTGATTGTTGAAATTGATAGATTGGTTATGATAATGGCAATTACTCAAGTGGTGCAATGGTTTAAAGAAGGCTTAAATCCTGGAAAATTATCTTTAAATCTTGCAATGAAGCAGCTTAAAGAAGATGATTTTATAGCAACGGTTCAAAAAATAATAAAAGATTCTGGGTGTAGTGATGAGAATGCTTTATCGTTTGAAATAACAGAAAGTGATTTGATGACAAACCCAGAATCATCTATTGAAAAGTTAAACATGCTCAAAGAGATGGGCATTAAAATAGCTATTGATGATTTTGGGACAGGTTACTCATCGCTCTCATATTTAAAACGCTTGCCAGTTAGTAAGTTGAAAATTGATCAATCATTTATAAGAGGTGTTCCAGATGATAAAGATGATGTGGCAATCGTAAAAACAATTATATCACTTGCAAAAAATTTGAATATAAAAATTATTGCTGAGGGTGTTGAAACACTAGAGCAAAAAGAGTTTATGTATGAAAATGGTTGTAGTGAAATTCAAGGTTATTTCTACTCAAAACCAATGTCTAGTGAAGATACAAAAAAATTTATAGCTTTATATCAATAGTATAAATTAGAGTTTAGAGCATTATTTTAGTTTTAACATCTATTTCACTAAAATAAATTTATTTATAATATTATGATATAGTACTTAAAAGACAAATAATTGTGTAAAAACTAAAATTCAGGAGAACTTCATGGAACAAGATTTAGAGCTTAAAAGCAACAAAAAACGAATTGATGGAATAAAGTTATCTGTGCTTGGTGTAGCTTTGCTAGTCATAGCGGTATTTATGATATTGCAAAACATTATGCACATGATAAATACTCCTGAACAACAGGTTGTATTGATACAAGAAGGTAGTTCAATGATACCGATGTATGCAGTGTTTGGTATTGTATTTTTAGCAGGTGTTGTTATTTCAATTTTTGGTTTAAAAAAAATAACAAATACTACAGCATAGTGAGTGTATTGTTTAGGGCATAGAAATTATAGAAATATTTCTATGGCTCTTTCTAAATCCTCTTTTGTATCTATTCCAAATCCTGTACTTGCAACTTTGACCATA
Source organism: Sulfurimonas sp. (assembly GCF_026196735.1). Taxonomy (GTDB): domain Bacteria; phylum Campylobacterota; class Campylobacteria; order Campylobacterales; family Sulfurimonadaceae; genus Sulfurimonas. The sequence goes on from NZ_JAPHUF010000007.1 coordinate 20,808, forward strand.
CTTATCTTTTTTTGATGATAAATGGCACGCAACTGTTCTAGCTTTTCTATATCTTCAATTGGAGCATCGCTAAGATTACAAAACTCTTTTAAACTTTTTTTACTAAAGCCATAAACACCAATATGACCAAAGTACTTAGCTCCACCACCTTGGTTATAAGGTATGCGTGAACGAGAAAAATAAATGGCATTATCTTCATCGTCCAATACGACTTTAACAAGGTTTGGGTCTTCAGCAGATTCTGCATTGATAGCATTAAAACAACTTCCCATTACGAACGGTTCATCTCTATTTTGCAAATCTTTAAGTCTGCTGATTAATGACTCTACAACTTCCGGTTCAATAAAGGGCTCATCAGCTTGAACATTTATGATAAGTTCGTTTTCATCTACATGTAGAAGGTTAGCACACTCATTTATGCGGTCAGTCCCGCTTTTGTGAGTAGTAGATGTCAACATCGCTTCTATCCCATGCTCTTTACATGTAGCAATAATCAGCTCATCATCTGCAGCTACAACAACTCTATCAAGATGAGCAACTCTTTTTGCAGTTCTTACAACCATAGGAAGACCACCGATATCTGCTAAAACTTTTTGTGGAAATCTTGTTGAAGCTAATCGCGCCGGAATAATTATCATTTAAAGCCTTTAAGATATAATATCAAAATTATATCAAAACTCGTACAGGATACTTAATAAATGCTTCTTTACCAACCAGAATCCGGTTATTGTTATAACAGTGATTCTGTTTTTTTGTATGATTTCATTTCTTTTTTTGAACCTCGTGGAAAGGTTCTGGATGTGGGAGCAGGGTGCGGAGTTGTAGGACTTTTGGTAGCCCGCGATAACCCAAAAGTAGAGCTTGAAGCAGTAGAAAAGCAAGATGTCTTTGTTGATTATGCTGCAACTAACGCAAGAGTAAATAAGATAGAGTACAAAATCCATAAAAAAGATTTTTTAGAACTTGATGAAGAAAATAAATACGACTATATCATTTCTAATCCACCGTTTTACCATGATGGTGTTACAAAAAGTGAAAATGAGATGTTGTTTAATGCAAGGTATAATATCAACTTACCATTAAAAAGCTTTTTTAAAAAAGTCTCAAGGATTTTAAAACCGAGATCTCATTTTATATTTTGTTATGATGCTTCACAGTTTGGCGCTATTTGCTCTGAACTTGATAGAGTAAAGATGAAAGTTGTAGATGTGCAGTTTATACATCCAAAAAAAGACAGAGTAGCTTCACTAGTTATGGTACATGCCCGAAACGGCTCTAAATCACTTATGAAAGTTTGGCCTCCGTTTATTAGTTTTGAGGGTGAAGAATTTTCACAAAAAGCTAAAGAAATTTATGCAAAAGCAAAGACACAAAGTATAAAATGTCAACTATAATAAAAAAAGAAGATTTTTCTTACTCATTTGATTATAGCGCATGCTCTACATGTCAAGCTAGATGCTGCACAGGTGAGAGTGGTTATATATATGTTACAAAAGTTGAGATTGAAAAAATTGCAGAATTGTTAAAACTAAAAGTTAAAGACTTTGCACAACAGTATCTTTTTAAAAAAGGGTATAAGTACTCTATTAAAGAGAGAAAATTTGGTGAGAGTTATGAGTGTATCTTTTATGACAGAGAGTCAAATGGCTGTACAATTTACGAAGCAAGACCTCTGCAGTGCAAAACATTCCCATTTTGGGATTACTATAAAAATAGGATAGATGAATTGAAATTAGAATGCCCGGGAATTATAGATGTATGACATAATAAAAATATTTATATCCATAGCATTATTGATTACAATAACGGGTTGTACAGCTAGTACAAAATCTGTTGAAGTTAAAGGCCATGAAAAAGTTTTTGACAATGAGGATATATACATACTTACAGCACTTCGTGCAGAACAATTAAAAGAATACGATGCATCATCAAGTATATTTAATACACTTTACAATAAGACAGATAAAAAAGAGTATCTTTATCGATCTTTACAAAATGATTTAGCAGATGATCAAAGTCAAAGAGTAATTGATAGAGTTGATGAGATTTTAAACAATACGCTAGACGATTTTGTTCTTGTGCGATTTAAGATTATTGCACTTATAAAACAGGATAAACTGCTTAAAGCAAAAGAGTTGGCTATATCTTTGGTAGAAAGTTCTAAAGAAATGGATGACTACTTGTTGGTAAGTGAAATACATGTAAAACTTAAAGAGTTTAATACTGCAGTTAAGTACTTAGAGAGTGCTTATATTAAAGAATACAATGAAGAGATTCTTGATAAGATGTCAATTGTCTTGTATGTTAATCTTCAAAGAAAAAAAGACGCTATTGCGCAGCTGGAGACGCATTCAAGAGTTTACGGTTGTTCAAAGCAAATATGTTCAAGACTAATAGGTTTTTACAGTGATGAAAACAACATAGATGGACTCTTGTCAACCTACCTAAGATTGTATAAAATAGATTCAAATAAAAAAATTGCAAATAAAATAATTCAAATTTACGGATACAAAAAAGATTATTTGAGTATGATAGAGTTTTTAGAAAAAAATGAAACAGATGATGATCTTTTACTACAACTATATATACAAACAAAGAACTACAAAAAAGCAGCACCATTGGCGCATAAATTATACAAGTCCAATGGTGATCCTTCTTATCTTGGTCAGAGTGCTATATTTGAATATGAAGGCGCAGATGATAAGAATGATAAAAATATGCATGACAGCATAATCAAAAAACTTGAAGAAGTTATAGAAGCTCAAAAAGAAGGTATCTATTTAAACTATCTAGGATATATTCTTATTGACCATGATATAGATGCTAAAAAAGGGCTAGAGTATATTCATGAGGCATTAAAAATAGAACCAAACTCAATATACTATCTCGACTCTCTGGCATGGGGTTATTATAAGTTAGGTGAGTGCCAAAAGGCTAAAAAAATTATGGATAGAGTTAAAAATATGGATGGAAGTAGTAATCCTGAAGTTGTTAAGCACATAGAAATGATAAATAAATGTATAAAGATTAAAAAAGGTAAAAAGTAAAATGATTTTAGATGAGATAATTAAAAAAACCAAAGAAGATTTACTAAAGCGAGAAAAGGAGTTTTCACTTGACTGGCTTGGTCGTTCACTAGCTTTTAATGCAAGAGCTCCAAGAGATGTGTTTCCATACTTGCAAGCCACAGAGGAAGACCCGTATAGAATAATTTCAGAGGTTAAAAAAGCTTCACCTTCAAAGGGTGTGATTCGCGAAGATTTTGACCCGGTTGCAATTGCACAAAGTTACGAGAGAGGCGGGGCTAGCGCTATTTCTATCTTAACTGAGCCTCACTATTTTCAAGGGAGCCTAGATTACCTTGGTCAGATTAGAAGATATGTTGGGATTCCGCTTTTGAGAAAAGATTTTATAGTTTCAAAATATCAGATTTTAGAAGCAATGGTTCACGGCGCTGATTTTATTTTACTAATCGCAGCTGCACTTAGTAAAAAAGAGCTAAAAGAACTTTTAGGATATACAAGACATCTAGGTATGGAGGCTTTAGTTGAGGTTCATGATAAGACTGATTTGGTTAAGGCTATATATGCCGGTAGTGATATTATCGGAATCAATCACAGAAACCTGCAGACTTTTGAGATGAATATGAACCTCTCTTATGAACTTATACCTCTTATTCCTAACGGTAAGATTATTGTAGCTGAGAGCGGTATATATGAACATGGTCAGCTAGAAGATTTAAGTAAAGCCGGTGTAGATGCATTTTTAGTCGGTGAGTCTTTAATGCGTCAAGATAATGAGGAAGAGGCCCTAAGAAAGCTCAAATTTGGCTAAAGGAATTATTTCCTTTAGCGGACTAACTCAATAGTGTTTTAACGCACTCGTTTATTCTTTTGCCGTCAGCTTTTCCTGCTAACTCTTTAGAAGCCACTCCCATGACTTTTCCCATATCTTTTATAGTAGATGCTCCAGTTTTAGAGATAATCTCTTGTAGCGCAGACGAAAGTTCATCATCGCTAAGTTGAACAGGTAAATATGGAGTATATATAGCAATTTCATCAAGTTCTATCTGCATCAAATCATCACGGCCTGCATCTTTGTACTGAGTTGCAGCATCATTTCTTCTTTTGACCTGAGTCTGAATAATTTTAATAAGATCATCATCAGTCAGTTCTTTTCTCTCATCAACCTCTATCTGCTTAAAAGCACTTGTGAGAAGCCTTAAAGCATCCCTTGTTTTTGTATCTTTAGCTTTCATAGCATTTTTTACATCTTGGTTTATTGTTTCGCGTAAGTTCATTATTTATCTGCCTTTTCTTTGGAACTATTATTGCTAGCATTATAACTAATATATCTAAATCCTGAAGAGATAATAATGAAACAACTTTTAATTTTGACAATTTCCTTTTGTACTATACTTTTTTTATCTGGGTGCACAGCAAACTTAACAGATCCTGAGATTAATTTTGAACCACCGGCATATGTTGAGCAGATGCCATCAAAAGATGACAAGCAGGATTTTGCATCTATTGGCAGTATATTTGGACAAGGTGACAATCCTCTCTTTTCAGATCATAAAGCTATGCATGTAAATGATATTGTCACAGTTGTTATTGCTGAAAATGCTCAAAGTTCTAGTAGCGGAAGCAAGAGTCTTAGTGAAAGCGATAAAATTGACTTTTTGGGTGGCGGCTTTGGCTCGACAGGTAATAGTGCAGCAATCAACTCAGCTTTAAAAAGTGCAAATAATGTAGCAGGTGTTAGTTTTGGAATGGAAAACGGCAGTGATTATTCAGGGCAGGGCAGCGCTACAAAAGATGCATCTTTTACAACTACAGTATCTGCTAGAATAGTAAAGGTAATGCAAAATGGAAACTACTTTATTGCCGGTAAAAGAGAGATATTAATAGATAATCAAAAACAAATCATACAAATTGGCGGTGTTATTCGCCCATATGATATAGATCAAAACAATAGAATAAGTTCTGCTAAGATGAGCGAAGCAAAAATTCTTTATCAAACACAAGGAGATGTTGACCGTGCAACACAACAAGGTTGGGGAAGTAAAATTATTCAAGCAGCTTGGCCATTTTAGTTTAGCTCTAATCTTATGCATCTCTACACTTAATGCAGGAAGTTTTGAGGATTTTAAAAGATCTCAATCGGAGTCTTTTACTAAATTTCAAGATGAAAGAGACAATACTTTCAACACATATTTGCAAGAGCAGTTTAAGGCATATAGTGCACACTCAGAAATGCCACTATATGAAAAGCCAAAACCAAAAAACATTACTCCGGCAATGCAAAAACAAACAAAGCCGGTCGGTCCCAAGATTTCAATAAAAATTGCAGAAGTTATAAAGCCTACTCCAATTGATAAGCCTGTTGAAGTTAAAGAAGCGGAACAAAAAAAAGATATCAATTTTGATTTTTATGGTTCAAATATTGGGTTTAATATTCCTCATAAAATTAAACAAGCTAACTTTTATCCTCAAAATCAAAAAGGAATATCTAACTTTTTTAGTAGTGCTGCATCAAGTGAATATAGTTATTTAATCCAAGATATAAAGCAAGTTTCAAAGTCAATGAATTTAAATGATTGGGGTGTTTATCAACTTGTTTTACAAATATCAAATAAAGTATATAAAAATCAGGACAATTCTAGACTTCTTAGTTGGTTTATATTTAACAAATTGGGTTATGCAGTTAAGGTAGGGCTGGTTAAAAAGCATGTTGTACTGATGCATTACTCAAAAAAGACAATATATTCAACGCCAAATTATAGTTTTGATGATAAAAAGTACTATGTTATCGCTGATTATGCAAAAGAAAGTACAAAAAGACTTTTTTCCTACAAGCAAGATTATCCAGGTTCAACTAAGCCGCTTGATTTATCATTAAAAACACTCCCTCTGTTTGCATCCGATATAGACAGAAAAACTCTTAAATTTACCCAATTTGGAAATAGTTACAGTATCGCGTATGAATACAACAAAAACCTCATAGAGTTTATGGCTACATACCCGCAAGCAGATTATGAAACATTTTTCAATGCTCCTCTTGATAGTATGACTTATCAGTCAATTGCATCAGCACTCAAAAAAGAGATTGATGGTAAAAAAGCAAGTGAAGCTATGAATTTTGTGTTAAGTTTTGTGCAAAAATCTTTTAAATACGAGGTTGACAATATACAGTTTGGCAGAGAAAAAGTCATGTTTGCGCAAGAGACTCTTTATTATGATAAATCAGACTGTGAAGATAGAGCAGTGCTTTATGCATACCTGATTAAAGAGTTATTTCATGTTCCTGTTGTTGGTGTTAAATACAAAGATCACATGGCAACAGCACTATATGTACCTATGGAAGGTGATAGTGTAAAAAAAGGAAGAAGAAAGTTTGTTATAGCAGATCCAACATATATGAATGCAAGTATCGGTATGAGCATGTCAAAGTATAAAGCTATAAAACCCGAGAGTTATATAGTCGTAAAGAGTAATTAGTAGTTGTAAGCAACTTTATAGGTTGGATCATCCTCTTCATTGTGTGCACAGTGTGGACCAGCCTGTTTAAGTAGTGCTTTACAATCAGCCGATAGATGGCGAAGAAGCAGGTTTTTACCGGCATCTTCATACTTTTTAGTGATAGCATCAATGGCTTCTACACCTGAACTGTCCATAACCCTTGCATTTTTAAAATCTATAACAACTTTTGGAGAGTCATTTGCTATATCGAAGTTGTCTCCAAATGTAGTAGCTGATCCAAAAAATAGAGGACCATCAAGCTCATAAACTTGAGTTCCATCTGCTTCTGCATATACTCTTGCTGTTATTCTTGCATGTTTCCAAGCAAAAGCAAGAGCCGATATGATTACACCTGCAATAACTGCAACTGCTAAATCCTCTACAACTGTAATAACAGTCACTGCAACCATGACAAAGGCATCTGTTCTTGGCATACGACTTATGCGCGAGAAGCTAGACCACTCAAATGTACCGATACTTACCATAAACATTATTCCAACTAAAACAGCTACAGGTATAGCGTTTAAAACATTTGACATTGATACAACGAGGATGATAAGTCCAATAGCCGCGACAAATGATGAAAGTCTTCCGATGCCGCCTGATGTATAGTTAATGATACTTTGACCAATCATAGCACAACCTGCCATGCCACCAAAGAAACCACAAGTAATGTTTCCAGTTCCTTGTGCTATACACTCTTTGTTTGCTGAACCACGAGTGTTACTAATCTCATCTAAAACACTAAGAGTAAGAAGTGATTCGATAATGCCCACAAGAGCTACAATGACTGCATAAGGAAGAACCATGATGATAGCATCCATGCTAAATATATATTCTGGGATTTCAAAGCTTGGGAGTTGTCCTGCATATTTACTCATGTCATCAAGACCACCAAGTAAAAGAGTCTCAGCCTTTGTAAAATATACTCCAAGAGTTATAACAATTATAGCCACAAGTCCGGCAGGGATAGCTTTTGTTACTTTTGGAAGCAGATACATAATAGCCATAGTAACAAATGCTAAAACATACATCATGTAGCCTTGCCCTTCAAAAAATTTAAACTGTGAAGTAGCTATGACTATGGCAAGACCATTTACAAAACCGTGAATAGCAGGAGTTGGAACAAGGCGGATAAATTTACCAAGTTTTAAAAAACCAATAGATATTTGAATAAGACCGGCTACAACAGTTGCAAGAAGTATGTAGTGAAGCACGCCCATTGCAATGGCTTCTCTGTCTGCACCTTGCGCTTCTAGCAGAGCAGTAGCTTCAATCCCTAAACCTACAAAAACTATAGCAACTGCACCTGTAGCACCAGAAATCATACCTGGTTTTCCACCGATAAGTGAAGTAATAAGCCCTAGTATAAATGCAGTGTATAAACCAACAATTGGGCTCACTCCCGCTATAAAACTAAATGCTATAGCCTCAGGAACTAATGCAACTGCAACAACTAAACCAGATAAAATGTCGTTTTTGATATTTGTTGATGAGTATTTTTTTAAATCAAACAATTGTACAGTGCCTTAAAAGTGGTATTTTTAAAATTTTGCGATTATATCTAAAGTGTTATGAAGGTTTGCTTGAATTGCCATAATTATTGTTTAAATATATTGGCAATAATATGCAATACTGTTTTAAATGAAGTTTATTAACAAAGTGTCGATAATATCGTATGAAAACTAACTAGAAATTAAATAATAAGTTCTGTTTGTGTTATATGTGATACAATTAATTTAAAAATACTGGAGCGCAAAAAAATATGGAAAATTTTAGTGAAATAGTAGTGGGATTGGATATTTCAAATAATGCAAAAGAGGTTTTGAGCAGAGCTTTTTTACTAGCTAAAAGAAATGATTCAAATGTTACTATAGCCCATGCAATAGATATTGGTTTTTTTGGTAATTTTATAAAAGATGAAAAAATTGAAAAATTAAAAACTAGTGCTATAAAAGGCATAAAAAAACTATTGAACGGTGTTGATACTCAAGGTTTAAGCTACTCTATAGAAGTTCAAAAAGCTAAACCGTCTGTTTTTATCATGAATATAGCAAAAGATAGAGATGCCTGTATGATTGTAATAGGTGCAAATGAGAAAAAAAATTTTACAACTTCTGTGCTTGGCTCAACTGCACACAACATTGCACAAAAAAGTCATCTTCCACTTCATTTGGTAAAAAATAACTCTAGTGAAGCATATAAAAATATAGTAGCTTTTACAGACCTCTCTGAGGTTTCAAAAAAGAGTATACTTTTCTCTAAAGAGTTCTTCCACCAAGGGAGTATCAAGTGTGTCTATGCCTATAAGTTAATGAGCGATACAGATTTTGCTTTGAAATATAATAATGATGCTGATAATGAGGTTAGAGTTGAGATAGAAAAAATGATACAGACACAAGAACAAAAAAAGTTTGATAAATTTGCAAAAGAGAACAACATAAGCGATGCAGAACTTATAGAAGATAGAGTAGGGGTTACAAATGCTCTTACAAATTATGTAAATACAAACGGCAATGACCTAGTTGTTTTAGGCTCAAGTGGAGTAAATAATACAGGTGCACTGCTTTATGGTTCAACTGCATCGAGTTTAATGCAAAGCCTAAAATGTGATGTTTTAGTATATGTACCTAAAGAGTAACTCTCTTAAGATTTAAGAGAGCCTAATTGTTCTTTTACTTTAGTTTGTTTAGTGGTGGCATCACTTAGAGCTTCGCGGTTTTTTACAAGTACATCCTCCGGCGCATTAGCCACAAATCTTTCATTGTTTAACATACCATTTAGCTTGTCTATTTCTTTTTGAAGTTTTTCATCTTGTTTAGTAAGCTTAGAGATAATAGAACTTAAATCAATAGAATCAGTCGGTATAAAAGTCTCACATGTATCTGCGATATCGCTTACTGCGTTGTCAATTTTACTCTGGGTAAACTCGACAACTTCAACTTTAGCTAGCTTGGCGATGAATGGAAGCATCATCTCTTTGTCTTTGTCACTGATATCATCGATTTTAACAAATGCTTTTTCGATTTTTTGATTTGCTAAGTCAACTAAAACTTTCGCGCGTCTTATAGATACGATAGCATCCATAATAATCTCAAATTTTTTCTCTTCTTTGCGTTGTTTTATTTTAAAAGGATATTTTTTAATCATAATAGAGTCAGAATCTTTTAGTGATGTACCTGAAAGTTCATGATAAAGATACTCTGTAATAAAAGGCATAAATGGATGCAGAAGTTTCATAGCCTCTTTAAAAATGGCTCCAAGCTCAACGATAGAAGCTTTATCTGCTTTACTAAGCTCGATTCCCCAGTCACAAAACTCATTCCAAAGAAAACGGTACATTACAGTAGCAGCGTCATTAAACTTATACTCATCTAAAGCTGCACGGACTTCTTTTGTAGCGAGGTTTAGACGGCTCATCATATAACGACCTAAGTCACTCTCAACACAAAAACCAGCCATATCAGGAAATGTATCAACATTCATTTGAAGGTATTTAGTAGCGTTGTAAAGTTTGTTTGTAAAGTTACGATTTAGTTCAAGTTTTTCTTGACTCATTCTAATGTCACGGCCTTGAGCTGCGCTTATTGCAAGAGTAAAACGCAAGATATCTGCACTGTACTTGTTTACCATATCCAGAGGGTCGATTACATTACCTTTGGACTTACTCATCTTGTCACCTTTTTCATCACGAACAAGAGCGTGAAGATAAATGTGGTTAAACGGAAGTTGTCCGTTAAAACTCTCACCCATCATCATCATCCTAGCTACCCAGAAGAAAAGGATGTCAAAACCGGTAATAAGAAGAGTATTTGGATAAAAATCTTTCATATCGTCTGATTTGAAAAGTTTATCCATTTCAGCATCTCCATTACCCCAGCCTAGAGTTGAAAAAGGCCATAGAGCAGAAGAGAACCAAGTATCAAGAACATCAGGGTCTTGAGTTACATTTTTACAAGAACATTTAGGGCATGCATCTGGTGCATCTTCTTGACTTACAAATTCATGTTCACACTCATCACAATAAAATACCGGAATCTGATGCCCCCACCAAAGTTGTCGGCTTATACACCAGTCACGAAGTTCACCCATCCAAGAGTTATAAGAATTTATCCAGTGTGGAGGAAAAAACTGAGCTTCACCGGCATTTGTTTTCTCAATTGACTCTCGTGCGACTTCTTTACGAACAAACCATTGTTTAGAGATGTAAGGTTCAACAATATTTTTACATCTGTAACAGTGTCCTACTTGGTGTTTATGGTCTTCAATCTTTACCATAAAACCTTCTTCTTCAAGTCTCTTTACAATGATTTCGCGTGCTTGTAATCTTTCAAGTCCTTTGAACTCTCCGGCATAGTCGTTTAAAATGCCCTTTTCATCAAATGTTGTGATAAATTCAAGGTCATGTCTTTTTCCTACTTCGTAGTCATTTTGGTCATGCGCAGGGGTTACTTTAACCACACCGGTTCCAAAATCCATATCTACATGTGAATCCGCAATAATGGCTACTTCACGCTCAATTAGGGGTAGTTTAATTTTTTTACCTATAAGGTCTTTGTATCTCTCATCATCTGGATGAACCATAACTGCAGTGTCGCCAAAGTATGTCTCAGGACGAGTAGTTGCTACTTCTACAAAGCCGCTTCCATCGGCAAATGGGTACTTGATATGGTAAAATTTACCATCATGATCTTCGTGCTCAACCTCGATATCACTAAGCGCACCATCATGCGTACACCAGTTAACCATGTAGTTGCCGCGAACTATAAGGCCTTGGTTATAAAGATGAACAAATGCCTCTTTAACAGACTTTTGAAGTCCTGCATCCATTGTAAAACGCTCGCGTTCCCAAGCAGGAGAGACGCCCATTTTGCGAAGTTGATCTGTCATAATTCCAGCAGACTCTGCTTTCCAAGCCCATGCTCTTTCTAAAAACTTCTCACGTCCTATGTCTTCTTTAGTTGTTCCTTCTGCTAGAAGCTGTTTCTCTACAACATTTTGAGTTGCAATACCTGCGTGGTCAGTTCCGGGTTGCCAAAGAGTTTTGTACCCATCCATTCTTTTATAGCGAGTTATGATATCTTGAAGTGTAAATGTTAGCGCATGACCTATATGTAAGCGCCCTGTAACATTTGGCGGTGGCATCATGATAGAGAAGTTTTTTCCCTCTTTTTGAATGGCAGCATTGCCGTCTATTTCAAAATATTTTCTATCTTCGCAAATTTTATAAAATTCATTTTCTACATTTTGCGGTTCGTAGCTTGTTGCTGACATATACTTAGCCTTAAATCGTTCTTTTATAATTTTTGCGATTGTATCTAAATTGAAGTGAGTGTTTGCTTATACAGTAGTATTTTGATGCTTTATTTAAGCAGGCTCTTTGTCATTTTGGGCAATTTCAAAAAGATAAGAGTTTATAAAATTATAATGATTATATATTGCATTTTTTAAATTTTCAAAATAGTATAGATTTTTAATGTCTTGAAGTTTGTTTCGTTCAATATGTTTTATAAAAGAGTAAGCATTAGCTTCTTCTGTAAATGGCAAGTATATAAAATTGAAATAAGAATCGCCGATTTTAACCGAAAGTAGGGCATCTGTCAGCCTCATACACTCGCGTAGATGTTTTGACACATCCTCTTCCGTGTAAAATAAAACTAGAGCTACCGGTACTTTGTAGCGTTTTACATTATAAGTCAGATAATCAAGTGAAGGTTTTAGTTTCTCAAGCAAAGCAGTAACCGTTAACCTTTGAGTTAGTCCTGTTTTTAAAAATAAATCATTTTGCATAACCATACTCAACTCCTTGAGATACTAAGACTTACACATGTATTTTACAACAAACTTTATTGTTAAATATTAAAGCTTATTATTAAATATTAGACTACATAGAATTGTTTGGAGATTTTATAGGTTTGCAACTCTCTTTTTGTCTTGATGTATCTATTTAATATGACACGAGTTACATACCGAACTTCCGACATTTGGTTTTCTTAAAAAAAGCCCATATTCAGGATCATGTACATCATGACATGTTGCGCATTCAACCTGTCCTCCAAATAGTTTCACATCAGAGTCCGGAACAGCTTTGAATTCACTTGGTCTTGCACTAGCAGCATCGTTGTAGCTTATGGAAACAGGATGATCATCAGAGAGAATAGGTCCTATTTGCCATACCTCAGATGGGTATAAACCTGCTTCGCCCCTACTAAATGGATGGCAAGCCTTACAGTTTGGACCCGCACTTCCTCCTGTACCAGAACCGGGAGGATTAAGCACATTGTGACCATCATATGAACTAACAGCACTAACTCCCTGAGAACTTATTCCATCATGACAACTTAAACATAACATAGATGTATGAGAAGGCATCTCAGGTGCTCCATTATACATCTCAAAAACTGATGTATCGGTTATTTTTCTGTTCCAGAGTGGACCATCTTTTAACTCTTGAGCATTTGATGAGTGCGGAGTGTGACAAAAAACACAAACTTCTGTACTTGTAGTACTACTACCCAGACCGTAATAGTTTGACATACTCAAATCATGTTTGGAACCCACAATACTTGCTCCATAAAGAGAGCAGCTAAAAAAAATATAGAAAAAGAAAATAAATTTACATTTTTTCATAGCAAAAAAACCTTTTTATGTGATAATCAAAACGATATATAACATCTCAATTAAATATTATACAGTTGTATTCTTAAAACAGTATTAATTTAATCATGTATATTTGTTTATATAAAGTAAAGTGTTTTCTGTATAAGCACGCCAAATAGGGGTTTTTAGAAGGATAAAGTAAATAATGTAACTATTTGTATTATTAAAAAAAATAATAAACCTATATAGAAAGATAAATATTATTTTGTGATAATATTTTTTATATTATAAAAAAGTTGTTCTAAATATAGAGCCATTTAATCACAAAATAACTTCATCAGAAGATTTTATATGCCAGAAATTCTCTTTTTTATCTCTTTTTTATCTTCATACATGTATTTATCAGCTTTTTCAATAGTATCATTAAGGCTATCACCTTTTTTAAACTCTTGCACACCAAATGAAAAACTAATTTTAAAAGAAGTGTCTTTTACTTTGATATGTTTAGTTAAAAGATCTTCCCTGATAGCATTTAATTTTGAAAGAGCAGTCTTATGTGTGGTTCCCTCACAAAACATAACGATAAACTCATCTCCCCCATATCTCACAACAGTTTCTTTGGTTTTTTTAAGTTGGTTTGCAATAAAAACTAGAACTTTATCACCTATGTTGTGTCCATAAGTGTCATTAATGATTTTAAAATAATTTAAATCAATTATGGCAAGAGTACCGGAATCCTTAAGCTCTTGAGCATCCTCATTTAAAATATTATCGTTCATCCATTTTCTGTTATAAGCACGAGTAAGTTCATCTTTGTACATTAACTCTTTTAGGCTGTTTATCTCTTGTCTTAATTCTTGTGTCTCTTGTAAAACTTCGTTAAGGATTTTTTCATCTTTGCCTTTTATAGCAAAAATAGCTCTATTTGTATTGTCGTTTAATCTTTTAGCATTATTAGATGTTTGATTTTGAATATTTGTAAAAAAAGCAATTTTTTCGTCTAATAAATCATTAGTAATATTTTGCTCTTCACTAATGTCAGTGTTGTGTAAATTTGCATACTTAGAAAATATGGAAGCATATATAGACGGAGTTACGACATCCATCATACCGATAGTATCTTTAGTCTCATGAGAAATAACTTCTAGTATTTTGTCATTAAGCTTCATTAGCAGTACCCTAATTTATGATTTTGTGATATTTTAGCATTATAAAGTTTATTTTTGATTTAACCGATAGACATTATAAATACATTTATATCTTTATTAATCGCTTTTAGTTCAATTAAAATAAGCTTATCATTGTATAATCACACTCTTAATTTTTGTAGGAGCCAATCTTTGCCACTTTCTCGTTTAAATCCAGAACAGTATAGCGCTGCAACTTCTAGCGATTCTCAAAACCTTATTATTGCATCCGCCGGAACTGGAAAAACTTCTACAATAGTCGGTAGAATAGGTTATCTCATAGGTTCTGGTGTTAAACCTCAAGAAATTTTGCTTTTAACTTTTACGAACAAAGCAGCCGCTGAAATGGTTGCAAGAGTCGCAGAATTTTTTGGAAAAGATGTAGCATCCAAGATTGATGCGGGCACTTTTCATGCTGTGAGTTACAGGTGGCTTAAAAAACAGAATAAAAAAGTTGTCTTAAAACAGCAAAGAGAGCTAAAAACACTATTTAGAAGTGTGTTTGAGAAGCGTTCATTTGAGCATATCGGTGCTGAGATAACTCCATACGGCGGAAATTACCTTTATGACTTGTACTCTTTTTATCAAAATACAGAGTTGCAAAACAGCTTTGACACTTGGATAATAAATACATACCCAGAACATGAACTCTTTGCGATGATATATGCAGATATTGTTGATGAGTTTGAGAGACTTAAAAAAGAGTATGGCTTTGTAAACTTTAATGATTTGCTTATAAACTTTAGAGATATATGCAAAACAAAAGAGCTTGGATATAAAGAAGTTCTTGTAGATGAGTACCAAGACACAAATGCTCTTCAGGGCACACTTATAGATGCGATGAAACCGCCATCACTATTTTGTGTCGGTGATTATGACCAGAGTATTTATGCCTTTAACGGTGCAGACATCTCAATAATTGGCTCATTTTCAACAAAGTTTCCAGATGCAAAAGTTCATACACTTACTAAAAACTATCGTTCTACTCTTCCTATCCTCTCTTTGGCTACCAAAGTTATAGAGCATAACGAGAGGATATACCCAAAGCAGCTGGAGGTTACGAGAAGTCAAGATACACACAAGCCAAAACTTCTAGCTTATGATGAGCTGTTTGACCAGTACCATGCAATGGCAGCGCAAATAAGAGACTCTCAAACTCCAAGAGAAGAGATAGCTGTTATATTTAGAAACAACTCTTCTGCTGATGGCATAGAAGTTGGGCTGAGAGAGTTGGGAATCCCTTGTAAAAGAAAAGGCGGTACAAGCTTTTTTGATTCACGCGAGGTAAAAGCAGTTCTTGATTTTTATACACTCCTTGTAAATGAATCAGACATGATGAGTTTTATACACCTGTTTGAGTTTGCAAGAGGCATAGGAAGTGCAATGGCAAAAGAGATATATATTGCACTTAAAACATTAGGACACGGAAGTATATTTTATGGTCTTTATGCACCTGATGAGTCTATAAAAAATCCTTTTGAAAAGAGAAAACTTAACCATCAGTTAGGACTCTTTGATGACTTTTTAGAACTAGGAGCTGTAGGTAAGTTTGCAAAGCTTGGATTTGAAGCTAAGTTTATGAAAAATCCTATTTTAAAACACCCAAAACTTACAAAGGATTCGGCTACATTTTTACATGATTTTTATCTGCTTTATCGTGATTTAAAAGGGATAAAGCAACCAAAAACTATTGTAAAAAAGATAGCTCAATCTGCCGTATATAAATATATATCAGATATGTTAGCAAGTAAAAGAGCGCAACTTAAAGACGGAACAATTGATGAAAAGCAAAAAACTGAATCACTGACTAATATCAGCAGAAAAATGATTTTATTAGAAGAACTCTCAAAGCCGTATAGTGAACATGAGCGATTTTTAAATGCTATGATTTTGGGTTCATCAGATTTAACACAGGGTGAGGGCGTAAACCTCTTAAGTGTGCATGCTTCTAAAGGACTTGAATACAAAGAAGTGTATGTAGTTGACTTGATGGATGGAAGATTTCCAAATAGAAAACTTATGCAAAGAGGCGGTTCTCTTGATGAAGAGAGACGACTCTTTTATGTTGCAGTGACAAGAGCCAAAGACATACTTTATCTGAGTTATGCAAAGTATGACAAAATCAAAAAAATAAACTTTGTGCCCTCACAGTTTTTATATGAAGCCGGTTTAGTACCTAAAGATGAAGCGTATAAAGCTTTGGTTGAAAAAGAGACAGATAAAGAGGAAGACTAAGAGTTTTGTCTTAGTTTTCTAACTTCTATAAAGTAAGTGTGTCCTAAATATATCACATAAAAAATAGCTCCAAAGAGTACAACAAACGGTATAAATGAGATAACATAGAGTAGTAATGTTTTAGCTCTTATACTATTTTTGTTAAAGTACTTTATCTGCCTGTCTTCTTCCGCACTACAGAGGTTGGTTGAGACATCAAATGTCAGCATCTTATGAAAAAAGTAGTAAAGAGGAAGGTTAAAAGCAATTATATTAACAAACGGTATGAAATAAAACGGAACCAATAATATAAAAAGCACAATCATTATAGCCGACCATTTTATGATAGAAAACAGGACCTCAAAAATATTAGAATGTCCTACTATTTCTACATCTCTATAGTGCCTTCTTTGCAGCTCTCTCATAACAAGCGGCGTTAAAAATCCTACAATTATTATGGCTACAAATATAGAAGCGTGCAGAGTCAAAAAACCGCCAATAGCATAGATGAGAAAAGTAACTACCCAAGAAGTCACTGCAAAACTCATCAGGTATTTTATAATATCAGAGCCTTGAAGTTGTGCTGTTAAACTTTCAGTATGGGGTATGCCATTTTGCATAGTCGTCTGAGTGCTTTGCACATCTAGGGTTGCTAGGTTGTCTATGCCAATGCCGGCAATAACAAAAAACAAAAGATACATAATAATTATAGAGATAAGAAATGGCAAAAGTGCGTATTTGAGCATCTTGGGAGTTAAAAAGTCTTTTATGCTAAGTAGTAGTATATTTTTTTCATTCATTTTTTGCTCCAAAGTTTTTGATTTAGTTTTAGTTCTTGGACTATACCTATGGCTAAATGTAGAGTTTTAACATACTCCATCGCAACTTTATACTCTAGGAGTGAGCTAAATATTGCCGGTTCAAACAGATCTTTATTGTACTCAATAGCCATATGAATTTGACCGCCTATAAACGAGATATGCACAGGATGCTTGGATTTATGTTTAAATGCAAGCAGTTTTTTCATAAGTGAAGAAGACAGTATATATCTCGCTTCGACTTGATTTGTAGAGTAAACCACAAACTCTTTTTCAAACTCCGGATCATCCATCTTGACTAACTCATCTCTAGCCATATTTTTTGATTGCAGCCAGTTTCCTATAATATTTCCAAAAGTATTTTGAGCGGTATCAGGCAGAACAACTGTTTGACCTTGAAATTTTTTATTGAACTCTGAAATGATAAAGAGCCCTTTAAATATAGTACTCCAGCTGTCTTTTCCTTTTGAGTTTCTGTTTCTTTTCTCAGCATGAATATCGGAAAACTGAATATTTATATCATCAATTTTGCCTTTGACATAGTCGTTGCCGCTCATTCTGTCAGGTTTAGAAAACAAATCTGAATGGTTAAAAAGGTACTCTGAGACATGTGTTTTAGAAGAGTATAGCAGAGAGTTGTCAATAGCATGAACAAGAGGTTTGATAACGCTCATTTTAAATTCATGTGTATAGTCATGGACTAAAAATTTGTATATAATCGCACCAAGAGCAATGTATGCAAAGAGTATAAAGTCTAAATAGCCACTTAGATTATAAGCGATAAAAGCAGTAATAAGGGTATAGATAACACCGATTATAATAACTTTTTCTTTAAGTTTTTTTCTATCAGCTTCTAATTTCTCTAAAGTAGGAAATAAGTTTTTATAATAAAAATCAGTTAAGTCGCTTATGCTTTTCATCTACATGTAGTCTTAATTGAAAAGCTCTTTTACATCTACATTTTTGCGCTCAGTCTCAACGATTTCAAATACCTGTTTTCTTGTGTAGTTCATTGCCGAAGCCATAAAGTTTGTAGGTATCATCTCTATTGCGTTGTTATAGTCGGTAACAGCTTGATTGTATGCGCGCCTAGCTGCTGAAATCTGCTCTTCAACTTCATGAAGTGTATGTTGAAGGTGCATAACATTTTCATTTGCTTTTAAATCAGGGTAATTTTCCACGGCAATCATAATAGAACCAAGAGCAGAGCTTACTTTTGCATCAAGAGCAATCTTCTGCTCATCACTTATATTTGGTTTGTTTGCCTCTGCACGAAGTTTTGTAACCTCTTGTAAAAGAGATTTTTCATGTTCCATATATTTGCTTACAGCTGCAACAAGATTTGGGATGAGATCGTATCTTTTTTTAAGAACTGTGTCCACGCTTGCAAAGATATTTTCGACTTGATTTTTCTTTGCAACAAGCGAGTTATACATTAAAACTAAGATTAGAGCAATTACGATAAGAACAATAAGAGATGTTGACATGTAGGAATCCTTTATGTTGTATAAAAGTAGTTTATCTAAAAATAGTTAAGAGTTTATTATGTTTTTTGCCACAAGGTAACCGCTTGCCCATGCAAAGGCAAAGTTATATCCGCCTCGGCGTCCTACAACATCCAAGACTTCACCGCAAAAGTAAAGGTTTTTGTGTTTTAAAGATTCCATTGTTTTTGGATCTATCTCAGTGGTATCTACTCCACCGCCACAAACTTCTGCATGACGAAAACCGTGAGTATCACTCACTTCAAATCTCCAGTTCAACATGGTATTTGCAATTTTTTTGCTAAGTTTTGTACCGATATCAGCACTACATGTAGAGTTAGATATTTGTAAATCTTCTAAAAGACCTTGCGCTATTTTTAGAGGAACCAAACCGGCTAAAATATCAACTATTGTAAAGTTTGGCTGAGTTGAAGCTACTTTACTAATATGAGTTGAGAGTTTTTGTGCGTTAAAATTTGGAAGCAGGTTTATGGCTATATTAACCTTTGCATACTCCATCAAAGCGACACTTGCTCTTTGAGATATATCTAATATTGCAAAACCTGAAACTCCGTAGTTTGTAAATAAAATATCTCCGCTACATGTAGAATCTTTTTTGTTGTTTATAAGAAGACTTACTTCACCGTTTAGCTTGGCTCCACTCATCTTATGAGCGATTTTAGAATCAAGATGAAACTGTACTAAAGATGGATATGTAGGAATGATGTTGTGTTCAAAAGCTTGGGCAAACTCCAGACCGTCACGGTTACCGCCAAGATGTGAGGCGGCCTCAGAGCCGGTAGCAACTACAACAGCGTCATAGTCATTTGTAAGCTTTTTAATATCAGTTATTTTATTATCTACATGTAGATTTACACCCAAGTTTTTTGCGTGATTAAGAAGTAGTGAGGCTACGCTTTTTGCTTCGTTACTAAGGGGGTAAGCTCGTCCGTCATCTTTAACATCAAGGATAAGCCCGATACTCTCACAAAATTTTTCAAACTCTTTAAAACCAAATTCTTTTAGTGCAAACTCGGTAAAAGATGGATTATCTGAAAAAAAGTCATTTGGACTTAAGTCTCTGTTTGTTATGTTGCAACGCCCGTTTCCTGAAACCAAAATCTTTTTAGCAGGTTTTGAGTTTTGTTCAAACAAATCTACATGTAAAGACTTTTGTGCACAAAATATTGCACACAAAAGCCCTGAAGCTCCAGCTCCGATTATTGCTACTTTTTCCATATATAGATTTTATCTAAAATAAGCTAAATGCTATAAGCCCAAGTTACGCATAAAATTACCGGCTATTAAAGTCCCTCTATTTTTAAACTGCTCTGCAATATCAAGTTCATAAACCGTGTCAACTGTTTCAAAAAATAGTTTTAGCCATCTCTCAAAGGTCTCTCTTTTAAGACCATCTAGCTCAAGGTGCGGAGCAAAAGGACTCCCTCTGTATGCCATATCGCTGAGATATATAGATGCCCAAAAGTCTGTAAGTATATCTAGATGTTCACCCCAAGTTTGACCACCTAGATTAGGCCCCAATTTATCAATAAAAAATGGGCCTACAAGCTCATCTTCTAAAACTTTTGTGTAAAAACTTATAACCATAGTTCTTAAGTTTGCTTTTGTTATTTCATTTGCTAACAATTTAAATCCTTAAAATATATGAGAATTTATATCATAAAATGCTTAGTGCTTTATATATTATGTATATTAAAACATATTTCAAGGTTCAGTCCAAGTTTTTACTTGCAATTTAACTTATAGATAAACAACCTTAGCACCAAATCCGCCTAAGTGTTGCGGAGCATCATCGAAGCCTTTTACTTTTGGATGAGCTATAAGGAAGTTTTTGACGGCATATGAGAGTTTTCCGGTACCGATCCCATGATATATTATAACTTCATCCCAGCCGTTAATAAGTGCATCTGAGAGAAATTTATCCAGCACTTCTGTCGCCTCATCAGCTCTCATACCATGAAGGTCGCATTTAAGTCCAGCGCGCTTTTGAACCTGTACATTTACATCAGTTTTAGGCCTTGGTTTAACTATTTGAGTGTGTTTGAGTTGCTTTGTTTTAACATGAACTCTCATCCCATCAACTTCTATAGTTGCATCTTTTTTACCCTTCATTGAAACAATAGTGCCTTTTTGGCTGTGATATTTAACGCTGTCACCAATTTTGAACTCTACATGCCGATTTTCTTGCTCTTTTTTCTCAGGTGGCAGTTTTTTATTTGCTTTGTCCATAGCTCTGTGTATAGCTTTTGTATCACCTGCTTTTGCTGCTGATTTTGCTTCGTTTATTGCAGCATCATAACTGTTTTTAAGAGCACTTCTTTGTTCTTCTAATTCGGCAAAAAGTTTCTCTCTTTGTTCTTTGAGATTTAACTCTTTTGCTTTTAGTTCATCAAGTTTTTCATCAACTTTTTGGTGTTTTTGTTTTAGTTCACGCTCCAGCTGAGAACCTCTCTCTATTAAAAGGCTCAGTTTTTCACTATTGTCTCCGTAAACAGCTTTGGCTTCGTTTACAATATTGTTTGAGATACCGTACCTGCTGGCCGTTTCAAAAGCATAACTCTTTCCGATGATTCCGTGCATAAACTCATAAGTAGGCATTCTGTTTGCCTCATCATATATGGCAGCCATCAGTTCAACATCATCACGGTCAGCCATAAGTGCAGCAAGTCGTTTATGGTGGGTTGTGACTACTACTTTTTGACCTTTTTTTATAAGGTCGTCAAGAATTACCTTAAATAGTGCCGCAGCTTCGTCGCTGTCAGTTCCGAGTTCTATTTCATCTACTCCGACAAGAGCAGACTTGTACTCAAATATACGAGAAAATTCCTGCATACGACCGGCAAATGTAGAGATGTCATTTTTGACATTTTGCGGGTCATCTATGATTGCCAAAATATTTTTAAAACTTCCTACATATGATTTGTTCTCATTGAGCTTCATAGGTATGATATATTTTGCCATAAATGCAGCTGAGAGTATTGATTTTAAAAGCATAGTCTTACCACCTGCATTAACACCGGTTATCATAAGTATGTTTTTAGAAAAATCTACATGTATTGGTTTTGCATTATGTAGAGCAGGGTGTATAAAGCTGTCTAAAATTATTTTAGAATCTTTTTTTGATTTTACTATCTGAAGATTGCTCGAGCGTGCAAACAGGACCCTGGCCTGGTAGTTATCAAACTTTGTAAATTCTTTGTCAATAAAGTTTATAAATGGCTGTAGCTCAGCTAGTTTAGAAGAAAATTCTTTTGCATATGTATAAAATATAGCTTCTCTCTCTTGGTTTATATAGCGTATCTGCTCTTTTGATTTTAAAATAGAATCAGGAGAGACATAAAAACCACCACTACTACTTCTGCCAATAACTGCGCCTTTTAGTACATGGTTAAAACCGCCGCGAACTAACAGACACTCTTCATCATTGATAAAATGAACCTGAGTGTCCATAAGATATGAAGATAGTTTGGCACTTGACATAAGTCTCTTTAAGGAGCCGCTCATATTAGCTTTATGTTCTCTTATTCTTGTGCCTAAGCCAAAAAGTGTCTCATCAAGGTTCTCTTCAAATTTACCATCATGTGTGAAGTACTTCTCAACTTCATTGAATTTTTCTTCAACTATAAACTTACTCATCCATTCGCCAATGATTCCATCTAGTTCACGGCTTTTAAAATAGCGAAAATATCTGACAATTTTTACAATCTCAAATATCTGTTCAAAGTTTAAAACACCGTGCTTTTTTAAATGTGCTTTTACGGTAAATAAATCAGCTACTTTAGGAGGTGCTTTAAACTCAATGTTGTCTAATGCTTTTATGTAGCGATAGTGCAGCTCTTGGTCTCCTTCAATGTACAGAGAACTCTCTCTTGAGAAAAAGCTTTTAAATTGCTCAATATGGTCAGTTAAATCAAGTTGGTTGATAAGTAAATCTAGTTTAGAAGTTTTGTCTATTGCCATAATTTTTTTGTTATACCTAATTAATTACTTTATTAAAGAGATTTTAGCTGAATTTATATTATGTTGGGATTTAGAGGGAGTTTATATGAAGAATATTGAGCAGAAAAATCTGCTCAATGAAAAAATTACAGACCTGTAACGTTTTCTGCTTGAGGGCCTTTTTCGCCTTCACCAATTTCGAAAGTTACTTTTTGACCTTCGTCTAGTGATACACGACCGTGACCTGAGTTGTTAATTTGACGGAAATGTACGAATACATCTTTACCACCATCTTCTTGTTCGATAAATCCGAAACCTTTTTCGCTGTTGAACCATTTAACTGTTCCGTTTACTAATGCTGCCATTGTAAATCCTTTTGTGTTTAATACACCTCATTGCTGAAGTGGTTGAAAATCTAATATGAAGCTTTATTTTTAGGTGAATTTTACTGGAAACCGGAGGTCGTCAATGCAAAGCAGTCTAAAGGTGTAACTTGAATCATCTTTCATCGCAAACATTATATCTAAATAATACAAAAAATGTTGTTAAATATTGAAATTTAATCACTCACAAGTAGAAGCACTGATCATTCGTCCATAATTAGGAGTATTTTCTTTGCCAATAAAAGTGTATGTTCCTATGCTTAAAGTATAATTTTCATTATTAACTTCAATGCCGTCACATATAATTGTTTTATTTTGATTATATTTCATAACAGCATTTAGCATCTTTTCTCTTTGAGAAGTAGAGTATATGTTATAGGCGATTGCAGATAATACAATTGCCAATACAACAGCAGTAATTAAACTTTTTTGATACTTTGTAAGTTCAGTAAAATAGTGTAGTGCTAAAAAGAAAAATCCAACAATTACAAACCCAGCGATATAAGCCATTAAGCAATTCCTCTAATTTGATAAGTAATATCTCCGGCACCAAAGCCTATGATAAGACCTTTGTCCAAAGTTTTAAGTGTTTCTTTGTCTTTTATGACAGTAATAGTGTTATTTGCTCTTGTAATATTGTCTGCCATTGTAAGATTATACCGTTTAAACTTCTCTTTAAAGTCAATATCTCTGCTAGCTTCACCGGCCGACCATACAGGCAGGATTATTAACTCAGCCGCACCTTCAAAACACTTGATAAACTCTTCAAGATTATCTATAGTACGAGAATATTTATGCGGTTGCCAAATAGCTGTAATTTTATCAAAACCTTTTAAAAGTGCATACTCTTTAACTGACTCAAATGTTGCTTTTATCTCAGTTGGATGGTGCCCATAATCATCTATAATAACGCTGCCTTTTTCTGCTCCGACTATGTCAAATCGTTTTTTGATACCTTTAAACGAAAGCAGGTTCTTTCTGATTTTTTCTATATCCATAGACTCATTTGCAGCAAGAATCGCTAACGAAGCATCAAGAGCGATATGCTTACCGAATCCCCAAACATCAAAATCACCTAAATCTTTGAGGGTAAACCTTGTATGGGGCTCATCATTTATGAGTATAAACTCTATATTTGTAATATCTTTGCTCGGGTATAGCCAATTGGCATCTATCTCTTCTTTTAGTGTACTTAAAAATGGGTCTTCAGCATTTAAAACACGGCATGGGGCAGACTTGATAAAAGTTTTATAAGAGTCATAAAAACGCTCATAGTTGTAATCATAATATTCCATATGCTCAGGCTCAGCATTTATTACGATTGCACAGTGAGGATTTGAGTTAATAAAACTTCCATCACTCTCATCAGCTTCAAAAAGCATAACATCTGTTTCGGGATTGTATCTTACATTTGAACCAAAAGCTTTGGATTCTGCACCAATGATAGCAGAACCGCTCATTATAGATGTAAGTATGGCCGTTGTAGTACTTTTGCCATGAGCTCCGGCAACTGAGTAAACTTTTGAAGTGTCTAAAATTTGCAGTAGGGCTTCACGACGGGCAAGAACTTCAATGCCTTTGGCTTTTGCTTCTACAACTTCCGGATTATCAGGGCTGATAATAGCAGAGTGAACTACTAAATCTTGGTCAGTTATTGCAGATGCATTATGAGGAACTGTGACTTTTATACCTAAGTCACGAAGATTTTTGGTGATGATAGTATCAGATATATCAGAACCGCTAACTTCATGCCCTTTATAATGCATGTATTGCGCTAATCCCGATATGCCTATTCCACCAATTCCTATAAAATGAATTTTCATCCGCTTACTCCCCATCTATTTGGGATTTATCTAGCAATTTTTGTGCCTCTTTATTAAAACAACTTATGTAAAAAGTCCCTTCTTTTTGAGTAGATTCAATATCTGCTATATTGTCTATAAAATCGTCTAAAGATAGGTTTTCTTTAGAAGCAATCCAATGAAACTTAAGAGCGGATGAAAATTTTTCATCATTGCTAAGCCCGCTAAGTACTTCAAATAAGGCACTGGCATCTGCTATTTGCCCAGCACTATAGTGCTCTACAGCATACTCATATAGAGCACGAAGCGTTGCGAAGTCTTGGACTTCATTCATATCCATAACTCTGTGAGCTTCTAAAGTATCAGTTAGCCTCTCTAATGCCAAATCAAGAATATTTGCATAAAAACCTTGAAGTGTATCTTCATCAAAAAGATCATGTGCTTGTTGTTCGAGTACATAAAGTGAGGCTATGTCGGATTTTTGTTGAGCCTCTAATACTTTTGTTTTAAGTTCTTGAACTTTATCGCTCATCTAAACACTCCTTTATTCTTTGTAATGCATTTTTTGTTTTTTCTTCACTCTCAACTAAGGCTATTCTGATGAACTCTTTACCAGGATTTATTCCTTGTTCATTTTCTCTTGCCAAGTATTCACCTGGGAGTACTTTTACATTAAACTCTAAAAACAATTTCTTTGTAAACTCAATCGGGTTAGGAACTTTAAGCCACAGGTAAAAAGTAGCACTTGGTATTTCGACACCCAAAATCTCTTTTGCAATTTTAAAATTATTTTTGTAAGTCTCTCTAGCGGTCTTAACATGTTCTTCATCATTCCATGCTGCAGCTGCTGCACTTTGAAGCGGAAGCGGTGAAGCACAACCTATGTAAGTTCTGTATTTCATATACTCTTTTAAGATATTTTCATCACCTGCAATAAATCCTGAACGAAGACCGGGAGCAGATGAGCGTTTTGAGATAGAGTTGATAACTAAAATATTTTTAAAATCTGTATTTTTGACATGTACAGATGCTTCAAGAAGCGATGGAATAGGCTCGTTTGTATATATTTCACTGTAACACTCATCGTTTAAAAGAACAAAGTCATGTTTTAAAGCTAACAACACCCACACTCCAAGCTCATCTAAAGTTAGAGTTGAAGTTGTCGGATTATTTGGAAAGTTTAAAATAACCAAGTCACATGTAGATAATTCTTCTTCATTAATCTCAGGCTTAAAATTATTTTTCTCATTTAGGTTGAGATGAATTGTTTTGGCTCTCGATGCTATTGCAGCACCTTCATAAATTTGATAAAAAGGGTTTGTGTAAGCTATTGTCGGTTTTTGTTTGTTAAAGAGCAAAAACTGAGGGAAGTTAAACAGTACTTCGCGAGTTCCAAATGTTGGAATTATCTGCTCATCGCTAAGGTCTACGCCAAATCTTTTTGAGATAAAATTTCTTTGAGCAACTCTTAGCTCATCTTCACCTGTAGTTTTTGGATATTTTTTAAGTAAAGCGGCATTGTCACTAAGCGCCTTTTGTATAAAGTCAGGAGTTTCAAATTGTGGTTCACCAATAGTTAAAACTGAGGGTTCATAGTTTTTACTTGGCACTACATCTTTAAGTAAATTGTTTAGTTTTTCAAATGGATATGGTTCAAAATTCATACTTTTAATGCCCTTTATAATTATCGGAATTATATCTAAAAACTATTAGCATCAAGTTAATGATGATTTGTAGAATGAATTTTACATATAATTTATGACTAATCTTATAAGTATATATATTGTAAAAAGTAGATTAATGTTTTTTATTGTACTTAATATAAATAAGAGTAAAATCCCCTCAATAAAAGAATTTAAGGACTTTATGATGAAAATAGTAATACCAATAGCTTTAGCGCTGCTTTTAAGTGCATGTAGTGAGGAGAACAAAAGTTCTTCAAGTCAAGTAAAGACAGCAAAAGAGCCTACTCAAAAAGTAGAAGTTGTTGAAAAAAAAGTGCAAGAAACAGCAGTTGAAGAAGCTGTTGTCGAAGAAGTTGAAACAGTTGCCAAAGAAGTAGAAGCTGCTGCTGCAGAAGTTAAAGCTGCTGTTCCGGCTAGAACAGGTCAAACCATATTTACGGCATGCTCGGCTTGTCATGGCGCCGACGCTTCAAAAGTAGCACTTGGAAAATCTCAGGTTATAAAGGGTTGGGATAGTGCGAAAATCCAAAACGCTCTAAATGGCTATAAAGACGGAACATATGGCGGAGCTATGAAGGGCATCATGAAAGGACAGGTAACGGCACTAAGCGATGAGGAGATAAAAGCCGTGTCTGAATATATTTCTAAATTATAATCTTCAGTTAGCCCAAGTATGGGCTAATTTTTAGTTTTTCAGATTTATTTTGGAAGGCCGAACTTTTGAGTATTTAACTCACCCTCTTCATTGAAAAAAAGATAATAAAGGTAGTCTTTTTTAACGCTGAGACCAGCTAGAAACCTTAAAGCTAAATTCGCTTGAAGTGATGCTATATGCATAACTATTGGAGCAGCTATACCAGCCGGAGTCTGCGTACTTATCTTAAATGCATCTGCAAATGAAGATTCATCAAAAAAACATACCTGTCCATGAAATGCTTCAACACTCCCATAAATCCAAGGCGTATTTTTAGTTTTTGTATATGTATCAATCTCTGCGCGAGTCGGTAGGTTATCAGTAGCATCGATGATAAGGTCTACATCTACATTTTTTTTAGTAAACTCTTCAAAACTACACTCATGTGCAATAGCTTTAACATATGGACATCTCTGCTCAATTAATTCACAGTTTATAAGAGCCTTGTTTTTGCCTTCATCACCAATTTTAAAAGCAATTTGACGGTGAATATTGTGAAGTGATACTTCATCAAAATCAATCATATGAATTTCACCGATGCCGCTGGCACCAAGTGCAAAGCTTAAAGAACTGCCCAGTCCACCAGAACCAACAATAGCTATCTTTTTATTTTGCAGCAAAGATTGTGTCTCTTCTCCCCACAGTTGCACCTGACGGTGAAAATAATTCATCATAATATACTCCTTTTATTTATTGAGTCTTTAAAGCCCCAAGCCCTTCTTGAGTGAACTACATCAGTGTGACTCATGTCAACTATCATAAGTTCTTCTTTGTTTCCTAAATGCTCTAATAGTTCTCCGTTTGGTGAGGCTAAAAGAGAATCACCATAAAATTGCCAGTCATAATCTTTGTCTGTATATGCGCCAATGCGATTTGCTCTCAAGATGTAGCAGTTATGCGTAAATGCACGGGATAGTATAAGTGCTTTCCATCTTTCATATGAATCAAATGTTGAAACACTCGGAAGCAAAACACAATCTATGTTTTTTGGAGATATTTGTGCCCAAATATTATCAAAATGAAGTTCAAATCCACTCATGACAGCGAACTTAAACCCATCTATTTTGAAAACTAGAGGTGACACGATAGCTTTCATCTCGTTGTCAAAAAATTTCTCTTCATTCCAGTGAGAATAGTTTATAAGCAATTGTTGTTGGTAGTAAGATGTAGAACTTGGAGAAAATTTAGCTATTGTTTTATAGACTTTTTGTTTTTTTACAAGAACAAGAGGTGCGATTATTGTCATATTGTATGTTGATGCCAACTCTTTTAAAGTATTGCTCTGATGAGCAGCTTGTTCTTGTATCATGCTTGTAGATAAAGTTTGCAGCTCTTTAAAAAAAGGATTTAAGATGTACTCCCCCAAAAGCAAAACTTTTACACCTTGCTTGTTAGCAATTCTGATGTAGTTGTATAGTTTTGTAGAGCTCATTCCCTGAGCGCTGAGTTGAAGTACGGCAGCTTTCACTATTTAGCCTTAATCTCATTGATTTTAATTACTGCATCTTCTAGTATTTTTTGTGCTTTGGTGAGTTCACTCATACCTTTTTCATAAGCCTTGACACTATCTTGAAGAGTTATCTCCGGATTCATAAGTGTCTCTAAAATTTCTTTGGCACTGTCTAGTTTTGATTCAAAATCTTCTTTAGCCATCTCTTCTTCCTATTGATTGATTTGGGTTTTTATTCATTATCATCTCCATAAGCTGTCAAAAATTGACATGTTAAAAAGTCTATCGCTTCAAGAGTGTCTTCGTATGGATCTTCTGATTCTATAAGAGTGTCTGCCATATAAGTAAAGGCATAAGTCTCAATTTTATCGATTCTTTTTGTAGTTACATCCTCAGCTAAACCGATAAAAACAGTTATTACATGTACTTCATCAATTTCTATAGATTTAACTTTTACAACAAAGGTAATTGGATCAACTTCCCCAAATACAAAACCTGCTTTTTGAAGCTTGTTTTTGATAAATTTTTCAATTTCTTGTTTTTCATCTTTTTCCATAAAGTATGTGTTGTTTGTAAAGTGAAATTTTAGATTTTTAATATTGTCAAGAGTAAATACCGATGAGCTAAATAGTGAACTAGACAACAGCAGTAATATAAATAATTTTTTAGTCATTTTGTTTTACTTTAAAGAGTTTAATCGCTTCATCAATAGTATAGATAAGTTCTCTTTTTTTTGTGTACGATAATGATTTATGTACACTTTGTTCACTGCTTGGATCTATAAAAAATATAGCAGGGATTAACGGGCTTTTATACATTTTTGGATAACTGCCCTCATCTCTATGTTTGTCTATAATGACAGGTATAAAATTTTCATTGATTAAAGTAGATACAGAGTCGTTTTTTAGTGTTTTATTTTCAAATTTTTTAGACCAAGGACAATAATCTGCGACAACAACCAACATTAACATCTTATTTTCTTGTTTTGCAATTTTTAAAGCAGTGTTATAATCTCTCTTGTAATCGACAGTAGAGGCAAAATCGTCAATTTGCGCGCTCCAAAGAGAAGCTAAAAAGATAAAGAGTAATATAAAAATTTTCATCTTAGCTTCCTATGTTTTTTTTAAGTTTTATTTAGAACATCTGTTACATAATCTTTAAAATTATCAAGTTCAACTAAAAATGCGTCATGTCCATAATCACTATCAATATTTTTATAGTAGTGATTTTTATTTCCAACTTTAGTCAATGCATCACTTAACTCTTTCATTTCCGAGCTTTTAAATAGTAGATCATTACTAAAGCTTATTAGATGTAACTCGGTACTTATCTTTTGTAAAGCTTCTTCTAACGAATCAAATCCACGGGATAAATCGTAGATATTGATAGCTTTTGTTATGTATAAATAAGATAAAGGGTCAAACCATTTTGTAAAGTTGTAGCCATTATACTCTAAGTATGACTCAATCTGAAACTTACCAAACAGTTCATAAAGACCATCAGTCCTTTTATACTCTCTGCCAAATTTTTTATTCATTGATTCATGTGATAAAAAGCTTATATGTCCAGCCATACGACCTACCGCCATGCCTGCTAAACCTTGCTCTTTTATGACTTCTCTGTCGTAGTAGCCTTGTTTAAAATCAGGGTCTTTTAGTATAGATTCTTGAGCAACTTTATTAAAAGCAATAGCCCAAGGCTGAGTAGCGTATGTTGTTGCCATAGCAATTATTTTTGTTGCAAACTTAGGATAGTGAACAGCAAATTGAAGTGCTTGCATACCACCCATAGAGCCACCAATAATTGCATGAACATTATGAATGTTTAGTCTGTCAAAAAGGATTCTTTGTGCTTTAACCATATCTTTAACCGTGACAACCGGAAACTTATAGCGATACTCGTTGTGATGTGGAAGCCGTGGACTCATCGGACCGGTTGAACCAAAACAACTTCCGATTACATTTGTACAAATAACAAAGTATTTATCTGTATCTATAGCTTTGCCCGGACCGATTAAACCATCCCACCATCCGGCTTTTGTTTCACCTTCATAAGTTCCCGCACAATGGTGTGAACCTGTAAGAGCATGGCAGATGACAACGACATTGCTTTTATCATCATTTAAAAAACCATATGTTTCATAGGTTATGTCGTAAGGCTCTAATATACGACCGCTTTCTAGGTAGAGTGGATTGGTAAAGTGCTCAGTGTGTGTTTTTAAGTTTAATGACAATTATTACGCCTCTAATGCCTGTTTTATATCAGCAATAAGATCTGCTGAACTTTCTAATCCGCAAGAAATTCTGATGAGTCCGGCAGGAACACCGCAAGCATTTAACTCTTCTTCATTTAATTGTTGATGAGTTGTAGAAGCAGGGTGGGTGATGATAGATTTTGAATCACCGATATTTACAACCAAGGAGTAAAGTTCTGTTGCGTCTACTATTTTGATTGCCTCTTGTAAAGTATCTACTTCAAAACTAAGCAGTCCGCTACAAGCTCCATCGTCAAAATATTTCTGTGCATTTTCATAGTTTGAATTGCTTTTTAGTCCAGGATAATTTACTTTTTTAACCTTAGGATGAGACTCTAAAAACTCAGCAAGTTCAAGAGCATTTTTGGAGTGTTCTCTCATGCGAAGTGAAAGTGTCTCAATACCTTGGATAAACAGCCATGAATTAAAGGGAGAAACTACAGCTCCTAAATCACGAAGCAGTGAAAGTCTAGCTCTTAGAGTAAAGGGAGGAAGAGGTACATCAACATATACTAAACCATGGTAAGAAGCATCCGGCTCATTAAAGTGAGCATAACGAGGGTTTGCTTTTAGTTTTTCAACTAGACCTTTTCTCTCTACTAATATCCCGCCAATTGCCAAGCCTTGACCGGTCGTGTATTTACTTGCACTGTGAACAGTTATGTCAGCGCCAAACTCAAAAGGACGACATAAAACAGGAGTTGCTACAGTATTGTCTACAACAGTTAATATTCCATGCTTGTTCGCAATTTTTGTAATTGCTTCTATGTCAGCAACATCAATACTAGGGTTTGTAAGAGATTCAAAAAAGATAACTTTTGTTTTGTCATCTACTAAGTTGTTGATTTGCTCAGGTTTATGAACATCAAAAAATCTTGCTTGGATGCCAAATCTTTTAAGCGTATGAGCAGTTTGAGTAAGACTTCCGCCATATAACTGTCTTGCACATACGATATTGTCTCCGGACTCAGCAGCATTGGCAATAGCGAAAAAGATAGCACTCATACCACTTGAAGTGGCCAAAGCTGCTTCTCCACCCTCAATCTCTGCGAATCTTTTTTCAAATACATCTGTTGTAGGGTTGTTAAGACGTGTATAGATAAAACCTAACTCTTTTAGGGCAAATAGATTAGCTGCATGCTCAGAATCACGAAACTCATAAGCAGTAGTCTGGTAGATTGGAACTGCCATTGTTCCATGGGAATCTTTTTCGTAGCCTGCATGAAGAGCTTTAGTCTGTAAGTTCATCTATATTTTCCTGTTTTTAAAATAAGTATTGCTATTTTATCCAAAATGGTTTAATGTTAGTTTTAATAAGCAATATTTATCTTTTTAAGCTCTTTACCCAACCCTCCATAACTACATGTAAATCTTCTTTTGGCGCTTCTAAAAAGTCAATAACAATTTTATCTTTAAACTCGCATATACCTATGCTTCTTGGTCTGGCTGCTAAAATTCTGGTATCTGGTATCGCCTGTCCGAAACAAAAAATAATATTTTTGGCATCTATCAACCCATCTATAATCTCTCCGCCAAGATTTTTTGTATGTGTAAAGTGATCAAAAACTGATATAAATACAGCAACTGGGTGATTGTTTATTATTTGCTTAAGGTACTCAATAATTTCATCCGTGCTTGAGATTTTCATCTCATCTTTTAATAATTCTAAGCTGTAAACTGGGTACTTTTTCATAAAAACTGTTTTTTTCATTTTATTCCTTAATACAAATTTCTTCTTTTTTTATGTGTAACAATGTCTGATATGTTACTATAAATACGATAATTGTGACTATGGCTATCATAAAATATGAAAAAAGCAGCAAAGAAGTAGAACCATTTTGGTTGTACATAAGCATAGTACTTATTGCCATAGCAGCTATTGGAAAAACAAAAGCCCACCAAGAGATAAAAAACTTTATTTTTATAAAGTTTTTATACATAAAAGCAACTAAAATTGTAAAAAATATAGCCATATTAAAAAGCATAAGAGCAAACACATCTATAACCTCAAACATTTTGAAGTATGCTATAAAGCCCACAGCAGGAGGCGCAATTAAAATAAATAGAGTAGGCATAAACTTAACAGCCATCTGATTATGAAATATAATTCTATTTAGTATTACGGCAAAAAGAATTATCCAAAAAAATATTCCAACGCTAAAGAAGTAAACTAATATTCCCAAATCTACAAATCCGACACCGGCAACTGGAACTAAAACATTTCCTACTATGGGTATAAACCAAGCAGGATTTGAATGATCCATATGCTGATTTTCATTTATCCAAAAAGAAATAGTATGCATAGTTAGATAAAAATGAAGCAAAGTCCCTGGATACCAAACAATTGCGCTTATTACAGGGTAACTCTCCTTGTAGATGATTGCCAACATTAGCATAGAGATAGAAATAGCGGCAAAAAAATTAATTCTTACAGGATGTGAAAACTCATTTTTAACAGCTGCTTTGTATTTAAAAAATTTCTTTAGATAAATAAAAGATACAATCACAAAAACAGCTGTAGTGATGTACATTAGAACTTCTCCAATTAAAAAAGGAAAATCAAGCCAAAGAGCAGCTTTTTGGTATGTGATAGTCAGTCCGCTTAGTCCCATCACAATAGCGTACATCATAACGGGGAAAAATTTTAGTCTGTTATGCTCTTGTGCTACTTCCATATTAAAGCCTTTATTATTATCTGTAATTATAATTATAATAAATTTTACTATATTTTAGGAAAAAAGTCAATCAAAGCAGCAAAAGCCAGTTATTATGTGAATGTCGCTTAAAAATATTTGCAATTTACCGATTTAAAAGAAAAGCACTTAAAGCAAGGAGTGTATTATGAAGATACAACACTCGGATGTTTCACTTTTTTCTTCTCACCATAAATATCATGAGATTAAAGAAGAAGAAAATTTAAATATATGGAATAGAGATGAAGATGCTCCAGAGCGACTTCAGAGAAACGACAGATTTGAGCCTTCGGATAATTTAAAAAAATTAGAACATACAAAAAAAGCTGATTATCTGCAAGAAGATATGTTTGACATGCCGCTTGATTCTAAGACGCTAAGCATTTTGCGGGCTCTTGAAGCCTTGATTGGCAAAAAAATAAACATATCTTTTTATCGTAAAGCTGAAACTGCAGAGATAGAAGTTCCAAAACAACATGTACAAGATAGTGAAGTAGAGCGACTTGGATGGGGAGTAGAGTACAGCTATAGTCGTACTGAGATTCGCGAGGAGATGTTAAAATTTTCTGCAAAAGGAAGTGTAAGCACTGAAGATGGCAAAGAGATAGATTTTAAACTCGCACTTAAAATGCAAAAAAGTTCAATAATGCAAGAAAACATCTCATTTAAAGCTGGAGATGCTCTAATCGACCCGCTTGTACTAAATTTTGGCAATAATACAGTAACTATGAGCGATATTAAACACAACTTTGACCTTGACCTTGATGGCAAAGAAGATGAGTTTTCTTTTGTTGGTAAAGGAAGCGGTTTTTTGGCTCTTGATAAAAACAGTGATGGCATTATTAATGATGGGAGTGAACTATTTGGTCCTACTCTTGGAAATGGTTTTGAAGAACTTTTAGCATATGATAGTGACAAGAATAACTGGATTGATGAAAATGATGCAGTATTTGAAAAGCTATTGATTTGGACTAAGGATGAAGATGGCAATGAGCAACTCTTTAGACTAAAAGACAAAGATGTGGGAGCGCTTTATCTCGATAGAGTTAATACAGATTTTGAGTTACAAAACAGCGATAATTTTATGATAGCAAAGATGCGAGAGAGTTCCATATATCTTAATGAAAATGGCGGAGTAGGGACACTTCAAGAGATAGATTTAGTAATATAAAATAAGTTGCTTTAAGTATCTGGATTTTCTTGAAATTCATCATAAATAACCACTGTTCCGGCAAGTAAGTCGTGAAGTCCTCTTTTGTCTTTTCTAAAACCTATCATGATGAAACCTATAAGAAATGCAAGAGTAGATACTATGTATCCAAATGAACGAGTTAAAGCTTGAGTGTTGTTTATATCTTCAAATGTTTTTGCATCAACAATTTTAACATGTACAAATTTTTTCCCGGGAGTAGCACCTTTATATTTTTTCCAAAATATCATATAGACAGTAAGAAGCACTATAATATTGATTAGTTCCCATGTTCTATCCATTTTAGGTAAATTCGATAAAGCTTTATTTGCGTTTCCACTCATAGCATATTGTATATTTTGTTGATATTGTGAGAAATCAAACCAGCTTCCATCACTTAAAATGTAGATAACGATAGCCACCGGCAGAGCTAAAAAAAGAGTATCTGCAAGAGATGCAATAAAGCGAACCCAAAAGCCGGCATACCTTACTTCATTTTTTGACATATAAATTATACTTGATAATTCGGTGCTTCTTGAGTAATGATTACATCATGAACATGTGACTCTTTTAGTCCTGCGCTTGTAATCTCGACAAATTCTGCTTTTTTCCAAAATGTTTCAATATCTTTGCTTCCACAGTAGCCCATAGACGAACGAAGTCCGCCCATCATCTGGTGAACGATACCGGCAATACTTCCTCTAAAAGGCACACGACCTTCGATTCCTTCAGGAACAAGTTTGTCTGCTGCAGTTCCTTCTTGGAAGTATCTGTCAGTTGAACCTGTCTGCATAGCACCTATACTTCCCATACCGCGGTATGATTTGTACTGACGGCCTTGAAACATTATGGTATCACCGGGAGACTCTTCAGTCCCTGCTAAAAGTGAACCGGCCATAATGCATGAAGCACCGACAGCTAAAGCTTTAGCAATATCCCCAGAGTATTTAATACCACCGTCAGCGATAATGGGTACACCATGCTTTTTAGCAGCCTCAGCACACTCAGCAATAGCAGAAATCTGAGGGACACCAACACCTGCAACAATACGAGTAGTACAGATTGAGCCAGGACCGATTCCCACCTTAACGCCGTCAGCTCCTGCTTTTATCAGCGCTTCTACCGCTTCAGCTGTAGCAATATTGCCCGCAATTACATCAACTTCCATTGTCTTTTTTATTTTTTTAACAGTATCTACAATACCTTTTGAGTGACCGTGTGCAGAGTCAAGAACTAAAACATCACATCCAGCATCTACAAGTGCTTTTGCACGGTCAAGTTGACCAACACCGATAGCTCCGCCAACAACAAGTCTGCCAAATGCATCTTTGTTAGAATTAGGGTACTCAATACGCTTTTTAATATCTTTAATAGTTACAAGACCTTTTAAGAATCCATCTTCGTCTATGATTGGAAGTTTTTCTATTTTGTTTTTGTGCATAATATCTGCTGCATCATCTAAAGAAATCCCTTTTTCTGCAGTGATAAGAGGCATTTTTGTCATGACATCTTTTGCAAGTTTTTTCATGTTTTTCTCAAATCTCATATCACGATTTGTAAGAATACCAAGAAGTTTATTATGAGTGTCAATTACAGGAACACCGGAGATTTTGTATTCACCCATAAGAGCATCTGCCTCTGCCAATGTAGCATCAGGGTGAACATATATAGGGTCGATTATGACACCGCTTTCGCTTTTTTTAACTTTTCTAATTTGTTTACACTGAGTCTCTATGTCCATATTTTTATGGATAATACCGATACCGCCAAGTCTAGCCATAGCGATAGCAGCTTTATACTCGGTCACTGTATCCATAGCTGCTGAAACCATAGGAATCTTTAGTGAGATATTGCGAGTAAGCTTGCTCTCAAGAGATACCTCTTTTGGTAGTACTTCTGAATATTGTGGTACTAATAATACATCTTCAAATGTTAGGGCGCGTTTACGAATTTTCATTGGTTTCCTTTTGGTAATAAAAGTCTGTTTTCTAAAATTCTTTGGATTGTATCTTTTTTCTTGTTAAAAAGAGGTTAATAAAAGCCCTTAGCCTGCAACACCGTTGCAATCGGGCGGTACAAAATTGTACCTTTTTAAACAACCTTAAATCTAATTTTGGGGTTGTTCAAAAATCTTTTTTAAATCTTTCTCAATTACACTACTGCTAATGGCACCTAAATAAAAATTATTATTTGGATTATTGCCAT
Organism: Sulfurimonas sp.; assembly: GCF_026196735.1. Lineage (GTDB taxonomy): Bacteria > Campylobacterota > Campylobacteria > Campylobacterales > Sulfurimonadaceae > Sulfurimonas. Next base: position 57,947 of record NZ_JAPHUF010000007.1, read on the forward strand.
AAATATCTGTCAATTTTTGATACTTTGTATCTTTGAGAATAACTTTAAAAGGAATTTGCATAGACGGTTCGTATTTTATATCTTTTAAGATTGTGTCTATAATTATATTGTTATGCTTGGAATTACTTATAAAATAAAAAGCACCGTATGAATATCTAAACTTGTCATCAATGTATGTATCGCTAACATCTTCAAAAGTATTAAGTGCTATGATCAAAAGTTTATCTAAATATTTTACCTGCAAATCTGTTAAGTGCGGTGCTTCTTTTCGACATGGCGGACAATAAGTAGCATACATGTCAAACATAATAACTTTATCTTCGTGTCCCTCTACAACAAAACCGCCATTTTCTCTTTTTAACACAAACTTCTCTCCACTACTAATATCTTCAATAGTGTATGATGATTGTGCTACAGTTGTATGTTCTTTTACGGGAGGAGTGTTCTCTTGTTCAGGTTTGTCATTACACCCTGTAAAAACTAAAATAGTAAAAAGCGCAAATAATGTGTAAATAAATTTCATTTAAAATCCTTTTTTAAAGTTCTGATTCTATCAATCTAATGAGCTGTTTTTGCCCAAATTCTTGTAACATTTTGCCATTTACAAAAAATTGAGGTGTTTTTTTAACACCTAGTGCTTTTGCATCAGACACCTCTTGCTTGATTAGCTCATCTAGTTTAGGGTCATTAAAATCTTTTTTAAGCTGCTCAATATCTAAACCTAAATGTGCCATAAGTTTCCATACCACTTGTTTATTTGGAACATGATGAACTACCCATTGATTTTGATACCTAAAAAGTGCTTCCAATGTTTCTAGGTATTTACCCTGTTTTTTAGTTGCCTCTAAAAGTTTTACTACATAATCTGAATCTTGATGAAAAGGAGCATATCTGATAACATGTTTTATTTTACCTTCGTAATTAGCCATTATTTCCTGTACAATGGGATAAAAAGCTCTACAAGTTTCACAAGAAGGATCTAGAAATTCCACTAAGGTTACTTCAGCATCCTTATTGCCAACAACGGTTGAGTAATCTCTAATGAATTTTTCTTCATTTGTTTTAGCAATTAAAGCGGCTTCGTCCGATTTGTTGTTGTTATATGCGAAAGTTCCAAATGCGAATAAAATCAGTAGTGATACCACCGACAACAGTATGATTTTTTGTTTGTTCATGAGTTTTTCCTTTTTAAAAATAAAAATAATAGAGCTAATATAATAGAAAATGCGATAAATGAAAGCATTGGTATTGATATAAAACCGAAAAAATTAATATATTTAGTCGAGCATGGTATTCCCTTAGCGCATGGTGTTATGCTCTTTGAAATAATTCCATACTGCAAAAGATTATGATAAAGTGCAGTTAACCATCCTATCACAACAAAAGGTGCAGAGTATTTAAGTATGTTTTTATCAAGCGGAAAGAGTCCAACAAGCAATATAATAACTAATGGATACATTAAAATTCTTTGATACCAGCAAAGAATGCAAGGCGGATACTCCATTACTTCACTAAAAAATAAACTTCCAAGAGTTGCAATAGTTGCAACCAGCCAAGCAAAAAAGATAATATTCCAATCTCTGCTGGATTCTATGCTATCATTTTTCATATAATAAATATCCTAATAATTATATTTTGAGTGAATAGTAGCATATTTTTTTTATGTAAAATTAACAAGAAGTTTATTTGAGCATATATTCTATTTTTTGAATCTCATTTATATCATCCACTAACTCTTGAATATTTTCAAACCCATCTTGAGAACCAAGTATCTGTGCAACGACCATAAAGCGTGCAGAACTGTCTCCTCCGGCTTTTGAATTGTTTATCATAAGAGTTTTAAAATCATCATCTATTGACAGCAGATGTATTACACCACTAAAGCCACCGTCAATTCCACAAGCTGGACCAAAACCTCTAATGGCATCAAATGTATCTATATCTTTAGAATTGACACCTTCATCTATCCACTCTGCAAGTTTTGGGTACTTAATCTTTAGTGTTTGAATATTGTTTTTTATATCTTGATTCTCTTTTGATTCCCAAAGTAGTTCGGCGAAAAACTGCGAAGCTAAATGAGCAAGCTCAGAGTTGTGAGTTATAGAAGTGAAATCTTTCACACGCGATAAAAACTCCTCTTTTGAATATACATGTATAAGTAGCGGGGCAATGCGGCCACAAATGCTCAAGTCACTTGATGTTGAACCCATCTCAACTAATGCATTGCGTGTAGCTCCATCAATATATCCATCATACTTAGACATTTTTTCTTTCCAAAATGAGTAATAATCCTCTTGATTGAACTCTCTGTTTTTTGACATGTACTCTAAAAGATAAAGAGCCTGATCGCCGTAATGAGTAAAATCACCTTTTGTCTTGCCTTTATGCCAGATTGATTGTGCATCATTAAGTGTTTGCCAGTCTATTGGTAAATTATCTAAGTCTTCTTCATCATAAATCCAATGAGCACCAAGAGCATAAGCATCCGCGGTTAATGAAGCGAGTATAGAGTTTTTAATTTTAGCATCCATTTTTTATGCCTTTTTGCAAATATTTTTTTTTATTTATATTATCAGTATAGTCTAAAATAGAGTGCTTTATTTATTTATGAAGCAATAAAATAAGTTGTAATTAAATATGTTTATTTATACATGTAGGATTAGATTTCTTCGTTTTTCCAGGCTTTTATAGCATCAGGAAGTGTTTCAAAACCGCTAACTCTTCCGATAATAAACACTTCATCAAAGACATAACAGCAGATATTGCCGTTTGGCTCCAACATAAAGACGGCATACTCATCTTCGCGTACATCTTTTGAGATAACCCTCATGCCGTCAACAGTATCATTTATCTCTACAATGTCATCATACTCTACATCAAGAAGTTCTTTGCCGTTACTAATATATGTAGCCATTTTTGCCTCTTTAAAACCAACTTCTTGGATAGTGTCTTTTTGGATTATTCGAAAGGTTATTTATTACTAAAGCTATAATGAGTAATATAAACGCCCCGACTGCAATAGGAGATATAACATACATGTAATCCAAACCATGGATTGTATCGCCTCCAATTACTGCAATAAGTGCAGTTGCTCCGCCTGGAGGATGCATTGTACATGTGTATTGCATTGCTATTATTGAGAGTGATACGGCAATGGCTCCTAACATAGAGATGTCAAGGTTGATGTATTTGTAAACTGTTATACCAATAATGGCAGATATAACATGACCGCCTATCAAGTTTCTAGGTTGTGAAAAATCAGCTTGGGGAGCACCGTAAAGGAGCACTGCAGATGCTCCAAAAGAACCCACAAGTAACATGCTGTTGAGTATATCTATTTGCATAAGTTTAGGAATAATTGAAACAAGATAAATTCCTATAAATGAACCGATTCCAGACCACATAATTTTACTAAATGGCTTTCTAGGTAAAGATCTCTCATGTCCTTTCATTCTGCTAAAATATGATTTAATCATTGTTAAATAATTCCTTGAAAAATATTAAAGTATTATAGCTATTTATAATACGAAAAATTACGATTTAAATCAAGATTTTGTTTTTAGACTGAGTTAGCCTTCTTTTTTACACCAACAAGCCAATATGCGATTGCTAAACTAACTATAACAAAACCGATAATTAAAAGATCATCTACTTTTTCGGAAGAGAGAGAATAAATCAATACCTTTCTAATAAGTGCCGCCATCGCCAACATAATAAAAGCACCAATGGCAAAGCCTTTGCCTTGAAGATGATTTATCTCTTCATGAATCAATTCAATAGCTGCCCATAAAACCAGCAAACTTCCTAAAACAGTTAATATGCCTTTTTCTATGCCGATATCGGAGAAAAACAGCAGATAAATGTCATAAACAAACAAACCAATTGCAAAAAAGGCAACAAGAGCCAATGCACCGGCAAGAAATAAATTTACATAAGAATTGAATTTTTTTAGACCGGATAAAATTGTTTTTTCAAATGAAGATAATGATAAAAATTTACTCAACTCCTCTTCTCTGTAAGAACTTGTGAGAACATCAAGGTTCATATCTATTATTTTCTCTACAGCATTGATTTCTTTAAGATGTTGCTCTTTATTATGAAAATGTACCTCTATGCTGTTTAAAACAAAAGTTCTTACAAAAGTGAAAGCTGAATTAACATAGTGAGTAGGCAGTCCAATCTTTACATGTATCTCACCAATTTTATATAGATACATAAAATACGGCATATCATATTTGCCGCAAAACAGGTTAATAAACCACTCTTTGATTTTTTTGCGATGGTGTGCAATAATATCTTTGTTCTTTAAAAATTGAGCAGTTTGTCCAAACCCCCAGATGTAATCATAAAACTCATCTATAAACTGATCTGCAAGTTCTTCCATTCTAGGTTGCAGATCTTTTAGTATTTTAGCTTCTTCTTCTGTGAACTTGTAGTCTGCTCTTAAAGAGTTATATTGTTGCATTGTTAATCCTTAGAATTTGATTGTCTAATAATTGATCTGTTTTTCCAAACTTAGCGCACCATCAAAGAGTGTCTGCTCATCATAAGCTTTAGCTATGAGCTGAAGTCCCACAGGCATGCTGTTTTTACCTTTGTTGATAGGAAGAGAAATAGCCGGAAGACCTGCTAGATTTACACTGATAGAGTAGAGATCACTCAGGTACATGTCCATCGGGTTTTTAAGCTCACCAAATTTAGGCGCAGTACCCGGTGCAATAGGTGAAAGTATCAAATTTACATCTTCAAAAATCTTAGCGTATTGGTCTTTGATGATGTGTCTAGTCTTTTGTGCTTTTACATAGTAGGCTTCATAGTATCCGCTTGAAAGTACAAAGTTTCCAAGCAGTATTCGGCGCTTGACTTCATCGCCAAAACCATTGCTACGAGTCTGGATAAAAGTATCTTCAAGATTTTTGCCCACTACACGGTTACCATAACGAACACCGTCATAACGAGCAAGGTTTGTAGTAGCTTCAGCAGTTGCCGTGATGTAGTAAGCTGAGATATCAAACTTAGCGTCCATTAACTCGCGTTCTACTATCGTATGACCTGCATTTAGAAGCTCATCTACCGCTAATTCATAAGCTTTTTTTACATCTTCACTAGCATTTTGTATGTGCTTGGGAAGTACAGCAATAGTGAGTTTTCTAGAAGAGTCTAATTTGTCTGAAACTTTGTCGTTCATATTTGCAGAAGTTGAGTCTTTTTCATCATGACCGCTGATGATGTCATATAAGATTGCTGCATCTTCAACATTTTGAGTCATCGGACCAATTTGATCTAGTGAAGAAGCATAAGCACCTAATCCATAGCGGCTCACACGACCGTAAGTCGGCTTCATCCCAACGATACCACAAAATGAAGCTGGTTGGCGGATAGAACCACCGGTATCACTTCCTAGAGCAGCAATAGCTAAACCTGCACCAACAGCAGCAGCACTCCCACCAGAACTTCCCCCCGGTACATGGTCTGCATTGTGAGGGTTTTGAGTCTTACCGTAAAAGCTAGACTCTGTAGTTGAGCCCATAGCAAACTCATCCATATTTGTTCTACCAAATGGGCTTAGTCCCGCTTTAGTCATCTTCTCTATTACTGTAGCGTTATATGGAGCTATATAGCCTTGAAGTATGTTTGACCCAGAAGTTACTGACCAGTCTTTTACTTGGATGTTGTCTTTTATAGCGATAGGCACGCCTTCGCCGACATTGTTTACATCTATGTAAGCATTTAATTCTGGTCTTGCTTGTATCTTTGCTTTTAATTCATCTTTAAATTTGTTTAATTCATCTTTATTTAATTTTAATGCTTCTTTTAGGGTAATCACAAAATTTCCTTATTTGAATTTTTTTACTAAGAGTATTCCAACAGCTACGAGAGCAAATATTGCGGCAATACTAGCTACGATAAATGAACTCTCAACAGGTTGTGAAAAATCAGGCAAGTGTTTTCCTGTCAGTATCTGCATTCTTAGAGTCTGAGTCTGTAGATGCAATTACTCTCTCACATCTTTGACATGTAGATTCTTCGTTTGGAGCTTGGTATTTCCAACATCTAGGACATTTAGCCTCTGTAGCTTTACCAAGAACAAAAACATCACCATCTACTGTAAATTTACCAAGTTCTTCTTCTGCTTCACCGCTTGTAACGCCTGAAACAACAAACCAGTCTTCTACTTCAGTTTTGTCCATGCCAAGAGCTGTTGTGGACTCAGTATATAAAACCAACTCTAAAGTATTTTTAATAATTTTTTCTTTTTTAAGAGCATCAACTATCTCATAAAGGCCTTCTCTAGCTTCATTCATATATTCAGGCTTGAAGTTTGATTCAACTGCTTCTATCTCTGTGTATAAAAAGTCAAAAATATCTGTTGCGTCACCTTTTATGATGGCAGGAGCATTCTCTACAATCTCATCTGCTGTGTAAGTTAAAATCGGTGCAACTAAAACTAAAAGAGATTTTGTCATGATTGCCATAGCGCTTTGAGATGAGTTTCTCTTAGCGTCTTTTAGACCGTCACAGTAAAGAGAATCTTTAGTGATATCTATGTAGATTCCACTTAGCTCATTAACAATAAAGTTGTTTAAAAGGCTCATACCGTGAACAAAGTTGTAGTGGCTAAATGATTTATGAACTTCGTTAAATACATTTCTAGCAACACTTAAAATCCATTTATCTAATTCACCCATTTGAGAGTATGGAGTTAGAGTTTGCAAATCATTGATATTTGCAAGCATGATTCTGAAGGTATTTCTAAGTTTTCTATAGTTTTCTGATGTCTGTTTCAAGATGCCGTTAGAGATTTTCAAATCACCTTGGTAGTCACTTGAAGCAACCCAAAGGCGAAGAATCTCACTACCGTACTCTTTTAAAATCTTGTCAGGGGCAATAACATTACCCTTTGACTTAGACATCTTTTCACCTTTTTCATCAACCGTGAAACCGTGAGTAAGAACCGCTTTGTAAGGCGCTTTATGCTCAACTGCACAAGACAAGAACATAGATGATTGGAACCAGCCGCGATGTTGGTCACTCCCTTCTACATAAAGGTCTGCTTGGTATTCACCGGCATCATAGTTGCGAGATTTTAAAACTGAGTTCCAAGTAGAACCAGAGTCAAACCATACATCTAAAATGTCAGTAACTTTTTCTACTTCATCGTGCGTATACCCAGAACCTGGATATAAAAGATGTTCTGTCGGCAGAGAGTACCAAGCGTCACTGCCTTGCATCTCAAATACCATAGCAGTAAAGTTAAGAACTTTTTCATCAAGGATTACTTCGCCTGTAGCTTTTACTCTAAAGAATGCAATAGGAACTCCCCAGTCGCGTTGACGGGAAATACACCAATCAGGACGGTTTTCAACCATAGACTTAAGTCTGTTTCTTCCAGTTTCAGGATAAAAAAGAGTCTTTTGCACTTCGCTAAGAGCAATGTTTCTTAGTGTTTCATTTTCGCCTTGTGGTTTTTCATCTACAGAGATAAACCACTGCTTAGTTGCACGAAAAATTAAAGGAGTATGACTTCTCCAACAGTGTGGATATGAGTGAGTAAACTTAGATTCATAAAGCAGAGCATCACCTAAAAGCTCTAAGATTCTATCATTGCATTTGAAAATAAGCTGACCGACAAACTCCTCAGGATTTGGAAGAAGTTTTTCTTTTACGACAGTCTCATCAAAACATCCAGTCTCATCAACGGGCATAACAACTTCAAGGTCATATTTTAATCCAACACGGTAATCGTCTTCACCGTGCCCTGGAGCTGTGTGAACACCACCGGTACCGCTGTCCATAAGTACATGATCGCCTAGAACGATTTTTGAAGTTCTGCCGTTTAGAGGGTTAGTTGCAACTTGGTTTTCAAGAAGTTTAGAGTCTACTTCTTGAGCTATTTCACCTTTTACAACGCCTAGTTCTAATAGTGACTCAAAGAGAGCTTTAGCAACGATATAACCATCAGTAGTAAGGACATACTTTTCCTCTGGATGCAAAGAGATACCTGTGTTTGATGGAAGCGTCCATGGAGTTGTAGTCCAGATAACTAAAGCAGCTTTTTTGCCAGCTAAATTGGCTTTTTCTTTTGCTGCGTCACTTAACTCAAATGCTACATAGATAGAGTGAGACTCTTTGTCTTCATACTCAACTTCAGCTTCTGCAAGTGCAGTTCTCTCAGCCCATGACCAATAAACCGGTTTACTTCTCTCAATTAAAAGACCTTTTTTAGCAACAGAACAAAGTGTACGGTAGATATTCGCCTCAAATTTAAAATCCATGGTAACATAAGGATTTTCCCAGTCGGCTAGTATTCCAAGCTGCTTGAACTCATCTCTTTGAATATCTACAAATTTAGCTGCATGAGCACGACAAAGCTCTCTTACTTTTGCAGTTTCTAAAAGCTCTTTTTTCTTTTTACCGCCAAGTTTTTTCTCAACTTGCTGCTCAATCGGTAGACCATGACAGTCCCAGCCCGGAGTAAAACGAACAGATTTACCGCTAAAATAGTTGTGTTTGACAATAATGTCTTTTAACACCTTGTTTAGTGCATGCCCAATATGTGTGTTGCCGTTTGCATAAGGAGGCCCGTCATGAAGAGTAAAAGCAGGAGCACCTTTGCGCTTAGCTTTCATTTTCTCATATATCTTTTTATCGTCCCAATCAGCATATCTTTTTGGTTCGTTATTAACAAGATTGCCTCTCATAGCAAAGTTTGTAGTAGGTAAAAGTAGTGTCTCTTTGTAGTCCATCTGTACCTCAAAAGTTTTTAAAATTTTTGGATTGTATCTTTAAAGGGTTTAAAAGCTACTTTAAAATATATAAATAGTGATATAATAAGCGAAATTGATTTGCTACAAAAGGCTCTAAACAATATGAAATTGCATGTGATATTTATCGGTAATAAATTTATATATAACACCTCTTTGCAAGAGTATGTTATTAGAAAAATAGAGCAAAAATCTGATTTTATTAGCTCAATAACATATTTTAAAGAGAGTGATAATTCACTGTTTTTATACTTAGAAAATGAATTAAATTCTTCAGCTAAGTTGTTAATCGTTACAAGTAAACATCATTTTTCTACTATAGGAAAGTTAATATGTACAGCTACAAGCGATAACCAGATTTTAAAAGACGGTATGTTAATCCCATCAAAAGTTAGTGTTTTTGAAAATGGAAGTTATCTTCTAGAGCATAACAACTCTGCTGCAAATGTTCTACATGTAGATGAGATGCAAGAACTTCCGGAGATACTTTTACACTTTGAAGATTCTAAGGCGACTATCCATATATTTGAAGAAGATAAAGATAGTGCAGCGGCTATGCTTAATCCGATTGCGCAAATGTACGATGTGAGATTAGATATTGTAAATCTAATCGATGGATGGCTTAGAGTTGATGTCAGAAGTAAAAAATATGGGGATATATCCAAGTTTATTCATTCTGCCAAGCAGTTGTTGCCAAATAAGCTTATCGGAGCCGCCTGTGTTGTCAGCTACATCATAGACAGGCTATCTGTAAATGAAAAAAGGATTACATTTGCTGAGAGTTGCACCGGCGGGCTCCTAACATACTATTTTACAAAAAACAATGGGGCTTCAAAAGTTCTTGACGGCTCTTTAGTTACTTACTCAAATGCTTTAAAAGAGAATTGGCTTGGAGTTGAAAACACAACACTAGAAAAATATGGCGCTGTAAGTAATGAAGTTGTGTCAGAGATGAGCAGTGGTGCGATAAATGTGAGCAGTGCAGATTATGCTATATCAGTCAGTGGTGTAGCAGGCGAAGGCGGCGGCACAAAAGAGAAACCGGTTGGAACTATACATGTAAGTGTTAGAACAAAAACAAAACATCAAGAAGCTCGTCTGAATTTGAGTGGAGACAGGAACTATATACAACATCAAAGTGTGCTATTTGCAATCAAAATGCTCATATTAATAGATAAAGAGATGTTTTTTTAAATTTGACTCTTTTTATCTTGACAATTGAAACCTATTTGTCTATAATTTCGACCTCTTAAGAAATAGAGAAAAATGTCTTGTTAGCTCAGCTGGTAGAGCACGTCACTTTTAATGATGTGGCCGATGGTTCGAATCCATCACAGGACACCATTTTAAACTTAAAAATAATGAATGCGGTGGTAGTTCAGTTGGTTAGAATACCTGCCTGTCACGCAGGGGGTCGCGAGTTCGAGTCTCGTCCACCGCGCCATTTTTTTGATTATTTGCACTCAAAACTTTGACTCATGTACTTTAAGTACACTTCGCCAAAGCTTTAAGCACAACTAAATTCAAAAAGCAATTTTTAAGCTTGATGGGCGCTTAGCTCAGTTGGTAGAGCGCTACCCTTACAAGGTAGATGTCACTGGTTCGAGTCCAGTAGTGCCCACCATTATTGAATAAACCTTTTGTTTATGAAAGTGACCCTTTCGTCTAGTGGCCAAGGACACTATCACTTCATGGTAGGGACAGAGGTTCAAATCCTTTAGGGGTCGCCACAAAATGGTGCTTTAAAAGTTGAAAAAATGGGCGCTTAGCTCAGTTGGTAGAGCGCTACCCTTACAAGGTAGATGTCACTGGTTCGAGTCCAGTAGTGCCCACCATTTTTTGCATTACGCTTCGTTGAATTTCAACCCGCTTAGTTTACTAAGCTTCGTTAAAATGCGCCTTGCCTAATACAAAAAACAATATTAATTATTGGTTATTAATTTTTTTCTTAGAGTGCGGTGGTAGTTCAGTTGGTTAGAATACCTGCCTGTCACGCAGGGGGTCGCGAGTTCGAGTCTCGTCCACCGCGCCACTCATAAAAATCATCAATATCTCTTATCTGTATCAATCAACACCCCAACTATAAAAAACTTTTTGTCCCTCGACCATCATACATGTCTTTATATCTGAAAGTGATTAGATTTTGCATAATTGCAAAAAGAATGATAAAGTTTATGAAACTACTTCCTCCATAGCTAAACATTGGCAGTGGAACACCAACAACCGGGGCATAACCAATAGTCATGGAGATATTTACTCCCATGTATATGAAAATCATAAAAGATATGGCTATGGTTACAACTTTTATATAATAATCATTATTAAATATACTTAAACTCATAAGATGAAGAATTAACATAACATATATGAGAATAATTCCCAATGCACCCAAAAAACCACTTCTCTCTACAAGAAAAGCAAAGATAAAGTCACTTGTAGCAATTGGCAGAAATCTCATCTGTGTTTGAGTTGCTGCATCTTTTGATTTACCTGTTAACCCGCCTGAACCAATAGCAATAATGGACTGCTGAACATGATAAGAGGGCTTTTCACTTAGAAAATCTATTATTCTTGTTTTTTGATAGTCATGTAGAAGAAATTTATATGCAAGAGGAGAAAAAAGAAGTATCCCGCCGACAATAAAAGCCCATATTTTCCAATATACGCCAATATAAAAAAGCACTCCATAACCAATTAGAAGAAGAACCAGCGCTGTACCTAAATCGGGTTCTCTAACAATTAAAAAAAATGGCAAGAGAATATAGGCGCTTATTTTTAAAAAATCTTTTATTCTGTAACCGTGTACCGGTGGCGGATTTTTATGTATAAGGTATGCCAGCATTAAAATAAGGGCAGGTTTTACAAATTCAGATGGTTGAATGGTAGCATTGATAAATGGTATATCTATCCATCTCTGTGCACCGAGTCTGGCATGTCCGAAAAATTCAACTGCTAAAAGCAGAGCTATATTTATCCAATATATTAAAGGGATAAGCCAGCTCATTCTGCGAATAGGAAGTAAAAAAACAGCGATAAATGCTAAAAATGCCACACCTACATATGCAGTTTGCTTCTGTGCCAAAGCTGGTACAACTTCGCCAATCAGCCAGTTGGAAGTAATTATTAATGGAATGATTAAAATAATAGAAAAGAAATCAAATTGTGCTAAAATACGCTTATCAATTCTCCACAAATTTATAACTCCATAAAGTTTTAGAAATTGTATCATAAAGGTTATTTAAATGGGCGAAATACAGAATTATATATGCGATAATGCACAACGATTGGATATTTTCTTGGCATCAAAACTTGAGCAGAGTCGCTCACAAATAGCACAGCTAATTAAAAAAGAGTGCGTTTATGTTGATGAAAAAAAAGTTCCTCGTGCCGGTGTTAAGTTAAAACTAGACCAAAAAGTAAGAGTCGAGTTACCAGAAGCACAAGCACAGCCGGCTTTAGAGATTGACTTTGAGGTTGAGATACTTTATGAGGATGATGATGTTTTGGTTATAAATAAACCAAGTGGAGTTACCGTGCATCCTGCTCCTAGTGTAAAAGAAGCAACTTTAGTCGACTGGCTAAAGCACAAAGGCATAAGGCTCTCAACAATAAGCGGCGAAGAGAGACATGGAATAGTACATAGACTCGACAAAGGCACAAGCGGAACAATGGTTGTTGCTAAAAATAATGAAGCTCATGAATTTTTATCTTCTCAGCTTCAGGATAAAAGTATGGGAAGATACTACATTGCAGTGTTAAATCCACCGCTAAAAGATGATATAACTACGATTGAGAAACATATTGCAAGAAATGCGCACAATAGACTTAAGATGGCATGTGAAGATAATACAGGTAAATATGCGAAAACTATGTTTAAAAATCTAGCACTCTCAAGCGATGAAAAAAATCAATTAGTTGCTTGTAAATTGTTTACCGGAAGAACGCATCAAATTCGTGTTCATTTAGAAACAATTAATCGTCATATAATTGGTGATCATATTTATGGAATAAGCCCAAAACAAGAGAAATCGGAACGCATTTTGCTTCATGCTTACATGATGTACTTTATTCATCCAACGACTAAAGAAAAGGTTTCATTTGTTGCACCATTTGATGCATATATGAAAGAATATGTTAATAAAAAATTTAATACGGAGACTATAAATGAAGTTATGGATACTAGCTACATTCTACACAGCTTCACTGCTGATTCTTAGTGGTTGTGGTGCGAAAGCCACACCAAAAAAGAAGGCGGTAATTGATGAGACACTGCCAATTGTTAAACTTACAAAAAATGGAACTATAGTAGATACTAATGCAATAGCGCTTGAGTGGGCTTCTATAAATGACCAAAGAGTAAAAGGCGTTTATATCTATAAAGCTGAACTCAATGAAGATGGAGGCGCGGCTGCTAAAGACGAATATTATGATACAGTTGACAATCGATTTTCTACTCATTATTTGGATAAAAAAATCAAGCCAAACACAAGTTATAACTATTATTTTAAAACATACAGTGCCGGAGCTGAATCTCATAAAAGTGAGACAACTCTTATAACATCTCTGCCTGTAATGGACTCTGTCACATGGATACACAGTATTGCCGGTATGCCAAGGAGTGCAAAAGTCATCTGGAGACCACATACAAACAACATTGTAAAATCATATATAATTCAAAGAAGAACTTTACAAGATACAAAATGGAAAGATATAGCGACCGTTGATGGAAGACTCAATGCAGAGTATATAGATAAAGGTTTAAAAGATAAATTTACATATAAGTACCGTATTAGAGCATTGACTTATGATGGTATGGTTTCAAATCCTAGTGAGGAAGTAAGTGTAATTACAAAAGCATTACCAAATGAACTCACCCAGATAACAGCAACAACTAACCTACCTAGAAAAATAAAAATTAGCTGGGAAAAAACAGACACTCAAGACTTCTTAAACTATAATCTGTACAGAGCTTCAAATGTTGATGGAAATTATAAACTACTTTTAGGATTAAAAGGAAATTCTTATGTTGATGTTGTTGAAGAGGATGCAAAACAGTATTTTTATAGAGTAAGTGTAGTTGATAGAGATGGACTAGAGAGTAAGTATGATAACTATTCTGTTCATGGCAAAACATTGGTAAAACCGACAACACCTTCACTAGTAGAAGCAAGGTTGATTAATGAACAAGTTAGAATATCTTGGAGTAATGCAGACCCAAGAGTTAAAAGCTACATCGTACAAAAAAGATATAAAAAGAGCCTTTTTGATGAAGCGATAGTTGATTTTGAAAACATAAAAGATGTCAAATTTATAGATGGTGAGATTAGTCCACAATCGGTTTATTATTATAAAGTGTTTTCTGTTGATGAAAATGACATAAAATCACAACCTAGTATAGAGGTTAAACTTAAAATAGGCAACATTCAACTAAATAAGCCAGAACAAACACAAACAAATTTTGTAGATACGAATTATAATGATAATAACGAAGAAGAAGAAGATGTAATCACACCAGTACAAGACTTTAACTAAACGAGGATAGATGCCACACTTACATATAGAAAAATTTAAAGAGATTACATTTCCATCTGAGCATGATGGAGTCTCTTTTAATTTTATAGCAGATAATATAAACCATAATAATGAAAAACTAATTGCCGTTACTGTTGAGGGTGATGATTTTTTTCTGCTGCTTAAAGAGGAAGAGAATAGAAGTCTTTTAAAATCAGACAAATTAACTCGACCGGCCTCTATATATAATGTGCATAAAGCACTTCTAGCTTACGCAAAAAAAGCAAATCTAAATGTTATAGCTTCAAATGTACCAGAACAGGAAAAAAATGTGCATCTTGAAGATGTAAATGCTTTAAAAAACATAGAATATTTTGCTTCAAGTTTTACTACAGATAAAGAGCTAAGAGTTGAGGTTGGTTTTGGTTCGGGCAGGCACCTTCTGCATCAAGCCGCGAATAATCCTGAAATTCTTTTTATAGGTATCGAGATACACAGACCCTCAATCGAACAGGTGTTAAAGCAGATAACTATACAAAAACTTGACAACTTGCTTGTGCTTGATTATGATGCAAGGCTTTTTATGGAGTTGATACCATCTAATATTGTGGGAAAGATTTATGTTCATTTCCCAGTTCCATGGGATAAAAAACCCCACAGAAGAGTTATTTCTACCACATTTATTGAAGAAGCAAGAAGAGTGCTTAAAGTCGGAGGACAGCTAGAGTTAAGAACAGACAGTGAAAATTATTATGCTTACTCTTATGAGACATTTATAGCCTTTAATAAAACTACTCTTTATATAAATAAAAATAAAGATATAGTAATAAGCTCTAAGTATGAAGACAGATGGAAAAAAATGGAGAAAAATATTTATGATGTAACAATGATAAATGAAGAAGATTCTCCGATTCTCTCTTTAGAAGGTGATTTCACTTTTTCTAAACCCAATCTTTCAAAAACGGACTTAGCGAAACTTCATAGTCAAACAAAAAAGTTTGATGGCGGCTTTATTCATTTTGAGAGAGCTTATAAGATTAAAGATGCGGTAATGCTTCGTATATCTATGGGCAGTTTTGACAGACCGGAGCATCTTTATCTTATAGTAAAAGATGATAGTGTAGAGTACTTCCCATCTTTACCGCTTAAGTCAAAAAGCAATCTGCTTGCGCATAAATTTCTAGATAAGGTTATTCATGGATAAGGTTATAATAGCTAAAAATTTATCTTTATCATACTCAAATAGTGAGACGATTATTAACAAAATTGATTTTTCCGTAAATTCCGGCAGCTTTGTCTTTATAACGGGAGCTAGCGGTAGCGGAAAATCCACACTATTAAAATCAATCTTTGGTGCATTAAAACCAAAACAGGGAAGTTTGATTGTTGGAGGAGTAGAACTTAACGGTGTTTCTCGTTCAAAGTTAAACTTTTTAAGACGACATGTAGGAATAGTATTTCAAGATTATAAGCTTATAAAAGAGTGGACTATAGATAAAAATATTATGTTGCCTCTTCTTATTAACGGTTATGTAAAAGATGTTGCTCAAAGCCAAGTCGATAAACTTTTAAAACATGTTAGACTAAATCATCAAACCGGAAAATATCCTTTAGAACTTAGCGGTGGTGAACAACAAAGAGTCGCTATGGCTAGGGCACTCTCACATAATCCCATACTTATTTTGGCAGATGAGCCTACGGGTAATCTTGATGAGTATTCTGCGGACTTGATTTGGAAACTATTAGAGGGTTCTAACGAGCAGTTAGGTACGACTGTCATAGTAGTCACCCATAATATTCCACAAAATCTGAATGTTGATTATAAACATTTTCACATAGAGTATGGGAGCATTCATGAAGTCAATTAAAAACCATCTCTCACTTGTAATAGCACTGCTTAGTATACTCTTCTCTATGCAGGTTTTTCTTATTGTGGATAGGTCTATAGATGCATACAAAGCAAACCTTGCAAGTAACTACTCTGTAATTGCTGTTAGTCAAAAAAAGTTAAGCAATAGTGCTATTTTAGATATAAACAAAATAATAGCAAGTGTTGAAGAGCTCTCGCCTGAGAGTGTCATAAAAAGATTAAACAGCAATATGCAGAGTAAAAATGTGGAGTTGTTGAAATTATCTTTACCAAAGTTTTATAAGTTGAGTCTTGCCTACTATCCAAGCCCAAAAGAAGTTAAAAAACTAACCAGTGATTTATTGCGTACAAGCTCTATAACAAAAGTGGAAGATTTTTCACATAATCACGACACTACCTACAAACTATTGCTCCTTTTTAAAAGTGTTGTTGCTATTTTTGCAATTGTTGTCTTAGTTGTAACGCTACTGCTTATCTTTAAAGAACTTAGAATTTGGCAATATAAACATAATGAGCGCATGAGTATTATGGGGCTTTTTGGCGCAGCAACATGGCTTCGTTCAGCAGTGCTTTTTAGATTAGCAATAGTTGATGCACTTATTGCAAGCGTTGTGGCATTTGGAGTTTTTCTATATGTCTCTTCGCTGCCTTGGGTGCTTGAGCAGTTTAATAATATAGGAATCAGTATAGTTGTTTTTAACCCAGTAGAGGACTTTTTGCTGATTTTAGGAGTTGCTATGTCTATTTCTGTTGTTTTAGCATCTTTGATAGTTTTAGGGCATAAAGAAGAGGTATGATTCGTTTATTAATAATATCAATTTTATCATTTTTGCTTCTAGAAGCAAATAGCAGTGTTGATACAAAGATAAAGAAAACAAGTTCAAAAATAAGTACATATAAAAAAGATTATAATAATTTAAATAAGAAGATGGACCAAAACGCAAAGGCCATTTTAAAACAAAAAAAAGAGATTGAAATACAGCAAAAGTATCTTAAAGAGCTAAAAGAAGAATTAGAAAGTAAAGCAAACTCATATAAAGAAAATATTACACAGCTAAAAGTATTGGTAGATCTTCAAAACAGTCTAAAACAAGACGGGAACAAGCTAGAGGAAGAACTTGCGTTTACAATAGCTCAAAGTGTCTCTTTATCAATTATACTAGAAGAAGAGTATACTGCAAATGAAGAGTCTTTGATAGAGTTTGAGGTTCTTAGTCTTATGCTCAAAAATGCAAAAGCCAAAATAGAAGATTTAAACAGTAAGTTCTACAACAATTCTAAAAACATAGATATAATTGTTTCTCAATCTGCATATTTAGAAAAAGAGATAGCGAATATTGATGCAAAAAGAAAAGATCTTATCGCTACACAAGCAAAAAATAAAAAAGCTCTGCAAAAATTAAAAACAGCAAAAGCATCATATAAAAAAGAGTTGAAAAAAGTTTTAAAAAAGCAAGACACTCTTAAAAATACTCTAGCAAAATTAAATATCATTAAAATAGATGAAATAAAAAAAGCTAAAGAAGAAGCTGCCAGAGCGAAGGCATTTGATGCCAAGAGTATTATCTCAGACAAAGATTTACCAACTGTAAAAAAACACGGCAGCAGCTATAAAGCTGCAAAAACAAAAAAATATAAAGGTGCAAAAACAATAGCACCATTTGAGCCATACACAATTACAAAAAAATATGGAACATATACAGATCCTATTTACGGCATAAAAGTTTTTAATGAATCTATATCACTAAAACCAAGCCAAAAAAATACAAAAGTTAAAACAGTATTTAACGGTAAAGTTATTTATGCCGATAAAACAGCTGTTTTGGACAATATTGTTATTGTTGAGCATAATAATGGGCTTCATACCATCTATGCAAATCTTTCTCAAATATCTCCAAATATTAAAAAGGGCAAAAAGATTAAAAAAGGTTATACTATCGGGCGAGTTAATGATGAACTAGTGTTTGAAGTGACCCAAAAATCATTTCATATCAATCCAATAAGACTTTTTCAGTAAATTAAAACTACTTTAAAACATTTTTGGTTACTATGTATTAGAAAAGTATTATTATAAATTTGTAGTGGGAGCTTTAAATGGATTCTAAAGAAGATGTTGAAAATCATCATCACAATCTTTTATATTTCAATCAAATGGTTGAAAAAGGCGGTCGCGGGGAAAAATTCAGAAAACCCAAAAAGCAGGAGCCTAGCTCTTTTTCGTCACAAAAGGTTGAATTAAGCGATTATTTAACGGTACCGGAAGGGTATGAAGGTATTGCTTACGCTTTGTATTTTTTGTTAGTTCCATATATAACAGGTCTTGTTTTCCTTTTTATATTTATAGCTGGAGGAAGTTTTGAAAATTTTGCACTCTTAGATTCAAGTGCATTTCTAATAGTTTGGATGATTGGTTATGAAATTGTTGCAAGCTGTATATTGATTGCTATTTTTATTTCATATTTGAGGTATGATAAGTCACCTAAAAAAAGAAGGCACTAAAACAGTACTAATTTTGCTATAATTTCAAAAAAATTTAGGTAAAGAAAAATATGAACTTTATTCAAACTCGCGGATGCGATAAAAACAAACCTCAAAGTGTTACATTCTCCGAAGCTATTTTATCCCCTATAGCTTCATTTGGCGGTCTTTATGTGCCCCAAAAATTACCAGACCTCGGTGAAGAGTTTTTAAACAAACATTTAAACTCATCATACAAAGAATTGGCATCTGACATGTTGAGTCGTTTTGAGATTGACATAGATAAAAGTGTTATTGATGAGGCTCTTAATCTTTATGATAAATTTGATGATGCAAATAACCCTGTTCCTGTAGTAAAAGTAAAAGAAAATCTTTATGTTAGTGAACTTTATCACGGGCCGACTCGTGCATTTAAAGATATGGCACTTCAACCATTTGGTGTTGTTCTATCTTCAATAGCTCAAAAGAAAAATGAAAATTATTTAATACTTGCTGCTACAAGCGGTGATACGGGCCCCGCTGCACTAGAAACTTTTAAAAATCGTGCAAATGTGCAGGTAGCCTGCCTTTATCCAGATGGTGGGACTTCTGATGTTCAAAGACTACAGATGGTTACAGAGGATGCAAAAAACTTGAAAGTTATCGGGATTAACGGTGTTTTTGACGATGCTCAAAATGCACTCAAAAGACTTTTGGCTTCTGATAGCTTTAAAGCTGCGCTAAAAGAGAAGCATGTCTCTCTCTCAGCTGCTAACTCTGTAAATTTTGGAAGAATTATTTTTCAAATTATTTATCATATTCACAGTTATCTAGAGCTAGTTCGTCAAGATGCTGTTGCTATGGGTGAAAAGGTTTACTTAAATGTTCCAAGCGGAAACTTCGGTAATGCTCTTGGTGGTTACTATGCTTGGAAAATGGGACTTCCAGTTGAAAAAATTATCATCTCTTCAAATGAAAACAATGTTTTAACTAAACTTATTAAAACCGGAAAGTATGATTTAAGAGACTCAAAAGTAATTTTAACCACTTCTCCGGCGATGGATATTTTAAAATCATCAAATGTAGAGAGAATTCTTTATGACATGTTTGGAGATGATAGAACAAGAGAACTTATGCAAGACTTGGAAAATCAAAATTTTTATGAATTGACAAGCGATGAGCTTGCACAACTGCAAAATAGTTTTGATGCCGATTTTTGTAACGGTGATGAGGGAAAAGCATATATTAAAGATTATTTTACAAATTTTAATTACCTTATGGACCCGCATACTGCTACATGTATTAAATCTTTTGAGACTTGCTCAAACCCAGAGATAAAAACTATCGCTTACTCAACTGCCGAGTGGACAAAGTTTTCACCTGTAATTGCCAATGCTTTAACAGGTGAAGTTGACGCAGAAGATATCATTGCTTTAGAGTCTATCTCAAAAGAAGCAAACTTAGAAATCCCGGCTATGGTCAAGGAACTTTTTTCTAAAGAGATTGTACAAAGTACAATTATAGAAAAAGAAGATATAGAAAAAGAGATATTAAAGTTTTTATAACTAACTTATGAGCAATAAATTTACACTTATTGCTCTAGGGCTACAAGTGAGTCAGAATTTACTACGATAGTATTTGAAACAATGTCATGGAGTCCTTGTTTTCTCTTACGAAAAATCACCATTAAAAATCCAAAAAGAAAAATTATACTTGATAATATATACCCTAAGAATCTTATAGTTCCTTGTTTATAGTCAATAGTCTGAAGCGTGTCGGCATCTACAATCTTTATTTTCATTATTTTTTTTCCTGGCGTAGCACCGTCAAACTTTACCCAAAATGTAATCATTAAAAAAATCAAAATAAGAGTTGTAAAAATTCTATAAAGTCCCACATTGAATGAGTTTTCAAAATCAGGAAATGGGAAAATAAGTATAATTGTAAAAATAGCAAACAACGCGTTGTCGATGGTAAAAGCTATCCATCTTGCTATGAAACTAGCATACTCAACTTTTGTTTTGTCATATTCTTTTGTTTTTTGCATATTTTCCATCCATATTTATTATGGAGATTGTAGCAAAATTGTGATAAATATTAGCTAAACAAAAAATAATATATATTTTGTAATATTAAAGCTCTGTAGCTTTTTTATAAGCTTGTGCAATAGCGTCTATACAAGCAGCTCTAACATTTCCATCTTCTAATGCACCATAACCGGCTGCTGTTGTTCCGCCTGGGCTCATAACAGCATCTTTTAATAGTGCAGGGTGGATATCTTGTATAAGTTCACCAAATCCGGCAAAAAGGCCGCGCATAGTTGCCATGGCATCAGCTCTTTTCATCCCCTGTTTGACAGCACCATCAGCCAAGGCTTCGGCAATAAGTGTTAAATAGGCAGGACCGCTTCCCGCAAGACCGGTTGCAATATCTAACTCTTTTTCAGATGATAACCAAAGTGTCTCTCCAATAGCACCTAAAAGCTCTTTGGCTTCAGCTTTAAACTCCTCATCACCGGTAAGTGTAGTCATAGATTTTCCAATACTTGCAGCAAGATTTGGCATAGCTCTTACAACAGCATTTGGATGTAGATTGTGTTTTAGCTTACTGATAGTTGTGCCGGCTAAAACCGAGTAGACAACTCTTGCTTTACCCTTGATTCTTGCAGCAACCTCTTCAACATTAACAGGTTTGACACAAAATATCACGGTTTTGTTTTCAATACTGAAATCATCCATAAGTGCTTTATCTATTTCTATGCCAAGTTCATCTTCAAATTTATTTAGTTTGTCTATGCTTCTGCCAATAACTTCGATTTTGTAACTTTCTTTTAAACCCTTAGCAATGCTAAGCGCCATATTTCCGTTTCCGATAAAAGTGATAGTTTTCATAGTAGTCCTAAATTTTTTATGGTAGTATAGCATTATTAGAACAAAGGTGAAAATATGGAACAATTTTTAAAAGAAGCTAAGAGCGGGAGTAGGGTTTTATCTACGATTAGCGGAGCAGATAAAAATAGAATTTTAAGACAGATGGCTGAAGCTTTAAGAAGCAACACTATGGATTTGCTTGAGGCGAATGCTATTGACATGTCAGATGCAGATAAAAATGACTTAAGTTCAGCCTTGAAAGATAGACTGCTTTTAGATGAGAGTCGTATTGATGCGATGGCGGTGGCAATAGAAGAGATAGCAGCGCTTAAAGAGCCGGTTGGCCGTGTTATTGATGGATGGGTGACAGAAGATGGACTAAAGATAGAAAAAGTATCTATCCCTATCGGTGTTATCGGTATCATTTATGAATCTCGTCCAAATGTAACATCAGACACTGCAGCCCTGTGCTTTAAAAGTTCAAATGTATGTGTCCTAAAGGGCGGTAAAGAAGCTGAAAATTCAAACAAAGCTATTGCAAAAGTTTTGCAAGCTGTTTTAGCTAAAAATGATTTGCCGATATCTTTGGTGTCGCTTATCCCCGATTCATCAAGAGAGGGTGTAGCAAAACTTATAAAGATGGATAAGTATGTTGATCTGATTATTCCCCGCGGCGGAGCAGGGCTTATAAAATATGTAAGTGATAATGCAACTGTGAGTGTTGTAAAGCACGATAAAGGACAATGTCATACTTACATAGACAAAGATGCAAAGCTAGATAACGCTATAGCTATCGCAATAAACGCAAAAGTTCAAAGACCAGGTGTTTGTAATGCTATGGAGACTCTGCTTGTTGATAAAGCTATAGCATCAGAAGCACTTGTAAAGTTAAAAGCAGAATTTGATAAAGCCCATACAGAGTTAAAAGGTTGTCTTGAGACTCAGGCAATTATAGATGTTGCAAATGCAACTGACGAAGATTATGATACTGAGTATTTAGCAAATATATTAAATATAAAAGTGGTTGATGGAGTTGATGGAGCAATTGAACATGTAGTTAAATTTAGTTCAGGTCACTCTGAGGCTATAATAACTGAAAATATATCTGCAGCAGAGAAATTTTTAAATGCTATTGATGCAGCAGCTGTCTATGTTAACGCTTCAACTCGTTTTACAGATGGCGGAGCTTTTGGCTTCGGTGCAGAAGTCGGAATAAGCACAAATAAGCTTCATGCTCGCGGACCAATGGGGATAGAAGGACTCACTACTTATAAGTTTAAAATCTATGGAAGCGGACAAATTAGATAATTGTTAGCAAAGGTTGACACACATCAACTAAATAAGCAAAGATATACAATATAATCAAATATATAAAAACAAAGGATTATAAACATGTCTTTAATACCAAGTGAAGCTTCTAAAGTAGAAGTTGCCGGAGCAACGGTAGATTTTTTTGAGTTAAAAAAAGATGGAGAGAGTACTTACTATTTTGATACATCAAAATGCGGTCCTCCTGATCCAATGGTAAATGCAATGAGTGGCTTGAGACTTATAAAAGGAACAAACAATAAGCTTGTTATGATTAACCATAAAACACCGGGTGGATTGTTTTCAAAACTTGAAGATGATATATCTCATGAAGCCCAAGAAGTTGATGGCGGTTTAGTAAAAATTACATTTACAAGTAATAATTCTTCAGCTGCAAATACAGATTTTGAACAAAATGCTTGTCATTAAATAATTAATGTTTTCAGTTTCGCAAGATTTTGCACCTCCATTTAAATTAATATCTCCCTTTTTTATATTGGGGAGTTTTTTTTATTTGGCAGCAATCATATATTTATTTTTTTTCTCCGCTGAAAATATATCACTTTTAGATACCAAGGTATTGAGTCTAACTCATCTTTTTTTACTTGGATTTGTTATGATGACAATTTTTGGTGCAATGGCTCAGTTAGTGCCTGTGGTTTTGGAAGTGGGACATTTTGGTGTAGAACTTTTTTATGCTATATGGCCGCTTCTGTCAATCGGAACCATACTAATGGTTTTAGGATTTTTAAATTATCCACAACTTCTTCCTTATGGTGGTACTGTAGTCCTAATCTCGATGATGATATTTGTTATGGAGATATTTTTAACAATCAAAAAAGTTGAAAAATTAAATCTTGTTATAACTAGTATTTTAATCTCAAATATATTTCTGTTTTTTGGAATAATCTTTGGTCTTGTTATGGCATTAACATACGCAGGAATCATAGAAACAGATATATATGCGCTTCTTAGAAGTCATGTATTTTTAGTAATAGGAGGTTATATAACTATAACTCTTATGGGACTTTCAGTTGTGTTGCTTCCAATGTTTGGACTTTCACATGGATTTTCTAAAAAACCACTAGAAATAGCTATGGCTATGATGAGTGTTGCTGTTTTGATAGTTGTATCATCTTCATTTATAGAGTTAAAAATTTTAAATTATATTGGCTATATTTTATCAATATTATCGCTCATTGTATATTTTTACATGGTGCAGACTATCTATAAAACAAGAGCTAGAAAAGAGATAGATATATATGTTAAATCGCTTCTATTCTCATATTTTTCTATGATTGCAGCTTTGTTTCTAGCTGCTGCTTATCTGATTTTTGATTTTGAACCATTGCTTTTGAGTTCTGCTTGGTTGATATTTTTTGGTTTTTTTGGATTTGCTATTACAGGACATGTATATAAAATTATTCCATTTCTTGTGTGGTTTGAAAGATTTTCACCGCTTGTCGGAAAAGAAAAAGTTCCAATGTTAACAGATATGCTTCCAAAGAAAAGCTCATCAGCGCAGTTTGTTTTTTCTGCAATTGGGGTGCTAGTGATTGCTATCGCAATTTTACTTCAAGATGACGCTCTCATAAAGGCAGGTGCTTCATTTTTACTAATGGGCGCATTAGCCTTAGTTAGAAGTGTGTTTTTTATGATAAATTATAAATAAAGGAATTAAGAAATGTATTCAAAAGAAGAATTATTTTTAGCTATATCAAATGTAATCGACCCGGAAGTTGGTTTTAACCTTGTTGAGATGGGGCTTATTTATGACGCTTCATGTGACGATGAAGGAAATGTACATGTGACTATGACTCTTTCAACAAAAGCTTGTCCTATGCATCAACTTATACAGCAGTGGGTAAAAGAAGCAGTTCAAAAGATGGCTAATATAAAAGAGGTAGAGATAGAGTTAGTTTGGGAGCCTGAGTGGAATGTCACTATGGCTGACGAGCATGTAAAAAAAGCACTGTCACGCTAGTACATGTAAAGAAATCTTTAGAGGATGAATGACTCTAAAGAACTTTGTAGGCTTTTATTTCTTCAATAACAAGACTGAGAGATCTTTTATAAGTTTTTAACTTATTGATGTACTCTAAATCATTAGGTTGTGCAATACTGTTTTTTAAAGCCAAGGCTGAATCATGTAGTGCATCAGCACCAATATTTGCGGCAACGCCGAGTATATCTAAGAGTATTTTATCGGCACTCGTACTGTCGCTGTTGTTGAGATATTTTTGAATTTTTTCTGAAGAGTCAGTGTATTTTGACATAAAATCATTAAGAATTTCCAGGTAAAACTCTTTATCTCCTCCACATATATCTAAGCCTTTTTCAATATTAAACTCAAGTATTTCATCATTTTGAGCAGATGTATCTTTACTTTCATTACCTGTAGTGTAAGTGTATAGTACATCATAAAGAGCATCCATTTTTAGTGGTTTTTCAAGATGTGCTTCCATGCCGACATTCATCATGTTTTTAATATCATCTGCTGCAGTATCTCCGCTAAGAGCTACAACTGGTATATGGTCGTAATTTTTGTTTTCTCTGATTAGTCTAGTGGCTTGAAAACCGTCAATATTTGGCATATGCGCATCCATTAGAATAACTGCATAATCATTGTCATTTTCTAGTATATTTAAAGCTTCTTGCCCATCATTTGCTATAGTGACTTCTATGCCTGAGTCAGCCAAAAGAGCAGTAATAACTTTTTGATTTATAATATTGTCTTCTGCTACTAAGATTTTAACACCCTCAAATATTTTAAAGTCATCTTTTACAATCTTGTCATGATAAACAGGTTCTCTTTTTTTTCTATTGATTTCAGTGGAAGCACTTTTTTCAACTTTTTTTGTTGCAGTTGATATTTCAACTTCTGGACTTTGCTCAGGTTTACTTGGAGTCTCTACCTTTGCTTCTTCTGGTTTGATTTCTTCTTTTTTTGTTTTAACATCAACTTTTTTCTGTGAGATTTTAAGAAAAATATATAAGACAAGTAGCGTTACAGCAGTAACTCCTGCAAGAACCTCTATTAAGTTTTCATTAATTATTGCTTCCATTTTTTTCACTTTTTTTGTTTAATGGTACTATAATTAAAATTAAATTAAACAAACTTAACGAACTTAATGTATAATATTGTAAAAATATCATAGGTCTTATATGCAAAACACCCCACATGTTCCAGTTTTATATCGAGAAGTTGTTGAAGTTTTTAAAGATATAGAAGATGGGATAGTGATTGATTGCACGATGGGCTATGGTGGTCACTCTTCTATGATTCTTGAAGAAAATCCAAATATAAAACTTATAGCAATTGACCAAGATCAAACAGCCATAGATTTTTCAACTACAAGGTTGAAAAAATTTGGAGATAGAGTAGAGATAAAAAAAGGTCGTTTTTCATCAGTGATCAAAGATATTGTAAAAGAGTATGATATAAATAATATAAAGGGCGTATTAGCAGATATAGGTGTTTCATCTCTTCAACTTGACCAAAAAGAGAGAGGCTTCTCGTTCGAGAGTGATAACCTTGATATGAGAATGGATAAAGAAGCAATGTTAAATGCTGCTGAAGTTGTAAATGAATATTCTACAAGCGAACTTGAGAAAATACTTTTAGATTATGGTGAGCTGAGAAACTATAAAAAAATAGCATCACATATAGTCAATAACCGACCATTTTCTTCTGCAAAGGAGCTTGGTGAGTCTTTAAAACCATTAATGCCTCATGGAAAGAAAATTCATCCAGCAACACTTTTAATGCAGGCGATTCGTATAGAGGTTAATGATGAGTTGGGTGAGTTGAAATCACTTTTAAAGACTATAGAAGATGCAAAATTTTTAAATGCGAAAGTCGCTATAATATCTTTTCATTCTTTAGAAGATAGAATTGTCAAGCAAGCGTTTAGTGATTGGAAGAAAAATTGTATCTGCCCGAGTGAAGCAATGAGATGTACATGTACAAATGATTATTCACTTGGGAAGATTTTAACAAAAAAGCCTATAATGGCAAAAGATGATGAGTTAAGACAAAACCCTAGAAGCAGAAGTGCTAAAATGAGAGTTTTTCAAATGGATAATATAAATGAGTGAAAAGATAGAATTATTAAATGAAATTGATGTAGTTCTTAATCCAAAAAAAGTGCTTGATTTTAATTATCTTTTATATGTTTTGTTAAGTGTATTGCTTGTTGCGGTAATACTTTTTCCAAAGATATATATCCAACAGCAGATATATTTTATGAGTAGAGATATTTCAAAGTTAAAAGGTGAATATGATACTCTTAAAGAAGAAAATAAAGTAATAAGCTCATCTGTTGAGTCAATTCGATTTAAAAATCAAATACTTGATACACTTTTTTAAAGATATAGTATGATTCGCCGTTTTTTAGAGTTTGCAATTGATAAACCACTTTTAAATCATATACTTCTTATCTTTATACTTTCTCTGTCTATCTTGGCATATATGAATATTCCAAAAGAGATATTTCCACCTATGACTATGGATAAAGTGACGATATCCGGTGGTTATGCTGGGACTTCCGCAGATGTACTTGACAAGATGGTTGTTCAAACAATAGAGGATGATCTAAAAAACATTGATGAGCTTGATACAATCAAAAGTACAATCAAAAACGGTTCATTTATAATACTTGCAGATATCAAAGCCGGCTCTGAAAATATTAATGTACTCAATGATGTAAAAGATGTAGTAAGTAGTGTTAAAAAAGATTTGCCTGCTGATATGGCAGAGCCAATTGCAAAAATACGATTACATAGTTTTCCCTTAGTGCTTATAGCCTTAGCCGGAGATAAAAGTAAAAAAGAGTTGTTAGATAGGGCAGAAGAGTTAAAAAGCCAGCTTAGCAACTTCAAAGACCTAAGTGAGATAACTATTCGCGGTGATGCTGAGGATGAGCTAGTAATAAAGATAAACGAGCAAAAACTTTTAGCCTTAGGACTTCAGCCGACATTAGCAGTAGCTTCGCTGCAAAATATAAGTTCTATATTTCCAATAGGTACTATTAAAGAGAGAGGCTCACATCTTTATATCTCAACATATAATGGAGAAAAAGATAAAGAGAGCATTGAGAGTACAATCATCGGTGTTGGGGATGTCAGAGTTCGTGTAGGCGATATAGCGGATGTATCGTTTAAGCTTAGTGACGAGGCTGAACTTTCTCACTATAATGGCATTAGAAATGTATCTCTAAATATTGCCAAATCAAAAGATGGCAACTCTATAGAACTCGTAAAGCAGATTAGAGCACTCTTAAAAGAGAATACTCAAAAGTATCCGGATTTGAAATATGAAATATATACGGATACATCTATCTGGATAAAAAATCGTTTAAATACAGTTTTTGCAAATATAACATTCGGGCTTATGCTTGTTTCTATTGCAATGTTGATTTTTATAAATCGTGGAATAGCAATGGTTGTGGCTATCGGTATACCTGTTAGTTTTATGATGGGTCTTATAGTCACTGAGATTATGGGCGACTCTCTAAACATGCTTTCACTTCTTGGAGCGTTAATAGCACTTGGAATGCTCGTTGATGAGGCTATTGTTGTTGCAGAAAATATATACAGACATTTAGAAAACGGTATGGATAGAAGAGAGGCTGCTATAGTTGGAGCAAGTGAAATGTTTCCAGCAGTATTAACGGCTACTTTGACAACTGTTTTTGCATTTTTGCCTATGCTTTTACTAACAGGCGAGATGGGAATGTTTATAAAGATAATCCCAATAATGATTACAGTTTTACTTCTCGCTTCACTTTTTGAAGCATTTTATTTTTTGCCTCTACATGCTCACGACTTCTTGAGAGTTTCACATGATGAGAGCTTTACAAAAAAAATCTGGAAAAAATTTGGATTTTGGCATAACAAAATTTTACATTTTGTATTTAGAAGAAAATGGATATCACTTATAGTTATGGTCGTTTCCATCTTGTCTTTGACATTTGTATTTATAAAAAATTCCAAATTTCAATTATTTCCTGATTTTGACAATACACAAATATATGTATATGGTAAAGTAAATATTAACAGTGAACTAGAAGATACAGAAGCTATTATTACATCCTTAGAAAAGAAGTTATTAGCTAATGTGGATAATGATGAGGTTTCTTCTATTACTTCAGTCATAGGCTTTAAACTCGATGCTAAAAATATGGCTGAGACGGGTGAGAATCTTTTTCATATATTTATTGATTTAAAAGAACGCGCGCCTAGCAATGCTTTTGACAAATATATCAGCCCTTATCTGTCAATAGAATACGATAAAGAGAGAATGCAGAGAAATAGAGACGGCAAAGATATCGCTCAAGACATTGAAAAGCTAATAGAACCGTTTAAAAAGTTAAGAGACAAGGGTGACCTGGTTTATGAAGAGTTAGTTGTTAAAGTTCCAGGGGCAGGTGTTGTTGCTTCAGACATCGAGATTAGTCTAAGCGGGCAAAATGAGCAAAAAACTAAAGAGGGCATTTTAGAGCTGAGAAATGCTTTGAGTGCTATAGAGGGTGTTGGAAACATATCTGACGATGCTACTTTAGGTGAAAAAGAGCTAAAACTTCGTGTCAATGAATATGGACAGCAGCTAGGATTTAATGAAGAGTTGATTTCACGAGAACTTCGTTCATATTACTTAAAAGGTGAATATGGCAAGATGTTCAACGATGAAGGACTGGTCCGTATAAGAATAGAGAGCGGAATTAATGAAGATATAGATTCTGTAAATAGTATTGAAGTTCAAGTGCCGTCTTCAAATAAATATGTACTTCTGAGCGATGTGTGTGATTTTATAATAGTTCAGGGATTTGTAGCATTGCAAAAAGAAGATGGCGTTAGAATTCGCACGGTTGTAGCTTCTTTAGATAAAAAGCTTATCACTTCTGCTGAGGTTATGAAAAAATTAAAACCTACATTTAAAAAACTAGAAAATGATGGTTATATAGTTGACATCAAAGGTGAAGAAAAAGAAAATAAAAAGAATATGAATGAGATGATGCAGTCAGCACTTATAGCGATATTTCTTATATTTATAACTTTGGTATGGCTTTTTGATTCTATTAAAAAATCACTCATAGTTATAAGCACCATACCTCTTGTACTGCTTGGAGTGTTTTTTGGGCATATGGTAATGGGGATAAATCTTACAATGCCAGGGTTAATCGGAGTTGTTGGTCTTGCGGGAGTTGTTGTAAATGATGGTCTTATAGTAGTAAACTTTATAAAAGATGCAAAAAATACTGAAGAGCTGATGAAGCAGGCACAGACAAGATTAAGACCAATTCTTTTAACATCATTAACAACAGTTTTAGGATTGTCAACACTGATATTTTTTGCCTCAGGTCAAGCAATGATACTTCAACCTATGGCAATTTCACTTGGATTTGGTATCGCTTGGGCTACTGTTTTGAACCTTATTTATGTACCACTTCTTTATGCTGTTGTTTTTAAAATAAAAGATGCCCAAGAAATCAGAAATATATAAGGATATCTTCACTATAATTGCGCCCTGATATTAGTGGGTTCGTAGCTCAGTTGGTTAGAGCCCTCCGCTCATAACGGAGTGGTCCCGTGTTCGAGTCACGGCGAACCCACCACTATTACATCGGACTTTCACATATTTTTCAAATCACTCATTTTTTAACAATCATTCCTACTGAAGTGTGTTTTATAAAAATCTACAAATCCACAGTTTAAAACAAACAAATTGATTAAGATATTTCGTTATAATCATATAAATGAAGGATACACAATTTGCAAAACACTGCATTAAATATATTAAAAACAGGGAATAATGTTTTTATTACTGGTTCTGCAGGAACGGGTAAAACCTATCTATTAAATCAATTTACATTTTATTTAAAATCAAGAAAAATAATCCCAACAATTGTAGCACCAACTGGGATAGCAGCATCACATCTACAAGGTCAAACTATTCACTCATTTTTTAGCTTAGGTATTCGTGATACAATCGATGATTATTATATTGAGTCTTTATTACAAAAGAAATATTTACAAACTAGATTTTCTAAATTAAAGATTCTTATCATCGATGAGATTTCAATGGTTTCTCCTGAGATGTTCTCTGCAATGGATAAAATATTAAGAGCTTTTAAAAAGAATGATACTCCATTTGGTGGTGTTCAAACAATACTGTCTGGAGATTTCTTCCAACTTCCTCCCATCTCAAAAATAGCTAAGGATAAACGCTTTGCTTGGCAATCTTCATCATGGAAAGAGTTGGAATTAAAAACATGCTACTTAGAAGAAAAATTTAGACAAGATGATAATGTTCTCATTAGTATTTTAGATGAGATAAGAAGCGGCAATGTATCAAGTAACTCTTATGATATTTTAAACTCAAGACATCATAAAGATCTTGACATTGATTTTACACCAACAAAACTCTACACACATAATATAGATGTTGATAGAATAAATAATGATGAGCTTAGTAAAATCAAAAATCCTGCTCATTTATTTAAGTATAAGTCAGAAGGAACAGCTAAAAATATTGAGAAAATATTTAAGTCTTCCCTTGTTTTAGAGGAGATAACTCTAAAAAAAGATGCAGTAGTGATGTTTATAAAAAACAATCATGAGCAGGGCTATATAAATGGCACCACAGGTGTAGTAGTAGACTTTGACAAGGAGACAGGTCTTCCGATAGTTAAAACATCTTATGGGTCATTGATTAAACTTGGATTGGAAGATTGGAGTATAGAAAATGATAACGGCAATATAGTTGCTAAAGTTTCACAAATTCCACTCAAACTTGCATGGGCAATTACTATACATAAATCTCAAGGTATGACACTTGATTCTGCTGAGATAGACTTGTCTAAAACTTTTGAAGTGGGGCAGGGTTATGTTGCTCTTTCTCGTATTAAAAATATAGATGGATTGCGTCTTATGGGCTTGAATGATACTGCACTAACTGTTGATCCTCTTATTTTACATATTGACGATAGAATCAAAGCAGCATCTCAAAAAACAAGAGATGAAATATCAGCACTCTTATCTGAAAATCTTGAAAAAATATTTGATTCATACATCCAGAGTATAGACGGCATTACTGATATAAGTAAAATAAAAGAACAAGAAACAATTTTAAAATCTGAGAAGAAAATAGTGGCTAAAAGTGCTACTCCTACTTATATTCAAACAAAAGAGTTGATTGAAAGTTGTAGCTCCATTGCAGAACTGGCTGAAAAAAGAGGTATGAGCAAGGGGACGATTATAAAACATCTTAGTATTTTAAAGGAACAAGAAACAGATATAAATTTGGATAAATTTATGCCAGATGTAGCTACTCTTGACCTTATAAATGATGCAGTAACGAAAATAAAAGAAAAAAACAATAAAGATGATTTTAGTGAAGACGGCAAGCCTCGCTTAAAGCCTATATTTGAAGCCCTGAATGCTAAAGTTCAATATGATGATATACGAATTGCTCTTTGCTAGCTTTAGTAAATAATTTATTTGATTGCCAAAGATAATTTGTAATATACATTACAAATATTTCTACACATACCTTACACACTATACAGATAAAATATAAAAGCTAGTAAATAATTCGGAGGTGTGTTATGAGTATTGAAGATAAAAAATATACATGTCCTATGCATCCAGAAATAATAGAGAATCATCCTGCTTCATGCCCTAAATGTGGTATGGCACTGGAACCTATGGTGGCTGTAGCAAATGATGAAGAAAACGATGAACTAAATTATATGAGTAAACGCTTTTGGATTAGTATTGTTCTTGCCTTACCTGTGTTTGTAGTAGCAATGATAAGCGATTTAGTTCCGGAGTATTTACCACAGAGCGTCACAATGAAAAATGTTCAATGGTTTTTATTTATTTTAGCCTCTCCTGTAGTTGTTTGGGGTGGTTGGCCTTTTTTTGTGCGTGGATATAACTCTATTAAAACATGGAATCTAAACATGTTTACACTAATCGCAATAGGGGTAGGAGCAGCTTATATGTATAGTTTAGTTGCACTATTTTTACCTGAAGTTTTTCCTCCGCTTATGCAAACAAAAGAAGGTCTGGTGCATGTCTACTTTGAAGCTGCCGCAGTTATTATAACTCTCGTACTTTTAGGGCAGGTGTTGGAATTAAGAGCAAGAAGTAAAACAAATAGTGCAATTAAAACACTGCTAAATCTTGCGCCAAAGCAGGCACATCGTATTGACAATGACGGT
Organism: Sulfurimonas sp.; assembly: GCF_026196735.1. GTDB lineage: Bacteria > Campylobacterota > Campylobacteria > Campylobacterales > Sulfurimonadaceae > Sulfurimonas. The sequence goes on from NZ_JAPHUF010000007.1 coordinate 90,954, forward strand.
AACGAAGAAAATATAAGTTTAGAGTTAATACATGTAGGAGATAAACTAAGAATTAAACCCGGTGAAAAAATCCCTGTTGATGGTGTTGTTGTTGAGGGACAAAGCAATATTGACGAATCAATGATAACAGGCGAACCTATGCTTATATCTAAAACTAAAGATGATTCTTTAATTGGGGCAACATTAAATAAAAATGGCACTCTAGTCATGGTAGCACAAAGAGTAGGGAGTGATACTATGCTTTCACAAATCGTGCATATGGTTGCTCAAGCTCAGCGTTCGCGCGCACCTATTCAAAAATTGGCAGATACCGTAGCTAGCTATTTTGTGCCGGCCGTTGTAATATCAGCGATATTGGCTTTTTTGGGATGGTTTATCTTTGGGCCTGAACCTCGTTTAGCCTATGCTATTGTAGCGGCAGTAGCTGTTTTGATTATTGCATGTCCGTGTGCTTTAGGCCTTGCAACACCAATCTCTATAATGGTTGGAACCGGACGAGCAGCGCTGTCTGGAATCTTGATAAAAGATGCCAAAACATTGGAGACGATGGAGAAAATTAACACTTTGGTTGTAGATAAAACCGGAACTCTTACAGAAGGAAAACCTAAAGTAACTACTCTGAATGTAGAAGATGGTTTTGATGAAAAAGATGTTTTAAAATATGCTGCAAGTTTAGAACAAGTTAGTGAACATCCCCTAGCAGAGGCCGTTGTTGAACATGCAAAAGAGAGTGATTTAGACTTTCTACATGTAGATAACTTTGAAGCTATTATTGGCAAAGGTATTACAGGTGAGATAGAGAATAAAAAAATAGTTTTAGGTAGTGAAAGTTTCTTGGATAGTTTAAATATTTCAACAAAAGATACATCACAAAAAGCAGATGCTTTACGAAAAGAAGGCAAGGGTGTTATATTTATGGCAATAGATTCTAAATTTAGCGCTATTATTGGGATTGAAGACCCGATTAAACTAACATCAATTGAAGCGATTAAAGAGCTTAAAGCCGAGGGTATAAAAGTTGTTATGCTTAGTGGGGACAATAAAACTACAGCTAATGCAGTGGCAAGAAAACTAGACATTGATGAAGTTTATGCCAATATTATGCCTGATGCAAAAGCAAAAGTGATTAAACAACTACAAGATGGAGGAGCTATTGTGGCTATGGCTGGCGATGGAATAAATGATGCACCGGCACTTGCTCAAGCAGATATAGGTATAGCAATGGGAACCGGTACCGATGTTGCCATAGAGAGTGCAGGAGTTACGCTTATTAAAGGTGATTTGCTTGGAATTGTAAAAGTTCTAAAACTTAGTCATGCTACTATGAAAAATATTAAACAAAATCTATTTTTCGCTTTTGTTTACAACAGTGTTGGCATTCCGATAGCGGCAGGGGTGTTTTACCCATTTTTTGGTATTTTGCTTTCACCGGTAATCGCAGCAGCTGCAATGAGTTTTAGTTCTGTATCAGTTATAGTTAATGCTTTGCGCTTAAAAAATGTAAAGATATAGTTATATTTACAAACTGCTAACATGAGGAAGATGCATACTAAAACTTAATGTGATACAATTTCATCAATAAGGACTACCATGAAAGAAAATCATAAAATAATCAAACATGAAATATTTGCACAAGGAAAACTTGAAGAATGATAGATTCGATTATTGAAATGATAAAACTTTTATCTCTTATGATATTTGTCTCATCAATTGGTGCCCAAGGCTGGATAGCATTTTTGGATATTACAAAGTATTTTACAAATAAGTTAGAAAAATATCGTCCACTTCCATCTCAAGATAAATATTCAAGAATTGCTATAATAATTGGCGTTTTTGTAATATTAATGGACTAATGCATATTTATTATATTAATATTTTTTGTCTATACTTCGATTTAAATTAAAATTAGGAATAGTGTATGTCTTATTTACAACCTAACGACTTTGTTACAAAAATGGTTGATGCGGGAGAGTCTAAAGTCTACATGTCAACTAAAGATACACTTATCCGTGCTTTTATGGCTGGTGCAATTCTAGGCCTCGCTGCCGCATTTGCGATTACTGTTGCTATACAAACCGGTTCATTATTAGTCGGTGCAATGCTGTTTCCCGTTGGGTTTATAATGCTATATCTTATGGGTTTTGACTTACTCACAGGAGTTTTTGTACTAGTTCCGCTTGCTTTGCTCGATAAGCGACCGGGTGTTACTGTGAATCAAGTTTTAAGAAATTGGGGTCTTGTATTTTTAGGAAACTTTGCCGGAGCGCTAGTTGTGGCAGTTATGATGTCGTTTATACTGACATATGGCTACTCAATTGACCCCGATATTATTGGAGACAAAATAGCTTCAGTTGGAGAAGAGAGAACGCTGGGTTATAAGGAGCATGGCATAGCTGGATGGCTGACAATTTTTGTCCGTGGTATGCTATGTAACTGGATGGTTTCTATGGGTGTTGTAGGCGCTATGGTTTCTAGTTCTGTAAGCGGTAAGGCTATTGCTATGTGGATGCCAATTATGCTGTTTTTCTACATGGGTTTTGAGCACTCTGTTGTAAATATGTTTCTATTTCCATTTTCGATGATTATGGGTGGTGACTTTACTGTTGTGGATTATTTAATTTGGAACGAGATACCAACCGTTCTAGGAAATCTAATAGGTGGTCTTGCATTTACCGGTTTAACTCTATATTCAACACATGTAAAAACCGGGCCAAAAAGAGATTTAAAGTAAGATGCAGATTATATGAAAATTTATATCTTATATTACCAGACAATACACTGATTTAAAGCACCATAAGCATAACAACCGCTTGAGTCTTTTTTAGCGTTATAGTAGTTATGCTGTTGTATATCTTTAGTCTTTGTGAGTAAGTCTTTTGTAGTGCCATATGAGCTACTCTCTTGCTTTATTGCTATATTTTTTGTTGCTGGACTTGGTTGGCTTGCTTGATTGTTATGATTAGCATTTTGTTCATGTTGCACTTGCTTATTTTTTAAGTTTTTACTTTTTATAACCTTTACAGATTTGTGAGGCTGTACTTTTTCACTTTCTGCATGGTCACAATAAAGCATTTTTGATTTTAAAATATTTTCAACTTTTTGAATGGGGTCAATTTTTGTCATTCCCTCTTTCCAAACGAGAAAAGTTCTGTTTGATTTAGTATCTTTTAAATATATATCTAACTCTCCGATGGTAGAGGAGTCAAAATACATTACAAAGTCATAGTTTTTATTATTTGAGACAGTGTTTATACTCTCAACATATTCAGTGCGAAGTTTGGTAAAAGTTTTTCTTTTTTTAAACATTTCATATATTAAATTCTGCTCTTCATTATACGCATTTAAATAATACTCTTGTGACATAACTCCTTTATCAGACAAAGGAATTAGCCGAGTAATAGCCTCATCGGTAAGTAATAATATCTGCATTGAGAATGGGTATGACATAAATAGCGCATTTGTTTCGTTAATTATCTTATCATTTATAGGGCCATGTTTATAGTATGCAGATTTTTCAACTGCATATGAATTTATAGGAGGAGGAAGTACCTCTTTTTTAAAACATCCCGTAGTAGTTATCAAGACTAGAAAAATGATACATGTACCAATAATTTTAAATATCATTTTAACTCCAATATCTGCTAAGCTTGATTGTAAGGTAGTATTCTATACCCGATGCCATAAATACTTTCTACGCAATTACTTGGTAGTTTTTTTCTAAGTTTTGATACGAGTTTTCTAATATTTACTATATCTAGATTTTCATTTTGCGCTTTATACTCGGCAGTTATATCTTCATTTGGAAATATTTTGCCAATATTATTAGTAAGAAGTTGTAAAAAAATAATCTCGTATTTGGTTAGAGGGATTATTTCTTCTGTATTTTGAAGAATACTATTATTTTTACAAAAAGAAAAAGAATCATTAAGTTTTATTAATGATTCTTGTTTTTGCTCAACATTTGGTAATGTTAAGTTGTTTACATTTTTAGATGCGTTTAGAAGTGCTTTAAGAAATTCTTGATAGTCAATTGGTTTTTTAATAAACTGCTGTATTCCTAGGTTAATCAAAGGTAGTAGATATTTTGTATCGTCATGTGCTGAAACTATAATAATAATTTGATTTGGATTTATTTTATATATTTTCTCTACTAATTCAACTCCATTTAGACGAGGCATTCGTATGTCAGAAATAACAATGTCATAGTGCTTTGCATTGGTGTCACTATACTGCCTGTATTGAGCTAGCGCCTCTTCTCCGTTTGATGAAGAGTTAACTGTATGAAAAAAAGTTTTTAAAATTTCAGTTACATTCTCTCTCAAATCTTCGTGATCTTCCGCAAAAAGCACCGATAATTTTTGAGTGTGATTTAATAAATTTTTAGAATTTAGCATCAGAACTCTCTCGTTTGTATAGATTTATTTTAGTTATTGTATCTTTATTATTAATATATTAAACTTAATAAGATATTATTAGACAAAGAGAGAGATAAAAATGAAACTAATAATAAATGGCAATACAAAAGAATTTAATACAAATGCAACATTAGAAAAAGTTTTACAAGAGTTGGGTTTAACCGGAAAGGTCATGGCTGCAGCAGTTAATATGGAAGTAGTAAAACAAAACCTTTGGCCAACACATAAGCTAAATGATGGAGACAAACTAGAGTTACTAGATTTTGTTGGTGGTGGATGATTCAATAGCCACTACAGCGATAGCATAATCACCGTCATGTGTTATGGATAAGCTAGTATCTGTAATATTGAAGTTATTTAAAAGTTTTTGTGATAGTCTTAATACCGGCGCACCCTTTGCGGTTTTGCTAATTGAAATATCATGAAAGCCACACTCCGAACCTATACCAACTCCAAGGGCTTTTGAACATGCCTCTTTAGCAGCCCAAAAACCAGATGCCGTTTTATAGTTTTTTATAAGAGATATCTCATCATTTGAAAGAAATTTTTGAAGTGCTTTGTCGCCAAACCGCTCTATAAAGCGGTCCATACGAGATGTTTTTATAAGATCAATACCGATCATTTACTGAATAACGAACTCTGTAAAGTATATGCCTTTTATGTGACCATCAACAATCATAGCATTGAGTGTATCCATAATCTGTTGTGAAACTTTTGCCTTACCTTTTTTAGAAGAAATTTCTTCAAGTGTTTTAGAGGTTAAAATTCTAATAATTCTATCTCTGATAACAGGGGATTTATTGTCTAGTTCTATGCTCAGTTCTTCACCGTTTAACTCTAATGAGATAGTCACTTTTAAATAGCGGCTACCTGAATCACTTTTGAGATTTACAGTGAATCCGTCAAGTGGGTACAAAATACCAATATCACTTAATTTTCTTGACTCAGCCATGTCTGAGCTTCCTCTTGTCCTGTTTGATATAGTTTTAGTTTGAGCCTGAGGTGTATTTTGTTGTATTTGAGCTTCTGAACCATCATCACTCATCAATAAAATCGCAGTAACTGCAGCACCAAGAATAATAAGTACTAAAACTGCGATAATAACAATCATCAGTGTATTAGATTTTTTCTTTTCTTGAGTAGTTTCTTCTTCTTTATTCTCTTCCTCAGCCATTACTCTTCCTTGATTTTAGTTTTGTTAGTATATCAAAATTTATATTATTATATCAATTAATCACATTTTGTTATATTTAAAGTTTTCATAATCTCTTCAAATATTTCGCCAGCTTCACGATTATTGTCATCTTGATACTCTATTACAAGAACTTCTCTACCATTTGATATATTACATGTATAAGTCTCAGGTTGAATTCTATACTTAGAAGTTATTTTTTCTATTGTTGAACAAACTAAATGACCTTCTTCTTTTCCTTCATAAGCTATTGACAACTTGGAAAATTTTTCTTCACTTCTAAACTCGGCATCAATCATGTATATCCTTTAAGATAAATATATTTTTGAAAGTATACATCTTTTATAGTTAAAATGTGTTTTAATCAATACCATTCTAGAAGTTTTGTTACTTCATCTACTATAAATGTTTTAATTGCGGGTTTTTCTAGAGGCTTTTTAGATACAACTGCCTTATTGATATTTTGCATTTTTGCTTCTTTTAGTCGTACATCCATTGCATATACTTCCCTGACATCTCCAACTAATGAAACTTCACCTATAAAAATAGTCTCTTTAGATATGACTCTATCTCTAAAACTACTAATAATTGCGGCTAATATGGCTAAATCTGCAGAAGTTTCTGTAATCTTTATACCGCCGGTTATATTGATAAAAACATCATAACCAGATAAAGGAATTTCGAGTTTTCTCTCAAGAAGTGCTAAAAGCATGTTTAATCTATTGTTATCAAATCCGGTAGCTTGTCTTTTTGAGTTTGGAGTATGTGACTCAGAGACAAGGGCTTGTACCTCCAAAATTATAGGACGAGAACCTTCCATGATAACCGTTAAAGCAGAGCCTGCCTGCTGGGAATTGCGATTGAAAAATCTTGATGCGACATCTGTTGCAGATATTAGACCATCGCTTCTCATCTCAAATACACCAATCTCACTTGTCGGTCCAAAACGATTTTTAAAGCCTCTTAGTATCCTAAGTTCTTGTGATGAATCGCCTTCAAAATACAATACAGTATCTACCATATGTTCAAGGACTCGGGGACCGGCTATTGAGCCTTCTTTTGTAATATGCCCGATAATGAAAATTGCTATCTCTCTCTCTTTGGCTATCCTCATTAGTTCAAAAGTAATTTGTCTTACTTGAGTTACAGAACCAGGTGCTGATGTTATGTTTTCAGAGTACATTGTTTGAATTGAGTCAATAATTAAAAAATCATATTCACGATGTTCTAACTCCACTATAACTTGTTCTAGCCTTATTTCACTTAACAGGTAAAGTGTGTCTTGATTTGCTTTTAGTCTGTTGGCACGAAGCTTAATCTGTCCACTTGATTCTTCACCCGTTACATATAAAACTTTTTTTCCAGTTGAGGCTATATCACCTCCGACTTTTAGCAGTAGGGTTGATTTTCCAACTCCAGGAGAACCTCCGATAAGAGTTAGTGAACCTGGCACAATGCCACCACCAAGTACAGTGTCCAGCTCAATATCCTCAGAACTAAATCTAAATACTTCTTCTTCTTTTATATCATTAATGCTTACGGCTTTTGTAGAACTCGAAGTATTGGACTTTGTTTGCTTAACTACTTCTTGTTGATGTTCGCTGAGTTCGACAAATGAATCCCATGATCCACAGTTGGTGCATTTCCCCATCCACTTCGGTGTTGTAAGTCCACAGTGTTGACACTCAAAAAGAATTTTTTTCTTAGCCATATAATCAGCCTTATATTTAATTATGCAAAATTATATACCCTTTTACATGTAAATATAAAATATATGACAATTTGCCATATTTTAGTTTTTGCAATATTTATAAGCTATCTATTCTTCTTCAAATAAAATATCAAGTAGTCCGTCAACAAACTCATACTTGTCAAACGGTGTTAGATTCTCTGGCTGTTCACCTGTTCCAACAAAAAGAATAGGAAGTTCAAGCGCGTAAGCGATGCTAAAGATACTTCCACCTTTTGCTGTTCCATCAAGTTTGGTGATAATTATGCCATCGATTCCTATCATTTCGTTAAATGCTTTTGCCTGAGCTATGGCAGAGTTTCCTTGTGTTCCATCAATGACAAGAATAGTCCTGTGTGGTGCACCGCTATGAGCTTTATCGCAGATGCGGTTTATCTTTTTAAGCTCGTTTGCAAGGTTTGTTTGTGTGTGAAGTCTTCCAGCAGTATCTATGATAACATTGTCAAAACCTTTTGATTTTGCAGAGTCTATAGCATCATAAGCAACAGCAGAACTGTCATGTCCTTGTTTTGAAGAGACTATTGGAATATCAAGTTTTTGAGACCATTGCGTCAGTTGCTCAATAGCAGCTGCACGAAAAGTGTCTCCAGCACCAAGTAAAACTTTTTTACCTTCATTTTTGTATCTTTGGGCTAATTTAGAAATAGTAGTAGTTTTTCCTGCACCGTTTACTCCAACTATCAGCTCTACAAAAGGTTTTGTAAACTCAGGTTCCTTATATGTAGTGTACGCCAGCGTTGCTAAAAGTTTTGAGCGAAGAATATCTCTTGTGATTTTACTCTGATACATTTCATTTAAAATAATCTCTACTAAATCGTACTCGACATCAGCTTCGAGTAAAATATCTTCAAGTTCATCTTTTGTAAAACTGACTTTTCTTTTTGGAGCTACTGTTTTTATCGCCTCGGCAGTTTTGGCGAGAGATTTTTTTATAAACCCAAGCATATTATATGTCTCCTTTTTCCAGAAGTATACCCACAAGAGGGCACGCTGATTCTGTAAAAATTCCTCTCACTAAAGCTTTGCCTATCGGCAAGAAAAAATAATTTCATTATTTATATATCCAAAGCTCTTTTGATATCACTCTCTACAAACTCTTCTTCAGTCGCGCCGACAAAGTAGTTTATTAGTTTCCCATCTTTATATAATGCCATTGTTGGAATAGGGTATCTGTCTCCAAGTTCTAGCTCTGTAGCTATTGCATTGCATAAAGGGCGGTTTTGCTTTGAGTTGACTATGATGTACTCTGCGTTGTACTCTTTTTTAAACTCTTGTAGTTTTTCATCTAAAATACCGTCTTCAATAGTTATGCCGATAATTACTAAATCATCTTTATATTTTTCTTGAAGTGAAGTTAGGTGTGGTGCTGCTGCGCGACAAGGTGGACACCATGTTGCAAATATATCAAAGATTACAACTTTTCCCTCTGCTCCATCGAGTACAAATCCTTCACCCTCTTTTTTTACAATATACTGTTTTTTATCAAGACCTGTTAGGACATACTCATTACTAGAGACCATATCGTTTACATTTGAATCTTCCCCGCTTGAACATCCTTGAAATATTAGTGTAAAAAGGATTGATATAAATAAAATAGACTTTTTGAACATTTGTGTTACCTTGTTTTCTGTTTTTAGAGTAAAATAAGCCAAATTATATCCACAAAGATTTAACATGCCTCTTACAAAGACAATATTTAGGCAAGATTGCTTAAAAAAGATTAAAAATAGTCCAAAACATAATGCTATGTATAAGAATGCAAAGTTAAATAATCAACTGCTTTATGAGATAAGCAAATTTAAAAATCCTAAGGTATTGTGCTATGCACCACTGCCTTTTGAGCCGGATATTAGAAAAACAATCAATACAATACGAAAAAAATGTGATATTTTTGTGCCATTTATGGAAGGCGAAAGTTTTAAGATGGTACCATTTAGGTTACCGCTTAAGAAAAAAAAGTTTGGTATTTATGAAGCGGGAAATACTTTAAGAAATATAAAAAAAATTGATATAGCTATAGTGCCAATAGTCGGTGTAGACGGAAGATTTCAAAGAGTTGGTTTTGGAAAAGGGATGTATGATCGTTTCTTTGCAAAGTTAAAAAAGAGACCATATATAATTTTTATACAATCAGAATTTTGTTATACAAAAGAGTTTATTTGTGATGATTACGATGTCACATGTGATTTAATTATCACGCCAAATTTTAAAATAAAAAATAAAACTATTGACACAAGAGCTAGAAATAGGAAATAAGAATGTTGACAGAGATACTAATGGGTGGCTTTATTGCTACTGTTGGTGGAGTTGTGGGATTTTTTGTTTCTAAGAAAATAACTAATGCTAATTTTGATATTTATGTCGATAAAGCAAAGGCTCACGCAAGTGCTATAGAGAATGAAGCACATATACTTTTGAGTAAATCTAATATCAAAGCTCAAGAGATTGAACTAGAGGCAACAAAAAAGTATGAAAATGCAAAAGCTAGAGCTAAAGAAGATCTCAGTCAAAGAGAAGATGATTTAATACGAAAAGAGCAGAGTTTTAAACGCTATAAACAGAGTGAAGAGAGACGACTTCATGATGATATTGCTGCACTTAAAGCTAGAAAAGTTGATTTACAAAGAAATGAAAAATCTCTAGAGTCACTAAAAAAGAGATATGAAAAACAAGTTGATGAAGCATTAAATGCAATGGAGCATTGTGCAGGAATGACAACAGATGAAGCTAAAAGTTTATTGCTTGAAAAAGTTGAAGAAAAATCTCGTGCGGATATTGCTCATATTGTCAGAAAGTATGAAAATGAAGCAAAACAAGAGGCGAAGAAAAAAGCAAATTATATTTTAGCACAGGCAACGAGTCGTTTTGCCGGAGATTTTGCTTCTGAAAGACTTACAAATTTGGTGCATCTTAATGATGATGAACTTAAAGGCCGTATAATTGGAAAAGAGGGCAGAAATATTAAAGCCCTTGAGACGCTGCTAGGTGTTGATATTATTATTGATGATACGCCAAATGCAATCTTAGTTAGTAGTTTCAACCTTTATCGTCGAGCTATTGCAACTAAGACAATACAGCTTCTTATAGAAGATGGCCGCATTCAGCCGGCTCGTATTGAGGAAATTTATACAAAAGTTTGCAATGAGTTTGAAGACTCAATACTAAATGAAGGTGAAGAACTTATAGCTGACATGGACATAGGTGTTATGCACCCTGAACTTGTTAAACTTATAGGTAAACTTCGTTATCGAGCAAGTTATGGTCAAAATGCGTTGGCTCATACGCTTGAAGTTGCTCATTTAGCCGGAATTATGGCTGCTGAAATGGGTGGAGATGTAAGACTTGCTAAACGCGCTGGCTTACTTCATGACATAGGTAAAGCGCTGACTCATGATCACGACGGAAATCATGTTGATTTGGGTGCAGATATTTGTAATAGATACAATGAAAATAGCGTTGTTATAAATGCTATTTATGCGCACCATGGACATGAAGAGATTAATAGTATTGAGTGTGGGGCTGTTTGTGCTGCCGATGCGCTCTCAGCTGCTAGACCGGGAGCTAGAAGAGAAGTACTAGAGAGCTTCTTAAAACGCGTTACAGAGATAGAAGAGATAGCATCAGAACATACAGGCGTAAAACAAGCATATGCAATTAATGCCGGACGAGAGGTAAGAGTTTTAGTAAATGCTTCGCTGGTTAATGATGACGAGTCTGTTTTAATGGCTAGAGAGATTGCTAAAGAGATAGAAGAAAAAGTTCAATATCCAGGTGAGATAAAAGTAAATGTAATCCGCGAGAGCAGGGCTGTGGAGTTTGCTAAATAATATAACATGTGAAAAGTCACATGTTATATTATTTTTTAGGAGCTATTTTACACTCTCCAATGCTTCTTTTTTCACAAATACTGCCATCTATCCAAGTCGCGCCTTCAAATCTTGCTCGATTTAATGTTGCATCTTTAAAATTGGCACCTTTAAGATTTGACCATCTAAAATCTGTTACAGTAAGATTTGCTCCTGTAAAATCAGCTTTTTGAAGGTTTGCACTTTTAAAAGTTACTCCCATTAAGTTTGCTTCTTTAAAGTTTGTTCCCGATAGTGAGGATTTTATAAACTTAGACCCTCTAAGATCAGCTTTTTCAAAATTTGTATTATCTAGATTTTTTCCAGATAAATTTTCACCTCTGAATTTAATGTGACTTTTAACTACTTTATTTTTTGAATCACTTGTAAAACGACAGATGCCTATGCTGTTTTTTGTACATTTTAATCCATTGGACCATGTTGCACCGCCAAGTTTTGCATTTTTAAATTTTGCAGAGGTTAAATCTGCATTTTCTAAATTAGCATTACTAAGGTCAGCATAACTAAAGTTTGTCTCTTTGAGATTTGCATCTTTAAGATTTGCATCTTTAAGGTTTGCAGCTTGAAAATAAGAACCTTGAAGATTTGCTTTTGAAAGGTTTGCTTTTGACAGGTTAGCACCGTGAAATTGCAAATGTGATAAGTCTTTTCCTGACAGGTCTGCTTTAGAAAGATTTGCTTCGGGTTTTATAGTGTATTTACCCACAGTAACCGCAACTAATTGATACGGTAACAATAGTAACATTATGCTTATTAAGTGTCTTTTCATATAGTATCACCTTCCTTTTCAAGTTAAGATTGTAATAAAAATTTAAACGGATGATAACATATAAAAAAGTAATCTAATATGCCACACATCAATAAAAATAATAATCTATCTTTTGTGATGATGTATTTTTAGAGTTATATAAGCCTATCACACATCTTCTATTTCATTAATCTCAGAGTCATCATAGGGGTCCATATGTATTATAATATGAACTTTTTTATCCTCAAATAATTCTTTGATTTTTGCTTCTATTTTATCAGAGATAAGATGTGCATCATATAGAGATATGCTAACATTAAAGACTACATGTACAGATATGAAAATGTCTGAACCAGACTCTCTTGTTTGAAGATAATGGTAATCTGTACTTCCATTGTCACTCTCAAGAATATCTTTGATTTTTTGTATATCTTCTTCAGGCAGAGATGCATCAAGAAGCATTAATGTTCCCTCTTTAATAATAGGAAAAGATGAGTAGATCATATAGATTGCTATACCAATACCTAAAATAGGGTCAATTAATTGCTCTCCTGTCATAGAGATAAGAACAAGTGCCATTAAAACCGCACCATTTGAGAAAAGATCTGTTTTATAGTGAAGCGCATCGGCTTTAATAACCATATTGTTTGTTTTATTAGCAACATAATTTAAAAATGTAACAAGTAAAGCTGTTATTATTATGGATATTAACATTACCCAAATACTCTCTGCCATAAAACTCATCTCTCTTGGATGAGCAATTTTAACAAGTGCTTCATATAGGATAAACAAAGCCGATAAAGATATGACTGTTCCCTCTATAACGGCAGCAAGAGGTTCTATTTTGCCCCTACCAAAGTTAAAGTCTTCATCTGGATTTTTTTCGGCATTGTGCAGTGCAAAATAGTTAAATAGAGAAACTGTTAAGTCTAAAAAGGAGTCAATAGCCGAGGCTAAAACAGCAATGGAACCACTAAGCACTCCTACCGTCATTTTAATAAGAACCAAAACAGCAGCAACAGAAGTTGATACTACGGTAGCTTGTTTTTCCAATCTCATGTGAATATTCCTTAACTGGCATTGGTATTTGTTTTAGGTACAATTATAATTAAATAAATATATTATAGTGATTAAAATGAATTTAAAACAGATACGAATAGATAGAGAAAAATGGATGACATGGAAAAATATACTTCCACTTCGTGAGGCACTTGAGAGTTTACAAGAGGGAACTTGGAATGTAGAGCTTGGTGATGTCATCAAAATCAGCGGCGAGGCACCAGAAAATATACAAGAGATAGCTAAGTTGATGATGCCTTGGAGAAAAGGTCCATTTGAACTTTTTGACACTTATATAGACAGCGAATGGCAAAGTAACATAAAATATAACCTATTAGGCAAGCATTTTAGTTTAAAAGATAGAAGAGTTGCCGATATAGGTTGCAACAATGGTTACTATCTTTTTAGAATGCAAGAAGATAGTCCGAAGTTGTTGGTTGGATTTGATCCATCACCTTTGTATAAAACGCAGTTTGATTTTGTAAACCATTTTATTAAGAGTGAAATAGTTTATGAACTTTTAGGTGTGGAACATTTAGAATTTTATGAAGAGAAGTTTGACACCATTTTTTGTTTGGGTGTTTTGTATCACAGAAGTGATCCTGTGGCAATGTTAAAGTCTCTTTTTAAAGGGCTTGATAAACAAGGTGAGGTTATCTTAGACACTTTTTATATAGAGGGTGATGATGAGATGTGTTTGTGTCCGGAGTCTTCATACTCCAAGATACCAAATATATATTTTGTTCCAACTATAAAAGCTTTAAAAAACTGGTGTTTAAGAGCAGGGTTTTCTAGCTTTGAAGTATTGGAAACTTCTGTAACTGAGGCAAATGAGCAGAGAAAGACAGAGTGGATTGATGGTCAATCTTTAGAGGATTTTCTTGATCCAAACGATAGTACTAAAACTGTAGAGGGTTATCCGGCACCTGCAAGAGTGTATGTTAAACTTATTAAGGATAAGAAATGAGCGAGTTGAAATTTGAAGATGAAGTAGAAGAAGAGCTATCAGAAAAACAAGAGAAAGATTTAAATATTGAGCAATATAGTGATAAAAATGAAGTTGATATAAGAACTCATCAAAAAATCAACCATGATTTATGTGGAGAAATACAAAAATTAGAAAATGGATATGTTGAGTTAAAATTAGTAACTACACACGAAATGATTGCTGATGATCAGGGTTTGATACACGGTGGATTTATTTTTTCTGCGGCAGATTATGCCGCTATGCTCGCTGTTAATGAAAAAAATGTTGTTTTAGTCGGCAGCGATTGTCAATTTTTATCTCCTGTTAAGTTTGGAGATATTGTAAACTTTGTTGCAAAAGTGCGACATAAAGAGGGAAGAAAAAGAAATGTACATGTAACGGGGCATGTATTGAATATAAAAGTTTTTGAGGCAGAACTCAAGACAGTTGTAACAGAGAGGCATGTTCTAAAGTTAAATCTTCTTGAAGCTGAAAAAGAAGATTAACTATTTTTAGAAGTTAGTGAAAATATACCAATATCATAGATTTGCTATCCAGTAATCTGCGTATTGCTGCTCTTGCTTTATAGTTGAAGTACCACCATGACCAGGATAAATGGTCTTGTCATAATCTAGCTCTTTAAATCTCTTAAGAGAAGCTCTCATATCATCAGGCGATGAGTATGGAAAATCTGTCCGACCAATTGAGCGCTCAAAAATAAAATCACCGCTAAACATAGCGTCACCTATCTCTATAGTTGAATTTCCTTCACTGTGTCCGGGAAAGTGACGAAATTTTACTTTTACTCCGTCAAAATCAAACTCTTGATTTGGTTGGACTTCTACATCAGGCTTTGATGGTGGTAAGTCAGGTCTCCATCCACTGCCGCTAAGAAGCATAACATCACCTATTGGAGTATAGAGCGGGATATTTAATTTCTCTTGAAGTTCGGCATTAGACCAAACATGATCAAAATGTCCATGTGTGTTTAAAATAGCTACGGGGTTTGTAACATTCTCCATTACCCATTTAGTAGCACCAAGACCAGGGTCAATGATAAAATCTTTGCCATCAATAGTGGCAATATAACAGTTCGTTTGGTACTCGCCCATAGGTTGAACTTTTATCTTCATTTGTACTCTTTTTTAACATGATTATAACATTAAAAAATATTGGAGTTGTTAACACTCTATTAACAAAAAATTAACACCTAGTTTATATAAAACTCATATACTTATAACAATAAGTTTCTTCCCCAAGAGATTTAACATTAAGACCCTTAAATGAGGTCAATTTAAAGGATGTGTCAAATGAAAAAAATTCTACTAGCGTGTATCTTAGCTGTTTCTGTGTGGGCAGCACCAGATACTAATGTATATACGGTTTCTTATAAAGCTGATATGGATACAGTTGAAAAAAATATACTTTCTCACTTTAAATCAGTGAAGCTTGTTGTTACTTATAAGTTGGATATTCTTGAAGAGTTTAAACATAAAGGTCTAGACAAAAAGTTTGGTGCTGAGTTTAATAAGAATAAGCTTACTAGTGTAAGAACTATGATTATTTGTAACGGTAAATTTGGAAACATGATAATGAATACTGACCCTAGTATGATGGCTTATTGTCCAGTTCGTCTTACACTTGTTGAAAAAGATGGTAAAACTCAGGTTTTATTTGTTCGTCCAAGTTCAGCTCCAAAATCTTCAAAAGCTTACGGGGCTCTAGTTAAATTAGAGCAAAAAGTCGTAGGTGCGATTGAAGCTGCAAATGAAATGGAAGAAAAAGTAAAATAGTCTCACAGAGCTTTCGCATCAGCCGAAAGCTCTGAACATATGAATCCTCAATCAAACCTTTTTTAAACCTCTTAAACCCATCAACTAAGCAATTATACACTATCGTAATTTATCTGTAAATCAATCGTTAAACCGCATATTACATGTACATGATCATAAGCTTCTATAATCAATTAAACAGCATCAATTAACAGTGTGTGAAGTATCTTGTTAAGAGGTTACTCTACAACAGATAGGCTCTTGTATGCTATAAATAGATTATGTTAAGTAGATGAAAGTCTTCGAAGGTTTAGAGCAATACAGGTTGCTGAGAATGACAACCTGTATTTAAGTATAAGACAGTTTAGGAGATATATTATACTTTTTAGATCTAGGCCAGAACCTGGCCAAGATATTTAACATCGTAGGAGAATGTTAATTTTAGATTAGAATGTGTATGAAGCAATCAAACGATAATGATTTTGTCTTGCACCGTCTGTTGATGCACCTGTAGTACTATTATACTCACTAACGCGTCTAGCATTAAAAACTTTAAACATCCACTCTTTAGATGGCTTATATACTAAAACAGTGTCTATTTCGTAAGCATCATTTCCTGCTGCTACATTTGTAGGAGATAAATCACGACTACTTTGTTCAGTTTTTGACTTACCATAATCAGCATAGTTAACCATTAGCTTAAGACCCTTCATGATAACATAATGTGCACCAATTTTATATGCATCTACATCTTCACGGTATGCATTACGAGAGAAGATTGAGCTTGTGTACGCAGGATCTGCACCCCATGCATTAAAGTATTGACCTTCTGTGCCATTGTCTTTACTGCCAGATGAGTTAAATGCAGCAAAAACACCCCATTTTTTAGTACCAAGTGCTGCTTTAGCACCCATCATATTAAAGTCTATATCACCGGCAAGCGAATCACCAGTATCTTTTTGCATTAGATATTGAGCACTTAGGTTAACAGCCATTCCTTTTGCTACCGGGATTTTATATTTTAATTCTGTGTAGAAGTCATTTGCAATATCATATGCGTGATAAGCCCAAAAATCAGCTTGTAGGTTTTTAATGCCAGTATATGTAAGACCAAGTACCGAGCGACCATCACTATCAGAAAAACCAGCTGCTTCACTCATGCTGTAAAATTCAGCTTGTTCAACGAGTGCTGCGTCTGCACCGCTATAAAATGGATCATTTTTTGGATCATTGTATAGTCTGGTAGCAACACCGGCTGTTCCGGTTCTCTCACCGATCATACCCCAGTCAGCCATTGCACGAGAACCAAAAGACATCTGTGCCATATGTCCTGCAGTCACTTTAAGACCGTCAATTATATCTGTATCTAACATATATGCTTCATAAAAATTCGGCATTAGAGATGTTTGAATAACTGTCAGTGGAGTATCAATTGTTTGGCGACCAATTCTAGCATGAAAATAATCATTGGTATAGTCAAGATAAGCCTCACCCATTAAAGATTTTGTTTTACCGTCACGGTCAACAACCATACCGTAAGCACCCTTGTCCCAATCACCACCGGCAGCTGGTTTTTTCTTTACATCCCAGTTAGTTAAGCCGGCATCACCATTGACATACATACCAACACCGACTTTAAGTCCATCTGTAAAAACTTCAGGAGTCTCATATTTTAACTTTACAAGATAACCAGAACCGTTACTTGGAGCATAACCATTTTTTTCATCATCTATAACTGTCATTGCTTTAAGCTGTAAGTCTAAGTTTCCGCCTCTGACACCGTCAATAGTAACATCTGCTGCTTGAGCCATAGTAGAACTTACTAATGCTGCTGCAATCGATAGCTTTATTGCTTTTTTCATTCTTCACCCTTTTTTTATTTGTCTGCAGTCTAAATAACATCTTTAAAAAGAGTATTAATTAAACTTCATATTTGTAGTATAAGTAAATAATATAAATCTGATGTTAATTTTTTGTTAATGGAGTGTTAACAAGATAGTTTAATTAAAGATGAATAATAAAAGAATTTATTCCATTTTCATATTTGTACGAAAGTGAAAAATCATGTTTTTCTAAGATATAGTAAACAATATACAGCCCTAATCCAAAACTATCTTCCATATTCATATCACATTTTGTAAATGGCTGAATACAATAGTCTAAATCATGCTCCATTGCATCGCCTTTACTACAAAAAGATAAGTTATCACCATCAAGTTCAAGATAAATATTAGAGTCAGTTGAGTACTTAATCCCGTTATCAATTAGATTTTTAAATACAATGCTCATTAAATCAAAATCTGCATTAATAGTTCTATTGGAAAGATTATGTTTAATAGATTGAGGTTCTAAAAATAGTAAATCTGTTGCATTGTCGAGTATATCGATGAGATGGTAATTTTTTTTGTTAATTTGACAGTCACATGCTGTTATGTTTTCTATCTGTAAAAACTCTCTAGTTAGTAGATTAAGGCGAATAAAAATATTTGTCAATATCTCTTTAGTTCGAGACGCTTCTAAAAATTCCAAAGAGAGTTGCCCCTTTGTTATAGGTGTTTTTAACTCATGTGTAATATTTCTTAAAAATATTGTTCTTGAAGTCATCATCTCTTTAATTTTTCGAACAGCCTTGTCAAACTCGTTTGAAACTTCAGCAATCTCGTCTTTTCCGTTTGAGCTAAGAGATAAGTTCATTTCTCCCTCTCCAAAACGGCGAATCTGTATTTGAAGATGCTTTAATGGATAGATACTAATGGCAATTGAGATAAAAAGAGCAAACTGAACTATAACAAATGCTCCATATAGCCACCACATGTAGTATACATTTATAGGTTTAGTATTCATGTCTTTTAGAAGCATTGAACCGGTTTTTTCCGGAGTTAGCATATATCTGTAACCATCTTTTTCATAAAGATTAAAATATAACATTCCGCAAGATATAGAGTCTATCTCTTCGTTTTTGATTATATTTTCTTTTTCATTGTCGACTATTTTTATATGTTTTGATTTGAGATTTTGAAAAAACTTCTCATCTGTGTCCATACCTACATGTCTCTGCATAACGAATCTCGCTACTTTATGGTAATGAGCTTTAAGTTTTTCATTTACAGATAAAAATTCATAATCATACATGAATTTAAAGAGTATTGTAATAATTGCAAATGCTATAAGAAATAATACACCAATCCTTAGTAGTATGGAGTGGCGGTTCATGCCATCATCCTGTAGCCTACACCGCGGATGGATTCAATATATATAGGAGAACGAGGATTGTCTCCGAGTTTGGAGCGAATACGACTTATGATAACATCAATACTGCGTTCATCACTTTCCCAGCTTAGCCCTTCAACTCCATCAAGGATTGTTCCTCGACTCAGTACCATTCCTCTTTGCTTTAAAAAAAGAGATAGTATGCCGTATTCTGCAACTGTTAACTCCAGCAAAGTACCTTTGTGGGCAATAAGCATTTTTGCTTCATCAATACTAAAATCTCCATAGCTTTCTTCAGATGCAGAAGATGAAGAGTTTTTTTTCCGTCTAAGCATCGCGTGTATACGGGCTACAAGCTCGCGAGGGTCATAAGGTTTAGGCAAATAATCATCTGCACCTTTTTCCAGACCTAAGACTTTATCGCTCACCTGGTCTCTTGCTGAGGATATAATAATTGGAGTGTCAAATGCATTGGAAATTTTTTCACAGAGGAACAGACCATCCATTTTAGGCAGGGTTAAATCAAGTACAATAATGTCAAAATGTTTTTTTTCAAGATGTGCCAGTACTGTGGTAGGGTCGGAGTTTACTTCAACATCAATGTTGCTGTTGGTTAGGTAATCAGACAACAATTCAGCCAGTACAGGATCGTCCTCAATCATTAATAGTTTTATATTGTTTTGCATTACCACTCCTACTTAGTGGCGTTATATTAACAGATAGATGTTAAATATGATATTAATTTAGTAGCAATTTGTTACCAAACTTTGATATAATATTTTTTATTAAAGTTACTTAAAGGTTGGTGATGAAAAAGTACGAGCAGATTACGGAATATCTGCAGCATTTTTTAGATAACGAAGTTCGTAAAACAGGACTTAACAGAGTGGTTTTAGGGCTTAGTGGCGGGCTAGACTCTGCTGTTGTTGCCGTACTTGCTCAGAGAGTTTTTAAAGATGACCTTGTGTGTGTGAAAATGCCATCTCAGTACTCTTCGCAAAATTCTTTGGATGATGCTGACGAACTTTGTCGTGATTTTAGCATAAATGTTATTACAGCTTCAATTGAGCCGATGTTAAGGGCATATGAAGATATGAATCCGGATATGGACAATCTTAGAAAAGGCAATCTTTCTTCAAGGCTTAGAATGACGACACTTTTTGATATATCTGCTAGAGAAAATGCTTTGGTGCTTGGCACAAGTAATAAAAGTGAGTTGATGTTGGGTTATGGAACCCTTTATGGAGACCTCTCAAGTGCCATCAATCCAATAGGTGATTTATATAAGAGTGAAGTGTATGAGTTGGCGGAGTATTTAGGTGTGTCAAGGAGTATTATAAAAAAACCTCCTTCAGCTGATTTGTGGGATGGTCAGAGTGATGAAGCTGATTTAGGTTATACTTATGCAGAGTTAGATGCTGCAATGAAGCTGTATGTAGAAGATAGATTGAGTAAAGAAGAGATAGTTAAACAGGGTTATAGTAAAGATATGATGGACATGATTATAAACAGAATCTTTCGCAATCAGTTTAAAAGAAAGATGCCCGTTATTGCAAAGCTGACATCAAGAACAATCAACCATGATTTTAATTATCCAAGAGATATAACATTATAAAATAAATTAAGGAGTTAAGTGATGAATGTACCATTTTGTAAATATGAGAGCAGTAGAGATGCGCACTCAAATGTAAGTGATGTTTTAGATGGAGAAGATTTAGATCAAGTAGAGGAGTTAGAAAACGACTTTATTGATTATATTGGATCGGAGTATGCATTGGCTACTTCACACGGAACATCTGCACTTCACTTAGCGATGCTGGCATTGGACTTAAAGCGTGGTGATAAGATAGTTTGTTCTGTAAATGCTCATCCTAATGTACCTGAAGTTGTTCGTCATTTTGACGCAGAGCCTATTTTTATAGATATAGATGCTGATACTTATAACATTAACCTTGACAAATTAGAAGCTTACCTAGAAGATAACAAGTCAAAAAAACTAAAAGCTGTGATAGTTACTCATGTTGCCGGTCAATGTACCGACTTAGACAGATTGTATAATATGGCTAAGATATATGATGTAAAAATTGTTGAAGATGCAAGTGAAGCATTGGGTGCTACATACAATGGTAAAAAGATTGGTTCAACAGGAGCAGACATCACATGTTTTAACTTCTCATCTCACTTGAAAAAAGATGTTTGTAATGGTGGTATGCTTGTATCAAATAGCGAAGAGATAATTAAGCGAGCCAAGCTTTTAAGCAAACATGCAATGGTAAGAGACGAAGACTCTTTAGAGTATATTTATGATGTTGTAGATATTGGATTTGATTACTCTATGAGTCAACTAGATGCCGCATATATCAGAGCACAAATAAAAGAACAAGACAAAAATCTACAGAGAGTTAAAGAGATTGCCGGGATGTATAGCGAAGCTCTTAAGTCAGTAGACCATATAACTATTCCCAAGCCTGTCAGCGATGAACATCCCTTTTCTTTATATATAATCAAGATAGATAAAAACAGAGACTCTTTTGCATTAGAGCTTAAAAAAGAGGGTATTAATGTTGGACTTCATTATATACCACTACATTTCTTAACATACTACAAAGCCAAATATTCACTTAAAATAAATAACTTTCCTGTTGCGCTTAAGAGCTATCAACAAGTTATGTCTCTGCCTATTTATGCAGGCATGTGTAATAAAGATGTTAATCTTGTGATAGATAAAATCAAGTTAGTTTCATCAACAAGAGTTTAAAAGCGTAGCATTGAAAAAAAATCTAGTTTTTTGGGTTGAAGAGTATTTCTACAATCCAAATGCGTTTCAAAAACTACTATCCTTATTACTTCTTCCTCTTAGTTGGATTTACTGTTTTGTTATGTACTTGAGATTTAAAAGCAAAACTGCCCAAGAGTTTGGTATAGATATAGTAAGTGTTGGAAATCTTAGTGTTGGAGGAAGCGGTAAAACACCACTTGTTACGGCATTAGCCCTAAATTACGAGAATGTTGCTATCGTTCTGCGCGGTTATGGACGACAAAGCAGCGGTTTACATGTCGTTAGTAATGGCAATGAAATTTTAACTGATGTGAATATTAGTGGTGATGAAGCTATGATTTACGCCCATAAAGTTCCAAATGCAATTGTTATTGTAAGCGAAGATAGAAAAGATGGAATTTTAAAAGCAAAAGAGCTTGGTACAAAAATTGTATTTTTGGATGATGCGTATTCCAAACATGATATAAAAAAACTTGACTTACTCATAGAGGTAAATTCTAGCAATGATTTTTGCTTACCATCAGGAGCATTTAGAGAGAGATTATGGGCTTCAAAAGAGGCCGTTATAGTTAAAGAGGGCAAAGATTTTAAAAGAGTAGTTGAACTTAAAAATAAAAGTGATAAAATGTCACTTGTAACTGCCATCGCAAGACCAAATCGTTTGGATGGCTTTTTGCCACATGTAGTCAGTAAGAACTACTTTGAAGATCATCACTCATTTACAAAAAGTGAGATACAAGAGATACTTCAAAGAGATTCCTCAGAGACAGTTTTGGTAACTTATAAAGATTTTGTGAAATTACAACAGTTTGATTTACCACTATCGTTATTAGACTTACATGTTGAAGTTGATGATAGAATATTTAAAATTATAGAGGATTACCGTGCAAAAAAAGATTGAAACAGTTAAAACACTGCTTGAAGCATTACCATTTATAAAAGAGTTCAACAAAGAAATAATTGTTATAAAGTATGGCGGTTCAGCTCAAGAATCTCCTCAGCTAAAAGAGAAGTTCGCAGAAGATATTTTACTTATGTATCTTGTTGGAATTAAGCCCGTTATTGTTCATGGCGGCGGTAAGAAGATTACTGAGATGTTAGATGCGCTAAAAATTGATACAAAGTTTATAGATGGACAGCGTGTAACTTCAAAGGATGTCATGAGAATCGTTGAGATGGTACTAAGCGGAGAGATAAACAAAGAGATAGTCTCACTGCTTAACTCTCATGGTGCCAAAGCCATAGGTATAAGCGGAAAAGATGCTCACTTTGTAACGGCTAAGCCAAAAGATTTTTCCAAATGGGGATTAACCGGAAATATTACAAATGTAAAAGCTGAGGTTATCTCAAATCTTATTGCAGAAAAATTTATTCCTGTAATCGCACCTATAGCAGCTGGTGAGGAGATGGGACATCCAGGTTATAATATTAACGCAGATCTTTGTGCTTCTTATGTTGCTAAAGCAATCGGCGCAAATAAAATAATATTTTTAACAGATACCGCGGGTGTTTTAAACAATGACAAAGAGCTTTTAAGTACTCTTACAAAAGATGAGGTTGAAGCTCTAAAAGCTGATGGAACGATTCACGGCGGCATGGTTCCAAAAGTAGATGCATGTCTTGAAGCAATCGAAGGCGGAGTTCAAAAAGCACATATAATTGACGGAAGACTTGAGCACTCAATGTTGCTGGAACTTTTTACATCTGCCGGAGTCGGTACAGAGATAATTAAGTAGTTCGAGCCATTTTATAGAAAAGTTTTTGAGTTGATATCTCTTTAGATATCTCTCTATCATATAAAATATTTTCACCTAGAATTTTTGCCAGATATGGGCCAAGAACAAACCCTCTTGAACCAAGAGCATTGATGACATGTAGATTTGGATAGTATTCTAGTTCTTGCACTGGAATTTTTGTACCCTTTTTAATTGATGGATGTTTTTTTATAGAGTTTTCATAATCAATTGCTTTGCCAATTACAGGAAAATAACTCTTGATGGTAGCTCTAGCACCCTTGTAAGTCTTAACTACTTCCAAATTTTCTAATTTTATCAGCTCATCGGCTTGTTTTAGAAGAGTTTTTGTCTGTTGTTCATCTGTATTTACATAAAACGAACATTTATCACATGTAGTTAAACACTCCATTTGTTGTGTGTCATGTCTCTCTTGTGTTGCTCCGATGGATAGTGTGCCATCATTTTTATTACTTGATACAGAGATGGATTTGTGAAGATTAAAAGGAACATTAGTTGTTGTTTTAACATCAATTCTAAGTCCAAAAACTGGGGATATCTTCATATATGGCAGCTCTACCAATGAGTTGCTTACTCCTTGAGCTAAAATAATGTTTTTTGCCTGTAAATCTTCTATTTCATACAAACCATTTTTAAAGCTTAACGCTTTTACATCTTTAATATAAAAATCGCAATTCTCAAGCAGTTTATTGCAGGTAGTTTTAGGCTCTAAAACAGCTGCATCCTTATAAAAATATCCATTAATCTCTCTAAAGTTTTTTGATATATTTTGTAGTTTTTTTGTATCATAAAAATCGTATCTGATGCCGTTGTCTTGAAGCTTTTTTTGATTGAAATTATCATTTGGAACTCGCAATACACCGTGTATATCGATGGCATTTGGAATTAGTTTTTTATAAAAATCTATAGAGTATTTTAAAGCATCATTAACAAGAGTATTATAAGAGTTTTGTTTACCGGGAAGCGGAGACAAAAATGCCCCTGCAGCACCGCTAGCACCGCCGGCAATGCCTTCTCTGTCTACAACGGCTACGCTTTTGTCTTCTTGGCTTAAAAAATGGGCAATATTGCATCCGGCACTTCCGGCACCAATAATTAAAAAGTCATATGTTTTCATTGTTGTATTATAGAAAAATAAGACTTAATGTCAGGTGTTAAGCAGTTATTATTATAGTAATGATATAATCGCAAAAATAATTAAAATTAAGGAACAAAAGATGAAATACAGTGCTTTATTTGAAGACGAAGATGATGTTTTTTTAGGTTCTCCTGTAAGTAAGCTTATGGATATTGTATTTACTGCAAACAATGATGTTGTAAGATTTGATTTAGAAAACTTTATAAGACATCGCGCAGCATTAGAGATGGTTTTAGAGAAACATCTAGGTGATGATTTCAACGATGAAGTCAACCGTTTTGTAGTTGAAAACCGTGATGAAGTTGAGACTAAAATGAAAAGTTTATGTATCGAATTGATGGGTGAGATAGTTTCAAAAAGTGAATAATTGAAAAATTTTTTACAAGTATTAATTCTTTTACTTTTTAGTTTCAGTTTCATTTTTGCCAATGATTTTAGAGAAATCAAGAAAATATCACTGAAAAAAGATGAGCAAAAGAAAATTCTTGTAAAATACAATGATAAAGAAAGACTTTTTAAATTTAGATGGACACTTTATAAAAATGGCGGGCTTGTTGTTTTAAGATCATACGACACAATAGTTGCTCAAAATATTTTATACTTGAGACATAAAAATCAAAGTTTTAGGTTTGATTTAAAAACAAAAGGGACAGATTTTTATAATGTGCCTTATTTACTAGTCAAATTCAAAGAGTTTGATAGCAATTCAAATGAGGCAAAATTTGAGCTTATGTTGTCTGATAAAAAAATGCAAATAACATTGGAAGATTTGAAAAATGATTAAAGAGAAGTAATGCACAGAGTTGAAAAAGAGATAGCAAGACTGATTAATGAGTGTGAATATGATGAAGTGACTCGTCTATTTGGGATGCTCTCAGGCGGTAAAAGACTTCGTGCTAAATTGATTTTAAAAATAGCAGATAAGCATGAAAAAGCTCCTCTTCTTGGGGCAATTGTTGAGCTTATACATGCCGCAAGTTTACTTCATGATGATGTTATTGATGAAGCAAGTCTTAGACGCGGCGTGCCTTCTGTAAATGCAACAGACGGAAGCAAAACAGCTGTAATGCTTGGAGATATTCTCTATTCCAAAGCTTTTACAGAGTTAGTGTCATTTGACAAAGATATTGCTAAAATAATTGCATCTTCTGTTACTGCACTATCTAAAGGTGAAATGCTGGATGTAAAAATGGCGGATGAATTTAACTATGATGAGGATAAATATCTTGACATGTTATATCTTAAAACTGCCACTCTCATAGAAGCTGCTGCAGAGGCTAGTGCTATTTTAGCTGGTAAAGACTCTGTTTCTCATGCACTTTATGGGAGAAATCTTGGTCTATCTTTTCAGATTATTGATGACATTTTAGATATTACAGCAGACGAAGCCACTCTTGGCAAACCTGCGATGAATGATTATGTGGAAGGTAAGTGTACTCTGCCATATATTTATCTCTATAAGCTTTTAGATGAGGATGATAAACAAAGATTGGTATCTCTTCATGCAAAAGCTTTAGATGAGTCAGATTCTGCATGGATAAAACAGAAGATGAATGAGCATAAAACAATTGAGAAGTCATTTGAGTTAGCACAAAAGCTTTCAAATGAGGCAATGAACGCTATAAAAGATGATGCCCAGCTTATAGGCATCTTACAAACTATGATAAAAAGAAGTTACTAATGCACTATTTAATTATAAGTTTTTCACATAAAAATTCTACTATGGATGTTAGGGAAAAACTCTCTTATAAAGATGACAAATCTAAAATAGGTTGTTTAACAAAGTTAAATTCAGGTGATTCGATAAATGAATCTATTCTTATCTCTACATGTAATCGTATGGAAGTGTTTTGTAGCTGTAGTGATGTATCATCTGCGACAAAGCATATTTTTGAGATGTTGAGTGCAAGGTCCGGCATCTCTATCGATGAGCTTGAAGGAAGAGCTGATATATATGATGATAGTAGTGCCATTCATCATATATTTACAGTTGCATCTTCACTTGACTCAATGGTTGTCGGTGAGACTCAAATTGCCGGTCAGTTAAAAGATGCTTTTAGATTTTCATATGACAATAAATTTTGCGGTCAAAAATTGGCAAGATCTATGCATCACGCTTTTAAGTGTGCGGCAAAAGTAAGAAATGCGACAGATATATCTTCTAAACCCGTCTCTATTGCGAGTGTTGCCGTAGCAAAACTAAAATCAGTTTTAGATAGCGTTGAAGGTAAAAAAGCTCTCGTTATCGGTGTTGGAGAGATGTCTGAAATAACAGCAAAACACCTGATCTCAAACGGTGCTGATGTATATATTATGAACAGAACAAAAGACAAAGCTTTTGCTTTAGCCGAGGAGTGCGGTACAAATGTTCTAGATATGGACCAACTTCCACATGTTATAAATGAGTTTGAGATTCTTTTTACTGCGACTTCTGCGCCAGAAGCTATTATTACAGATGATATTATCAAACCTTGCGATTTTGACAGATACTGGTTTGATATGGCGCTTCCAAGAGATATAAGCTATCACAAGGGTGAAAGAATAAGCCTGTATGTTATCGATGATTTAAAAACAATCGTAGATGAAAACAAAAGTATTCGTGAAGATGCTGCAAGAAAGGCTCATGGAATTATCGGTAGAAGCACTGTAGAGTTCTTTGAGTGGTTAGATACTTTAGATATTGAGCCGATGATAAAAGAGATTTATGAAAAAGCATTCCAAGCAGCAAAAACTGAGAGTGATAGAGTTTTAAACAATGGTTTTATCCCAAAAGAGTACGAAGCACAGGTTCGTAAAATGGGTGAGCAGGTAATGAAAAGATTTTTACACGATATGACTTCAAAGATGAGGGATGTCTCAGAAGATTCAAAATCAGATATGGTAACAAGTGCCTTACAGTTTTTGATAAAAAAAGATAATAATGAAATGCCTGACAAGTATAAGTGTGAGCATTCTCTTAATATTATACAAGGAAGTTAATTGAGAAGAAGTAGAGCATTTATTCCAACAGCTAAAGAAGCACCAAATGATGCAACTCTGCCGAGCCATCAATTTTTAATTCGTGCTGGTTTTATAAACCAACAAGGTGCTGGGCTTTATAACTTTATGCCACTGGGAAAAATTGTACTAGAAAAGATTAGAGCTATTGTTAAAGAAGAGTTGGACAGTGCCGGTTGTAATGAAGTACAGCTTAGTTTTGTTACTCCTATTGGTTTGTGGGACAGAAGCGGTCGCGCTGAAACTATGGGTAAAGAGATGCTGCGCATCAAAGATAGGCATGAAAATGATTTTGTGCTAAGTCCTACAAATGAAGAAGCTATGGTAGAATTGGTCAAAAACAGAGTAACTTCATATAAAGATTTGCCTCTTAATTTATACCAGATCAATACTAAATTTCGTGACGAAGCTAGACCTAGATATGGACTATTGCGCGGTCGTGAGTTTCTGATGAAAGATGGTTACTCTTTTCATGCATCAACTGAAGATATGGTCAGAGAGTTTGACTTGATGGAAGTGACTTATAAAAAGATATTCACTAGACTTGGACTTGACTTTAGAGTAGTTGAAGCTGACAGCGGGGCTATTGGCGGAGAGGGAAGCAAAGAATTTCATGTTTTAGCAGATAGCGGAGAGGATACTATAGTTGTATGTGAGGCTTGTGATTATGGAGCAAATATTGAGACAATTTTTGACAATGAGCAAGAAATCGATTCTTTAAATGAAAAATCTTATGAAGAATTGCAGACACAAAAGTTAAGTGAAAAATGTACATGTGGCGGAGAGCTTAGCTTTAAAAAAGGTATTGAAGTTGGTCATATTTTTCAACTTGGAGATAAATACTCATCAGCTTTAGAGGCAACTTTTAGTGATGAAAACGGCAAGCCAAAACCATTTGAGATGGCAACCTTCGGTATAGGTGTCAGCAGGCTTGTAGCAGCAGTTATAGAGCAAAATCATGATGAAAATGGTTGTATCTGGACTAAAGAGACAGCTCCATATACTGTAAATATCATGGTCTCAAATATTAAAGATGAAGAGCAAGTGACACTTGGGGAAGAACTTTATTTGAAACTTTTAGGCGAAAATATTGAAGTTATGTTTGATGATAGAAAAGAGAGATTTGGCTTTAAGATGAAAGATGCAGAGCTTATCGGCTTCCCATATACTGTCATTATAGGAAAAGAGTTGGCTAATGGACATGTTCAAGTATATGATAGAAAAACAAAAGAAAAAACCGAGGTTAAGATAGGTGATATTTTTGAAAAAATTATGGAATTAATATAATATGATATATTTTATAATTTATCTATTTTTAGAAGTACTTATCTCTGTTAACATCTCATCAGCTATTGGTGGGTTGGCAACCTTTTTTGAGATACTTATAACTGCTTTTTTTGGTATATCAATATTAGTAAATTTTAGAAAAACTTTACTTGAAAACATGAATGCAGTTTCATATAACTGCATAGATTTAGAGCAGTTTCAGCGTCTAAATCTTTTTACAATCTTAGGCGGTATCTTATTGATAGTACCTGGTTTTTTAACAGATATATTAGGTGTGCTGTTACAGTTTAGCACCTTTACGACGATGGCTGTTAACCGTTATAATGTAAAATACGGAAATTGTAAAACAGACTTTGAAAATAAAAATTTAAAAAAGGATTCAGATGTCATTGATGTCGAAATTATTAGCGATAACAGTTCTATTAAGTAGTTTAGTTGAAGCAAGTTCTTCAAATGAGAAGATAGAAGGTTTTTTAAAAAAAACTTATGGTGCAAATCCTAATATAAAATCAATTAATGTGAAAATCACTAATAAAGTTGAAATTCAAGAACGAAATGGCTGGGATGCGTATTTTATTGAGTTAGATGCGATATTAAAAAAAGACAAGCGCCAAGTTGTGCAAAAACAAGTCTGGTTCTCTGATGGTAAAGTACTTTCAAAAGAGCTATATGACTTAAATAGCGGTCAAGACATGAGAGATTTGGTTTCGGTGCCATTTAAAGATGAATATTATAAAAAAGAGAATCTGATTTATGGAAATGCCAATGCTAAACATAAAGTAGCTATTTTTTCAGACCCACTATGCCCATTTTGTAAAGTTTTTGTTCCAGAAGCTATAAATGAAATGAGAAAACAACCAAATAAATTTGCAATATATTACTACCATTTTCCACTTCCATCACTTCATCCTGCTGCTGTAGAATTGGTGAATGCAGCAGTAGCATTAGAGTTAAAGGGTAGAAAAAATGTAGTTCTTGATCTTTATAAAGTTGAAGTTGATCCAAAAGAGAAATCTGTTGAGAAGATACTTGAAGCCTTTAACAAAGTTATGAATTCAAATATCAGAATGTATGACTTAATGCAAAAAGATGTAGTTAAGCATATCAAATCAGATTTAACAATAGCAGATGAACTGATGGTTCAAGGAACACCAACAATATTTTTTGATGGAAAAATAGATAAAACTAAAAATAAATATAAAGCAGTAAAATAGATGAAAAAACTCACAATTGCAACAAGAGTGTCAGATCTAGCACTTTGGCAGGCTTATCACATAAAAGATAGAATAGAAGCTTCTTACCCTGAAATAACAGTTGAATTAAATGAAATTGTTAGTAATGGGGATAAGGTTTTAGACAAACCACTGGCATTAATTGGCGGCAAGGGGCACTTTACAAAAGAGCTTGAAGATGAGATGCTAGCAGGAAATGCTGATATAGCTGTTCACTCCCTTAAAGATGTTCCAACATACATACCTGATGGTTTAGAGTTGGTAGCTGTAACTGAGCGTCAAGACCAAAGTGATGTTTTTTTGTCTCATAAGTATACAAGTCTTGAAGAGTTACCTCAAGGTGCAGTTGTTGGGACAACAAGTCTAAGAAGAAGAATGCAACTTTTGCAACAACGACCCGACCTTAAAGTAAAAGATTTAAGAGGCAATGTAAATACAAGATTGAGAAAACTAAAAGAAGGTCAATATGATGCGATTATTTTAGCATTTATCGGTCTTCATAGGTTGAATCTATTAAAAGACATTCCTTATACACAAAAGTTATCACTTGATATGATGATTCCTCCAATGGGACAGGCTGCTCTTGGCATAGAGATAGTTACAGGAAATGAAAAAGTAAGAGAGATAGCAGAGAGTCTTAAAGATGAAAAAACATTTATTTGTACAAAAATTGAAAGAGATTTCATTTCCAAAATTGGAGCCGGATGTTCTGCACCGGTGGCTTGTAATGCGGTAATTAATGATAATACAGTTACATTTAGAACTATGATAGGCTTTCCTGATGGCACAAATATTATGCAAGAAAAGATAGTTAAAAATATTGAACAGAGTGACAATTTAGGTTTTGAAATGGCTCAACTGATGATAGACAATGGTGCCATGAAATTGCTTGAAGATGCAGAAAAAACCGCATTTAAAGATGAAATGCCTCAAAGATTATAAAATAGTATATTATTCTCGCCTTTAGGCGTAGCTTTTATTTTGTGTTTTTAAATAGCGCAAAATACACACGAATGAGGAGAATTTTTAAAAGGATTCACTTCTTTTAAAATGGAGATAGATGTGCAAAAAACAATAGAACTTTTAAAAAAAAATGATGAACTAAAGATTATTGATGAAGAGCTTGATATATATTTGGAAATCTCTCATTTAGCATACGCAGAGGTAAAGAAAAAAGATGGCGGCAAAGCTCTTCTTTTTACTAATGTAGTTGAAAAGGGCAGTGGAAGAAAGTTTGATGAGCCTGTGCTAATGAATCTGTTTGGTTCATATAAACGCTGTGAAATTTTATTTGGCAGAACCATAGAATCTATAGCTGATGAGATAACAAAGCTTTTACACATGAAACCACCTGCCGGATTAATGAATAAAATATCCATGGCGAGCGAACTGTTTGCATTAAAAAATATATTTCCTAAAAAATTAAATGGCGAGGGTGCTTGTCAGAAGATTAAGTATTTAAAAGATGATATTGATCTTCATAAATTACCGGTGTTAACAACATGGGAACAAGATGGTGGACCGTTTATTACAATGGGGCAGGTATATACTCAAAGTCTAGATGGCGAGATGGTCAATCTTGGAATGTATAGACTTCAAGTTTATGATAAAAACCATTTGGGCATGCATTGGCAAATACATAAAGACTCTTCTCACTTCTTTGATCAGTACCAAAAAGCCGGCAAAAAAATGCCGGTAAGCGTTGCTATCGGCGGTGATCCGCTATACACTTGGTGTGCAACTGCTCCGCTTCCTTATGGAGTTAACGAGCTTTTAATGTATGGACTTATAAAAAAGCAGCCTGCAAAATTAGTCAAATCACTAACAACGCCTCTGTATATACCACAGGATGTAGATTATGTAATCGAGGGTTGGGTAGATACACAAAACATGAAAATAGAAGGTCCTTTTGGTGACCATACAGGTTACTATACTCTAGAAGAACCTTATCCTGTGATGGAAGTATCTGCAATTACTATGAAAAAAGAGAGAGCTTTTTTGGCGACCGTTGTCGGTAAACCGCCTTTAGAAGATAAGTATATGGGCTGGGCAACTGGAAAAATATTTTTTCCACTTTTAAAAACTACTGCACCAGACTTGTTAGACTACCATATGCCTGAAAATGCAGGTTTTCATAATCTTATTTTGGCAAAAATGCAGCCTCACTATAAAGGACATGCAAAACAGTTTATGCATGCTTTTTGGGGTGCCGGGCAGATGAGTTTTGTAAAGCATGCTATTTTCTTAGACGAGAAGGCTCCAAAGTTAGAAAATTATGAAACAGTTGCTTCATACATTTTAGATAGATTTACTCCTAAATCACTCTTTATCTCCGAAGGGATTTTAGATGCACTTGACCACTCTTCACCAGAAACATTAGTCGGTGGAAAGTTAGGTATTGACGCGACAGCAGCAAACAAAGTTGAAGCACCACAACTTTTAGGTGATGAAGAACTTTTACTTAGAGTAAAAGAGCTAGTTCCAGATGCCGTAGACCTTCATCAGTTTATGAGAAGAACTAAAAATCCCATTACTGTTATATCTGTAAATAAAACAAAAAATGCAAAGGAATATTTTGATGCATTGGTAAATTTAAGTACAAATATAAGAATAGTTGTTTTTGTGGATGCAGCTAAAAATGATATATTTAACTCTTACATGTTAATTTGGAGAGTTACAAATAATATAGATGCTATTAGAGATATATTTATATCTGGATTGATGGTTGGGATTGATGGAACTAATAAAAATCTTTTAGATGCTTTTAACAGAGAATGGCCTGATGATGTTGAGTGTACACCGAGTGTTGTAGAGTCACTAAAAAGTAAAGGTATATGGGATTTAGACGAGAAAATTTATAAAAAATTTCAATTGTGATTAAATTGTAACATATTGTGTTTAAATAGGCTTATACTTTATTCAATATAAGGTTAATATAATAATTTGTAATGTAGTATAGTTTATTATTATTAAGGTTATTAAATGAATAAATTTTTTCTTTTCTTATTTTCAGTATTAGTTTTAACATCACTAACAGCAAATGCAGCGATTTATAAGGGTCAACGAGAATTTGTAAAAAGATGTATAAAATGTCATAAAGCCGGTCAATCTTTTGTTGCTACGAAGAAAAAAAGAGAGTGGAAAAAGTTAATGGCTAAAAAAGGAAAAAAACTAGCTGAAATACATATAAACAGTAATGATAGAAAAGCTAAAAAATCCAAAAGATACTTTGAGAGTAGAAAGTACATAAGAAAAACTAAACATTTAAAGCAATTCTTGATGGAGTATGCTCAAGATAGCGGGAATGTGCCTGCTTGTAATTAACTAAGCACCTAAACATCTTCAAGATAGAGACTTGCTCTGTCTTATTTACTTCACTTTGTAAAATCACTTAATTTAGCTAAAATACCAAACTTTTAAAATAACTATTATGAAATAAAATCAAGGAAATTACAATGGATAAAATGTGGTCAGGCCGTTTTTTGGCAAGTGCATCAAATCTCTTAGATGAGTTTAATGCCTCAATCATGTTCGATAGAAAACTTTATCAAGAAGATATAGAAGGTTCACTCGCACATGCTGCAATGCTTGCAAAACAAGGTATCTTAACAAAAGAAGAACTTACTCAAATAACTGACGGGCTTAATCAGGTTAAAGCTGAGATAGAATCCGGAGAGTTTGAGTGGAATATTTCTGATGAAGACCTTCATATGGGTATTGAGAAAAGATTGACTGCAATTATAGGTGATGCCGGTAAAAAACTCCATACTGCAAGAAGCAGAAATGACCAAGTTGCTGTTGATTTTCGCCGCTTTGTTTTAAAAAGAAATCTTGAAATAGTAGATGCTCTTAAACTTTTAATGAAAGAGATTTTAGTTGTTGCAGACAAGCACACAGAGACTCTTATCCCCGGTATGACACATCTGCAGCACGCCCAGCCGACCAACTTTGGTTTTCATCTAGGTGCTTACCTTTCTATGTTTAAAAGAGACATCGCTAGATTTGAAGACTCATACAAAAGAAATAATGTATCTCCGCTTGGTTGCGCTGCACTAGCCGGAACACCACACAATATAGACAGAAATATGACAGCTGAGCTTTTGGGCTTTGATAGTGTAAGTACTAACTGTTTAGATACTGTAAGCGATAGAGATTTTGCACTGGAGATTTTGTTTAATATATCAACTATGATGATGCATATTTCGAGACTTTCAGAAGAACTTGTCATGTGGTCAAGTTACGAGTTTAGTTTTGTTGAGCTTAGTGATGAGTACTCTACAGGCTCATCTATTATGCCTCAAAAGAAAAATCCTGATGTTCCTGAGCTTCTTCGTGGTAAAACAGGTCGTGTCTATGGTTCACTAATGGGACTTTTGACTGTTATGAAAGGTCTTCCACTAGCGTATAACAAAGATACTCAAGAAGATAAAGAGGGTGTTTTTGATTCAGTTGAGACGGCTCTTATATCTTTAGAAATTTTAAAAGAAGCTATAAAAACAATGGAAGTGAAGGCTCACAATATGGAAGCAGCATGTTCAGTAGGGCATTTGGCCGCTACTGATTTGGCCGATTATCTAGTTGAAAAGTGTGATATTCCTTTTAGAGAGGCTCATTTTATTACAGGTCGTGCCGTAGCCAAAAGTGAAGAGTTAAAGATTGACTTGAGTGATATTGAATTTAAATATCTTAAAGAGATTGATTCTAGAATAAGTGAAGATGTACTGGACTTTTTAGTACTGAGAACATCTATGAATGCTAGAACATCCGAAGGCGGTACTTCAACTGCAAGAACAAAAGAGCAGTTAGAGAGCTTTAAGACTTTTTTACAAGGATAAGAAGATGAACATAACTGTTTCACATCAAGATGGGATGAAGTTTGAAGCTAAAACTGCTAATAGCAGTTTTATAATCGATTGTCCTGTAATCTCTCCAATTGAGTATTTTTTGGCTGGGATTATTACATGTAGTGCAAGTGATATGGTTTTAATACCAAAAAATCAAAATAAAACTGTAACTGACTTGGTAATTGATGGTGATGTTGTTAGAAACGATGACCATCCAAGAAAGTTCAACACTCTACACCTTGATTATAGGTTTAATTCAGATGCAGATGACATAATGGCAGCTCGTTGGGTTATGGCCTCTTTGGAGACATACTGCTCAACAATAAACACTATCAGAGATTCTGTTTGTATATCTTACTCTATAAGACACAATGGAAATCTTATCAAAGAAAATGAAAAGATGATTTCCGGTGCCGGATCAAATATAGATATGGGTGAAATTGAGAGTTGTCCAAGCTAAAAATTTTTATAAAAAAGACTTAGGATTTGAGTCACTGAGGTGTTCCCATCTTAATTTTGCACCACCAAGTATGTGAAAGTGCAGATGTTTAACCTCTTGTCCGCCATTGTCACCAATGTTTGTAATGATTCTATACCCAGATTTTTCAATATCCATCTCTTTGGCAACATTTTGCATAAAAGTAGTCATGCCAGCCATTGTGTCAGAGCTTACATCATTAAAACTTTCTACATGAATTTTCGGTATAGCCAATATGTGAACAGGAGCCTTTGGATTGATATCGTGAAAAGCTATAAAATTGTCATCCTCTAGGATAATTTCTGATGGTATTTCTTTATTAATTATTTTACAAAATAGACACATTTAACTTCCTTTTTTTATTTATTGTAACACATAAATTGATAAATGAAGCTATATATAAATTATATTTGACTATAATCTCTTTTAAAATTTAAGAGGGTATATCCCTCAATTACGGGTGAATCTATTGAGAGAGTGGTACGATGCAATAAAAGATGCACAGAGTGTTGAACAAATAGAAGAGATTCGCATATCTGTGTTTGGTAAAAAAGGTGTTTTAGCAGAACAGTTTGCTAAGATGAAAACAGCACCTAATGAAGAAAAATCAAAGATAGCACAAGAGTTAAACACTCACAAAAGTGCACTTATGAATGAGCTGACCGCAAGAAAGATTACTCTGCAGACTTTAGAGTTAAAAGAAGCTATGAAAGCAGAGTCTATTGATGTTTCTCTTTTTAGTTCAAAAAGTGAAGCTGGCGGTCTGCATCCTGTTATGGAGACAATGGATAGAATTGTCGAGTATTTCTCTTCTATGAATTTTGCTGTTAAAACTGGCGGGATGGTCGAAGATGATTTTAATAATTTTGAAGCTCTAAACCTTCCAAAATATCATCCGGCTCGTGATATGCAAGATACATTTTATTTTAAAGATGAGATGCTTCTTCGCACTCACACTTCTCCTGTGCAAATTAGAACAATGATGAATACACAACCGCCTATTCGTATGATAGCTCCGGGTGCAGTTTTTCGTCGTGATTATGATATTACGCATACACCGATGTTTCACCAGATTGAAGGTCTCTTAGTAGATGATGAGGGAAAAGTCTCTTTTGCAAATCTAAAGTTTATTTTAGAGGATTTCTTAAAATACATGTTTGGTGATGTAGAAGTTAGGTTTCGTCCATCTTTCTTCCCATTTACAGAGCCATCAGCAGAGGTAGATATCTCTTGTGTATTTTGTAAAGGCAAGGGCTGTCGAGTCTGTTCTAAAACTGGTTGGCTGGAAGTATTGGGATGTGGAATTGTTGATCCTAATGTATTTGAAGCAGTTAAATATAAAAATGTTAGTGGATACGCATTTGGTTTGGGTGTTGAGAGATTTGCGATGCTTATTCACCAAATAGGTGACTTGCGCTCACTTTTTGAGGGAGATATTAAATTGTTGGAGCAGTTTCAATGATAGTTACTAAAAGTTGGTTAAACGAGTGGATAGATTTAGATGGAATCTCAACAGATTATTTAGCTAAGACATTAAACTCTATAGGTTTAGAAGTAGACAGAATCCAAAGTTATAGCGTTCCCAATAAAATAATATTTGGTAGAGTGTTAGAATGCGAAAAACATCCAGAAGCTGACAAGTTAAATATTTGTCAAGTGGATATTGGAGCAAGTACCCGTCAAATTGTATGTGGTGCATCAAATATTAGAGCTGGACTTGATGTCGTAGTTGCAACTATAGGTGCGACTATGCCAGATGGTACGATAATCAAACCTGTTAAGCTTCGTGGTGTTGAATCTGATGGCATGATTTGCTCCGCTAAAGAAATTGGTCTTGAAGATACTCAAGATGGAATCCTTGAACTTGACAGCAGTATCGGTGAGTATACTTTAGGTCAAGAAGTTAGTGAAAATTCTACTTTATGTGATGACCTTATCGAAATAGAGTTGACGGCTAATCGTGGGGATTGTTTAAGTGTTAGAGGTATAGCAAGAGACCTTAGTGCCGCATTTGACAGACCTCTAAAAGATAAAAGTGTAGAAGAAAATGAAGATAAAAGAGTTGGGATAGGGAGAATATTGTCTCTTTCTCATGAGCCCAATCTACATGTTAATCTCCGCTATAAAGCAGTTGATCTTAAGGATTTGGTTTTACCTTGTATAGTTAAACTTAGACTTGCCCAAATAGAAGAAAAAAGAGAAACGGATATAGAGTCTGTAATGCTATATGCAACTCACAGTAGTGGCGTTATTTTGAGAGCATATAACTATAGTTTTTTCTGTGAAGACAACAATACTTTAGCAAAGGCTCATTTAGCATCTGATGATAATGGTTATGCATCGATAATGGCAAAAGAGAAAGCTTCTACTGTTGGAATTATTCAAGAAGATGTATCTAAGGTCACATATGATGAGGGTACCGTTCTTATAGAAGCTAGTTATATCCCGCCAGATATAATCTCTAGAAAAATGCAAGAGGTTAAAATGCCTTCTGGTCCAATGTACTACAGAACATCAAGAGGTAGTGAACCTGAACTTGACCAAGGACTTGATTTTTGTCTTAGGCTGATTGATTCAAATTCTAATTCATCATTATATGGCGGTAATATAGAGCTTGGTAATGATTATGAAGATACAGTTATCAGTGTAAGTAAAAAAGAGATTGATAAAATTATAGGTGCAGATATTGATAAAGTTAAAATAACTAATATACTAAATAATTTAGGTTTTAGCACAACTAAATCATCATCAGATAAATTTGTTATATCTGTTCCAAGATACAGACATGACATATCTCATAAGCAAGATATAGTTGAAGAGATTGTCCGTCTTGTAGGAATTGATAACATCCCATCAAAAGCCTTTTGTTTTACAGAAGACAACAGACTAGGAGATGATTATTTAACTTATAAAAAAAGACAATCCTACAGACATAAAGCTGCTTTTAGCGGATTTT
Source organism: Sulfurimonas sp. (assembly GCF_026196735.1). Taxonomy (GTDB): domain Bacteria; phylum Campylobacterota; class Campylobacteria; order Campylobacterales; family Sulfurimonadaceae; genus Sulfurimonas. The sequence goes on from NZ_JAPHUF010000007.1 coordinate 129,398, forward strand.
TTGAGTCTGTGCATTTTGTTTTTGATGAAAAAAAAGTTTTACAAAAATACGGTTTTGAAACACTCAATGAAGAGCTTGAGCTTCTTAACCCGATTGTAAATACATTAGATACTTTAAGGTCTACGCTTCTAACCGGTTTATTAAAGGCTGCATCTCACAATAGTAAAAACGGTTATTTATCGATAAAACTATTTGAGATTGGTTCGCTGTTTAATTCAAAAAGAGAAGAATCACTAAAGATGGCAATGCTGTTCTCGGGAGACAGAGAGTCTCAAAATTTATCTAATGCCGGAAAACCTGCTAAAGTTGATTTTGGATTTTTTGCTCAAAAATTATCTGATATTATCGGTGATTTTAAACTTCGTGAGTTTGAGACTTCTCATTCGTTGTCGCATATTTATCAATGCGCAGAAGTAATGATAGACGGCAAGCCAGTTGGAGAGTTGTTTCGTGTTCATCCTACTGTTGAAGATGATTATGATTTAGATGTTACATATATGTGTGAATTAGATTTTGGGAAACTTCCCTATGGTCTTAAAACTGCTACAAACACATCAAAATATCAAGCATCTTTTAAAGATTTAAGTTTGATAATGCCTCAAGATATGAGTTATGAAAAAGTAAAAACTACTATAGAATCAGCTAATGTAAATAATTTGGTTCGTTTTTACCCTGTAGATAGATATAGCGATGAGTCTTTGGGTGAAAACATGAGTCTATCAATTAGATTTGTGCTTCAATCATCTGAAAAAACATTAGAAGAAGAAGACATTACTTCTTCGATGGATAGTATTTTAGAATCGCTTCAGAGTAGCTTAGGAATTGGCTTAAGATGAGTAGTGTAGAAGTTAGTAGAGCGACAGAATTTTCATTGTCAATATCTGAAATAGCACCTGATAAGTCTATATCTCATCGTAGTGCAATGTTTTCTATGCTAGCAAATGGAACTAGCGAGATTAAAAATTTCTTGCGTGCTGAAGACACTATGAACTCTTTGGAGATAGTAAGAAATCTGGGTGCAACAATCGAAGATGATGGTGTAACTATTAAAATATCTTCAAATGGCATACAAGAGCCATCTGAGATACTTGATTGTGGTAATTCTGGTACAGGAATTAGACTTTTTTGTGGACTTTTAAGTTCCGCAAATGGTCATTTTGTATTAACTGGAGATAAATATCTTCGTCACAGACCTATGAAAAGAGTTACTAATCCACTTCGTGATATCGGTGCAAAACTTGATGGCAGAAACGATGGTGATTTAGCTCCGCTTAGTATAAGAGGTGCTTCACTTAAAGCATTTAATTATGAGAGTAAAATAGCTTCTGCACAAGTAAAATCTTGTATGATTTTAGCAGCTTTACACGCAGATGGTGTTTGTACATACAGTGAACCTGAACTCTCTCGTGACCATACTGAGAGAATGTTAAAAGGCATGGGTGCTGATTTACATGTAGATGGTCTAAAAACCACTATAAAACCAATGAAAGAGCTTCTTTCACCTTTAAACATAAGAGTTCCTGCCGATCCATCAAGTGCATTTTTCTTTGCAGTTGCTGCTGCTATTACTCCAGACTCAAATGTGACTTTAGAAGGTGTTACACTTAATTCTACTCGCATAGAAGCTTTTAAAGCCTTAGAGAGAATGGGTGCAGATATAAGATATGAGCAAATTGATAATAAATATGAGCCAATTGGAAATATACATGTAAAATATGCACCACTAAAAGCTATTACGGTTGAAGATAATATCTCTTGGCTTATAGATGAACTTCCGGCGCTCTCGATAGCTTTTGCTTGTGCGGACGGTGTAAGTATTGTTAAAAATGCAGAGGAATTAAGAGTTAAAGAGAGTGACAGAATTTCTACTGTTGTAAATGGTTTAAATGCTTGTGGTATAACTACCACAGAGTATGAAGATGGCTATACGGTAACCGGCGGCAAGTTAAGTAAAGCTAGCGTTGATAGTCATGGTGATCATAGAATTGCTATGAGTTTCATCATTGCAGGGCTTAGATGTGGCATGAATGTGACAGATTTAGAGTGTATAAACACATCATTTCCAAACTTTTTTGAACTGTTACAAAAAATCACAAAAGTAGAATTTAAATAGATTCTCGGAGATACATAATTATGAAGATAGAATTAGCGGAAAATTATGGCTTTTGTTTTGGTGTAAAGCGGGCTATAAAAATAGCAGAAGAGAATAAAAACTCTTCAACATACGGACCTCTCATTCACAATAATAAAGAGATTGCAAGACTTGAAGAGGATTTTAAAGTTGGCTTAACAGATGACCATAAAAGCTTTAAATCTGGAGATAAGGCAATTGTGCGAACTCATGGGATTCCCAAAGATGAACTAGCAGAATTAAAAGAAAACAGAGTCGATGTTGTCGATGCAACATGTCCGTATGTTACAAAACCGCAGCAGATCTGTCAAGATATGAGCGAAGAGGGTTACGATATTATTATCTTTGGAGATGAGGCTCACCCTGAGATAAAAGGGGTAAAAAGCTATGCAACACACGGCGCAAGAGTTGTTACCTGCCCAAAAGATTTAGAAGATTTAAAATTAAAAGACAAAATTGCTTTAGTTGCGCAAACGACAAGAAAAGTTGAAGATTATATGGAAGTAGCAAATTATTTAATACCTCGTTATAAAGAGGTTAGGGTGTTTAATACTATATGTAATGCGACATTTGAAAATCAAGAAGCTGTAAGAAAAATTTCAACTCAAGCTGATGTTATGATAATTATTGGCGGTAAAAACTCATCAAATACAAAGCAATTATTTAGTATTTCACATGACAATTGTCCAGATAGTTACCATATAGAAGACGAAAATGACTTAGATTACTCTTGGTTTATAAATAAAGAGTTTTGTGGGATAAGTGCCGGAGCATCTACACCGGATTGGATTATACAAAATGTCGTTAATTCAATACAAGAACAGATAAAATAGACAATTTAATTCCAAAATAATCAATATTTAGATATAATCACGAAATTTTTATGTAACAGAGGATAGGTAATGGCGTTCGATAACGAATCATTTGAAGAAGAAGAAAATTTTGCAGAGATGTTTGCTGCAAGTGAGAAAAAGCAAGAAACAACTCGCATTGTAGAGGGTGAGATTGTTGAGATCCAAGCGGATGAAAATAGAGCATTAGTTGGTGTAGGCGACAAGCTAGAGGGTATTTTAAGTTTAGACGAAATCAGTGAAGATGGTGTTTTAAAGTTTAATACCGGCGATAAAATTAAAGTAATGGTTACAGGATACTATAATGAGCGTCCTAAAATATCATACAAAAAAGTTTTAGAGCAACAAAAAACTATTGAATTTATTGATGCACACAAAGAAGACTTCGAAGACATAGTTATTGAAGGTGTTATCACTAAGAAAAATCGTGGTGGTTATGTGGTAGAAGCTGATGATGTTTCATTTTTCATGCCTCGTTCATTAGCGGCTTTTAAAGAGAGTGATGAAGTTGTTGGTCGTACGATTAAGGCACAAGTTGTTAAAGTTGATGCAGAGCAAAATTCAATTGTAATTTCTCGTCGTAAACTTTTTAACGATGAGCGCAAGAAGAAAAAAGAAATCATTGACAAATTGATGGAAGATGATGCTGTTATCGAAGGTACAATCAAAAAAATCACTAGCTACGGTATGTTTGTTGATGTTGGCGGTGTTGATGGTTTAGTACACTACAATGAAATCAGCTATAAAGGACCTGTTAATCCGTCAAAACTTTATAAAGAGGGCGACAAAGTAACTTGTAAAGCCATCTCTTATGATAAAGACAAAAGACATCTTTCATTATCAATCAAAGCTGTTCAGCCAGACCCGTGGGCAGAAGTAGAGAGTGAATTAGATGAAGGTGATACTATCACTGTTACTGTTTCAAATATTGAAGCTTACGGTGTGTTTGTTGACCTTGGAAATGATATTGAAGGCTTCTTACATATATCAGAAATTTCTTGGGACAAAAATGTAAAAAATCCTAATGATTACCTAAGTGTTGGTCAAGAGATTGATGTTGAAGTTATTGAGATTAATTCTAAAACTCATAAGCTTCGCGTTTCTTTAAAAAGACTTTTACCAAAACCTTTTGATGAGTTCATTAAAAACCATAACGAAGGTGATGTTGTAACCGGTACAGTTACTTCTTTAACTGACTTTGGTGCATTTGTTCGTATAGATGGCGTTGAAGGTCTTTTACATAATCAAGATATCTCTTGGAATAAAAATGACAAATGTAAAGATATATTAAAATCTGGTGAAGAGATTGAAGTTAAAATTGCTAAAATCAATGCCCAAGATCAAAAAATATCTTTAAATAGAAAAACTCTTTTAGAGTCTCCAATAGATAAGTTTGCTACAACACATAAAGTAAACAGTATCGTAACTGGAACTATCCGTGATATTAAAGATTTCGGTGTATTTGTATCATTAGAAGATGGTGTTGATGCTCTTATCCGTGATGAAGATTTAGATCCATTAGTGAAAGAAGAATTAGAATCAGGGCAAGAGATAGAAGCTGTAATAGCTGTGATTGACACTCGTCGTGACCGTATTCGTCTTTCTGTTAAAAAATTAGACTATATAAAAAGTCAAGCAATGCTTGAAGAGATTAATGATGATGCATCACACTCTTTAGGTGATCTTATTAAAGATAAATTCAAGTAGATATAGTGCAAAAGATTTTAAAATGGCTTACTCCACTCATTGCAGCTGGAGTTGCTGTTTTTATAATCAATTTTCTCATTTCAATTAACTCAGATGAAACTCTTATTACACTTGCACCAATTGAACAAAGAAGTGAAACTGTTACAGAAAAAACAAAGAAAGTTTGGTTAAATCACTTCTCTAAAACTGAAAGATTAGGATATTTTTATCCTGTAAATGAAGTTTTAATTCAAGTTGATTTAGATGAAGAAGTACCTAGTCAAACCATATATAAATTATCAGCGCCTCTTTTAGATCCATATCAACTTTTTTGTTTAAAAGAAGAGCTAAAACAACATCAATTAAAGTATTATCTAAAACGAGATAAAAATGGTGTAGAATTGCTTATATATTCAAAAAATAGAGATAAGTTAGATTCTCTTGTCAAAGTATTAAAAAATTATCAAATTTTAGCCAAAATCGGGCTACATAAAAAGGATACATAAATGAAAAAACATACTGTAGTAGTTTGTGACCATATACATGAAGCAGGGTTAAAAATGCTTCAAGAAGATGAAAATATAAATTTTATAATGGCAGCAGATGTTGATAAAACAGAATTAGTAGAAAAAATTATTCCAACAGCAGATGTAGCAATAACAAGAAGTTCAACTGATGTTGATGAAAAGTTTATAGCAAATGCTAAAAATATGAAAGCTATTGTCCGCGCGGGTGTTGGTGTTGACAATGTAGACATCCCTGGTTGTTCAAAAGAGGGAATCATTGTAATGAATGTTCCTACTGCCAACACTATTGCTGCAGTAGAGCTTACAATGGCACATATGCTTTCATGTATGAGAATGTTTCCGTATTCACATGATCATCTTAAAAACCAAAGAATATGGAAAAGAGAAAAGTGGTATGGACATGAGATGAAAGGTAAGAAGCTTGGTGTTATCGGTTTTGGTAATATCGGTTCTCGTGTAGCAAAGCGCGCTAAAGCATTTGAGATGGATATTGTTGCATACGATCCATATATCAGTCCATCTAAAGTTACTGACCTTGATATGGAGTACACTAAAAACTTTGATGATATTTTAGCTTGTGATATTATTACAATTCACACTCCTAAAAATCAAGAAACTATCGGTATGATAGATGAAGCAGAATTTGCTAAAATGAAAGACGGTGTAGTCGTAATCAACTGCGCTAGAGGTGGTCTTTATAATGAAGAAGCGCTTTACAACAATCTAAAATCCGGTAAAATTCGTTTTGCCGGCATAGATGTGTTCAACAAAGAGCCTGCAACTGATCATCCCCTGCTAGACCTTGATAATGTAACCGTATCTCCCCACTTAGGTGCAAATACATTTGAATCTCAGTATAACATCGGTACACAAGCTGCTGAGAATGCAATCGCTGCTGCTAAGGGAATGTCATATCCACATGCAATGAATCTACCGATAGATGAGAGTAAAATACCATCATTTGTTAAGCCTTTCTTAGAGATGGGACAAAAGATTGGTTTCTTAGAGTCTCAGATGAGCAAGTCTCAGATTATAGCAATAAAAGTTAGCGGGCAGGGTGAAATATCACAATATGTGGATTCTCTTGCTACTTTTGTTGCAGTTGGTGCAATGAGCCAAAACAGCGGTGATACAATTAACTATGTAAATGCTGATTTCGTTGCAAAAGAAAAAGGCATTAAAATAGAGTCTGAAGCTTTAGCTGACTCATCTGTATTTAAAAATCTTATTACAGTTAAGCTTACAACTTCAGAGGGTACTACAACAATCTCTGCTACTATCTTTGATGATGGCGTAAAGCGTATTGTTGCTATTAACGGCTTTGACATCGAAGTGGCACTTAAAGGCGATATGATTTTATTGAAAAACAGTGATGTCCCCGGTGTTATAGGCAGTATCGGCTCAATATTAGCAAAAAACAATGTTAATATTGCTGACTTTTCACTTGCTAGAAATGAGCATTCAGAAGCATTAGCTGTTATTTTAGTTGATAATGCAGTTAATGAAACAACTTTGAAAGAACTTTCACAACTTGATGCTTGTCTAAGCGTTAATTACGCAAAACTTTAATCTTTAAGGCTTCTACATGTATCTACATGTAGAAGTTTCTTCTCTTGTTTCTAATTTAAATTAAAATGTCTCTGTAAATCTGAATTAAAAAGTAGTATAGGAACAACTATCAATGATGCTACAACTGCGGCAATTGTTCCAAATATTAAAGCAACTCCAAGACCACCAAAAACAGCGTCACCAGCAAGAAGTGTTGAAGCCAGTATAATAGCCGCGGCTGTTAAAAAGATTGGCTTAGCACGAGTTGCTGTTGCATATGCAATTGCCTCAGCTTTTGGCATATTTTTATCGCTCATTAAAGATTTTGTAAAGTCTATTAAGAGTAGAGAGTTTCTTGAACTGATACCAATTAGTGCAATAAAGCCTATAAGTGATGTGGCAGTTAAAAAGAATGTGTCTGTGGTGAAAATATCCATAATATAGTGCCCGACAATCACTCCGATTATTGATAAAAAAGATCCTAAAAGTATAATACCGCTGAGAGTGTAGCTTTTATAGTAAACCACCATAAGCAAAAATATCAGTACAAGAGCAGCAATAAAAGCAGCACCTAATTCTACAAATGTATCTAATGTGACTTCCATCTCTCCATCCCAAATAAGTTTATATACTTTAGCGCTCTCTTTTTCTGTAAGTTGCAGGTTAAACAGACCGATTTTTTCTATCTTATATTTATCATTAAAAGTGTTTAATATTACATCTCTAGCATCCATAAGAGGGTAAACTTGAGAAACCATATCGGTCTTTGCCATTACATTTGTCATTTGGTGAAGATTTTTACTCATAATCATCGGATTTGATTTTTTGGGATAAAAACTTACCAATTCGGTTAATGGTATCATCATACCCATCTTATTCATTAGTTTAAGAGAAGTTAACTTGGCTTTGATTGAGTTTAGATCTTTAGATGAAAATTTCTTAGACTCTTTACTCAAGGATAAATATATAGGTATCTGATCGCTTATAACATCAGAATTTTTAACGGCTATCTGCATACCTTCAAATGCGAGATAAAGTATATCATTTAACTGTTTTATATCTACCCCAGATAGAGCAACTTTGGTGCTGTTGACATGTAACTCAAAGGTGTCATAAATTTCATCTTGCATTACTTCTACATCAACTAAGCCATCAGTATTTTTAAAGACTTCTTCTACTCTATTTGACAACTCTCTGATACCGTCTGCATCATCTCCATAAATTTCAGCTACGATTGCAGCTAAAACAGGAGGACCCGCCGGCGGCTCAACAAAAGAGATTGTTGTGCCTTTATGTATGGAAGCACATGTTTTTTGTATATCAGGTCTCATTCTTTGGACCATAAAGTAAGATGGCTCACTTCTGTCATGTGCTTTTGATAGATTTAGAACTATCTCTGCAACATTCTCAGAGTTTTTAAAGTGCGAGCCTTTTATCAAACCTGCAAAATCAAGAGGTGCACCCATACCAAGAAATACTTCTAAGTCTTTGACCTCTTTTTCTTTTTGTACAAAAGAGACTACACAGTCTGTTACTTCTTTTGTCTGCTGAATCGAACTTCCTTCACTAAGTGTAGTATAAATCGTAAATGTGTCATTGTTTTTTCCAGGCAGCATCTTTGCTAAAACCATTTTGCTTGGAGCTATCATAAGTACGGAGAGTATGAATGCTAAAAGAGTTGCAAAAAGTATCAGGTTTCTTTTTTTAGGATTTTGTATGCCGTTTAAAACAGTATCTTGAAATTTTTCAAACATTAGTGACTCTCCTTTTCTTTATGGTCTGGTTTTTTTAGCATTCTCAGAGCTAGATAAGGAGTGAAAATATATGCTACAAAGAGTGAAGCTATAAGAGCAACAGGAACATTTGCAGGGATTGGTTTCATGAACTGACCCATCATCTGTCCAACAAATGCCATCGGAACCATAGTCATTATGATAGCAAGAGTTGCAATATTTGTTGGTGGACCAATCTCATCTGTTGCTTCGACCATAATGTTTTCTGGAGTTTTGTCTGCAGACTCCTTAGAATGATAGTGTCTATGAATATTTTCAATAACAATAATAGCCGCATCAACCAAAAGACCAAGCGAGAGTAAAAATGCAAAAAGGGTAATACGATTGATTGTCTGATCTGTTAGATAAGCAACAAAAAGCGTAATTGCAAGAATAGCCGGAACGGTAAAAGTAACGATTAATGATTCTCTCCAGCCAAGGACAATTACAAGTAAAATTGCAATTATGACAATAGATAAAACAAGATGATAAACAAGTTCATTAACCGCTTCGTTAGCTCTTTGACCATCATTTCTAGTTATTACAAAGTTGATTCCGTCTTTGTTTAGAGTCTCTTTGTAAGTTTCTAGCTCTGTTTTAACTGCATCTGCAATGATTACAGCATTGGTTCCTTGAAGTTTTGATACGGTTAAAGTAACTTGTTCTTGAAGAGGTGTAAACTCTCCTTTTTCATCTCTTTTACTTATTAGAGCTGATTTGAAGTTTTGTATATCGTATGAGGCTTGTACTTTAGCGATTTGTTTTAGATAAACCGGAGAACCCATGTACTTAGCAACAATAATATTTCCGATATCGTCTGCACTCTCTATGGCATTTTTTACACCAAGCATGATTATCTCGTTCTCTTTAGTTCTGTTTTTTACGGCTGGAACACTATATGAAAGGGATTTTACTCCCTCTACTATCTGACCCATAGAGATGTTATAGCCTGATAGTTTATTGATATCTACTTCAATGTTGAACTGGTGACGATTACCGCCCTTTAGCTCTGTCACGGCCACATTATCAAGTCCATTTATACGGTGCTGAATATCTTTTACTTTATCATAGAGTTCAGTTTTACTCATATCTTTATTGTTTGAGTAAAACGCAACTGTAACAACAGGAATGTCAACATCGATATCCAGAGGCTTTATGATAGGATTCATTGCACCTTTTGGAAACATGCCGGAATTTTGCATAATCTTGTCATACACTTTAAGGTTTGAATCTTCCTTGGCTTCACCTATAAAAAAAGCAGCATTAACGATACCTACATTGTCCATTGCCATACCGGAGATATGCTCAACTCCTTTTACTTCTTTGAGCTTTCTCTCAAGCGGTTTGACTATTACTTTTTGTATCTCAGATGCACTGGCCCCTGGCAGCGCAACGATGACAGTTGAGCCACTTACAACCATTTGAGGGTTCTCTTCGCGAGGCATAATAACAAGTGATAAATATCCAATAGCTAATAAGAATATACCCAGAACAATAGTTAATGGGTTTCGTAAGAATCCAGATGCAAGCTTTCCAGCTATATCTGTGGGTTTATATGAGTTCATTTCTACAACCTTATGGTACTATGACAGTGGCATACATACCAGGATATACAGACTTATATATGTTTTTAAACGATACTTTTATTTTAAAAGTGTGTGTCATAGGGTTTGAACTTGGGATTATTGCGCTTACTTTTCCTATGGTGCTAATATTTAAAGAAGGTATGTTTACAGTTACTCTTGTTCCATGTTTTATGCGTGATAAATCATTTTCTGCTATTTCAGCAGATATTTTTAGATTGCTTAAATCTGATAAAACAATTGCCGGCACACCAGGCATAGCCATTTCGCCCACTTTAATATTTTTGGCAACTATAACACCAGAGTTTGGAGCTTTTATGTTTAAGTACTTATATTGATTCTTAACTTCTGCGAGTTGTGCTTTTGCTTGTTCAACCTGCTTGGTTGCTATAATAATCATATTAGCGAGATTTTGTTCAGCTAAGGCAAGATTTTCAACTTCAAATTTTGAGACCATGTCTTTTGCCAAAAGCCTTCTGTGTCGCTCTAAATTTAGTTTTATATTTGTATATTGGTTTTGGTACATTTGAAGAGAAAGCTGTGCTTGTGAAATACCAAGTTGAACTTGTGTAAGAGCAGAGTCAATCTCTTTTGAATCGATTGTATATAGCAGTTGACCTTTGTCTACATAATCGCCTTCTGAAACTTTTACTTCAGTAACAAAACCCATAAAACGGCTTGTAATCATTTTTTTGTTATCACTAATAACAGTTCCGGAGAGAGTTATGCTCTCTGCTATTAGTGAAGCTGTAAGTGCTAAAAGTATTAAAAGTTTGTTACTGAAACCATTTAGTGGTTTCATGCATTGCAATTTATTGCTTATCATTGTAAATCTCCATTTGCTAGTTTTTCAAGTGCGAAAATTCTCTCGTTGCGCTTATTTCTTGTTTGTTGCAGTTGCAATATCTTCTCTATTTGTTCAGACTGTTTAATGATAACATCAGCCATAGAAGAGAGTTTTTCTCTGTATCTTCCCTCATAGTTTTTATATATCTCATCAGCGAGTGCCAACTCTTTTTCAAGTGATTCTATATCTTTATCAAAGGTCTCAATCTCTGTTCTTATTTTTTGTACTTTAAGAGAGATTCCACTTTTTGCAAGAGCGACTTGTGTTTTACTCTTTAAAAAATCCAGGCGTGACATCTCAACATTTGCACTGTCTATACCACCATTAAAAATATTCCAAGTAAGTCTTGCTCCAACAGTATAAGATGCATGATCTGATGCATCGCCAAGAAAATTATCATCAGCTGTTGACACCTCTGCGAAAGCTCCAAGTGTCGGATAGTACGATGATTTTGAGACATCAATCATGCTCTTTCTTACATTCAATCCACTAGCTGCTCTTTGAATGTCTAGATTAGAATTTAGTATCTCCTCATTTGACAACAGAGGCATTGTGACATTAATAGATGGTGTTTTTATATCAGTTATTTTTTGATTTAGCAAAAAACTTATGTAGTGATATAAAAGTTTTTGATTTGAGTGCATTTGAGATATAAGTCTCTCAACATTACCTTTTTTTGCTTTAACTTCCAGCAAGTCTACTTTTTTAGCATAACCGACTTCAATCATATTTTGCGTAATATTTTGCAGAGTGTTGATATTTTGTAAAATTATATTTAGATTAAGAGTTGATTCACGCAAAAGAGCCATATCGTAAAAACTTTTTCTCAGTTCATATATTTTTTCATGTATAACTTTAGATTTTTCAAGTTTTTTTAGTTTACTCATAGATTTCATAACATCTACATAACTTGAAATTTTAAAACCCGTAAAGAGTGGAATCTCATACTTTAGTTTACTTTGAAAAAAGTTTCTCGAATCAGGATAGTTTAAATCTTGAGGAGGTGTGTCATTGCTTATAGTTCCAAAATCTGCAAATCCAAAGTCGTTAAATGTAGCTTCTCTAGAGGCAAGTTTAAAACCAAAAACATTTCCGGCATCATCAGAAGTTGCAAAATCTTGTATAAAATCAAGTTTCCCCCAATGATTACCCGAAGCTGTATATATGTTCTCTTTTGCATTTTGAACATCAAGAGAAGCAGATTTTATTTCTAGGTTATTTGATTTTAAAATCTCTATCGCTTCATCTAGGCTCAAAGCTGATGATGCAGCTAATATAGAAGTATTTAGTATAAAGATGGTGAGTAGTATGTTAAATATTTTTTTCATAAATTTCCTTTATGTATTTAAAAATAAGTAAGTTAAGTTGATATTATAACCTATATATCTTTAACTTATATTAATTATTAAAGCCCTACTTTTTTAGATAAATACCCCTTAAGTTATAGATTTAAGACCAAGCATTAGATACTTTTGGTTGAATTTATTCATCATTGATGTATCTTTGATCATCATTTTTAAAGCATCAAAAGAGCTGTACTCTTTTCTGTGAGGTCTATTATTTGTTAGTGCATCAAAAACATCACAAATTGCTAAAATAGACGCAAAGTCACTTATCTCATCACTCTGTAAGCCCTCTGGATAGCCGCTGCCGTCGTATCGTTCGTGATGATGAATAATTGCATCAAGTATGTATGGGTCATGTATATGATTTTTTTTGACAATATCAACACTGTATTGGCTGTGTTTACGAATCTCTTTGGTCTCTTGTGGTGTGAGTTTGTTTTTTTTATCTATTATCATTTTATCGATTTTTTTATAGCCAACATCGTGCAGAAGTGCTGCGATACCGACTTGTGTTAATTTCTCTTTAGTAAAATTGAGCTGCACACCGAGTTTTACTGCATAAATAGCTACATGTATTGAGTGAGTTGATAATTTATTGTCATTTAGTAAAAACGGCAGTGTCTTTTTCATAAAATTTTCATCGTACTTTATTAGATAGATAATGGATTGAACAATCAAATTAGCGCAGTTTGAATCAAATTTATCATCTTTATTTGAGAGGTACATGTCAAAAAACTCATTAGCAATTTCATATAGTAATTTAACTCTTTTGTCTGTGTTTTCACGGTTATATCTGATATAGTATTTTAATGTTTCACAAGTTAGTATCTGTTTATCTTTATCTTTTGACAACATATAAAGTTTTTCTTGTTTTTTTAATTTGGTATATAGCGACTCAGAGAGCAGGGTTCCCGCTTCTATAATAATCACATAATCTTTGTCTTTGTTTATGAAAATATCAAATGGCACTGTGTCGCCAACTTCTACAGAATTTACATCAAACAGCAGATATGATTTAAGATAATTTAATTTCGTTTTTACAATTTTCATAACAAGAGTATATCACTATTAATGTAAAAAGTTGATGATAAATTTTGTTCATGCTACGCATAAAGTAGAGCTATATTTATGAGTTTTTAAAGAAATTCATCCAAGTAGTGTGATTTTTCAAAAGTTCTACAAAATCATGACTTGAAAGTGCTTTTGAACATATATGTCCTTGCCCTTCATCACAATCAAGTTCTTGCAAGAAACTGACTTGTTCTACTGTTTCTATTCCTTCTGCTGTTATTGATAACTCCATCACTTTTGCAAGTGCAACAATGATTTTTGTAATCTTTACATCATCATTGTTATGAGGGATGTCATCTATAAACGATTTGTCAATCTTCAAGCGAGTAATTGGCAGGCGCTTTAGATAGCTCATAGATGAGTAACCTGTTCCAAAATCATCTATGGCCAAATCTATCCCAAGCTCGCGCAGTTGGTGTAATTTTTTTATAGCCTCTTCACTATTGTCTTGGATATAACTCTCTGTAATCTCAACTTCTAACGAACTTGGAGAAATACCGCTGTTTTTAATGTTGCGTTTTAAAACTTTTACGACATTGTCCTTGGCAAATTGTATATTTGATACATTTATGCTGACTTGCTTAATATTTAGTCCAAGCTCTTTCCATAAAGCAAAATCTTTACATGCCTGCTTTATAATCCATGCTCCAATACTTACAATTTCTCCGCTCTCTTCGGCTAAAGGGATAAAAGCATCAGGTGATAAAAATCCAAGTCTTTTGTTGTTCCATCTAATGAGTGCTTCAGCACTACATATGCTACCGTCTTTGAGTGAAAATTTTGGTTGATAAAAAAGGTCAAACTCACCCTTTTTGAGTGCTGATTTTAGCTCACTGAGCATAAGAGCTCTATTTTTAAGAGAAACACTAAGCTCTTCACTGAAGAATTGGTAAGTGTTTCTACCTGTATCTTTAGCATGGTACATTGCCAAGTCGGCATTTTTTAGCAGTGATGTAGCATTATTTGCGTCATGTGGATAAATAGATATACCGATGCTGCCGGTTATATTAATCTTGTGATTATCAATAATAATCGGTAAAGTAAGCTGTTTAAGAATTTTTTGAGCTATCTCTTCAGCTACAACAATTGAGTTTAAATCTTCTATAAGCACATTGAACTCATCCCCTCCGATTCTAGCTAAGAGATCGTTTCTTCGCATTATCTCAACTAGGTTTGAAGAAACTTGCACAAGAAGTTTATCTCCAAAATTATGACCAAAAGTATCGTTTACATTTTTAAAGTCATCAATGTCTAAAAAGAAAACCGCTATTTTAGTGCCTAGTCTGTCTGCTCTGCTTATTGCATCTTCTAGGCGCGCGTTAAACATGTATCTGTTTGGAATTTTAGTGAGCAGGTCTTGCTGGACCATAGAATCAAGAGCATACTCACGCTTTTGAATTTCATTGGCCATTTCGTTAAAGCGAGTAGAGATTAAACCAAATTCATCATTATTTTTTATTTTTGATCTATATGTATAGTCGCCATCAGCAATAATATCAATTCCTTTAATTAATCGGCGAAGAGGGATGGATAAGAGTCTATTTAAGATGATAAGACTGATCAACACTGTTATTACAACGATAATAAGTATGTTTTCTACCAGATTGTATCTGCTTTTTAAAAGTGCAGAATAAAGTTCCGTCTTATCCATTGTTGCAGTAAAAACTACATGCTGAGTGTCCAAAGGAATGCTTGCTTTGCTAAAATATTTATATTTATCTTCATTCAAGGGCAGGTCAATTATTGTAAATCTTGAAAAAATCGAGGGTGTGTTTCTCTCTTCTTTGCTGTCGTTAAAATAGTAATCAACAGTTATATTTTCTTTGTATACTTGTTTATTTAGATATTTAGTTGAAATATTATTGTTTATTTTTACATATCCGATTATCTCATCTGGCTTATTTTGGTTTTCTTTGATGATAGTGTGAGTAGTCTCTAGATTTAAATAGTTAAGTGAATGTTGATAAAGTATTTTTTTGTTGTTTTTTAATGTAGCTGCTTTGTAGAGCTTAGTAGCTATATGATCCGGCGCAGAAGACAGATGATACGGGCTGTTTGCGCCGATTTTTTTTGTATGATAGCTTGCTTTTTTATTTTTGTAAGATACAAATCCTTGAAATAGCTCATATTCTTCATGATCTGTATAAGCAAGTAGCTCGTGTTGGCTGTTGTATATTGCTATATGATCATTAAAATTCTCTTGTCCTTTATCTAAAATTATTTTGAGCAGCTTTTTTTTCTCTTTATCAATCTCTCTGCTGCTTGCTGTTTTTTGATAGTTTTGTATAGTATCCAATGAGTCTATTATTAATTTGTTTTTAGAAATGAAGTAAGCATCTGAAAGTACTTGTTTTTCGGTGCGTTTAAGTTCTGAAGAGATACTGTAAAAGACTTCTTTAAAGTTATCTTTTAAATCTTTATGAAAAAAAGAGTGTATATAACCATCAGCAGTCAGACCCATTGTGACAGAAGAAGCTATAATGAAAAAGAGAGTGTAAAACATAAGTTTATATTTTAGTGGAAAAAAAACTTTCAAGTAACATCAACCTTTTTTAAAAAAAATTATACCAATATTATGAAAAATATAGCTTAATAAGCATTGTTTAGATAAAATCATAAAATTAATCAAAAGGTGAAAACATAGATATGCAAATGGTAGTTGACTCCCTAAGAGCCAAAGGGAAAATTTATAAAAAAATGCAAGAAGTAGCTCCTAAAGACTTAGGTATAAGAAATAAAATAAAAATATATAAAGCTACGGATGTATCTGGCTATTTTTGGGCAATTTTTGCAGTTAGTCAAAAGAGTAGAGTGCTGATGAAAGATGTTCACAAATTTGAAGAGATTTATGCAAAGCTGACTCTGTTTTGCGAACATAATTTTAAGCATAAGATTATCTTTATCGATGCACCGCTTTGCTCTAAAGCTAAAGATGCCTTTAAAACTCAAGGCTGGAAAATCCAGTAATGCTCCTATGTGATATTGGAAACACCTCGTACCATTTTTTAAAAGATGAGCAGGACTTTAAAGAAGATGCTCTTTCGTTTAATCCCTCAAGTATCAAAGAGAGAGTTTTTTACATCTGTGTAAATCCACATGTCAAAACTGCTTTAAAAGAGTTGCAAAACTGGATTGATTTGTCTCTACATGTAGATATGTCAAAGTACTATGAAACCATGGGTATTGACAGAGCGGTTGCTTGTGAAGCGATAAGTGATGGAATCATTATAGATGCTGGAAGTGCCGTTACTGTTGATGTAGTGAATAATAAAAAATATGAGGGTGGTTTTATCTATCCGGGTATTAAAGCTATGCATGAAACTTATAAAAATATTTCATCCGCACTCGATTATTCATTTAACTTTGAGTGTGACTTAGATATAATGCCAAAAAATTCCCAAGATTCCATAAGTTATGGATATCTAAAAACATTTTATAGCGAAGTTATGTCACATAATAAAAAGATATTTTTAACAGGCGGAGATGCAAAAAAGTTTGCAAAAATATTTCCAGACGCTAAAATAGATGATAAACTGATATTTAACTCAATGAAAAAGATAATAAAAAAGGCTGATTTATGCTAACAGTTGCACTTCCAAAAGGTCGTATTGCAAAAGAGACTTTAGAGATTTTTGAGACTATCTTTGGTAATAGTTTCAAGTTTGATGATAGAAAACTTATTTTAGATACACCAAAATTTCGTTTTTTACTTGTAAGAAACCAAGATGTGGCAACCTATGTTTATCATCAAGCAGCTGATATCGGAGTAGTTGGACTAGATACTTTAGAAGAGCAGGGCTTGGATGTCATTAGATTGCTTGACTTAAAGCGCGGTATCTGTAAAGTCTCTATCGGTATGAAAAAAGGTGAAAAACTTGACCTTAACAAGCCCGATATAAAAGTGGCATCTAAGATGGTAAACATCACTAAGCGTTACTTTGAAGAAAGAGCTGTTTCTGTTGACATCATCAAACTTTACGGTTCAATTGAGCTTGCTCCAATCATCGGGCTTGCAGATATGATAGTTGATGTTGTTGAGACCGGCGCTACAATGAAACAAAACGGTTTGGAAGTTGTAGAAGATATCATGACATCATCAACTTATCTTATAGCTAACAAAAACAGCTATATCGCTAAAAAAGATGAAGTTTTAGACATCTATGAAAAAATCAACAAAGTTATTCAAGCGGAACAAAAAGCCTAGATGACAAATTTAGACCTTTATGCAAAAGCTGAACATCTTCTAGGAATCGAAGAAGCTACTGAGGCTCTTTACGACCTCTACCGCTCAGAACTAGATGATTACAATATAAAAACACTATTAGATGTTGGTTGCGGTCGCGGCGGATTTATGCAACGAATGATAAGCGACGGAGTGACATGTAGAGGTGTTGACCTTAGCTCTGTTATGGTTGAAGAGTGTAAGCAGCAGGGTCTTGACGCTGAGTGTATAGATGTAAGTGAAGTGCAGGGCAAATATGATGCTGTTGTCAGTATATTTGATGTGCTGAACTTTTTGAATGAAGAGGAACTTGTTAAATTTTTAGATGCAGTTGCCCAAAGATTAAATGATGATGGAATCTTTATAGCAGACATTAATACCCGTTATGGTTTTAGTGATGTTGCAGAAGGAACTATGAGCAATGATACAGACAAAGAGTTTTTGGTTGTTGATGCTGCATTTGAAAATGATGAATTACACACAAAATTTACTCTGTTTCAAAAAGAAAATTCAGAAAAAAACCAAGATAACATGTATAAAAAGTACCAAGATACTATAGTTCAGTATTTTCATAAAATAAAAACATTTCAAAATCTTTCAGGCTTAAAACTTATAGATAAACAGACTTTTTCACTTTATGACACAGAAGATAAAACACTTCTTATATTCAAGAAGAGATAGCATTTTGTTGCGTTTTGTTTTTGTTCTTTTGTTAGTGCTGCTAAGTGGCTGCAGTGATAACTCCATTGTTAAAATCTACGATAACAGCATCTCAGATAAAAAAATAACATGTATGCGGCTTGTAGTTTTTCCTCCCAATGAAATGATTGAGATCACTCTTAAAAACAAATTTACATTTGAAGATAGTTGTGATTTAAGATTGGAAGTTTTTACAAAGGGAAATATACATTGCAACTCAAATCAAAACTCACAAACAAAAGCCTTAGGTAGTATGCCTAGTTCTTATCTGCGCATGAAGATAACTAAAGATAACAAAACACTATACAGTTACTATATAGATATAAAAGATGAGATAAAAGATACACATATAAAAGCCGGATTCTCAAAGATGCAAAAAGATTTGATTATTGTTCGTTGATTACAGACAATTAGTAGTATAATTTAAAATAAAACATAAGGAAATAAAATGAGTCATAAACATCAAGTTAAAATAGAAAAATTGTTCGAGCACCCGGCATCAGGTAATATAGATGTAAGAAGATTGATAAGTGCGTTAGAGCATTATGGTGCAGAGGTTGAGATTACAAAACATAACAAGGCTAAGATTCATATTCGCGGTAAAGAGCATGTTTTGGCACTTCCTCATAATAACGACATGTCAAAAGACAGTCTTTCACAGTTAAAACACTTCTTAGAAGAAATTGATTTAGTTCCGGGTAAGCTGTAGGTTCGCAAAACAGTTTTAAAATAGTGAAAAAATGTAAAATCTGTCAAAGTGACACAGATGTTATTAGTGATAAAAAAACACAAAAAATCTACCACACCTGTTTGACATGTGAGTATATATTTTTGGATGAGAAGTTTTACATAGATGAAACTCATGAGAAAAAACACTACGATAAACATCACAATAATTTTGAGTCGCTTGGATATGTCCAAATGTTCGATAATTTAATAGATGAGTTTATAGAGCCGAATAAAAACAGTATAAATACTGCGCTTGATTTTGGTTGTGGCGAAGGTGAAGTCTTGCCCATTTTATTAGAAAACCGAAATATTAGCTGTGACAGATATGATCTGTTTTATTTCCCCAAAAAAATATATGAAGACAAAGAGTATGATTTAATCACTTCAACGGAAGTCGTTGAGCACTTGGCAAATCCACTAGAGATGTTAAAAAAGTTACTCTCACATGTAAAAAGAAACGGATACCTGCTTCTTATGAGTGCCTTTCATCCAAGCGATGATGAAAAGTTCTTAAAATGGTGGTATATTCGTGATATAACACACATAGGTTTTTTTAACATGTCAACATTTAAGTACCTTGCAAAAGAGTTAAATATGAAAATAATCAACCACAATAATAAGAATATTATTATTTTTCAAAAACAATAAAATAGTTTACTTTATTGTAAGAATGAGCAGTTATACTCACACTGAAAAATAATTTAAGGAAAATCATGAAAAAAATAATTCTTTTGTCGTTAATGATAATAGCTATGGGTGCTTCTGCGAGTGCGAGTGCAAAAAGTAGTTGTGAACTCTCTCAAGTTGGAGCTGTTAATGTGAGCTGGGAAGCATACAAAACAGCTTCAAAAGCCGGTGTTGGCGGAATATTTGACTCTGTTAAATATACTCCAATTGAAAAAATGGGAAAAAACTTTAGTTCTATTTTAGTTGGTTCAACAGTTAGTATAGATACTACAAGTGTTAACACTAAAAATAAAGGTCGTGATGATACGCTGGTTAAATTCTTTTTTGAGCAGATGAGTAGTAAAAATATAGATGCTAAAATAGTAGATATTAAAGCTGATAAAAGAATCAAAGATGCTCCAAGAACCGGAGTAGTAACAATAGATGTTACAATGAACAGTGTTACTAAATCAGTACCGATGAAGTATAGCTTTAGCAAAGGACTCTTTACAGCAAAGGGTGTTATTGATATTTTAGATTTTTCTGCCTCTAAAGCATTAAATTCAATAAACAAAGCATGTTACGATCTTCATGCCGGTAAGACTTGGAGTGATGTAGCAATAAGTTTTAATACTAAAATTGAAGCAGTTCTTTGTAATACAAAACCATTAGAATAGTTTTAATATAGGTTTTACCACCACTTAAGTTGTTTTGTGCCAATATTGTCATATAAATAACTTAAGGAACTTCCCTCCAATGTATAAAAATCTCTCAATAAAGATGAAAATCTTTGTCCCTGTAATACTCGGCTCTATTATAAGTATAATATTTATAGCATATACCGTTAATGTTATTAATGAAAAAAATATGCTCCAGCAGAGTGTAAAAGCAGGTGCTGCCACAGTTGAGCAATACAAAAAAATTCGTGAATATTACACAAAAAAAGTTGTTGTTCCTGTTAAAAAAGAACAAGCTATGAAGATTAATTTTGACCATGCATCAAAAGCAGATACTATCCCACTTCCGGCAACTATGGTTCATGATTTGAGTGAAATAATCTCTGAAAACGGCGATGGAATGCAGCTAAAACTTTATAGTAGCTATCCATTTCCTAATCGTGCTTCAAGAGAACTAGACTCATTTGCTAAAGATGCACTTGCTAATTTTGACAAAGGCTCTACGGAAGCTTTTTCAAGGTATGAAACCTTAAACGGTAAAGAAGTAATCAGGGTGGCTATAGCTGATTATATGGTCGCTGATGCTTGTGTTAAGTGTCATAACACAAGAGCCGATACTCCTAAAAATGATTGGAAACTTGGGGATGTGCGCGGTGTTTTAGAAGTTGTCGTTCCGATTGAAGACCAAATAGCTGCATCAAATAATATTATTAAGATAACTGTTGCTTGGATATTTTTACTTGAAGTCCTTACATTTATATTGCTGTATTTTGTTATAAACAGATATGTAATAAAAGAGCTTAATAATTTTTCAGGCGGATTGGCTAATTTCTTTAAATTTTTATCAAAAGAAACGAACGAAGCTGAAACGATCAAAGTTAACAGCAATGATGAAATTGGTAGAATATCTGCCTCTATTAATGAAAATATTGAAATGGTTAAGAAAAGTATTGAAGAAGATATCGCTCTAATAAATAATGCTACATTGATTACTAAAGCTATATCTGATGGAGATATATCTAAAAGAATAAGTGTAGGAACATCAAATCCAACTCTTACAAACCTAAAAAATGTGTTTAATTCAATGTTGGATAACCTAGAAGCTAATGTTGGTTCAGATATAAACAGTATTGAAGAAAGTTTGACTTCGTTTACAAATATGGATTTTACGGCAGGATGTCCTGATTGTAATTCAAAGCTTGATGATATGATATATCAACTGGGTGAAGATATATCCAAAATGTTGGTTAACAATTCAAATAACGCACATGAACTTCAAAATAGATCAAGTTCGCTAAACGAATTTGTAAAAGAACTTATTGAAGCTGCCAATAATCAGTCAGAAAACACTCAAAAAACTTCAGAAGCAACTCATGATATTACAGTAAGTATTAACAGCATGGTTGAGCAGGCAAGTGAAGTTGGCGTGCAGTCTCAAGAGATTAAAAATGTCATTAATATTATTGGAGATATTGCAGAACAGACAAATTTATTGGCTTTAAATGCTGCTATTGAAGCTGCTCGCGCCGGAGAACACGGTCGTGGATTTGCTGTTGTAGCAGATGAAGTTAGAAAGCTTGCTGAGAAAACTCAAAAATCACTCTCAGAGATTAATATTAGTGTTAACACTTTAGTTCAATCAATCTCTACTATTGTCGAAGGTTTGGAAATACAAGCAGATAAGCTAGATAGTTTTAATGAGTTTATAGACTCAATGAACAGTAGTACTCAAAACTCATTGGATGTTGCCACTAAAACAGGCTCTCTGGCTAAAGAGTTAGACAATAGTGCTACTGTAATCCTTGATGATATAAATAGTAAGAAGTTTAGGCAATAAAACCAATAGCACTCTTAATCGCATTTATATAGCTAAGAGTATTTGCCTCTCCCTTATATGCGATATCAAAAGCAGTTCCATGATCAACTGATGTTCTGATGATTGGCAGGTTTAGTGATATATTTACACTCTCATCAAAGTAGAGTGCTTTTAGAGGCGTTAAACCTTGGTCGTGATACATTGCAGCAAAGTATTTGAATTTTTCTCTATTGTGTGGTGTGAAAGCAACATCCGGAACAAGGGGACCGACAAACCGCTCAAAACCAATTTGTAGATTTGCGCTTTTTATTGCTTTTGTGATTCTAAGCTCTTCATTACCTAAAACACCGTTGTCACCGGCATGTGGATTTAGTCCAAGAACAGCTATCTGCTCTTTTGGGATGGATTCATTTAAATCTAAAAAGAACTGTTTTAATTTTTTGTATTGTATCTCATGAGCGACATCTTTTAGTGGAATATGTTCAGTATATAGAGCAACAAACATCTTTTCGCACCCAAGCATCATAATGGCATCTTTTTTAAAGTACTGACGCAAAGCATCGGTATGCCCTTTGAATTTTAATCCTGATTCCATCCATGCCTCTTTATGAATCGGCATAGTTACAAGAGCATCAGCTTCTTCGCGTTGACAAAGAATAACTCCGTGCATAAATGACTCAAAAGAGTAACGACCAGAAGGAACTGAAATTTCTCCCGGTTTGATATCAAAATCACCATCAACAAATGATACTTCTAAGTCATCGGGCAAATCTACATGTAGAAGTTTGGCAGCTTGACTTAACATGTATTTGTTTATGCAGTATATTGGAGTACATAACTCTGATATCTCTTTATGGGCTTTTAGAGCTATCTCTATTCCAACCCCGTTTAAATCACCAACACTTATAGCAATTTTAGGCTTACTCATCTAGTTGTTAACTTTTTCATCTCTTTAACAGCTTCTGCCAAGCCGCTAAAAACACTTCTTGCAATGATACTTTGCCCGATATTTAACTCTGTTATCTCTTGTATATTCATCATATGTGAAACATTATGATAGTTAAGACCATGTCCGGCTGCAACTTCAAGTCCAAGTTTTTTTGCATGTTTAGCTGCTATTTCAATATCTTCTAATGATTTTTCAAGTCTGCTTTGAAGCTCATAGCGGGGAAGCTGTAACTCTTTTATAGAGTGATTTGAGTAAGAAAGTGATGAGTTAAGCATAGCAAATATATTTGCAAATGAACCGGTATGAAGTTCAACCATCTCTGCTCCCAACTCTTTAGACTTATCCATAGCTTCTATAGTCGGGTCAACAAAGAGTGAAACAGGGATGATAGAATCGTGCAGCTGTTCTATAGCATATCTTATCTCATCTTCATAAGTAAAAACATCAAGTCCGCCTTCAGTAGTTACTTCTTCTCTTTTTTCAGGAACAAGAGTAGCACGGTGCGGTTTTAAACTAGAGACTATATTTAAAATATCTTTATCTATCGCACATTCAAGGTTTACAGGCAGAGTAGAATGCCGTATGATATCTTTTACATCAATATCTTGTATATGACGCCTGTCTTCTCGCAAGTGTATAGTAATTTGATCAGCACCATTTGCACATGCAACATAAAGTGCATTTAAAATATCCGGATCATTTACTCTTCTTGCTTCTCGAAGCACTGCTACATGGTCTATATTTACACCAAGTGTCATTTTGTTCATATATTATTTAGATCTGTGTAAAGGATGCTGATAATCATTACGCTCACAAGCAGTAAATATAGATGCGATTCCAAGTGCTAATATAATAGCTAAAGTAATTTTTTTCATTTTAATCCTTTGTTGTTAAAAAGTATTTGAGATTATATCATTAATTTTATTTATACTGTCTGTATTGGCAAAACAGCTTTTAGAGCCACAAATCATGTAGTCTGTATCATCGGTTGATTTTTTCAGAATAAACGGATACTTAAGTGAAGCAAGCTCAAAAGAGTTTGCTTCTATATTGTTTTTAGTTGATTTTATAATTCTGTCACCTTTTAAATACCTTAGTGTTTGTTTTAACATGTAAGGATAGATGACAGGTCTGCGTCCAAGTTCATAAGAGTTGTATTCTAAAGTTTTAAATGCAAAATGAGTATACTTGTCATCTTCAAGAAGTGTCGTTAAAGATATAAGTACATCAATCATAATACTAACTGAACTTGTGTAAGTGTTGTCTGCTATGTCCGCTTTTGTTTCAAACTCTCCAATGCTAAACTTCCAAGTACCATTTTTGTAAAATTTTTCTAACGCTATATTTGTCAGATGCTGAGCACGGATTAGATAAACCTCTTCAGATGTTGCAGTATATGCAGATATTAAAGCTTGTGAAAGATAAGCATAGTCTTCAAGAAAAGCTTCAATTTTTGGAGTTTTATGTATAAGAGTTGTGTGGTAAAGTTTGCCGTCAATATACATAGTGTTTAAAAGAGCATTTAAGCTATCAATGCCCCTTTGCTTGTAATTTTTAGATATATTCCCTAAAGAAAAAAGTGCCTTAATCATCATACTTGACCATGATGTTTGAACTTTTCTATCTACAAACGGATACTCTCTTTTAGACCTAATGCTGCTTAGTAAGATCTTGATATTATCAAAATCCTTTGGTATTTGACCTTCTTCAAAACGAATGATGTTTTTGCCTTCAAAGTTTCCATCTTTTGTAACACTGAGTGATTTTAAAATATCTTCTATATTTTCATAATCGTTTTGTTTTAAAATCTTGTAAACTTCATCGTATGTGTATGTAAAGTATGTTCCCTCTTCACCTTCGCTATCTGCATCACTCGCAGAGTAAAAGAGGTCATCTTCACTCATAAAATTATGCCAAAAGTCAGCAATCTCTTTTGCTACATGTAGATGTGCTTCGTCTTTGTATGTCAGGTAACTATTTGTGTATAATTCACAAAGCAGGGCGTTATCGTAAAGCATCTTTTCAAAATGAGGTACTATCCACTCGTTATCCACAGAGTAGCGGCAAAATCCGCCGTCAACCAAATCATACATACCGCCTTTTTTCATACTGTTTAGGGTGTGTGTCAGCATTGCTTTGGCCGCTTTATCATCATAGAGTTTATCAATTGTTAAGAGTGTACCGAGTGTACTTGCATGTGGAAACTTAGGAGCAACGGAAAAACCGCCGTCTTTTGTTTCATAGTTGTTTTTTACTTGAAGCATAAAGTTTTTAACAAAGTCCTCTTTTAAAACAGTTGCTTCTTTTGGATGCTCTTCGTGGTTTAAAAAACCTTCAACTTCATCGGCATTTTTATACAGCTGCTCATCATTTTGAGAGATTTTTTCACCTATAAGTCTTGTCAGTTCCTTAAAACCCATCCCCTCAATACTGCCTTGCTTTGACTCAGGCGGTATGTAAGTTCCAGCAAAAAATGGTTTGTTTTGAGGTGTACAAAAGATAGAAGTAGGCCATCCTCCCGGTCTACGGTTTAAGAGCATGTGAACTTCTTGATAGTGTTTATCTATATCTGGTCTCTCTTCGCGGTCAACTTTTATAGACACAAAGTGCTCATTTAAAATATCTGCACACTCTTGGTTTTCAAATACTGTCTCTTCCATTACATGACACCAGTGACAAGAGGAGTAACCTATACTTATAAAGATTGCTTTGTTCTCATCCTCTGCTTTTTGAAATGCCTCGTCACACCATGGGAACCAATCTACAGGGTTGTTTTTGTGCTGTTGTAAATATGGACTATCTTCTTTTTCTAGTCTATTTGACATGTTAAATTCTTTATATTAATTTATTAATTGTAGAGTATGAAAATATTGATGATGTTTTGCTTAAAATTTTTATTATTAATTTAATTTTTGTTTTCCTTGATACAAGCACCGTTATTTACTATAGGAAATTCGTTATAATTACTACATTGTTCTTACGGTTGGTAGCTAATACAATTTATAACAAGAGAGACATATGAGCTTTAGTAAAAAAATAATAATAAGTATTTTGTTTTTGCATTTTGTAACTTCTGCAGTTCTTATGTATCTAGGTCATTATCAATATATTACAGTGTTAGATATGACTGTCAAAAAGAAAGAGCGGGATGCTGTTTACTTGGTTAATAGTGTTTTTGATGAAATAAAAAATGAATACACCTCCATAGGTCATGAAATATCAACAAATAAAGATATTGTTGCAGCTTTTGCCAATAAAGACCGAAAAAAACTTTTAAATTTGACACTTCCAATCTATAAAGAATTAAAAAAAGAAAATGAATATTTATATGTAATGCATTTTCATACTGTTGATACACATAGTTATTTACGCGTACATAAACCAGAAAAATTTGGAGATGACCTTTCTCTTTTGCGACCGCTTATTGTTAAAACAAACGAATCAAAAAAAATGCAAAAAGGTTTAGAAACAGGGAAGTTTGGTATTTATTATAGAGTGTCCTTTCCTGTATTTAAAGAGGGAAAACATATAGGTGCTTTTGAATTGGGTGTCGATATAAAATACTTAATGTCAAGAATTTCGACATTAAATATATTTAAACCTGTTTTAGTTCTAAGAAAAAAAGCTGTTGAGCCGATACACAAATATAATAATAATTCCAATGAATATCTGAGTGAATATACAAAAGATTATTTCATAGTTAACTATGAATCTGAGATTAAAGATAAAATACATGTAATTGATATTATGGATAAAAACATAATTGATGATAGTTATTATATTACAACAGTCAATAATGAAAAATATTTAGTTTTTCATAGTGTCTCTTTAAAAAATTATAAAAACGATTCAATAGGTTATTTCGTATTTATAGATAAAATGGACTACTATATGGATACCATAATGTTTTTAAGATATTTTTCTATTATAACTTCGTTTGTACTTATTTTAATAATTGTTGTATTAATTATTAAACTAATCAGTAAATATACCTCTGCGCTTAATAAACAAAAAGATATTTTAGCTTATCAGGCGCATCATGATGTTCTTACAGGCTTGCCAAACCGTATACTATTTAATGATAGATTAATGCAGTCGATTAAAAACGCAAAACGAAATAAAGAAGAAGTAGCACTACTGTTTATCGACCTTGACAGATTTAAACATATTAATGACTCTTTGGGTCATGTGGTTGGAGATAAAGTTCTTCAAGTAATAGCAGGCAGACTTAACAATATTGTTCGTGATGAAGATACTGTAGCACGCTTGGGAGGCGATGAGTTTACAATTATTTTACATGGACTCAAAAAAGAAACAGATGCATCTCTTTTGGCGCAAAAAATACTTCGATCAATAGCTGAAGTAATGTTTATTGACAGTCATACTTTATATATTAGTACAAGTATTGGAATTAGTGTATATCCGGAAGATAGTAAAGATATAAACCATCTTATAAAGTATGCTGATGTTGCCATGTATAAAGCAAAAGAAGAGGGTAGAAATAATTTTCAGTATTATTCATCAAATATGACAGACCTTGCATTTGATAGAGTTGTTATGGAGACAAATCTTCGTATAGCATTAGAAAAAGAACAGTTTGTCGTCTATTATCAGCCGCAGGTAAATGCTCAAAACAATAAAGTTATCGGTATGGAAGCTTTAGTTAGATGGCAGCATCCAACTATGGGACTGCTGCTTCCCGATAAGTTTATCCCATTAGCTGAAGATACGGGATTGATTGTTCAACTCGATAGATGGGTTATGAAACAAGCTATGCAACAGATTGCAAAATGGAATAAACAGGGTATAAATACCGGAGTTCTTGCTCTGAATCTCGCGATGAGACAACTTTATGAAGAAGATTTTATTCATATGTTTAAAAAAATGATAAATAAAACAGGGTGTAAACCGGAATGGCTTGAACTTGAAGTTACTGAGGGAGACATAATGAAAAAACCTCAAAATACAATTGAAATTTTAAATCTAATCAGTGATATGGGTGTAGAATTGGCAATTGATGATTTTGGAACAGGTTATTCATCTCTATCTTATTTGAAACGCCTGCCAATAAATAAATTAAAGATTGACCAGTCATTTATTAAAGATTTACCAAATGATGAAGAGGATGCCAGTATAACAAAAGCAATAATATCTTTAGCAAAAAGTTTAAAGCTAAGTGTGATTGCCGAAGGTGTAGAAAATGAAGAACAAAAAGAATTTTTACTAGAAAATGGTTGTACAAACATCCAAGGTTACTTCTACGCTAAGCCGATGCAAGCGCAAGATATTGAACAGATTTTAAAAGACGAATACATAATATAAGCAATTGAGTGTATTGGTTGGTACTTAATTTGGTATAATTGCATATGTTATATTAATTGAAAGATATTTTATGAAAAAACTTATTTTGCTTCTGTGTTTACCGCTATTTTTATTTGGAGCGCAGCCAAAATTTTTGATGCCAGATGAAGCATTTATCCCAACTGCTAAACTTAATGAAAAGATGCAGATTGAAGCTACAGTTGGAACCGGTAAAGATATATATCTATATGCGGATTCAATTAAATTCAAAATCAAAGACGGAAGCGGCATAAGCGTTAAAGATTTTACGGGTCCAAAGAGTGTAGACCATGATGGTGAGATAGTTTATTTAGATTCACCTACTTTTACGATAAATTTACAAAAAAATGCTGATGTAACCGGCATTAAAACTGCAGAGTTTCAACTATCTTATCAAGGCTGTTCAGAGCAGGGACTATGTTATGAGCTATATACAAAAGCCTTTAAATTTGACATAGACAGTTCAAAACTCCCATTATCCTTATCTGCTTCTACAAAACCAACAGAAGATAAAAATGTAAAATCAGACTCTAAAACTGAGTTATCCACTACGGATAGTATTGCTGAGAGTATAAAATCAGGTAATGTATTGGTTGTTCTTTTGACTTTTTTTGGATTTGGACTTCTTTTGTCGCTTACTCCATGTGTTTTTCCTATGATACCAATTATCTCCGGTGTAATAATGAGTCAAGGCGAGGGTATTACAACTAAAAGAGCATTTATGTTATCAGTTGTATATGTTCTTGCTATGGCAGTGGCATATACGATAGCGGGAGTTTTAGCAGGTCTGTTTGGCTCAAACTTACAAGCTGCTCTTCAAACTCCTTGGGTTATTTACTCTTTCTCGGGCGTCTTTGTCGCACTTGCTTTGAGTATGTTTGGTTTTTATGAACTTAAACTTCCAGACTCTCTTGTAGCTAAAGTCAGCGCAACTAGCAAACACGGCGGCTACATCGGCGTGGCGATAATGGGCTTTTTGTCTGCTCTTATAGTCGGACCTTGTGTTGCTGCTCCTCTGGCTGGTGCTTTAGTATACATAGGTCAAACCGGTGATGCTATGTTAGGTGGCGGTGCGCTCTTTTTTATGAGTATAGGTATGGGACTTCCTCTTATTGCAGTTGGTGTTAGTGCAGGTAAGTTTATGCCTCGTCCAGGTGCATGGATGAATATGGTAAGTGCTATATTTGGTGTTATGATGCTTGGAGTTGCTATTTGGATGCTAGAGCGAATTGTTGACAACTCTATAACAATGCTTCTGTATTCAATGTTAGGAATAGGTTTTGCAACCTACTTGAACTCTTTTGACAAAGAAGAGTCTCATACATTTAGTAAAAGTATGGCAGTTATAATTTTTATCTACTCCGTTGCTCTGTTCATCGGTGTGCTTGGCGGCTCAACAAGTATGACAAAACCTTTAGAGTTTTTAAAACCACAAGCTGGCTCTTTTTCTGCAACTTCTGATAGAGAACATCTCAAGTTTACTAAAGTGACTTCTATAGAGCAATTAAATGTAGTTTTGGCAAAAAACAAGGGTAAAAAAATCTTGCTTGATTTTACTGCTGAGTGGTGTGCTGTATGTAAAGAGCTAGACGAAATAACATTTGCTGATAAAAAGGTAAAAGCTAAAATGGGTGAGTTTGTTCTTGTTAAAGCGGATGTTACCGAGAATAACAAAGCCCAAAAAGACTTAAGTAAAAAGTACGGTGTCTTTGGTCCGCCGGTAATAATGTTCTTTGACGAGGATTCAAAACTTCTAAAAGCTAAGACAATTGTTGGATTTATAGGGCCAGATGAGTTCTTAACTCATCTAAGCGGTATATAGTATATCTAGTTAAATATTGCTATTGGCAATAAAAGAAGTGAATTTTTTAACATACTCATTTTCGTGAGTATCTGCTATTTCACGAGCAAGCTTTTTATCTACACCGTCACCTAAAACTTTTTTATATATAGCTTTAATCTCTTCTATGTCATCTTTATTTTCCAGTCTCCTTCTGAGACCGATTATGTTAAGACCTTTTACTGTGGCAGTATTGCCCTCAACAAGAGTAAAGGGAGGTATGTCGTGATTTACAACTGATGCACCACCAATCATAACTCCCGTGCCGATTGTGTTATTTGCTTCAACAGTGCTAAGTCCTCCGACGATAACCCTCTCTTGACATTTTACATTTTCATAAAGCTTAACAGCATTTGTAAGTATGCAAAAATCACCCATCTCTACACCTGAGAGTATTTGAACATAGCCCATTAAAAAGTTATTTGCACCGATAATGATTTTTTTATTGGTTCCATCATCAGCTTCTTGAGCCCCTATTTGAGAAAATTCTCTAATATGTGTTTTGGTGCCTATTTCTATTTCTGAGTCTTCGTTTCCAATAGCAGTAAAACTAAATATCTTAACATCTTCATCAACTGTGAGTTTGCCTTTTAAGATAACATTTGATTCAAGTCTGCATCCGGATTTTAGTTCAACATCTTTGCCGATGTTGCAAAAATGTCCTATAACTACATCAGACGCTATCTTGGCACCATCTTCAATAACAACTGATTTGTGTATGTTAGCTTTTGACATTATTTGCTCGCAATTTCTAGTGTTATTATGCTGTCTTGTACAGAAGCCAACGAACCAATATCTCCAGTTTCTAAGTAATGCACAAATGCTTCAAGTTCATCTTGCAGGGCATTACTTCTTTGAACAAAGCAGTTTTTAGTTATGTGAGAATTGGCATTTATATTTATGCGCTCTTTAAGGCTTTGAGACAGCAAATCAGCCTCAAAATATTTTATCTTGCTCTCTTTGTCAACCCTACATGCTACTGCAATACTTCTTTTTCTGTACGGAGTAAGCCAGTTTGTAGTTATATCTCCGACTATCTCATCTTCTAGTTCAAATGCCAGTATTGCATTGTCTTCGTGAGTTTTATGGATTTTTTGAGATTTAAATACGGCACTTTTTACAATATTTTTATTTGTGATAAATCTAATCAAGTCGCTGTCGTGTACTGAAAGGTCAGTTAATATCCCAACATCTGCGATGCGCTCTGGAAAAGCACCGCTGCGGGTAATAGAGATAGAGAGTATCTCATGGTCTTTGATTTCATTCATTAAAGATTTTACAACCGGATTGTATCTTTCAATATGTCCTACACAGCTTTTGAGGTTGTGTGCCTCTATAGCTTTTAGCATCTCTTTTGCATCTTCTACACTTGAAGCTGCCGGTTTTTCGATGAACATGTGGATTTTTCTGTTTGCACAGTTTATAGCTATATCTTTATGTAAAAAAGTTGGAGTAACTATTATGATGGCATCAGGTAAGGTTTCATCTAACATAGTATCGAGGTCTGTAAAAAATGGCTCTTCATATTCATCGTTTTTTACTACATCACAAAGACCTACAATTTTTACGCCGTTTATTTTTTTTAGAGTATTGTAATGGTTTTTGCCCATTACACCAAGACCAACAATTGCTATGTTTTTCATATTAACCTTTTATCGCTTGGACTATAAAGTCTTGTTCTGCTTCTGTAAGATAAGGACTCATCGGAAGAGACATTATTTGAGAAGAGACTTCTTCGCTAATTGGAAAGTCTCCCTCATCATAATTTAAATTTTTAAATGCTTCTTGCAAGTGAAGAGGAACAGGGTAATGTACAGCAGTTGGAATATCCAAGGCAGATAATTTTGCAATCATCATTTCTCTATCTTTAACTCTTATAGAGTACTGAGCATATACGCTTGTATTTGATTCTGCAATTTTTGGAGTAACTACATCAGCATCTTCTAAGAGATCGCTATATCTTGACCCGATCTCATCTCTGAGTTGTACCTCTTTGTCAAAGTGGCGAAGTTTTACATTTAAAATTGCTGCTTGAACTGCATCAAGACGACCATTGATACCGATATATTTATGTTTGTATCTCTCATTTTGTCCATGATTTAAGAGCATTCTTATTTTGGCAGCTAGTTCATCATCGTTTGTAAATATTGCTCCACCGTCACCATATGCACCAAGAGGTTTAGACGGGAAGAAACTTGTACAGCCTATAGTCGAAAGATTACATGACTTTTTGCCATTGTAAGTTGCGCCAAAACTCTGACATGCATCTTCAATAACAGGTATATCGTTATGTTTCTTTGCTATATCATTTATAGCATCCATATCTGCACATTGACCATAAAGAGAGACAGGTATAATAGCTTTTGTTCTGTCAGTTATGGCAGCTTCAATTTTAGACGGGTCAATATTGTAACTATCCTTATCTATGTCAACAAACACACTTTTTGCACCTAAAAATGCTATAACTTCAGCAGTTGAAATAAATGTAAACGGAGTTGTTATGACTTCATCACCATGACCAATATCTAAAGCCATAAGAGAGAGTAAAAGAGCGTCAGTACCACTACTGCATCCAATAGCGTGTTTGGCACCTGTATATGTAGCTAAATTGTTCTCAAATGAGTTTAGTTTTTCTCCGCCAATAAATTGTGCTGAGCTAAAAACTTCTAAAACTTCACTATCTATCTCAGATTTATACTCTCTATATTGTGCTTGTAAATCTATAAAATTAATCTTCATTTTTATCCTCTATAATATTTGCTACTGTTTTTGAACTTCCATGTTTCAGGTAAGCTCTTAGTGCTTTTGAGTCTCTTAAAAATTTATCTCTGTCATAATTATTGAAAGCTTCTGCAAGATTATCAACTCTCACATCCTCTTGAATAAATTCAGGGTGCAGCTCTCTGTCGTTAAACTGAGTGAACATAATGTTACTAAGTCCTATATGGCTTAACTTAACCAATTTGCTTGCTATGAAGTAATCAAGAGGTTTAGCAATATAAGTCAAAACAAAAGGTATTCCTATTAGTGATGCCTCCAAAGTAGCTGTTCCGCTACATATAAATGCAAAATCTGCTTCAAGAAGCGTCTTATGTGCGTTATGAGCTATTTTAAAATCCGATAGGGTACCATAAAGTTTGTTTATATCTTCTTTATTGAAGTGTTTTGGGATGATAATCGTAGCCTGAATATCAGGATTTTTTTCTCTAAGAGTGTGAAGCAGCTCTTTAAAAATAGGCATAAGCTTTTTGATTTCGCCTTTTCTGCTTCCGGGCATAAATGCAATCTGTTTTACTTCTTTGTTTAACTCTTCTTTATACTCTTTTATGATATCCAAAAGAGGGTGTCCTACATAAGTTATTGGAGCTGTTTTTGAGTAGTAATCTTTTTCAAAAGGAAGAATAGAAGCCAAGTGATCTATAGTCTTTTCTAGCACAGGGATTCTTTTTGGTTTCCAAGCCCAAGCCTGAGGTAAAATATAGTAGATTATCTCTTTATCCGGGTATCTCTTTTTGATTTTTTTAGCCAGAGGCAGATTGAAACCTGATGAGTCTATAAGTAAGACCTTGTCTGCTTCTTTTGCCAAGTCTGCCATTTGCGAATTTAGTTTAAAAAAGAATCTAAGTTTTTTTATAGCATCCACAAAGCCCATGATTGCCAAGCTTCTCAAATCAATAATACTGTTGCCTAATTCATTGTCAAATATACCTATAAACTCTACATCTTCACTGAGCTCTTTTTTTAAAGATTTTAAATGCATATTTGCTGAATGTTCTAAGGCGCTTATCAATATTTTCATGAACCGCCGTCTCCTTCTAAGCGAAAACTGTCATCATATCTCTCTGCACTCTCTTCATCTACATATTCGCTGAAAAATGTTGTCAAATTGTCTATGTCCTCATCGCTTAAGTCTACTGCGTAAGCTATCATCATCTCTTGCTGCTGGTTATCAGATATTTTTGAGCGTAAGCGTTTTAGTTTGTAAGTCATATAGCCCTTAGCTCTGTTTGCAAGTGCAGGGTACGCATGCATGCCCTCAGCCTTGTGTCCGTGACAACTATAGCATCCTTTTTGTTTATATAAATCTTTGCCTATCTCATATGAAGTTTTTGCCTGTAAAAATGATAGCAGCAAAGAATAAATAAGAAAAAAACGCAATCTAAGCCTTTATGATTTATAATACTGAAATTATATCTAAGGTGGTCTGAAACAATGGTTATATCAAAAGCAATTATTTGTGATGTAAACGGTGAAAGAAAAGTTGATATTCGCATAGAAGACGGGGTTATTAAAGAGATAGGTTCAAATCTCTGTTCAGATGAGACTATAGACGCAGATGGTTCATATTTTATGCCGCTTTTAGTTGATACAAATGTCAGGCTTCAAGATTCTACTCTTAATTCAAAAAATATAAAAATAATCTCTGATGAAGCACTTACAGGAGGTGTTGGACATGTCATCCTGAATGCAGATAGTTCACCTGCTATAGATAGTGAGATTGTTCTGGAATTTGCTCAAAATGGACTGCATAATCTAAATGGAGCAAAAGTAGACTTAATGATAAACACACTAAAAGAGGACTCTACACTTAGCAATATAGCTATTTTGCTTAAAAGAGGGGCAATAGCACCATATATGAGCACTATCGCTAAAAATGACATAGCAATAAAAATAGCTGAGTATTGTCAAATGTATGATGTGACTCTATTTTGTAAAGCAGAAGACAACTCGCTTATAAACTCTGGTGTGATGTTAGATGGAGATGTTAGCTCAAAGCTTGGTCTTGCAGGAATCCCAGACCTCAGTGAAGTTCTACATGTATCAAGGATGATAGAGATAGCAAGACACTTTAAAATAAAAATTCTTTTTAAATCAATAGCTTCACCTCGTTCAATATATCTAATCGATAAAGCAAAAAAAGATGGTGTAGATGTTAGATGTGAAGTCTCAATTCATCATCTTGTAAATTCAGATGAAGCCTGTGAAAATTTCAATACAACAGCAAAACTTGACCCTCCTTTGGCATCAAAAGATGATATGGAGCTTTTAAAAGAGGCGCTTAAAAATAACCAAATTGACATATTGACAACTCTGCATCAACCAAGTTCTCCGCTAAATAAAGAGGTTGCATTTTATGACGCTGCATATGGATGTGAAGCACTTAGCGATGCACTGCCGCTTTATTACACTAAGCTAGTTCAAACCGGATTGATAACAATGAGTGATTTACTAAAGTTGACAGTTCAAAACAGTGCTAAAAGCATAGGTCAAAAAGCAGGAGTTATTGAAGTTGGAGCTAGTGTGAATGCTATGGTGTTTAATCCTAATAAAAAGAGTGTTATTTCAAACAAACAGTCTTTATACAGTGATGAAGAGTTAAGTGGTAAAGTTATTATGACATTTCAAGAAAAAAGAGTAACCAAGTTTTAAAACTTAGCTTCTTTTTTTATAAAATTCTGTTTTAAACTCGGCAAATCTGTCTTCAAGTATCGCAGCTCTCACTTCTCTCATTAGGTTGAGGTAGTAGTGAAGGTTATGAATAGTCGCTAGTCTAAAATAAGTTATCTCACGAGCGCGAAAAAGATGGTTTAAATAAGCTCTGGTATATCTTTTACATGTAATACAATCGCACTCTTCATCTACGGGTTTGTTATCCTCTTTAAACTTTGCACCTTTGATGTTTATCTTTCCAAATGAAGTAAAAAGAGTACCGTTTCTTGCATTTCTTGTTGGCATCACACAGTCAAACATGTCAATTCCGCGTTCTATATTTTCAATCAAATCTTCTGGAGTTCCAACACCCATCAAATAGCGAGGTTTGTCCTTTGGCATATACTGCACAGTATGCTCAACCGTGTCATACATGTCTTGGTTTGCTTCACCGACTGATAGTCCGCCGATGGCAAAACCATCGTAATCACTCAAGGCACAAAGCTCAGTTGCACTCTTAGTGCGAAATGCTTTATCCGTTCCGCCTTGGATAATGGCAAATATATTTTGATCCAAGCCAATACCTTTTGCCTGATTGGCTTTATGATACTCAATAGACTCTTTTGCCCACTGAGTAGTTCTTTCAATTGAGAGCGCAATGCGTTCTTGTGTAGCTGGAAGTGCTACTAAATCATCTAAAATCATCATAATGTCTGAACCGAGATTGTTTTGAATATCTATAACTTTAGTAGGGGTAAAGAAGTGTTTTGAGCCATCTATGTGACTTCTGAATTCTATTCCATTTTCTGAGGCTTTTGATATATCGCTAAGGCTGAATGCTTGAAAACCGCCACTATCTGTCAAAAAACTTTTAGGATAGGTTGTAAACTTATGAAGTCCACCCATTTTAGCAACTGTTTTATCTCCCGGACGAAGGTACATGTGATAAGTGTTTGCTAAAATAATCTCAGCTCCCAACATGTCAACTACATCTTGCATATCCAAAGCTTTAATGCTTCCAATAGTTCCAACCGGCATAAAAACCGGTGTTTGCACAGTAGAATGCTTGGTTTTGATAGTACATGCACGAGCATTACCTGAGGTTTTTTCTAAAGTAAATTCCATTGATTATTAGTTCCTAAAGCGTATGATTTTTCGACATTATAACATTAACTGCAATGATGGCTGACTGATACCTTCTTCTCTTTAATTGTATAGAGAATATTATGGTAAGATACAATCAAAGGATAATTGTTATTCCTTAGAAATAAAGGAGAGTAAAATGAAGAAAAAACTTACAACTGCTTTTGGCGCACCCGTTGCTGATAATAATAATTCACTTACTGCAGGAGCTAGAGGACCAATGCTCCTTCAAGATGTATGGTATTTGGAAAAAATGGCACATTTTGATAGAGAGGTTATTCCTGAGAGGCGCATGCATGCAAAAGGTTCTGGTGCATTTGGAACATTCACGGTTACACATGACATAACAAAATACACTAAAGCAAAAATTTTCTCTGAAATTGGCAAAAAAACAGAGATGTTTGCAAGATTTTCAACTGTTGCTGGCGAGAGAGGTGCTGCGGATGCTGAGAGAGATATTCGTGGGTTTGCTCTTAAATTTTATACAGAGGAGGGAAACTGGGATTTAGCGGGTAACAATACTCCTGTTTTTTTCCTAAGAGACCCACTAAAATTTCCAGACTTAAATCATGCTGTCAAACGAGATCCAAAAACAAATATGAGAAGTGCAAAAAATAACTGGGATTTTTGGACTAGCTTGCCAGAAGCTCTGCACCAAGTAACAATAACAATGAGCGATAGGGGGATTCCTTATTCGTACCGTCATATGCATGGCTTTGGCAGTCACACTTTTAGTTTTATAAATGATAAAAATGAAAGAAACTGGGTTAAATTTCACTTTGTTAGCCAACAAGGCATCAAAAATTTAACAGATGAAGAAGCTCAAATATTGGTTGGAAAAAATAGAGAAAGCCATCAGCAAGACTTATTTGAGAGTATAGAAAAAGGTGATTTTCCAAAATGGAAAATGTTTGTACAGATAATGAGCGAAGAAGATGCAAAACACTATAAATTTAATCCTTTTGATTTGAGTAGAGTATGGCTTAAAAAAGATTATCCACTTATTGAAGTTGGAGAATTTGAGCTAAATCGCAATCCAGAGAACTATTTTGCAGATGTGGAACAATCAGCTTTTAACCCTGCAAGTGTCGTCCCAGGTATTGGTTTTTCGCCTGATAAGATGCTTCAAGGAAGACTTTTCTCATACGGCGATGCGCAAAGATACAGACTAGGTGTCAATCATAACCTAATCCCGGTCAATGCTCCAAAATCTCCAACAAACAGTTACCACAGAGATGGTGCTATGAGAGTTGATGGCAATGCGGGAGCTACTATAGGGTATGAGCCAAACTCATATGAGGAGTGGCAAGAGCAAAAAGAGCATGCAGAGCCGACACTAGATATTGATGGTGGAGCTAATAGATGGGAGATGGATGATGATAACTTCACACAACCTAGAATGCTGTTTCAACTTATGAGTAAAGAACAACAGCAGGTTCTTTTTGAAAATACAGCAAGAGCGATGGGTGATGCTCCAGAGATGATTAAACAAAGACATATTGACAACTGTTCAAAAGCAGATCCTGCTTATGGAGCAGGTGTTGCAAAAGCTTTAGGTATGATGACAAAATCTTAAATTCAACTATCTACATGTAAAAGTTTTTTTACATGTAGATTATTCATAAACAGACCTCTCTATAGCTGGTTAGATATTTTCTTAAGTCCACTTATTGTAGAATTCATAAAAATAATTAA
This sequence comes from Sulfurimonas sp., assembly GCF_026196735.1. Classification (GTDB taxonomy): domain Bacteria; phylum Campylobacterota; class Campylobacteria; order Campylobacterales; family Sulfurimonadaceae; genus Sulfurimonas. The sequence goes on from NZ_JAPHUF010000007.1 coordinate 167,966, forward strand.
CCAAAGGGTCTGTTTATGGCAACTATCTCAATGAGTGATATCAAAAAAAATGTTCGTCTAATTGTAGGCGAAGTTCCTTGCAAAGTAGTAGAATTTCAGCATGTTAAACCAGGTAAGGGTGCAGCCTTTGTTCGTATGAAGGCAAAAAGTTTTTTAAACGGCAGAATAGTTGAAAAAACTGTTCATGCAGGCGATAAATTTGAAGTTCCTGTAATTGACTACAAAACTATGCAGTATCTTTATGATGATGGTGAAATGTACCAGTTTATGGATAATGAGACTTACGATCAGCTGGGTCTCACTTATGATCAATGCGATGATGCAGCTAAATGGTTAAAAGACGGAACTAATGTTGATATGATTTTTTATAAAGGTGATGCAATAAGTGTTGCTGTTCCCGATACAATGGAACTTATAGTTACAGAGACTCCTCCAAACTTTAAAGGTGATACTTCAAGCGGAAGCAAAAAGCCTGCTACTTTAGAGACCGGCGCAGTTGTTCAGGTGCCTTACCATGTGCTTGAGGGTGATCTTATTAAAGTAAATACAGTTGATTGTGAGTTTTTAGGAAAAGTTAAATAATTATTTTCATATTCAAGGTTAATGATGACAGATTTTTCACTTTTTGATATTTTACCAAATGGTGTGCTTATATTTAAAAACAAAAAAATAGAGTATATAAATCAGCATCTTACAGATATTTTGAGTATTGGTTATTTTAGCAGAAAAAATTCCGTTGAAATTATTCTCAGAATATTAAATGTCAAAAGCGAAGATGATTTATTTGATTTTTTTATTAATCATGATTATTTCAGTTCGAAAAAAAAAGTTATACAGATAGAACACTCTCGTCATGCTGAATATGATGTTTTCACATTTACGCTGATTAATGACTTGTTGCTAAAAAAAGACCTACAAGTAAATGCAACGACTCAAAAAGTATATATAGACGAAAAAGTTGCCAAACATTTTAAACTAAACAACATACAAAAAGTTAATGTTCTAACCTTTTACAAGGGTGTTCCTATAAAAAATATTGGAAAAATAATTAGAATAAAAACGGACTCTATAGAAGTTGTAGTGAACTCAAAACATTCTATTTCCCTGCTGGAGAGAGATGATATTTTGTTAATGATGAATACAAAAAAAGGTGCATCAGTACTGCATGGAAGTGTTGTAGATCATAACAAAAATACTTTTACAATTAAAAATTTTTATCTTTCAAATGATGATATGCACCTCAGAAACGGACTAAGGGTTAAGTCTGACAACAATATGATAATAAATGTCAATGAACAAAACTTTAGAGTCTATGATATATCGACAAGAGGAATAAGTATTTATATAAGCAGTACTGAAGAGGAAGAGCTGTTAAAAAGTACAAAATCTGCGAAGCTTTTTTTAGATGACAAGGTATTGAACTTGAGTATGAGATATCTTAAAACAATCACTGAAAATGATAAAATATTGAAAATAGTATTTATCATATCATCTACAGAAAACGACAAATCAATTCTTAATCAGTATATAGTCAACAAGCAAAATAAAATATTACGCGAAATTCACGACTATGTCGAATAGGGTTTTGTATCCATATTGAAACATAAGTATGTTATATTACGATTTAAATATTCATAGATAGGAAGAAAATGGGATTAAGCAACAAAAAATTACCAAAATTAGGGTTTTTATATCTTGATTATGTACTTAGGTTTTTCGATTATTCAAACTTTAAAGGGTGGCCGAATAAAATTGAAACTGTAACTTATCATTGGAAAAATGATAAAGATAGATTCATCAAAGAAGTTAAAAGAAAAAAAATCGATGTACTTATCGGTAATATTCCCGCTACTGCATATGAAACATTTAGAGAGATAGCTCGCGAACTTCCTCATGTTAGATTTATCCCCTCAATGGATACGCAATTTTCTAATAAATCTAAAGAAAATGTTACAAGATTTGCTTGGAAATACGACCTTCCAATTCCTAAAACATATATCTATTACAAGCATAAAAATGCAGATAAGTTTTTAAAAGAGTGCAAATATCCTAAAATAATAAAAAAATCTTACGGACCTTCAAACTACGGCGGATATTTTGTTCATAAAGTCGATAATTATCAAGAAGCAAGAGCGCTTTTTGACGAGAAGAAGTATCATCCACAGTATTTTCAAGATTTTATACCAATGGAAGCAGATATCCGTGTAATGCTGATAGGGCACAAACCGGTTTGTGCATTTTGGAGACGCGCGCCTGAGGGAGAGTGGTTGACTAACACTTCTCAAGGTGGTAGTATGGATTATATGAATGTTCCAAAAAGCGTACTTGACCTTGCTGTAAAAACAAGCAAAGCTGCAAAAGCTGAGTATTGGGCTTGTGATATTGCTTATGGAAGAGATGGTAAAGTAAGAATTTTAGAGTGTGCTACTGCATTTGCCGCATTTCCATACATACGAGACTGGATTGGTCAGTATATAATGTGGAGTCTGAGCGAAGGCAGATTTAAAAAGCCGCATATGCCAATGTTTAACTGGGAAGAGTTAGGCAAATTAGACAGCTCTATTCTTAGAACTCTTAGACATATCACTTTTGGCAAGTACACCCCAAGTTATGATAGTGAATACTTTGGCAAAAAGAAAAAAATTTATGGCAATAGTGAAGTTTATCTGCACACTCTGGATGAAAAATATAAAGTTTATGATATTAAACCAAGAACTGAAGAAGAGTGGCCAAGTGAAACATTTAATTATCAAGATAATCTTGCCCTAAAAGTATCAAAAAAATCATCAAAACTAAAATTGCCCAAAAAGCAAGATGTGCCCAAGCCAACGGATGAATCATCAGAATCCGTTGAAGTTGCTATATCTATGACAGAAGATGAAGTGCTAGATTTTTTGACATCTGTCAATGGTATAGGAGCAGCAAAAGCTAAAAACATTGTTCAACACTTTGGAGGCGCTTATGAGGTTGTAGGTGCATTAAGTCAAAACCCTATGCTAATAGCGGATGTTAAGGGTATAACTGAAAAAATAGCCAAAAATATTTCACAAAAGTGGAGTGAACTAAACTAGCAAACAAGTTCATACAGGTTAAGATACTTATTAGAAATAATGATGTATCATCCTTTAATTAGTATAAGTAAAGGTGATTAGATGCTTAAATTAATATTTTTATCAGCTTTTTTTACTCTTATTCTTATTATGCCTTTGAACGCCAGAGGCACATTTAAGGGACAAAAAATCTACCTAAAAGAGTGCAGAACCTGTCATATGGGCAGTAAGATTTTTTTAAACAAGTATACATTAGATGAGTGGGAAAAAGCACTAAGAAGCTCTGATACGCTGGCTTATGTGCATTTAAGCAAAAATGTAAAAAATGTTAACTCCAAAGATGGAACTATTAAAGATTCTCACTCTTATTTTAAAAGTAATAAATACAAAAAACAATACCATCATCTTAAAAACTTTATAATAGAATTTGTCAGAAAGAATGATAAAAATTTTTATAATCAATAAATAAATTACTTCATATTAAGACAACTTTACTATAATCAGGCTAATAATTTTTGATTTTTAGGACTTGATTTGAGTGCACAACCTTTCACACATTTACATCTGCATACAGAGTACTCATTACTAGATGGCGCAAATAAACTTACAAATTTGGTTTCACAGGTTAAAGAACTTGGTATGACATCTGTAGCTATGACAGACCATGGCAATATGTTTGGGGCGATAGATTTTTACCAGCAGATGAAAGCAGCCGGTATTAAGCCTATTATTGGGATGGAAGGCTATATTCATAATGGAGACACTCTTGATGACAAGAGTACAAAGCAGCGTTTTCACATCTGTCTTTTTGCTAAAAACCAAAAGGGTTATGAAAATCTTATGTACCTGTCTTCAAAAGCATTTATTGATGGCTTTTACTACTTTCCCCGCATAAATAAAAAAGAGCTCAGAGAGCATAGCGAAGGTTTGATTTGTACCTCTGCCTGCCTTCAAGGTGAGGTCAACTGGCATCTAAACCTAGAGAATGAGAGAAATGTAAGAAATGGTGCTTTAGGGTATGAAGGAGCTATAGAAGTAGCTCGTGAGTATCAAGATATATTTGGCGATGATTTTTACTTGGAGCTTATGCGTCACGGGATAGGGGATCAGCTTTTTATTGACGATCAGATACTTCGTATTTCAAAAGAGACGGGCATAAAAGTTGTTGCAACAAACGACACGCACTATACATATCCAGATGATGCACAGTATCATGAAGCGTTTATGTGTATAGGAATGAATAAACTATATGATGATCCAAATCGTATGCGTCATTCAGTTCATGAATTTTACCTGAAATCACCACAGCAGATGGCAAGACTCTTTGCTGATATACCAGAGGCAATTACACACACTCAAGAGATAGTAAATAAGATTGAAGACTTTCCTTTAACAGTAAAAGAACCAATACCGCCAAACTTTAAGTTTACTCCGGAGTATGCTAAGAATGACGGACTTAACATAAACCATGAAGATGATGCTCCTCTTAAAGATGATGCTTCAGAAGCTCAAAAGAAAGCTTGGAGAAGCGCAATTGATAAAAATGATGCTGAGTATTTTATATACAGATGTGAATTGGGACTTACACAGAGACTTAGGCATGTGCCACAAGAGAGACATCAAGAGTATAGAGATAGACTAAAGTTTGAGATGGATGTTATAAACTCTATGAAGTTTCCGGGCTACATGTTAATCGTCTGGGACTTTGTAAAAGTTGCTAAAGAGATGGATATAGCCGTTGGTCCGGGGCGTGGTTCAGCAGCAGGAAGCTTAGTTGCATATTCACTTAATATTACAGATATTGACCCTATGAAGTATGACCTGCTATTTGAGAGATTTTTAAATCCTGAACGCGTAAGTATGCCAGATATCGATATGGACTTTATGCAGGCTCGCCGCGGTGAAGTAATAGATTATGTAGTACAGAAGTATGGTCGCAATCAAGTAGCGCAAATCATCACTTTTGGCTCACTCCTGGCAAAAGGGGTTATTCGTGATGTCGCCAGAGTTTTAGATATGCCACTCTCTCAAGCCGATAAGATGGCAAAACTTATTCCTGATGAGTTAGGCATTACTCTTAACGGCAAAGAGAAGAAGGGCGAGTATATTGACGGAGCTTTTCAAAAAGAGCCAAAACTTCGTGAACTTATTGAAAGTGATGAAAATTCCAAGAGAGTTTGGGAGTTTGCAAAGAAGCTTGAAGGACTAAAGAGAAACTCCGGTATTCATGCGGCAGGTGTTGTGATAAGTAATGAAGAGCTATGGAAAAAAACACCTATATACAAACCATCGGGTGAAGATGTTTTTGTAACTCAATACTCACTTAACTATCTTGAGGATGTAGATCTCATTAAGTTTGACTTTCTTGGACTTAAAACTCTTGATGTAATTGACAATGCTATAAAGCTTATAAAAAGAAGATATGACAAAGATATTATCTGGCATGAAATAAATGAGAATGACCCTAAAGTTTATGAGGTAATTAGAACAGGTGAGACAGTTGGAATGTTTCAGATAGAGAGTTCGGGAATGCAAGATTTGAACAAGCGTTTAAAACCGGATAACTTTGAGGACTTGATTGCGGTCTTGGCATTATATCGTCCTGGACCGATGGAGTCTGGGATGCTCGATAGTTTCATCGAGCGTAAACATGGCCGTGAGACAATTGAGTACACCTTTGATGTTATGAAACCGATTTTAGAAAATACTTACGGGGTCATTGTATATCAAGAACAGGTTATGCAGATTGTTCAACATGTAGGCGGTTTTTCTCTTGGTTATTCTGATATTATCCGTCGTGCCATGGGTAAGAAAAAAGATATGGCAACATACAATGCAGAGTTTTCTAAGGGTGCTGAAAAACAAGGCCATTCATATGAGGAAGCTTCCAAACTCTTTGATTTGATTGAAAAGTTTGCCGGTTACGGTTTTAACAAATCTCATTCAGCTGCTTATGCTATGGTTACCTTTCAGACTGCATGGTTAAAGACTTACTATCCAAATGAGTTCATGGCTGCACTTCTTACATCAGATAAAGACAATACAGAAAAAGTTGTAAGATACATCGATGAGGTTAAAAGGATGGGCATAGAACTCTCTCCTCCAGATGTCAATGATTCTTATTTAGAGTTTTCAGCAATAACAAAAGATGATAAAGAGATTATTCTTTTTGGTCTTGGTGCCATTAAGGGTGTTGGCGGTGCCGCAGTTGAATCGATTATACAAACTCGCGAAGAAGATGGTGAGTTTACCTCTATTGAAAATTTTGTAAACAGAATTGACCCATCAAAAGTAAATAAACGATTTATTGAGTCTACTATTAAATCAGGTGGTTTTGACAGATTTGGATACTCAAGAAAGGCTCTTTTAGACCAACTTGAGAAGATAGTTGAAACTGCTAAAAAAGCGAGTGATGCAAAGAAAAATGCAGTAGGTTCTCTTTTTGGTGATGATGATGAGATTACAACCGTAAAGCTGCCTCTTACAAACTCAGATGAGTATGAGTTAAAAGAGATTTTAGAGTTTGAAAAAGATACCTTAGGCTTTTATGTATCAGGACATCCGCTTGATAAGTTTAGAGAGATGATGGATGAATTAGAATATACTATGTCATCTGAAGTTGAAGGTGCAAAAGACGGTTCAACTGCTATATTTATAGGTAAGGTTGAGGATATACAAAAGAAGATTTCTAAAAAAGGAAATCAGTTTGGTATTGTAAATCTTATGGACTTTCATGGAAATATAGAGATTATGCTTTTTGCAGACAAACTTGAACAGTTAGATGAAATGAACTTAGAAGAGCCGGTAGCTTTTAAAGCAAAAATAACACACACTGAGATGTTTACCCGTATAGGTGTGAGTAAGATAATGACACTAAAACAAGCTGTAAAAGAGACTAAAAAAGTTAAAAAAGAGGTTCGCGAAGTACCTTTGGAACCGATACATTTAGCAATAAGACTTGATACAGAGACAACAATTTTAGACCAGTTATATACTTTAGTCAGACAAAATCCTGGAAACAGGGAGCTAAAACTTACAATTATTTCTAAATTACAAAATGTTCTTATTGATTCAGCTATTAGAGTTGATTCTAAAATTTTAACTGCCTTAGACGGCAATGAACATGTAGATATATTGAGCTAAGGAGCAGATATGGATAAAAATGATTTTAATGAAGGACTACTTGGCTTTTTAGATGCTTCGCCAACACCTTTTCATGCTACAAACAACATGTCAATGATGTTTAAAAATGCCGGATTTGTTAAACTTGAAGAGTCTGATAAGTGGGAGTTGGAGCATGGCAAAAAATACTTCGTTACTCGCAATGACTCTTCTATAATTGCTTTTACATATCCAAAAAATAAAAACTATGTAATGTTTGGCGCGCACACTGATTCCCCAAATCTTAAACTAAAGCCAAACCCTGTTATAAAAGAGCATGGCGTAGTTAAGTTTGGGGTTGAGCCGTATGGTTCATTGCTTTTAAATCCTTGGTTTGACAGAGACTTGTCACTGGCTGGAAGAGTGTCGTATTTGAACTCTCAAAATGTTGTAAAAGATGCTTTGATTGATACAAAAAAAGCTATTGCAATTATTCCATCACTAGCTATTCATTTGGATGAAAATGCAAATAAAGAGAGAACTGTAAATCAGCAGAGTGACATGTGCCCAATCTTGACAACAAATGAAGAATTTGAATTTGATGAATTTTTAAAATGGCAGCTATCAAAACTTGATATATTAGATGTAAAAAATTTTTATGCAAGCGAACTTAGTTTTTATGATACGCAAAAGGCTTCTTATGTTGGACTAAGCGATGATTTTATAGCAAGTGCAAGACTTGATAATCTTCTAAGTTGTTATACCGGAATGCTTAGCATTTGTAGTATAAGCGATGAAAAACCTATGCTTTTTATCGCTAGTGACCATGAAGAAGTAGGTAGTGCAAGTACGAGCGGGGCTAGTGGAAGTTTTTTAGAAAATACACTAAAGAGAATGTATAGCGATTATGATGAGTATATGAATATGATTAGTACATCTATTATGATAAGTGCAGATAATGCACACGCAATACACCCTAACTATTCAGATAAACATGATAAAAATCATGCTCCGTATATAAACAGAGGCAGCGTAATTAAGGTCAATGCAAATCAACGATATGCTTCAAACTCTAAAACTATTTCAAGGTTTATGAATGTAGCTTCCTCGCTGGATGAGCCTATACAGCAGTTTGTAACAAGAAGTGACATGGGTTGCGGTTCTACTATAGGTCCTCTAACTGCAACAAGATTAGGTATAGATACTTTGGATGTTGGACTCCCGACATATGCGATGCACTCTATAAGAGAGCTTTGCGGCAGTGACGATGCGTACTCTTTGTATAAAATCATTTTAGGTTTTTCTGAGTAATGTCCGGAGTAACAGCTGAGGAGTTAAATCTTTTAATTGAGCAGACTTACAAGGTTGAAAAAGAGTTCAATGAACTAAAGTCATCTTATGCTCATCTTCAAGATACTGTTGAGGAAGTTGTTGAGTTTTTACCAAATGCTATCTGGATTTTAGATGAGGACGGTGATGTTTTTTTACAAAATTCACAGGCAAAATCACTTAGTGAATTACTTGAACTTTTAGAATCAAAAAATAATGATTATGAGGTCAAGTTTAATTCCTCTTCCTACCTTATAAAAAGTTCGTCATACAAAGATAAGATTATGCTCAGTGCAACAGATATTACAGAGCAAAAAAGAAAAGAAAACCTTGCAACGATGGGACAGATGGCGGCGCACCTTTCTCATGAGATTAGAAACCCGATAGGCTCTATATCGCTTTTAAGCTCGACTTTAAAAAAGAGAGTTATCCCTGAAAATGTTTCTATAGTTGAGGAGATACAAAAGTCAGTTTCTCGTATCGAGAGAATTATAAAAGCTACTTTGATGTTCTCTAAAGGTGTTGATGCAAATATGACTCAATTTGAATGGAATGAACTACAAGAAGAGCTAAGCAGCGACATTGGATACTATAGTTACTCTAAAGATATTACATTTATTTTTCCACAGCAGCAATTCACACTATATGCAGACAAAGGTCTATTGGAGATGCTGTTTTCCAACTTTTTAACGAATGCTATAGATGCGATAGAATTGGATGATAACGAAGATGGAGTAGTTGAGATAATCTATGAAACAGATGATAAATATCATATATTTTACATCTATGACAGCGGCATAATGATTGAAAACACTAAAGAGCTGTTTGAGGCCTTTAGAAGTACAAAAGTTAAAGGTAATGGATTGGGGCTTGTTCTATCAAGACAGATTGCTGAGGCACATGGTGGCAGCGTAGAACTTTTAAGCGGAGATAAAAAAGGTTTTGAAATAAAATTAAGTATATAATTTTATTTTGGATGGAATATTTATTGCTGATGTCAAATAAATAACTTTAGGATTAGACATGTTAAATCGTGAAAATAATGTAGTTAATTTACTTGATTTTATTAAAGTTGATAGATTTTATGTAGTTTGTCACTTTAAATGTAGAGTTAAAAACAAAACAGTTGTTTCTACAGTTCCATTTGAGCCTTATGATGGTAAAATAGAAATAAGCTGGAAAGAAATGCTTTTGCATCCTATAAAGTCATATAATAGGTATTATCACACTCCTATAAAAATTTATGGAAGTGACTGCCACGAAACAATAGTTTTAAAGGCTTTTGAGAAGGTTTCAAAGTATTTTGAGTGGAATTCTCAAGAGCAAAAATATATTTATCATTACACAAGGTTAATAAAACAATGAAAAAAGAATTAATAGAAGTACCAAGAGCGACACTGGATTTTTACAAGTATGAAGAAGATGGATTGACTTTTTATGAGTTTAATGTAACAGGTTGTCAGCCGCCAGAACCGATGGTAAATACTTTGTGCGGACTTAGTCTGCTTAAAAGTGATAATGACAGACTTGTCGGTATTTATTTTCATGAGCCGTTTCCTCTGTATGACAGAATACCGTTAACTATTTCTCATGAAGCAAAAGAACTCGAAAATGGTGATTTCAGAATAACTTTTAAAATAGCTTAGTTATATATTTATGAAATTCTAAAATTATATAAAGTGTTTAAGAAATAATTTAACCCTCTATTAGCTAACTTTAACTAGAATATCTTTTTAATTAAGGGATATAAATGAAACAATTTTTTAATATTGTGGGTTCTATGAAAACGATGGCAGTTATGATGCTTATTTTTGCATTTGCCATCGGGTATGCAACATTTGTTGAAAACGACTATGGTACGATTACATCAAAAGCAGATGTTTATAACGCAAGATGGTTTGAAATCCTCCAAGCACTACTTACAATCAATCTTATTTACAATATGATTAAGTATAAAATGTTTAGTATAAAAAAAGCTCCAATCTTTATATTTCACTTATCTTTTATTATTATTGTTATTGGTGCTGCAATAACTCGTTTTATCGGTTTTGAAGGAACCATGCATATTCGCGAAGGTGATACGGCAACAACTATGATAAGTTCAAATACTTACTTTAAAGTTAGTGCAAAAATGGATGATAAAGAAGTTTCATCTTCTGAGATAGTTTACCTGTCTAAAAAAACAACAAACTCTCTAACATCATCTTTAAATGTTAAAGATAAAGATGTACATGTAGAACTTGTTAATTATATTCCAGATGTTATTGAAGCATTAGAAGAGGGAAGTGAAGGTGGATTTGAAGTTCTTGATTTGATGGTAGCAGGTCAAGGTTCAAGTGAGCCGGTGAAGCTGAAAAAAGGCTCTTTTTATGAGAATGAGTCTATAGCGATAGACTTTGGTTCAGGCAAAATGTTTTTAAGACCTGTTATTTCAATATTTGAAGAAGATGGTAAGCTTTTTTTGAAGCATGATATACCATTGAGATTTCTAAAAATGGAAGATAAATCAGATGGCGAAATAGCACCTTCAGAGAAGACTTTCTTAGCTAAGAGAACTCTTTTTGGTGTTAAAGAGAGTAATTTTGTTTTACGCAAACACTACAAAAATGCAAAAACAAAACTTATATCCAATCCAAATGCCTCACCAATGAGACCCGAACAGGATGCTTTAGAGTTTGCTGTTACTGTGGATGGTGTTACAGAAAATGTCATGATTTTTGGACAAGCGGGAAGAATGGCAAAAGAGTCTCATAATGTGATTAACGGAGTAGATGTTCGTATAGCTTATGGTTCAAAAAAATTAACTCTTCCTTTTGGTGTAAAACTGATTGATTTTCAATTAGACAGATACCCTGGTTCAATGTCTCCTGCCTCATATGCTAGTGAAGTTGAACTTGTAGATAATGAGAAAAATATTTATATGCCATATAGAATTTTTATGAATAATATTTTAGAGCATCGCGGATATAGATTTTTTCAGTCTTCGTATGATCAAGATGAAAAAGGAACTATTTTGTCCGTAAACAATGACCCTGGAACACTTCCAACATATATAGGATATTTTCTTCTAGGATTGGGGATGTTTTGGGCACTTTTTTCAAGAGGAAACAGGTTTGCAAAACTCTCTGAAAAAGCAAGAAAAGCCAGCGAAGCTAAAACTCTTGGATTTCTTTTAACTTTAGGTTTACTCTTTAGTGTAACACCGTCTTATGCCGAAAATTTAAATCCGGTAATAAAAACTGTACTCTCTTTTGATAAAGAACATGCCAAAAAGTTTGGTCAGTTGATTATTCAAGATAGCGCAGGTAGAATGAAACCAATGGATACTCTCACGACAGAGATATTGGCAAAAATTCATAGAGCCTCACACATAAGTGTTGGTAGTGAAAAATTGAACCCAAACCAAGTAATACTGGGAATGATGGCAAAACCAGATGCTTATAGAGAACTCAAAATAATTAGAACAAAAGATGAAGAGATAAACAGATTAATTGGCGCAAAAGCTGATGCTAAATATGCTTCATTCTCCCAGTTTTTTGAAGAGCCAGGTTATTTGCGTGGCTATAAACTTGAAGAAGCAGTAAATGAGGCTATAAGAAAAGAACCTAAAAATAGAGATCTCTTTGATAAGGCAGTGTTACAAGTTGACGAGCGTGTAAACATCTCATACTCTGTTTATTCAGGCGATTTGATGAAGCTCTGGCCAAAGCCCAATGATGAAAATAACAAATGGTATCCTACGGTAGAGGCACTTAAAACATTTAGCCCCGATAATATCCTTAAAATAAGAAATATCGCATTTGAATACTTCACAGCTTTAGATGCTGCAACAACAAGTGGAGATTGGAGTGCAGCAGATGTTGCTGTTGAAAAAATTTCTGAATATCAAAAATTTTACGGAGCATCGATTATGCCTTCTGAAGGTAGAATAAAAGCAGAGATGTTCTATAATTATGCAAATATATTTGAGAATATTTATCCTATATATCTTCTGGTGGGTTTTATACTTCTTATTTTTAGTTTTACAAAGATATTGAAACCAAAATTCAACTTATCTATATTTTCAAACATCTCTTTAGGAATCTTAGTTATTCTGTTTATCGCTCATACATTTGGCTTGGGTATTAGATGGTATATATCCGGTCACGCTCCATGGTCAAATGGTTATGAGTCAATGCTTTATATCGCTTGGGCAACAGTTTTAGCAGGCTTTATGTTCTCTAAGCGATCTGCTATGACTATGGCATCGACATCTGTGCTTACAGGTTTAATCCTTTTTGTTGCACATTTAAACTGGATGGATCCTCAAGTTACTAACTTGGTTCCTGTACTTAACTCATACTGGTTAAGTATACATGTATCGGTTATTACGGCAAGTTACGGTTTTCTCGGTCTTGGAGCACTTCTTGGATTTATTGTAGTATTACTCTACATACTTATAAATGATAACAACAAGAGACAGATATCTCTATCTATAAAAGAGCTTAATGCCATAAATGAAATGAGTCTCTTGATAGGCTTGGCACTTCTTACTTTAGGTAACTTTCTTGGTGGTGTTTGGGCAAATGAGTCTTGGGGTAGATATTGGGGCTGGGATCCAAAAGAGACATGGGCACTTGTAACAATTCTTATTTATGCAGTGGTAGTTCACTTGAGATTTATCAAATCAGTTTATAGTGAGTTTAATTTCAGTGTAATATCTTTACTCTCGTTTACATCTGTACTTATGACTTATTTTGGAGTAAACTATTATCTTGCAGGAATGCACTCATATGCAAAAGGTGATCCGGTTCCTGTTCCAGACTTTGTACCTATTACTTATGCAATTTTATTTGTTGTAATCGCGCTTGCATTTAGAAATAGAAAGTTAGTATAAGGTCTAAATTTGGATTTTAAAGGCTTTAGCAAAAAAACTTTACCTTTTTTAGAAGCTATCCGCAAAAACAACAATAAAGAGTGGTTTGAAGCGCACAGAAGTGAGTATGAGAAAGTTATTTTAAACCCTTCACGCACTTTTGTTGTAGAAATGGGTGAACATCTTATGGCGCTTGAGCCGACAATCGACTTTGAGCCAAAGATAAACAAAGCACTCTTTAGAATATACAGAGACACTCGCAGAATGGGTGCAAATAAAGAACCTTTAAAATCAAGAATTGGGATTATTTTCACACAAGGAAAAGGCAGCAGACTTCAAAGATCCTCTTTTTATATGCACTTCTCGCCTGATGAGCTTTTTATATCTGTTGGTGTAAGATGGTTTGAAAAACCTATGTTGAATGCTTATAGAGAGTATATAAACGACTCTCGCAAACGAGAAGAATTAAATAAATTACTTCACAATTTAATGGATAAAGGGTATAGTGTTATTGATAAGGGTTATAAAAGATTTCCTAGAGGTGTAAATGCAGATATGATGTACTCACATCTGTTTTTATACAAAGGTATGGCGACCTACAAGATTTTAGACCCAAAACTTATAGAAGATGGTGAGAAGCTCATTGATACACTTTATAAAATCTATGAAGATATGTTGCCGCTTCAACAAATAGTTTATGATATTAGTTTAAGAGTTAAAGAGGAATAAATGGCAAAAAAAGAAGCTGTAATACTGCTAAATATGGGCGGACCAAACAATCTTGAAGAGGTTGAAGTCTTTTTAAAAAATATGTTCAATGATAAAAATATTTTGACTATGAAAAGTGACCTGCTTAGAAAAATTGTTGGAGGCCTGATAGTTTTTAATAGAACAGAAAGTTCACAAGAAATATATCGTCAACTTGGTGGAAAATCACCAATTGTAGGACATACAAAATCTTTGGTAAAAAAACTTCAAGATAAGTTGGGTGATGATGTCATAGTTGATTTTGTTATGAGATATACACCGCCGTTTGCTCCAGAAGTCATAGAAAAACTCAACAAAGAAAAAGTCGAGAAGATTTATCTGATTCCGCTTTATCCGCAGTTTTCAACAACAACAACAAAATCATCACTTGAAGATTTTGAAGAGCATTATCACACAATGGGCGGCGATGCAATTCTTGTGGAAGTTAAACATTTTTTTCAAAATAATACTTACAACAAAGCAATCATACAGAGAATAAAAGAGAGAATCGGAGATACTGAGTATCAAGATTTTGACATTATATTTTCTGCTCATGGACTTCCTCAAAAGATAGTTGACGCTGGAGATGTTTACCAACGACATGTAGAAAAACATGTAGATATACTAAAAGATATGCTAAAAGAGCAAAAGATGGATTTTCGTGAAGTACACTTGGCATATCAGTCAAAAGTAGGGCCGATGGAGTGGCTAAAGCCATCATTGGACGATAAGCTTAGCAGCGTTAGAAATAGAGGTGTTATAATTTTTCCATTAGCATTTACAATAGATAACTCTGAAACAGATTTCGAGCTAGAGATAGAGTACAGAGAAATAGCAGAGGAACAGGGTTTTAAGGATTACAGGGTGTGTAGATGTCCAAATGACAGTGAGCTTTTTGTTGATGCGCTTTGTGAGATATATGAGAAGATGAAATAGGCCATATAGTGAAAGTTGTTATATTTGATATGGACGGTACTCTTTTAGATTCCAAAAAAGATTTGACTATATCTGTTAATCATGTGCGAAAACATCACTACAATCTTGCACCACTCAGCGAAGAGTTCATTGTAGAAGCAATAAATATGAAAGTTAGAAACCTTTCACAGCTTTTTTATGAAACAGATGTTTATCATGACAAAGATAGAGAACTGTTTGAGATTCACTATGCAATGCAGTGTGTACAAAATCCGTATCTTTATGATGGAGTAAGAGAGACACTTAACAAACTGGTTGTAGCAGATGTTAAAATTTCAGTGGCTACAAATGCCCCGACACCATTTGCAAAAAGAATGCTAAAACACTTAGAAGTCGACCATCTGTTTGATGTCATTATCGGTGCTGATAAAGTACAAGAGTCAAAGCCAAGTCCTGAAATGTTAAATAAAATATTAGAACATTACAAGTTTGATAAAAACAGCCATAGAGCGTGGATGGTCGGCGATAATATAAAAGACATGTTAAGCGCTCAAAGTGCCGGTATAGACTCTATGTTTGCAACATGGGGATTTAGTCCAAATAGCGATGATAAAGTTGTTATAAGAAGGCCTAGTGAAATACTAGATATTGTTTTGTAGGTTATTATGATAGAATATCTGTAAATAAATTTAAGGACTTGATGTGTTTGATGGTGATTTGTTAATTGCTTTTGCATTTATGGTTATATTATTTTTAAGACAGATTTCTATTATAAAAGAACCTAACAAGATTAACTATGCACCCTTGATGATTGGTATTGGTGTTACTAGTAGTGTTGTTCATTTTATTATTCATCCGGAGATTAATGACTTGCTCCTTATTTTAAGGGAGAGCTTTTTCCCTCTCTTGGTTTCAATCCTTTTATATATCGTTATGAATATACTTCATCAGACTCAACAAACACAACAAGCTAAAACTCAACATGAATTTACAAAATTATTAATTGATCAAATAACACAGTTAAAAGAATTTACATCAGAGTTAGAAAAAAAGATGATTCAAAATCAAAATGATGATAAAAAAGCTCAAGAAGAGATAAGAGAAAAGTTTAAACATGATATCAAAGCATTGGAAAAAATTCATCAAAATCAAGATAAATTTCTAGAAAAATTTGATGAAATGCAACTGTGGCACAGTGATGTAACAAATACATTTGAAAATTTCACTAAAGTTCAACTTCCATCACTAGACGATGTTGTACATAAGCATATAGATATTTTAAGAATTGAAGAACAAGACCACTTCAACAAAGTCAAGGCAACGCTGGCAAAAGCCGTACAGAGCAGAGGTGATATAATAGAAGAGATTGATGAGCTCAAAGAGAGTTTGAAAAATATGAGCAATATATCAAAAAATATAGCAAATGAAATTACAAAAACAACATTGCAGCAACTCTCTGAAATCACTAAACCTTATGAAAAACAAGTTGTATCGCTTAAAACACATACTGAAGGCGTTAATACATCTTTATATGAGAGCGAAAACAGACTAAACGGCATAAAAGAGCAGAGTGAGATGATAATGAAACAGATGATTCTTTCATCGAACAAAATGAGTGAACTCAAAGATCAAAATAGCGGTTTACATGATATATATGCAACTATGAAAGAAGTGATGAGCGACATAGAGGTTATAAAGTCTGAATATGTTAAATCACAGGCACAGCTTAGTATGATTATTAAAGATTTCAAAGATTCTAAAGATCAAGAAATAGACAACATAAAAGAGCAGATGGAATCATTGATTGTTGCACTGACAACGAAGATAGACAACTCTTTAGAAAAACTTCATAAACATTATCATATAGCAAATGAAGATATATCAAAAAGTGTACAGTTTTTGGCTAAACAAGCGCAGATTAAAAGTAGTTATTCAGACCTAGATAAGAGCTAAAACAATAAGCGGTGGATAAAATAATAAACCAAGATATGGTAAAAAACTATTCATAGGAGCTAAAAGAACAAGACTCAGATCTTGAGACAGCTTCCTTTTTGTGAATACTTGCTCTATGAGAAGTATTTTTGTAACCACATCAGCTGTTTTTATAAAAAGTAAAATTCCTGCATAAAAATTATAGTTGCTCAATATAAAAAAACCTATGCTGAAGTAAAAAGTCGGCTGCATAACTAAAAATAGAAAAATACTTTTAGAGTAGTACTTATGCATGCGGATTATCATACCCATAATACTAGGTGCTTTTTGCCAAGTAACTTCATAAAACTCAAGAAAAACAAAAAGAAGTATGTAGTTTAAAACTAAATCATTTATCATAGATTAGATTCTACAATAAATATTTAGATAAAATGATAAAAATTATAAAGGTTCCAATTTGAATATACGAGTATATTATGAAGATACAGATACCGGAGGAGTTGTTTATCATTCAAACTATCTAAATTTTTGTGAAAGAGCTAGAAGCGATGCATTTTTTGAGCGTGGATTAAGTCCGGTTTTAAGTAGTGGTCATTTTGTAGCCAGAAAGCTTGAAGCAGACTTTTTTTCATCTGCAAAACTTGGAGATATGCTTGAAGTTGAAACAAAATTAATAGATATGAGAGCAGCTTCGTTTAGATTGTCGCAAATCATTTTTAAAGATGCCAAGAAGGTATTTGAGTTAAATATTACTTTGGCTTACATAACTTTTGAAGGAAAGCCTCAAAAAATCAGCAGTGATGTCAAAGAGCTTATAAAATCAATCTTCGCTGCTGGATGATGCATATGGTATAAATCTTGATAAAGATGGCTGTATGAGCTTTATAGGATACATCATCTGGTTATCTACTACTTCAATATCATACTCTCTGTCTTGTCCGCTTATATGATGGAAAAAATAATCAATACCAACGGTAGTAGTATAGTTTATCCAGTCAAAAACTATATCGTTTCCTAGAAGTGAATTTGTTTCTATCAATACATCTTTATTGTGGGTAATCGAGTTTGCAATAATCATGTTTTTTCTGTCGTGGTATTGAGTCATAGATAATATGAGAGGATTATAGTTTGTTTGGGTTGATAAAATATTTGTTGCATTTGTGTCATAGAGCGTTAGTTGAGACATAATCATACCACTTTTTATAATTGGTGTATTTATCATGAATGAGCCCATATTTATATCTTGATTCTCTTTTAACTGTTTTTCAAGATTTGTTTTTCTTTTTGGTATTGAAAATTTAACAACAGTTCTGTTGTTGTCTAAAAGTTCTGGTGTAGTTTTAACTTCTTCTATAACATTATTTACGAGTGTAGTGTTTACATCAACAAACTTTTTATTTTTAAATTCTTCTTCTTGATAATCTGATAGTTTTTTTCCTATATTTGACTTATCGTAAAATATCACTAAAGGTGATTCGGCTTCATTTAAGAGCAAATCACTTTGTGCACGATAGTCAATACCGCCAAAGTATAAATTTTGAGATGTAGTGTTTGCATCTTTTTTATTAATTGTTGGGAAAAAGATATTTAGTTCAGGTTTGATAATTGACATTGTGTCAGAGCCTGATTGAGTTAATGGAGCTATAACATAATAAAAACCGTCGTCTTGTATTTTTTTGATTGCATTTAAAATATCTTCATGGCTCTCAGTCTCTATTTTATAGCTTTTAAGCTCAAAAGGAAGGTTCTTTGCAATAAGGTATGCAAATGCGGCATTTGTTGTGGAAGCTGAGTATCTGCCTATTATTTTATATGGTAAAAGTAGGGCGATACGAAGTTTTTTGCTTATTATTCTAGATTTTAAATTTAAGGCGAATGCATACTCTTGTCTTGCAAGTTCAAGTTCTTCATCATCTAGTTGAGAGTAGCTATGAGCTAAAAAAGAGAATATTTGACCATTTTCTAGATACTCTTTTAAACAATCCTCATCACACGGGTAAGGGTCTAGATTTAATATTTTCGTATTTGGAAGCGGAATGTTTGATATTAAGAAACTCTGCGCAAACAGGGCAAATGGAAATAGCAAAGTAATATAAAATATTTTTTTCATATGCAACTCTTTATAGTTTTTTGTAAATCTTATTAAAGCACCTATTTCTAGTGCTTATTGGATATATTATATCCCTACTATATTATATTTTTTTATCATAGAGTAGGGATTTATTTATAATGTATATTATATCTGATGGAATTTAATATGAGTATAAATAGTTGAGACTATTAAAAAGTATTTTAAAATAGATATGCAAGAATTACTAATGATACTATTATAAGTAATAATAGACTCATATTATGATACTATTATAGTGAATATTCGACTCAAAAGGTAAATTATGGATAATACAATTATAAAATGGATATGGCAACATAAAGATTATCCGCATTTTAAATATGATAAAACAAAACTTTCAACACTTATAAGCGAAATAGATTATCAAAGAGGTATACTCGATGGCATGTCTAAACTTTTTAGCCAAGATGATATTAGAGATATAGAGATAGAGACTTTAACAGATGAAGCAATAAATACATCTTTAATAGAGGGTGAAATATTTAAAAGGGAAAGTGTACACTCATCATTTAGAAAGAAACTTGATAAAGACTTTGATGGAAGAAGTGATAAGTATTCAACAGCTGCAACAGATTCTCTTGTAGAGATACTTTTAGACTGTAGTTTAAATAAAGACCCTCTGACACTAGATAGGCTTCATGGTTGGCATAACTGCCTCTTTGAAAATAGATATAGTAAGTTAGATCGAATTAATATTGCTCAATTTAGAACTCATGATGACATGGAAGTAGTCTCTGGCGCAATAGGATATGAAAAAGTACATTATAAAGCTGTACCATTATCAAGTATGGATGAAGATATTGAAAACTTTCTAGAATATTGTAATAGCAGTGATGAAAATATTTATATTAAGTCTGCAATAGCTCATCTTTGGTTTGTATCTATCCACCCTTATGATGATGGAAATGGAAGGATATCAAGAGCAATAACTGATTCCATTTTATCTAAACAGACACTTCATACAGAGTTTAAACTCTATTCCATTTCAACCGCTATTAATAGTGACAGAAAATCTTATTATGATGTATTAGATAAAACTACAAACCTCTTTAAAAATAGAAATTTTGACATAACTTTATGGTTAGACTGGCATCTGAATACTTTAAAAAGTGCAATGATAGATGCATTGAAAAATATTGAATATCTTGTAGAAAAAACAAAATTTTGGGATTTTCATAGGAAGCAATCTCTAAATGAAAGGCAGATAAAAGTTTTAAATAAAATACTTGATATGGGTGCAGAAAACTTTGAAGGCGGTATCAATACAAAAAAATATATATCACTCACTAAGGTTAGTAAGGCTACAGCAGTAAGAGATATTAATCAGCTGCTAGAATTTGACTGTATTGTGCAAATAGAAGGAACTCAAGGTAGAAATGTTAGATATAGAGTGAATATCTAAAAATGAATATAGTAGAAATTGGTAAGTATATAAATATAAAATTGGCATTAGAATTAGATCATCTTCCTAGAAGTAAAGAGGAAGCAAATGAATATTTTGAATTGGCAGAATATATGAGTGAAGTATATAAGAAAAATAATGGTATGACTTCTAAAAATCAAATTTATTTCGAAGAACAGAAAAAGTTAATTTATAAAAAGTACTATGATTCAAAGGATAATCTAATGAAAGAAAAACAAACTAGTCAACAAGTGGATCTTAATACCGACAACTATAATGCTACTAGCATATATATATTTGAGGAATATTTAGAAAAAACAAAAGATAGATATGAAAAGAAAATTGATAGTTTTTTGCTTAATGAAGATGTAAATAATTTTCAAAAAAATTATCAAATAATGAAAAATAATCAAGAATGGTCAGAAATCTTTTATTGGCAAAATTTAGTATTAGATATTTTGAATGAATGGAATAGCTTATGGTTTGATACCAGAATTAATAAGTATTGTTTTCGTTCAAAAATTGGTGGCATTACAATATATAAAAATAAAGATCAGATAAGTGAATTATTAACTAGAGCACTGAAAGAACAAATAATAAACTATTTAAACCAAAACAATAGTGGTTTTTTCTCTAGTTATGCGATAGAAATTGTATTAGTCTATAGGCTTAAAGGTATAAAAAAACAGCAACTAAATGCAAATGAAAAAGCATCAAATGTGATAAAAATATTGCTTTTTGAAAATGCCATTTCTTCAATTGATGATGATAGGTTTGAGATTCAATCTCCCTTAGAATTTATGAAAGGTAATAATGATTTATTTTATACACGAAATAGATTTATATCTACAAAATATCTGAAGAAAAGGTTTGAAAATGGAGGTCTTAATTACAACTATTCAAGCATTATTCAAGAAATGTTTATCAAAAATGATGATAATTATCTTTATGAGAAAAATAAACAAAACTCAGAGATAGTAACTGATTGTAAAGGTAATTCCTTTATTACACAATTTATCTTTTACCTTGTGGATGAAGATTGTCATTTATATTATTATGTAATGAATTGGTTAGCTTGTTTTTTCAATAGTTTAGAAAAAAGTGGCACGGCTTTAGTATTACTGGGTGACCAAGAAGTAATTCAAAATATTCTTTGGGATAAAATCATAAAAGAGATTTTTGGATTACAGCACTGTATTAGTATTAATGATGAGGAATGTGTAACTGCCTCATCTTTTGAGATAGCGAAAGATAAACTATTTTTTCATATTGCTGATATTACAAATCCTGCTACAAAATTTGATGATGAAACATTATATAAATTAGTGAAAGATTTGTTGACTAAGCCATCAATATCTAAAGTAAATGAAAATAATGAGATAGATGATGTTACTGTGCATGGTCAAATGATTATTACAGCTAAAAATCCTTTTCCATATATAAAAAGAGCAATGTCAAAATGTACAATAATTAAAGTCAATGATATGGATACAATTATAGAAAAACTAGGAATACCTGATGAACTTATACTTGAGGATAAAATACAAAAAGACTTAGATAATTTTGCTGATATATTACGATCGTTTCAAGGAAATAATAGCCTTCCTCAATATGCACTAGATACAGAAGATAGAGGAACTATCAAAAATAATAAATCCTCTAATATAGATAAGGAAGACATTGATAATAAGATTGATGATTTTATTCAAGCGATTAAAGATCAAGATTTAAAGTATTTTGAAAAAGTTAAAGATATTGATGATGATGAAATCTATGAACACCTGCAAATTGTTTGTAATAAACATAAAGGTTATTTTATTGGGCGAGATCTTCTTGATTATTATAATGCAATACATGAGCAAAAATTTACAAATAAAAAACAACTTATGGATAAGCTAAAAGATAAAGATGATATGTTTAATCAAGAAACTAAGACACTAAAAATTTTAGATAAAGATCAAAAAGAGGAAGTTTTATTTCAAGCTTACCAAACATCAAAAGAAACAAAAAATAAAGAATTATATAAAATCACAGACTATAAAATGGCTAAAGATATAAAAATTCCTTATGGAGCTACTGTTATTTCTAGTCAAGAAAAACTTGAAAAATTTGCTTGTGAAGATATGGAAGATAGAGATGATTGTATTAAAAGAACAGAAGAATATAGAGTGAAAGAAAAAGAAAGAAAAGCTAAAGAAAAAGAAAGAAAAGCTAAAGAAAAAGAGCAGAAATAGCTTTTTTTCATATCTCAGTTATACTCTCAGGCCTTCTCAATACCATTCTCAAGGGCATCTCATGCTAATTCTCAGACAAATATGTTATAAAAATTACTAGAACTACCTTTAGCATTATGTAGGGGTATAGCTATAGGAAATTTTCATTCCATCTATAAGTAATAAAGAAATCGTAAAATACTCTAGCCACTTCTATTTTAATATTCCTCTCCTATAATAAAAACCAAAATGTGGACATCATGATAATATCTTCACATGAATAAGCAAAACTATGGAACAAAGATAAAATAATTTTTTACTGTTATCTATAAGTTGAAAAGAAATAAATTTAAGAATAACAACAATAATTCAAACTCCCTGTAAACTAGTAAAAACTTAACAAGAGTATAGTTAGGTCTTTTATAATTAATATATTATTTATATAACTAGTAATAATTGTCTATCAATGGGAGTACAGTTATAGTTGTTATTTATATTTATTTCATTAACTAAAAAGGTAGATGATAATGGAAGCAATAACAAATATAGATACTATAAAAATACAAATTGATAGAGATGATCCTTTAGATCAATTTCAAGTTTTAAATGGACTTGTGGAGGTAATAGGAAAACTTGAATCAATATTTATTAGATTTATAGATAAGCCAATAGGAATGGGAAGAATCTATAGAGAGCATTTTGTTTTCTACAAAGGGAAGAAGATAGCTGGTATTACTACTGGTAGTTGTAGCGTAGGAAGTATAAGAACTAATGACCTAAGACGAGTTTGGTTTATAGCGATAGAGTATGATGGTTTATTTCGCTTTCATGATATGGATAGAGGTTCTTTAGCCTGCCTATTAGAAGTATGTATCTATTTGAATACGAGAGCTATCCCATTAAGAATTACTGCTCTTGATATATGCTTAGACCTCATAGGAGCTAAACCTAGTGAAGTGCTAGTGTTAGTAATAGAAAGACTTAAGAGAATCAAGTATCATTGGGTTACAGGTTGTCCAACATATGAAAATACTACATATGTGGAAATACAATCTTTTAACATGCTATCTCAAGCATATTCTTACCCCAAACAGATAAAAGATAAGTGGATAAAAGAAGATATCGTTCGTTTCGAATGTAAGTTCTACCAATCATTCTTCAGAAAGCATGAAAATAGTATAAAGGCAATAGCACGTACTATAAATAATTATGCTGTTTTGTATATTGAAAATCCTATAGTCAGAAGCTCAATCATTACACAATATAATAAGCAATCAATAGACCTTACAGCAAAGCCTATAGAACGATACAGGCTTAACATTGATATGGATTATGTAGAAGAGTTTATTAGCATGCTGATGACAATCGATGAAGTGTTTACCTATGATTTAGTTGCTCCTGCAAGAGATAGGGTAAAGCCAACTAATGAAACTTTTTTCAAAGCAAGTATATAAATGATAGAAATTAATATTAAAAGGATTAAAAATGTCAGTTAGTGAAAAAAGAGGACTATGTTTGAACAGTTTCTCTATGATAGTAGAGACAAAAGATAAAATTAAGAGAGAGCGTGTGTTAAAGCATCTTCCACATAGATTAACTATGTTTCCGGTAAGTATTTCAAGTATGGTATCTGAAATAAATGAGGAGAATCAAACGGTTCACAGAAGCAAAGAGAGAATAAGGTTAATAGAGTTAGAAGATAATAAACTGCATATTCAATGCGAAGAGTACAATATCTTTATAGCAGTATGTGCTTTCTTAAATGATTGGAAGATTGACTATGAGCTAGATAGGAAAGAGAAGGTGCCCGTTGAGTACACTTTTGAGTATGCTTTAAGTGATCTTGTCAGTATATCTACACATGAACCTGTACAGCTCATAAACGACAGCATAGATGCCATAAAAATTGTATTTGTATTTGATAGTAACTGCATTAGCAGTGGCTTAGTTGAAACTAATGCGATTATAGATTATGTTGCATCCATTGAAGCTATTCAATATGATATTGATGATGGAGATGACATCACTCTTTATGAGATTGTAAAAAGTGATATTAGCAAAATTGAGTTTACACCTTTTGCACTAAATGCAGTAGAGGATACACTTCAGAGAATTAAAAATAGATATAAAGAGATTAATGATGATAATCTTGATGAGTACATAGAAGATTAGCACTACTAGTAAAGTTATATTTTTTTATACAACATGCTTAATTGAGAGAATATGTAGCACTTGAATTATTGAAAACATTCAAGAAGAAAAAATAATGATATTGCATATATTCTTATTATAATCATACAGCAGGAACACTAAATGAAATTAATAAATTTTGAAGAACTTATACCATCTGGAGTCTTATTTTCCATTAAAGATATTAATAATATGGGAATTATAAAGAGCGATATGTTACGCAAGTTGATTTATAATCGTGCTATTACCGTAGTTAAGATTGGCTCAAAAAATTTTATAGCTAGAGACACCTTGATTTCTTACTTAGAAGCTAATACGGTACCTGCTGAACTAGACATGCACTAATTAAAGGTACAACAATAAATTAATAAATATAAAGACATTCATAATAAAACTGCCATATTACAAGAAACATTCTGAACTATTTAAATACTCTCACAAATAAACAAAAACAACATTACACATTTTCTTATTAAAAGTAGCGATAGCTCAACTGAAAAGAACGCTCTAGTATAGCTTATTAGGCTATGCTAGAGGGAGTATTATATACTTTTATAAAAAGAATTTAGTAACAATACTAATTAAGCCTCATACAGAAAACGAGCTATCTCATCAATAGAAAACATGATTTGACCTAAAATTTTCTTAGAGCTTAATTGCCCCATTTGTCTTAATCTATCAATTGTTGCTTCACTCACATTTAGTTCTTTAGCAGTCTCTTTTTTGCTAAGTAACATTTTATTGTGATTTTCTCTAATCATAGTTAAATAATCAAGTTGTGACATGGTTAATCCTTCTACTTTTTATTAATATATAAGAAGAATTATATACGAATAATATTTTTAAACAACCTACATCAATGATAGAAGTATTAAAAAAATAAAGTTAAAAGGGATACGAAATGAAAAATTTAGAAGAGCTTGAAGCAGAGAAGAAATCAGCTTCTCAAAAAGATACTGTTGAGGTGATTCTAAGACCTTATCAAAATAGTATTATTAAAAGTGTTAAAGAATCTCAAGGTTCAGTACTGATTGAAGCACCAACTGGGTCTGGAAAGAGTGTAGTAGCGTCTGAAATAGCAAAAAATGAGATACTAAAGGGTGGTAAAGTACTTATAGTTGCTCCAAAGATTATTCTTTTAGAGCAATTACAAGAGACTTTTCACAAGTTAGACCCTCAAATTATTCACGGAAAAAGAAATTATGATGAAACCCATTCAGTTTTTATTTCAACACTACAAACAGCTCATAAGCATAAGTTAGGATTTGAGCCTACTATGATAATGGTAGATGAAGTTCATTTTGGGTTTAGTGGTAAGATGATTGCAAAACTTTTAAAAGGTTTTACAGGTAGGTTGATTGGACTATCCGCAACTCCATATGACCAAAACTCTAAGCTTATTGAAGGATTTGATACCCACATTAATGAGTTTGATTTAAAATATATGCTTAAAAATAAATATTTAGTACGACCAAAATGTTATGCACCAGTAAAAGTGGACTTGTCTAATATTAAAGTTCAAGCTGGAGACTATAATCAATCTGAATTAGATAAAGCATTTAACAACTTTGAAAGTATTACTCAACTAGTAGAAAACACTAAAGGTCTTATAGAAAATCAAAAATCTACTTTAACTTTTTGTATAAACATTTCCCATGCTAATGCCGTTGCTACTGCTTTTAATGACGCTGGTATACCTACAAAAGCAATTCACTCAAAACTCTCAAAAGAAGAGCAAAACAGTATTATGAAAGAGTACAAAAGTGGTAAGGTTAAAATGTTGGCAAACCCTATGATGTTAACGACAGGATTTGATGATCCAGCAACAGACTGTATAGTCTTAGCCCGAGCTACTAAAAGTCAAAATTTATATCGTCAAATGGTAGGTCGAGGACTTCGTCTTTTTGAGAATAAAACACATGCAAAAATTATCGACTGTGCAGGAGTAGTAGATAATTTAGGATTACCAACTGAATCTCAAAAAATAGATGATAAGCCACTCTCAAAACATATGACATGTTGTTCATCTTGTAAAAGTACAGATATTTATAAAGGAAAAGATGAAAATGGAAATCTTGTACGAATCTGTGCAGATTGTGGTAATTCTGAAGAAGTGAAGCGGCAAGGGTGTGAGTGCAAGTCATGTGGTCTGGTAAATGACTCAAGTGCAAGATTTATTACAAAGAATAAATCTCTTTATCTTGAATGTACAGATTGTAGCCATCACACCCTAATAAGTAGTATATCGCGAACTAAAGAGTTAGGTGAAGTATTTAGTGAAAATAAGATAAAAGAACTCCAAGAGAAGTATGCTATTGGTTATATTAGACATCTTTATTATGAGCAAAGATCAATTGATCTTCCTTTTGGAGAAGATGTTTCTAGGCATATTCGTGCTTTTCTAATATATATATCAGAAAATCCATCTGATTTTGTACATCTTAAAAGTATAGATAATATCAGAAATAATTATAAACCTTTTTATACTTCAAGAATCGATGATTTAGAGGCGACAGGTTCATGGAGTTGGGAAAGAGATGGTCGTCTATTTAGTTTAGAATTTGAAGCAAAACTTTTTGGTACAAATACTGGAGATATTAAACAACAATTGAATGTTATTCAAGATCCCGTGGAAGCATTAAAATTGATTAATCGTCTATTAAGTTCTAAAGGTAAAGTAACCCTATCTGAAGAACAGACGCGAACACTTCTGCTCCAACTTAAAATGACAAATATGGAACATGCTGAAGTGATGTGTACAAAGCGTTTAAAGGACATTTACCATAACAATGAATCTATAGGAGATATTTTAAAATTTATACCCATGATGGAGAGTGTTATGAATTGAAGCTATGAGTAGTTTAAACTACTCATAGCTTCATGTTCACCTTTTTTTATTAGCTGTTTATAATTTACTACTTCATCATATTTTGATATATATTTTGCCTTAATATTTATACTACTTGTAGTTATTACATTCATAATAAATTCTTTATCTACTGTACGAAATAAATAATATGCTATTATAAGATATTAAAAATTGTTTACTAGGGTAAAGTTATGAATGAAATCTTAAGTTTTGCTATTATCGCTGTTGTAGGGCTATTTAGTGTTAGTGTTTATCTGTATAGACAAAATGGTAAAAAAATAGAAGCTATTGATGAACTTAAAAATGATTTAGATAACAATAATGAGTTACTAAATACTAAAAATATAGAACTAGCAACTTATAAAGAAAAGCTTACACAGCTTGATCCTTCATTACAAAAAATAAAAGATTTTGAAATATTAATAAATGAAAAACAAATTGAACTTTCAAATACAAAAGAGGAGTCTTCTAAGTATAAAACTTCACTTGATGAACAAAAAGAAAAATATACTGATTTTAAAATAACTAGTGATAAAAGACTTGATGAATTAAAAGAAGAACTGCAACAACAAAAGGTACAAATATCTAAATACAATGATGAAATAAAACATGATAAAGCCTTGATCTCTGAGCTAGAAACAAAGGTGCTAGAAGAGAAAAAAAGTAGTGAGAAGCTTTCTCGTGCAAAAGAGATCTACATAACGGAACTAAAACAATCCCTTGAAACTTTAGAAGCTGATAAAAAAGAACTACAAACTCAAGTAAACCAAGACAAAGCTACAGTATCACAACTTCAAACACAACGAGAAGAACAAAACAAAGCAATGGAAGAAAAAGTAAAGCTGCTACAAAATAGTGAAGCAAAATTAAAAACAGAGTTTGAAAATTTAGCAAATAAAATATTTGATAGTAATAGTAAAAAATTTACTCAGCAAAATCAAGAGAGCTTAGGACTTATACTGAATCCTATGAAACAACAGTTAACAGACTTTAAAAAGAAAGTTGAAGATGTATATGATAAAGAGGCTAAGGATAGAAGTGCATTATCAGCCGAATTAAAAATGCTAAAAGAGTTAAACCAAAAGATGACTACAGAAGCTCACAACCTTACCAATGCATTAAAACATGACAATAAAACACAAGGTGGCTGGGGCGAAATGGTACTTGATAAAGTTCTTGAAAGTTCAGGACTTAGAGAGGGGCATGAGTTTACAAAGCAAGTTTCATTAAGAGATGATGAAGACAAGTTATTTAAACCAGATGTAGTAGTTAACTTACCAGATAATAGGCATATTATTATAGATGCAAAAACATCACTTACTGCATATAACGAATATAGGGCAGAAGCAGATGATAATTTAAAACTTATACATTTGAAAAATCATATTAAATCTGTAAAAGACCATATAAAAGGACTGAGTAATAAAAAATATGAAGACCTTAAAAATGTAAATAGTTTAGACTTTATATTTATGTTTTTACCTATAGAAAGTGCTTTACTTCTTGCCCTTGAAAATGATGTAAACCTATATGATGAAGCATTTAAACAAAAGATTATATTGGTTAGTCCTACTACTTTACTTGTAGCCCTTAGAGCCGTTGAAAATACTTGGCGATACGAAAGACAAGCTCAAAACATAGCTGATGTATATAAACGAGCTGAAGAGTTATATAAAAAGTTTACTGGTTTTGTAGATGATCTAAAAAAGGTAGATAAAGGACTTGAGAGTGCAAGAACTAATTATGATGAAGCATTTAAAAAGTTAAGTGGTGGTAGAGGTAACCTCATAACCCAAGTAACAATGCTTAAAAAAGTATCAAATATCAAACCTAAAAAAGAGTTAGATAGTGCTTTGGTTGAAGGGGCTATGATGGATGGTTTGGAAGATCAAAAAGAGATAGGGGAATAATTTATGAATATTAGTGAAATTAAAATTAAAAACTTTAGGTTATTAAGAGAAAGTACTCTTGATATGAAAAATGATTTATCATTATTGATTGGTAGAAATAACAGTGGTAAGACATCATTATTAGTACTATTTGAAAAATTTTATAATAATGAAAATTTTATGTATGATGACTTTAGTTTATATTTACGAGATGAACTTCACAATATAAATGAGCATACCAATATATTAGATTTAACAATTCAAATGATAATTGAAATAGATTACAATGAATCAGATGATTTAGAATATTTATCAGAATTTATATTAGATCTAGACCCTGATAGTAATATTGTAAAAATACTTTTTGAAGTAACAATAAAAAAGGAAAAAATTATATCTGTTTTGTCATCTTTAGGTTCAGATGATGAAAAGACAAGATATATAAAAAAACATTTACATAGTTTTTTAACTACTACAATTTATACTTTTGAGAATGATGAAGATTTAGAAGAGGAAAATAGATATAAACTTATAAAGAAAGAGCTAAAACAGATAAAAAGTCTTATAAATTTTCAAATTATTCATGCCAAAAGAAATGTTTCTAGTTCTGATGATAATAAAGGTAAAAAAATACTTTCCACAATGACTACAAAGTATTTTAATAAAAAGAATATTGAAGATCCGAATTTTTCTGAAATTAATAATCAAATGATTGAAATGGATAATACTTTAAATTCAACATACGCAACTGAATTTAATGATTTTTTAAGATATGGGAAAGATTTTTTAAATATTGATACATTAAAAGTTATATCTGACCTAGAATCAAATGAAGTAATTCAAAGTTCTTCAAAGGTTGTTTATGGAGATAGTTCAAATTATTTACCTGAACATCTAAATGGTTTAGGTTTTATGAACATATTGTACCTTTTATTAGATATAGAGATGAAAAAGGAAAATTTTAAAGAAGAAGTAAAAAGTATAAACCTACTTTTTATAGAAGAACCAGAAGCTCATACACACCCACAAATGCAATATAAGTTTATAGATGAAATTAAAAAAGTTTTTAGTGAAATTGAAAATTTACAAACAATTATAACAACACATTCTGCACAAATAGTTTCAAGGTGTGATTTTAAGGATATTAGATATTTATTAGAAGATAATCAAAATATAAGAATTAAGAATTTTTATTCTGAATTAAAAGATGAATATGGCACGGAAGAAGAGCATTTTAAGTTTATAGAACAATATTTAACTCTTCAAGCATCAGAGTTGTTTTTTGCTAATAAAATTATATTTATTGAGGGTACTACGGAAAAAATGTTGCTACCTTACTATATAAATATGTATGATGAAGAAAATATTGGAACAACTGATTATATACCAATTTCTTCTCAAAATATTTCAATTGTAGAAGTGGGGGCGAATGCAGAAGCATTTGATAAATTAATTAAATTTCTTAATATACAAACATTAATAATTACAGATATTGATACAACAATTAAGACAACTAATTCTAGCGGACGGATAATCTATCCAGCAGAAAAAGTATCTGATGCTACCCATACAAGTAATGCAACAATTAAAAAATATTACAACTCTCCTGATGTAAATTCCGATGACTTTGAACCTTGGTTTATTAACCTTAAAAATGCCAATTTAACTATTACTGATACTAGTATGATTAATATCTTTTATCAAATAGAAGAAGATTCATATCATGCTAGAAGTTTTGAAGATGCATTTATAAAAGTTAATTTGTTAGAATTAATTACTAACAAAGATGATTTAAGAGGTCTGAAAAATAGAGATGAATTAATTGAAACAACTGAAATCTATGAGTTAACAGACAGGGTGTTAAATAAAAAATCAGATTTTGCATTTTCATTATTATATTTAGCATTATCAAGAAATATAGAATGGAATATGCCACAATATATTAGAAATGCTTTAGAATGGATTCAAAATGACGCCTCTTGAAAACATTCAAAACTGTATTAAAGAAAAAAAATGTTTTGTTCTTCAAGGTGGAGCTGGTAGTGGTAAAACAGAAACTCTAAAAGAAGCTTTAAAATATATATCTGAAAATTATCCTGATAAAAGAGTAGCATGTATTACCCATACAAATTTAGCTGTTGATGAAATAAAATCAAGAGTTGGAGATATCTATACAATTAGTACGATACATTCATTTTTAAATTCAATAATTAAAGATTATAAAAAGAATATTTTTCAATGTATTTTTGAATTGTTTAAAGTTAAAAAAATAGAACGCAACGAGATAGAATTCTATGATGGTGATGAAAAAGAGCAGAAAAAAAAAGAACATGATAAATATAAAAAAGTATATGAAAAGTATGCAAAAAAACTTTTTACCATAACTAGTGAAAGTATAGATAAACCTGAGGGTAAAAGAATTTATGATGCTAATCCTATAACATATAATACAAATTTGAATACTAGAATTGATGAGTTGAATGAAGTTATCAAAAGAGAAATAGAAGCAAAGGACTTCAATAAGATTAAATATAATGAAACACGATTTGATAGTTATAATGATTTAACTTTCGGACATGATGGATTACTAGAAATTGCTTATCAACTTTTTTCTACTTTTCCTAAAATAGGTAAAATACTTCAAGATAAATTCGACTATATTTTTATTGATGAATATCAAGACACAAATGAAAATATCATTGAAATATTTTTAAGTTATTTAGCACAATCACATACAACAACAATAGGTTTATTTGGTGATTCTATGCAAGCTATTTATGAAGATGGAATTGGTAATGTTCATAAATATGTTTCCGATGGTATTTTAGAAGAAATTATTAAAGAAGATAATTATCGATGTTCAGTTCAAGTAGTAGAATTTATTAACATGTTAAGAAATGATGGCTTAAATCAACAAGTACAGTTGAAACATACAGAATCTAGCCTTGATGAAAGACAAGGTAATGTGAACTTTTATTATTCAATAGTTGAAAACAAGCCTCATAGTCGAAGTTCTGATGGAGATAAAGCTCAATATCTTAGAAAACTAAATGAATTAATAGAATATGCGAAATCAACTCAAGATAATTATAAATTATTAATGTTAACAAATAAATCTATTTCTCTTGAGGTAAATTTCAATAACCTATATGAGTCATTTGCACAGAGATATCAAGACCCTAAAGAATACATAGATGAAGCTTTGATTAAACTACAACTTTTAGAGTTAGTAGAGTTTTGTCAAGCATATGAAAATGGTAATTATAATTATATATTAAGTGAATTAAAAAGAATTGGTTATCCAATAAAAACAATAGCTGCTAAAACAAAATTAAAAAGTGATATAGAATATATATTAAACTTTGATGGTGCTGCTATTGAAGTTTTGGATTATGCATTTTCAAATAGTTTAATTAAAAAATCTGAGATATTTGACTCATATATAGATAGAAAAGATGTATTTTTACGAAGTTTAGATAATTATGAGTATAGGACATTTAAGACAAATTATAATGATGGTATGAACACATTCGCAAGAATGGTAAGTGGAGATGTAACTATAGAAGAAGAACAGTTTAAAGAGCTAGAAAAAGAGCTAAAAAAGGAAAGGCTATTTACTAGTTTATTTTCACCTGCTGTAACTTTTCAAGAAGTAATTAATTACTATCTATACATAAATGAAACTACAGATTATATTACCATGCACAAAACAAAAGGTTCTAGTATTGACAATGTTATTGTTGTATTAGATGAATATTTTTGGATTAAATATGATTTTAGTAAAATTTTTGATCCCGAAATAAATGATAATAAAAAATTTGACAGCCAAAAGCTTTTTTATGTTGCTTGTTCAAGAACAAAAACCAATTTAACATGTATAAGGTTAATTAAAAGCGATGAGGAAGATTTACTAAATAATCTTTTTATAAATGCAACTAGAATAGATTTGTAACTAACCATTACATAACAATATTTTAAATATAATATCTTTCATAAATTAAAGGTGCAACATAGATGAAACAAAAAGAAAATGTAATGGACGAGCAGAGTATAAATGATATAAACTATGAACTTTTAAAAAAGCAATTTCCTCATGCTGTTAGTATTGATGAAGAGGGTAAATATATTATTGACCCTCAAAAGTTACAGATGAGTTTAGACCCTTCAAAGGCTGATATAAAAGAAGATGGTTATGGTTTAAACTGGGTTGGTAAAAAAGAGGCTTATCATACTGCGTTTTCTAAAAACTATAAAGTTTTAAAACCTTTAAACGATGACAATAGTAGGAACTGGGATACTACGGATAATATCCTTATTAAAGGGGATAATCTTGATGCCTTGAAGATACTTCGCCAAAACTATTTTGAAGCTATCAAGATGATATATATAGACCCACCTTACAATACTAAAAATGATGGATTTGTTTATAACGATGATTTTACATCAAACACAGAAGAAACTCTTGAAGAGTTGGGATATGATAAAGAGTATGTTGATTATATTGAAAACATACAAGGAGCAAAAACTCATAGCGGATGGTTGAGTTTTATGTACCCCAGACTTTTGCTTGCTAGTGATTTACTTAAAGATGATGGTGTTATTTTTATCTCTTGTGATGACAACGAAGTATCAGAATTAAAACTATTGTGTAATGAAATATTTGGTGAAGAAAATTTTATAGAACAGTTAGTATGGAAGCGTCGTTCTACTCCTCCAAATGATAGAGTTATAGGTAAAAATCATGAATATATCCTTTCATATGCTAAAAATATTGAAAATATAAAGATATTTCTTCAAAAGAGAAGTGATAAGCTTAATTCAAGATATGCAAACCCGGACAATGATCCAAGAGGTTTGTGGGTAGCTTCAGATTTAAGTGCAAACGGGAAGGGTGGTCGTTTAGCTGAATCATGTTTGTTTGATATAGTAAATCCAACTACAAAAGATAGTTATTCTCCTCCTCAAAATAAATGTTGGTTGTATAATGAGGAGAAAGTAATTAAATTAATAACAGATGGGCAAATTGGTTTTAGGAAAAGTACTGGTACTCCATTCTTAAAAAGGTACTTATCAGAAGTACGACAAGGATCAACATTAGCTACTATTTTAGATAACCATGGTTTTTCACAAGATTCAGCTAAAGAGCTAAGAGATTTATTTCAAAATGATTTTTTTGATTTTCCAAAACCACTTAAATTAATTAAAACACTTTTAATAACTGCTCTTAGTAAAGATGATATAGTCCTAGACTTCTTTTCCGGAAGTGGAACAACAGCTCACGCAGTTATGGATTTAAATGCACAAGATAATGGAAGTAGAAAATTTATAGCAGTTCAATGGGCAGAAGAGACACCTGAAAAAAGTGAAGCTAAGAAAGCTGGATATGATACTGTGTTTGACATCACTCAAGAGAGAATAAAAAGAGCTGGAGATAAAATAGCTAAGGGTGATATTGGCTTCAGAACTTTTGAAATAGTCGAAGATGTAAAACAAAAGATATATCAAAAATCTTTAGAAGATGTAGATCAAAAAGATTTATTGGCATTTACTCAAAGCATAGTAGAATCAACAGAAGATATACTTTTTAATTTAATTGTAGCTGAGAGTTTACCTCTCAGCTGCAAGATAGAATCCCTTGTTGAAGATAAATTATACAAAGTGGATAATGTCGCTTTTGTACTTGGTGATTTAACAATAGATGAACTAATTAGTAAACTCAAAAGTAAAAAAGAGTTAGAATATATAACCGTATATTCTCCAAATATAAGTGATGATAAGTTTACACTTGAACTTGAAAGTGCAGTGAGTAGCATAGGTATAAAATCTGACAAGCTTAGATTTAGAGGTTAGTAGTTTATGAGCTTAAAAATAAAGTTTGATAGATTAGATTATCAAGAAAAAGCTGTTGATAGCATAAGTGATGTATTTAAAAATATTTCATTTAAGCCAAATGAAAATCGTAAAAGTAATCCATCGTTTGATTTACAAAGTTCTAAAACTATTTTAGTACAAAACATTACAGATACAAGAGAATCTAACAAAGTAGATATAGGAGAAATATCTATAAAAGATGAGTTAGTTATAGATACTCTTATGGAAACTGGTACTGGTAAAACTTTTACTTTTTTAGAATCTATTTATAGACTCAATCGTGACTATGGACTATCAAAATTTATCATCCTTGTGCCATCAAATCCTATACGACAAGGTACGATAAAAAATATAAAAATCACCAAAGAGTTCTTTGTAAAAGAGTACGGTAAAAATATATCTGCATTTAACTACAGTGAAAAAACAATTTCAAATTATATCAATGCTAGTGATCAAAATATATCTGTACTAATATCTACTTATCAATCATTTAACAGTGCAAGTAACAAGATAAATAAAAAAGGTGTTGAGCAAAGCTTGATAGGTCGTGCAAAGAGTTATATGGAAGCTATAGCATACTTGAAGCCTGTAATTATTATAGATGAGCCTCATAGGTTTGAGGGTAAGCAAACAGCAAAGTATCTAAAAGAGTTTAATCCACTTTTTACACTTAGATTTGGAGCGACTTATAAAGGTGATGTTTATAAAAATCTAATCTATACTCTTGATAGTGTAGATGCTTTTTCACAAGGTTTAGTTAAAGCTATCACAGTTGATACAGTTGGAAATGAAAATGTTGATAATCATACAATTTTATTTAAAAAAGTAACTGGTGCAAATCAAAAAGACTATGAAGTTACTATCGAGTACAAGGATATTAACTCAAAATCTAAGAGTCTAAAACTTAAAAAAGGTGATAACTTAGGTGTGAGAGCTGACATAGATTATCTCAATGGTTACATCATAGAAAAAATTACAAAGAGTGAAGTTCTCTTTGTTAATGGTATATCTCTACCTCTTGGAGAGAGTGAAAGTTACGGTGTCCTTTTAGATGCGATGCAGACGCAAATAGTTGACACTGCTATAAAAAACCACTTTGAGAGAGAAGAAGAACTTTTTAAGATGGATATAAAGGCTCTTTGTCTGTTCTTTATAGACAGGGTTGATAAATACCTACTAGATGATGGAAGTGCTGGAGACTTAGCTAAACTTTTTGAAAAACTATATTTGAAAAATTTAAAAGATGTACTGGCTAGAGTTGATTTAGATAGTGAATATAAGAAGTATCTCTTAAAAACAAAAGAAAGTCCAAAAGAATTGCATAGTGGGTACTTTGCAAAATCTAAAAATCTAAAAGATGAAGAAGAAGCAATAGATCTTATACTTAATAAAAAAGAAGAGTTACTATCTTTTGATAGTAACTTGCGATTTATATTTTCTCAATGGGCTTTACAAGAGGGTTGGGATAATCCAAACGTTATGACACTTTGTAAGTTAGCACCAAGTAATTCTAAGATATCTAAACTCCAACAAATAGGTCGTGGTTTAAGACTTGCAGTCAATCAAGATGGCAAAAGAGTTACAAAAGATGATAATGATTTTGATTTTATTAATGAACTGTTTGTGGTGGTTCCATCAACTGAAAGTAACTTTGTAAGTTCTATTCAAAATGAAATAAGTGAACATAGTGTTAAACAAGTCTCTAAGTTATTCAATGAAGATATTATGGTAGAGAATGGTATCGCTACTTCTTCAAGGTCTGCTGTTCGGCTTTTAGATGTACTAGAAGACTTAAAGTTTATAGCCATAGATGATGAAGATATGAGCGAGATAGTTATCTCTAAAGAGCAATATAGTTCAAAATCAAAAGAGCTAGAACTTTTAGATATAAAAGGCTGTGATAGTCAAAAACTTAAAGAGTATTTTGATAGTTATTTTAAAACTACTAGCAGAATCAAAGCAAAAGATAGAAGTGGTAAAAAAGATAAGGGCAAAATAAAAATAGATAAAGATAAATTTAAAAAGTTTAAAAACCTATGGGATACTTTAAATTATGATGCAGTAGTAAAGTATGATATTAACACTTCTGAGCTGATTGAAAAATCAGTTCAGAAGATAGACAGTGATTTTTTTATTAGTGGTCAAGATATTATAATTAAAAGAGATAGCCATGTAGAGGATGAAAATAAGCATGATAGTGAGAAAGATAGTGTGAAAGTACAAACTCACTCTATATTTACTATCTATGAGTTCATTAAAACTCTATCTAATAATACAAAACTAAGTTTACAGACTATAGCAAGTGTGCTTCATGGCATAAAAAAAGAGAAGTTTGAACTCATAGCAAAAAATGAAAACTTAGCACTTAAAAAGATAGAAGAACAGCTTGTTAGTGCTATATACGATACGATAATTAATAAAATATCTTACGATATAAAAGAGATAAAAACTTGTAGTACATCATTAACGGATAAAGATGGAAATGTAAAAGATTTTATAAATGTTGGAAGCTTAGGAGTAGAGACTTATAAAATAACAAAACCAAGTATAAAAGAAAAATCTATATATGCTGAGAATTTTATGGAAGTAGATAGTAATATAGAAAAACTTACCATTGATGAGTCTGATGACAAGAAAATAACGGTATTTGCTAAATTGCCAAAGGTTAATATTCCTACAGCTCATGGACGAAGTTATAATCCAGACTTTGGATATGTAATAAAACAAAATGATAAAAAAGAGTTGTATTTTATAGTAGAAACAAAAGGTTATGATAACTTTGACGAGATAAGTACTAAAGAAAAGCTTCAAATAAAAAGTGCTGAAGCTTTTTTTAAACAGCTAAAAGATCAAGGTGTAAATGTAGAGTATAGAACTAAGCTGAATAGTCCAGAGCTATCACAGATGATAAGTGATATTCAAAAAAAATAATGAAAAAAATAAACTTCTGCACAACTCAAATCGTAAGAATAAAAAATCTATTAGATGTAATAGATTCAGACTTCTTCGCAAGAGTTATATCAAGAAAAATAATTGTTAGAATTGATGATTTTATAGATATTACAAGAAGGTATAATAATTCTACTATTACAGATGGAGTATTAAAAAGAAATTTAAAAACAAAACTTAATGAACTAAATGGAGAGTTTGAAAATTTATTAAGGCTACAAAGACATAAGTTTTCAGCACATATTCAAGACTTAGAATTTGGATTGAGAGTTGATAGTTGGGCTAATATTACATATGAAAATATTATATTTTTTCATGATAAGATAATTGAGATATATAATCTACTAGAGCATCAAGCTGATTTTATAGTTATAAATAATGATTTATGTTTATCATCGAAAGAAATGAAAAATATTAAAGCTGTTGTTAAAGATAAAGATATAGAAAGTAGCTTTATGATGTCTACTGATATACTGGCAATGACAAGATTAAACAGTAGTTCAATGATACCATGCCATCCCATTCAAGATAAAGTTTTAACATTAAATAGTATTGTTATTATTTTAGATTTTGAGATAGCCTTGTATCAAGCCTTTGATGATATTCAATATAAATATATCTTACAGACATTGATTATAAATGATATTATTAGTTTTATCGACAATATTATTACTCCTGAAAATACAGACTATACAGGACTTGACGAACTGCTTGAAGATAAAGAGATATTAGATAATTTTTTAAACACTTTTAATTTAGATACTCTAGCCGAAATAAGAACTATTAGAAATAAAGTAGGTTCTCATATAGATAGAGATGATATATTTGAAGATATTATAAGTTTACTAGATAATAATAATTTAGAAAATACTTTATTAACTTATCAACATTTTTTAAATATTTTTTATAAAATATGTAATAATACTTTTTATCTTAAACATTTAACTTTACCACCTACAAAAATGAATGGTGTATTAGGAATGTCACATCAACCAGATAAAACTTTTTTTGAAAATTCAATAATAACTACGGAGTTTATACATAATGATATAAATGATATTAATCTTTACAAAAACTATTTAAAGAAATTGTTTTTGTTAAAAGATGATTCCAACTATGAAGATATAAGGTATTTTTTCTATGATGCTTTAGCACATTCAGAAGTAGTAAAAATAGTCAAATTGGATAATAAAGATTTAGAATTAAAAAAAGCTCATAAGTTTTTTATTGATAAATTAAAAAGCAGTATAACATCTGATAGAAAAAGAATTATATTAAAGTTACTTAATGATTGTTCAAATGGATACCCAAGTCAATTAACATATATCTTATTAGATACTTACAATACAAATAAACTAACAAACCTATTAAAGGAATATATAGTTTATCTAGGAAATATAGGACATGATCATAGTCAAAGTGCTATGATTATGTTAGTACAATTTTTAAATGCAAAAGATTTTAATGTTGAGTATTTTACATTATTATCATTACTAAAAATTGATATAAAAAATAGAGGTAGTGACTGTTTTAATAAAAACTTAGTAATCGTAGAAAATGAATATTCATTAATCATCAAGGAAAGACTTAACAAATTTAGCCCATTATTTAAAATATTTGTATCTATACTTTTAAGTTCAGAAATGATATTTAATCCTATGCTACAAACTTATCACAAATTTTTTAAAGAATTATATTCTGAATATTTTGAAAATATTTCATTTGATAATTTACAATTATTAGATATAAACTTTTCAGATGAAGAAATTCAAACTATCAAAGATTTAAAATCTACTAATCAGTTATCAAATATCTTTATCATAATTGCAGAAAAATTAAAAAATAAAGAAGAAGCTCAATTTTTTTATCAAGCAATAGTTAATAATCTTCTAAAATTAAACTTTACACATTTACCATTTGTAGAACACCTAGCTTACTCAAATTACAAGATAGGTGATATTGATGAAGCAGTTAAAATATATAAAAGATTAGTAGATAAAAATCCTGACATTATAGAATATAGGATACAGTTAGGTCATTATTATTTAGAACAAAAAGATATTGTGGCATATAATGCTGCAATATCTTATATAGAAATAAATTTTAATTTAAACAATGAACAACAAGAAACTTTAAACAAATTACGAGATGAAAGCTAAAAGTTTAAATAATAAAATGGAGAACAGCCATAGTATGAGTTTAGAACCTATTTATATAGATATAGAAGCTACTTTTAATGAAGATATACAAGAAGTAGGTTTAGTTTATAAAGAGGATGAATTAAAAACTAGTTCCATTAAGGAAGCTTTTGAATATATTCAAGCTACACCTACTAAGTACATCGCTGGTCATAATATTATTGCTTTTGATAAAAAAATATTAGAAACAAGCTCGATTGGTACTTTGCTACAAAACAAAACATTTATAGATACTCTTCCTGTTTCACTACTACTTTTCAATGAAAAAACATTTCATAATCTTCCTAAGAACTACAAAAGTGAAGATAATTTTTTAAACAATCCAGTTAAGGATGCTAAGCTTTCTAAAGAACTATTATTGCGATCCATAGAGAAGTTTAAAACACTACCAACACTACAACGAAATATCCTATATACATTACTCAAAGATGAAGAAGTATTTAAAGGTTTTTTTGAGTTCATAGTTCATGAAAATATATTTGAAGAGCTGAGTGCTATTGTATTACAAGGGTCAATTCTTAATATATTTAAGACTATTATTAGAAATACTGATGTTTTAAAAGAAGCATTAGAACTTCATAGGATTGAACTTGCTTTTATCTTAGCTATTAGAATGCCAGAGCTTGAAGTAAATGCTCAACCACCTAAGGTTCTTTATGATTATAAAGAGATAACATCACTACAATCACGACTATGTTTTGATTATGACAGCTCTGTAAATGAACTAAGCTCTACTGCCAAAGATATTTTTGGGTTTGGTACATTTAGAGATTTTCCAAGGCAAGATGCTACTCTTGAAACAGGTGCAATAATTTCTCAAAAAGAGATAGTAACTGCAGCTTTAAAGAATGAATCATTTCTTGCCATATTGCCAACTGGTGGAGGAAAGACTTTCACATTTTGGCTTCCATCAATTATAAAAGCAAAATCACTAAAAACACTTACCGTAGTTATCTCCCCACTTCAAGCACTTATAAAAGATCATATGGATAGTTTTCATGAAACAGTTGCCAACTATAAGGCTGTCGCACTTAGTGGATATATGTCCCCCAGTGAGAGAGCCGATTCAATGGAAAAAGTAGTAAATGGGGATGCTGATATATTATATATAGCGCCAGAGAGTCTTAGAGCTAACTCAGTATTTAATTTACTAAAAAACCGTGTAATAGAAAGGTTTGTAATTGATGAAGCTCACTGTCTTTCAACATGGGGAAATGATTTTCGACATGATTATTTCTATATTGGTGCATTTATCAACGACTTATTAAAAGAAAAACCATTCCAAGACCATATTCCAGTATCTT
The DNA here is from genome assembly GCF_026196735.1 of Sulfurimonas sp. GTDB lineage: Bacteria > Campylobacterota > Campylobacteria > Campylobacterales > Sulfurimonadaceae > Sulfurimonas. The sequence goes on from NZ_JAPHUF010000007.1 coordinate 209,911, forward strand.
GTTTTACTGCAACAGCGAAACCAAAAGTAATGGATGATATTACAGATTATATAGAGTCTGCTTTAAATCTAAAAATGAATCGTTATATCGCAGTACCAGAGAGAAAAAATCTTGATTATGAAGGATATGAACTTAATAGTGATAAAGCTAAATATACAAGTTTGTTAGAGCTCATAAATACGAAAGAGGGTTCTACTCTTATATATATTCCATCATCAACGAAAAAGTGTGATGAAGTTGCAGAGCAACTAGCTTTAGATACTGGTAAAAATGTTAAATCATTTCATTCTAAGCTAGATACTGATATTAAAATGCAAATCTTAAGAGAATATATAGATGATGATGTAGATATTGTTGTAGCGACTACTGCTTTCGGAATGGGAGTTGATAAGCCAAACATAAAGAATGTAATTCACTATGAGATATCAGAATCATTAGAAAACTACTCTCAAGAAGCAGGTAGGGGTGCAAGAGATCAAAATATTAGAGCTTCATGTCCATTACTGTTTTCTCAAAGTGATTTAGATAAGCATTTTACTACCTTAACTCGTTCAAAAATAAATCCAGATGAGATCAATGCTATTTTCAGAGTATTAAAAAATGATGGTCGTAATCCAGTTACATTAACAACTAGAGAGATAGCTTCACAAGCTGGTTGGGATACCGAAGATAAGTCTAGTGATTATGATATGAAAGTAAAAACAGCTTTACTAGAACTTGAGAGAGAGGATTATTTAGAGCGCTCAAGAAATAGAGTACAGTATTATGCTGACGCAGTAGCAAAGGATTCTTTGGAAATTTTACAAGAAGAGTATAAAACTAAAGAGTATAGTGAAGATTCAAAGATTAGATTGTCTCGTGTATTGCAAACTCTATTAGGAAGTGGAAAACCTGAAGCTGTTCAACTAGATGAACTAACTGAGATACTAGGCTATTCTCATGAAGTAGTTACACAGTCAGTATTAGAACTAAAAGAGATGAATATTATTTCAGATGCAAAAGATTTGAGTTTAAAATTAAGTAGAGAGAATATAAACTTGTATCAAAGTTATTGTCAAATTGAAAAGATATTGTACGAGTATTTAATCAAAGAGCATAGTCATACAGTTCGGATGAGCGAATTAAATCAAATACTCTTTGATGATTCAACTCTGAATATTAAAAATGAAAATATTAGCTCTACAATCAAGGTATTGCTTAAAAGCTGGATTGGGTATAAGCATCAATTTAAATTTAATCGACTTGATAGACAAAAAGATCTTTGGTACTTTGAGTTTATAGATGCTAAGAGAGTAAAAACTATAATTGATTATAAGCATTATATAGGATTGAAGACTCTTGAGTATTTATCAACAAATCTTTCCCAAAAGAAAGCTACTACAAAAGAAACAGTTGAATTTTCTATGCTTGAACTTCAAAAGGCATTAAATCTAAAAGAGGAACAAAGTTCAAAAATTATTGATAAAGCACTACTGCACCTACATGAACTAAGGATATTGGAACTAGGTAATGGTCGGTTTATCTATTATGCACCAATGAATATTAAGAAGATGGATAAGATGCTCGCTCCAAATAAAAAATATACAAAGCTTGAGTATAAATCTAGACTTGAACCATACTACCAGAGAAAAATGGAGTCTATTCATATAGTTGGTGAATATTCTGAAAGACTTATCAAAAATTCCAAACAAGCACAAACTTTCATGAAAGATTATTTTACACTTTCGTACATAATGTTTGTTAATAAGTATGGTGAGTTAAAAGAAAAATTTAAAAGACCTATGACAGAGTATCGTTACAATAAAGTTTTCAACAGTCTTTCGGATGAACAGAAGAAAGTTATAGATGATAAAGAATCTCAAGCAATGATGATCCTAGCTGGACCTGGAAGTGGGAAAACAAAAGTACTAGTTCATAAGATAGCTTCTCTCATCTTACAAGAGGATATTAAAGCTGATCAATTTCTTATGTTGACATATTCTCGTACTGCTATGATGGAATTTAAATCTAGACTGTTTGAGTTGATTGGTCAACTTGCTTACGATATAGATATATTTACATTTCATGGATTCTCTCTTCAATTGATAGGTAGAGAAGCTAGTAGTAATAAGGATATACTTCATAATGTTGTATCTTTAGCTGCACAACAAATTAACGAGAACAAGATAGATATACCTTTTAAAACGGTTGTAGTGCTAGATGAGTATCAAGACATTAATGCAGATGGATTTGAGTTAATAAAAGCACTATCTAATGCTCACGAGAATAAAAAACGGCTTATTGCAGTTGGTGATGATGACCAGTGTATCTTATCTAATGTTAATGGTGCAGATATAAAGTTTATCCAAGAATTTGAAACAGAGTTTGGACTTAATGATGAAGAGGAAAAATCATATGCTCAGTATGAACTTTTAACTAATTTTAGAAGTACTCAAAACATCGTAGAATACTCAAATAAATTTATTCATAATGTTCCTATAAGATACAAACAACACCCTCTAATATCTCATTCTAAATATCAAGGTGAAGTTATAATAATCAATTGTGATTCACAGTATCTACAACAGCCAGCAGTTGAACAAGTTAAAGAGCATATAGAAGCCAAGAAAAGCCTTGCTGTATTAGCTTTTAGCAATAACGAAGTAGCAGATATTTATGCTTTACTTCATGATGAAAATATTGCTGTAAACTACTTATTAGATAATGATGGCTTCAAATTAAATAGCTTAGTAGAAATTAGGTTTTTAGATACACTATTAAAAGATAAAGAGCTTAATGAAAATCTTCTATGGGAATCATATGAAAAAGTAAAACAGCGATACAGTGGGTCTAAAAATCTATCTATACTCTACAAGATAGTTAAAGGATTTATAGATGACCATGAAGTATATACACCATCTCTATGGCATATATACTTGGATGAAATATCTTCAGAACAGCTTATATCTACTTACAATAAGGTTTTAGTATCTACTATACATAAAGCAAAAGGTAAAGAGTTTGACACAGTTGTTTTAGTTGCTCATAAGATGCTACTGAATGATGATTTCATCAGACTTTTTTATGTTGGAATGACACGAGCAAAGAAAAAGCTAATTATTGTTACTGATAATGAATATTTCAAATCTAACTCAACTGCATCAGTTGAAAATATAGTAAATAATAAACAGTATATAGAACCAAGTAAAAAAACTTTTGTAATGGGCTTATCAGATTTATATATGAGTTTCCAATCTCAGCATGATTCACAAAATATTGACCTAATTGCAGGCTCACAGGTATATGTACAAGAGCTAACAAAGAATAAACCGTATTGTCTCATTCAAAATAATATATTAATCGCTCAGCTATCTAAAAAGATGCAAAATACTATTCTTACTCATGAAGCACAAGGCTATTCATTATCAGATGTCACTATTGAAAATGTTATTGAGTGGTTTGATGAAAAATCTGGAAGTTATAGACAGCTTCCATTGTGTAAGATATCAATGAGTAAATTGTCTTGAAAATGCTAGAATGTATCTATTCAAAAAAATAGATTAAAATACTATAAATATAAAATTTGAGGAAAAGAGAATATGCAAGCGTTTGAACCAAAAACATTAACAATAGCAGAACTATTTGGTAATCAAGATAGTTTATATAAAATTCCGAGATACCAAAGACCATATAAGTGGGAAGGTGATCAAGTTGAACAACTTTGGGATGATATATACTCTGCGTATGAAGACAATATAAGCAACTATTTCTTAGGTTCAATCATTACGGCGAAGGATGGTAGTTCAATAGATATTATTGATGGTCAACAGCGTATGACAACATTAATGATTTTCTTTTGTGTTTTAAGAGATGTTTTTCCAAATATTAATGAAGATACAGATAACCCAGATGCAATTGATAAAGACACTATTGAAAATTTTATTTACTATAAAAAGAAATTTGAGCGATTAACACTACTAACCGACCCTCAGCATAGAGGTGATTTAGAAAATTTAATTATCAAAGGTTCAGTTTATGATCTAAAAAAACCTTATAAATATGAAATAAAAATAGATGAAAAGCCTAAATATAAATTTATGAATACTGCCTTAATATTTAAAGAAAAATTAGAAGAAATTGGTGAAGAGAATATAGGCGAATTTATTAATTATTTGTTTAATAATGTATCAATAATCAGAATAGATTGTATTGACAGAGGCTTTGCTATAAAATTATTTCAAGTACTAAATGACAGAGGTATGGATTTGACATCGTCAGATTTAATCAAAAGCTTTTTACTTCAAAAGATCGAAGATAAGTATAAAAATGAAGAAGATGATACTGGAAGAAAAGATGAAGAGGATCAGTTTATTTCTGAGTGGAGGAAAGCAGAAAATATTTTATTAGATACTGATTTAAGTATGAACGATATGTTTATAGTTTATGAATATTATTTACTTGCTCAAAATCCTAAAAAATCATTATCTGATGAACTACAGGAACAGTTTAAAGATGGTGACGCAAATACCATATTGCATGATTTTGTGGAGTTTTCTGAAATATATAGAGATGATATTTGCAATAAAGAAGACAAAGTGATCTATTCATTTTGGTATCTTAGATGGAGCGTATATTGGAAGTCTATACTATTAGCTTCTCTACACAATAACTATAGTGAACATGAAAAACTATTAATAATTTTAAGACGCTTTTACTATCTTTATTGGATTGCTGGTAAAACATTATCTAAAGTAAAACAACTTTCATTTAATATTATTAAATGGGTTAAAGAAAACAAGTCTATTGATTTCATAGAAAATGAAATTAATGTAAAACTAAAAGCTGATAATATTATAAATTTAGCAAAAGATAACTTGTCATCAGACGATATATATAATACAGCTTGGAGCAAGCCTCTTATTTTATTAATTGAGTATGGTATTACGGATGATAGTAAATTGTCTTTTATCGGATTAAGTAAAGATTTGCATCTGGAACATATACTTCCCAAAAAATATAAAAGTTTTCCAGAATGGGATCATATAACAGATGAAGTTGCTTTAGAATGGTTAAATAGTGCTGGGAATCTTACACTATTAAGTGGTAAAAAAAATATCGAAGCTAGTAATAACCCTTTTGATCAGAAAATCAGTATTTACAGAGGTAAAGGAAAATATAAAGATAAAGATACTTCTATCACAGCTTTTGAGATGACAAAACAAATAGTTAGTGACTTTGAACAAAACAAATATAATAAAGAATGGACAGAACAAGCTATTGAAGATAGATATGATTGGTTTTGTGAGAAAGTAACAGATATTTTAGATATCTCATGTGAAGATCAATAAAAGCATAAGAAGGTAGAAAATGGATCAGGATTTAAATATTACCGAAACAGCAGCCAATACAATAGCTGTAAATGTAAATACGGCTTTTATTGTAATTAGTACTGCTATTGTTTTTGCTCTTGCTATATGGGGATATAAAAAATATAAAGGTATGAATATAATTAAGAAGACTATTAATGAATTTGGTGAAATTAGTCAAAACGGTAAAGACAATATTATTGATGATGTAGATAATACTAACGGAAAAATAAGTCAAAGTTAAATGAGTAACATAGTAAAAGATACAGATAATCGTTGGGGTGTAATTAATCAAACTACAATTAGAAATTATTTGATTTTTAAACCAAAAAAGTGGCTAAAAAAAACATTCCAAAAAGATAAATACTATCAAAGTTTACATCTAATATTGAGACATCAATTAAATAAAAAAGTACAAACTTTTAAAGACAATAAAAAGTATATTCCTGATATTTTTTTAGAGCTTGATGATGTAAAAGAAAAGCTTAGATATATCACACAACCAATACTGTTTTATAAAAAAAACATAGATGAAATTAAGAATGTAGAGTTTTATTTTTTTAATGAAGTATTAGAAAATCTTGGCATTACTAAAAAAAACCTTGATATCTCAATAAGGTATTCAAGTCCTAAAACACAAAGTGAACTAAATGAAACAATAGAACAATTGATGAATGATTTTTTAAAGTTTAAAGAATCTATACCAAACTTTGATGATAGAAAAGAAATGGAGAATAAGCTTTCAGAAGAAAAATATAAGTTACTCATTAAAGAACAAGGACTTAACCATAGATTTGGACGGTTTTTAGACAATTTTGAAAAAAAATTTAGACTACTTCAAAAGCAGTTTATATTACTAACTGAACAAGCAGGACAAGGTAAAACAAATCTAGTATGTGACTTTGTAGAGAATGTAATGTTAAAAAAGAATCTATTAGGAGTTATGTTTACTGGCAATGAATTCAATAATTTACATAGAGATAAAATTGAAGATATTATTTTAAAAGAAATATATGGTTTTGAATCAGGTATAGAGTTTAATGAATTTTTTGATGATATTGAATACTTATGTAAATCTAATAACACTACTTTTACAATAATCATAGATGGTCTAAATGAAAATATTAATATAAAATATTTTTCTAAAGAGCTCTATTCATTTGTTGAAGAAATATTGAAAAAAGATTTTATTAGATTGATTTTTACTTGTCGTTCTGAATACTTTGATGATAGGTTTAAAAACTTTAAAGAACCATCATTTTTAAATAAGATGGAAATGCAAGAAAGTTTTATGAATCGATATAAAAGGTATAGAGAAGAGTTTCCTGAACACTTAGAAGACAGGCTAATTTCTTCATATATGAAATTTTTTCAAATAAAAAGTACACTATCCCCTAATGTACGTGCTACACTAGCTAATAACTTTTTATTACTAAGAATGTTTAGTGAAGTATATGGCACAAAAGACAATCCAACTGCCCCTGTGGAACAAGTATATAATATATATAAAGATGATTTATTTAAAAAATATTTTGAGTTCAAACATGAACAAATAAACGTCAAAACTAAATACGGTTCAACAGAGTTGAAAAAATTATTTGAATCTATCCTGAAGTATATGGTTGAGACTAATATCTACACAAATATATCATTAGACAACATTGAAGATATTGATTTGGAACTACTAGAACATATTATTGACGAAGATATATTTTTTAGAAAAGATTTAATTAAAGATGAAAGTAGTATATATGCAAACAGTGAAGTTCTGAATTTTACATTTGATGAGTTTAGAGATTATTTATTAGCTGATTATATAGTAAATAATGAGAAGATTGATCCAAAAATATTCTTAGAGTCTATTGATGAAAATATGACAATTAGAGAGGGTGTTGAAAGATACTTATTTTTTAAATCAAGAAAAAAAATGTATAAAGTTAAGCTGCAATTTTTAGAAGAGTTAGAATATTATGATAATCTATTCTTGAGTAATATATTTTCTGTTAGTGACGAAGATATTAATGATGATGACATTCATAAAATAAAAGATTTGTTTATTCAAGATGTTGTTTTTTCAAAAAAAATTATTAATCATCTGATGTATAGACATATTACGAGGCACTATATAAAACTTAATATATTTACTTTATTTGATATTATTTTATCATTAAATGATGATGAGTATAGTACATTTGTTAGTGAAAAGTATAAAATAAAATATGATTATTATAGCTATCAAAGAGAAAGAAAAGGAGGCTTTTTACAGCTACTAGAAGACTTATATGGTATTTTAGAAACTAGAAATTTTTCAAAAGAATATCAACTACACAATGTTTTTGAGTTTATGTTTTTGCTTTTAGGTGTAACAGACGAAACAGCTTATGGTTCTTCTGTATATGAACTAACTGAACTTTTAGAAAATTATATAGATAAATATCCAGAAAATGCAAAAAAAATATTATTGAAATATGAAGATATAAATATAGAAAAAATAAAACTTGAAATATGGAAATTATTGAATTATTATATAAATAAGCAGATAGACTTTGATAATGAGTTTTATAAAGAAACCTTTAAAAAATTTATTGGCTTAGAAGATGGAATTTTAAAAAATAATATATTGAGATTTCTAGAAAAATGTTATAAATTAGATAGTAGTTGGTGCACTTCTGAAGAGCATAGTTTTTTTAAAGATTTAGAAAATGAAGAAAAAACGAGAATGCAGTTTTTTCGTGATGTAGCTGATGGAAAGGCAGATTTATCTGAATTATTAGAGGATCTTGATATATGATAATTAATAGCAATGATAAAAGTCATTTAGTTCTTTTGCCTAAAAAAATATCTAAAGATAAGTTTTTACTTCAAGCTAAAGTTCGTAAAGGTAGTTACTTTTATAAAAGGTTAGAAAGTATATATGTTTCTTTGACATCATCTACAACTAATCTAGAAGAAGAATATAAACTATACTACACTGAGTATGAAAGTTTTGAAGAATTTTTATATCATAAATACCCTCATTTAGACGAAAAAAGCCTGGATTTAATCAACAATAGTTTATGTACTAAGCAGTATAATTTTGTACGAGGATACATGTATGAACTAAGTGATTATCAATTACATATGCTTATTGATTACTCTGATGAATTTATAGGAAAAATTAATAATTTACTTAAGGCTGAATTATATGAAAATTAAAACTGACTTTGTTACAAATAGCTCATCTACATCATTTATTATAATGACAAAAGATGACTGGAATAAAGATGACTTTATAAGTTTAATGGGTGTAGAGAAAGACTCTGATTTCTATGAGATGATGAATGGGTTATATCACACACTAAGTGATGCAATGGAAGATATTGAAGTAGCTATTGCAAGTGAATATTGGAGAGATGCATATAAAACTATTGAAGAATTTATTACCAAAGAATATTCAAAAGAAGTATATGAAAAATATTTGCTTGCTAAAAAAGAGAATAAAAAAATTTATGTAGGTAGATTAAGTAGTGATGATGAAGCTTTCGCAGCATATATTTGTGTTGATTATTTTGAAGAAGAAGATGAGAAAATTTATTTTAACTATACAAATTGTTATTGGTAAATTATGAATTCAGTTATATTTAAAAATTATCCAGAAGAGAAATATAAAATCATATTTAATCAAAAAACTGGATTTTTTGCTAGAGTTGAAGAAAAAGATACACCTGAAATATTTTGGGCTAAAAGTGGTCCAGAACTTTTAGATATATCTATTACTAATTGGTGTGATAAAGAATGTTCTTTTTGTTACAGAAACTCAAATGAAGATGGCAAGCATATAACGATAGAAGATTATGAAACTATAATGCTAGAAGCATCCAAAAACAATGTTTTACAAGTAGCTTTAGGTGGAGGTAATCCTAATCAACATCCAGACTTTATAAAGCTTATTCAACTAACCAGAGATAAATATAACATAGTCCCTTCCTATACAACTAATGGAAGAGGTTTGAGTAAAGAAGTATTAGAAGCTACAAAAAAATACTGTGGTGCCGTTGCTGTGAGTGCATACGAACCATTTGATGAAACAAGACGAGCTGTATTTAGACTATCAGATCACAATATTAAAGTAAATCTTCATTATGTATTAGATAGCCAATCTATAGAAAGAGCTATAGATTGGCTAGAAAATGGTCATCCTATTCTTGATATGTGTAATGCTATTATTTTTCTCAATTACAAACCAGTAGGAAAAGACAAAGACTATAGTTTACTTTTAAAGTATAGTCCTCTACTAAAGAAATTCTTTGATTTGGTAGATAATAATGTAAATTCTTTTAAAATAGGATTTGATAGCTGTATGGTCTCAGGAATAGTTCAAAATATGAAAAATATAAATTTGACTTCACTTGAGCCATGTGACGCAGGAAGATTCTCTGCTTATATTTCAGAGGACTTAAAAATGTATCCTTGCTCATTTATGATGGAGCATTATGAAGGTGAAAGTTTAAGAGAAAAATCCTTTATGGATATATGGAATAATTCAAATTCATTTAAAGAAATACAAAATAATTTGGGTGGAAGTAGGTGTGAAAGTTGTATGCAAAAAAATAATTGTTTAAATGGCTGTCCATTTTTGAGAGAAATTGATTTGTGTTAGATTACTAAATATGATGATTTTTTATAAAATAAAATCTATCATTTAGCCTGTCTTTTAATATCATTATAAAAATTTGTAGTTGTCATAGACTTATCTCAAAACTTTTCATATTAATATTATCTCCATACTGGCTCTCATTTGGATAACCAAGTGGGTTACATAAAAATTTAACATCTTCCATCTCATACTCTATAGAATCATGCGTATGACCAAATATCCAATACTTCATAGAACTATTTTTATAAAATTTACTACCGTCAAATGTGAAAAATGTATTAATAGGACTATTGTGATATTTTTCGTTAATATGCTCTTCATCAAATGATGGATTGACATGAGTAATCATAACATCACAGTTTTGATATATTTGTTCAAGCTTTACCATCTCTAATTTAGCAATATCATCAAACCTACTAATCCCTTTGATTAGTCTACTATCGTTGATATTTCTATTCCACAGTAAATTAATATGGTTGCTATCAAACTGAGTATAATATTTTTTTACATAACTTCCATCATACCAACTATCTGCTCCAGCAAATCTAATTCCCTCTATCTCAATGATTTTACCATCTAAACAGTACATATTTTTTTCTTGATTTATGAGTTTTCGCATATCTTCAACTCGTTTAAAAGAGTCATTTTCAAAAGCGTACTTTGATTCACTGTCTACAAGGTAATAGTCATGATTTCCCAATACACAAATGATGTATTTATAAAACTTTTTTTGAAAAGTTTTTAAGACTTCTATATTTTGCTCATTGTAGTGTCCTATATCGCCAGCTATAATTAAAACATTACCAATTTCTCTAGTGCAATTGTCTGTAAAAATCTGTGTAAATAAAGATATAACATTTTCACTTGTAGTTAAATGTGGTTTGAAATAAAAATCAAGATGTAAATCGCTTAAAATATCAACTGTCATTTATACTTCCAATCTATTTATCAATTGCAAGACTCTTGTTTTGATTTCATTAAATGATAAGTGAGACTGCTCTTTTTCATCTAAATAAACTGTTTCATCATTTAGAGGTTGTACCTTGGTATCTATAAACTCAACTAGAGACTCTTTAGTCTCTAGTTGAGTTAGTTTTTTGGCTATTTCTAATATTTCGTCTATAGATAGAACATTATTATCTAGTATCGCTCCAAAATCAAAAAGATCTCTAGACTTATCTCTTGAAAATAGTGCTACAATTTTTAATTTAGCAATTGACTTTAAATCTAGTATCTTAATATTTGAATTTTCAAACTGCGTAAATGATGATTGCTCTAGTATTTCTAATTGTAGAGTTCTACTAGCTTTAAAGAATTCTACTTTTACACCATCTAAATTGAATTTCAACATATGCTCATCTGGAAACAGACCTGCTAACCTTAGAGCAAATACATTTTCATCTTTGACTTTGTTAGCATTGATGGATAACATTGATGAGATTATTGCTTTATGGTTGAGTATATTGGTACTTACGACATCTATATCTTCAGATATTCTGTGATTTATGTAGTATGAGAGTGCAGTACCACCGATAAAATACAAATCATCGTTGAACAAATCTAAATTTTTGATTTTTTTGAGTGTTTTGATTACATTAGCAGTCATTGATTATCCTAGAGAGTTCTTTGTACATCTCACTTTTATTGTAGCTACCGCTTAGTTGGATATCCATACCACCAGTGCTTATATAGCCTTTATCGTACATTTTTTTGTATTTATCATTTAGTACATACCTGACAAGTGATTTTCCATACTCTTTACATATCTGCTTTATGTCACTAACATCCATCAAAGATAAGTAATTGTAGATAATAGAATAAACTGTTTGACTACTTGTTTCATTCGTCTGCCAAAAACAGTTAGTAGTGTACTTCTCAGGATTAAATATTACAACATCATTTGTATCTTGAAATGACTGCTTCTCTTTAATTTCATCATAATCAAGAGATTCTAATACATCATAAAGTCTACTTCTATTCTTCTTCCAATCCCTAAGTGTTCTATCTGGAATATCTAATAATCTACTAATCTCTTGTTGAGTCATAATAATCCTCTTTTTATAATTATAGGCGAATACCGCCTAATTGTCAAATCTTCTACATACTAATAAATTAACTTCTAAATTTTTACAACCACATATTATTAACATAGTCAAAGTACAAAGATACTTTGAAAATCAGTAGATCTAAATATAGGAGCATGTGTGCGAAAAAAATTACAAGAGTTTAGATTCTTTACTAAGTCTCAAAAGCTTATCCAAACATTAATAGGATTCAAATGTTACCCATAGGTCAAATTCTGACAATTGTGATTGCAGTTGGAACAGTAATAAAAGAAACACTGGATGAAGATTAGTCAATTAGTCTTAAAGACTTTTAACCAAAAATAAAACATAAAAATAAAGGTTATACTATGTCAAAACTACCACTTACAATACAACAGTTACAAGAACAAGCACCAGTACTCTTTACAGAGCAACCACATTTCCAAACTAGCGACAAGTACCATTTTGTTTCATCAATAGACGTCATAAATGAATTAAAGTCTCATAATTGGCATCCCGTTTCAGTGCAAATTTCATCTGTAAAAGACGAAGATAAAGAAGGCTACCAGCGTCACGTTGTACGTTTTCGTCATTTCGATGATCTGCTTAGTCCAAAAGAGAATGCAGTTGAGCTTTTGCTGTTTAACAGCCATGACAGAAGCACGGCTTTTAGTATATCTGCTGGAATATTTAGGTATGTATGCTCAAATGGTTTAATAATATCAGATAATATTTTTAGTAGTTATAAAATAAAGCACATAGGAGATAGAGCAAACGACATCCATATAGCGATAAATAAGATAACATCTTTTAAGCCACAGCTTGAACATAAAATCAATACACTTGAATCTATCAAGCTATCAACTGGTGAAAAAGAAGCGTTCGCTAAATCTAGTTTAGAGCTAAGATTTCCGAAACACCTAGAGGTTGACTACAAAGACCTACTTGTACCACACCGTGATGAAGATCAAAAAGATGACCTCTATACGACACTAAACATAATACAAGAGAACCTATTATCAGGAAATGTATCAGGTGTTAACAAAGAGACAGGCAGACGTTTTACATCTCGCGAGATTACATCTATAGCAAAAGATAAAGATATTAATCAGGGACTATGGGAAATAGCAGAACGCATTAGTTCTATAAAAGTGCCAGATATGGCATTAGCTGCTTAATCTATTCTCTTATGCAAAATATACACAAAACACTAGAGAGCATCATAATAGAGATAAAGTTAATTCAACTACAGCTACACCTAGCTAAAAAGAGTGCTAAGAAAATATATACACTTCAAAGCACTCCATCAAAAGTTCAACTACACATTGAGCATTCACTCCATAGTCTTAATCATCTGATAGCTCATATAGATGATTTAAAAATAGATGCAGAATTAAAACATTCTGCTCGTCACCGAACAAAGGAAATACAATGAAAATGACAAATTACCGTTTACAGACAGAAATTGAAAATATCAATGTAAATAAACAAGAGTGGTTTAAAAACTACGTTAGACAGGTGCTTGAGAGCAATAAGCCATATCACGCAAAGGCTGACTATATTGGTCTTAGTATAAAAGAGTTAGATAATAAAATAAGTTATATAGCAGAAGATATCAAAGAGCTACAAGCACTTAAGAAAAACCTTACAAGTGCTAAATCAGTAGCACTAGAAGCTACAGCTTCTGTATTGGCAGAGTACGGAATTGATAGATTAGACGGTACATCAATCTCTTCTATAACAATCACACCAAAAAAGACAACACTCACAGAGACTTTTAAAATAAAAGATTCAGGAGTAGATGCTCTTATAAAACTTGGATTTTATACAGTGATTGTAGATGAAAATAGTGTAAAAGAAGCTATGAAAACTTTGGATGGTATGAATGAGATAGATGAGTTTGTAGAAGTTGGTGTAACAAAACAAGAGGTGCCAGCTCGTATAAAAGTTAATGCTAGACGTTCTAGTCAAAATAATCAAGCCACAGAACTACTAAATTTAGTAGATTCGCAAGAAGCGGCATAAAGGAGATAAAATGCTATCAGAAAATCAAATAAAAGCACTTTCGTATAACCTTGATGAAAGTCGTGTTAAGACTATAGACAAAGCAGGGATGAGCTTTAAGTATATTGAGACTTATGACTCTATTAATGTTGCAAACACCATATTCAGCTATATGTGGGACTATACTATTACAAGGCTTGAAGAAGTAAACCGTGAAATTAACCAAAACTCAAACCACGTTATTACATTCAGTGCCATTGTAAAAGTAAAGATTTATGATAATCAGCGAAATTGTATAGAGCGTGAAGATACTGGTGTAGGTATAGGAACAGCTCGCTCAATTGGTGAAGCTATAGATAATGCAAGCAAAAGTGCAGTAAGTGATTCACTCAAACGTGCTTTACGCTCAATGGGTGCTCAATTTGGAAATAATTTGTATTCAAAAACACCTACTACAAGCAAAAATCAACAACAAAACTATCAACAACCTACACAGTTACAACAGCCACAGCAATACTCACAACAAAATCAACAGCAGACACAACCATTTCATAATCCAAATGATTTTTCATCCCTTTATTCTATTGGGCTTACGATAATGGAACAAGGTCAAAATCTCGTAATTATCGGTGATGATATATTCAGCAAGAAAGATAGTATTAAAGCTTGTGGTTTCCGTTGGAGCGGGGAAAATAAGATGTGGTATAAGCCTATTGAGCAGCAACAAGCTGCATAGGATGGTGCTTAATATGTGTACAAAACCTTTAAAGAAAAACTCTTTAGTTATCTGTTTGATTATAGGCTTAGCTATAGGAGTATTAAAATGTAAGGAAGAAATTTGCTATGAGTAAACTTATCCCACAAACACTACTAAATAATATACCAGACATATACGGGACAGAAGGTTCTTTAAATCCCACCTGTTATGTCAAGCTATTTACACCAGATAGTAATTGGACTTGGTACATCATAGAGATATCTAAAACTGATAGTACATGCTATGGCTATGTTAAAGGAGTTGATAGTGAACTTGGCTATTTTGATTTCTCAGAAATCGAGTTACTTCGCGGACCACTAGGGCTTGCGGTTGAGCTAGACTCATCCTTTATACCTATCCCATTCGCTACTGTTAAAAAGAACGAAGATGACAGTTCTAGCTAAAAACAAAATCAATTCATTAGCTAGAATATTAAAAAATGAAAATAATGTTGAGTTTAAACATAATGGGCTTTACTATGAAGTGTTTGAATCTGCCGACAGTGGGTTTATGGTAAACCTTTACTCTAGTGATGAGAAAGATCTTGATGGTGAATATATAGAAGCTAATCTTGTAGATGGAGGTTTATGTAGTGGTGGTACAAAGGATGCCATAGAATTTATGCTATAGATTAAATAGATATCATAATATAATAGGAGAATAGAATGACGACTAACTACGATGCTTTAATACCTAAAGGGGTATTATTCAACTTGCAAGAAATTCAGAATATGAAATTACTAAAAATAGATATGGCTAAAAAACTAATTTACAAAGGTAAAATTGAAGTTGTTAAGGTTGGTTCTAAAATACATGTATCCAGATCTGAACTTATAAGGTATCTTGAAGAAAATACATTTGCTGTAGCAAGTTAATATAGTTCCTTTAATATAAAGGAATTACATGATTTAACTACTCTAATTTCATCATTTTCATTACTTGTTTGATTTTATCATCACTAGCATTTGGATATAACTTTTTTAATGCTGTATATTCATCTTCAATTATTTCAACATCTATTGCATTATTTGGTGCATCTATAACAGCTGCAAAGGTATCTTGTGCTTCTGCTGCTTGTTTGGTATCATCATTAAGATAATTTGATTGTGTGGTGCTTAACAGCTTATGGGAAAGCATTTTAGATACAGCATATATATCTGCACCATTTCGTAGTGCAACTACCGCCACCATTGAACGAAGATCATGCATAACCATACTAATAACACCAATACTTTCCATCGCAAGTTTCCAATGATAATGTACCGATATAGCTTTTAAATCAAAGATTTTACCCGAAGTGGTTTTTTGTATCTTGATAGCATTTAGAAGTAGGGGAGTTAAAGCATAAGTAACTTCTGTATTAGTTTTAGTATTTTCTTTAGGTAGCATGAAAGACCCATAAGGATATTGCTCTGTTTTTTTATAGTTGATATGAGAATGCTCCATCAACATTGTTTCGTTAATTCTTCTACCACTAAGTAAAAATGAAAATACACCTCTGGCTATTGGATGCTTATACTCAAGCAGTGTTCTAGCTATAAGTGTGGCTTTTTCATCATCTCCACTAAATTTTTCTTTAGACTTTATTTTCGGTAATATGATTTTTTTCCAATTTAAAATTACATCATTTGTATCTAGTAATGGCTTGAGTACAGCCTTTACTATAGTGATGGTTTTTGGTTTTTTCCCTTTCGATATCATCTCATTTATAAGGTTTTGAATATCATCTTCTGTAATTTCATCTATAATTTTATTATCTAGTTTTTTAATCCAAACATTATAAGATCCGTTATACATTCTTACCGTACTAGCACTAACTTCGATTGATTTACGAGTTATCCAAGCACTATATACAGATTTGAATTTTCTATCTGTAGTATCTATCTTTGGAATAATTTTTTTTTCAATTTTTAAGGTACCTTTGGATTTAAGAGTATTTTTAATTTCTTCACGCTTACCAAGCAATGATCCAACAGCTTTAGATATACTAGTACCTTTAGCTATTGTAAATGTTTCTTTACCTCTAGCTCTCTTATGATTATGCATAGCCTCCACGGCTACTTCAATCTTGTAACTTCTATTTGGTGGTTTCGTTTCATTATCTTTTGTATAATTTATTTCATTGTGACTAATCAGAATATACATTCCCGAAGCTGTACCATTGTTTAGTTTGATTTTTACTGGCTTATACTCTGAAACACCCATTAACAGCACCTTTGCTTTAAATCCCTACTTTTAGCTAAAAAACATACAAATAGTAGGGATTTTTGTAGTAATATGTAAAAAGTATAACAAGTTGTAGTTAATATGTAGCTTTAAAAGTACTTTAAATAGGGGAACTATAGATAAATATAGTGAGATGTAATTAGATTCTAGAGGCAACTCTTTATAGTTTTTAAATCATTTAGTGCTATTTTTTTGTCATCTGGGTTTCTAAGCAGATGATTCGGATGGAAAATAGGGACAAGTTTATACTCCTTGAAGTCTATAACATGACCACGAACACTTTGAAAATTTTCATTCTCCGATGTAACTTTAGCATAAGCATCTTTACCTAAGGTAACGACTACTTTTGGTTTAACAAAATCAATCTGAGAAAATAGATAGTCTTTGCATGAATCCCATTCAGAACTTGATGGAGTATTTGAATTCAGGGGCTTGCATTTTATAGCATGTGTAAAATAAACATCTTCAATTTTTAAACCTAAAACATTATTTATCATATTAGTTAAAATTTCACCTGAACGACCACTATAGTAAGAATTTGTACTGTCTTCATTAAGAGATACGCTATAGTCGATTATCATTATATCTGCATTTTCATTGCCAAAACCACTCATACTTTGAGATCTTGATTTACTAAGGTCGCATAGATGACATGTAGATATATTTTTAGTTAGTTCTTCCAAGTTGTGAGGTTTTTCATGAGAAGTTTTATGGTTAACAGAAAAAGTGTCGCTATATTCAAAACCTAGAGCTTTTAGCCGATATAGATTCTGCAGGAGAAGTAAGTTTTGAAAAGACCTCAATAATATACCTTTCATATGTAATATGGCTCTTAGTATATAGAAAATGTGGTTAAATTCTACTTTATAATTTTGTGATAAAATATGAAAAGTATGATTGGAGTGCAATTTGCCCTTAAATAGCGATATATTAGAAATAAAAAATTTTACATTAACTTCATCAACAGCAATATCGGCAGTAATTGATGATTTTGAAAAATTTCAAGAGGCAAATGTTTTAGTACACATTGTATCTGTAATACACAACACTGTTTTGGTTCAAAATTTAAAAAATGAAATAAAAAAAGTGTTGCCAAATGCAAAAGTTGTTTTACTAAAACACAACGACAGAACAAATACAAATTTAACAATATATAATATAAAGAAAAACATTGATGTTGCAAATATAAACGATGAAATACTTAATGAATTATATAAAGATAGTTCAATAAAAGATGCAAGTATTGCAAAATATAGAAATAAACTATTTAGTAGATATTTTACAGATCACCTAACAAATCTTCCAAATGTGTATAAACTTAGAAATGATTTAGAAGAGCATGAAGATTATGCTTTAGTGATTTTTAATATAGATAATTTTCAAACAATTAATAATTTTTATGGTTTTATGGTTGGGGATTATGTAATTGAAAAAGTTGGCAAGTATTTAAAAGAAAATATTCCAGAGTCTGATATTTATAGACTCTCAGGTGATGAATTTGCATTTGTTTTAAATCGAGATATGGGCTTTTATGAACTAAAAGAGTATTTGAACAATCTTCATAGCAGAATAAATAATATTGTTGTTGAGTATCAAGGGATAAATATATATGTAAATTTCACATTAGCTTCGTGTACCAATAAAGATAGAGACAATAAAAATATATTCTCTAAAGTAGCAATGGCATTAAAATACGCTAAAGAAACAGGAGAACTTTTTTGGATTTATGAAGATAAGATGAATTTTGAGAATGAATATGAGAGAAATTTGAAGCTATCGGGAATAGTGAGAGAAGCTGTAGAAAACTCAAAAATAATCCCATATTATCAAGCTATCGTTGATACCAAAACTTATGAAGTTAAGAAGTATGAGTGTTTGGCAAGGTTAGTAGATAAAAATGAAAAAATTTTATCTCCACTTCTTTTTATACCTGTAGCAAAAAATATTAAACTTTATAATGAAATTACTAAAATTATTATTAATAAATCATTTGAAACATTTAAAGATAATGACTTTGAATTTAGCATCAATTTATCTATTGATGACATAATGAGTCATGAGATATTTAGCTTTATTATAAATAAGTTAAAAAATTCAGAGTCATCACATAGAGTAATATTTGAACTACTTGAGTCCGATGCAATTGAGGACTTTAAAAAAGTTGAGCGTTTTATCTCTGAGGTAAAAAGATGTGGTGCTAAGATAGCAATAGATGACTTTGGAAGCGGGTATTCTAATTTTGCTTATCTGACTAAGATGAGCGCTGATTTTATTAAGATAGACGGTGCTCTTATCCGAGATATGGATGTGGACAACAATGCATATATTGTAGTAGAGACTATCGTTTCATTTGCAAAAAGACTTGGCATAAAAACGATAGCAGAGTATGTTCATTCCAGCACTGTTATGGATAAAGTAAAAGAGTTAGAGATTGATTATTGTCAGGGATTTTATCTAGATGAACCATCCATTAGTTTAGGTAATGGCTCATAAACAAATTTAAAGCGCAAAATGATTAAATATATAATTGTCTTTATCTCTATATACTCTTTACTTTTTTCTAGTGAACTTAATTTTGGCAAATTTGACGGTAGTGGTGTTATTTTTGACCTTAATAGTTCAAAAAAAGAGATATTTGGTTCTCGCACGGATGAACGCTTAAGTCCATGTTCTACATTTAAAATTCTCAATAGTATGATTGCATTAGACCTAAAAGTTGTTAAAGATGAAAATGAAACACTTTTGTGGGATAAAAAAGTCCGTGCCTATGAAGTATGGAACAAAAATCACTCAATGCGTAGTGCCATAGGTGTTTCAACAGTGTGGTTTTATCAAGAGATGGCAAAACGAGTTGGAACGGTACGAATGCAAGATATGCTAAAGAGAGTAAATTATGGAAATGCTGATATGTCTCACTCTTTGACTGATTTTTGGCTTGGTGATGGAAGTTTAAAAATCTCAGTAAATGAACAGATAAAATTTTTAACTAAGCTAATGCGTAATGAATTGCCATTTTCAAATAATTCAACAAATACTTTAAAAGATATTATTACACTTGAAAAACAGCCCAATTATACACTTGCAGGCAAAACTGGCAGTTGTGGAGGTGTTGGATGGTTTGTTGGCTTTGTTGAGCATAATAACTCAACAAGAGTTTTTGCTTTTAATATTAAAGGAGATGGTGCCAGTGGCGCTGAAATAAAAAAAATTGTTATTGAGTATTTAAGGTAAATGAGATGGTCTATCTATGTAATATCCTTGAGAGTAATCTATAGAGAGCTCCTTAGCTTTACTCATAATTTCACTAGAGTACACATACTCCGCAATAGTCTTGATTCCAAGTTTTTTTGCAAATGAAACGATAGTCTCTACTACAATATATGCATTTTTGTCTATATCTATGTTTTTAACAAGTGAGCCATCTATTTTAATATAATCAGCTTTTATCTTGGTTAGGTATGAGAAGTTTGAATAACCGCTTCCAAAGTCATCTATTGCTATCTTAGCACCATGCCTTTTTGCTTCAAAAATAAAACGCTCAACTTTTTTAAAGTCCTCAATTGCATCGGACTCAAGTATTTCAAAAGTAACCATATGCGATACTCTGGAGTTTTTTAATTTATTCATAATGAAGTTAAACATATCTTTATTTATGACATCTTCAATAGATAGATTGATACTAAATTCAAGATTAATGCTTTCAAATGTCTCAAATGATTTATCAATAATAGTTTTTGTAACAATATGATAATTTTTTATTTTTTTTGTTATAGGTATAAAATCTAAAGGGGACAGTATTTGTCCGTTGCTGTCGATTAATCTTGCTAAACATTCATACTTTTTTATTTTAGAAGTTTTAGTGTCTATAATAGCCTGAAAATATGGAATAATCCTTAGGTTATTCACAGCCTCTCTTACAACCTCGGATAGCTGTAAAGTTTTTTCATAATTATTTTCAAAATTCATCTTATCTTCATAAATCCAAAAAGGCGCACCTATTTCTTTTGCATGTTTTAGTGCCATTGAAACCTTTGAATATATATTTGTTTTATCTATATTTGAGGATGAAGCTAGTGTAATATCAATAAATATATTGGTACCACGATAATTAACTACAATATCTTTCATACGCTGATAAAGATCATTTAAATGCTCTTTTAGAGCATAAAAAAACATATTTTCATTGATAACCAATGCAAATTCATCACCGGATAATCTATAAATTTTATGATCAGGTATGTTTTCTTTAATATATTTTCCAACTTCTTCAATTATATAATCACCGGCAAGAAAGCCATAAAAGTTATTAACGATTTGAAAGTTATCAATATTAATAATAATCAAACTAAACTCTTCATTCTCTTGCAAATCTAATCTTAGTTGATATACATTTGGAAGATTTGTTAAATTATCAATGAAGTACCTACTAAAGAGTTTGTTTCTGTAATCTTCAATTTTACTATCTTTATCTGCGGTATCTTTATATAATTTATTTAGTACTTCATTGCTGAGATCTTTAGTAACCATATCTTTTTGTAAAGTATAAACAGTTAAGGATACTTTGGAGTGTTTATCATGTTTTAAGAGGATTATGCTTGCATGAGGGAGTGTAGTGCTTAGTTCGCTTTTTAGGTTTTGAAACAGTTCTGTATTATGTAAAAAAGAGAATAAATGGATAACTATATTGTTATTTTTTAAAGTTTTTAGATACTCAACTATGTTTGGAATCTCATATTCAGATGTAACAGAAAAAGTATTAGTGTCTAATATTTTACTGTCAAATTCCATACATTCTCCATAAATACTTTGTGTAATTATACACAAGCAAAAAATGTACCAAAACCCCTTGAGTGTGGATGTTTTAAATTGTTATTTCTTGCTTAGGAGAGTCTCGATTCTATCTAGTTTAAGTTCTAATGCTTTGTTTTTTTCTAATATTTCTAGCATAACTTCTTTGTCTTCATCTATTCTTACTTGCTCTACTTTTTTGTGTTCTTCGTTTAGTGTGTCTAAGATAATACCGATAATCATATTTAAAAATGTAAATGTTGTTAAAAAGATAAATGTCAGATAGTATAACCAGCTCCAAGGATGTATTTCCATTGTTTCGTACATAACATCTGTCCAGTCTTCAAATGTCATAACTCTAAAGAGAGTAAGCAGTGCTATACCAACATCTCTCCATAAGCCAGATTCAACCTTTTCAAACAGTATAGTACCTACGACTGCAAAAACATAAAATATTATAAACATAAGAACCATTACATAGCCGATTGATTTTGCTGATTTAAAAAGTGCTCCTATAATGACTTTGAGTTCAGGCAGCAGTGTAATTAATCGCAGCATTCTAAAGATTCTAATTAATCTTGCCGTATTTGCATAGTTATTATCAATAGGAATCAAACTAACAGCTACAATTATAAAATCAAAAACATTCCATCCGTCTTTAAAGAAATCTAGGGGCTTTTTTTCTGCAGCAATACGAACAGTAATCTCTATAACAAAAATAATAGTAATTACATAATCAAGGTAAAAAAGTACATTTTCAACTACAGGATCAATATCAAAAGTATGAATTCCTATAACAAGTGCCGAGAAAATAATCACAGCCATCATAGTAAATTCAAAACGCTTATCTTTTGTGATTATAAAAAGTTTATCTCTAAGTTTTCGTGCTTTAATCAAGCTAATATCCTTAAGTATTTTTTCGGAATTCTAGCAAACTAAAAATAATGAACAAGTTGGAAATATAAATAATAAAAAAAGAGTGTTAAAAAATAGTTACTAAAGAAGATTTGAGTATGGTTTTTTAAAAAGTATGTAGTGCAACTAAAGGCTTAAAAGCCCTTAATTGTGAAGTCTATAACTACTCAGTTACAGTAACTTCTTTTTCAGTTGATTCCCAAACACCGTGTTTAGTACAGTATGCTTGAGCAGTTAATTTAAGTTTTTTGCCAGTTGGAACAATGTGAAATGTTACTGTTGCGTGAGATTTTACATTACCTAATGCACCTGGAGTAAAGTCAGCACGAGCTAAAAGTTGCTCACCGTTGAAAAGTGACATGTTAGCAATGTAGTGATCAAAATCATCCGGATGAGTATATTCGTTACCCATTTTTACAGTAATTGCAAACATTTCACCAGCTTTTGCTGTATCTTCACAGTGGATAAACGGAGAGTGACGGTCAATCAAATCTTTCTTTGCTTCACGCTCTACAGTGTCTATATCTACATATTTATTAATCTTTGGCATATTTTGTTCCTTGTTTATTTAATTTGTATGACATTGTAACTATAATAACTTTATATGTAAACATAAATAAGAGGATATTCATCTTCTATAAGAATAGTTTAAAATATGATTTTTTATCTTATATGTTTTACCTCATTAGATGTGTGTTTTTTGGCAGCAGGGCTATGGTTGTGAGCAGACTTTTTTGCACCGTATGTTTTAAAGGCATAAACTTTGTAAGCATTTAAAAACAAGTAAAAGATTATTAAACTTGAAGCAAACACAAATGCTACTGATTTAGCCACTTTTGAAGCAGTAAAAAAGTTTATTCTTTTAGCCATAATTATAAATGCCCAAATCACAGCAATATAATTTAACAGGGTAAAAATTTTCAGCCAGCCGTCTTTTCTACTTGCAAGCGCTTGGACTTTGTCAGCGTCTATAAAAAAACCTTGCATAAATCCATTTGCAATATCACTATAATGATGTACAAAAAAGAACTCATAAGTATGAGAAAGCCCACCTATTATAAAGATAGGAGCAAAGGCATAACCTAAGGTGTAAAATACTTTTTTAAAATCCTCGTTTAAAACCTTAGAAGCTACATACATACCGCTGTATACCAAAGAGATTGTTATCAGCATTGCAAAAAAGAGTGCGCTTATGCCTATGTAGTCAAGTCCAATAATAGCAATTTTTTCTTGCAAAAACATACCAAATTTTGACCAAATATATTCATCTGCAATTGCTACGCGTCCTAGAGCATGATGAAAACTCATGGTTATTGATATGGCAGCAGTTATTAGTATAAATGCCCATACTTCCGCTTTTTGGATTTGAAATTTTTTAAAAAGAGAGTGTGATGGTTTAACCAATTTAAAGCTGACTGCTTCACATGCATCGCTACAATCCATACAAAGAGTACAATCAACCATATTTGCTCGTTTATCAAAAGTAAAAGGTTTGAGGTTATATGAGCATGCATCAGCACACTCAAATGTTGTACAGCTTTTACATGTCTCTTCGTAAGTTCCAAGCGTTGTAAAAGAGACCTTCCCAAATCCTCCCATCATTGTTCCAATCGGGCATATTGACTTACAGTAGCCCATATCTTTGTAAATATAAAAAAATACTATCGAGATTGCTGTTAGTATGATAAAAAATATTGCTGCGGCTATAGGAGTTTTATAGGCCTGCGGATATATGTAGTAAACAAGCCAAAAACCTATAACAAGCAATAAAACGCCGACAATAGGGTTCGCAAACACTTTTGGCATCTTTTTTTTGAGACCAAATTTAGTTATGTATTTTCCCATAAACCCATGAGGGCAGATTCCGCAAAAAACTCTGCCAAATGTTGATAGAGTCACAACCACAAAAAATGGCCAAAACAGCGACCAAAATACTACAGTTGTAAATATATTTTCTTCCTTTGTGGGATACATGATTCCAAAAACAATAGCATAGATAAAAAGGGCTAGCACTCCAACTCTAAGAGTCATTATAAATGTCTGATTTTTAAATAAAAACCCTAAAACAGGAATATTAAAAATGTCATTTTTATCTCTTTTTTGATAATCAACCATATTAACTCCTAAAATTTATAACTGTATGTCAGCATAGCGCTTATAGGCGCTGCTGCTTTGTAAGATACATTTGCATATACATCTTTTAAAGCTTCCATCGCATAATATTGATTTGTTATGTTTTTGACATTTAACTGAATATTATGGTCTTGATACTCATAACCTAGCATCAAGTCAGTAACAAACTTATATCCTTCATATTTTTGCGTATTGGCATTATCCATATAGTAACTGCCCCAACTTTTTGTAGTTATTCTAGATTTGAAGCCATTTTGCATATTAAATGCAGCAAATAGTGAGTATTGATTTTTTGGAATATATGGCAGATAGTTATCATTTCTTGATACTACCGAAGCGCCAACTTTTTCGCTAAATTTTACAAATTTAAAATCACTGTATGCATAGCTAGCTCCCAAGTCTAAATTTTGTGTTAATTTATAAACCGTGTTAAACTCTAAGCCTCTTTTTTGAGTTGTTCCCGCATTATCATAGATAGAGTTGCCGCCGGCATCTAAAATCTGAATAATCTCATCACTCACATCATTTTGATAAATAGCTAAATCATAAGAGATGTTTTTTGCTCTTGTTTTGATGCCTATCTCATAGTTTACACTGGTTGATTTCTTTAAGGATTCGTTTTCGCCAAGTTCACTTGTTGTTGGAGCTTGATTTGCTGTTGCTGCTGACATGTAGATGTTTGTTGTGTCTGTAAACTTATATATAGTTCCAAATTTTGCAGAAAAAAGTGTGTATGATTTGTCAATATTATAAACTCCTGCTCCTGCTACATAGTTTTTAGAAGCATAATCATAATCTGTGATTTCATTTCCGCTTATATCAAAACTAAGTTTATCGACTCTTGTGCTAATGTCAAAGGTTAAATCTTTTGTAGGTGAGAATGTCTCCATCATATATCCACCATACAGAGTAGTTCTACTATCTTCTACTTGTGCTAAATCACCTTTGTTGTCTGAAAGTGTTTCGCTAATATATGGTGTAAATGGCCATCCGGCTGATAAGAGAGTATTGTAATCAGCATATTTATATTTTTTAGCATCATTTGTAATGTCTGTTTTGTAAGTAACTCCGGCAACTAAAGAGGCATCATTACCAAAAAGTTTATGAGCGTAGTTTAATTCTAAGTCGGTTCCGTAAACACTGTTGTCATCACTATCGTTTATCATACCTGTTACGGGATGAAAATGCTCCCAAGTATTAAAATAAAATCTTGGTTTATAAGTTATATCTCCAACTTCTTTTTCATACTTGGCATTAAGAGCAAATATTTTTGAATCTCTTGAACTATGTTGCCATTGATAAACCGTGTCGTACTGTTTACCTGTACTCTCAAAAGTTGCAAACTCGTCCGCTGTCATAGAAGCAGGTATCTTCATGTTTGATTCAGTATAAGAAAATTCTGTTTCAATTGATGAATCATCTTCAAAGAGATGACCGTATTTTAGACTAAACTGGGTAGCATCAAATTCATTGTTGTCTCTCCACTCATTATCTATCTTCCTTGTACTAAAGGTAACTGATGCAAAATCGTTTTCACTAAGAGCACCTCTGACTTTTAAATTGAGATTTCTTTGCCCGTCATCACCTACGCCAATTTTTACTCTGTTTTTATCCTCTTCAAATACAGACTTGGTTATAAGCTGAATAACCCCGCCAACAGCATTTGCCGCATTGATAGAGCCTGGCCCTTTTTGCACTTCAAGAGAAGATACATCTTGCATATCTATAAAGTCAAATCTTGTAAATGAATCCGGATCAGTAAGGGGAACACCATCTTTCATAACCATAACTTCTCTTACTCCGTATCTGGCTTTAAGTCCAGCTCCCCTTATGATAAGTCTAGGACTGGGAGAATTTGTTGAAGATTCTGCATTTACGCCGGGGATATTTTCTATGGCTTCTTGAATGTTTAAGATGTTTTTATCTTCGACCGTTTTTTCATCTACGACTGCTATGGATTGTGATATATCTTTAGTTGCTGTTGAGATTTTTGTTGCTGTAACACTTATGGAGTCCAGACTTATTTCTTGCGCATTTAGAGATGATATAGCTAGCAGAGCAGCTAGAGAGTATTTAATTTTCATGATTTACCTATCTTATAAATTAATTGCTTTATTTAAGGGAACTTTAACAAGTAAATGTTAATTTTGTGTTAAACTATACTCATTTTAGAGACATTTATAAAAGAAGCTGCAAAAGCACTTTTTAACCAAAAAATAGATAGAATCGCGTCAATAATATAAAATAAAGAGTTTATGACATGTTAAAACCATTACTAATCGAGATAGGCGTAGAAGAGCTTCCAGCAGTTCCACTTTTAAAAGAGTTAAATAATATTGAAAAAAAGTACGCTGATATTTTGCAAAATTACTCTCTTTTAGGTGAATTTGAGTTTTATTATACTCCTCGTCGTTTAGTTATTTGGCATCCAGAGTTTAAGACAAAGCAAGATGATAGTGTAGAAGAGTTTTACGGAGCACCTTTAGCAGTTGCTTACAAAGATGGTGAAGCAACACCTGCTGCAATTGGTTTTGCAAAGAAATGCGGTGTTTCACTTGATGAGATTGGCAAAGCACAAAAGGGCGCTAAAGAGGTTCTTTACTACAAAAAAGATGTAAAAGGTAAGGACTCGACCGAGCTTCTTTTGGATATTATTGAGACATGGATTAAGTCACTTGATTTTGGCAAATCTATGAGATGGGGAAGCTTAAGTGAAAGTTTTATAAGACCTATTCGCTGGGTGAATGTACTTCTTGGAGATGAACTGGTTGATGTTGAGCTTTTTGGCGTTAAATCTAAAAAAGAGACTTTTGTTCATCGTATCAGTAATTTTGATGCTGTAAGTATTAAAGGAGCAAAAGAGTATTTTGAAGCTTTAGAAAATGGCGGAGTTACACTTTTTCCCCAGCAAAGACGAGAAAATATTTTAAAAGATTTTGCTTTACTTGAAAAAGATAATGGCATAAAAATTGAGATTGACGAATATCTTCTTGATGAAGTTGTAGCAATAACTGAACATCCTACTGCACTTTTAGGCTCATTTGATGAAGAGTTTTTAAGACTTCCTCCTGAGGTTATCATCACCTCTATGAAAGAGCATCAGAGATATTTTCCTGTATTTAAAGACGGCAAGTTAATCAATAAATTTTGTGTTGTCTCAAATGCACTTACAGATGATTTTTCTAAAGTAATTGAGGGAAATGAGAGAGTGCTTCGTCCTCGATTGGCTGATGGACTTTTCTTTTATGACAATGACTTGAAAAACGGGTTAAGTACAGATGGACTTGAAAAAGTTGTTTTTATGAAAGGTCTTGGAACAGTAGCTGACAAGATTGAGCGTGAGAAAAAGATAGCAAATGCTCTCTTTGACATGTACTCTTTAAATGAGATGGATAAAGAGATATTAAACCGTGCAATAAGTCTTGCAAAAGCTGACCTTATGAGTGAGATGGTTTATGAGTTTACAGAGCTTCAAGGTCTTATGGGTGGTTATTATGCAATAGAGCAGGGCGAAAAGCAAGAAGTAGCTACATGTATAAAAGAGCAGTACCTTCCGGATGGAGAAGATAGTGAACTTCCATCTTCAAAAGTAAGTGCAATAGTTGCTATGAGTATAAAGCTTGATACTCTTTTAGCTCTGTTTAGTGTAAATCAAATACCGACAGGCTCTCGTGACCCGTTTGCTCTTCGTCGTGCAGTAAACGGTCTTATTAGAATCACAAAAGAGCATAACTTGGAGTTTGACATAGTTAAGACTATGAAAAAACTAGCAACAGGATATGCAGAGTTTGACATGTCAAAACTTGAGGCTTTCTTTTTAGAGAGAGTTAAGCAGTACTTTAAAGTCAATCCTTCTATTGTAGAGGCAGTTTTAGCTTCAGGAGAGAGAGAACTTTTAGCTATGGGTAAAAAGATTGAAGCCTTGGAGACTATGGTTAACTCTGAAGGTTTTAGTGAATCATTTTCTACATTTAAGCGTGTTGCAAATATCACTAAAGATATCGACATGTCAAATGATATGCTTGTCGATAACAAACTTTTTGAAGAAGAAGCAGAAAAAGTTTTACATGTAAGATTTATAGAAGTTTCTACATGTAAATATAACTCTTATGAAGAAGAGCTAGATGCTCTGCTTGGTCTAAAACCGGAGCTGGATAAATTTTTTGAAGATGTTATGGTTAATGCTGAAAATGAAAGTGTTAAAAATAACAGAAAATCTTTGGTAGCTTCTATTTATAAAAGTATTTTAAATATTGCAGATATAAAAGAGGTAAGCATCTAAGCTATTTAATATTTACCTCTTCTAGAGGTATTTTTTTTGAAGTCAGTGCTTTAATAAGTGAGTTTTTTATTGACATGTACGCTTCTTTATTTTGAGCCAATATAACTTCTTCTCTTCTTTCTTGCCTTACTAAAGCATCCATCTCTGTTTTTAAACTGGTGTATTGAGCTAAATCATTTTTATTTATCAGCTTGGAAGTCAAGCGGTCTTTTTCATCTTTTTGTGCTTGAATATCCTTCTTCATTAGTATAAAATCATCTTTTAAGACTTTTTTTGTACTTTCATCTTTAGCTGAATCAATCATATCTGCATGTATATTTAGCCTCTTCATACCATGATTTATGTCTACAGTCAATTTATTGATTGCCTTGTTTATAGTGCTGTTATACTCAACAGGTGAAATTCCGCCGGCATTAAATTTTGAAATTGCTTTGCTTAATTCAGCTTTTTGTATTTTGATTTCTTTAATAGACATGTCCATTTTGGTGTATATTTTCACAATTGATATCATAGAGGCAACATTCCATTTTAAGCCATTTTTAGCTTCTATTTCCGGAACTTTGTATTTTATGCCATTTTGCACAACAATATCTAGGGAGTAATACTTTAAAAAATCCATCATATATCTGTTTGAAGTACTTATTTCCAGCAATACCAAATCTGCTATGTAACCAAATACCTCTTTAAAGTGCAATCTAAATATATACCCTGAAAATCCTTTGAAAAATTCATAATTGTGATCAAAAGTTTCAACTAAAAGCTCAGTAGTTATTGACTGTATAAAGGAAAAAACATATTTTTCGTAAGTTACATTGTTAATTTTTTTATCTATAAAAAACATATTGACAAAGTCTTCTGCCACAAAATAAAAGAAATCTTTGTTTTCTGTTTTACTGAATATATCATCATGGAATGATTTAAGGTCTTTTTCATTGATGCCGTTAAATCTATTTGCTATAGTGTTTTTTTCATCTTCAGCTACTTCACGAATAGTGCTTTCATCAAACAGCTTTATTAGTATCTGATTGTTTCTAATAGCAATTATATCACTGCTTATTAGCCCAAATGCTTCTCTGATGGCAAAATTTATAAGTTCTTTTTTATTTACAATTTCATCCGTTATATTGTTGGTTAATGCAATTACACCTTGTGATAACGCTTCAGGAATCAATATTAGATCTTCTTTACCTCGGTAGTCGTACTCGACTAAGTGGTCATTGTCTTCTAACATGTCAATAATGCTATCAATATGTTTACTCTCTTGGATTGGTATATATTCTTTAATCTTTAGAGTGATGTTTTTCTCTGTAATCTTTAGTTGAGCTTCTCCCACAGATTCAAAATGCTCACTAAAAGCTTGTTTTATTTTTAGTTCATTTTCTTCATCTGAAATAGAAATTTTAGGAAAATTTTCTTTTAAAAAGTAAAGTAGTTTTTTACTATCTTCGCTAGTCCACTCATAATCAATAGATGGCTTAGGAATATTTGTTTTTAAGTAATTTTTTACTTTATAGTGAATCATTCTAGTTTTTCCTAGCTGTTAAAATAATATTATGAAGTGCATTGTTGAGGAAAACATAGTTAATAATTGCAACTCGACCATCTTTTATAAAAAGACTCGTAACTTTCCGTCCCTACTTCACAATAGGTTTAGCTTTATTCTTAATACACTATTCTACAATATGATATTTAAATATAGGTAAAATTTTAAAAATTAAGTCTTAGGCTTAATTATAGTAGCTTAACCTATTTTTATTGTTGTTGGAGGATTTGTAGAGAAAGCTTTTTTAAATGCATTTGCTCTGATGTCTCTAAGTTTTCCACTCGCTGTTGGCGGTAGAAAATACGCTCTTTCTTGGCTCTCTTTGGCATCATAATTGTTATCATGCATAAATACAATCTCTTTTCCAAGCTTACTTACTTGTTCTGAAAGTGCTCTGGCATAAGCAATAATCGCTTTATGGTGTCTGTCAAATTTGTTTCCTGAGGCAAAAAAAACAAACTTGCCGTTAAGTCTTATGTTTGAAATATCAATATAGTTTAACTCTTTAGAGTAGCGTGTTAGTTGATTGGAAGTATATTTATCCAAATCAGCATCAAACTCTTCTAAGATGGGAGTAGGCTCTATGTTTGGTTTGTTTAGCCCAAAAAGATATTTAATCTCTAAAAGTTTTCCTCTGTATCCATCTTTGATGGCAGATGAAAAAAGTCCACAGTTTTTGTCAAATTCCAGTTCGACAAAGTTACCGTCAAACTCATAACCTTGAGATGCTAAACCGGCATCATCTCTGTATCCAAGAGGTGCTATTGTCGGATTATATAAAAATATAGTTCCAGCAATAGTCTTACGCCTCTTTTTAAGCATCTGCTCTAGTTGATTTGTGTCTATTGTCTCGTTGTCTTCTTGTATGTAAATATACTGTTCAACAACATAGTCTAAATCGAATTTTGTTGAAAATTTTCCAAATGCTTGCATAAAAATCCTATAATAATTGTATGGAATTATACTATAATTAGCTCAATAAAGGTACTTATGATTTATATAATTTTTCTATTTTTTACATTTGGAGTTTTGGCTTTTGCATTTTATCATTGGCAGCATTTTATGTTTTTTTCTCCAATATATCACAGGGTAGATGAACTTGATGAAAATTTTGAGACATTAAGCATAAAAACTGATGATGGTATAGAGCTTGAAGGTGTGGTATATGAGCCAAAAAGCTTAGATAAAAAATCATCTGACAAAGATTCAACACTGCTTTTTTTTGGAGGACGCAAACATGACAGTGTTGGTTTGATAAAAAAGCTCTCATTATCATTTTCACACACTAGGATCATTACTTTTAATTATCGTTCTTACGGCAGAAGCGGTGGAAAAATTAGTGAAAAAAATATGCTAAATGACGGACTTAAAATAGCTCGAATTATTCAAAAAAACTATGGTGATTTTTATGTTTTAGGTTTTTCAATAGGCACAAGTGTAGCTTCATTTGTAGCAAGCAGGGTGCATGTTTTGGGAGTTTTTTTAGTCGCTCCTTTTGACTCGGCTGCATTACTTGTAAAAGAGAAATATAAAGTTCATGTACCATGGCTGCTAAGATATAAGTTCGATAAAAGAAAATCGGTAAAAGAGATTGATGCTAAGACATATATTTTTGCCAGTAAAAGTGATAGTGTTACATATGTACAAAATGCTAGAAATTTAAAGCAACATGTAAAAAATCTAACTCTTTACAAAGAGTTTGATGAGTTGTCACATAACGACCTTCTTTGGGATAAAGAGGTTGTAAATATAATAAACGGAGTATTGCGGTAATGGAGATAGGATTTTTTTTAAAGAAGTTTATAACTTTTTTTGTTGAGCCTTTTGGAATGATTTTCTCACTGTTTATCATAGGTTTTTATTTTTTATTTAAAAAACAATATAAGTATGCAAAAGTCTTGTTAAGTACAGCATTTGGTCTGTTTTTGCTATTGTCATATCCACCTTTTTCAAATTTTTTAGTTGAAAACTTAGAGAACAAGTACCCAAAATACGATTATAAACATGACATAAAATATATACATGTACTAGGTTCAGGACACAATACTGATAAGTCTCAGCCATTGTCGTCGCAAATTAGTGGTATACAAAGAATTTTAGAAGGTGTAATAATTCATAAACAAGTTAGTGGTTCTAAATTAATACTTACCGGATATAAAGGTGACACAAATATATCAAATGCTCAGATGAACGCTAATCTGGCAATGGCCCTTGGTGTAGATGAGCAAAATATCATAATTAGCGATAAACCAAAAGATACAAAAGAAGAAGCTATCTTCACCAGAAGTTTACTTGATGAGGAGAAGTTTGTTTTGGTGACATCTGCAACTCATATGCCAAGGGCAATAAAGCTTTTTAAATCTCTTGGGTTAAACCCAATTCCTGCACCTACGGATTTTAATAAAAGAGAAATTGATACATATTTAAAATTACCAGATGGTTTATTGCGAGCTTCAACTATAGCAATTCATGAATACATAGGAATTTTATGGAATATGATTAGAAGTTAAGTCTTATTTTTATAAGATACGAATAATTATAACTAGAAGGTTTTTTTTATTATGTATAGATTTTTTTTAGCTAGATTTTTTGTTCTACTATTTGTATTTCTAGTCCCTCAAATAGGCGCTGTTGATGTTGTGAAAGTCAATAAAAATACGGATAAGATCAATTTGTCCCCAAATTCTGAGATTTTTTTAGACTCTGAGGATTATTTTAAATACGAAGATGTGTCACAAGAGATATTTAATGAAAATTTTACTTCTGTAGAATCAAAATCAGTTTCTGCAGGGTATACAAGTGATGTAATATGGATAAGATTTAAGATAAGTAATGAAGAGTATCAACCCTTTAAGGCAAAACTTGAGATTCCGATACCTTGGATAAGTGAATTAGATTTTTACATCAAAACAGATGAAGAACTTATCGTTAAAAAACTTGGTGCAAACTTTACCTTTATAGAACGAGACATAAGTTCAAGGTCTTTTTTTATTCCCATAACTATTGAACCAAAACAAACTACAACGGTTTACATAAAAGCCCAAGGCTCTGATGCAATAACCCTTGCTCCTTACTTATACTCAGAAAAAGAATCAACTAAGCGTCTCTCTTATATAGCAGTATTTAGCGGCGTATTAATCGGTATGATCTTAATAATGATTATTTATCATCTCAATAGATACATAGTACTTAAAGATGATAATTATCTCTATTTTATTTTATATTTGACAGGTTTAGTATTTTTTATGGGCATATACTACGGTTATAATGCCCAGTTTTTTTGGACAGAGAGCCCTGTGCTAAATGAGAGAAT
Source organism: Sulfurimonas sp. (assembly GCF_026196735.1). Taxonomy (GTDB): domain Bacteria; phylum Campylobacterota; class Campylobacteria; order Campylobacterales; family Sulfurimonadaceae; genus Sulfurimonas. Next base: position 243,898 of record NZ_JAPHUF010000007.1, read on the forward strand.
TTCTTTTCCAATTGTAGCATTTAGCTTCTTTACGGGCTTGCTATTTAGTAGAAATTTTTTAAATACAAGTAAAAACTTCCCAAAAAGTGATCGATACCTCACTGTACTTATGTACTCTTTTATACCGCTAGGGATTTTTAGTTTTTTTGTAGATAGTAAGTTGACTATGTTTTATTTTACATCGTTTTTTGCATTTTTATACTCTATAGGACTGATATATATATCTGTGCGTTCTTTTAAAAAGAAAATCTCAGGTAGCACTGATTTTTTATTGGCATGGTCTCTATCGTCATTTTCCCTATTTTTATCCTCAATGATGCTTCAAGGTTTTATAGATTATAGTCATTTTCTTTATGAATTCCACGCTCCTATAGTTATACTGCATATATTGCTGCTTTCATTCGCTTTGGTCTCTCGCAGTAATGACATGAGAACACAAAAAGAGATTGAGATAGAAAAAGAACACAAAATAGCAGATAGTCTGGGTAAATCAAAAGAGAAGCTAATACGCTTAAATGAAAAACTTGAAAGAAAAATTGCTATGCAAGAAGCACAATTATCACAAAGAGATGAAGAGTATGAAAAATATTCTACCAAAGATAAGTTGACTCAACTCTACAATAGAGCAAAGCTTGAAGAGTTACTTGCAAATGAACTACATCGTTCCAAAAGGTATCTTGATGATTTTAGTTTGATAATTATAAATATTGATAATATGGGCTCTATAAACGATAAGCATAGCTTTCAAGTTGGAGATTCTGTTATAAAAGAGCTCGCAGACATATTGATAAAGAATATTCGTTATATTGATACAGTTGGCCGCTGGAGTGAGAGTGAGTATCTAATTATATGTCCTAAAACAAATGCTAAGCAAGCACAAATTGCCTCTAAACATATTCAAGAAGTAATTGAAAATTATAAATTCTTTTTTGTAGGAAAAGTGACAGTCAGTTTTGGAGTCACAGCCTGTTTACCAACTGATTCTGGGCAAGATATCATAGCAAGAGTTTTTGATGCTCTTGCTACAGCTAAAGAAAATGGCAAAAATAGGATTGAAGTGATATAAACCTTTTAGTTGATGTAAGCAGATTCTTTAGGCCATTTGTTTACTGTAAGTTTTGAGAACTTATCAAGATAATCCCAAAAGTCATCTTTGATTTTTTGCTCAATCTCTAACTCTTCCAACACGGTTCTAAATGTTCCTAACCACTCATCGCGTGATTTTAAATATATTGAAAAATCCTTGTGAATGTCTATCATATATTGGTCAAGATCCTTGCCTTTCATCTCTTCATCGTAGATTGAAGGTCCGCCGCAGATTTGAATAAAAAACTTTGTGTTTTTCTTTTTAACTTCTTCAAATTCTTCATGGTCTTGCGGGAAAAAGTGAGCAATATCACTATCGTATATCCTGTCATAAAATTTATACATCAGCTCCTGCATGCCATCGTAACCTAAAGCATTATAAAAGGCAGGATCAGGGCTTTTAAATTTTACATCTTCGTCTTTTACAGCTTTTGTTATCTCATAACTCATTTTTATTCCTATTGTTTATTCATTTAAGTGAGCATAATATTAACAAAAAAAAATGTATATTTTGCTAAGTAATTGAAACTAGTATTTAATTTTTGCCAAATATAAACCATTGCACTTTGCAGGTTTTATTTTATAATTATTTCTGCATTCTAGCTGCTCTAAAATCTCTTTTTCATTTAGGTTTAAAAGAGCTCCAACCATAAGTCTGATTTGACTTCTTAAAAATCCGTTTGCTTCAAAAGTAAGTACAATATACCCTTTGTGTTTATATGCAAATGCTTTATAAACAGTTCTACATGTAGAGTTTATATCACTACCTGTTTTCATAAAATATTTGAAGTCGTATGTGCCACAAAAAAGTTTGATATTTTTTTCTATTTTAAGAAAATTCACATCGTCTAAAAATGTTATAAAATCATCCTCAAAGGGGTTGCTCTGAGCCTCTTTTATAATGTATCTGTAGAGTCGTTTTTTAGCACTGTATCTTGCGTGAAACCCATCATCTACCTCTTTTATGCTTTTTACATGTATAGATTTTGGAAGCATCTCATTTAAAACTTTTTTGAGTTTTGCTAAATCATTCCAAAACTCAGGTAAATCTATATGACAGACTTGGCCGGTGGCATGAACACCTTTATCTGTTCTGCCGCTTGCTATAACTTTGCACTCAATATTTATCTCACGCAGAACATATTCAAGCTGTCCAAGTATTGTATTATTTGAGCTTTTTTGCGTTTGTGAACCTAAGAAATGTGTGCCATTATAGGAAATAGTTAAAGAGCATCTCATTTAAAACTTGGCAACAATTGTTTTTTTATAAAGTATATATGTAGCACTCAGCCAACCGATGAGTAAAACAGGAATAGTATAAAAAGACAGAGGACCTTCAAGTCCTAAAATAAGGGCATAATAAGCTAAAATACCCAAAAATAGATATAGGTATACTTTTGCTTTTTGGTGTCTTACATGTACTATCCCGATACTTGCAATTAAAAACAGGCTCATAAGAGGAAAAATACTAAACAAAAAATCTAAGGTAAACATCTTGATTCGTCTATCACGAAAATTTTTATCAAGCCAAAAGCCGATTGTTGATTTGTACTCATATAAATCAGCTTGCATAATGTCATTTATGTACATATTTTCAAAATCTATTTGTGTGAATTTTTCTTCAGAGTAGCTATAGCCCTCTCCAGTCGTTAGTTTAAGTCGTAAAATTCCGGAGTCATTTATTATCTCTGCTTTTTTTGCTCCTATTAGAACTTCTTCTTCTTTGTTTTTGTTAAAAAGAATTACATCGCCATATGTTTCATCTAAGTTCTCTTTACCGATATATAGTAGCCAGTCACCAAACTTATGACCAAATTCAGAAGCTGAAATATTAAATTTTGCTTCACTTTTTTTATAAATAATGAAATTTTTTGACATGATTTTCGTATGAGGAAAGAGTACAAAAAAGTTGATTAAGAGTATTATTGATAAAAACAAAGCAGGCTTAAACAGGGCTCTGAGTATAAGTTTAGGTCGGATACCAAGTGCAAATAAAACTACTATCTCATTGTCATTTGAGAGCTTAAAGAGCGTTAATGTCGATGCTACAAAGAATGATATAGGAAGTGTGTAAAAAAGAAGCTCAGGGACTATAAAAAAGTATAGTTTTGCCATTTCCCATAAAGATAGCTGTATTACCGCTGTATATGTAGCTAGTTTTATTAAAAAAACGATAGAGGCAATAGAAAAAAGTGGTAAAAAGATAGATAAAAATATAATTGACAGAGAATCTCTTATATATTTTTTTAATATTTTCATTAGTAATTTGCCTTGATATAATCTAAAATAGGGCTGTCAAATATATACACAATAAATGTAGCCATTACTAAAAATGGTACAAAAGGAACCGTTACTCTCTCTTTTGATCTACTCGTTAAAACCATCATTACAGGTAAGGCTAAAATAGCCGATAAAAATATAGCAACTAGAGTGAGTTTTACACCTAAAAGTGCGCCCATTGTAGCTGCAACCATGATATCACCTTCTCCGAGTGCTTCTATAAAAGGGTAGGTGTGGTAGTTTTTTGTCCATGGAGTTATGGTTTTGTTTGCATGTCTGTGTGCAGATGAAGTTAACATGTATGACATTGCAAATCTAAGAAGAGTAAACCCCCCGGCAAAAAGCAGTGCATTTTGAAAATTTGTAAATACTCCAGGAATGCTCCATGCTCCAAATATTGCAAAAGTCATAGCTAAAAGGTTCAAAGAGTCTGGAACCATTTTGTACCTAAAGTCTATAACAGAAAGTGAGAGAAGCATAAAAAAACTAAAAACAATCAAAATCACAGGAAATGAAAAGCCAAACTTATTTACCAACACTAAAAATATCAGACCGGAAATCAACTCCACTAAAGGGTACTGAATAGATATTTTGGCCTTACAAAAAGAACATTTTCCTCTTAAGAAAACCCAAGACAAAAGAGGTATGTTATGCCAAGGTTTTAAAGGAGTATTACATTTAGTACAGTGTGAACCTCCAAACACTATGCTTTCATCTTTTGGGATGCGTAAAATAATCACATTTAAAAACGAGCCAATAGCTACACCAAGTATAAAAGCAATAGTCAGTTCCATTATTTCAATCCTCCAAATCTTCTCTCTATTTTAGTGAAATTTTTGATAATTTTTTCCAATTCATTGGTTGTAAAGTCTGGCCAAAGCGTATCTGTGAAAAAGAGTTCAGCATAAGCAGATTGCCAAAGTAAAAAGTTGGACAATCTATGGTCTCCACCTGTTCTGATTAGTAAATCTACATTGTGCTTACAGTCAAGTGCATTGCCAAGCATTGCTTCTGTAATGTCTTTTTCAGAGTTTTTTATGCTATTTACGGCTCTTAGTATTTCATCATGTGCACCATAGTTGAGTGCTAGAGATTGTACCAAGCCATCGCAGTGAGAAGTTTTTTCTTCAACATCATGTACGGTTTTTTGTAGAGGTTTTGAGAATGCTCTTATATCGCCAATTGCTTCAAATTTAATATTGTTTTTGAGGTAATTTGGTAGCTCGTCTTTTAAATGCTTATCTAAAAGTTTCATCAAAAACTCAACTTCCAAGCGAGGTCTTTTCCAGTTTTCAGTAGAAAAAGCATAAAGTGTCAGTCTCTCTATATCCTTGTTGCTGGCACAATATGCAGTTATTTCTTTAACAACTTTTGCACCAGCCTCATGCCCTTTAACTCTTTTTTTATTTTCAAGCTCAGCCCAACGGCCATTTCCGTCCATAATTATTGCTATATGCCTTGCTTGATTCATACTAGTTTAGACCCTTTGCATGCTCTAAAATCTCAAATGAAACACTTAGTTTATCAGATTGCGGTATTGCTTCTATCCTGTCTGGAAGTATAAAATCTACAGTGTTTGTGTCCGCACCAAAACTTGAAGAGTCTTTTAAAATATTTAGACACACAGCGTCAACATTTTTGTTGTCTATCATTTTAGAAGCGTTTTTTAGGGCATGTTCTTCATCTATCTCTGCTTTAAAACCGATGGTTGTGATATCTGTTTTATCAATAGAATCCAATATATCTACATTTTGTTTTAGCTTCAAGTCCCACTCAGACCCGAGTGTCTCTTTTTTGAGTTTTCCCTCTTGTGCAAAAGCAGGCACATAGTCGCTGATAGCTGCAGCCATAAACAAATAAGGCTTTTTCTGGATAAGGTGTATCTGCTCATCTCGCATAAGTGTTGCTTTTGAGAGTTTTCCTTTTTTGGCGATACGAATAGAGTCGTTAAGATACTCAAGCATTTCATCTGTACTCTGGACATCTATGGTATATAAATCTTGTGGTAAATCTGCATCAAATTTTGTTGAAATTAGGTTTACATCTGCACCCTTACAGTAAAGAGCCGTAGCTAAAGATGAAGCCATTTTTCCGCTTGAGTAGTTAGATAAAAATCGAACATCATCTATCTTCTCAACTGTCCCGCCGCCAGTGACTATAACTCGTCTATCTGTCCAAAATTCATCTTTTAGCAGAGCTTTTGCGCAGTGCCAAAAAACCTCTAGTGGTTCAGCCATAGCACCGTCACCTGTTGTTTTACATGCAAGCTCTTTAGTCTGTGTATCTATTGTTTCGTAATTAGAGATAGAGAGCATTTTCAAGTTTGCTTTTGTGATAGGATTGTGCAGCATATTTGTATTTGCAGATGGTGCAAGTACTTTGACATGTGGATATGCTAAAGCACATTGAAGCAGCATGTTGTCAGCTATTGCATTTGCAAGTTTTGCTATTGTATTTGCAGTTGCAGGAGCTATGACAAATAAGTCTGCCCACTCTCCGGCTTTGATGTGGTTATGCTCACTTACCCATGATTCGTTGGTGTCATCTAGAACTTGGTTTGAAGTAAGCGTCTCAAAAGTAAGAGGAGTGACAAATTTTTTAGCCGCCTCAGTCATTACAACCTTAACCTCTGCACCCGCTTTTACAAATAGTCTCACCAAATCAAACGATTTATATACTGCAATTGAACCTGTAACACCTAAAAGTATTTTTTTATTTTTTAATAAATCTGTCGGAATAAGCATTTTAAACCTTATAATATTTTTTGTATTTTATCATAAAAGGCTTAAGTGATTAGATGTCCTCTATTTATTATTTTTGAGTTGAATATATTTAGATTTGTATTGATCTTGTCATTGATGTCTACTTCGTTTATATTTTTAATGCTTTTTTACTATTCTTATCTCTATCTCTTTTATATTATTATTTTCCCTTGATTCTTCTACTGCATTTGTTGAATCTGCAATTACTTTAATATAAAGTACATCGGGAGTGCCTTTGACTCTTCCATATACAACTCGTTTTGTTAGTGACTCACCTGGTTCAAGATCTTCTTTTTTCACCAATATAATTTTTTCTTTGTGAACCGGGCCTGAATATCCATATTTGAATTGTACTTTTATCCTAAAATTATTTTTGATATAGCCGTACTCAGCAAATATGTTCTTAATCCTTATATTTAATTCAAGTGGTTCATTTGTAAACAACTTGTCGACAGACCCTACCATTGAACCTCTCTGGGTGTAAGGTATAATATCATCAACAATAATATCCGGTTTTCCAGTAGGGTGTGGATCGTATGCCTCTGGAACAACTGTACGGGGTTTTGACATCTTCTGCGGCACTATGTCAGTCTTCAAATAATTTGGTGCGCCAAATCCGATTGAAGGCAGAGCCAATACGATTAAATATAATGTGATTCTTTTCATGTTTTCTCCTGATTAAAAATTAATATTTTTATTTATAAACTACTTGTGACTATTTAACCGTAATAATGATTAAATTTTACTTCTATCTATTTCAACTCCGCCGTACTCTAAGGTGTAAATCAAGTCGGTTGTGTCAAGTTTTTCAAAATTTTCTAACATGATTTTTTTCAAATAATCTTTTTCTGCAACCATTGCTCTGTTTAAACTGGTGGCAAAAATTCCTTTATTTTCGAGCACTAAAGAGGTGATATTGTTATCCATTTGTATATGGTCCATCAACTCTTTTATGTCGGTTTCAAAAATAGAGCTTAGCATTGAAAACATACCGGCTAGGTAAGCTTGGTCTTTGTGCTTAAAATCAGCTTCTTCTTCCATCCTCTGGGCTCTTTTTATAGCTAACTCCAAGATAGTTTTAGAAGCCGGGTTTTTAGAGACTTCAGAATACAGATATACCAAAAGCCATCTTAGTAATTTGTCTCTACCCATCAGTGTTATTACCTGAGTCAAAGATTCTATTTTTACATTGAATTTTTTGGAATTATTGAAAAACTGAACAAGTTTATAAGATAAATCGGGTTGTTTTTTTATAAAAAACTCTAGCTGTTGTGTGCTGTCATCCCCTTTTATGATTTTGATCAACTGCAAAATTATAAATTGAGCCGGCTCTTTTGAACCAATAATTTCTATGGTTTCAGGTTTGTCCAAATAATAACCTTGAAAATAATCAAATCCCATATCCAAATATTTTTTATAATCCTCTTTTGTCTCGATATTTTCGGCTAAAAGTTTAATCCTTGTACCTTTAAACTTAGCCATAACTTTTTCAAGGTTTTCAGGTTCTGAGAGTACAACATCCATTTTTATGATATCAATATAATTAAAGAGTCTACTGAATTTTGTAATCATCTGGGCACTTGAGTCAAAATGCTCTATCGATAACTTAAATCCTCTTTTTTTATATTGTATAATCTTGGCAATTGTCTTTTCTGTTAAGTTGATATCGTCTAATATATTTATAACAAATCTCTCATTATCTAGCACATCTAAAATGCCTTTTGAGAGTGTTTCCTCATCCACATTTACAAAAGCTAGAGTCTTTCGACCCAGTAAAGCGTCCAATTCTTTGCTTGTTATTGAGCTGATGATTAGTTGCGATGTCTCTTTAACATTATTTGACATTGCTATTTCAGTGCTGTTTGAGCTGTCTTTAAAAACAAGTGCATAGGCATATAACTGATTCTTATTGTCAAATATTTTTTGTTTAGAAATATTGATTATATTCATTTGTTACTTCCTTGATTTTGTTTATTATATCATTTTTTTATCTATCTAAATGTTTTTCTCACGCTCTGATAAAATGCCGTCTACACCTTTGTATGCGCCAATGACTGTTTTCGCTCATTATGTACATGTGAAAAATTGAGTTATTATAAGAATTCATAAGTTATAATCATGCTTGTTTTTAATTTAACAACAGGACTGCACATGAAAGCTGTAAAACACCTAGTAATATTTGGTTTGATATTTTCTTCTTTGCTTATGGCTAATGAGTCTGTTCTTGTATTGGCTGGAAAAAATAAAGATTTGACAAAACTTAAATCAGCTTTGTCTTCTGGAGAGAGTGTCAACAGCAGAGGCAATGGCGGTGCTAGTGCTTTGATGTGGGCTGCAAAAAATAATCAGTTGAATATGGTAGATTTTTTACTTGAAAAAGGTGCGGATGTTGATGCGCAAGACAGTGCAGGGTATAGTGCTTTGATATATGCATGCAGTGAAGGCAATCTCGATGTTGCTATTAGTTTGGTAAATAAAAAAGCAGATGTGAACTTAGCTACTAAAAATTCTAAGACAGCACTTACATTTGCCATTAAAAAAGCAAAATATAAATTAGTGGAATTTTTGATAGATAAAGGTGCTTCTATCAGTATTGTTGATGATAGCGGCACTACTCTCTTAGGTTATGCTGTTCAGGGTGAATCAGAAGACATGCCTATCATTGCAAATTATCTTATACAAAATGGTGCAGATGTTAATGCAAAAGATGAAGATGGATACACTATTTTGATGGCTGCTGCTGAGAGTGGAAATACGCAGATTGTTTCACTGCTTATAGGTCGTGGTGTAAATAAAAATGCAAAAGATTCAGAAGGACTCACTGCTCTTGATTATGCAAAAGCAGAAGAGCAAAATGAGGTAGTTGCACTTTTAAACTATGATTTATAGTTTAACACCTTTGCCTACATCATCGTCTGTGTAAAAGCTATGAGTTCCATCGCAAAAAGGAAAGTTTTTACTTGTCTTACACATACAAATCTGATAAGGTTTAGTTTTTTCCACAGTTACTTTTTTAGGTAAACATTCGCTTCCCTCGTGACTTCCATCGCAAAATATCCCATCTTTGCTTTTTCCGCAACTACAAATAAAGTATGTAGTACCGGCTTCGAGTGTTACACCTTTAGGTTTGTTGTTAAATACGATTGCATCTTTACACATAATCCACCCCTTTAGTCTGTATTTAAAAGTATAGCATAAGTAGTTCATGTCATAGATTGTTTAAAAATAGATAAGCATATTTGCAAAGAGAATAGTAGAATTTTATTATTTTAGGTTGATTTGAAGTTGGATAAGTTGTTTAGAGAGGGGCTGCTAAAAATAAGATGAGCGGAAAAATCCGCTCACATGAAAAGGTTACAGACCTGTAACATTCTCTGCTTGAGGGCCTTTTTCGCCTTCACCAATTTCGAAAGTCACTTTTTGACCTTCGTTTAGTGAAACACGATCGTAACCATTGCTGTTAATTTGGCGGAAATGTACGAATACATCTTTACCACCATCTTCTTGCTCGATAAATCCAAAACCTTTTTCGCTGTTGAACCATTTAACTGTTCCGTTTGTTAATGTTGCCATTGTAAATCCTTGTTTTAATACACCTCATTGCTAAGGTGGTTGAAAATCTAATATGAAGCTTTATTTTAGGTGAATCTTACTGGTAACCGGAGGTCGTCAATGCAAAGCAGTCTAAAGATGTAACTTGAATCATCTTTCATTGGCAACAGTATAACTGAATTATAAAAGAATAGATAGTATATATGAATAAATTTTATAATTCTAAGTATATTTTAAGTTAATTAGCTTGCAGACTAATAGACTTTGTTACATGTAGTTGTTGATCTTTAAACCATTTTGTCGTTTGTATTTTTGGAAATACTTCACTAATGATTTTAAGCGGAGTGTCATCCCAGCTGTTAGTGTCTTGGGACATATCCCAGCTAAGTTCACTCATAACATATGAAAAAATTTGGTTTATAACTTTGTACGAAGACTCTTGTGCTTCTTTATCATTGCTCTTTTCATGCTGTAGCATACTCTTTACAACTTGCTTTCGCAAATCTCTACTGTATTGCTCTTTTAGTTTGTCTATAATTTGTTGTTGCATTACATGTAACCTTGATAAATAATTATAGAATTGTACAATATTTCAATTACATAACTATTTAATCTTTTGATAAGCCTTTGAAGAAAAATAAAAATTTTTATTTTTGAAGTTTCATCAACATATCCAAAGCGTTCATTTCAAACTTAGAAAATGCAAACCATTTTTTGCCTAAGTCTTTCAAGCTAGCACCTATATGGTAAAGCTCTTTTTCATCAATTATCAAAAATCTGTCATGTGAAGAGTCAAACTTTTGCAACTCAATTTTTTCATACTGAGTATTATGTTTTTTTAGGTCTAGTTGCAGCTGTTTTGTGATGTTTTTTGTGTAAATATTAGCTTTGACATGTAGCTTTCTTTTTGAAAGCAAGGTAAGAACACTATCATCGCAATAGTTGTCAATAAGCACGATACTCACCTTCGCACACTTGATTAGGTCTGACACAAATATATAAGCATCATAGACCTGCCCATCATAAAAGATTCCTTGCTTTGGTTTTATGGATTTATCCTCTATGGCATCAAAGAGTTTATTGAATTTTTCATCGTTATTATATTCGTTTAGTATTTGTCTTTTTTCTAGATTTTCAATTTTTTGAAATAATTCTGCATATTGATTTGAAATTCTTCTCATTTCTACAAAACTTCTAATTATTTTTACGCTTATATCTATTGCAATTTTACTTTTTAGTATTGCACTAAGCATAGATACACCTTGTTCTGTAAAAACATGAGGGTTTACTGAAGAGTGTTTAAGTCTATTTAACCGGTCACATTTTGTGACCAGTTCATCTTTTTCTGCTGTTTTTAACTGAAACCTGAAATCAAATGGAAACCTATCTTCATTTCTTTTGACAGCTTGATTAAATACTTTCGTTTCAACACCATAAAGCTCCGCCAAATCTCTATCTAGCATCACTTGAAAACCTCGTATAGAGTAAATTTTATTTTTTATAGTATCTTCGTTTATAATTGATACTTCATTCATAATCTATCCTATATGCTTTTATAGATTATTACATGAAAAAAGGTTTTGGTTTAAAAATATGGCATTTTGTAATGTTTTTATTTTGACATGTAGAAAAAGTGGGGATGCCACCCCTGAGATATACTTTTCGGAGTAAGCTAAATTGACAAAAATGTTTTCCCTGATAATCCAACCAAGGATAAACCTACAAAACGATCAATTTTAGGTCTTAATATTTTATCCATAAATATTTGAAGTTCTGTAATGTCTTCTTTAGACATGAAAGTGGTGAAATCATTAAAAGCAACAACTAACATAGTCTTGTTCGGATATTCTATTTTAGATTTTTTTTCTATTGCTTTCAAAATTAAAGCTTTTTGCTCTTCTTTCATGCCAGTATGAGAAACAGCGATATTTTCAAACTCCACAGTTTGATTGCCACTTGCTTTAGTGCCATTTACAATTATTCCTCCAATTCCAGGAACAGAACCAGTTTTATCTAATTCACTATTTCGTAATTTTTCATTATGCCCATTTATAGCGTTTGTAATTTCTATAAATTCAAATTTTTCACAACCATCAACTTTTGCATCATATGATTGATTTCCTACTTTTTGATTAATTTTTATTGAGTTGTCTTCAGCAAAAAAATACTTACAAAAAAGGGCTAAAGGGTACGATTCTTCTACAAAAATCTTAATTTCATCATACATCAATAATCGTAAGGATGTCTTTTCTGTTTTTAATGTGAAGTTATCAAATGTGGAAAAAACCCAATCATATATTTCTGAAGGCGATCTTTCAATTTCAATTTCTTCTTTTGTGATTTTATACATATTTTACAACTCCACAACTCTTTCAAACATCTCTTTTATCTCCATCTCATGAGATATGATAAATATCTGTCGGTACTGCTCTTTGATGGTATGAAAAGCTTCTAGTATTTCCATACGGCGGCTCTCGTCCTGACTTCCGAAAACTTCATCAAAAGCCAAGAAGCCTATAGAGCTTGCTCCGTTTAGTTCTGTGAGTGTTTTTGAGATGGCGATTCTTAAAACAAGGTTTGCCAAGTCTATCTCTCCGCCTGAAAATCTCTCTATCGGGTACTTTTTGCCCTCATCGTATATGAAGAAATCAAAGTCGTTGCTTACCTCTATGTGTTGGTATTTGCCTTTTGTTATTTGTGAGTACATGTCAGAGGCAATGCTAGAAATGCGCGGTGCAACTTTTGCGTTTAGTTTTGTTTTAAACTCGGCTAGACTTGTCTTGATTTTCTCATAGTCGACAAGGTCAGCTTTTTTAGATTGGACTTTTTTTAGTTGGGCTTCGTTGTTCTCAAGAGCATTTTGTATTGTTTTTATTTCGCCGTCAATCTTTGCTATTTGGACTTTTATCTCATTTATAAATGCTGTTTTTAACTCTATGGTTTTGAGTATGCTCTCATGTTCTTCAAGCAGATGCTTATGCTTCACATCATCGTAAACTACAGCTTTAAACTCAGCTTCTTTCTTTTTACATGTAAGAGCTAACTGTTCTATTTTTATAGTCACTTTTACCAGGTCAGCTTTTACGAGTACCACTCTTTTTAGCTCTGTTTCAAGGCTTAGTACATGTTTATATTTTGGCTCTATCTCTTTTATAGAGTTTTTCACTTTGACATGTAGCTTTTCATCGTAGTTGTATTGCTCGAATTTTTTTAGCTCTTCTTTGTTTTTTAGACCTTTTTGCTCAACTATTTTAAAGTGATCTTTTTCTTTTTTCAAGACAGAAAGTTTGCTCTGTATAATGCTTATATTTTTACTAAGCTCCAAAAACTCTTTATCTTTTGCTTTTTTATCCGCTTCAAATGCCGCTTTTTGAGTCTTGACATTTTCAAGCTGCTTTTTATATTCGTCTATCTTTTTTTTATGAGTGTTGTTTACAACTTCCACAAGAGAGTTGATGACATTGTCATACTCATCTAAAAGAGGTCTTGTACATGTAGGACACTCTGGCTCACTTCCAAGCTCTTTTAATTTTGCTATTTTTTGGTTTGTGATGTCTATCTGTTTTTGCTCGTGCGCCATCTCAGTTTTTAGTTCGTTTTCAATGGTGTGTTTTGTACTTATGGTGTCTTGAAGTGCAGCAATACTTATCTCTAAGTTTTTTGCATTTACCAAATATTCATCGTACGAAACACAAGCTTTCTCAAGGGAAGTGATGTCTGATTTGCTTTTTGTGTACTGGTCTCGCAGACTTGCTTGCTCTTTTTGCAGTCCCTCTTTTTTGAGCTGGAACTCTCTTAGTTTATCTTGCTCTTTTAGCTGCTCTTGCAAGTTTGCATACTCTGTTTTTACATTTGCAAATTTGCTTAGTTCATCTTGCTTGTGTTCTAGTTCATGAAGCTCGGCTGAGAGTTTTACCTGGTTCATGATTTCTAAGCTTTTAGAGTTTTTTGCAAGTTCAAGTTCTGAAAATAGTTTTTGTTTCTGCTCTTTGGTTTTAGCAAATACCTCTAGCTCTTTTTTTATACTCTGCTCTCTGGTTTTTATATGCTCTAGCTCTTCACTTTTACTCAGCACCTCTTTTTGCTCGGCCTCTTTGGCAGACTCATTGATTTGTATCTGCTCTTGTTTTGTTTTGACATCTTCGTCACTTAAAAGCACTTCTGCAAATGCGTTTATCTCTCGCTTGATTTCACGGCTCTTTTCTACAAGCTCTTTTTCTATAAAATCTATCTTCTGAAGTCCTAGAAGTTTTCGTATCATCCTCTTTCTGTCTTCATTTTTTAGAGAGCTTAGGCTTGTCAGCTCTTTTTGAGAAGCAAATAGCGTATGCATAAAAGCTTCTTTGCTCATTTTTGTGAGGTTTACTATGGCAGAAGTGACTTCTTTTGCTCCTGTAGTAGTTAAGTCGCCATTTTTATAAAACTTTGCGTTTGCACTCATAGCTTTACCACGAAATTCTCTGATGACTTTATACTCAGTACCTTCAAACTCAAACTCAAGTTCTACGACAACAGCGTCTTTTGTACTTGCATTTGAGTTTCTGATAAGTTCTTTGTTTCCTCTATCTTTAAACTCTCCATAAAGGGCAAAAAGTATAGCTTCAAATATGGTAGATTTTCCGCTTCCGTTTTTGCCAATGATTCCTATCAAGCCTTCACCAAATTCTATTGTCTTAGAGATGTACTTTTTAAAGTTTTCAAGTTTAAGTTTACAGAGTATCATCTGTGACCTCTTCGTACTGTGCGAACAGCTCTTGTACTTTGTCTTTTAGTCTGTCGTATTCTTGGGTTTTAGAGTCTTGTTTTAAATGCTCTAGGAAAAACTCTTGCAAAGAAAGAGCTTCCACTCCGTTTACTTCTGCTTCGTTAACACCCTTTTTAAACTCTCTTTTTATACTCACACTCATGGCTTCAGGAAATAGCTTTTTTATCTCAGAGTTTTGGATGTCTATAGATTGAAGTGCCGTTAGGTGTGTAAGTCTTACTTCTACTATTGCGTCTTTAGTATCAGTGCTGTCTATGTTTTGTATAGAGTTTTCATAATACTCACAATGTATCTCTTTAAGCACAATTGGGCGTATTTTTATCTCTTTATATTGTACATCCAGCTTGTTTTTTAAATCGATTAGGACAAAACCTTTTGAGTTTCTTTTGTCGTTTAGTGATGTTCTCTCAGTCGAGCCGCTATAGTAAACATTGGTATGTTTGCCAACATGTCCAAACCCATGCCAGTGACCAAGAGCTACATAATCCATCATCTCAAATATATACTCTTTATCTCTTGGATAAACCCACTCTCCAAACTCCTGCATTAGATAGCCCGCTCCAACAGAGCAGTGCATCATCATGATGTTTTTTTTCTTTTTATCTATGTTTTTTTCGCAAAGTTCTATCTGCTGTAAAGCCTTTGAATCATCGTTCATGTGGGGCAGGGTGTGAAATACAACATCGTCAAACAATACCTTTTTATACTCTTGCTTGTAAGATACATGTATGTTTTTAAAGTTTTCAAATATCTTTAAAATAGGACTACTTAGGTTTGTTCTGGGAGTTGAATGATTTCCGGCAATGAGAATAAAAGGAATATTTAATTCTTCTATGACTTTAATCTGCTCTAACGCAAAAGTTATGGCACGGTTTGAGGGGCTTGAGCGGTGAAAGAGGTCGCCCGTGTGTATGATGTAATCAGGTTTTATAATTTTTATCTGCTCAATCACCTGAGAAAAAGCATCATAAAAGTCCGCTTCTCTTTGGTTGATGTTCTCATCATTTAAGATGTCTAAGTCACTGTATCCAAGATGAGTATCGCTGAAGTGAAGTATTTTCAAATAATTTCCTGATTGTTTCAAATATTTTATCACAAACATCCTATGAAGCAATTAAACCCGAAAATATTGCTTATTTGATGTATGTCAAGT
The DNA here is from genome assembly GCF_026196735.1 of Sulfurimonas sp. Taxonomy (GTDB): domain Bacteria; phylum Campylobacterota; class Campylobacteria; order Campylobacterales; family Sulfurimonadaceae; genus Sulfurimonas. Next base: position 259,496 of record NZ_JAPHUF010000007.1, read on the forward strand.
TGTTTCAAAAAAAGTTTGATAGAATTTCAACTTATAATTATTAAAAGGATTCATTATATGAAAACACTGCTTTACATTTTAGCCCTCTCTTCAATACTCTTTGCAAATGCTGATACAGCATCTTGTAAAAAGTGTCACCCGCTTATCGTTGCTGAGTTTGAAACCTCCATGCATAAGAAGTCTTCTATATATGAGGACAAGGTTCACAAAGCTGTGTGGGATTTGCATCCGGCAAAAGCTAAAGGCGACTACAAGTGTGCAAAATGTCACACACCAAATGCTACTACGGCAGAAGAAGAGCATGAAGGTATTACATGTATTAGTTGTCACACAATAATGGATGTAGAAAAACATGCTCAGGCAAACAAAAATGTTTATTTAAAAAAACCTAAAACATTCTTTTCGGCTGAACCGGGCAGAGAAAGCCAAAAGGTTGAATACAAACAGGTTACTTCATGGTTTGGTATGAACAAGACAACAGTAGGCTCAGCTTATCATGACATAGACTACACAAATGAAAAATTTTATAATGGTGAGATGTGTATGGGATGTCATTCTCATAAGCAAAACTCGCATGAATTTTCTGTATGTACTACTGATGAAGCGGGTGCTAAAGATAAAAAATCAAACTGTATAACTTGTCATATGCCTAAAGTAGATGGAAGTGCTACAACAGTCGTTAAAACTAAACAGCACGCATATCATGGTTTTGCAGGCGCAAGAGTAAAACCTGAAATGCTTAGTCAATATGTTGAACTGAATTTCAACAATAAACAAAAGGGTTTTGAGGTCATCATAGATAACAAAGCACCGCATAACCTTATGACTCACCCTCTAAGAGTGGTTCAGCTTAGAACTGTTTTAGTTAGAGACGCAAAACAGATAGCACTTAAAACACATACTTTTGTAAAAGTAATAGGTAAAGATGGTAAACCCTCTATGCCTTGGATTGCTACTGAAGTGGTCAAAGACACTATGATAAAAGCAAATGAAAAAAGAGTTGTTGAGTTTGATGAAACTCTAAAAGCCGGCGATAAGATAGAAGTTAAATTGGGCTTTTTCGTTGTAAATCCTAAGGTTCTCAAAAAACTAAATCTTCAAGATGATAAAGAACTAACTAAATTTACAACACTAAAGAGTACACATTTCAATGTAGAGTAGCAATTGCTACTCTAAAAACTAATGCTATTTTTTACTAAAAAACTTGTAATAAAAATCTTTTATAGTTTTAAATTTAGCTGTGCTTACGGCCAAAGAACCGCTCTCAATCTTGCCGCTTCTAACAGTCGTACCTGCTGCAATCATGACATCATCTTCTAATGTGATTGGTGCGATTAGCTGAGAGTCACTCCCTACAAAAACATTTTTGCCTATGATTGTTTTGTGTTTTTTTATGCCGTCATAGTTACATGTTATTACACCTGCACCTATGTTTGTTCCCTCATCGACCTGAGCATCACCTATATAGCTTAAATGTCCGGCTTTTACACCTTTAAGAGATGATTTTTTAACTTCTACAAAATTACCTATATGAGTGTCCTCTATGTATGAAGCGGGGCGAAGATGCGCCATCGGGCCAACATCAGAATTTTTAACGATGGAATCTTCTATGACACTTCCGGCTTTGACATGTGAGTTTACAATGAGGCTATTTCCTGTTATACGACAGCCGTTTTCAACTATACATTCACCCTCAAAAGTAACACCTTCTTCGATGTAAATTGTTGAAGGAAGCTGCATGATTACGCCTTCATTCATCAACTTTGTTTTTATTTTGTCTTGCATAATAATTTCTGAATCAGAGAGGTCTTTTTTAGAATTTACACCTTTGAAAGTGTGCTCGTCAACTAAAAGAGGAGAGATTCTTAACCTATCAGCTCGCGCCATTGATATAACATCAGTCAGGTAGTATTCCTTTTGTTCATTATCATTGCTAAGTAGAGGAATATATTTTTCTATGACAGCCTTTGAAAAAGCATAAATACCTGCATTTACTGTTGTTATCTTTATCTCATCCAATGATGCGTCTTTTTGTTCTACTATTTTTTGTACCTGTCCATTTTCTATTACAACACGACCATAGCCATCTGGATTTTGCAAATCAAATACAGACATGACAATATCAGAGGTACTATCTAAAAATCCCTCTAAAGCTTGGGCTGTAATAAGAGGCATGTCACCATTTAAAACTAAGATTTTTTCATGTTTTATAGAGACATTTTTCATAGCCCCGCCGGTCCCAGGAAAGTTTTTAGCATCTTGAACAACAAAGTTTATATTGTTAAAAAAAGAGCTTATCTGCTCTATAACAGCTTCTTTTTGATGAGCAACAACCACAGTTATATCATCACTGATTTCAAGAGAAGATTTTATAATATGATACAGCATAGGCTTACCGCTTATAGTATGCAAGACCTTTGCTTTTGGAGACTTCATTCGACTGCCTTGACCTGCGGCTAAAATTACTATACTTATTTTATCATTGTTCATAAATTACTCGTTAAGTTAAATTACTCAAATTATACCCTTTTAGAGGTTATATTTAAAATAAAACTTATAAAAATTAACTTTTAGTGTTGGGGCTAATATTTTTTGTGGTATTATAAGCGTAATATTTTGTTATAAGGTATTTGAATGGATTTAGGTACGGTTATTGGTATTGTTTTCATCTTAGCGCTTCTTGCAGGTGCTATGAGTATGGGTGTTGGAGTTGGTGCATATATCGATATTCCTTCTGTTTTAATTGTTATCGGTGGTAGTATTGGCGCATTGATGATTTCATTTAAGCCAGAACAGATGAAAAATTTTACAAAAATATTTATGATTGCTATTAAGCCTCCCACAGATGATAAAGCTGAACTTATTAAGAAGCTTGTAGGTTTCGCAACAAAGGCAAGAAAAGACGGTATATTGGCACTTGAGAGTGAAGTAAATGAGGAAGAAAACGAATTTTTAAAAAAAGGTCTGTCAATGGCAATTGATGGAAATGAACCTGATAATATACGAGACCTTTTAGAGATTGAGATGGAACAAACATATACGCGACATAAAGTAAATGGCTCAATATTTTCTCAGTGGGCAGCACTTGCAGGAGCGATGGGTATGGTTGGTACACTTATCGGTCTTGTTGCAATGCTTTTAAATATGGCTGATCCATCTGCAATTGGTCCATCTATGGCAGTTGCCTTACTTACTACGATGTATGGTGCTATTATCGGTAATGTTGTCGGTACGCCTATTGCAATCATATTGGGCATCAGAAACGATGATGAGACATTAGTAAAACAGCTTATTCTTACTGGAATTATGTCAATACAATCAGGAGATGCACCAAGGGCACTAGAAGCGAAACTTCTTAGTTTCTTAGAACCAAAAGAACGCGTGAGTCAATTTAACTAATGGCTAAAAAAACAAAATGTCCAGAATGTGAGAGATGTCTCCCCGGTTGGCTAGCGGCCTTTGGAGACTTGATGTCTCTTTTGTTATGTTTCTTTGTTCTTCTTTTATCCATGTCCACAATGGATGCCAAGAAAATTTCAGAAGCTATCGGTTCACTCTCGGGTGCGATGAGCGTACTAGAAGGCGGTATAAAAACTGAAGTTTCAAAACGACGCATACAAGAGTCAACACCTATAGAGTCAAGAGATGAAACTTCTGAGCAGGTAAATAGAGTCCAAGCAGCTGTTGGAGATGCAAATGAGCTTATGGAAAAGGGTAAAGGACCTGCTATAACTATTGAAGAAGCACAAGAAGGCTTTGTCATTGAATTGCCCGCAGCACTACTTTTTAAAGCCGGAAGTGCAAAAATCTACAATAGTGATGCTTTGCTGTTTTTGAAAAGAATAGCTTTGATTATTGATGAACTCCCCAATAGTACTAAAGTAAGTGCGCGAGGGCATACAGACAATCAAGGTCCAGGAGCGGATAGTATCTATAAAGATAATTGGGAGCTATCATCTGCTAGAGCAATATCAGTAGTACAAGAGTTGCTTCTTAATGGAGTAGACCCCAAACGAATTAGTGCTTCAGGATATTCTGAGTTCTCTCCAAAAGCTACAAATGCTACAAAAACAGGTAGAGAAAAAAACCGTAGAGTTGAATTACACTTTTTTGGCTCAGAGGAAGATACTAAAGCAAAAGTGCAAAAATCTGTTTTAGACAAGGCAGTAACTAAGTAATGATAAGAGCATTTCTATTAGTTCTTGGTTTGGTCTCTTTTTTAGGGGCTGAAGTTGTACAAGTTCCAACTATGAACTTTGAACTAGCAGCTCCTTCTTCTCCACAGCAGCTTGTTAGCTCATTAAATGTTTTAGTTCTTTTAACACTACTGTTTTTGGCACCAAGCATGGTACTGGTTATGACTACTTTTACAAGATTCGTCATCGTCTTTGGTTTTTTAAGACAAGCTCTTGGTACTCAGCAAGTTCCTCCAACTCAACTTTTAGTTATGCTTGGAATGGTTTTAACATTTTTTGTGATGGAACCGGTTGGTACAAAGGCCTATGAGATGGGAATTAAACCATACATAGAAGAGAAGATAGGCTACGAAGAGGCTTTTGATAAAACAACTCTGCCATTTAAGAATTTTATGATCAGAAACACAAGAGAAAAAGACTTAGCACTATTTTTGAGAATTAGAAATATGGAAAATCCAAAAACAGTCGAAGAAGTGCCTTTATCTATAATTATTCCATCATTTGTAATAAGCGAGCTTAAAACTGCTTTTGAGATAGGTTTTTTATTATTTTTGCCATTTTTAGTCATAGATATGGTCGTTGCATCTATCCTTATGTCTATGGGTATGATGATGCTACCGCCTGTTATGATAGCGCTGCCCTTTAAAATACTGGTATTTGTTCTCATAGATGGATGGAATTTGCTTATCGGCAATCTGATTTCTTCAATAAAGTAGAGCGATATTATGGATTGTAAACATTTTGGAGAGTGCGGCGCTTGTAGAATCTATGAAAATGGTTACGAGTACCAACTAAATCAAAAATTAGAACTAAATATAGAGAGATTTAAGCCATTTTATAGCGGTAAAATATCTGTGTATGAATCACCAGAGCAAAACTACCGTTCAAGAAGCGAGTTTAAGATCTGGCATGCGAAGTGCCTCGATACTGGTAATGGCGATATTATGCGGTATGCTATGAATCATATTGATAAAAAAGGCGTTGTATTTATAGATGAGTGTCCTCAAGTAAGTGAATCTATATCTCTTTTAATGCCAAAACTTTTACAATCAATAACTGAAAAAAAAATGGGTTTTAAGCTATTTGGCGCTGACTTTTTAAGTTCAAGCAGTGGTGAGATAGTTGTTTCACTTCTTTATCATAGAAAACTAGATGAAGAGTGGCAAGCTAAAGCTGCTGACATTGCTGGTGAACTCGGTATTTATATTATTGGGCGTTCTCGCAAGCAAAAAGTTGTAATAGGGCAGGACTATATTACGGAGTCATTAAAAATAAATGATGAAATATATAAGTTTAAGTACATAGAAAATAGTTTTACACAGCCAAACTCCAAAGTCAATGAGCAGATGATATCATGGGCTTTAAATAATTCTAATGATGGCGGAGACTTGCTAGAGCTTTATTGTGGTGCCGGAAACTTTACTATACCATTTGCAAAAAAGTTTGACAAAGTATTGGCAACAGAAATTTCAAAATCATCAATAAATGCGGCAAAAGCTAACATGATTTTAAATGATGTTCACAATATCGAGTTTGTTAGAATGAGTGTGGAAGAGTTTGTTCAAGCTTTAGACGGTGTTAGAGAGTTTAGAAGAATGAATGATATAAATATAAACTCATATGACATAAAAAGTATCTTTGTCGATCCTCCAAGAAGCGGTATGGATGAAGCTTCATGCAAGTTTTCATCAAGATATGATAATATACTTTATATATCGTGCAATCCAGAAACCTTGGCAAGAGACTTAGCAATATTGTCTAAAACTCATGTAGTTGAAAATATGGCTCTGTTTGATCAGTTTCCATACACTCATCATGTTGAGATGGGTGTTAAACTAGTTAAAAAAGGTAGTGATAAATGAAAATCATATTTATAACATTAGCCTTAGTGTCATTTGTATATGCAGATGAAATGCAAAGAATTGAAGCAATAGTTAAAGATATAACGGAACTTCGAGGAGATTATGAGGAGTGTCAGGCTCAATTAAAAGATAAAAAAATTACTAATAGCCTTTTAAATGATTCTACATGTAAAAAGTACGAAGACTTGTATAAGCAAGAGAAGAATAAAAATATAATATTAAAAGCTCAAACAGACTATAACGATGATTTACTTAAGAGCAATAAAAGTTTGGCAGCGTCAGTAGAAACACTGAAAAAACAAATAAAAAAACAAAAAAAACTTTTAATATCCAAAGATAATGAGATAAATAAACTACTTAATAATAAGAAAATCTGTAAAAAAGAAAATGTTTTTCCAAAACTAATGATGAAGCAAGAAGTTACAACTACAAAATTTAAAGCAAGGCCATTTCGTTTGAAAATAGATAGTGATATTTATGATTCTATTGATGGTAATAAAATTGATGAGTGGAGTAAAGGTACTTCTTTTACATCAAATGAGAAAACAGATGCCTGGGTTAAGATTACAGGTTATTTTGTTAATAAAAAATGGAAAAAATCACAAAAAGACATGTGGATTAAAAAATCGCAAGTATCACAAAGATAACTTGATAAATGATATAATGCTAAAAATTTAAATAAGATTGTATATGAAAAAGATATTAGTTATTTGTGATGGTGATACTGGTAATCACTTTATTAATAGAACAATAGAGACGCATACAAGTGAAAATATTTACTATGTTGTTCAGCGTAAAGCTAAAGAATATGAAAATGCAAACCCAAAGCGTTTTAAATTTTATGAATTTGACGCTACAAGTCTCTATAAGATAGCCAATTTACTTAAAATGGATTTTGTTCAAGTCATTATTGCCATGGAAAATCAGCTTGATGTTGAACATACAATCAAAAATATTAGAACTATTAAAAAGCAGCTTCGTGTTATTGTTTTGGATAAGTGGAATTTAGTGAGTGAAGATTCTAATGTCATTTTTATAAATACAAACGAAATATTAGCTTCAAGACTTTTGGATTATCTGCCAAATGTACCGGTAATTGCTCAAAATGTCGGTATTGGTGAAGGTGAAATAATGGAAGTTTTAGTTCCATTTGGAAGCTCATTTGTGTATCGACATGTAGGTGTGATTGAACAAAAAGATTGGCGAATAGTAGCCATGTATAGAAACAGAAAACTAATTATGCCAAATCGCAGAAGAATGATTCAGCCAAATGATCTTCTTGTATTAATTGGTGAACCTACGGTTTTAAAATCAGTATATAAAGCTATTAAAAGGGAACTTGGGCAGTTTCCAGAACCATTTGGTTCTAATCTTTACCTCTACCTTGATATGAACATTGTAAACCATTCAACAGTTGAAGAGTTTGTTAGAAGAGCGGTTTTTGCACATAAAAAGCTTGAACATAGATTAATTATAAAGATAGTAAACCCCAATGATATATCTCTTTTATGGAAAATTAAAGAGTTTAGAAGTGAAGATGTAGATATTGATATAGAGTATGATAGCAGTGATTTAAAAGAAAAATTCTTTGAAGACATCAAAGTATATCATGTAGGCTTAATAATGGTTTCAAAAGAGATGTTTGAAGATTTCCATATGAGAACTACGCTATATGAATCACATGTGCCTGTTCTTAAAATTGCAGACAGGTCTTTTTCAAGTGTTAAGGATGCTGCCCTTATTTTAGGAGATAATCGTGATTTAGAGAAGATATCTTCAACAATATTTGATATATCTGAACAGATGAGTTTTAATATAGAACTTTACAATTACATGAGTGAACACCAAGAAGATAAAGAGATTGTTATAGAGCATTACAACAACCTATCAACAATTTTTTCAAAAAGTATTAAAGTTATTAAAGAGAACGAGAATCCTATTAAAATCCTAAGAAAAAAAGATAATTTTGTTCAACTTTTACCATTTACGAAAAAATTAACTAAAAGAAAAATTTACTCTCTTTTATCGACAGACAGTGAAAAACTTTACCATAAGCTTGATGGTTACCATCAAATTTTTATTCCTGTTCAAATATAGAGTATTGATTTAGCGATTTTTTAGTCTTTTTTAAGTAATATATATTCACTTATAAAATTAAAAATTTCGGACTAATAATGCAAGTAAACATAGCTCTTAAAAAAGTTGTTGATGACTCATATGATATAACCATAGATACTCTTCCAAAACTACATTTCGACACAAAAGTAGCAATAGTTACTAATGAAACTGTGTCTAAATTGCATTTAAAATATCTTCTAACAAAAATTTCTGCAAAAGAGTTACATATAGTGACTTTAAAAGATGGTGAAGAGTATAAAAATCAAGAGAGTATAGATACGATTTTAGAGTCACTTTTTGAGAGCCGTTTTAACCGTTCATCTATGCTTATAGCATTTGGTGGCGGCGTAATCGGCGATATGACGGGATATGCCGCAAGTATCTACCAAAGAGGTATAGATTTTATTCAAATTCCAACTACTCTTCTCTCTCAGGTCGATGCAAGTGTCGGCGGAAAAACCGGTATGAATAATAAATATGGAAAAAACCTTATAGGAGCATTTCATCAGCCAAAAGCTGTTTATATTGACCCGTATTTTTTAACTACACTTCCCGCGCGGGAGTTTGGTGCAGGTGTTGCTGAGATAGTTAAAATGGCAGTTACATTCAACAAAAAGTTTTTTGAGTTTTTAGAAAGTGCCGATTTGAAGAATCCGGAGGTTTTGCAAGAGTGCATAAAGCAGGCTGTACAAACAAAAGCTGATGTTGTATCTAAAGATGAGAAAGAACACGGTGTAAGAGCTGCTCTGAACTATGGACATACTTTTGGACATGTTATAGAAAATGAAACAAAATATAAAAAATTTCTTCATGGCGAGGCTGTGGCCATTGGTATGGTTATGGCTAATGAAACAGCTCTAAAAATGAATCTTATGAATGAAAAAGAGGTATCGAGAGTAAAAACTTTACTAGAAAAATATGATTTACCGACATCTTACAAAATTGAAAATCCTCATTCTTTTTATGAAACATTTTTTTTAGATAAAAAAAGTTCTGACTCTTCTATAACTTTTATTTTGCCAGTAGGTATTGGTGATGTTACCATTACAGACAAGGTTGATAAAGAAACAGTTATGTGTGTATTAAACAAATTTGGAGAGTCTTGATGAAAAATATAGTTCTATTTATACTGCTTGGTTCATCGTTATTACTTGCTGATAATGTTAAAAATAGCAAACTAATTGATAAGCAAGAACAGACGCGTATAGAGCTTGAACAAGAAGACCTTAAAAAAGAAAAAATAGCCCAATATGTAGCAGAATTAAAAAAATTAGAAGAAAAAATAGCTAATAAAGACAGTGTATGGATGAAGAGTTATGCATCTTATCTTACTTCGCTTGATGTTAGAGAGAGTCTTGAAAAAATAACAAAAAGAATAAATTATCTTAAGAAAAAAAGAAAAAAATCTCTGACAGAAAACGATGAACTAAATGCACTTATTTCAAGAGAGAAGATACTGACATCGCAAATAGAAAAACTTAAGAAAAAAGACAGCTCACCTTTTTCCAATCTTTTAACCCCGCCAAATATTGATGAAATACCTGCTATTACAAATCCATTTGATATATTTACAGGTATTTCACTTGTTAAAACATTGAATGAAAGCTACAATGATTATATTTTAAAAAAAGATGAATTGGCCTCTTTAATCTCTCTTTTAAGAGCAGAAGGACGAATATATAAAGAGATAGAAGCAATTGATACAGACTCTATATATAAAGAAGAGGCTCAAAGTAAAGCAAAACAGCTAGAGAGATTTGAAACAGCTTTAGATACGATTAGTGTTACAGCAGATGTTTATCAAAAAAGACTAGAAATCAGTAAAACGAATATCAATAAAGATGTCAATAATCAAATCGTTAAAATAGCAAAAATAGGTGTTATCGTTGCAATAGTTTTTGTTATATTTTTCTTACTTAAGTTAGTTGTTAAAAAGTACATAACCGATCATGAACGATTTTATATGGCAAATAAGATAATCACATTTATGAACTTTACTCTTATTATTATAATTTTGTTTTTTAATTATATAGAAAATGTCAGCTACTTGGTAACCATACTCGGGTTTGCATCAGCCGGTATAGCAATTGCCATGAAAGACTGGTTTATGAGTATCCTTGGCTGGCTTGTAATAGTTATTGGCGGCAGTATACATGTAGGAGACAGAATACGCGTAGATATGGATGGAATGAAGTATGTAGGTGATGTAATGGATATCTCGCTTCTTCGTATGACAATCTTGGAAGATATAACGCTTACATCAGTTCTTGAAAATAGAAGAGCGGGAAGAATCGTATTTGTTCCAAATAACTATGTGTTTACTCGAATGATTGCCAATTATACGCACTCTACTTTAAAAACTGTTTGGGATGGAGTACATATAACTATCACATATGATTCTAATCATAAAAAAGCGATGCATTTAGCTAAAGAGATAACAAAAAAATACTCCAAGGGCTATACTGACATTACAAGAAAGCAACTAAATAAATTGAGAAATCAGTACAGCTTAAAAAATACAAATGTTGAGCCTAGAATTTTTTCTTTTATAGAATCTAATGGTATATCAATTGATGCTTGGTATTTGACTAATGCTTATGCAACCCTCACCCTTAGAAGTATTATCTCAACTGAGATTGTCGATGCATTTATGGCAGAAGATGATATAACAATTGCATACCCTACACAAATGTTACATATGGAAGAATCAGCAAAGAAAAAGCCTCCATTTGCAACAAACGATGAAGTAGTTTAATTTGAAAAAAGTCTACTTTAAAACTTTTGGTTGCAGAACAAATCTGTATGACTCTCAAGTAATGATGAGTGCCATGCAAGAGTATGAAGTTACTGAGAATGAAAATGAAGCAGATGTTGTTGTTGTGAACTCTTGCACAGTTACAAACGGGGCGGATACACATGTTCGCTCTTATCTTTCACATGTAGAAAAAATAGGTGATGCAAAAGTTTTTTTAACAGGCTGTGGAGCACATACAAAAGGTGAGAAATTACTAGAGCAGGGTAGAGTGGCCGGAGTTTTTGGTCAGAGTGAAAAACTAAAAATAGACGCTATGCTCTCAAAGGAAGAACCTTTTTACGAGCCTGGTGATTTAAACTATATTGATGAAGCAGTTGTTGATGATTTTATTGGTAAAAGCAGAGCATTTATAAAAATCCAAGAAGGCTGTAATTTTCGCTGTTCATACTGTATCATCCCATTTGTTCGCGGTGATGCGAGAAGTATGGATGAAAAAAGAATACTAGAACAGATTACAAGACTGGCTCTTAATGGTTTTGGTGAGTTTATTTTAACCGGAACTAATGTTGGAAGCTATGGACAAAAAACAGACAGCTCAATTGCTAAACTTATGAAAAAAATCTCTCAAATAAGAGGTGTAAGACGCATTAGACTCGGCAGTGTTGAACCTATCCAGATTACAGATGAATTTAAAGAGATACTAGGTGAACCATGGCTTGAGAAGCATCTTCATATTGCCCTTCAGCATACATCGCCTCAAATGCTAAAGTTTATGAATAGAAGAAATGTTTACAAACAAGATAGAGAACTTTTTGAACTTCTTGCAAGCAAAGGCTTTGCAATCGGTACAGATTTTATAACAGGTCATCCGGGTGAGAGTGAAGAACTTTGGGATGAAGCTATGAAAAATGTCAGAGATTTGCCATTAACGCACTTACATGCTTTTACCTATTCAAAAAGAGACGGCACACCATCCGCTACAATGAAACCTGAAGTAAACGGTAAACTTGCAAAAGAGAGATTGCATGAGCTTGAAAACATAGTTAAATCTAAAAATCTTGAGTTTAGAAAAGCTTTTAATGGTGAGTTGGATGTTCTTGTTGAGAGTGAAAAAGATGGTCTGTATGTAGGACATGATCAACACTTTAATAAGATTTTAATTGAGTCTGATGAAGACTTAATCGGTAATTGGGTAAATATTAAAAATTACACCGTAAAAGAGGAGTCTAACTATGGCCGAGTCTAAGTCAAACAGAGTAGCACTTTATGCATCAGCTTTTTTAGTAATTATACTGGTTTTATTTGCAATACTAAGAGATAACTCAGAAAGTATCTCTTTAAAAGATGCGACAAAAATTTTACAAAATCACACAGTCAAGAGTGTAGTAGCCTCAAAAGATTATGTTTATCTTAAAACAGATAAAAATGTTTATAAGATTGCATCTTCTCAGGTTACTCCTCAAATGTTTTTAGAGTATGAAGTAGAGTCAAAAGGTGGTTCCAGTATTGTTGTGTATCTCCTATCTTTAGTGCTTATTTTAGGTTTAGGAACACTCATATATAGATGGTATCAAAAAAACGGCTTATCTATTTCCCAAGCAACAAAAAGTGCAGGTAATAGATCTTCTATTGATTCAACTCAACCGATAGTCTCAATAAGAAGTGATGTGACATTTAGTGACATCGGCGGGATAAGTGATGTTAAGATAGAACTTGAAGAGATTTTGGACTTTATGAGAAACCCAAAACGATATAAAAGTTTTGGTGCACGAATGCCAAGAGGTGTACTTTTAGTTGGACCTCCGGGAGTTGGTAAGACTATGATTGCTAAAGCTGTTGCCAATGAAGCAGGTGTGCCATTTTATTATCAAAGTGGTGCTTCGTTTGTTCAGATTTATGTTGGAATGGGTGCAAAAAGAGTACATGAGCTTTTTCAAGCGGCTAAAAACAACTCACCATCAATAATTTTTATTGACGAGATAGATGCGGTTGGTAAAAAAAGAGATGGACAAAGAAATGATGAGAGAGAATCTACACTAAATCAACTTTTAACAGAGATGGATGGTTTTGAAAACTCTAGCGGAGTGATTGTTGTAGCTGCCACAAACAAGATAGATGTACTAGACTCTGCACTTCTTCGTTCAGGTAGATTTGACAGAAGAGTTTTTGTGGAGCTTCCTACAAAACGCGAAAGAGAGTCTATTTTATCTAAGTATCTAAATAAAATACCTCACGAATTAGATGTTAAAGCTGTAGCAAATATGACAGTAGGATTTAGTGGTGCTTCTTTGGCTGCGCTTGTAAATGAAGCAGCTCTTCTTTCGCTACGACAAAAAGATTTTCAAGTAACTATAGATCATATTCATATGGTAAAAGACAAAGTAATGTTTGGAAAGAAAAAACTTCAAATACTAAGTGAAAAACAAAAAGAATATCATGTATCCTATCAAGCGGCCAAAGTAATATGTGCAACTTACTTTGATTTGCCGTTTGAAAAACTAATGCTCTCAAATGAGAAACTTACTCCAACAACCAATGACCCGCTTATAAAACATGAGTTAGAATCAAGAGTTAAAATGCTTTTAGCCGGTATGGCAGCTTGCGATATAAAATTTACAGAACATGCTAGCAGTGCTAAAGCAGACTTAGATGAAGCAAAAGTTATTGTTTCAAATATGATTAATGATTACGGAATGGGTACATCTTTAATAGCATTAGAGCATGAAGAAGAAAATCTGATGAATAGATTGTACCAAGAGACAAAACTTCTTTTAGAGTCTATGATGGATGTTATGTCCAGTGTAGAGAGTGTTCTCATTGAGAGAGAAAGTATTACAAAAGCAGATGTTAAAAAGTTAATCGATGCTGTTTAAGAGTGGCTTTTCTTTAAAAGATGAAGAATCTTTATTTGAAGAGTATATAAACAGTTCTGAGTATAGTGTTTGCGGCTTTAGTTATGGTGCTATTAAAGCTTTTAAATATGTAAAAGAACAATTAAACCATGGAAAAAGAATAGATACTCTGCAACTGTTTTCCCCAGCATTTTTTCAAAACAAAAGTAAAAAATTTAAAAAACTTCAAATAATCGCTTATACAAAAGATAAAGATAAATATTTAATAAATTTTATTGATTTGTGCTTTTATCCGCATTCTAAAAAAGATACACAGCATTACGAAACTGATGTTTGTGAACTTGAAGAGTTACTTAACTATGAATGGAATCTGCAAGAGCTTAAGTCATTATCCAACAGAGGTGTTAAGATTGAAGTTTATCTCGGCGGTAATGACAAAATTATAGATGTAGAGTCTGCTAGAGAGTTTTTTTTACATGTAGCTACTGTGACATACATAAAAAATGCAAATCATTTTTTACAAATAAGGTAATTGACATTTACTAAGCAGATTTATTAACTCATTCTCGAAACTACATCCTTGTAGTTTCTGTGAGGCTAAAAATTGATAAAACCTCTTGTTTTATCTTTTTAATTTTTAGAACCGTTAATAAATCTACTCAGTAAATTAATATATAAAAAGCAAAGGAAAAAAAGTATGAGTGAAATTAAAATAGGCGTAATTACAGCAAGTGATAGAGCTAGTAAAGGTATATATGAAGATATATCAGGAGTTGCTATTCAAGATACTATGAAAGATTATTTGATTAGTGAATTTGAGATAGTTTATAGATGTATCCCGGACGAACAAGATGTATTAGAAGCTACTATGAAAGAGCTTTGCGATGAGGCAGGGTGCTGTTTAGTTGTTACAACAGGTGGTACAGGGCCGGCACTTCGTGATGTTACACCGGAAGCTACAGAGAATGTTTGCCAGAAGATGATGCCGGGCTTTGGTGAACTTATGCGTCAAGTTAGTTTGCAGTATGTTCCTACAGCTATACTTTCTCGTCAAACAGCGGGCATAAGAGGAAAATCTCTGATCATTAATCTACCTGGAAAACCAAAATCAATTAGAGAGTGTTTAGATGCAGTTTTTCCGGCAGTTCCATACTGTATAGACTTAATTGAAGGTCCATTCATTGAAACTGATGAAAAAGTCATAAAAGCCTTTAGACCTAAGGCTAAATAATATTATAACTCTCTTTTATAAAAGAGAGTTATCTATAGATAAAAGCAGAATAGTAGCCATTTTTATTGGCATCTTCTGTCATGTTAAAGCGTGCACCTACATGGCTTGCCCAATGATCTAAAACATAGTATTCAACTTCCCAATCATCTGAAAATTTATGTTCTACGCACTTTCGTTGTTTGTTCCAGTCAAGATTGACTTCATCTTGATTTACATTATGAAGCTCATCCTCAAGCCATTGTAAATCTACTAATTTTTGTGGGTATCCACCTAAATTTTCTACAACCGTGTTTTGCATGATAACTCCTTTTATAATCAAAGGTTATACAGCAAGTGGTGTTCCAATTTATAATATTAAATTTACTTCAAACCTGTTTTAATCATCATGCGTCTAAGATATGCAATTTTACTCTGCAGAGGCAAATCTTTTGGACATACATCCTCGCATCCAAGAAGTGTCATACACCCAAAAACGCCATCTTCATTACCTATGAGCTCGTAATACTCTTCGTCACTGCGTTTATCTCTTGGATCTAAATGATATCTGGCTATTTTGTTTAAGCCTACGGCTCCTGTAAATTTTGGGCGCATCTGAATGGTACCGCAACCTGCGACACAGCATCCGCACTCAATACATCTGTCAAGCTCATATATCTCATCAGCTAGATCAGGATCCATTCTCTCTTCTATCTTATCAACATTTAGCTCACTCTCTTTGTCATGTATCCAAGTCTCAAGATGTTCGTTAAGATAACGCATCCACTCACCACTGTATATGGACAAGTCTTTAATCAACTTAAAAAGAGGAAGTGGTGCCAGAGTAATGTTTTCATCAAGCTTAGAGGTAAGTGTTCTGCATGCCAGAGTAGGACGACCATTTACAAGCATAGAACAGCTACCGCAGATTCCTGCACGACATACAAAATCAAACATTAGTGAATTGTCGTGATGTTCTCGTATTGCATTTAAAACTATATAAAGAGTCATTCCGTAAGCCTCTTGTATCTCAAAAGTCTCCATGTGTGGAAAATCATCAGGGTCATGCGGATCGAAACGAAGTATGTTTATTTTTAAAAGTCTTGGTTTTTTGTCACTCATACATTTTCTCCTAATCTCTCGTTAATACCTTGATATTTTTTAGGTAGTTTATCAATAAATGGCATAAGAGCATTTTGAATCTCCATACGAGAAGCTCCCTCTTTTTTAAGTTTATCCGTTACAGCATCGACAATGATCTGTCTTGTGTGTGTATCTGTATTGTGCTTTGTCAAATCTTTTCCGTAGCCTCTAAAACCAGGGGGAAGTTCCATTTTGGATATATCTATATCTTCATAGTTTACCGTTGGAAGGGTCTGCTCTTCATTTTCCCAGCTTGTTATAGTTCTTTTAAGCCAATTAGCATCATCTCTAGAAGGATAATCTTCTCTAGAGTGTGCACCACGACTCTCTGTTCTTAGAAGTGCTCCATAAGCTACTGTTAACGCAATCTTAATCATCTTCTGGGTTCTGTAAGCATTTACCAAAGCTGGATTTGCAGCGCGACTTTTTGAGCGAAATACCTCTATGTTTTTACTTCTTTTTAAGAGTTCTTCAAGTTCATCTACAGCATCTTTTAAATCGTCACCATTTCTAAAGATTCCGACTTTATCCATCATAATCTCTTCCATACGGCGACGAAGTACATAAGCATCTTCACCATTTTCTTTTGTTAAAAGTGCTGTTATTTTGTCTTCTTGTATTTTTAAAAATTTTTCAATTGTTGAAGAATGAATATTGATAGAACTCTCCTGAGAGTCACAAAAATCAGAAATATATTCAGCTACTAACATTCCCGATACTACGGTTTCACTTACAGAGTTTCCGCCTAGTCTGTTAAACCCGTGCAGGTCCCAGCAAGCTGCTTCACCACACGAGTAAAGACCTTTTAAAGTTTGAGATTCACCTGTGTATTTTGTTCTGATACCACCCATGGAGTAGTGTTGAGTAGGGCGTACCGGTATCCAATCTACAGCCGGATCTATTCCAAGAAAGTTTTCACAGATTTCTTTTACCTCTCTAAGATTTTTTTCTATGTGTTCTCGTCCAAGTATAGTTATATCTAGCCATAAATGATCTCCATAGCGGGATTTAACGCCTTTGCCTTTTCTTATATGTTCAGTCATTCTGCGGCTTACAACATCACGAGATGCCAGCTCTTTTTTTTCCGGCTCATAATCTGGCATAAACCTGTAGCCATCTTTATCTAAAAGAAGTCCTCCATCACCGCGACAGCCTTCAGTAGTCAAAATCCCAACGGGAACGATTGCAGTTGGATGAAACTGAATTGCTTCCATATTCCCTAAAGTTGCTACTCCTGTCTCAAGTGCTATAGCTTGTCCCATGCCTTGACATATGATAGCATTTGTTGAAACGCTGTAGATTCGTCCATATCCGCCTGTAGCTATAGTTGTTGCCTTGCTTACATATGCTACCAACTCACCGCTCATTAGATTCCTCGCAATAGCACCGCAACAGCGTCCATTTTCATGGATTAGTGACATCGCTTCAAGTCTTTCATGAATCTCTACTTTATCTTCATGAGCCTTGTTGTCCATTGCATAAAGCATACTATGTCCTGTTCCATCTGATGTGTAGCAGGTTCTCCATTTTTTAGTACCACCGAAATCTCTTGCAGTAATAAGTCCGTGAGCCTCATCTTTTTCTGTAATAGTTACTTTTTGAGCATTAATGATAGCCGTTCTGTCTCCTCGCTTAACTCTACTCCAAGGAACGCCCCAATGTGCCAGTTCTCTTATGGCTTTTGGAGCACAATGGGTAAACATTCTAGCTACCTCTTGGTCGGCTCCCCAGTCACTTCCCTTGATGGTATCGCTAAAGTGGACATCTTCGTTGTCACCTTCACCCATTTTTGAATTTGCCAAAGATGCTTGCATCCCGCCTTGAGCTGCTGCAGAGTGTGAACGCTTTGGAGGAACAAGTGTTAGAACAACTACATCATGTCCACGCTCTTTAACACCCGTAGCAACCCTAAGACCAGCAAGACCACCACCAATGACTAGTACATCCGTGTAAATAATATTCATTAATGATTCTCCATAATAATAGTTTCAGACTTATATTTAACACCATCACTAAAGTCATGTGTATTGCCTATATAAATATATTTTGCTAAAGTGAAAATACCAAGGAGTAAGTACACAACTATCAAAAACTTCATTAAGAATTTAAATCTTTTTCTTGAAGTTTTTGTACTTTTCCCCTCCATGAATCCCCATTTAAGAGCTAGTCTATATAAGCCTATAAAAGCATGTGTAACAACAGAAAAAAGAAGTAAAAAATACAGAGGCCACATATGCTCTGAAACTACCCTGTATGAACTGGCGTATGGACCGATATCTGAGGGTTCTGCCATCATCATGTAAAGATGAACCGAACCTATAAAAAACATGATAAAACCTGTTGTTAGCTGAACTATCCATAAAGAGGTGTCTTCATGTTTCATTCTGATTATATGCTCTTTCATCACCTTGTGCTGCCTATAGTTGTCCGGAAACTTTCTTAGTGCTATAGCTGCATGAATTATAAATATGACAAAAATAAATCCTGCTAAAAAAGAGACAATACCCGGATATGTTTCTCCAAAAAAGTAATACCCTTCAAACATAATTGTAACTTTGTACATCAACTCATTAGATATCAAGATAGATGCCTCAAAGATAAGATGTCCCATAATAAATATGGCTAAAATCAACCCTGTTAAGCTTTGTGTAAAATCTAATTTAGCCGGTGTCTTGTCTATTTTGTTTTTTTTCATATCTTCTCGGTTTTATTTATATGTTTTATTATATTATATTTTGCTTTAAATGCTAATTCTTATCCCCACCGGACAGTGGTCTGAACCTTCTATATGGTCCAATATAAAGGCATCTTCTAAATTTTCGCATAAGTCTTCAGATATAAAGAAGTAATCTATCCTCCATCCGACATTTTTAAGCCTAGCACTTGAGCGGTAAGACCACCAGCTATATCTATCAACTTCGTCACCGTTAACATATCTAAAGGTGTCTATATAGCCGTGATCAACTAGTTTATCAATCCACTCTCGCTCAATTGGCAAGAAGCCTGATGTTTTAGAGTTTGCTTTTGGGTTTTTAAGGTCAATCTCTTTGTGAGCTGTATTTACATCCCCACAAATAATTATGCTTTTACCATCTTCCCTTAATGTTTCACAGTGAGATAAAAAATTATCATAAAACTTCATTTTATGAGCTAATCGTTCCTCATCTTTTTGACCATTAGGAAAATATACATTAAAAAGTACAATATCATCGTAGTGAGTCTCTACAATTCGACCTTCACTTGTTGTATCCACATGTTGACATGTAGAGTTGTAGTCAGACTTTAGTGTACCCCAAGTCATAGTCCCGCTATAACCTTTTTTTGTTGCAGAATTAACTAAAATATCTTGGTATTGTTTATCAAATAGATTATCGGGAATTTGCTCTTGTAGAGCTTTTATCTCTTGTAGACATAATATATCAGGTTCTCTCTCATCAATCCATTTAAGAGCTTCTTTATTCCCAACGGCACGAATTCCATTAACATTCCAAGATATGATTTCGATTGAGTTTGACATGTAAATTCCATTTTAAAAAATAAGTAGTAGATTAGAGAAAGAATCTCCCGCGTAAACGCGGGAAAGAAAGAAGTCTATTAAGCGAAGTCAACTTCTGTAACATGATGCTTAAGTCCCAGCTCTGCAGATGTACATCCCAGAGCAAGACCAATCATTTGTTGCATATGAAGAACAGGAAGCTCAACTTCACGACCGATAGCTTCAGAAGCATGGTCAGTTTGAGTATCTAGTTTTAAATGACAAAGTGGACAAGGAGTTACCATCATATCTGCGTTACCATCAACTGCACCGGCAATTGCATTACCTGTTAAAACTGCAGCAGTATGAGGAGCTTGAAGTTCAACATGGAAACCACAACATTTGGTTTTCTCTTCATAATCAACATTAACACCACCACAAGCAATAATTAAATCATCAAGTGAAGTAGGGTTGTATGGGTTTTCTTTTGTCTTGTGAGACTCATTATGAAGCTCAGACGGACGAATATTATGACATCCATAAAATGGTGCAATATTAAATTTGTTTAGAGGCTTAACAACCATCTCTTTAATCTTATCAAGACCAAAATCATCAATAATAGCATACAAAAAGTGAGTTACAAGAGAGGTGCCTTTGTACTCTAAGCCAACTTCTGCTAGTTTTTCATTTACCCTAGCTTTTAGATCAGCATTATTATCTAGTCTATGTTTTGTCATTGCAGTGTTTAACTGACATGTATTACAGATTGTAACCATAGTAAGTTCATGTTTTTCAGCATAGGCGATATTTCTTGCATTTAAAACTAAAGATAAAAAGTCATCATAATCCTGTAGGTGAGAAGCTCCACAACAAGAAGCTTCCGTTAGTTCTATCAACTCAATATCAAGTTTTTTAGCAACCGCCATTGTAGACATCATTTGCTCAGGAGTACTTTGTTTTGCAGTACATCCCGTAAAAAGTGCGTATTTTAATTTTCCCATTTAGTGACTCCTAGAACTTTACAGTTGATGATGATTTAACAAGTTTTTGAATTTCATCAAGATTATCAGATTTTGGCATATTCCAAGGCATAACTATTTTACCTTTTTTGAACATTTTAAATGCAACCGGTATGTGTTTAACAATCCCTGCACCCTCAGAGTATAGAACAAGCTGACCTTCATCAAGCACACCGTGTTTTTCAATTGAGTGTTTAAATCCAACAGCATGACGAGTAGCTACATTACTTGTTGCAACTCCCTCAGCAAATAACATCTGATGAAGTTTAGTGATTTTTTCAATTGGGTTAACCTCTTTTGGACAAACTTCAGCACATTCAAAACATTTTACACAGTCCCAAAGACCTTGTTTTTCTTCGTGAAGTTCAAGAAGTCTCTCTGTATGAGCATCATCACGAACATCAGCTTCAAAACGGTAAGCTTTAGCAAAAGCAGCAGGGCCAAAGAAATCTTCATTGATTTCTACAACAGGACAAGCGTAGTGACAAGCACCACATTGGATACAAAGATCTGAATCAAGAAGTTCTTCTGATTCTTCCGGTGTTACAATATGCTCGTTTTCTGGGTGCTCTTGGACATCAGAGATTAAGTATGGATGAATAGCATCATGCTTCTCCCAGAAATCACCTTTGTCAATGATCATATCTTTAACAGCTCTTTTAGTGCTTAACGGCTCAATAGTAAGCTCGTTGCCAAAGTACTCTAGCATTGTTGTCATACTCTCTTTACAAGCAAGAGTTGCACGACCGTTTACTTTGATAGCACATGCACCACAGATACCGTGACGACAGCTACGACGGTAAGAAAAACTACCATCATGGTCCCATTTAATTCTATTTAAAATATCTAAAACAACTTCTTCTGAAGTAACATCCATGCTGTAGTCTTCATAGTATGGAAGATAATCTTCATCTGCATTAAAACGAAATACCTTGAAGTTTACTTTTTGTGTAGTAATTTTATTTGTACTCATAAGTTCTCCTTAGTATGTTCTTGCTTTAAGTTCATGTTTGCCAAGTACTACATCCATGTAATCAAGTGAAATATCACCATTTTCTTTCATATAAGCCATTGTATGTTTTAGAAAGTTTTCATCATCACGAGTATTAAAGTCCTCTCTAAAGTGAGCACCACGACTCTCTTTTCTAGCAATAGCACTCTCAACAATAAATGCAGAGTAGTCAATCATATGTCCAAACTCTATTGCTTCTTGAAGTTCAGTATTAAATACTTTTGATTTATCTTTTATGCGAATATTTTTAAATCTAGCACGAAGTTCTTTGACTTTTTCTACAGCAATTTCTAAAGTCTCTTTAGTTCTAAATGCACCGGCATTAGCCGTCATGCATTGTTGTAGTTCTTCTCTTAAATTTGTAATAGTCTCATCCCCATTGTTATTTAACATGAAGTCTATCTCAGCCAAAGCTGTAGCTGCATCTTCTTGTGTAGCTACACGAAGCTCAATATCGTCAACTTCTTTAACCATTGTTTTTCCAACAAAACGACCAAAAAGTAGAGCTTCAAGTACTGAGTTAGCCCCAAGGCGATTTGCTCCGTGAACTGATACACAAGAACACTCACCCGCTGCATAGAAACCTTCAACAAATTCAGTGTTATTTTTACGAACATTTCCAGCAATGTTTACTGGTATACCACCCATAGAGTAGTGAGCAGTTGCAGAGATAAGAATAGGTTCTTTAATCATATCAAGACCTAAAAAAGTGATAGCTAAATCACGAAGTTCAGGAAGCCTTTCCATAATAAGGTCTTTTCCTAAATGAGTTACATCTATATAAACTGCATCTTTTCTTGGACCAACACCGCGGCCTTCTCTGATCTCATTAAGGATTGCACGAGAAACAACATCGCGAGATGCAAGTTCCATCGCATTTGGAGCGTATTTTTCCATAAATCTTTCACCAAGAGAATTGAAAAGTTTTCCACCTTCACCGCGAGCAGCTTCAGAGATTAAAACACCATTTCCTGAAAGTCCAGATGGATGAAACTGTACAAATTCCATATCTTCTAAAGGAAGACCGTGTCTTGCTACAATAGATAGTCCATCACCGGTGTTTGCATGTGCATTTGAATTGATTTTGTATGAACGAGCATATCCTCCAGTTGCAAACATAACAGATTTTGCATTAAATATTGCCATTTGCATGTCACGGATATTAAATGCGATTACACCAGAAACTTTACCGTCTTTGTAGATGATATCAGCAGCGTACCACTCATCCCAAAATTTTACACCGGCACGGTGAGCTTGCTCATAAATAGTTTGTAATAGTGTAAGACCGGTTCTGTCTTTAGCGTAGCATGCACGAGGTGATGACTGTCCGCCAAAAGGTCTTTGAGCAATTTTTCCATCAGCAGTTCTGCTAAATGCTGCACCCATTCTCTCCGCCCAGCGAATAGTCTCCGGAGCTTTTTCGCACATAAATGAAACAGCATCTTGGTCTGCTAAATAATCAGACCCCTTAACTGTATCATACTCATGCAATTCAACACTATCTTCATCACTAAAAGCAGCATTAATACCACCTTGAGCAGCACCTGAGTGGCTTCTAAGTGGATGAAGCTTAGTAATAACAGCGACCTTCTTCCCTGCGTTTTGTAACTCTCTTGCAGCAGCACAGCCGGCAAGACCTGCTCCTACAATAACGGCATCGTAAGTATAAATGGGAATACTCATTTAGCTTTCCTTTGTTTATAAGAATAAAATAATTTTGGATTATACAATCTTTACCCTTTGTATAGTCTAAAATGGGTGTTTTGTAAAGAATTTTTTCTTACATTTTCAAGCAAGAAATTTTTTAATAATTTGTGCTATACTTCAACCTTATTTTTATTATAAATATTGCAAGGAAAGTCATGATAAAAGAAGTACATGTAGAACTGTTTAGATTTGACTCTAAAGTTGATTATTTACCATATTATAAAAAATACACTCTTGAGTACAAGGATAAAGATACGATTCTTAGTCTATTGAATAAAATAAATTCTATAGAAAAGTTTGCATATGAGCCTAGTGTTGATTTTAATCTAAAGATAAATAATCTATATTTAAACTCAAACGAGTTTATAGCTAACATAGTGGATAAAACATCGAATGAATTTATTATTGAACCGATAAGTAAATTTAGAGCTATCAATGATTTAATTATTGATAAGAAAGATTTTTTACAAAAGATAGCTGCATTTGAGAGTTATCTAACTTCTATGGACATGGATAAGTATGCAAAAAATTATGAACTAGATTATTATGCATCAAATACATACAATATAAAAAGAGATTACATCGGAGATCACTCTTTGCTCATTGCTAGTGATATAATTGAGCAAAATCCTGAACTTACAGATGAAATATTAGAAATGATATCTAAAAAAGATGATGGTATTTGGTATCACACATCGTTAGAAAATAGAGTTTTTAACTATGATGTTACTAAAGAGCACAAGATAAAAGCTCTTTTTGCAAAGCTAAAAAAAGTTCAATTTTCCGGTATAGACAACTCTAGCGTCGATAGCATAGATAATGTAGATATATCTCAATACTTTGAAGGTTTCAATGTAGCATCGTATGATGGCTTAGATAAAAGCTCTTGTGCCTCTGTTATAAAAGATTCAAAAGCAAACTACATAGATATAAGCTTAAAGAGTGAAGATTTGGCACCGCACTCAACTCTTGTAAGTGATGACTTTTCATTGAAAATAGCGGGAGAAATTTTACTTCAAGCTAAAGATAACAACGCTGATTTTATTGTTGTTAGAGGAAAAAAAGATATTTTGCTGTTTGATGGAGAACAGAGAAAAATTGAAAAAACAACAGGCAGAGAGATAAATCTACCGGTTGTTTCTCAAGAACAGTTTAAAAGACTTTTAGAGGGAGATAAAGATACAGCCGCAATGGGCTTGGATAGCCATAAAGTAAAGGTTTCTTTCTTATAGCTCATCCTCTGCTATATCTCTTATCTGAGTGATTTTGTTTGTCCATTTGGCTTTAGAATACGCTAAAACTTTTTTTGCTTCTCTTGATGCTTCTTCAAGAGAAACATTATTTGGTTTAATAACAAATCCACCACTTATGGTTACCGTTACGGGACCTGTTTGAGCAGATTTTAATTTTAATTCAGAGATACTTTGACGAATAATATCTACATCTTTAAAAGACTGTTCCTTGCTTGGACGAGAAAAAATAAGTGTAAATTGATTGTAGTCTGTTCTAGCTATAACATCAGTAGCTTGTTCATGCAGTGAAATAGTAAAAGCAACTTTTTTTAGTATACTTTGTGTAAATTCTTGAGAGTATATTCTGTTGGTTTTTGAGAAATTATCGATTTCAATTACGGTCACAGATGTAAAATTACCCTCTTTCATACCTTTTTTCTCAGAATAAGAGTTCATCATTCCTTTAAGATTGTTAAGCCCTGTAATAGGATCTAACATAGATGGATTATCAGAAGTGGTTGGCTTTCTTCTCATTCTAAGAGCGATAGAATCTACTTCTTCAGAAAATATAGTAAAGTTTTTTTGATCAACATTATACAGATATTTTATATCGGCGTATATTACGCTAAGTCTTTTTCTGTACCAAATAACACCCAATAAGATTACTATAAACGAGATGTATGACACTATCTTTTGAAATTTAAATTTAGATTGGTCGTAGTATAAGCTTTTTATCATTATAGAATCAATTTGATTATTGATAGAATAAAATATCTTATCTAGCTCTTGTTTTTTTATATCATTGTTTTTTTCATCTTTAGAGTAATATTCATGCGCTTTATCGTTAAATAAAGTAGTTAGTGAATCTAATTTTTCCAAATCAGATAAGTATTCCTTTTCATTTGAAACAATAAATTGTTCCGTAAAATTGTACTTGTAAGAGTTTTTTAATTTTTCAATATCAGTGTGAAGTTGAGTGCTTTTTCCATTAAACTGTATCAAGGCAAGCTCAATATCATCCCTTGATAGATGGATTAGACTAGAAAGAATGGCTTTTTGATTCTTTAAATTATCTATTTTATCATATGAAGTGCTTTGCTGTGATGTTAAAAATGCTTCAGATGCACTAAATAGAGCTAGAAAAATAAGGAATATTGATAAATTACTAAAAATTTTTTTAATTGAGTGTTTCATTAAAATTTTCCTAATACATGGTATAATTTTATGCTATTTTATATACATTGGCATTAATAGCAACTTAAGCCATTTTAAGAAGTTTTATTGAATTTAGAAAATTATTTTATATCGCAATTTAAAAGCAATCATATCGGAGATGACGGCGCAGTAATTAAAAAATCTGTGTATACCAAAGATGCATTTTTTGAAGATGTTCATTTTAAGAAAAAATGGATGAGTCATTATCAAATTGCATCTAAGGCGATGCTGATAAATATTTCCGATGCTATTGCTATGAATGCTAAACCAAAATACGCACTTTTAAGTGTTGCTATGCCTAAAAATATCACAAAAAAAGAGATGAAAGAGCTAGTTGCCGGTTTTAAAGATGTGGCCGATAAGTATGGAGTTGAGATTATAGGTGGTGATACGATAAGTAATATCAAGCTAGATATTACTATAACAATAATTTCTCAAACAGATAAGCCGTTGCTTAGAACTAAGATAAGAAAAGGTTATTTACTTGGCTTTACCGGCGAACTTGGAAAAAGTGCAAAGGATTTGAAAAAGCTTGTTAACCTAGGTAAAATTCATAAAAAATCCAAATTTGTAGATATTAAACTAAGAGACAAATTTGTATCAAACTGTGAGCGGTTTTTGAGTTCAGGTATGGACATATCAGATGGTCTCTTTAGTGATTTAGATAAACTTTCATCAGCAAACAAGATAGGTTTTAGATTTAAAGGCTACATGTCAAAGCATATAGGGTGTAGTGGAGAAGAGTATGAGATGCTTGTTGCATTTGACAAAAGAGATGCAAAAGCTGTAGTGAGGCGTGCTGCTCAGAGCAGAACACCTCTGACTATTTTTGCAAGCAGTGTTAGAAACAGATATACAAACAGGTGTAAAGCACACCATTTTAATTAGAACTATTTATGATTAAGGACTTACAATATGGATAGATTTTATTCACTGAACCACTCTTCAATTGACTTTCTTTTTAAACAGACTCCACGGGATTTTGTTGTTGAAGAATTACCTCTGTATGAATTTTCAGGTGAGGGTGAGCATCTCGTTTTGTTCGTAAGAAAAAAGAGTCTCTCCACGCTAGAACTGGTAAGTTTGATTGCTAAATATTTAGGAATTAAAAACAAAGAGATAGGCTATGCCGGACTAAAAGACAAGCATGCCATGACAAAACAGTATATATCTATACATAAGCAGTATGAAGAGGCTATGGAGAATTTTTCGCATGATAATGTGAAAATCATATCAAAGACATATCATAATAATAAAATCAAAACAGGACACTTAAGAGGTAATAGATTTTATATTAAACTCAAAAAAGTTAACCCAACTTCTGCACAAAAAATAGATGAAGCTCTTAAGAATATATCTAAAGACGGTATGCCAAACTTTTTTGGTTATCAGCGTTTTGGAAATGATGGCGATAATCATATAGAGGGTGAGAAGGTTGCAAAAGGTGAGAAAAAAGAGCGAAATCCAAAGATAAAAAAATTACTGATTAATGCTTATCAAAGTCATCTGTTTAATCTTTGGCTTAGTAGAAGATTAGAGATAAATACACTTGTTCAAAACTTTAAACCCCAAGAGCTGGAATCGCTCTTAAATATGCCAAATAGTGAACTTGTTAGCATGAAAGCACAAAAGCATCCATTTAAGCTTATCAGTGGCGATATTATGGAGCATTATCCACATGGTAGACTTTTTGATTTTGATGGGAAAGAGGATGATTGTAAAAGATTTAATGACAGAGACATCTCTCCAACAGGACTTTTATGCGGTAAAAAAGTAAAACAATCTTCAGG
Organism: Sulfurimonas sp.; assembly: GCF_026196735.1. Classification (GTDB taxonomy): domain Bacteria; phylum Campylobacterota; class Campylobacteria; order Campylobacterales; family Sulfurimonadaceae; genus Sulfurimonas. The sequence goes on from NZ_JAPHUF010000007.1 coordinate 287,079, forward strand.
TAGTGCAAGGCTTATCGAGAAAGATTTTGATGATGAGATTAATGCTGATGGAGCTAGAAGATATGCCTGGGTATTTCCAGAAGAGGTAGAGGGCAGGTTTAAACCAATTGAAGCGCAGTATGAACTTAACTTTTCACTTCCAAAGGGTTCGTACGCAACTGTGCTGATTGAAGAATTAGCAAAGAGAAAAATAAATGATAAGAAAGATATTAGATGAGTAGACATATAACTTCGGCAATTTCACAAACATTTGGTAAATTTGCAAACAGAGAGTTTCCTAAAGGGATTCAAAACTTTATAAACAACGGCTATGTAAAAATAATGGGATTAGATATGAGTGAATTTCACTCTCCGGAGACATACCGCAGCTTAAATGCTCTTTTTACTAGAAAACTTAAAGAAGATAGAGCGTATTCTCTAGATGCTGATGACTTTATCTCTCCTTGTGATTCTTGGATATCAGAGTGCGGAAACTTAGATAAAGAGTATGCTCTTCAGATAAAAGGAATGAGCTATAAATGTGATGATTTTATAGGTGATGAGTTTACTCAAGAGGAAAAAAACATAGTTCATGACGGTACTTTTGTAAACTTTTATCTTTCTCCAAAAGATTATCACAGGTACCATATACCAACAAACTTAAAAGTTTTAAAAGCAGTACATGTACCTGGAAAATTTTATCCGGTAAATGTTCCGTCATTAAACAAAAGAGTAAATTTATTTATAGAAAATGAGAGAGTTGTTTTACATTGTGAGACAAGTTCAGGAAAAAGATTTTTTATGATTTTGGTAAGTGCTTTAAATGTTGGCGTAATGCAAGTTAGTTTTGAGCCAAAGATAAAAACAAATGCCGATGCAGTTAAAAGTAGTGCATACAGTTATGAGAATTTACATCTAAACAAGGGTGATGATTTTGGTTGTTTTGAGATGGGTTCTACTATAGTTATATTGGCTGAAAAAGAGACACTAGAGTTAAATATTAAAGCTGGTGATAATGTCAAATATGGGGAAACTATCGCAAAAATAAGCTAGCTTTTTAAAGGAAGTTTATTGTTAAACTTCCATGTGTCGGCTATTTAAACATTAAATCTAAAGTGCATGACATCGCCGTCTTGCACGATGTATTCTTTACCTTCGAGTCTCATTTTGCCGGCTTCTTTCGCTTTTGCTTCACCGCCACACTCAATGTAATCATTGTATGAGATGACTTCAGCACGAATGAAACCTTTTTCAAAGTCATTATGGATAACTGCGGCAGCTTTAGGTGCAGTTGTGTTTTTACGAATTGTCCAAGCACGAACTTCTTTAACACCTGCTGTAAAGTAACTCATTAGACCTAACTTGTCAAAACCTTTATGGATAATTTGATCAAGCCCAGACTCTTCAATACCGAGTTCATTTAAAAAGTCTTCAGCTTCTTGCGGCTCAAGTCCAATTAATTCTTCTTCAACCTTTGCACAAAGTTTTATGATTTCACAATTATTTTTTTGTGCATGCTCTGCTAATGCTGCAACATATGGATTGTCATCCATTGAATCACCCTCATCAGTCAGACTTTCCTCATCAACATTTGCACCATACATAATCTCTTTATTGGTTAAAAATCTAACTTCATGATTTAGTTGTTGATACTCTTCTGTATTGGTTTTTTCAAAGTTCCTAGCTAAATTACCTTCTGCTAAAAACTCTAAAAGTTCTTCTGCTATACCTAAAATCGCTTTAGCACTTTTATCGGCTTTAGCTTGTTTTTTTAGTCTCTCTATTCTATTTTGTAAAACTTCAATATCAGCTAAGATTAGCTCAGTCTCAATAATCTCAACATCTCTTAATGGATCTATGCTTCCCTCGTTATGGACAATATTGTCATCATCAAAACATCTTACGATTTGTAAAATAACTTCTGTCTCACGAATGTTTGATAAGAACTTATTTCCCAAGCCTTCACCTTTTGATGCACCCTTAACAAGACCTGCAATATCAACAAAATCAAGTGTTGAGTATTGGATTTTTTCAGGGTTTACTATTTTGGCAAGCTCTGCTAGTCTTGAATCAGGAACTGGAACTACCGCTTTATTTGGCTCTATCGTACAAAAGGGATAGTTTGCCGCTTCTGCATTTTGTGCTTTTGTCAGTGCATTGAAAGTTGTTGATTTGCCTACATTTGGAAGTCCCACAAGACCGATACTTAAACCCATATTTTCTCCGATATTATTTTATAAATTTACATTTAAACTACAAATTTAATAATTTGTGGAATTATACTGAATAAACCTTATAAACTACAAACCACTTATTGATATATAGACAGAGTTTTGTTCAATAAGTAAGTTATAATTATATTGAAAATCTTTATATTTAAAGATGTGATAGAATAATCAAATAAAATGCAATAATATAAAACATATAAATTTGAGTTTAATTGTACAAAGTAGTGAATTCTTTTATGTTTTTTATAATTATTTAAGAATGTCTTTAGAATATGAATAGTACACTTATAGTATATAACAAAAAGGATATAAGATGAAACAATATACATTACTATCGGTGGCTTTGGTACCTGCACTTTTAAGTGCTATGACCGTGACTGAAGTTGTTCAAAAAACAATTGAAACACATCCTCAAATGACAATGAAGAGGGAGACGCATAATGCACAAAAAGAGTTGCTCACATCAGCTAAGTCCGGTTATCTGCCAACGCTAGATATATCGTATTCAGTTGGTCCTGAACACACTAGAACAATAGCAAATGGTAGAGAAACTGAAAGTTTAACGCGTCAAGATGCTTCAGCTACTTTGGCCTTAAATGTATTTTCTGGTTTTGATACAAAGTATGGGGTTGAACAGCAAGAAGCGCTTATCTTGTCTGCAGGTAATTCGGTTATGGAAAATGCAAATAATTTAGCACTAGAAACTGCTTCATATTATCTAGATGTACTTAGATACCATGAACTGCTTCAAATTGCTAAAGAAAACACAGAAGTTCATAGAAAGTACCTTTCACAAATCAAAGAAAAAGTTGATGCCGGAGTTGGTCGTGCGTCTGATTATAAGCAGACTCTTTCTCGTTATGAGGGTGCTTTAAGTGTTCAGTATTTAGCGCAGCAAAACTATGATAACTCAATCGCAAGTTTTCAGCGTATATTACCAGGACCTGTATCTGCTGCGGATTTAGAGAAACCGACAATTGGAAATATTCCTGCTGATAACATGGAGTCTTTAGTTGAGATTGCTTTGCAATACAATCCTACTATAAATGTTTCTAGAAATGATATAACAGTAGCTAAAGCAGCTTTGAGACGCTCTAATTCAGCTTTTTATCCAAGAGCAGATATTGTTGCTACAACTTATTGGAATAAAAATGTACATGGTATCTCTAGCAGTACAAGTGCTGTAAATCCACTAGGTCACGAGATAGACTCTGGACAAAATGCTCTCTTGGTACTTAGTTATAATATCTTTAACGGTATGTCAGATAGAGCAAATGCACAAGCAAATCAACATAAACTACTTAACAAAAGAAGTACACTTGTAGATTCAGAGCGCTATATCAAAGCTTATACACAAATTGCATGGCAAACATTTGAGTCAACAAGAGAACAGTTGGTTCATATTGAGAAAAATATTGACGCAAGTGCTGAGACAGTAGCTGATTATAGAAAAGAGAATGAACTAGGTCGTAGAAGTATTATTGACCTTTTAAATATTGAACTTGAATATAACGGTGCAAGAAATCTTAAAGTCACAGCAGAATATGATCGCTTGTTGGCTTACTACCAAATCTTATCATACACTGGCAAAATAATGGAAGAAATGAATGTCATCCAAGTTTGTGACTAAAGATCCGATACTTGAGTGCTTGGTGATTTTCACCAAGCTCTACAATCGTCCATTTAGTGCAGATGCTCTTGTTGCCGACCTTCCAGTTGCTCCTGGCAGGGTTACTCCTAAGCTTTTTTCACTTGGGACAAAAGGTTCAAAATCAGCTTTTCATCGTGCAGCACAGCGTGCAGGATTTAGCTCTAAGTTAGTAAATTACTCACTTAAAGATATATCCCCTTTGCTTTTGCCTGTTATCTTGATCTTAAAAGGTGATAAAAACAATGAGAAAGCTTGTATTTTAACAGAAATAAGCCCAGACAAAAAGTATGCAAAAATTATTTTACCCGAAGTAGGAGAGGGTGAAAACTGGATTGAAACAGAGTTTTTAGAAGCAGAGTATATTAATTTTGCTTATTTACTAAAGCCTGAACATCACTACAAGGATGCACATAAACGCTTATTAAAACATGAAAAGAACCATTGGTTTTGGGGAACTCTCTCCTTTTCTAAAGGTATCTATATGGATGTGATTGTTGCCTCTTTTTTGATAAATCTTTTTGTTATGGCAAGTCCGATTTTTACTTTAAATATCTATGACAGAGTTGTACCAAATAATGCTATAGATACCATGTGGGTCTTTGCTACGGGTATTGCGGTAATTTATGTATTTGATATAATTTTAAAATTTTTGCGCTCGTATTTTCTTGAAAATGCAGCTAAAAAAAGTGATGTTATTATGTCATCAATGATATATGAACATGTAATGAATCTTAATATGGCATCAAAACCTGGTTCTGTTGGATCATTTGCTAGTAATTTGAAAGATTTTGACTCAATTAGAGGTTTTTTTACTGCATCTTCGATTGCTACAATGATAGATCTTCCATTTACGATTATATTTTTATTTATTATTTATATCATTGGAGATTGGTTAGTAGCAATTCCAATGATTAGTGCTTTAATTATAATTATTTATAGTTCCATTGTTGAAAGACCAATGCGACATAGTGTTCAGAGCACATATGAGGCATCTGCACGAAAAAATTCTGTATTAATCGAGTCAATAGCGGCATTAGAGACTATTAAAGCTTTAGGAATAAGCGGGCAGTATCAATGGAAGTGGGAAGAGGCAACCGGTGATGTTGCACAAAAAGGTCTAAACTCTAAAATATTGTCAAATTCAATTTCAACATTTGTCAATTTTGTAGTTCAGTTAAATACTGTCGCTATCGTAATTGGCGGTGTTTATGCAATAGGCGAAAAATCCTTGAGTATGGGTGGATTGATAGCTGTTGTTATGTTGGGTTCAAGAACGCTGGCGCCTCTAGGACAGGTTGCATCTTTAATAGCTAATTTTCAACAAACAAAAACGGCATACGATGGTATTAACAACATAATGCAGCTGTCTGTTGAGCGTGATGAAGCTAAAAAATTTGTTCATCGTCCAACATTTAAGGGTAAAATCGAATTTCAACATGTAAGTTTAATTTATCCAAATACAGAAAAAAAGATTTTAGATGATGTTAGTTTTGTAATAAACCCTGGAGAATCTGTTGGTATCATAGGTACAAATGGTTCTGGAAAAACAAGTATTGAAAAACTTATATTGGGACTATATGAACCTACTGAGGGCTCTATTTTGATTGATGGAATTGACATTAAACAGATAGACCCTGCTGATTTAAGAAGAAGTATATCTTATGTACCGCAGGATGTTGTTTTATTTCAAGGTACTTTAAAAGACAACATTATTTTTCGGTCTCCTGACGCAAGTGACGAAGATATATTGTATGTTTCAAAACTGAGCGGAATAAGTGATTTTGTTGATAAACATCCTATGGGATATGACATGCCTATCGGTGAGAGAGGTGATGGTCTCTCTGGCGGGCAGAAACAGTCTATAAGTGTTGCTAGAGCTTTTATCCATCCTGCACCGATTATTTTGCTTGATGAGCCAACAAATTCAATGGATAGTATGCATGAGAATAACTTTATAAATACGCTGGCTTCTTATAAAAAAAATAAAACCACACTATTAATATCACACAAAAATAATTTATTGGCACTCAGTCAAAGACTTATTTTGTTAGATCAGGGTAGGGTAGTTCTAGATGGAACATATGCTGAAGTTGTCAAAAAACTAAATAGACCAAAAAAAAGAGTAAATCATGAGTCTTGAAGATAAATTTGTAGAGTACTCATATAAAAAAAAAGATATTAAAAATCTTCGTGTAAAAGACGATGACGATTTGGAGTATATGAACTCTGTTAGTTCAGCAATGTTGATGCATACATCATTAAGCACTAAGCTAATGTTATGGACAAGTGCATTTGTAATTGTATGGTTGATATATTGGGCTTATAATGCTGATATTGACGCGTTAACCCGCGGTCAAGGTAAAGTTATTCCTTCTCAACAGATACAAGTAATTCAAAATCTAGAAGGTGGTATTGTTAGTGAAATTCTAGTTAAAGAAGGAGAGGCTGTAAAAAGAGGAGATATTCTTATCAAAATTGATGATACAAGTTTTCTCAGTAATTTTGCAGAGAATCAACTTCGCTACAATGAACTTCAAGCAAAAACAACCAGACTTTTAGCCGAATCAACCGGCAAGCCGTTTAAAGCATCTAAAAGAATAAAGCAAGAATCACCAGAGCTGATCAAGCATGAACTCTCTTTATACAGAAGTAATAAAGAACAGTTAGAAAACAATATACTTATTTATAACCGTCGTTTGCAGCAAAAAAGAAATGAGCTTACGGAGGCTCAAGCAAAATTGGTTCAACTTACCAATAATTTCAATCTAATCTTAAGAGAAGTGGAACTTAATAAACCATTAGTCAAAAAGGGCATTGTATCGGAGGTGGAATTTCTGCAACTTCAAAGACAAGCAAGCAGTATAGAAGGCGAAATGAAAGCTATAAGTCTATCTATACCTCGTCTTATTTCTGTGCTGGAAGAACAAAAAAATAATATAAAAGAGGTTGAGTTAGCCTTTAGAAATGCAGCAAAAGAGGCATACAATGAGGCTAAGGCTGAAATGGAGAGAATTGAGAGATCAAATATTGCCCGTGAAGACAAGGTAAAGCGTACATTTGTTCGTTCTCCGGTGGATGGAACAATAAAACAATTATTGGTTAATACTGTCGGTGGTGTCGTTAGACCGGGAATGGATATGCTCGAAATAGTCCCAGTTGATGATAAACTTTTAATAGAAGCAAAGGTAAGACCTGCTGATATTGCGTTTTTATTTCCAGGACAAAGAGCAATAGTGAAATTTTCTGCTTATGACTTTGCAATATATGGTTCTCTAAGGGGCACATTAACACACATAAGTGCGGATACCATTATTGACCCAATTGATAAGCAAAGTTATTACCTTGTACGAATTAAAACCGATAAAAATTACTTGGGCAATGAAAATAAAAAGCTACATGTCATGGTTGGTATGACGGCAGATGTAGATATTATTACAGGAAAGAAAACTGTTTTAGACTACATATTGAAACCAATTTTGAGAGCAAAAGAAAATACATTAAGCGAAAGGTGACAGTTATGCAAAAGATAATACTATTTACAAATATGTCTTCTATTAGAAAACATTGGGAAAATGCTCTTACACAAACTTATCAAACTGTATGCATAGATGATTGTAACAAACTGGCATCATACTTAAACAAACATACAACGCCAATAATTATACTTTTTGATGAGATGAGTGTTGCTGATATTCATAAGTCACTACAAATATTAAAAAAATACAATTTTATATCAGTTTTGCTTTTTAATGCTGCACCGGAAGTACATCATGCATCTACCCTTTTAGGAGAGGGTATTAGAGGGTATGAAAATTCATACATACATAAAGACAATTTACTAAAAATGATTGAGAGTGTTAACAATGGGCACAATTGGCTTTTTAGTGATTTAACGCATTATATTATCAATAAATATATTCAAAAAAATGCTGAAGACGAACCTGACTTTATGCCAACTTTAACGGAAAAAGAAAAAAGTATCGCACTTATGGTAGCAGATGGATTATCAAATAAAGAGATTGCAAAACTCGAAAGAATAGCCCTCTCAACGGTCAAAGGACACATAAGACATATATTTGAAAAAGCAAATGTAACGGATAGAATATCACTTGCGTTAAAATTTAAATAATAAGCCTCACAACTCAAAGTTTTTAATTAATATTTGCGATAATTTAGAAGGAAAAATTTAAATAGTTTGTGAAGTAGATTCCCACGCTTTTGCGTGGGAATTAGTAAAACTATAACCTAGTCTACATCAATTGGTATTTCAATATCAATCAATAATTGTACACTAGTATCAGCTACATTGGTGTATGTGTTATAACCACTTTCAGTTACTGTAGGAGATGTGTCGACTACCCAACCGTTAGCAGCTATGTCATTGACTGAATCACCTGCATCGCCTGTGATTTTAAGTACATTATCGGCATCGGATAACTCAATAACATCAGCTAATGTAATATTTGATAAATCGTGATTACCAACAGTTAAGTCTATCTCATCTAAAGAATCTGGTATGCCAGTTTCAATAGTACTAGTATCATTATCAAGATCAAAATCATTAGCTTGATCTACTAATGCTTCTACATCAATTGTGCCCTCAGCAGAAGTATCAAAAGTAAGAGTCTGATTTTCAAAATTGATTTCAAAGTTGTCTAAATACCACACCTCAGCCCAACTATCCCCGCCTTTAGTGTTAGAATCTAAAGAGACATCTACTTTACCATCTTCATCAGCTATAACTTGCATAACTACATGGTATACACCATCGCCGCTAGTTGCATAAAGTGTTTGCGCAGAATCATTTGCTGTAATCTCTATAGAATCGTTACTATTCCAACTATAATATTTGCCTGGTTGATTTAGTATTAAATCAAATTCTACTGAGACTTCTAGATTTGCATAATCGCTACCCAAATCAAACTCTCTATGTACTACAGTGTTTTCATCAAATGGACCAAATTTATTTTTCGATAAATCCCAGTCGCCACTAGCACTAAATCCACCTTTTGTGTAGTCCCAGCTCCAGCCTTCATTATCCCAGTTAGAAAAATCTTGCGATACAAGATTGCTAACATTAGCGGTTACAACTCCTGTAATATCATTAACACTAACTTCCAAAGTTTTCATATCAGAAGCACCGAACTGATCTGTCACTCTTACATCTAAATTGTACGATGGAGCAAGTTCGTAATCTAAAGATTGACCATCTTTTACAAAAATACTCCCATTATTGTCAATATCAAAGATACCGTAATCATTATCTAATGAGTATGTTAAGACAGCACCCGCATCAACATCATCACCAACAACATTTCCAACTATGCCAGATGTAGTTTCGTTAAAACTAGTAGCTGCATAAAGCTGTACATTATCAAGAAGTGGACCGTAATTGTCTGAAGATTCCTCGGCAAACATCAATGTATTTGCACCATCTACAGCATCTACTTCAAAAGTAAATGTTTTCCATGTGCCATCAGTTTCATGCATATCTGCTTCAGTAATAGATGCTATTTGAGTACCATTCCAAAGAACTATAAATGCATTGTCTTTTGTTGCCGCATCTCTTGTTGCTGCATCAAAATTTAAGATGAATTTTCCTTCTTTTAAATTAAGTGTTTGTGATAATGTATCAACCACTCCGTTATAGTCTAGCTCTGCATGCTGATCACCATCTGACGCAGCATAACCGTATGTGCTAAGGTGATCCCATATTTCAACTTGATCTGCAGCTACCCAACCTGGAACTCCAGTTGCAAAATGTGCCCATGTTCCTGATGAAATATCAGGATTTTCAAAACTTCCATTAACAACTAGATTATCTCCACCGAACACGCTAAGAGTTGGTGCATCATTTGTACCTTGTATTTCAACTACTACAGGTTGTGTATCTGTAGCACCATGCTCATCAGTTACAAGAACATTAAATACTTCAGTAACAATTTGATTTTCATTAAGCGCTTCTGTCGCTGGTAAATCATTGTTTAGAGTATATGTCCATGTTCCAGTTGTAGAGTCTATAGTAAATGTTCCATATGTGTCACTTGGATCTATTACGCTCCATGTCAATATTGCTCCATTGTCTTCATCGGTTGCGTCTAAGTCTCCAGAGACTGTAGGTATTCCATCTACTACAACACCTGAGTCAGTTGTTCCGGCTTCAATAACAGACGCTGCTGCTTCGGCTCTAAAGTCAAAGTTTTCAGATGAGAATGCTATATATTCTCCCTCTGCCTCAATATTACCTATTTTGAGTTCTGGTTGGAATATATACTCGATACCTTGATCCCACCAATATATCTCAATATCGTGAAATCCATCACTATCTAAGCTAAAGCTATGATAATGAGTTTGAGGTGATTGATTAGCAGTTCTTGTTGCAACCGCCGTACCATCAATAATTATCTGGTACCCATCATCTGATAAAATTTTAAATGTATACTCACCGGCATCAAGTTCAACTTGACCTGTTAAACGAACTCCACCATCACTAGTATTGCCTGGATCAGCACTTAGAGTATGTGCATCAGCTTTGAGAAATGTTTGTAAACTCTCATCTGTAGAAACATGATATGTATCACCGTTTGAAAAGCCATGTGTTGTAATACCTAGTTCTCCATAATCAATATTTGTAGCTCTAAAGGTTGCATCTGGATCTTGATCCAAGATTTTTGCTTGAAAATCAGCTAAACTGTGAATTTGACTTCCTATGCCATAATACTCTCCGTTTAATCCGTTAAAGATATTAGGATTTGTACTATCTGTAATCTCTGGTGCATCATTTGTACCCGTTACAGTAATGGTAACTGTTTTTACTTCTGACATTGATGCTTCATTATTACTATCACCATCTAAAGGTGCACCGCTGTTATCTAAAGCATAATAATCAAACGAGACTGTTGCTGTTTGACCAGCTGCTAAAGCATTAAAGTTACCACTCATAGTGTAAGAACCATCGCTGTTCACTTCTATATTTAAATCGGTTACTCCCGGGGCACCTGTAACTGAAGGCTCACCATTCATATGATAAGTATGTAAGTCATTAAAATCATCATCTACAAGTGTTTCTGAAAGAGTTCCTGCAAATGTAGTTAATACATCTGTTTGATCAAAATCTGTCAAAGGATCTCCAGAGCTAGTTGTTTCAAGTAACTCTTCACTAATATCACTTACAATCGGCTGATCATTAGTACCAGTGATAGTTAATGTAACAGTTTTAGGTTCTGATATTGAAGATTCATCGTTATCTGTTCCAGTTCCAACACCGTTATTGTCAACTGCATAATAGTCAAATGTTACGGTAGCTGTCTCACCCGCTGCTAAAGCGTTGAAATTACCTGTAACTGTATAATCTCCATCTGTATCAACAACTACATTAAGCCCTGTAATAAGAGCTGGGTCTATAGCTTCTGACGCTACATCTGCTGTCTCTGCGCTGAGGAAATACTCATGTGTATCATTTGTATCATCGTCTTGAGCTGTTGCCAAGCTTGCATTAAATGTTGTAAGAACATCATCTTGTGTATCATCCACACCATTTTGGTAAGCATCGTCATCATGTGATTCATAGATTGCAGTTGCGGCAATAATAACTTCTTGTGAAACATTTCCTACTGTTTGAATATCAGTTACAGTACCACCCGATACATGTTGAATGTTTAATGCCGAATCTACAACTGTATCTCCAGAATTCATAACACCGAAAGTTATCGTATGAGTACCGGCTGTTGTAAAAGTGTGACTCAGTATTGTGTTTCCATTAACATCAGTATCAAAAACATCTTCAAGTGTTGTTAATACACCATCAATAACAACAAATGAAAAATCATTATAATAACTACTGTCATTTTCAGCATCAAAGAAATCCCAGTTAAAACTAACAGTCTCATTCGCAGCACTTGTTAAAGTAAACTTAATCGCCGAACCGTCAGTAGGAGAAGAACCAGTGTTTGAAATACCCATCTCGGCTAATGCTTCAATGGTAGCCAGAGTAGCCCCGCTAGCAACTAAACTCCAAAGTGAAACCTCTTCACCATTCGCATTTATGTCACTTACTATCGGCTGATCATTAGTACCGGTAATAGTAAAGGTAATAGTAGCCGGCTCAGATGTGTCAGACTCATCATACGGGTTTGCAGGGTCTGTCCCAACTCCACTATCATCAACTGCATAGTAGTTCACTGTAACTGTTGCTGTTTCACCGGCAGCCAATGCACCGAAATTTCCTACTATTTCATAATTAGCTGAATGTGGAGTTGCATCTTCATACGCATTATCTGTTAAAGTAATACTCTCAATAGTAACATCAACTGGTGAATCTATTGTTATACTTTCTTCATCTACAACAAATACATGTGTATCGTTTGTATCAACATCATATACACTTAACTCACCTGTTAAAACATTGTTTCCATCATCTGTTGTATCATCTACAAGAGGCACATCTGTATCGTCATGAGTTTCATAAATAATATTGTAAGTATTTACAAAATCTTCAAGAAGATTTGCAGCATAAATTTTCATATTAGCAACCACATTAGAAGGACCACCGTTGTTAAGATAATAATCTAATGGAATTGTTGAATATATAACAGTACCTTCTCCATAAGTGTATGCAAAAGTAACTACATGTGAAGGGTCTCCATCAGTCATAAGAACTTCCGCCCCCTCAGGTAAACTTTCTAAATCAACATATCCATGGTTGGAAGATGTTCCGCCATCTAAAGATGTATCATCAATGTCTCCACCAACGCCAGTTTCTAAATCATCATCAATTATTTCAATCTCGTCGTCATTTCCAAAATATCTATGAAAAACTATAGAACCTCCGTCTGGAAGTATTAGTGAACCACCTGTAACATATCTATCATGTATAATTAAAGTCATCCCACTATTAACAGCATCAGCTATACTTCCTAGCTGACTAAGATATTCCGATCCGTAACTTGAATTGCTTGGATTTTGAACATAAAGAGTATCTATACCTTCAAGTTCTGCAGAACTAAGGTGAAATAGTTGAATATCATCCAAACCAGCAGCATTAATACTTTCGACTTGTGTACTAACTCCTTCTCCCTGATTCATATCGTAGTATCCAACAACACCACCTGTTGATTCACCATTTATATTTATATCAGCAACATACGGCTGATCATTAGTACCGGCAACTGTAATAGTAACAGTAGCTGGATCACTTTCAAAACCTTCTGGAGTGTGAGTTTCTACAGTCTTATATGTAAAAGTAACATCTCTTGTCTCGCCAACACCTAAATCTTGGAAATCATCTTCAGTATTGTAAATATATCTACCATCAGGAAGCAAGATAAGAGAACCTTCGCTTGGTCCATCTACTAAAACAAAATGAAAAGGGTTTCCATCAGCATCATGACCTAAAAGTTGTCCAACAACATTATTTGGATTATCTTCCATTGCCGTATTGAAAGCATCTTGGGCTGTTGGAGCATTATCATTTGTTTGATCATCCATCGTACCGACATCAACACCATCTAAACCTGCAAGGCCAGGGTTTGGACCTCTACCAAAACCCTGCACACTTGATTCAGCAACGATGTCACTAGGAGTAAATTTTCCGCTTCCTTCAGCAGCCTCTTCACCGGCTGCTGTCTCTAAATTAAATATATCAGCTAAGTTTTTATCACTAGCCAAGCTATCCATAACATCTGCACCGGCAATAACAGAACCATCTGTTAAAACTCTAAAGATACCATCATACGCAGTTGCTTCGGGAAGAGCCGTGTACTTAACCTGAAATAGCGCTTCAGGATCGACACTGATAATCTGCTCACCCTCATATATGAAACCATCATACGCTGGCTCACGCGCAACACCGTCAATACCGATAATCTTAACAGAACCTTCAGAAACCTGAACCTGTCCAATTGTTTTTCCACTAGCCATAACACACCTCCAAAATATAATTATAACTGCATGTTAACATATGTGTTTTAGTATGTAAATAGTACTTTGGTATTATTCTACAATTAAAGAACATATTAGTGTTTGTAATTGTTTTTTTATATTAATAAAACTTTTGATTTGTTAAAGAAAAAGGGAACTTGCTCTCCAAGATGGAGAGACTTAAGTTTTGGTTTAGGTTATATAGTTTTTAAAAAATGACTCATTAAACGGACGCCGGCACCGGTTCCGCCGTAAACATTACAATCCCATGGTGATTCCGTATAAGCAGAACCTGCAATATCAAAATGCATCCATCTGTTTTTATTTTCTTCTTTAATGAATTTATCTAAAAACATACCTGCAGTAATAGCACCGCCAAAAGGCTTTGAAGCAACATTTGAAATATCTGCTATCTCACTTTTTAGAAGTTTTTTTAGGTGTTTGTTAAATGGAAGAGAGCTGATAAGTTCACCAGAAGCCGTCCCGGCCTTTGACATGTCATGCTTTAATTTATGAGAATGTCCCATAAGACCTGTAGTGTACTGACCAAGAGCTACCATACATGCACCTGTAAGTGTTGCAAAGTCAAAGATATAGTCAGCTTTAACTGTGTCTTGTGCATAAGATAAAACATCAGCTAAAACCAAACGGCCTTCAGCATCTGTGTTTCTAACTTCAATAGTAGTTCCACTTCTTGATACAAGAACATCATCAGGTTTGTAAGCATCACCGCTTATCATATTTTCAACTGCACCGACAAAAGCGTGAATCTCAACATCAAGTTTTAACTCACTTGCAGCTTTAATCATACCTAAAACAGCACATGCGCCGGCTTTATCCATTTTCATAGTAACCATTGAAGTAGCAGGTTTTAAGCTAAGTCCGCCACTGTCATAAGTTAAGCCTTTTCCAATAAGGGATATAACTTTTTTAGGATTTGCAGGTTTGTATGCTAGATGAATCAATGCACTTCCGTGAACTGATGCGCGGCCAACAGCAAGCATAGCACCCATGTTCTCTTTTGCAAGACCTTCTTCATGAAGTATATTGCACTCTAAAGAGTTGTCGTTTGCAAGTTTCATAGCTAAAGCAACCATAGTTTGGGGATTTACTTCTTGAGGAGCATTATTTACAATATCACGAGTAAAACAAGTGGCATTTGCCACTATAAGTGCTTCATTGAAAGTTGTTTGCAGTTCGTCAAAATCAAGTTCATTGGCAGCTAGAGAGATCTCTTTTAAAGTCATCTCTTTTGGCTCAGATTTATAATTATTGAACTCATAGCCACCCAAAACAATACCTTCAACTAATCCAGTTAAGGAAGAGTTGCTTGCAACACTTATCTTTGCACTTTTATAATTTGAAGTTTTGAGTACTTTTATCATGCATGCAACGGCACTTCTTATCTCATCGTTCTTCTTTTTTTCTACACCACAAAACAAAATTCTTTTTTCATATAAAAAACATGTAGAATCTTGTTCTGCTTTAAAACCGGCACTCTCTAGTGTTTGGCTGTATTCATGCTCTGCTAAATCGTTAGGTGCTAAAAATTCTACCAATATCTCTGAGTCTATATCAGATATATTCTTGTTTATTAGTTCAATATTCATATTATTCCTATATTAGTTTATTTTAAATGCGGATGATAACCAAAAGTGTATAAAGTTGAGTTAATATTTTCATCTAATATATTTTCATAAACTCTTTTAATCATCAATCATCAAAGTGCAGTAAATCTTTAGCTTGAATCATATCTTTATCGCCTCGACCGGATAGATTTACGATAATTAATTTATCTTTTATATTTGGTAGTTTTTTTAGATATGCAACCGCATGTGCACTTTCAAGAGCAGGGATAATTCCCTCTTTTTGAGAAAGCCATACAAAAGCATCGAGTGCTTCTTTGTCAGTAATAAAATCATAACTAACTGATTTGTTGTCTTTATGAAAAGAGTGCTCTGGACCTATGCCTGGATAATCAAGTCCGGCACTGATTGAGTGAGCTTCTTGTACTTGACCGTCATCATCTTGGAGTAAGTAGCTCATTTGACCATGTAAAACACCTGGGCGACCTTGATTTAATGAGCATCCATGCTCTTTTGAGTCTATACCGTGCCCGCCAGCTTCAATACCTATGCATTCAACTTCCTCATCTTCTAAAAAGTGTTGAAACATCCCTATTGCGTTTGAACCACCGCCAATACATGCAATAACATGATCCGGAAGACGATTTTCTTTTTCTAGTATCTGTGCTCTTGTTTCATAACCTATGATAGCTTGAAAATCTCGAACCATCATAGGATATGGATGAGGACCGGCAACAGTTCCTATGATATAAAAAGTGTCTCTTGCATTAGTCACCCAGTGGCGAATTGCATCGTTCATGGCATCTTTTAAACTTCTTGAACCACTCTCAACCGCATTTACTTTAGCACCGAGAAGTTTCATGCGAAAAACATTAAGTTCTTGTCTTACAGCATCTTTTGCACCCATAAAGATTTCACACTCTAAATCTAAAAGCGCACAGATTGTAGCAGTAGCAACACCGTGTTGACCGGCACCGGTTTCAGCAATGATTTTTTTATAACCAAGTCTTTTTGCCATAAGTCCTTGAGCTATAACATTATTTACTTTATGAGCGCCGGTATGGTTTAAATCTTCTCTTTTAAAGTAAATCTTTGCACCAAGCTCTTTTGACATGTTCTCAGCATAGTAAAGTGGAGAAGGGCGACCTACATAATCTTTGAGGTAGTAATGTACTTCTTCCCAAAAATCTTTGTCAAATCTAATCGCATCATATTCATCACGAAGTTTTAAAAGTGCAGGCATAAGAGTTTCTGGAACATATCTGCCGCCAAAAATTCCAAAATGTCCATTTTTATCAGGATCAAACTTTGAAGGAGAGGGTATATACATCAGTTAACCTCTATCAGGGAATAAACATCAGTCTTTGTTTTTAGATTGTCAATACCATCTAAAAAGCTAAGACCAATTATAAAGCAGGCCTCAACACACTCTGCTCCAGTTTGGTTTATAAGTGTTGCAGCGGCATTTGCTGTTCCGCCGGTTGCTATCAAATCATCAATCATAAGTACTTTTGCATTTTTAACTTTTGAAAAAGCATCTATATGAACTTCAATCTCGTCCACACCATATTCGAGTGAGTATTTTTCACTTATAGTAGTATATGGAAGTTTGCCTTTTTTACGGATGGGAACAAAGCCAAGGCCAAGCATCTGTGCAAGTGCAGCTCCAAATATAAAACCTCTAGCATCAATGCCCGCAATATAGTCTAGATTATATTCTTTGTATCTTTGGTATAAATGATTCATTAAAACGCTGTAAGCTTCTTTGTCATTTAAAAGAGTAGTTATGTCCTTAAACACAATTCCAGGCTTAGGAAAGTCTTTTATGTCTCTGATAGAGTCTTCGATTATTTTTCTTTCTATTTTGCTTAATGTCATTTTTTCTCCTTTATAGTAAAGCGTCTATACGACCCTCAAGTGCTTTTATTTTGTTATTTAGGCGGTCAACATCACCTCTATGCTTCGTATTTCTTTGTTTAAGTATTTTAAGCTCATTTCTGAGTTTAGTTAATTCATCACTCAAAATATCAACATTACCCAAAGCGCGTTGTAGTTGAATCTGATACTTTCTAATTAGTATTTCTGCTTCTTGCAAAGTGAGCTTCATTAACTCATTGCTTCTTTGTTCTTTGCTAGTGATGCTTTTAAAGTAAAACATCTTAACGAATAGATAAACAGATACAATAGATAAAATTGTTAAAAGAGACCATTCCCAAAACATAAGCTTTCCTTTATTTTTTAAGAGTTTATTGCTTCAATCTTTGCTACTCTGCCAGTATGACGACCGCCATCAAAACTACCTGCACACCATGCATCAAGTATGGACTCAGCTACACCGCGACCTACGATTCTCTCACCAAAACATAGTATATTTGCATCATTGTGTCCGCGTGCAACTGTTGCAGTATATGCATCATGGCAAAGTGCTGCACGAATGCCGTGATGTCTATTTGCTGCCATACTCATGCCAATACCGGAACCGCAGATAAGAATACCTTGAGAGTCACTATCTGCTAAAACAGACTCTACAACTTTAACAGCATAATCAGGATAATCAACTCTATCTTTATTAAATGGACCAAGGTCTATTACTTCATGACCTTTGTCTTTAAGCAGTTCAACTGTGTAGTCTTTTAAATCAATACCGGCATGGTCAGTCGCAATATAAAACTTCATTTTTTTTCCTTTTATGATAATAGCAGATTTAAAACTGTCTGTACAGGCATTAATAGCAAATAATCTTTAAGCGGTGTCATTAAAATTATTAAAACAACAATTATTCCATATCTCTCATTTTTATAAAAAAATTCTGCAACTGCATTTACTTTGTATTTTAATGCCAAGTGCATTAAAAAATGAGCTCCATCAAACTGAGGAATAGGAAGCAGGTTAAAAACTCCCAGAACAACATTTATGATAAGCAGTTGAAATACAAATAGATAAGCGAAAATATATACCAAACTGTCAGCGTTTGTAGGTTGACTCATAGAGACTATAGCTATTGAAGCAAAAACTGCGAGAGTAAAGTTATATACAATTCCAGCTAAATCAACCTGCATTGCACCGTTGTATCCAGCATTTCTTATCACTGTTGCGGTGTTTATCGGTACAGGTTTAGCCCAGCCAAATAAAAAACCACTTTCTCCACCTAAAAGCATTGGTAAAAAGTACATAGCTGCAGGAACAATAATAGTACCAACCAGGTCTACATGTACAAGAGGGTTTATAGATAATCTGCCTGCATTTTTGGCAGTTGTATCACCGTACTTGTAAGCAACCCATCCATGCATTATCTCATGCCCAATGATTGCAACAGCCAGTGCTAAAACAGCTGCTAAAATTTTTAGTAAATCAATAGATTCCATAATCGTCTTTATCTGTTTTTATTCTCTCTTGAACGGCTCTGTTTAAAATAGAAGGAGCTTCTAAGTCCGTTGGAGTCTTTCCTATACGATCCCATCTGATTTCCCAGTCTTTGTCAACACTAAAGTAAACAAACCATGGCGTTCCTTCTATGTTTTCATAAGGAACTGCTCCCCAGAAACGGCTGTCATTTGAGTGATCACGGTTATCACCCATCATGAAATAATTGTCTTCGTCAACTTTAATTGGAGCGTAATTAAATAGCTGCATAGGGTATTGTCCGTTATTTATGATTTTTTCATCATTATGAATACCGGGATGTTTCTTCCTGTATGGATTTTTAACCCAAAGTTTTTGGGCAAAAACTACAAGTTCATGGTCTTTAAAGTTCTCTTTTATCCACTCGTCACCTTCGCTGTGGTGTATAAAAAGATCTTTCTTTAAAAGAAAAAGCTCATCTCCAGGAAGGGCAACACATCTCTTTACAAAGTGTGTTTTTGGATTGTGTGGAGGTCTAAATATAACAATATCACCTCTTTTTGGCTTGTCTCCATCCATAAGACGAAGAGAATCACTCCATGGCATGATAGATACTTCCAAAAATGGAAGATGCGGCATAGGTATGCCGTATGCAAATTTTTTAGCAAAAAGATGATCACCAATAAGAAGAGAGTCTTTCATTGAGCCACTAGGGATTCTGAAAGCCTGTGCAATGAAAAATATAACAAAAAGAACTATAATGATAGTTCCAGTCCATGAGTTAGAGAATTTATATGTTTTGTGTAAAAATTCTTTCATTAAATATTAGTCTCCATATCTGCTTTGGCTTTTGCATTTACTTTTGCAGCTTTTAGGGTATTACTTAAAAGCATTGCAATAGTCATAGGACCGACTCCACCGGGGCTTGGTGTAATGTATGAGCTTTTTTTACTTACATTTTCAAAGTCAACATCACCGACAAGTTTTCCCTCTTTGGTTCTGCTTACACCGATATCGATGATTACAACATCATCTTTAACCATATCTTGTGTTATAAGATTGATAACACCTACACCAACAAAAATCATATCAGCATTAAGAGTGTGTTTTTTCAAATCATCAGTAAAAATATGACATATTTCAACCGTAGCATTAGCATTTAAAAGTAGGGCAGCCATAGGTTTGCCGACAATATTTGATGCACCTACAACTACACAGTTTTTACCTTTTACATCAATGTTGTATTCTTCTAAAAGCTTCATAACTCCAAGCGGTGTACATGGCACAAAACCATCAAGGTTAGTGGCTAAGCGACCAACATTAAATGGATGAAAACCATCAACATCTTTCTCAGGAGCAACAAGTTCTAAAAGCTTAGTTGTATCAATGTGCTCCGGCAGAGGAAGTTGAATTAAAATACCATCAACATTCGTGTCATTGTTTAACATTGTGATTGTTTTTTCTATTGCTTCTTGCGAGATACTTTGAGGCATATCATGTGTAATAGAATAAAAACCAACTCTATCACATGCTTTTTTCTTCATATTTACATAAGCAGCACTTGCCGGGTCTTGACCAACTAAAACAACTGCTAAACCGGGTGTGCATCCACAAGTGTCTTTTAGTTTTTTTACTTCATCCGCTACTTGTATCTCTATTTTTTTTGAAAGTGCTCTACCATCAAGAAGTTGCATTTAAACCCCATAAATTATTTTTTTGTTATTATACCGTTATATATTAAAAGGTCGCTTTATGAGATATGTCTTGTTTTTATTATTACCATTTTACTTATATGCAGCTAGCAGTTTTATCACTCCTATGGAATACTCTTCATCATTATATAAAAATCCAAGAGGAATAGGCTGTAACAACTGCCATGGTAAAAATGGTGAGGGTAAATTAGTTGCTACTTATATGCACAAAGGCGAAAAAAAAAGTTTTGGCGGTCCTGCAATTAACAGTATGGATTTTGATAGATTTCATGAAGCCTTAAACAAAAGAATAAATGGAATGCCTAGATATTTTTTAACAAAAAAAGAGATTCAGGCACTTTATTTCTATTTGCAGCAAAAAGATAAGAAAAGTAAAAAAAATGAAAAATGATTTACTTCAAAAAATAAAAACAGCTTATGAAAATAGAGACTTAAAAGCTCTGGACACACTTGCTACTCCTGCATTTAGAGAAATCAATAAAAATAATGATTTTCGTTCTGTCTTAATGCTCTCATGTAATAATATAAAACACTTAAGTAAGATAGAGCAGCTTGAAGCAGAGTGTATTATGTTAAATTTAGAAGATGGAGTAAGTCCGCAAGACAAGTCTTTTGCCTTGGTATTATGTGCCATATTTTTAAAAGAACATCAAGAGAGTAATAAAAAAATTGTAGTAAGAGTCAATGCACTTGATGAAGGCGGATACGAAGAAATTACCTATTTAAATCAGTTTATGCCTGATGCTGTAAGAGTCCCAAAAATTAGAAATAAAGATGAAGTAAAAAGAATTCGTGCTCTATTACATGATGATATTGAGCTTCATCTTTCTATAGAAACTGCTGATGCATGGCATAATCTCTCTTCATTGAAGATTGACAAAAGAGTAACAACTTTTTATCTTGGCATATTGGATTTGTTTGCAGATATAAAATTATCCCAAAGTCTTATAAGAAGAGATAACCCAACAATGCTTTATATGCTTTCACACTTCTTAATTACATGTAAAACAATGGGTGTAAAACCAGTCTCATTTGTATATCAGGATTTTAAAAATTTAGAAGAGTTTAGTAAATGGGTTGAACTTGAAAAAAATATGGGCTATGATGCAAAAGGCTGTATATCTCCCCAGCAAGTTCTACATGTCAATAGTATATTTGTAGATGAAGAAAAAGAGCTAGAGAGAGCGCAAATAATTATAAAACTGTATGAGATGCATGCGCAAGAAGGCGTTACAGGCTTTGTAGATGAAGAGTTTGGATTTATCGATGAACCTGTCTACAAAGGTGCTTTGGCTTTAATATCAAAAGTTTCAATATCTAGCTAGATTGTAAAATACGTTATATCTGATTAGTATTTTCTCTTGCGGTCTTGGATATCTGCTGTAAGCGTATTCAATAGTCTCTTTTGTTGTGTCGTCCAGTACAAAATAGCCACTTGTTTTTATAAACTTAAAGTCTGTCATATCTCCATTTGGATGAAGGTAAAACTCTATTACATTGGTTCTGTTTACGTTAAGGTCTTTGGAAAGGTTTACTCTTGCTACTCTAGTTAATATTTGTTGTGTAATCCTTCTCATAATCTCTCGATTATCTAAAATATATTGTTGTTGACCAGGAGTAAGTTTGCCAAACTCGTCACCATATAACTCTTTTATATCATTGGTTATGTTGCTGCCGCTGCTTACCGTTTTCTTCTCTTTTTTAACTTCTTCATCTGATTTATCTTCTAAAAGCCAGTCATAAGAGTCATACTTAGGTTTTTTGACTTCTTTTGGTACTTTAGGCTTTAGTTCTACATATGGTTTAGTAGGCGGAAGAGGCTCTATCTTTGGTAAAGGTTCCGGCTCATGTTTTTCTTCTATTTTCTCAGGAGGGTTTATAGGCATCTTTTTAACAACCGGCATCTTCTCTATTTTCTTTTGGTCATATTTAACAGGTTCTTTTTTTGCAGGTTTAACTATCTCTTTTAGTTGTTTACCTTTTGGCATTGGCGGTGCAATATTTCTTGGTTGTTCAACAACTTTTTTAACCTCTCCTAAATCTTTGATTTTTTTTGGCATCTCTTTTAGAGCAACCTTTATCCTTTTTTCTTGGGGTTTTTTATCTTCTTTAATCTCTGGTAACATGCTCCCCAGTAGCCAAAATAGAAGAAGAAATATAAAGTGAATTAAAAGTGCTACAAAAAGTGCAAAATATGAACGATTCAAACGATTCCATTTATTTAAAGATATTTGAATTATTATAACTAATATAAATTAATACTTCTTAGCTATAATAACAAAAAAATATTAAGGTTATTTATGAGTATTGATAATTCACTTAAAGCTTTTGAGCAAGCACAAGATTTAATCCCAGGTGGAGTAAACTCTCCAGTAAGAGCATTTAGCAGTGTTGGAGGTTCTCCTATCTTTATAGCTGAAGGTGAGGGCGGATACTTAAAAGATATAGACGGCAACAAGTATGTAGATTTTGTGCAGAGTTGGGGGCCGCTTATCTTTGGTCACAGAGATGAGTCGATTGAAGCTGCTGTTATAGAGGCTGTTAAGCATGGTTTGAGTTTTGGTGCACCAACAAAGGCAGAGACAGAACTTGCAGAGCTTGTGGTATCTATGTTTGATTCTATAGACAAGATAAGATTTGTAAGCAGTGGAACAGAAGCGGTTATGAGTGCAATTCGTTTGGCTAGAGGTTACACGGGTCGTGATGATATTGTAAAATTTACGGGTTGTTATCATGGTCATAGTGATTCACTTTTAGTTGAAGCAGGAAGCGGGGCAGTTACATTTGGTAATCCAAGTTCACCAGGGGTTCCAGCCGATTTTACAAAACATACACTTTTAGCTACATACAATGACATAGAAAGTGTAAAAAAATGTTTTGCAGATTCAAAAGATATAGCATGTGTTATTATTGAGCCAATAGCAGGAAATATGGGTCTTGTTCCTGCTGATAAAGAGTTTTTAGCCCAGCTAAGAAAGATTTGTGATGAAAATGGAACGCTTCTTATTTTTGATGAAGTTATGAGTGGTTTTAGAGCTACAATAAATGGTGCTGAGTCTATTACTGGAACTAAACCTGACATAGTTACTCTTGGTAAAGTTATCGGTGGCGGTATGCCGGTTGGTGCTTTTGGTGCAAGAAAAGAGATTATGGCACAGCTTTCTCCTGAGGGACCGGTATATCAAGCCGGTACATTAAGCGGAAATCCGGTTGCGATGGCAGCGGGACTTGCAGCACTTTCAAAATTAAAGAAAAATGCATCAGTTATGTCTGTTTTAAATGCGCGCGCAACTAGACTTGTTGAGGGAATGCAAAAAGAGGCTGAGGCTTGTGGAATCACAATGCAGATAGATACAAGAGGAAGCATGTTTGGATTTTTCTTTAATGAAAAGCCTGTTAAAAACTTCGCAGATGCATGTAACTCAGATGCAGCACTTTTTGCAAAATTTCACTCTGGCATGCTTAATGAAGGTTTTTATTTTGCGTGTTCACTTTATGAGACAGGTTTTATTTCAACTGCAACTACTGATGAGATGATTGAAGATACTATCAAAGCAAGTGCAAGAGTATTTAAAGCGATAACGAATGCCTGAAGACAAAGAAGAACACACAGAAGAAAAAAAGCCTAAAATAAAACCGATTATTGAGGCTGCTGACAGTCTTTCACTCGGGATATCAATGGTCGTAGCAATTGTTATGGGCATTGGAATAGGCTATCTTCTTAGAAGTCTCACTGAAATATCTTGGACTTTTTGGATTGGTGTTTTTATCGGTATTGCTGCTGCAATTTTAAATGTATACAAAGCTTATTCAAAGCAGTACAAGGCGTATGAAGAGTTAGCAAAAGAACCTCGTTATGCAATGAAAAAACAGCTTGATAACAAAGATGACGATGATGAGGATTATGGTGAAAAAAACTATTAGACTTTTGTTTATAGTTGAGGCACTAATCTTATCTACAAATATAATATCATTTGAATTTTTTATTAATTTACAAATAGCCTTCCTTAGTAGTTTTTTTATTATTATGGGCTCAATGTATGCTTATAATAAAATGATTAAGACTCAGGTTGCTCAAGATAATATTGATGAACAAAGAGATGTCCTTGATGAAATAGAGGACCCTCATGAACTTTACGATGATGAACCTATAAATAATACTCCAGTAGAAGAGTTAGATTTAAAGGCCATAGTTAAACAAGAGAAGAAAAAGATAAAAATTTTAAATATAAAAGATATGAAAAAAGGCGGTAAAGCGAGTGTTTCACTTTATAGACTCGCACCTTATCTATTTTTGATATTAGGGTTTATCGCGCTCAAAAACAATGAACTATTGAATATTGGCATATATCTTCCATCACTGCTTGTTGGAATTGTTATAGGTTATAGTAGCTCTAAGAGTCTATATAGCACTTAAGATGTAATCATAGGAATATTGATAGTTACGGATTTTTTGATATCCATGTAAAAGCTTGTGTCTGTAGTTAAAACTTCCAATTCATTTATTTTTTGAGTATTGATGTTGTCTGCGGTAACTTCAACACAAAAAATACTATATTTCTTATCTTCAAATTTTATATGCTCACCAACTCTATAAAATATCTTAGTTAATATTTTTTTGTTTTCTTTAAAACAATCATATGTTTTATTTAAAATCTTTATAAAACTGCTTGAGTTAATAACTACATCGGGTATAGTTGGGTCAAATTCTTTAAGAAATTTTATTTTAGAGTTGATAGAATTTGTTGATATGCATAAATCTACAAGTGTATATATATTGTTTACTTCACCGACAGGTTTTGGCTTGTCTAGTTTAAAAGATGGTGACTGATACAATTTTATGCCAATTTCTTCATCATTTTCGTAACCGACTGTTAGAGCAAAAAATTTATATCGTCCAAAATCTAAGTCAATAAATGTGGTTTTAAAACCAAAAG
Organism: Sulfurimonas sp.; assembly: GCF_026196735.1. Lineage (GTDB taxonomy): Bacteria > Campylobacterota > Campylobacteria > Campylobacterales > Sulfurimonadaceae > Sulfurimonas. The sequence continues at coordinate 312,432 of NZ_JAPHUF010000007.1, forward strand.
AGAAGTTTGCATAAGTGGTTGCGAGGCTAAAAAGTTCGCTTGGAGTGATAGCACCGAGTAAAAATTGCGCTTGTGCATTTAGTGATATGACTTTGCCGTTTGAGCTAAAGAGTACGAAAGGGTTATAGTCGTACTCTATCCACTGTTGCTCAAAAGTCATATTGTTCAAGTTTTATTCTTCTATGTAGTTTTTAAGTTTTCTTCCAACTTTAGGATGTTTTAACTTTTTAATCGCGCTTGATTCGATTTGACGAACGCGTTCACGCGTTACGCTAAGCTCTTTACCGATTTCTTCAAGTGTTCTATCGCTTTCATCGTCCATAATTCCAAAACGAAGTTTTATAACAGCTTTTTCTCTTTCGTTTAGTTGTTCTAAAACGCCTTCTATTTGAACTCTTAAATCATCTTTTAATATCGCATCTGATGGAGAAAGTGATGCTTTGTCTTCTATGAAGTCGCCAAAACGGCCATCATCTTCGCTACCGATAGGAGCTTCAAGAGAGATAGGTTCTTTTGTTATCTTGATTACATTCTTAACTTTTTCAACTGAAAGCCCGACTTCTTCTGCGATTGTATCAACATCCGGTTCTTTACCGTGTTCTTGAAGGTGTTTACGCATAATTTTATTTATGCGGTTGATAGTTTCAATCATATGGATTGGAATACGAATAGTTCTGGCTTGATCTGCAATAGCACGAGATATAGCTTGACGAATCCACCAAGTAGCATAAGTTGAGAACTTATAACCTTTTTGGTATTCGAATTTATCAACCGCTTTCATGAGACCGATGTTTCCTTCTTGGATAAGGTCAAGAAAAGGTAGTCCACGGTTTGTATATCTTTTGGCAATTGATACAACAAGTCTTAGATTTGATTTTGCCATCTTAGTTTTAGATATTTCAGATATATTTTTACCGCGTTTAATCTGCTCTAAAATGTCAGCTAATTTTTCAGGTTCCATATCAAAGCTATTTTTTGAAGCTTCTTTTGTTTGAACAAGCTTTTTTATTTCCATATATGTACTAACCATAGTTGCTTCAGGAACCATATTGGCAATATCTTCTTTGTTGAGATCTTGAATTTTGCTAACAAGAACTCTGTGATTTGCTTTTAGAGTCGCATTAAATAGAGGAAGTTTATATTCCAATCTTTTTAGCTCTTTATCGTAACCCTCATCACTTTTAAGTGCAGTCTCCATCGCTTTTACAAGTTCATTGATAAGTTTTGAAGTTGGTCCTAAATCTAGCAGTTTTTCTTTTAAAACAGATTTTTTAAATGTCACATTTAAAAAATATTGAACTATTTCTAGAGTAAGTTCACCATCTAAATCTTCAGGTGCTTTTTCAGCAAGTTTTATCCACTCTTTTTTTGCTTTTTCTAAAGCTTTGAAGCTAATAGTGACTTTTTCAACTCTAGTTTTGTCTTTTGCTGTTAATGTTTTTTCTTCTTCATCTTCTGACACCTCTTTGTCTTCAGCATCATCATCTTCTTTTTCATCTTCAAAGCTTTTAAACAGCTCTTTAACTCTTCTCTCACGGTTGATAAGAGGCTCTTTGTAGTCTAAAATGAATTCTATCAGATAAGGAACAGAACAGATTGCATCAATGATGATACTCTCACCACCTTCAATCTTTTTGGATATTTCAATTTCTTCTTCTTTAGTCAGTAAAGGAATCTGACCCATCTCACGAAGGTACATACGAACTGGTGAGTCTGAACGAGACCATTCAAGCAGTTCATGCTCTTTTAATATATCAAACTTATCTGTTTCATTATTTTCAAGCATTTTTCTTTGCGCACTTCTTCTAGCTTCTGCTTCTTTATCGTTAAGAAGTTTTGCATGTTCAGATGAAGTGTAGATGCAAGCTTTATGTTTTTGAATAAGCTTAAATATATTTTTTGCCTGTGCTGCTGTTGGTTGTTTGTCAAAAAGTTCTATTAGAGATTCGTATGTTGAACACTCTTTTGGTTTTTGATTGGTAAAGAATGTTTCAATAGCTTTGTTGAGTTCTTTAGCTGTCATATAGAATATACCTTGTGGATGATTTGTATAAGATTTTTCAAAGGTGGATTATACCGAAATAGTCTTAATATTTACTTCTGTTTATTTTGGAACACCCTTTGCTTTATGCTAGAAAATATTGCAGATAAAGGGAATTCATGCAGAGTGGATATTATAGTTCAGCAGCAGGAATGGTTACACAGTTTAATCGTCTTGACACTATTGCAAATAATCTTGCTAATGTGAATACGGTTGGTTTTAAAGAAGATAATGTTGTTGTTGGTGACTTTATGCGTCTATATAAAGAAGCCAGAGATGAACTTCCAAATGCTAATCATACTAAAGAAGCAGCGCAATTCCTAAATAGAACAATAACTAAAGCACCTCAGGTTGTTGATTCTTATACTAATCACTCTCTTGGAACAATGCAGCAAAGTAACAATCCTTTAGACCTTGCACTTTCAAGAGAAGGACTTTTCTTTTTAGTTAAGACACCCGACGGAGTAAGGCTTACTAGAGACGGCTCATTTACAAAAGATGATGAGGGGAAGCTAGTCACAAAAGGTGGATATGAAGTTTTACCTAGTGATTATTTTGATTCTGAGGAGCCAATTAGACTAAGTCAGGGAGACACTGTTCTTGAAATAGATAAAAATGGACAAATGTTAACAAATGTACCCGGTACAGTAACTCTTACTGCTGGTTCAAAACTTTTTGTAGCGCAACCTGATAATATCGCTCTTCTTAAAAAAGAGGGAGATAACCTTTACAGATATGACGGTGTAGAAGAACTTAAGAGTTTGGAAGACACCGGAGCAGTAAAGCAGGGTTTTGTTGAAAAAAGCAATGTAAATGCTGTAAAAATGATGACACAGATGATAGAAACAAATCGTTTAGTTGGAATGTATCAAAAAGCTATGCAGGTACAGATGGATGATATGAATAACGACGCAATTAATAAACTAGCAAACACTAAAGGATAAAATATGATGCAATCACTTTATACTGCCTCAACAGGAATGTTAGGGATGCAGACACAGATAGATACAACAGCCAATAATATTGCCAATGTTAATACAATCGGCTTTAAGAAATCTCGTGCAGAATTTGCTGACTTGATGTACAAAGTTATGGAGTATGCCGGTACTTCAACAAGTGATGTTACTAAGAGTCCAACAGGTATAGAAGTTGGACTAGGTTCTCGCCCTACAGCTATCAATAAGATATTTTCAGAAGGTTCTTTGAAGCAGACTGACAACCAACTTGACATGGCTATCACCGGTAAGGGGTTTTTTAAACTTGAACTTCCGGATGGAACAGAAGTTTACTCAAGAAACGGTGCAATGAAGATTGATGCCAATGGCGCTATTGTAAATAGTGATGGCTACATGTTAGTTCCTCAAATGACTATTCCTGAAGATGCGACTAATATTACCATAGGTACTGATGGTACCGTTACTGTTGTTCAGCCTGGGCAGACACAGGCAACACAAATTGGGCAATTAGAATTGACTAACTTTGTAAATCCGGCAGGTCTTCACTCTATGGGAGATAACTTATACATCGAAACTGACAGTTCCGGCCAACCGGTAGCGGGTACTCCAGGTGTAGAGGGTTTAGGTATTCTTAGACAGGGCTTTGTAGAACTTAGTAATGTTGAGCTTGTTGTTGAGCTTACAGATCTTATTACAGGCCAAAGAGCTTATGACTCTAACTCAAAAGTAATCACCACAAGTGATGAAATGCTACAAACTACGAACAATCTCAAAAGATAATAACTTCATATAAATAAGCTTGATATTTGTTAAATATCAAGCAAGCTTCCCTTTAGCAATATCATTTTATAAAACTACAATCACATTTTAGATATAATCGCAAAATTAAATTAGAAAATATAGTTAGGAATTTATATGCAAAAAGCAAATATTGATGGTAAAGTTTGGAAATTCGGTAAAGATATAGACACAGATTTAATCATAGCGGCTCGTTATTTAAACACTTCAGTTCCCGAGGAACTAGCAAAGCATGTTATGGAAGATGCAGACCCAGAGTTTGTAACTAAAATGAGTGTTGGGGATGTTATAGTTGCCGGAGAAAATTTTGGTTGTGGCAGTTCGCGTGAACACGCACCAATCGCTTTAAAAGCTGCCGGTGTTGCCGCAGTAATCGCACCTACTTTTGCAAGAATATTTTATCGTAATGCATTCAACATGGGACTACCTATCTTTGAACTTAAAGAGAGTGCTGAGATAAATGAAGGTGATGAGATTAGTGTTGATATGAACAACGGAACTATAACAAATAAAACTACGGCTAAAACATACAACTTTACACCTATTCCAGAGTTTATGCAAGAGTTAATCGATGCAGGCGGACTTATGAGTTTTGCTCAAAATGAAATAAAAGCTCAGGAGAGTAAATAATGAAAACATATAAAATTACACTTATAAAAGGTGATGGAATCGGACCGGAGATAATAGACGAGGCTGTAAAAGTTTTAGACTCTGTTTCTTCATGTTTTGATTTCGATTTTGAGTATACAGAAGCTTTAATGGGTGGTTGTGCTTATGATATTGCAGGAGACCCGCTTCCACAAGAGACTATCAATGCTGCTCTAAATAGTGATGCTGTACTTTTTGGGGCAATTGGTGGAGAAAAATGGGATTCATTGCCTCGTGAGAAGAGACCAGAGAGCGGGCTTTTAAGATTTCGTAAAGAGCTTGGAGTTTACGCAAACCTTCGTCCGGCAGTTGTGTATGATGAGCTTATCAACGCATCATCATTGAAACCTGAGATTATCAAGGGTGTTGATATTATGGTTGTTCGTGAGCTTATCGGCGGTATCTATTTTGGTGAGCCAAAAGGTCGTACTGAAGACAAAGGCTGGAACACTATGGTCTATACAAGAATGGAAATAGAGCGTATTGCACATCAGGCATTTAAAATAGCACAAAAAAGAAGCAAAAGAGTTTGTTCAATTGATAAAGCAAATGTATTAGATGTATCTCAGCTGTGGCGTGATGTTGTAACAGAGATTTCTGCTCAATACCCGGATGTAGAACTTTCTCACATGTATGTAGATAATGCTGCAATGCAGCTGGTTTTAAATCCAAGTCAATTTGATGTTATGCTAACAGGAAATATTTTTGGTGATATTTTAAGTGATGAAGCCTCTATGTTATGTGGTTCTATCGGGTTGTTGCCATCTGCATCGGTTGGTGAGAAAATAGGTGTATATGAGCCAATTCACGGTTCAGCTCCTGATATTGCAGGGCAGGGAATTGCTAATCCGATTGCTACTATATCTTCTGCATCAATGATGCTAAGATATGCTCTTGGAGAAGTTGACGCGGCAGATAAAATTGAAGCTGCTATAAAAAGAGCTCTTAAAGAGGGATACAGAACAAAAGATTTGGCGCAGTATGATGCCAAAGAAGTTTGTTCAACTAGTGAAATGGGTTCTATTATTGCAAACTATGTAGCAAAATGAAAACATTAACCTTAGCAAATATATATGAACTTCAAGGACTTAAAGAAGAGGCTCTTGATATTTATAAAGAGATTTTAAAAAAAGACCCTTCTAACGGTGATGCTAAAATTGCTATAAGAAGACTCTCTGGAATGAGAAAAAAGTTTTTAAATGTAAATACACAGATGAAAGAGTTTTTTTTAAAAATGGACGGTGATGTTGAGTTTAACGAATTTGAAAGGTGGTTATTGAAGTCATGGAATTAAAAGATGTAATACTTTCTACTTTGGCAGAAATGGAAGATGTAAATAAACAAAACGACGATATAAAGCCAAAAAACAATATTGAAGTTAAGCCAAGAGAAGAATCCAGCCCCGTAATTCAAACAGAATCTCAAGTTTTTTCTGATACTTTGTTAACAGAAGAAAAAGGTTCTGATAATGAGATGATTTTTTTAAATTCAATGAGAGAAAGACTTCTTGTACTCTTTGAAGGTTTTCAAGCACCAAACAATACTAATATAGAAGCAAAAGTAGATATGACATTGAATTTTTTAGAGTATATGCTCGTTAGTATAGATACAAGAGTCGAAGAACTTGAAAAAGGTCATAAATAATGAGTCAATACAGAGTGCTTATAGATACAGATGATGAAAAAGGTCTAGTTCATAAAGTATCTACAGTTTTTTACAAAAATGACTTAAATATGCTTTCAAACAGCGAGTTTGTTGATAAAGAGAACAATAAGTTTTTTATGAGAAGTGTTGTTGATGGTGATATTGAGCTTAAAAAATTAAAAAAAGAAATCTCAGAGGCTATACCTTCAAATGCAAATATTGAAGTAATAGAACCAAAGAAGAAAAACATAATCATTATGGCTACAAAAGAGATGCATGCACTTGGTGATATTCTTGTTCGTCATGAAGCTGGAGAGCTTGAAGCAAATATACTTGCTGTAATATCTAACTATGATGATTTAGAATCTTTTGTAAAAAAGTTTGATATTCCTTTTATTACAATTTCACATGTAGGTTTAGACAGAGCAACACATGAGAGTAAAATACTTGAATGTTTAGCAGGATACAAAGATATTGACTATATTGTTTTAGCAAAATATATGAGAATTTTAACTCCTAGGTTTGTAGAAGCTTATGAAGATAAAATAATCAATATCCACCACTCATTTTTACCTGCTTTTATTGGTGCAAATCCTTATAAACAGGCTTATGATAGAGGTGTTAAGATTATTGGTGCTACATCGCATTTTGTAAACAATAACCTTGATGAAGGTCCGATTATAGCTCAAGAAGTTATACATGTAGACCATGCTTATGGCTGGAAAGATATGCAGCGCTCCGGTAAAGATGTGGAAAAAGTAGTCCTTTCGCGTGCTTTAAAATTAGCACTCGAAGATAGAATTTTTGTATATGCCAACAAGACTGTAATCTTTTAACATGTCGTTTAACCTTGTTCTTGTAAACCCACAAATACCAAATAATACCGGTGCTATTGGACGATTGTGTGTAAATGCCGGTGCATCTTTGCATATTATCAAACCAATAGCCTTTGATATTGATGAAAAAGCAGTAAGGCGAGCCGGCTTAGATTATTGGGAGAAACTGGACTTACATGTATGGGAGTCAATTGATGAATTTTTTCAAAAGAATGAAATAACCACAAATGCTCATTTTGCAACAACTAAAACAGATAGACCATACTTTGAAGCAGAGTTTAAAGAGGGTGATTTTATATTTTTTGGTAGTGAAACAGCAGGAATTCCTGAGGATATTTTAAATGCATACAAAGAGCAAAATATCACTATACCAATGACTAAAGACGGTAGAAGTCTAAATCTCGCTATAAGTACAGGTATAGTTCTTTATGATGCAGTCAGACAAAATTACTCTACATTTGGAGACAGTTGATGGGTGGATTTATTGATGGAGTGATGATTATTCTTTTTGTACTCTTTATGATTTTTATTTTTGGCGGATATCATAAAAATAAATCAGCAGCTCGTGAAGCAGAGAATGATATGAATAAAAAAAAATCTACTGAACAAAACAAAGATAAATAAAGCTAAACTATTAAAAAACTCTCTCTGCCCATTTTTCTAAACTATTTTCAAATCTCTCTAATAGACTTTGTGCATTTTTTACAATGATTGTCATTTCAAATCCTTTAATTAATTGTTAAATAGTACACATAAATTTATATTAATATTAAAAATATTGCATTTTGTCATATAATCTTTGACATTATTGCAAAAAAGTATTATAATTTGGTGTATTTGAATTAAAAATAAAGGAAATGTCATGAAAAACTTTTTAGAAATCATAGAAGAAGTTAAGAGTATTGTTTCTGCTGAATATAATGGTAAAAAAATATTTGATAAAGATGTTGCCGATCTGTTAGGCATTAGTCAAATGAACTTTGCAACTATGAAAAAAAGAAATAAAATTCCTTTTGGTGAGCTTTTAGATTTTTGTGCATTAAAGTCCATATCAATTAACTGGATGCTATATGGCCAATCACCAGAAAGCCTTATTGATGCAACAAACAAATTTTTTATGGTTAAATACTTTAATGATGTAAATGCATCTGCCGGTGGAGGCGGAGAGAATGAGTATGAAGATGCTCAACAGATAGAAATACCGCATGAATTTGTCCAGATGCTTGGAGGTGAGAGAGAGCTTCAAAATATAGAAGCTATTAATGTCTCCGGTGATTCTATGGAGCCTACTTTTAGCTACAATGACATAGTCTTTATCAATAGAAGTAAGACTGACCTTCAAAGAGGCGGTGTCTTTACCATAAGAACAGAAGCAGGCTTGTTTATAAAGAGAGTTCAAAAAAGAATAGACGGAAAAATAGATATAATATCTGATAATGAAGTCTATTCAACACAAACGCTTGACCCAAGAGAGATTGAAGTTATAGGTAGAGTAGTTAGTAGATTTGGTGAAGTTGACTAAAGGTTTTTAATTGAAATATGTTTTTATAATTTTATCTATTGTTATACTTGTCGGCTGTACGGTTAAAGAGCAAATACAAGTAGATGTAATAACTCCTGTTAAAGAGATTGCGGTTAAAACTGATGAAAACCTTACTTTAGAAGAAGTATCGGTAAAAGTTCCAAAAAAAGTCATACAAATATCTGACTTGATCAACATACCACAAGATGTTACACAATACTCACAACATATCTCTAAAAATGCAGTATTTGACACTACTCAGGAAAAATATGAAAAATATTATTTTAGAATATGGAATATTAACGATGTGCCAGAAACCTTAAACTCTATTAAATGGCCTTTTTCATCATTTAGTTTTGGTGAAAGTTATGGAGAGAACTTTCAGTTATTGGAGAAGAGTTTTTTTGACTATATGCTGGAAAATGCAAACTTTGATACATATGCAACAGTAAATAAAAATGCAGTTACATTGAATAATATTGATATTAGAACTTTTCCAACAATAAAACCGCTTTTAATGGATCCAACTCTTGCAGGAGAAGGCTTTCCGTTTGATTATATGCAAAACAGCACAATTTCTGCAAATAAACCAATATTTATTTCACACTATTCTAAAGACAGAGAGTGGGTATATATCTTTAGTAGTTTTGCATCAGGTTGGGTTAAATCGGATGAAATAGTTATAATAGATCAAGCATATAGTGATTTGTGGCAAAAAGCACAACAAGTCAGCATTGTAAAAGAAGATGTTCCAATATATGACAATAACGGAAACTTTTTGTTTAAGTCAAAGATAGGGATGATGTTCGCATTGATACAAGAAAATACGGATACATATACAATACTTACCGTCTCATCATATAAACATTCAAAACCACTTTATACAAAATCTAAAATATCTAAAGATATAGCTAAAAAAGGCATACTGAAGTTTAATGAGCACAATATAAATAAAATTGTTTCTGAAGTCTCTAAAACAAACTATGGTTGGGGCGGAATGTATGGGCAAAGAGATTGCTCTTCAATGCTTAGAGATATGTACGCTCCCTTTGGCATCTGGCTTCCTAGAAATTCGTATCAGCAGAGTAAAGTAGGAAAAGTAGTATCACTTGAAAATCTCAGTGACGAAGAGAAGATAAAACTCATAAAAGATGAAGCTGTTCCATTTGAGACATTTTTGTATAAAAAAGGACATATAGTTTTGTATGTTGGAACTTATAATGATGAAATTATAGTCTTTCACAACACTTGGGGAATCAAGACAAAAAAAGATGATGTAGACGGCAGAGTAGTGATCGGTAAGCCGATATTTAGCACTCTAAGATTAGGAAAAAATCAAGAAAATTACGATGAAGACTCAGAGATACTTCGAAATTTAAAAAGTATGAATACTTTTACGAAGCACCCTAAAGAAGATTAAGCTTTTATGTCTAAAAGCGAGCCAAACATTTCATCTTGTGTTTGAATGGCAGAAACATTTGCAGATGTTGCGCCTTGTACTATCATCTGGTCTGGAATCTCTTTAGATAAATCAGTTTGACTCTTTTGTGAGCCTGTATCATCTGTTTTACGGCTGTTGGCAGTAACAGAACTTCCAGTCTCTGACATCACCGTATCTGTCGGTCTAAACTTATCCGTATTTACATTTGCAACATTGTGCGCATTGTTGTTCATCATGGTTTGGTGAGCTTGTATAGATGAGATATTGTTTGATATATTCATTTGTACACTCCTTATCAGCTGTAAATTATAATAGTTAGAAGCTAAAAGTATGGTTATTTATTTGAAGTAGTTTTTTACATATAGAAAAGTATTCTACACCCCAAGAGTACTTCTTCGTTTTACTCAGGGCGTATGAAAAGAGATATATCTAGTGAAGATCGGCGTTTAGCTTAATCTCTCTGGTTGAACGAGAAGCTGTAATCTCACCGGTCATAGAGTTTTGTCTAAAGTGAAGACCGTGAAGTCCAGCTAGGCTTTTTCCTTTAAAGATTTCACCTTCCATAGTTAAACCTTTATTTACTTCTTGAATTTTAGCAAGCTCAGCAGGGTAAATACCTACTTTAGTACCTTCAAGAATTGCTAAACCTGCATCGATAATGCAGCCGTCACCCAATGGAATACCACAAGTTGAATTTGCTCCAAGAAGTGTGTTTTTACCAATAGAGATAGGGTTTCCGTCAGTTCCACTTAGTACACCAAGGATAGAAGCTCCACCACCAACATCACTTCCTGCGCCAACGATTGCAGAACTTGAAATTCGTCCCTCAACCATAACCGGTCCGGTTGTGCCGGCATTGAAGTTAATATAAGAAGAACCTGGCATTACAGTCGTTCCGGCTGCTAGCTGAGCACCAAATCTAACTTTTGAAGTGTCAAGGATTCTAGTGTTATCAGCAGGAATGATGTGCTGAAGGAATCTTGGGAATTTATCTACAAAGTCAATATGAGGATATTCATTTGCTAATTTTAGTTCAATTTCAAACTCACGAAGGTACTCAAGCTCAATTGGCTGACCGTTTGACCAAGCTACATTTGGAAGAGCTCCAAAAGCACCGTTAAGGTTGATGCTTCTTAGTTCAACTTTTGCTTGACTCATCGCATATAGTTTTAGGTATGACGCTTCAACGCTTTTTAGTGCTTCATCAGCAAATATAAATGTTACTTTAAACTCGCCTTCTAAAGAACCGCTATTCATGATTTGATTGTAAAGTGCAGATACAACTTGAATATTTTTGTGAGCATCTCCGTAAGCTTCATCCGCATAAGGAGTGAAGGCATTTAAACAGCTCTTTAAGAACGCAGCATTGATGTTACACACAACTTCACTCTCATTAAAATCTACTTCAATACCTTGTTCTGCTAGTGCTTTTATAAAAATAGCAGCACTTCCAAAATTCTCATTCCAGTTTACTAGAGGGTAAGTTGCCTGAAGAGTTTTTTCAATATTTAGCTGTCCGAAATCTACTCTACATATACCAAAAGCTAAAGGATCTTTATAGCCTTTAGTAGATGATTTGATATTTTCTATAAGTGCTTTAAAAGCATCTGTTGTTTCAATTATTTCCATGAATTCTCGCTTAAGTAATTTATTGGTCGCATTATACTTAAAAACTACTAACAAGAATTTATATATACTATCGTTCTAGGTTTTAATAACTAAATTTATATAAAAAAGAAAAAACATGGCTATGCATACCTGGATAGAATTTTTAAAAAACAACGACTACTTAAGTGTTAAAAAACATATAAAAGATGGATTAGATGTAAACGATGCCAATGAAAACGGTGAATCTGTTTTAGCTCATGCTCTTAGGTATGGGTGTGATATGGACTTGTTGATGCTTCTAATAGATTCCGGTGCAGATGCGTACGACTTTGATGAAGAGGGTGTGAGTATCTTTGACATGGCAATTACTTACGATAATTTAGACATGGTTAAATATTTAATAGATGAGGGCATAGATGTAAATGCAACACGAAGAAAAAGCGGGTTTACTCCCCTAATGGCTGCTGCATGCTATGGAAGAATTGAGGTAGCCAAGTTGCTGATAGAAAAGGGTGCTGACAAAAATGCGGTTGACTCAAAAGGAATTAGTGTTATTGATTTTGCAAGAAAGATGAATAAAAAAAGTATTTTAGGATTACTTGATTACGATGAAAACAGTCCTAAAAACACTTCTTATGCTAGATAAAAACTCTTAATCAAAAAATTTGCCTTGTCTCTCATCATCAAGAGGTTTGCGCTTTTCTTTAGCTAGCCACTCTTGAAGAAGTGCTTCAACAACTTTACTGAGACTCATCTTGTACCTATTTCTAGAGTACTTCATAGCTTCATCCCATGTTTTTTTATCTATTAATAAACTTCTTGTTACTTCATCTTTTGGCTGCATTATAGTCCTTAAGATGCTTGAAGCAGATTTACAAAACTTTTGTAACTCTCTACAATTTTTTTATTTTTTTGACTCTGTATATAAAATTCTATTGCTTTTTTCCCTAGTCTAGGTATTTCATTTTTAACTGCCCAACTGCTAACCGTACCTTCTGGAACTTCAAGTATATTAGCAAGATGTTTTTGTGTGATTTGCAGTTCACTACAAACTTCTTTAACTATATTTGCCTTTGCTTTAGATCTTTTTTTTCGTTTTTGCGGCTCTAAAACAAGGATATCCTCAGGCTCTTTTTTTACTTCTGTTTTTGTAGTGTTTTCATCTATCCAGTCCAATACTTCTGACGCACTTAAGACCCAATCTCTGCTGTTCATATTTTTTATAACTTCATTGGTAAAATTTAGAACATTTGTTTTAGCAAACTCTTCATTGGAGAGTTGATACAGGATTGAAAATGCCAATTGTCTCGCAGCAGGACCGGTATGACCCCAATCAAAGCCATTTTTTGATTCAGAATATAAATCATTTCTCAGTGAAAGTTCTAGTTCTCCGTAGGTTACAAACCTTGCTCCAAGTAATGTTTTGTGCCCTTTAAAAGCATGGTTGTTTCTCATGTTAGCCATATTTGCCTCTTAAATTTTAAATGTATAATGATCATCGACTTTATTGTTTTTTGCTTTTTTGTCACAAAAAGAAAAACGATAGACAACATATATGGATACACTTAGCAATAATAGTGCCAATAACCAAATTAACATGATGAATTTCCTTGATTTTTACTTATGTAGTAAATATCGACATGTGCATGATTATATTAAGCTGTAGGGGATTTTTAACTCGTTTAGATACTTTGTAAAAAGATTAAAATTGTTTTGTACATGTGACTTGTCTGAAGCACATAGTGATATCTCAACAGAGACTTTATCTTCGCCTAGTATAGGTAAAGAAGATAGTTCTATATCTGAAGGAATCTCTTTCATAACGGATACAAGGGTGTTTTCACTGGTTTGTGCAAGCAGAGTCAGTCTGTATTTTTCATCTGGTTCACTAAAAAATTCCTCAATTGCTGCACTAATCATAGGGTGTGCCATCTGCGGAAATCCCGGAACAAAAAAATATCTGTTTTTCAGAGAAAATCCTGACATGTTGTTTACAGGATTAAATAGCAAACTTGAGTCTACAGGCAAATCTGACATGTAAATTCTGTGTGGATATGCCTCGTCGCCAAATCTATCTACTATATCCTGCTCAAATTTTTTATGTCTTTGAAGTGGTTTTGATGTGAAAACTTCTGCAGCAATAGCCCTAGTCAAGTCATCTGGAGTAGAGCCTATTCCTCCAAATGAGAACATAACTGATTTTTTGTCATTTTTTATAAGAGTGTATATATTTTTAATAAGCTCTTCATTGTCTTTAATAATAAATGAAGCGGTTAGTTCATGCCCGTATTTAGCAAGAGCATTTTTTAAAAACTCAAAATGTTTATCTATTCGGCGACCATTAAGTATCTCAGTGGCAATTATGCAAGCGTAAAAGTTCATTGTGGTTTCTGCTTTTTATTTAATGTTATTTAGAGATTATACTATTATATAGAGTATAATTACAAAATTAAAATTATAAAAGGTGTTTTATGTCTTATGCACAAAAACTACAAGAGTTACTAACAAAGAGCGTTATCCCTGATTTAGATGAGAGATTAGACGAAATATTTGAAGAAATTGCTGACAACAAAGAAGCAAGCGAAGATGCAAAAGAAGAGATTGAAGAACTTCGTGAATTCAAAGCTGATTTGCAAGATGTTTTAGAAGATATAGAGAATGGGGATATTGAAGAAGATGAGTGCAAAGAGCTTATAGACGACATTTTAGAGGCTCAAAAAAGCAGCGAGGAAGAAGATTTTGGATTTTTTGAAGAGAATGAAGTTGAGCAAGACTAAATAACAACTTCATTACAGATATATAATTAAAAAATCAGGAGTCTTATGAACTGGAGAAATAAAACAGAATCTTTTTTAGAAAAAATGGGTTTAATTATTGCAAGAAATCCAAAAAAAATCATTTTAATAACTTTAGTGTTAAGTCTTGCAATTATTTCAAATGTTCCAAAGATTACCATAGATACATCAACTGAAGGCTTTTTGCATAAGGATGATCCTGCTTTAATCAGGTATGAAGAGTTTAAAAAGCAGTTTGGCCAAGATGAGATGATACTGTTGGCTGTTAAAACAAAAGATATATTTGATATAAATTTTTTGAAAAAGTTAAAAAAGCTACATGTAGATTTAAAAAACAACACTCCGCATTTAAATGATATAAACTCAATTATCAATGCCAGAAATACAAGAGGTGAGGGTGATCGGCTTATAGTTGAAGACCTGTTTGAAAACTGGCCAAAAGATGAAGCAGAGCTAAAAAACATAAAAGAAATAGCACTAAACAGTGAACTTTACAGAAATCTTATTTTTAATGATGACATGACTTTGACAACTATTATCATAGAGCCAAGTGCTTATGAGGATAGTGAGGGTGGAGATGATTTAGCAGGGTTTAGCGATGATAGTGCACCTGCAAAGGAACTTGAATTTTTAACTGATGAATCAAAGAGTGAGATGTCTAGAAAGGCTTATGAGATAGCACAAAAATATAAATCTGATGATTTTGAAGTATATTTAGCCGGTTCTTTGGCCGTTAATGATTTGATTAAAAAATCTATACAAAAAGATATGCAAAAGTTCGTCAAACTGGCACTTTTGATGATGATTATATTTTTATTTGTAGTGTTTCGCCGTGTTAGCGGTGTCGTTCTTCCAATCTTTATTGTTTTCATCTCTTTGCTTACAACAGTTGGCGTTATGTCGCTGTCTGGCACGCCTTTTACTATACCTACGCAGATACTTCCATCATTTCTTTTAGCTGTTGGCATCGGTGCTACCGTTCACTTGCTTGCAATGTTTTTTAAGCACTTTAATAAGCATGGCTCAAAAGAAGAAGCAATTGCTTTTGCGTTGGGACACTCTGGGTTGGCGATTATTATGACATCACTAACAACAGCTGCCGGACTTCTATCTTTTGCTTCTGCAGAGATTGCTCCTATTGCTGACTTGGGTATTTTTGCAGCTATCGGGATAATGATTGCACTTGTAAATACAATAATTTTATTACCGGCGATGTTAGCGGCAATTCCTATTAGGCCGGCAAAAGACAAACATGTGCAAAAATCTTTGAAGATGGATAAGTTATTAGTTTCGATTGCTGATTTTAGTATCAACAATGCTAAGTCCATAGCAGCTACAGGTGTTGTGATTTTTGTTGTTAGTTTATATCTTGCAACGGGTGTCAAATTTCAGCATGATCCTCTTAGTTGGCTGGAAGAAACATCTCATGCAAGGGTTGCTACGGCTCTAGTGGACAGCAAACTTAGAGGTTCTGTAACTATGGAAGTGATAATAGATACGAAAAAAGAGAATGGACTTTATAACTCGATACTGCTGCAAAACCTTGATAATGCAAGAAAAACAGTTCAAATGATAGAAAATGACAACTATTTTGTAGGAAAAGGATGGAGTGTTGCTGAAGTTTTAAAAGAGATTCACAGAGCCTTGCATGAAAATAAGCAAGAGTATTATGCTATTACAGACAATAGCGCTCTTATACCTCAAGAATTTTTACTTTTTGAAAACAGCGGAAGTGATGACTTGGAAGATTTGGTTGATTCATCGTTTTCAAAAGCGAGAATGACATTGAAACTGCCATGGATGGAAGCAAGTGAGTACGGTGAGCTTGGTAGCGAGCTTGAAACTATATTGAGAGCTGAGCTGGGAAATGATGTTGATATTACTATAACAGGTATGGTTCCATTGTTTCAAAGAACGCTTGTGGCAGCTATGAGTTCAATGGCTTCTAGCTATGTTACTGCCTTTGTGCTCATTACGCTTATAATGATAGCTATACTAGGAAGTGTAAAAGTTGGCTTAGTCAGTATGCTGCCAAATGTTTTACCGGTTGTCATGACGCTGGCAATAATGAATATTGCAAATATGCCCTTGGATATATTCACTATGCTTATCGGAGCGATTATTATAGGTTTGTCAGTTGATGATACTGTGCACTTCTTTCACAACTACTCGCGCTATCATGCCAGCGGTGTAGGTGTGAGAAAAGCTATACAAGAGACAATGATGGGCACGGGCAGGGCTATGATAGCAACTACTATTGTTTTGTCTTTAGGTTTTTATATCTACATGTTTGCTTCCATGAGCAACCTTGTAAACTTTGGAATACTAACCGGTAGTGCAATTATTATTGCTTTACTATCAGACATATTACTTGCTCCGGCTCTATTAAAACTTATATCTAAGGAAAACAAATGATTTTAAAAACACTGTTGGTAACTTTACTCTCATTAACGCCCCTTTTTGCTCTTAGCGGAGTAGAAATAGCACAAAAAGTGCATGACAGAGACGAGGGTGACAATGTAACATCGAAAATGAAGATGACGCTTATAGATAAAAACGGACATGAGAGAGTCCGTTTGCTAGACACATACGCAAAAGATAAAGGTGAAGACACGCTAAAGTTAATGTTTTTCTTATCTCCCGCAGATGTTAAAGATACAGGTTTTTTGACATACGACTATGAGGACAGCTCAAAAGATGATGATCAATGGTTATATCTGCCAGAGCTTAAAAAAGTAAAAAGAATCGCTTCTAGTGATAAAAGTTCATCGTTTATGGGCAGTGATTTTACATACTCCGATATGACTTCAAGAAATGTAGAGGACTATACATATGAAATTATGAAAGAGCCTGTTGTAAATGGTCATAAGACTTGGCAGATGCTGGTTACTCCTAAAACTCAAAAGACTATAGATGAAACCGGATATACTAAATCTATTGTTTTTGTAAGACAAGACAACTTTGTAATAATTCAAGCACTAAACTACATTAAAATAGGTAAAAAACTAAAATATATGATGGTTACAGGCCTTGAAAAAATTGAAGGTATTTGGACAACTACAAAGATTCAGATGGTGACGAAAAAAGGGAAAAAGACTCTTCATAAAACTGTTCTTGATTTCTCGGATATAAAATATAATCAAGATTTAAAAGAGTCGCTTTTTACCACTCGCACACTTGAGGTCGGTCCGTAAAAATGGCAAAAAAATCTCTTGTTTCATTTTATATCATTGCTGTTATTTTATCTGCAAATATTTTCGCAAACGAGTCAATAGAGGATGATTTAGGTGGTTTTGGGCAAGAGATAATTACCAAAGAAGTATTGCCGATACAAAAAGAAGAAAATGACTTTATACTTAGTGGTGATTTAGCTTTTAAAACCTCTGTTGGATATAAAAAACATAGTGTTGATGGTATTGAATACTCTGGTATAAATCAAGCTCAAACATCACTATATCTTCAACTTGACGGCAAGCTTTCAGATAACTGGAAGGTACGAATAAGTGCAAATGTGTTTTATGACGCCATTTATGACATGTATTCGCACAATGACTACAGTAAAGATATAAAAGATGATTACAAAACTCAGCTAAGGCTTGATGATACTTATATTCAAGGTAAGATTACTTCTAATATAGATGTAAAGATAGGCCGTCAAATCGTCATTTGGGGAAAATCCGACACCATAAGAGTAACAGATGTGATTAATCCTCTTGACAACCGCCTGCCGGGTATGACAGATATAGAAGATTTGAGACTAAGCGTTACTATGGCTAAGCTTGATTATTACAGTGGAGACTGGAATTTTTCTTTTATGAGCATTTTTGAAAACAGAATTATGCATGAAGCACCGCCAAGAAGTGAATTTTTTCCGGTAGATAGCATGTTTGCAGTTGCACCGGATCCATTTTTAAATCTTGAGACACCTAGTAACTCTTTTGACAACATGCAGTATGCTTTTGCTGCAAACGGTACATTTTCAGGCTGGGATCTGTCTTTTTACGCTGCACATGTACTTGATCAGAAGTGGCATTTTGACCATGTTCAGGGCAGTGTAGCTCTAACAGACACAACGAGAATAGTAAACAAAGTAGACATGCTAGGCTCTGCTGTAAACATAGCAGACGGAAGCTGGCTTTACAAGGCTGAAGCAGTGTATTTGAGCGGAGTGGGTTACAATACAACAGCAGACAAAAAAAATCGTTTGGATTTTTTAGTGGGTTTTGACTACTCTGGTTTTCGCGACACCGTAATCTCTTTAGAGGTTGCAAACAGACATATCTTTGAGTATGAAGCGCAGATGAAAAATCAAGCTGATTATGTAGATAAAGATGAGATGCAAACGGCTATTAGGCTTACTCGCTCTTTTGAGAACGAAACCATCAATGCAAATGCTCTAATAAGTATGTTTGGCTCAGAGTGGGAGAACGGAGGTTTTGCTAGAGTTTGGGTTGATTATGAACTTGCAGAAGCTTTGAGTTTAAACCTTGGAATAGTTGACTACATAGGTGGAGACAAAGTGTTCATGGACGCCATAAAAGATAACGACAGGGTTTTTGCAGATATTACTTATAGTTTTTGATTAAGGATAGATATGAGCTGGCGAATCAAAACTGAATCGTTTTTAGAAAAAATGGGCGTTACAATTGCTCTACATCCTAAAAAAATAATCTTTATCATATTGACACTAAGTATGATTATCATTTCAAATGTACCAAAAATAACTATAGATACCTCTACAGAAGGCTTCTTGCACAAATACGATCCTGCTTTAACACGCTACGAAGAGTTTAAAAAACAGTTTGGTCAAGATGAGATGATTTTTTTGGCTGTTAAAACAAAAGATATATTTGATATAGATTTTTTACATAAGCTTAAAGAACTACATGTAGATTTAAAAAACAATATTCCGCATCTCAATGATATAAATTCACTTATTAATGCAAGAAATACAAGAGGTGAGGGCGATATTCTTATCGTTGAAGATCTATTTGAAAACTGGCCTCAAAATGAAGTTGAGTTAAAAAAAATTAAAAACATAGCCGTAAATAATGAACTTTATAAAAATCTTCTATTTAATGAAGACAAAACCTTGACTACTATTATTATAGAACCAAGTGCTTATGAAAACTCTGTTGATGGTGATGAGCTTGAAGGCTTTGCCGATGAATCAATCGTACAAGAGGAGTTTGAGTTTTTAACCGATGAGTCAAAAGGAGAGATGCTTAATTACGCAAATGAAATTGCACAGAAATATAATTCTGAAGATTTTGAGGTTTATTTAGCAGGGTCAATGGCTGTGAATGATTTTATTAAAAAATCTATTCAAACAGATATGCAAAAGTTTGTAAAACTTGTTTTGTTGATGATGCTTATTTTTCTTTTTATTGTTTTTCGTCGCCTTAGCGGAGTAGTTCTTCCAATTTTTATAGTTTTAATCTCATTGTTAAGCACTGTAGGTGTCATGTCGCTGTCAGGTACACCATTTACAATACCAACTCAGATACTTCCATCATTTCTTCTGGCTGTGGGCATTGGAGCTACAGTACACCTGCTCGTGATATTTTACAAGCACTTTAACGAAAATGGCTCAAAAGAAAAAGCTATTTCCTATGCTTTGGGACACTCCGGTTTGGCAATTATTATGACATCAATAACAACAGCAGCCGGACTTCTGTCGTTTGGTATTGCTGAACTGGCTCCTGTGGCTGACTTGGGCATATTTGCTGCTATTGGTATAATGATAGCTTTAATTAATACTATTGTTTTACTGCCGACGATATTGGCGGTGCTGCCTATTAAACCTGCAAAAATGAATCATTTAAATAGCTCTATGCGGATGGATAAATTTTTAATCTTTATTGCTAATTTTAGTTTTAACCATGCTAAAACGATTGTGCTTCTTGGTATCGCTGTTTTTGTTGCCTCTGTTTACTTTGCTGCAGGTATCAAGTTAGAACACGAATCCCTTAGTTGGCTGCCTGAGAGCTCGTCAGTCAGAATATCTACAGAGCTGTTTGATAAGGAACTTAAAGGCTCCGTAACTATGGAAGTTATTATAGATACAAAAAAAGAGAATGGGCTTTATGATTCAGAACTTTTACAAAAAATAGATTTAGTCCGCAAAAAAGCTGAAGCCATAGAAAATGACAAATATTTTGTGGGTAAGGGATGGAGTGTTGCTGAAGTCTTAAAAGAGATTCACAGAGCTTTGCATGAAAACAGGCAGAATTACTATGTTATAACAGATAATGACGCTCTGATACCGCAAGAGTTTTTGCTTTTTGAAAACAGCGGCAGTGACGATTTGGAAGATTTTGTTGATTCATCCTTCTCTAAAACAAGATTGACCTTTAAGTTGAAATGGGTAGAAGCAGGTGAATATGGTGATCTAAACGAGGAACTTCGATCGCTTTTGAGAAGTGAATTAGGCGAGAGCGTAGATATTACAATAACGGGAATGATACCACTTTTTCATAGAACGATAGTAGCAGCCGGAAACACCCTTGTTTCTAGTTATGTAACTGCATTTATTCTTATCTCTCTTATAATGATTATACTGCTTGGAAGTGTGAAAGTTGGTCTTGTAAGTATGATTCCAAACATTTTACCGGTTGTTATGACTTTGGCATTTATGAATGTAACCGGTATGCCGCTGGATATGTTTACTATGCTTATAGGAGCGATTATAATCGGTCTGTCTGTTGATGATACGGTTCACTTCTTTCATAACTTTTCAAGATATCACAATCAAGGTTTAGGTGCTAAAAAAGCCATAGAAGAGACTATGCTGGGAACTGGTAGGGCGATGATAGCAACGACTATTGTTTTAGCTCTTGGTTTTTATGTTTATATATTTGCTACGATGAGTAACATTGTAAACTTTGGTATATTGACTGGAGGGGCTATTATTGTTGCTCTTATAGCAGATATCTTGCTTGCTCCTGCACTACTAAAACTAATATTCAAAGATGAAAGAAGAGACTTCAAAAACTTATAGCTATCTATTTGCTTTTTGTAGAGCTTTTTCTCTAAGCTTATCTTTTTTACTTTTGCTTTTGCCTTTGACGGGTGCCGGACCTTTTAGTTTTTTAGGAGCTTCTCCTTTTAGTTCAAACCCTTCTATCTGCTCAGGTGTTAGTTTTACCTTACATTTTTTCTCTATAATGCCAAAATGGTCTTTATCCTCATGAGATACAAACGAGATAGCTATTCCTGATTTACCAGCTCTTGCAGTACGGCCTATGCGATGTATATAGTCTGTTGGTGAGCGTGGCAGATCAAAGTTGATTATACATGTGATATCGTTAATATCAAGACCCCTCGCAGCAATATCTGTTGCAAATAAAATACGGATTTTTTTACTCTTAAAATCATTTAGAGTCTGTGTGCGCTCATCTTGGTAAAGGTCACCGTGAAATGATTCTGCCGAATAGCCATACTTTATGAACTTTGCAGCTATATTGTCTGTAGCTCTTTTATTTGCCATAAATACAAGTACCTGTTCCCACTTCTCTGTATCAAGTAAATATCTTAGCAGTGGACCTCGATTTTCACGATTTACTTCTATGACACGCTGAGTAACACTCTCAACTGTCGGTACTTTATTTTCTATCGTGATTTGAACAGGCTCTTGAGTGATTCTAGAAGCAATATCCAAAATCTTTTGAGGGTAGGTTGCTGAAAATAGAAGATTTTGACGCTTACTGGGTATCTCTTGGAGTATTACTTCAAGTTCTTCAGAAAAACCAAGATTTAGCATTTTATCTGCTTCATCAAGAACAAAAAAGTCAAGGTGAGAGAGGTTCATCTGTTTTTTTGTAAAAACATCAAGCAGTCTTCCGGATGTCGCCACCAAAATATCACACCCTTTTTGAATAGCAAAAATCTGATCTCCAAGACTCTCGCCACCAATAACACTAACCACCTTTGGTTTTCTATCTAAATCTGCACCAAATGTATTAAAAGTATCCGCAACTTGAAGTGTAAGCTCACGAGTAGGTGTCAGAACTAATGCTTTTATCTTTGCTTTACCCTCACCGACATTTTTTGACCAAAGTTCTAAAATCGGCAAAACAAAACTAGCACTCTTTCCGCTTCCTGTCTGAGCCATAGCCATAACATCCTTGTGCTCAAGTACAAGAGGGATAACTTTTTCTTGTACCGGTGTCGGTTTTGTATAGCCACTTTTTTTAAGCGCGTTTTGTATTTTTGCAGATAGTCCTAGTTTTGAAAATGGCATTTGGTTTCCATTTTTATTTTATTTACGCCGTTTATTGTAGCATTAATAATAAATCCTTTTTAATTAAGTTTATAATTTTAAAAAAACTTCTTTAGTAAGTCAGAACTACCGGATGCCGGAGAAAAGCTTGTGTTTATGCCACCTAAAGCATCTTGTTTTGAGTTAAGTAAAGAGCCAACATCACCAAGGTCCGCAGAAAGCCCTTCGCTTGAGCCTCCTGCTTTTTCCATTATGCCTGCTGTAAGCTCTTTTTCAAATCCTTTGGTCGCTTTTGAGACCATTGACTTCATACCCGAAGCTAGTTGTTTGTCTAGGTCACTTTTTACTTTAATATCTGGTTTTTTAATATCTCCGTTTAGAGATATATCTAAGTTGAACTTTGAGATGCCAGAGAGCAGGTCGTTTACAAGTTTTTGCGAAGGCATTGCAAGTTTCACTTCTTCAACGCTTACATTGCTTTTTGCTTTTATATTCATATCTGATACCTCACCATCAAATTTTGCATTTGCAACTATATCATTCATGCTTAAGGCCTTTATATCAAGTGCAGCTGTTTTAAAACCTGTAGCTTTTACATCGAAGTATGTATGTGCTTTTTCACCGCGTCTGTCATCAAGAATATCCACGGTTATTTTTTTGTACTGTTTGCCTGTAGCATCTGCATGAACCATCATAGGTTTCCAATAGAGTTTTTGGTTGCTTGAGAGATCTTTTACTTTTACCTCTAAAGTATCTTCTTTTAGTTTTATATTTATATTTGACTCTTTAATAACAAGCTCTGGAATCTCTGAAAGATTGGCATACTTAATCCATCTTCCTTCCCCGCGAGGAGGAGCAACTTCTTTAACTTCTTTTTTAGAGCCGTCATTTAAGTACGGACGCAACATTTCATAATATTTCAGTGCTTTTTGCATATACATGTCAATCTCATCGCTCATAAGCGTACCTATAAGGTTGGCTCCACCGCTTGCACTCAAAGAGTACTTCTCTTTAAGACGGTCTATGTCTTGTTGGGGAAGATTTTTAAGCTCATAAATCTGTTTTTTTAAGCGTTTTTGGTCTGCATCAAAATCTTTTTGTAGAGATGTATACTTATTTTTTAAGCTGGTTATTTTTGATTTTAGTTTATCTATATCACTCTTAGCAGAAGCTATTTTTGAGATGTCTGCATTTTGCAGACTTTTTTGCAGCGCGGCAGCATCTGCTTTTATCTCATCCACTTCATTTGTATTTTTTAGCTCAGATAAGATTTTTGTCCACTTATCTTTGGTCGCTTGTATGTCAGCACGCAGCTTTTGAGCTTCTGTAACCGACTTTAGTTCCTCTTTAGCTAAGATATCATCTACGCTTGGAATAGAAAACGGATTGCTTATCGTTGATGATGACTTTTTATCTTTAGTAGCGGCAGTAGCTTGTGTCTGTGAAATATAAGTGCTGTCGTAAGGATCTGCTGCAACTTTTCTTTTTTCATTAAAAGCCAAGGCATTTATATTTAGTTTCTCTATCATTGCTTTTTTCTCAACTAAAGCAGAAAAACCAAGGTCAAACTCTACATCTTCAACTTGAACGAGGTTATGTGTCAGCTTGTCTTTGTCTGCCACTTCTATGCCAGATATCTTTACATTTAGGTCTGAAAAACTTGAGCTAAAATCTTTAACACTTACCTTAGTTTGCAAAGAATACGAAAGCCCTTTTTCTATAGCCATACGAGCTAAAGGGTCAAAAATCACAACAAAAATTATAATTATTGCAGCTGTTAAGCCTCCAAAAACACCAAGCCCCCACCAGCGAAAAAATGAACTTGATTTTGCTTCTTCATTAAAAAGGTTCATCCAGCGAGTAAGTTTCCACTCGTTTAGTTTTATGCCTATCTGCTCTCTGTATAGAGTTACAACTTTGTTTAAAATTAACAGCATTGGAATAGCAAGTATAGTTGAAACAACTACTGAACCGGTCACGAGTGTATAGTTAAACGAGCTCCATCTAAACAACGCCGAGTTATACATGGAAGTAAATAGAGCATTTAAAGCATCATTTGTGAGTACTGTGTAACCAATAGACTCAAAAAGCGGGTCAAAGAGATAACCAACACCGCTAAATATCACAGTAAAAAGAAGAAAAAGTCCAAAATTCACATTTAAAATAAGTGCTATCAAAAGAATATCTAAAAGTATAAGAGAAAAGGATGGTAAAAATCCGGCGAACATTGCCAGGACTATTGCCCCTGAGAGTTGCCATGACTGACCTGAAGAGTTTAGAGCCTTAAACAGTTTGCGTGCAAGTTTAAACATTTTTAATCCTTATAGAATAATTTGACTATTATATACTAAGTCAATTAAAAACAATCAAATTGTATAACTGAAATATATTATTGTTTGTGTTTTGGTATACTTGCTGCTGTAAAAAAACTAAATATTACATGAAGGATTTTAAATTGGGAAAACAATACAAAGCATTACCAACAGCAGAAATAGAGTTCATCAAAGAGCAAAAACTTTTTTATATTGCATCATGCTCTAACCATGAGGTAAACCTTTCACCAAGGGGCTATGAGTCTCTACATGTCATAGATGAAAATACTTTGTACATGATAGACTATTTAGGTAGCGGAAACCGTACAGCAAGAGACATAGGCGAGGACGGAGAGATTACTCTTGTGTTTAATGCTTTTGAAAATAAACCAAAAATTCTTCGTTGTTTTTGTAAAGGAGAGGTTATTTTAAAAGATAATCCTGAGTTTGCAACAGCAAGTAGTTTTTTCTCTGAAGATATGAATGCAATTCGTCAGATATTTAAATTTAATATATATGCCGTAGAGACAAGTTGCGGTATGGGCGTTCCTATAATGGAATACAAAGAAGAGCGACCGCAAGTCCGTAATTTTGCACTTAGAATGCAAAAAGAAGGAAAGTTTGATGAGTATGTAAAAGATCATGAAGTTCCGCCAAACTTAAAAGAATTGCAAAGTTAGTTTTAACTTCATTTATATATAATTTCATCAATAAAACATATAGGATAAATATGAGAATAATATTATTAGGAGCACCGGGTGCAGGAAAAGGTACTCAGGCTCAATTTTTGACCAAAAAATACAACATTCCTCAAATCTCTACAGGTGACATGTTAAGAGCAGCTATCAAAGCCGGTACAGATATGGGTAAGATGGCTAAAGCTGCTATGGATGCAGGTCAGCTCGTAACTGATGAAATAATTATCGGTCTTGTAAAAGACAGAATTGCTGAGGATGACTGTAAAAACGGTTACCTTTTAGATGGTTTCCCTCGTACGCTTCCTCAAGCTGATGCTGTTACAAATGCAGGTATCGTTATTGACGCTGTTATCGAGATAGATGTTCCGGACTCTGAGATAGTTACTCGTATGGCTGGCCGTCGTGCTCACCTTGCAAGTGGAAGAACTTATCACTTAGTTTACAATCCGCCAAAAGTTGAAGGCAAAGATGATGAAACGGGAGAAGATTTAGTTCAGCGCGATGATGACAAAGAAGAAGTAGTTCTCGATAGACTAAAAGTTTATCATGAACTTACTCAACCACTTATCGGCTACTATAAAGACCAAGCATCTAAAATCGACACATTAACTTACATAACTGTTGACGGTACTGCTGACATCGCTGATGTTGAAGCAGCAATCGTTTCTAAGCTAGGCTAATCAACTTCTACATGTAGTGTCCAGAATTCTTCTGGGTGCTTTTATTGTTTTAAATTTACACCTCAAGATAGGTGGAACTTTGCCCTGTTTTATGACACTTCAAAAACTCTTAAAAATTTAGCTTATACAAAAGGTTACATAACTAATATGAAATTACTTTTGTATTGTTATTTAAGCGCAAAGCATAATATATATTGCTACTATCTTCCTAAATTATAGTTAATAAAAGGTAAAAAAATGAGCTTATCTGCAAGTGAACCGCAAAAATACACTCTTGAAGAAATAGAACTTGAAATTGCAGAGTTAAAGAAAAAAATCATATTATCAAAAGTTAACCATCACATGCATTTACATTTATGCATTCCCAGTTTCGGACTTTGGCCAATTGTTTGGGGCTACATTACTGTAGCTGCAAAGATCGAAAGAAATAAATATAAAAAAAGGTTAAACGAATTAACTAAAGAAAAAGAACTTTTAGTATAAAGTTTAATTCTAAAAAAAGTAAAATATTTTTTCCCGCTCCCGTGCTGTGTTTAAGAGCTATATTTTACTTTTAACGAAACTTCCCATTTCAGAAACTATTGTCTCGATAGTCCCTTCGCCACTTATTACATGCAAAAGATTTTTTGACTTATAAAAAGATTGAATGTCCGCTAAAGGCTCTGTGTAAACTTTCATACGATTATTAAAAACCTCTGTGTTGTCATCAGCACCGCGGGCGCGACCAAGAACTCTATCGCGAGCTGTATCTTCACTAACACGAACTTCGATAACGCTAGTAAGCTCTAAAGAAGAGTCTTTGCTAAGATACTCATCTAAAGCATTTAACTGCTCCATGCTTCTAGGATAACCGTCTATAATAATAGTGTCAGTAGGAGCATTTTTAATAGCATTAGTTATAGTTTTTATTGCTACTTCAATTGGAACGATTAAACCTTTAGAGATGTACTTATCTATCTCTAAACCAAGCTCACTCTTTGTTGCAACTTCTGCTCTTAACATGTCGCCGGTAGAGTAGTGTGTTATTTTGTCATTTTGCTTTGCTATTAACTGGGCATCTGTAGTTTTACCAGAGCCTGGAGCTCCGATAATAAGAAATAGTTTTTTCATAAGTGGGACTATTTAGTAGCTTGTTCGCGCAAACGAATATGTAAATCGCGAAGCTGATTGTTATCAACAGCACTTGGCGCTTTTGTAAGAATACAAGAAGCTTTTTGAGTTTTAGGAAATGCAATAACATCTCTAATACTTGCTTTTTTAGTTATAAGCATCATTAATCTGTCAAAACCTAAAGCAAAACCACCGTGTGGAGGTGCTCCAAATTTAAGTGCATCTAGTAAGAAACCAAATTTTTCTTGTGCTTCTTCTTCATCTATTCCAAGAAGTTTAAATACTTCATTTTGAACTTCTTCTTTATGAATACGGATAGACCCACCACCAAGCTCAGTACCGTTTAAAACAATATCGTAAGCGATAGATTCTATATCTTCAATATCTTCTTTATCAGTGTCTTTAGGCATAGTAAACGGATGGTGAAGTGCTTTTACACGACCATCTTCAATTTCAAACATTGGAAAATCAACTACCCATACAAATTCAAATGCATTTTCATCTACAAGATTCATTTTTTCATGCTCAGCAATAAAATTTCTTAATCTTCCCATATAATCCCATACAGTTTTTTTATCGCCAGCACCAAAAAACACAACATCGCCAACTTGCATATCAAGTCTCTCAACTAAAAGTGTTATGTCATCTTCGCTAAAGAACTTGATAAGTGGACCTTTAAGGCCATCTTCTTTCATTTGAAAATAACCAAGACCATGAGCACCAAATTTGCGTACATAATCTTCAAATGTTTTCATCTCACGCTTAGAAAACACTAAATCTGCACCAGGAACTTTAAGTGCTTTAATACGGTTAGTATTTGGCTTTTTAGCAATGTTTGTAAAAATTTCGTTGTCACATCTCTCAAAAATATCTATAACATCCACCATTTTAAGGTCGTACCTCATGTCAGGTTTATCAGAACCATACCACTCCATAGCATTTGTATGTGTTATACGGTTAAATGGAGCTTGAACTTCAACACCACAAGCTTTAAACATAGCAGTTAGAAGATCCTCAGCTACTTTTATAACATCTTCTTGATTACAAAAACTCATCTCAACATCTATTTGAGTAAATTCTGGTTGTCTGTCAGCTCTTAAGTCTTCATCACGGAAGCATTTTGCTATTTGGAAGTATCTGTCAAATCCGCCAACCATTAAAAGTTGTTTGAAAAGTTGTGGAGATTGAGGTAGTGCGTAGAATTCGCCGCTGTGAACACGAGATGGAACTAAATAATCTCTAGCACCCTCTGGAGTTGATTTAGTTAAAATTGGAGTCTCAACTTCTAAAAAACCGTTTTCATCAAGAATATTTCTAGCCGCGATTGCCGCTTTAGAACGAAGACGAAACACTTCATACATGTCAGGGTCACGAAGTTCTAAGTAGCGGTATTTTAGTGTAGTTTCTTCACCAACACTTTTATCGCCAATTACAAATGGAAGTGCAGCTGATTTATTCTCAATGATAAGTTCATTAACTATAATCTCAATAGCACCTGTTTTTAGTCTTGGGTTAGTTAAACCTTCACCACGAAGACGAACAGTACCTTTTGCAATAAGAACAAACTCATCACGAACACTATCTGCAACTTTATGTGCTGCTGCACCATCTTCTGGGTCACATGTAAGTTGAATAAGACCTGTTTTGTCTCTTAAATCGATAAAGATAATTCCACCGTGGTCACGGTAGTTGTTTGCCCAACCAGTTAGAACAACATCTTGTCCTACATTTGCTTCATTTAAATCTGTACAATAATGACTTCTCATAAAATAGAGTCCTGCTAAATAATTTTCGCGATTATATCGAAACTTAGCTTATAATTTCTTCAATGTCCTGAGAAAGAACGACACCTTCTCTTCTGTAAAGAATGGTGTCGCTGTCTTTGTATATGACCATCGTAGGAAGTCTGTGGACATGATACTGCTCTGCAAGATCTTGACAATCATTGCAGTCAATAAGTAAAAGAGATACATTTTCATTATCTTCTTCTAAATCTTCAAGTTCACTTTCAAGCGCATGACATGCATCACAAAACTCTGAGCCAAATTTCAATATAACTATCTGATTTTTGGCAAATTCTTGCGCCATAATGTTGTGAAACTCTATCTCTTGTATCTCAAAAACTGCCATTATTTCTCTCTTGTTTTCTTATTTGTGCAAATTCTAGCATATATATTTGTATATATAGTCAAATAAACAGTAGGAATAAAAATTGCTTGTTACATATAATTAAGGAGTGTTTTTGATAGGTATTAATAGCTACAATTCCAGTATTTCCACTGCTCTAAATACATCACAACAAAACTACAACAGAAGTAGTGAGACAAAAAATTCTGAAACAAAGAGAGTCTCTGAAGCTCAAGACTTTTACGATATAGCTAATAGTTATGATGTTAAAAACATTAGTGTTGGTGAAACGGCTGCTTTGTCCAAAGAGTTGTACAATAAAGAAGAGATCACTATAAAAGAACATGTAATGCTGTCTTCTGATGATAGAAGTTCTCAAGCAGATAAAAATGGAAACTATAATTTGATAGAAGAGTTTAAAACCAGAATGGAGCTAAATAAAAAACTAAGCGAAGAACAAAGTTTGAAAAACAACAAAGAAATCTTAGAAATTCTTACAAAACTAGATACCCTCAAATCAAGACAACCTTTAGATATAAAGATTTAACCCTGCAAAATTACGCTATCGTTGAGTTTTGATTGCAAAAAACTGTATAATCAACAAAATATTTTAAAAAGAGTCGCGTTTGAACAGTAAAAAAATCAAAACCGTTGGTGTAGTTTTAAGACCATCAACCCCCGAACTAAAAGATAGCTACAATAAGCTAAAAAAAATTTTCAACACTTATGACATAACTGTGCTTATAGAAGATAATAGTGCAAAAATGATAGGACTTGATGGAAAGGACTTTAAAAGTATCTGCCTTGATTGTGATTTCATAGTTAGTATTGGTGGAGATGGAACACTGATATCTACCGTTAGAAAATCATTTGATTTTGAAATACCGATACTCGGTATTCACGCTGGAAACTTAGGCTTTTTAGCGGATCTTTCCATAGATGAACTTGACTCTTTTGTTCAAAAAATAATTAAAGGCGAGTATATAGTTGATGATAGAGTGGTTCTTGAAGCGACAGTTATTAAAAACTCTAAAAAAGTTAAGATATACGCTTTTAATGACATCGTATTGACGCGTACAAGAGTTTCAAATATGATACATATTGAGACTTTAATCGACTCCAAATCTTTTAACACTTACTATGGTGATGGTGTAATAGTCTCAACACCAACCGGCTCTACAGCATATAATCTCTCCGCCGGCGGACCTGTGTTGCTGCCGATGACAAATGTGTTTTCCCTAACGCCGATATGCCCACACTCTTTAACTCAAAGACCCGTTGTACTTCCGGGAAAATTTGCAATAGAGATGAAAACATCAGAAGAGAGAGCCTTAATAATCATAGATGGACAAGATGTACATGAGCTTGAGCTAGGGGAGAGTGTACATATAAGACTAGCAACTAAAACTGTCAAGCTTATGCACAAAGACGACTATAACTATTTTGATGTACTAAAAGAAAAATTAAGATGGGGTGATTAGTCTTAATGTTTATCTAGAGAGTACTTTTTCCAAGCTTGTTTGGCTTTGTCAAAATTAGCATTTTTTGATTTTTTAACTAAAGCTGCACCTTTTTTAAGATCTTTTTTCACTCCCGATCCGGTTACAAAAAGCATGCCAAGATTGTACTGGGCTTCTGCTCCTTCTTTATCTATTGCTGATTCAAATAGATTGATAGCTAGTTTGTTTTTTTCGCTGCTTCCCAAATTTTTATAATAAGAAAGAGCTACGGTTATAAGAATAGTCTCGTCATTTTTGTTGAAAGTTTTAGCAAGTAAAGAGGCAGCCTTTTTAACATCTAGTTCTACATCATCTCCTCGTAAATATAGTAATCCCAACATAAACTGTGACTCTATTTCCCCAGCTTGAGCGCCTTTTTCCCAAAAACTAACAGCCGTCTTTATATCATCATCCCCATATGCCTCATCACCTTTTTCATAATAGCTTGCAAGTAATACCGTCGTAAAAAGTATTGTGGTAAGGACATGTTTGAACATTTTTTATATCTCCGTTTTTGTTTTGAATAATCAAGATTTTATACAATTGTATATATTATGTTAAAACTATATCATAAAATATACTATCAATAAATTAAAATATTGCATATTGACATAGAATTATTTACATGTAATAAAAAGAGATAAAATTAAAGAGTTAATAATAACAAAGTATAATTTTAAAATATTTTACAAGGCTACCTGAATGATAGAGAGATTTTTTTTAAAAGATTATCTTAGTTTCAAAGAAATAGAATTAAATTTGGCATCCGGTCTGGTTGTTTTTACCGGACCAAGTGGAAGCGGTAAGTCTATTTTAATGAACTCGATTCTATCATCTGTAGGCTCTGAAGCTTGTGAGGCATCACTCTGTGAATCAACAGTAACATGGGAACTTGATACTCAAAATACGGGTATAGAAAGTGATGATATAAATGTTTTTAAACATATAAAAAAAGAAAAATCAAGATACTTCATAAACAATCAAAGTATTTCAAAAAAAGCTATGAATGCTCTTGCTTCAGATTATTTAAGACATCTCTCTCTTAAAGATTTCAGCGACTTTGAAAATGAGAATCTGCTTTCTATTTTAGATGATAGGCTTGAGAATAAAAAACACAATGTGTTTGCTCTTAAAGATGAATACGCAGAGGCTTATTTAGAGCATAAAAGGGTAAAAAAAGAACTCACTAGTATTGAACAAGAGCAGAAGAAAATAGTAGAACTAAAAGAGTTTGCAACTTTTGAAATAAAAAAAATAGAAGATATAAATCCTAAAATCTCAGAAGACAATGAGCTTTTGGAAATTAAAAAAGAGTTGTCCAAAAAAGAAAAAGTCCTTGAAAGTATCTCCTTAGCCAGCTCTATATTTGATTATGAGCACAATGTATTTGCAGCTTTAAATTTACTAGATGTTGAAAACTCTTTCTTCTCAGATGCAATGAATGAGCTTAGAGCTACGATGGAGAGTGCTCAGGAGAGGTTTTCTGCTCTTGATGAAGTTGACATAGAAGAGGTTTTAAACCGTATAGAGGCACTCTCAGAGCTTAAAAGAAGATACGGAAGTGTTGAAGAGGCTCTTGAATATAAAGAGCAAAAGATTTTAGAGTTGCAAAAATATGAAAACATAGAGATAACCAAGGGTGACTTAGAGGCAAAAGAAGCAAGTCTCGCTAAAAAAGTAAAAGAGCTAGCCACTCAGCTTAGCAAACTTCGACATGTAGAAATAAAATCATTTAGAGATGACTTAAACAAGTACCTTAAAGAGTTGTATCTCAGAGATGCACAGATAGAAATAAAAGAGATAGACTATGAGCTATTTGGAAAAGATGAACTTGTATTAAAATTAAACTCAACAGAGCTTCAAAAAGTCAGTACCGGTGAGTTTAACAGACTGAGATTGGCTATATTGGCATTAAAATCAGAGTTTATGAGCAAAAACGGCGGTATTTTGATGCTTGATGAGATAGATGCAAATCTAAGCGGTGAAGAATCTATGAGTGTTGCAAAGGTTTTAAAGCAGCTCTCAAAGCATTTTCAGATATTTGTTATTTCTCATCAGCCGCAACTTACTTCTATGGGAGATCAGCACTTCTTGGTACACAAAAATGGTGATGAATCACTTGTAAGTGAGTTAGAGTTTGATAACAGAGTAGATGAGATAGCTAGAATCATCAGCGGTGACAATATAACAGACGAAGCTAAAAAGTTTGCAAAAGAGCTTCTACAAGCAAATAAATAAAGGCTGATTGATTGATAGTAGATACACATGTACATTTAGACGATGAAAGATACAGAGATGATTTGAACGAAGTGCTAAACCGTGCTAGAAAAGCCGGTGTTGAGCGTTTTATCATACCGGGTGCTGATGCAAAAACAATAGATAGAGCAGTTGAAATCTCTGAAGAAAATGATGATGTTTATTTTGCAGTCGGCATTCACCCTTATGATATGGATGGTTTTGGTGCTCTTGATTTTGACATGTATGCTAAACACAAAAAGTGCGTAGCTATTGGTGAGTGCGGGCTTGATTACTATAGGCTTGAAGGAACTGATGAGGAAAAAGATGCCCAAAAAGCAAGACAAAAGGAGGTTTTTATTGCTCAAATAGAATTGGCCAAAAAGTATAAAAAACCTCTGATTGTACATATACGCAATGCTTCTAGAGATTCTAAACAAGTACTGCTTGATAACAATGCAAAAGAGGTTGGAGGAGTACTGCATTGCTACAATGCAGATGAAGAGCTACTTAGCCTTGCTAATGAGAACTTTTACTTCGGTATCGGCGGAGTATTAACCTTTAAAAATGCAAGAAAACTTGTAAATGTACTTCCTAAAATTCCACAGGATAAACTTCTTATTGAAACTGATGGACCATATCTTACTCCAATGCCTCATAGAGGAGAGAGAAATGAGCCACTATATACTACCTTTGTTACACAAAAAATATCAGAACTTTTAGAAATACCATTGGATAACATTGATCAAATAACTACCAATAACGCCCTTAAACTCTTTAATATTTCTTAATATGAATAGCTTGTTAACTTGTTTTTATGTTTTTTTGGATAAAATCAATCTTTAAATCTAACAAATAGAGTTATATATTGAAATATTTTTTATTAATTTTTTTACCCGTTTTAGTAAGTGCCAGTTTAACATTTGATACGAACCACAACAAAGAAGTATCTATACTTGAGTCTTTTGACATAGAAGCATCTTTTTTGTATGATCCAATTTTAAATCAAATGAAAAATTCTAACAAGACTATCTATAAAGACAAACGATTTTTTAAAGCAATGGACGATGCATACCTGTTTATTCCAGCGATAAAAAATATTTTGGCTCAAAACAACATACCGGCAGAGTTTCTTTTCTTGGCAATGGCAGAATCCAATTTTTCAACTAGAGCTTACTCAAAAAAAAGAGCATCCGGTCTCTGGCAGTTTATACCATCAACAGGTAAGTTATACGGTCTTAAAATTGATCAGTATGTTGATGAGAGAAGAGACTTGGTAAAATCCACAGAGGCTGCAGCAAAATTTCTTACCCACCTACATAAAAAATTTGGAAAGTGGTATCTGGCTGCAATAGCTTACAACTGTGGCGGCGGAAGACTTAGCAGAGCAATAAAAAGAGCTAAAACTGATGATCTGTCTGTTTTGCTTGATCCAAAAAAGAAGTATATACCAAGAGAAAGCAGGCTTTACATCAGAAAAATCGTTGCTTTGGCTATGATGGGTAATGATGAGCAGTTTTTACTAAACAGCGAGTATGAATATCTTCTTAATCGCGCCAACGCATATTCGATTGCTACTGTAAAGGTGCCAAGGGGTGAGTCACTAAATAGAATTTCAAAACTTATCGGTATACCATTAGATGAGTTAAAAAAGCTAAACAGGCACCTCAAGTATGACTTTGCTCCTCCATATTTAAAGGGTTATGAAATGTATATCCCTTATGTAAAACTATCTGATTTTAAGCAAAAATATTTTGAAGAAAAAATACAAAATATATATAGAGTTCATGTTGTTTCAAGGGGAGAAAATCTCTCTTTAATTGGTAAAAAATATGGCGTTAACTATAAAGTTATTATGGATTTCAATAAATTGAAAAACTCAAGACTAAGTCTAAAGCAAAAACTAATTATTCCGATTGATAATAAAGCCAAGATTGAAAAAATTAATAGTAAGTTTTACTACATGGTTAAAAGTGGCGACACTCTAGAGTCTATCTCTAGGGCACACAAGATTAGTGTCAAGAGCTTGAAGCAGCAAAACAGCATAAAAGGCAGCTTGATTAAAGTAGGAGAGAGGCTAAAACTATATGAATAAACTTTCGATGCTGTTTATTGCTGCAGCGCTTTTATTTACAACCGGTTGTAGCACCAGAGACAAAAGAGTATATAAAAATTTTGGACAAACTAAAACTTATTCAGCAGATAAGAGTTCACATAGTCCTTATGTAAATAAAAAAGATTTTTCTCATCCTACAATGAGACCGTATGTGATTAGAGGGATAAGATATTATCCAACAGTAGTTAATGTCGGTGACGAGTTTAGCGGTAATGCCAGCTGGTATGGTCCAAAGTTTCACGGAAAACTTACTTCCAACGGTGAAAAATACAATATGCATGATATGACGGCAGCTCATAAGACTCTGCCTATGAATACTATAGTTAAGGTAACTAATCGCAGAAATGGGAAAAGCACTGTAGTTAGGATAAACGACAGGGGCCCATTTATCGCAACTAGAATTATAGATTTGTCAAATAAAGCGGCACATAAAATAGATATGGTCGGTGCCGGAACCGCTCCTGTAACTATTGAGATATTAGGATTTGACTCTAAGGGTAAAAAAAGAATACCTACGAAGAAGCAACTTGACGGTTCTCCTCAACAACAATCTTTAGAAGGATTTGCTCTGCAAATCGCTTCTTTTACAAGATTTGAAGGCGCGATTGCTACACAACAAAAACATGACGGAACTGATGGTTATAAGACTGTTATTAAAGATATGGAAACTGAGAGAGGCAGAATGTTTAAAGTATGGCTAAAAGGCTTTAAGAGTGAGCAAGAGGCTAGAGACTACAAGTCTCTTGGAAATTTTAAACATGCATTTATTGTGAGAGATGATTAATTGAAGAGGCTAAAATGATTACAAAAACAAGAAAAACAAAAGAGACAGATATTACAATTTCACTAGAATTAAACGGCACCGGTAAAAGCAATATAAATACAGGCGTTGGATTTTTAGACCATATGCTAGAAAGTTTTTCAAAACACTCGTTGATTGATATGGATATAGAGTGCAAAGGTGATACGCATATAGATGATCATCACAGTGTAGAAGATATTGGTATTGTTCTTGGCTCACTTTTGGCTGAAGCTATTTACCCTGTAAAAAATATGGAAAGATTTGGCTCTGCAAATATAGTTATGGATGAAGCATGTATCTCTTGTGATTTAGACCTAAGCAATCGTCCATTTTTAGTGTACGAGGTTGATGTTCATGGCAAAGTAGGGCAGTTTGACACAGAACTAGTCGAAGAGTTCTTTAGAGCTTTTGTTTTAAATGCTTGTATAAGTACGCATATTGTAATGCAAAGAGGAAAAAATAAGCACCATATTATCGAAGCCGCTTTTAAATCATTGGCTGTTGCTATTCGTCGTGCAACGCAAAAAAATGACAAAGTCGGAATACCAAGTACTAAAGATGTGCTGTGATTAAACTACTTATTCTTGATGTAGACGGCTGCATGACTGATGGTGGAGTTGTGTACTCATCAGACGGAGTTGAGAGCAAAACTTTTAATATCAAGGATGGACTTGGTATAAGTACATGGGTAAAAATGGGTCATCAGGTTGCCATTATCACGGGAAGACAGTCTACTATAGTAAAAAGACGCGCAGATGAACTTGGAATACAGCATATTTTTCAAGGTATTAAAGATAAAGATAGAGTCTTAAAAGAGCTTTTGGAGTCTCTTAATCTTAAACCTTATGAAGTTGCTGCCATAGGGGATGATTTGAATGATTTTAACATGTTAAACCTTGTCGGCAGAAGCTTTACCCCAAACAATGGCGTAAACGCAATTAAAGAGCTTGTAGATACTGTGTTGTCAAAAAATGGCGGAGACGGTGCTGTTAGAGAGATGATAGATATTTTAGTCGAAGAAAATGATTTAACAGATAAATTTTTGGCTGTTTGGGCATAGCATGAATATAAATATTTTTTTTACTATTGTATCTGCTATTTTGTTACTGATACTTTTTGCATTTAAGCCTTTAGATATCAAGCAGCAAGAGTTTACTGATGTACCTCTGTTTAGTATTACATCTTTTACAATGCATGAGTTGAATCAAGAGGGTTTAATTACTCTTATGAATGGCACCAAGGCAGTAAGATATGAAGATAGGTATACTGTAGATTTTATGGATTATACAGACAATTCTAAAGAGTATATAGCAAACATGAAATCTAATACCGGCGTGTATAAAGACGAAATCGTTGACTTAAACGGTGATGTAGTATATTTTAGAGAGGATGGACTGACTTTTGAAACGCAACATGCTGTTTATAATAAAAAAACAACCATAGCTCATGCAGACGGTAAGTATGTTTTATATAGAGGCAAGAATGTAGTTACGGGAGATAGGCTCCAATACAATAACTCCTTAGAGAGAATAAAATCTAAAAATGTAATAGCAAAATATCAACTTAAAGAGAGTAAAAAATGAAGTATATAACAATATTAACTGTTTTTTTAGTATTAAATCTATTTAGTGCAGAACTAAAAATTAAAGCAAAAACTTTTAGTGCTGATCAAAAGAGCGGAGTATCAGTATTTGAGGGTGATGTTAATATAATCAAAAATAACGATGAGTTAAATGCTTCTAAGGTAACTGTTTATACAGACAGCAATCAAGAACCAACAAAGTTTGTGGCAGAGGGTAGTGCATCGTTTACTATACAGACACTAGATGGCTCAAAATATAAAGGCAAGGCCCAAAAAGTAATATATATGCCAAAAGAAAAAGAGTATCATTTCTTTAAAAATGTTCAATTGAACCAGATTAATGAAAAAAAAGAAATTCACGGTGAAGAAGTTGTTTTAAAGACTATAGAAGGAAAAGCGTATGCTAAAGGCGCAGACACAGAGCCTGTGATAATGATTTTTGATATGCCAGAAGAGAACGAAAAGAAGAAAAACTAATGATTGAAATTGTTGACGCAAGCTTTGTAACATCTGCTCCAAATATTATGGCTGCACCAGACACCACGGAGCAGAATGAAGTTGTTTTTATGGCTCGCTCAAATGTTGGAAAAAGTTCTTTGCTAAATGCTCTTACAAACCATAAAGGTTTGGCAAAAGTCTCCTCAACTCCGGGTAAGACAAGACTAATCAACTACTTTGATGTTACTTTTATTGATAGAGAAAATTCTGAAAAAAGTTTTGCAAAATTTGTTGATTTGCCAGGCTTTGGTTATGCAAAAGTTTCAAAATCAATTAAAAGTGATTGGGAAAAGAACTTAACCGACTATATTTCAAAAAGAGCACAAATAAAGATCTTTATACACCTGATAGATTGCAGACATCCATTTTTAGAGATTGACAAATCGGTTAGTGACTTTTTGCTGGAAAACTCCAATGAAAGTCAATATATTTTGCAAATATTCACAAAGATTGATAAGCTAAACCAAAAAGAACAAAATGCACTGAGAAAAGAATTTCCTCATGCAATAATGGTTTCAAGTTCAAAAAAGAAAGGCCTGCCAAAAGTACTAAAGATTATTCACGATATTTTAAAAGAGTCAAGTGATTTACAAGAGTGTATTGATGAATATTGAATTAACAAAGGCAAAACTATCTGATATCCCAATGATGCAAGAATTAGTTCTTCCAGAAGTTGAATCGGGTATAATTCTTGTTAGATCTTCAGATGAAATAGCGACTAATATAAGATCATACATATTAGCTAAAGAAGATAATGTACTGGTTGGTTTTTGTGCACTTCATATCCATGCGCCATCATTGGCTGAAATTAGATCCTTGGTGGTTAAAGAGGATAAAAGAGGCAATGGAATTGGTGAAAAACTTATTGCGCAGGCAATGGATGAGGCTAAAACTCTTGGTGTTCACAAAGTTCTTAGCCTGACTTATAAACAATCTTTTTTTGAAAAACTGGGTTTTGTTGAAATTCCTAAAGAGTCCCTTCCAGAACATAAAATCTGGGCTGATTGTATTAAATGTAAACACTTCCCGATATGCAACGAAGTATCCCTTATAAAAATTCTTTAGCACCATATATATATGTTGCTTTATATTTAATATACACTGCTTTAAGCGGTATATATCTATTTTTACCGCCGCTATTAGCAGTTTTGTTTATACTCTTTACTAGAGCAATTAAGAATGAAGACAGTATTGGAATCATGCTTGTATCTTTGTGTTTAGTGTTTTTTGAAGCAGAAAACGGATATGCATTATTTAGTACTATTATATATTTTAGTATACTTTACAAGTATATAATGCCAAAAATAAGTCAAAATTTTAGTTGTAACTCTTGTATAAAACTAGCAACGGTACTTTTTGTATATCTTGGTTTTTTTCTTTTTTATTCTATTTTATCCAATGTCTTTTTACTTGAGATGCCCAGCATTAACTACTATATTATTTACTATCTTGTAATTGAATTTCTTATATTGAGCATATTGTGAAAATTAAATTTATTCTTTTTTTATTTATATTAACTTGGTTGGCACTGATTGTAAGAGTCTTTTTTCTTTCAGTTGAGTCAAATACTTACTATGAAAAATTATCTTACGATAACACAATAAAAATAGAAAAAATTGCTCCCGTAAGGGGTGAAATAGTTGATTTTAAAAACAGACCTATTGCAATAAATAAGCTTGGATTTAAAATACAATTAGCTCCACATTTGAGATCAAAGAAAAATATAGGTCAGTTTGAAGCTGAAATAGATAACTTGATTAAATTACTACCGCAGCTTGACAGAGAAAAAATCACTAAAAACTATATTAAGATGGATTCATATTATAATCATAACTATATTGATATTGTTGGTTTTGTATCGTATGAAGAGATTATGCCGGTATATTCGATGCTTAACTTAAGAGAAAATTTGAAAATAGTTTCATCTCCAAAAAGATACTATCCTTATGATGGTATTGGAGCTCATTCTATAGGCTATGTTTCTCGTGCTAACAAAAAGGATATTAAGGACAATAAGTTATTGGAGCTAATAGGATATACAGGTAAAACAGGTGTTGAGAAATATTATAATACCTACTTGCAGGGGCTTTCAGGAGAAAGAGAAATAAAAGTTAATGCAAATAACAAAGAAGTAGAAGAGTTGTCAATAACCCCAGCCAAAGAAGATAGAAAATTAACTTTAAATATAGATATTGAGTTACAAAAATATATATCATCGATGTTTGATAAAAAGGCTGGTGCTGTTATAGTGATGAGTGTAGACGGTGCTATTTTATCAGCAAGTAGCTTTCCTGAGTATGATTTAAATACTTTTGTATCCGGAGTTTCTTATGATACATGGAATAAACTTTCAAACTCTCTTGATAAACCTTTTACCAACAAACTAACCCATGGTTTATATCCGCCAGGCTCTATAATTAAAACCGGACTAGGTCTTGTGTATATCACTACAGATGTTAATCAGCACTGGAGTGTTAATTGTCGATCATCAATGCCTCTTGGAAAAAGAATATTTAGATGTTGGAAAAAGGGTGGCCACGGAAAAACCGGATTAAAAAAAGCTATAAGGGAAAGTTGTGATGACTACTTCTATAAAGGCAGTATTCAAGTTGGCATAAAAAAAATGAGCGAAGGATTGATTAGGTATGGACTCGGTAGAAAAACAGGAGTGGATTTGCCAAATGAGTTTATCGGCACTGTTCCGTCTCGTGAGTGGAAAAGAAAAAAATATAATCAGCCATGGTATATAGGTGAAACTGTAAATACTTCTATTGGTCAAGGTGATTTCTTGGTTACTCCGATGCAAATGGCGCAGTTTACCGCTTTGATGGCTACATCTAAGCTTCCTCGTCCATATTTTGCTAAGCAGGTTGGCGACATTGAAATTTTGCCAGAAACTCAAGATGTGTTGAATGACGATGAATTAAAAAAATTACCAATAATACAAAAAGCAATGTACGAAGTTTGTAATTATCCTAGCGGTACTGCTACAAACTATCTTAGCTCAAAGGTTACTATTGCAGGCAAAACAGGAACAGCACAGGTTGTAGGTATTTTACAAGACATCGAAGATAGAGAGCTAGAGCATGAAATGGAGTACTATACTCGCTCTCACGCTTGGTTTTCAACATATGGACCATATAAAAACCCACAGTATGTTGTTTTAGTTTTGGTTGAACATGGTGGACACGGTGGTGCTGCCGCCGGTAAAATAGTTTCTAACATATACAATAAACTCTTAGAGTTAGAATATATAAAGAAATAATCTACTTATTTAAAACAGATTTTTTAAAAAAACTGAGCTCCAAGAGAGCATTTTCTAAAGAAACTGAGCTCCAAGAGAGCATTTTCTAAAGAAACTGAGCTCCAAGAGAGCATTTTCTAAAGAAACTTCTTGTTACACAATTGCGTTTTGAATAAAAAGAGCTAATATTATTAGTAAAAATATTGCTCCAGCCTTGTTGTACAGTTTATTTGCCAGTATAAATACAAGTGTTATAGATGCTGCTACCATAATAAACATGTCAAATTTGGTTGCTATTAAATCGACTGTCAGTGGATTGACAAGAGATGCAGCCCCTAAAACCATAGAGAAATTTGCTACATTAGAACCGATAATGTTTCCAATACTCATCTCTGCGTTACCTTTTTTTATTGCAACCAAAGATACAACCAGCTCAGGTAATGATGTACCTAAAGCAATTAAAAATATTCCTATTATCCATTCACTTACACCAAAAGTACGCGCTATGTTTGTACCGCTCTCAACAACAAAACTGGCACCACCGATTGTAAGTACAAATCCAATAGCCAGAAGTACAATGGTTTTTGTCCACATGAAATTATTTTTAACTAAATCCTCATCTATATCACCTTCTAGATCTTCTCTAGAGTTTGAAAATAAGAATATAATATATGAAACCATCAATAGCAAATATAAGGCACCGTCAACTCTGCTGATCTCTCCATCTTGAACCATTATAAAAAAGAATACCAGTGGAACAATAACCCAAGCACTGTCGAGCGAAAAAAGGTCTCTGTTTGGAGTCATTTTTTTACTTATAAAAAATACAATACCCAGTACCATTGTAATGTTAAAAATTACACTACCGACAACATTTGCAACTGCCATCTCACTTTTATTAACTGATGCAGCCATCATGGATGCCGCCATTTCAGGCAGAGATGTACCAAATGCTACAAGAGTAGCACCAATAACAAAGTGTGAAATATTAAAGCGAAGAGCAATTCTCTCTGACTCTCTGATTATGAATTCAGCACCAAATATTAGGGCTGACATTGCTGCAATAAAAATTATAAAGTCCATTAAAATTCTATCCTTGTGTTCTTACTATTAAACTTTTTGGTAGCTTGAATTTTTCGATAAGCTCTTCTTCTTTTTTTCTCATTTGGCCATTGTCGACTTCATGATCAAATCCTAAGAGGTGTAATATACCATGTATAAAAAGCAGAGCTAGCTCATCATCTGTTTTATGATTTAATTCTTTTGCTTTACTTGTGACATGTGAAGATGATATTACAATACTTCCAAGAGGACTCATGGGCATCTCTTCGTACGGAAAACTTAGTACATCAGTATCTTTGTCTATGCCTCTGTGAGCCTTGTTTATCTCTCTTATCTCTTCATTGCTTGTAATAATTAGTTCTATTTCTTTTTTTGTTAGTGCTTGAGCTATAGTCTCTAACATATCTATATCAACATTCAATAAAGTTCTATTATCCAATTCAATCATAAGTGGAATTATATCTAAAGAGGCTTATTATTTGCAGATACACATGAAAATATGTGTGTTTTAAAAAGTTTTGGCAAAAATTAACTCATAATATCTACACTATTGCCAACACCGGTTTTTTGTGCCACATTTTTTTGCTGTGTGTCTTGAGATTCTTTCTCTATGCCTTCTAATACTTTTAATACTTGCTGTTCTTGAACTTCTGCAGCTTTTTTCATTACATCTACTTGAGCAGAAACTGAACCAGTGCCAGATGATACATCCATAACATATCCTTTTTTCTGTATATGGACACATTATAATCCTTGTTTCTTTCAATAAAGATTAAAAATTTATGTTAAAATCTTATTATGGATATTAAGAATAAAAAAGCTGTATGCGTCATGAGTGGTGGTATGGACTCAACACTCAGCGCATATATGATGAAAAATAGCGGATATGAAATAGTTGCTGTACATTTTAATTATGACCAAAGAACACAGAATAAAGAATTGGAATGTTTTCATAAAATATGTGATACATTGGGTGTGATAAATAAATATGTACTAGATTTGGTTTTTTTTAAACAACTAGGTGCTTCAGCATTAACTGACAAAAACATAGAAGTGCCAACGGAGGGTTTAAAAGATGGTGTACCTCTAACATATGTACCATTTAGAAACGGAATATTCCTTAGTATGGCAGCAGCTATAGCAGAAAAAGAGGGTGCTGAGGCTATTAGTATAGGCGTAGTCGAAGAAGATAGCAGCGGTTATCCAGATTGCACAGAAGAATACATCAAGAGTATGCAGAGCAGTATAAATCTCGGTACAAAAGATGAAACAAACATAGAGATAAAAATGCCTTTGGTGCATCTGCAAAAATCTCAGATTGTGCAAAAAGCGTTAGAACTTGAAGTTCCACTCTCTCTTACTTGGAGTTGTTACAAGAACGAGGATGAGGCTTGTGGCATGTGTGATAGTTGTCGTTTACGATTAAATGGCTTTAAAATAGCGGGTGTAGATGATCCAATCAACTATAAATGAGATAAGTTTTAATAACTTGCAAATTAAGCATATCTGTAAACCAAAGCTAAAAAACAGTTATATAAGTGTTAGTAAAAGTGGCGAGATAACTCTAAAAACATCTAGGGTCTCAAATAAGTATATACATGAATTGCTTACGCAAAAGGATTTGTGGATAAGAAAACAGCTTCTACATGTCAAACAAAATCCACCGTTTAAGATGAATTTAGAAGATGAAGTTTTACTATT
This sequence comes from Sulfurimonas sp., assembly GCF_026196735.1. Lineage (GTDB taxonomy): Bacteria > Campylobacterota > Campylobacteria > Campylobacterales > Sulfurimonadaceae > Sulfurimonas. The sequence continues at coordinate 356,608 of NZ_JAPHUF010000007.1, forward strand.
TGGAGAGGTTTACAGTGTTGATATTGATGAAGCAAAAGAGCTAAGAGAGTATTTAGCTAAAGTAAAAATACCAAATGAACGCAATATACTAAAGTGTTATGACATTTTTTATAAATCCTACGCCAATAAATATTTGATTCCAAGGGTTGAGTATTTTTCAAATATTATGAATCTAAACTATAGTGAGATAAAATTTAGAAAGATGAAGAGTAGATGGGGTAGCTGCAGTTCAAAAGGTGTAATCACTTTAAATACACAGTTAATAAAAATAGATAAAGAGCTGATAGACTACATCATAGTCCATGAATTGGCGCATTTAACACACATGAATCATTCAAAAAAGTTTCATAATTTAGTTGAATCATACATTTCAAATCACAAAGAGTTAAATCAGAGACTAAAAGCTATTTACCTTCTTTGATAAAGTAGTTAAGATGGTATTTGCTTGATGGTGACCACATCATCCAGCCGCTTGTATTAACATCTTCTGTTGCTCTTATTTGCTCATTTATCTCAAACTTACGATAAACTTTTTTTCTGTCTGAGTAATCCTTAAAGTATTGAAGCCATGGTCTGACTCTTGAAGAATCTATTCTGTCTTTTATATTTTTAATGCTTCTATAAACTACAGCATGCGGGTGTTCAGCGGGGTAATCAAAATAAAATGAACCGCTTGCAAAACCTGATGGATAAAGCATCGGCGCTAAATAATCAGCGTGAGCAGCCAAAGATGTTACTGTTTGACCAATATTATTGTCATCGTCGCTCCAGCATATGTTTCCGTAGGTGTCAACAGAGATAAAAACACCATATTTTCTTAGTCTGTTTTGTGCCAAAATTAAAAAATCACTAATAGCTTTTATTCTATTTTTCTGTGTATTTTCTTTTGAGAATTTAAGTCCACTCCTAGCAGGAAATCTTATATAGTCAAAGTTTATTTCATCAAAGCCGACTTTTGCCGCCTCTTGGGCTATCATTATTGTGTATTCATGTGCTCTTTTATCATATGGATCAACCCAAGCCATATCATCATGATTTCTCCAAATGGTTCCATCAGGTTTTTTAATCGCATAATCTTGGTTGTTTGAGGCTTGAAGTTCATCTTTAAAGGTAACTATTCTAGCTATTGTATAGATGTTTTTTGATTTCATCAACTTCATAAACTTATGTATATCTCTATTGGTTCTGTCTTTGTGAGCTCCGTAACTATTTGCTTGCTCAAAAGAAGTAAGATATGAAGTTGAGCCATATTCGTTTTTTACATCAACTACAATGGTATTGATTTCTGATTTATCAATTATGTTTAAGAGTTCTTTTAGTCTTGGAGAATTGTTGCTGGCACGCCAAAAACTAAGGTATAGGGCTTTTACGGTTAAAGGTTCTAATTTGGCAACCGTGTTGTTATTTTCAGTATTTATTTTGTATGGTCTATATCCGCAAGCTTTGACATGTAGAGTTGTTTCATTAGAATCAATTGTAAAAGACCCATTTTCATCACTCTTAACACTGACATGTGAATCACTGATAGTAGCATTGTAAATAGGCTTAGAAGTATTGCCATCAGTAATACTACCGGTAAAAGAGGCAAAAAGCAAAGTTTGTAAAAGGGCAGTGATAAAAAATATTGGTTTCAAAAAAATCTCGCTATATTAAAGTATAAATGTGATTATACTTACTAATCTGTTATCTCTCATTTAAAAAATATCTTAAACTAGCATCACTCCACTCTTTAGATAGGCTCAAGTGCTTGTCAATTGAGTTAAAAACCTTTTCAAAATCCTTATTTTTGGTGCTTAAATCAGAAATAACTTCTTTTAATGCTTTTTTACCGGCTTCTATTACATCTTTTGGAAACTGCTGTATAGATATATCCAGCTCTTTTAATTTTTTAAGCGCATGAATATTTTGGGCATGAAATTCATAAGTCATATTTGAGTTCATTTCACTTGATGCAACTTCAATCATGGACTGATGCTCAAAAGCTAGTTTATTCCAAAACTGCTTATTAAAGGTGAGTTCAAGTATTGAACCTGGCTCATGCCATCCGGAATAATAGTAGGGTGCAACCTTATAAAAGCCCATCTTGATATCAAGTGCAGGACCAACCCATTCTGTGGCATCTATAACTCCACGCTCCAGAGATGTATAAATTTCTCCAGCTGGTAGAAGTATGGGGTTTACACCCATTTTTGACAAGACCTCGCCTCCTAAACCGGGAACACGCATTTTGAGACCTTGCATATCATCAATCGATCCAATTGGTTTTCTAAACCATCCACCCATTTGTATGTTAGTATTTCCGCCCATAAAAGGATGAAGATTATACTTAGCGTACTGCTCGCGCCAAAGTTCTAAGCCACCGCCAAAAAGCATCCACGAATTAATCTCTTCAGAAGTAAATCCAAAAGGGATACCGCTGTAAAGCGAAAATGCTGAGTTTTTGCCTTTCCAGTAGTACGGTCCGGAGTGAAAAGCATCTATCTGACCGCTAGAACATGCATCAAAAACAGCCAAAGCCGGGACTAGTACATTTTTTGGATATAGTTTTATTTCCAAAGAACCGCCACTTACATCTTTTACTCTTTGAGCAAATTTTTCAACACCCGTACCCATAATAGGAAAATGCGCAGGCCAGCTTGTAGCAAGCTTTATAACAATTTTTTTATTTTTGTTTATGTTCACTCTTTTTTTATACCCCAGGGCACCCTCTCTGGCTTCGCCATTCACCTCGTTATCATCTTTTTTTTGTGGGTGTTTAGAGTAGTCTATTGCTTGACGATTACTATCGTTGCATCCACTAAGAGCAAGTGCTGCAGAAGCTGTCGTCGCGGTCGTTAAAAAGTCTCTACGGTTCATATTTTAGTAATACCTTAAAAATTTCAAGTTCTTGTATTGTATCTAAAAAATATTATAGACTTAAAGTATAATCTCAAGAAAATATCGCATAATTAAAAAGTACTAAGGAACTACCATACATGAACATTATATTAAAAACATTTCTATCAATAACTTTTATCTCTACTCTGCTTAGTGCGAGTGAACTAAGCAGTGAAAACATAATCCAAAAGATGATAGTGGCATACGGTGGAGAAAACAATCTTGAAAAACTAGCTTCTTATGAGCAAACATGGGATATTGAAGCTAAGACAACAAACAAAAACGGTACTGATAATCGTAAGGTGATGATGCCTGATTTTCTAAGTACAGAGCTTATATATCCACATAAAACAGAGATAAGGATTCTGGCTAAAGATAGTGCTACAAAACAGTTTGGCAATAGAAAAATCCAAGCACAAGGCCCTATGTTGGATGCTATGAAACTGCAACTTATGAGACTGTTTAATCCTTTGGTTTTAAAAAATAAATTAAAAGATATAACACTACATGTAAAAGAAAACAGTTATCTGATTTCATTGAAAAATAACACCATAACAGCAGAGTATTTTGTCTCAAAAAATAATTTTTTAGTTGAAAAAGTTATCGGACGACTAAAAATGGGTTCACACAAGATGGAATTCTTAACAATATATGAAGACTACAAATCAGTCGACGGTGTCCTTGTGCACCATAAAGAGATAAAATATGCAGGTAGTGTAAATACAGCAATAATGAGACTTAAAGATATGAAATTTATACAGATAGAAGAAAATAGTATATAGTTTAAAAGTCTAAAGTTAACTGTGTTTGATTAATTATTGGTCTGTTTAAGATAGATTTATCTACACCGACAATAAGTGCAAAGTGAAAATTATTATTTTTTAGTATACCCATTATATCTTCTTGATTGTTGTAGATAAAAATATTCTCTGCTTTATCATATTTACATGTATGAGGAATAATATATACTATTGTAGCCCAATTCGCATTTTTTTGTAAAAACTTTATTTCTGCATCAATCATATCGCTATTTTTCTCAAATATAAGTACTCTATCGCTTGTACCAAAATCTTTTGGTTCAAAATTTTTATTTGTAAAAACAGCTTCAAAATGTTCTATAGGCGTAAATTTTCTAAGTCTATAGTTTATTTTTAGGCTTGTGTATAGATGCAGCAGTTCTTCTAAGTAAGGCATGAAAAACGGAGAGATAAGTTGTCTCTCGTAAAATACATTATCATATATGAAAGATGTCTCAAAGAGAGTCTGCTCCATGATTTCTATTGGTTTATAAATAGCATTAGGAATTGTTTTTACAGTTGCAAATATATTTTTATCATTTAGAGCAGGGCAGAAAAGTATGGTTGTTCTATCCTCTATGTTCCAAAGTGATTTAAAAATAGACCTTGTATCACCGCTAAGCGTAAGAAAATTTGTTTGAGTTATGACCTGCAGAGATAGTTTGAGAATTATTTCATTGCACTCGTAAGCTACTACCTCTTTTTCAATCATTTTAAAGCGCAGGAACCTTGTTAAAGCATTGTCAATACTCTCAACTTTTATCCAAGCAATCTCAGTGTCACTTATTTGTGTTGGTTTATCAAAAACAACACCGTATGCACCATTTAACACTGCTAATTCAATATCTTTCTCATCGTAAGCAAAAAAGAGATCACCCCTTTTTACTTTTTTTGCTTCAAAAGTTATATTTTCAAAAGTGTTTACGCATGGCTCATTTACAAGTGTTGCATGCGTAAGTGCTAGAAAATTTTCTAGTCTCATCCAATAGGTGTACCGACTTTTTTAGGTTTTTCCGGCCTAATCAAGCATAAGCCGTCTTCATCTTTTGCAGCTAGTAGCATACCCTCAGACATCATTCCCATGAGTTTAGCAGGCTTTAAGTTAGCAACAACACATACTTGTGTACCTATTAGCGACTCTGCTGAATAGAATTCTTTTATTCCAGCTACAACTTGTCTGTTGGAATTTTCACCCAAATCAACTTGTAATTTTAGAAGTTTTTTACTTTTAGGAACTTCCTCTGCTTCTACAACAACACCGACTTTTAGAGATGTTTCAAAAAATTGACCGATTTCTATAAGATTATCTTCTTCTTTTTTCTCTTTTTTAGCTGCTAATTCTTCTTTCATCTCATCGTTTGGATTATCATCAGGCATAGCTTTTGGCGCTTCTTCCATCAATGGCTCTTCAACGCGAGGGAAAAGAGGCGGAACTTTTTTAATATTAAATAATTTCAATAGTTTTTTATCTACAACAAGCTCTTTATAGCTAGTATTATCTATAGAAAAATTAAGTGCGTCAGCAATTATGTTTGTTGTTTTAGGCATTACTGGGCTGAGCATGACAGATGCCTTAGCAAGTATATTTGCAACAAGGGCAACTGTAGCTAAAGCTTCATCTTTTTTATCCTCTTTTATCTTAACCCATGGCGCATGTTCTTCAATGGCTTTGTTGCCTATAGAAAACAACTTCCATAACTCTTCAAGATATCTGTGTGTCTGAAGATTTTCCATAAGAGCATCAAGGTTATCAAGTATCTCGTTCATGTCGTTGAGTTCTTTTGTGTGATATTTCTCTACATCTACACTATTTATCTCAAAATCAGAGTATTTACCGCTCATACCGATGATACGGTTAAGTAGGTTACCAAGGTCGTTGCTAAGCTCTGAGTTGATTCTGTCGATGAATGCTCTTTGAGAAAAATCACCATCTTGACCAAATGGAACTTCTCTAAGCATGAAGTATCTTAGGTTTTCTACGCCATAAGCATCTGCAACTTCTTTTGGTGAGACAACATTACCTTTTGATTTGGACATTTTTTCGCCATCTCTTGTCCACCAACCGTGTGCGCCGATATGTTTTGGAAGAGGAAGATCAAGACTCATCAAAAATGCAGGCCAGTAAATAGCATGAAATCTAAGGATATCTTTACCAACAAATTGAGTTGAAGCTGGCCAGTAGTTCATCAGAGCATCGTCTTTGCCGTATCCAAGAGCAGTTATGTAGTTTAAAAGAGCATCAAGCCAAACATACATAACATGCTTGTCATCATTGAAAGATTTTGGCATCTTCACACCCCACGAGAAAGATGTGCGGGTAACAGAAAGGTCACGAAGACCTCCTTTTACAAAGTTTATAACTTCATTGCCACGAGAACGAGGTAAAATAAAATCAGGATTATCTTCATAATGTTTTAGCAGTCTGTCTTCATATTTTGAAAGTTTAAAGAAGTAGCTTTCTTCTTTTACGATGTTTGTTGTTCTTCCGCAGTCAGGACAAAACTCACCATCAGTAAGCTGAGTTTCCGGAAAAAAAGTTTCACAGCTTATGCAGTAGTTTCCCTCATAAAAACCTTTGTATATATCACCTTTTGCATACATTACTTTAAAAGCTTTTTGCACACCTATTTTGTGGTTTTCATCAGTTGTTTTTATAAACTTATCATAAGCTATTTCAAATTCATCCCAAAGATTTTTAAAAGTAGCACTCATCTCATCTGTAAATTCTTGAATAGATTTACCGCTTTTTTTTGCCGACTCTTCAATCTTTTCACCATGTTCGTCGGTACCGGTTAAAAAGTAAGTATCATGACCTTTTAATTTCTCATATCTAGCTATAGTATCAGCTATAAAAGTTGTGTACGCGTGTCCTATGTGAGCTTCGCCATTAACATAGTATATAGGGGTTGTTATATATTTACTCAATTTTTGTCCTTTTAAAATTCAAATCCACCAGTGTCGCCCTTGGACATACTGTTGTAAACAGACTTAACATAATCAGTCCGCAGTTCACAACTCAAATAGTGTTCACAACTACTGCAACTATTTAAGTTTTTGTCTATTTGACAGTTTTTAACTTTAACTATCATCTCCTCTAGATGCAGCTCAAACTTATCTAATTCATGACTACTTGTTACTTGCATAAACTTCTTTTACTCTTGCTATTTCGTATTTAGAACCGAAGAAACAAGGAGATGTATCGTGTATATGAGCATAATCAATTGTCATCAAATCATTTTGACCGTCGATAGCTCCTCCTCCTGCAGTTTTGAATATAAATGCGAAAGGAAATACTTCAAATAACTTACGAAGTTTACCTTCTGGCTTGTCAGATGTACCAGGATAACTAAATAGTCCACCACCTTTAAGAAGAATTTGGTGTAAATCAGGAACCATTCCTCCGGAATATCTTAAGCGATAACCCTCAGCAAAGAAACTATCTACCATCTCTTTATGGTATGGCTCCCAGTTTTGCTGAGTTCCTCCAGGTGCATTTAGTTTGCCTTTTTCATTCAAACGAATCTCTTTAGTAAATTCCCAATTTTCACCTTGAAGTAAATGAAGTTTTGCTTTATTATGGGCAAATACCATCTCAACGCGAGGACCAAAAACAACATAACATGAAGCAACCATATTTTTTGCACCAAATGCATTTTCGTATATTCCAAAGATAGAACCGACACTTAAGTTTACATCTACTAAAGATGAGCCGTCAAGTGGGTCGTAAGCAATAAAATATTTGCCATCTTTGTTCATTAGCATCTCTTTTTCTTTCTCTTCACTTGCAATTGTGTGTATAGAAGCTACACTAGAGAATTCCTCTTCAATTATCATGTCACATTTGATGTCAAGCTGTAACTGTGTCTCCCCAGAGCTGTTTTCTTGCTGTGAGTAACCGATATCTTTTACATCTATAGCATCTTTAATTCTTATTGCGCTTTTTTGAATTGCATCAAATATGTCAGTCATCTATTTATATTTCCTTCGCATTTTTAAATATCCAAGATATTACATCTTCGCAGTTGTTTATGTCTAAAATATCGACACCACTTGGTATATCGTACTCTTTTAAATCTAGACTATCATCTGTTGCAAGTGCATTCATATATGGAAAATAATCACTATCAATAAATTCTCTAAAGATACTTATTCTAGGCAGCGGCAGGTTTTTAAGCCCTTCAACTAAAAGAATATCAAATTTATCAAAAAGTCTTACCATCTCATCAAGCTCTTTTTGTCTATTTGAAAAATAAGTTGTACGATTAGGGGAGGTTACTATAACCTCTGCTCCGGTATCTGAAAACTTATAACTATCTTTTCCCTCAACATCAAAACGAGCCTTATCTTTAGGATCATGTTTGATTATGGCTACTTCTTTGCCATAATCATGAATGAGTTTTCTAGCTACTTTTAATATAAGTGTTGTTTTACCGCTGTTTGATGGACCGGTAAATGCGACGGCTAATCTTTTGCTCAAGTTATATCTTTTATTTAAAATTTAAGTGATTATACAAAATACTCGTTAAAAGCTTGTTTAATAAGATATAATTCTATCATTATTTACAGGAATTAAAATGAAATCTTTTTTAATACTATCTATTTTCTTATTGCTTTTTACCGGTTGTTCAAGTAAAAATGCCTTTGATCAGTTTGATATGGACGAGAAACAAGAACTAACTGTATCAAATTTACAAAGTACTAAGCTTGTGAGTAAAGACGGTGATGTAACCGGCATCGTATCGGTGGTTTATTTAAATGAAGTCTATCCATATTATTTTAGTGGCAAAGAATACTTTTTTGTGTACATGTATCTTAAAGACTCTAAAAATACAGAGTTAAGTATGACAATGAACGGTGAGGCGCCTCTTAAGTTGAAAAAACTATCAAAAATTAATAATTTCACTCATTTAGTAGATGTTAAAAGCGATTGGAATAAGTATTATTTAGCTACATTTGCCAATAGCGGCGATGATATCAACCTCGTTTTCGAAAGCGATCAGTCTTCTTCGGTTGTGTTAAAGTATCAAAAAGATCTAGAATAGAAACTTTCTCTCCTAAAACTTCTTTATACATTACATAGTTAGCTAAGACTTTCTTTCCATACTCTCTGCTTTCTGCGTTGGTCATCATTTCCATACTTAAAAAAGGTTCGTATTTTCCTTCTTTAAACTTGTCTTTGCGTAAAAACTTCTTTAAAAAACCCAAACCTCCATTATATGCATAAGCTATAAAAAGAGGGTGATATAGTGATTTTTTCATCCATTTTAAATGTGCTTTTGAGTATCTGATGTTATTTTTTGGAATAAACATGTCATCATAACGGGTTATTGGCTCATCAATAGTTTTGCTAATATGGTCTGTTACAAAAGGCATTATTTGCATAAGTCCTAAGGCATAAGAGTGAGATAATGCGGATGGTATCATATTGCTTTCTTGTCTCATAATCGCATATACTAAAGCTCTGTCATCGAGGCTTAAGTCTTCGAGATGCTCATCGTACGGCATTACATAGCCATGTATATTATATTTATACGCTTTTTGAATTATCAAAGATCTTACAGGCAACATGTCTTTTTGTTTATACTCTTGGGCAAGGTCAAAAAGGTCGTCCGTTTGTGTGGTTTTTATCTCTTTTAATATTTCATTCCAATGAAAAGGGTCAAGCAAGTTTTTGTTTGAAGTATTTTTATTGGTTTGAAGGCCGGTAAAGTAGTTGTCAACTCTCTTATCCATTTTGTCATGGGCATATAAAGAGTATATATTGATATCTTTGCTTTTTAGCAACTTGTCTAAATACTCTTGTTCTTTTGTTATAAAATATATCCAAAAATTATTTTTATCAATATTTTTTTGATACTTAGCCTTTGAGGCAGATAACTTGAAAAATTTTACGGCACTAGCTTCGTCGGAGTGTCTTAAATGGTTTAGAGCAAGATAAAATGTGGCTTGAGAATTTAGACTTTTACCACTCATTTTTAAAAGTGATTTTTGTAGTTTATTGAATTTATCATTATTTACCATAGTCTTAATAAAGTAAGAAATTTTTCTTGACTCGGCTAGTGAGTCGATAAACTCTTTATCAAATTCTATATTTAAGTGCTTGCTGCGATATTTGTAACCTGTGTTTGTCAGCAGTGTCAATATTGTGTCCGCATCGTAAGTTTTATAAGCATTTTTCGAATGATTTTCATTTAGTATTTTCAATATATTTATTTTTGATTCAGATTTTAATCTTTTTGCTAATTTTTCTCTTTGAGCGTTTGAAAGCTTGGTCGCTTTATAGGGAGTAAAGGCAAGCTCTAGGCACTCTTGGTCTTTGATAGATAAAAGGTTTTGTTCTTTTTTGCAAGAGAGCTTATATTTTACATGTTTATTTTTAGTTTTTTTTGCATAAGCATAAAAAAGTCTATTGTTTTTATTGTTATAGACCTGTTCGTAGGCTTTGTCTGCTTCGTCTGGAGTTATATTTTGTTTTAAAAATTGCCAAATCATAAAGTCTTTAGCACGACAAGGAGGCTTTGAGTTAATGTCTTCAAGACTTATCTTCGCATATCCGCTAACAAATAAAAGCGAAGATATAAGAAGATATTTAATCATATCATGTTACTTTTTACAGCATACCAGCTAGCACATTAAAAACATATGTCAAAAGTATGCTTACAACTTGCAAACCTATGATGATAACAAGAGGTGCTAAATCAATGCCATTGAAATTAGTTTTAATGTAGCTTTTAACCAGGCTGTACGCTGGATTTGTGATTCTATGAAGAAATTGTACTACCGGATTGTATGGATCAGGGTTTACAAAGCTAAGAAGAGCAGCGATAATAACGACCCATATATAAATCTCAATAATTCCTGTAAAAAGAGAACCTAATTGTAGAACTGCTTGACCTAAATTACTCATTTTACAATCTCTCCTATATAGTTTTTAATATATTTGTATATTTTAGCAACATCCGGTCCATGTTCGGCTCCAGTAAGCAAAAAACCAAGTGTTTTGGAGAAATCTGCATCTTTAAGTCCGGATTCTTTCATTATGTGATTTTTAAAATCATCATATTCATCAAAGTAGGGCGCATTTTTAATACTCTCTGTCACTATTTTAGCATCCTCTGTGAACTCTTTAGGAATCTCTTTTTTTGCAAAGATAGGTGCTATCTTAGATTTTAACTCTTTTGTAGTACTTACTTCTTCAAGATAAACTCTTGCAAGCTCACCAATCTCAGCATCAGCAAAACCAACATATCTTGAGAGTTCTTTTGCATCAAGGTTTTTGAGATGTTCTTTGTTGACATGTCTTAACATGTCGATATCAAAACGAACAGGGAATTTTGATATATTGCTTAAATCAAGCCACTCAATAGCTTCTGACATGTCAAAGATTTCTTTTGGCGGTTTGTTTCCGATGAGAATCAAATAGTTAGCGATTGCAGATGGTAAAAACCCTTCCTCTAAAAGCCATTTAACACTAGATGCATCATCTTTTATGCTTACCTCTTCGCCGTTGTCGTTTAATATAGCCGGCAAGTGAGCGTACTCTATTTTTTTCTCGTAAGCAAGTGAATTTCTTATTAACTCCTGTTTAGGAGTGTTTTTTATATGCTCTTCGCTGCGAATAACTAAAGATATATCGTTTAACATGTCATCAACAGCACATGCAAAGTCATATGTTGGTGTTTTGTCCTGTGACATAATGACAAAACTATCTAAATCTTCAGGTTCAAAATTGATTTCACCTTTTATATGGTCTTTTACAACTATCGCTTCATCAGGCTTTTTAACTCTAATGGTAAATGGATTTAAATTATCAATTACTAACTCATCAGGCAGATTTCTACAAGCATCATCATACAGATATGGTTTTTTTTGCTCTTTTGCTTCTTTGCGCTTTTTCTCAAGCCATTCAGAAGAGCAAAAGCAGCTAAATGCTTTTTTCTCATGTAGCAGTTGAAGCGCCATTGCCGTATGAAAACGAACATTTTGACTCTGATGTATTACCTGAGAATACTCTATGCCAAATAAATTTAAAATATCTAGTATTTCATCATCTTTACCCTCTATGTTTTTCTCTTTATCTAAGTCTTCTATACGAACGATTAAATCTTCGTTTCTTTGTTTTGAAACAATATAGTTAAATAGGGCAACTCTAAGGCTGCCTATGTGCATATCACCAGTTGGACTAGCTGCAAATCTTAACATTAAAAATCCTAAAAGTTATTTTTGTGATTTTAACAAGTTTTTGATTAAATACAAGATGTATGCTTATTATTCTTTCTCCTTCAAACAACTTCTCTAAGATGCTATAAGCACAAAGATGATAAAATACAACTCTTATAGTAAAAATTTCAAATCAAAACAAAGTTTCTTTAAAAAGGTTTAATAATAATGAGTCAAAGTAAAGATTTTTTACGCACAATAGTTGAAGAGGACTTAAAGTCAGGCAAGTATAAAGAGGTTGTTACAAGATTTCCACCAGAGCCTAATGGATTCCCGCATATTGGACATGCAAAGTCTATTTTTATAAATTTTGGAATTGCAAGTGACTACAATGGTCACTGTAACCTGAGAATGGATGATACCAATCCAACTACAGAAGATACGATATATGTTGAGGCTCTTAAAGATGCTGTAAAATGGCTTGGATTTGACTGGGGCGATGCTGTATATTTTACATCTGATTATTTCTCTAAGATATATGACTATGCTATACAACTCATTAAAATGGATAAGGCATATGTTGACAGCCTAACAGAAGATGAGATACGAGAATATCGCGGGACTGTTACAGAGTCAGGCAAGCGCAGCAAATTTGCACAGCGAAGTATTGAAGAAAATCTAGACCTTTTTGAGCGAATGAAAAAAGGTGAGTTTAAAGATGGCGAGCATGTTCTTAGGGCTAAAATAGACATGTCAGCAGCAAATATGAAAATGCGTGATCCACTTTTATATCGCATTAGACACGCACATCATTTTAGAGCAGGGGATGAATGGTCTATTTACCCGATGTATGACTTTGCTCACTGCTTGTCTGACTATATCGAGGGAGTTTCTCACTCTATCTGCACACTAGAGTTTGAAAATAATCGTGATATTTATAATTGGGTACTAGATACGCTTGGGCTTGAGTTGCCGCGTCCTTATCAGCATGAGTTTGCACGACTTGGCATTAACTATACAGTTATGAGCAAAAGAAAGCTTTTAGAATTAGTTGAAAATGGACAAGTTAGTGGCTGGGATGATCCTCGCCTTCCTACAATCGCTGGATATAGAAGAAGAGGGTATACTCCTGAATCTATTTTGAACTTTTGTGATCAAATAGGTGTAGCAAAAGCAAACTCAATGGTTGATGTCGCACAACTTGAATTTTGTATAAGAGATGACTTAAATACAAAAGTACCGCGCGTATTAGCAGTGCTTGATCCTTTAAAAGTGACAATTGAGAATTATGAAGGTCACGAAGAGATTGATGCTCCATACTACCCACATGATGTACCTAAAGAGGGCTCAAGAAAATTGCCTTTTTCTAAAAATATTTATATTGAAAGAGATGATTTTAAAGAAAATCCTCCAAAAGGTTACTTCCGCCTTACACCTGAGCAACCTGTGAGACTTAGACACGGGTATATTATTACATGTAAAGAAGTTATAAAAGATGCCGGTGGAAATATCTGTGAAATAAAAGCTGAATATCACCCTGATTCAAAAAGCGGCTCAGACAGTAGCGGTATCAAGGTTAAAAGTGCTATTCAGTGGGTAAGTGCAAAAGAGGCTAAAAGAGTGGAAGTAAGGTTATATGATAGATTGTTTTCTTGTGAAGCTCCGGAAGGAATACAAGATTTAAATCCAGACTCTTTACATGTTATAAAAAATGCACTTATTGAACCTGCTGTAATTCTGGATAAACCTGATGAGAGATTCCAGTTTGAAAGACAGGGGTATTTTTACGCTGATCCTATTGACTATACGGATGAAAAGCCTGTATTTAATAAAATTGTAGGTCTTAAAGATTCTTGGGGTAAAAAGACAAAAGCAGACAAACCTACACCAGAGCCTAAAGCACAGGCTAAAAAAGTGCAAGTGGATGGCGAAGTTGTGGCTATGACTGAAGCTGAGCAAGCACTATTTAATAAATATACTGCTCGTTCGATAAGTATTGAAATTGCAAATACACTGGCTCGTGATGAGAATCTTTCGTCATTCTATGAAGAGACTCTATCTGTGCTTAATAGTCCCGTGAGTTTGGCCAACATAGTAGTAAATGAAGTAGCTAGAGAGCTAAAGCAAACGCAAGCAAGTGAGCTAAAATTTAGCGCAGATCAAATAGCCGAGCTTGTTAAAATGGTCGATGATGAGACTATCTCAAGTAAAATTGCCAAAGAAGTATTTGAAGAGATGGTTAAAAGCGGAGAAAATCCAAAAAAAATAGTTGAAGACAAGGGACTTGTGCAGATAAGTGATCCCTCTAAAATTTCACCTATTATTGACGAAATAATTGCAAAAAATCCAGACAATGTAGCCAAATTCAAAGCAGGTAATACTAAACTTTTAGGCTTCTTTGTCGGACAAGTTTTAAAAGCCACAGGCGGCAAAGCAAACCCGACAGTGGTGAATCAGCTTGTAGCTGAGAGTTTAAAATAATAAACTAACCAAAAAGGCTAGTATTCGTACCAGCCTTTGTACATGTAACTCTGCTAATACCTTCATCTACAATAAGCTTAATCACTTTATCATAGCTCATCATACTTTTTATTTTGCATGCTTGAGAAAAATATCCAGAGCCGTTTGTTATGGCTGGTAGCATATTGGCTTGCATAAAAAAACAATGTCCGCTTTTATTTGCTTTTATATCTATTTGTCCAAAATCTCTAATTCCTAAATCAATGTATGCATCTATGGCAAGTTTGTTTACGCTGTTCATTACGGCATTGTTTTCAATTTCAACAAGTTTTTCTATATCATCTTTTTTCATTTTCTCGCCCAAAACTCTAAGCCTGCCGCTTGATTTAGGAGGTATTACTTCAATAGAAGATATTAATAGTTCATCATCTTTTGTTTTAATGATGGCAACGGTGAACTCTTGTCCATCCAAGTACTCTTCAACTAGAACAGGGATTTGATACAAATCATACAATGAAGATACTTTACTCTCAAACTCTGCAAAATTGTTTACAAATGATAAGTTGTCTGTGCTATTTTCAACTGAAGAATCTGAAGGTTTTAAAAATAGAGGATAGTTGATTGGTAAATCATTGTCTCGTTTATATTCTCCTGGAACTGCTGTAAAAAACCTTGCAGTACTTATGCCCTTATCTTTTAAGTATAACTTTGCAAGCACTTTATCAGAATCAAATTTCAAAGTCTCTCTTGATGAACCGGAATAATTAATATTATTTTTTTCAAAAAATTCTGAGAGCCAAATATTATCATCATTCTCGGTAGTAATATATTTTACAGCCAATAAAACTAAATCCGGTTTTCTGTGCACTACATCTTTTAAGTCTTTAAGTGTGTTACATATGCTTAGTTTAGTTGTATATCCTATCTTATTGATAGAATTTAAAATACTTTCGCACGCTTTGTTCTGTGTTGTAATAATTTCTATATTCATGGTACCCAACTTATCTGTTGTAAATAATATATATCGCTTTTAAAAAAAGCTACATTTGATTCGTCACATGTATATGTAAGTAATCAAGGTGTTTGATTGGTGTTGTTCTATAAAATAAGTTTAAGTAAAATTATAAGTCTGCCATCCCAAAAACAATGGAGCCTACTTGCCAACTTGTATGAAGTAACTAATATGTATATGTTGTATTATACTGTGTCCAGCTTATTATTGGCAGCGATTGTGCGTTTAATATAGAAATAGTTTTATAGTTGAAATTTTGTAAAAGTAAGTGGTGACCCCGAGGAGAATCGAACTCCTGTAACATGGATGAAAACCATGGATCCTGACCGCTAGACGACGGGGCCACATACAGTAATGGTTACTGAGCCGAAATTATATAGATTTATATCTTAATAAAGTATAAAAGGGCTCAGGTTTAGTGAAAATATATAATCTTAGTCGTAAAAATTACGAAGTGCTCTGATTATTACAGCATTTTTAGAAATACTTTCAGATTTTGCATTTTCATTAACAATTTCATAAAGGTCTAGAGGAAGAGAAATAGAGAATGTTTTTGTTTCAACTTTTTTCTTTTTCGCAATCATAGATACAACGCTTGTTAAAAGTTCGATTATCTTTTTTGTGTCAATTGGTTTTTGAATAAAACTGTTTACACCAACTTCAATTGATTCAGATATTTTTTCTATGTCATTACTCGCAGAAATTACAATAATAATTTGATTAGGATTTATCTCTCTTATTTTTCGTGAAAGTTCTATACCATCCATTTTTGCCATAATAATGTCAACAAATACCACATCTGGTTCACTTTTTGAGTATTCTTCTAATGCTTCTTCACCGTTAAAGCATGATTTTACATCTGAAAAAAAGTTTTTGAAAGTCGAACTTAGTAACTCATTTGCTACTTTTTCATCTTCTACAACCATAGCTGATAATTTTTTTGTTTGTTGCGTTAACTGCACTAAATCTACATTTGTCATAAGAAATTCCTTGTTTTAATATATTAAAGGAATTATAGCAGATTATTGAGTAACAAATTAAACAGAATTAGTATTGAATATGTTTGTACTTAACGAAATAGCACGAAATAGGGGAGATTAATGCTCAATTTGTTTTTAATCATTATATAAATATAATATTAATAACTGAATAAAACATCACTTTTTTTATTTTTTATAAATTATAATCTTAATTATTTTGTTTTTTAAACTGCTCTAGCCACTCTAAATCTGCTTCTTTTTCGTTTTCTTTTTGATCAAGCAAAGAATCAATAATACTAATTAATGTATCTTCGTCCATAAATTCAAGCAAAGCAGGATTGATATCTGTTTTGTGAATGCCATCATATGTGTTAAGCAGATTCTGTATATCTTTTATTAGTTGTTCTTTTTTACTCATTTATTTCTCCATGCTGTATTAAAACTCATTTTATTGATGTATATATCAGTAGATAATTTGACCAGACCGGCTCTGCTCATAATTAATTTAGCTTTTTTTGGCCAAGTTTTTCTATAATTAAACGAATGAGGGTGTCCACCTATCATCTCAATAAACTTTTTATTTGTTTGCTCGTTAAATAGAACCTTTAAACCTTTACTAGAAACTTCTTTGTCAAGCCAAATTCTAGCATCTCTAAATACTTTTACTTTTGAATTGCTTTTAATCCATCTGGTGGCAAAATCGTTTAAACATGCCTTGCAGGCTTTTTCTTTTAGTTTTTTATCATATTTTAACAGTGCTAGATTTCTTGTAGATCCAGCATATTGTTCTGGCCTATAATCTCTTTTTAAACTTTTTGGTCTTTGTTTCCATAATAAATCATTTTTAGAGCGTTTTTTAATCTTATTTTCATCAAATAAAATACTTTTACTTGATTTTGAGTAGGGCAGATATAATGCCGGAAGTTCTCTGTCGCCTTTAAAAGCCCCTAGGCTTAGAATATTTCCGGTAATCTGTGCTACATAGCCACTACCGTAGCCTGACTCCAATCCTGCAATCGCCATAATAGCTGCTGGAGGAATTTTATGTTTTAAGCCAACTTCTATAGTATCAGAACTAATATCTGAGTAAAAACTCTTTACATGTTGATATTTTCTAAAGCTAAATTCGTTTGAATATAAGTTTGTTAAGCTAAAAGCTAACAATAGCACAGAAAACCGTGCATAAGTATTATTAATAAATATAGAAATGCTCCTGTTGTAGATATATTTTGGTTGATGCAATTTAAATCGAAATATAGCACTAATCATATACATATGTCAATTTATATATAAAGCAGTCTGTATAAATCACACAAACTGCTAAAATTATTTTAAGTTCATTACTCAATACACTTTTTGTCATTGTTTAAAGGTTTGGTAAATTTCAAATACAACAACGGTAAAATAATTAAAGTTAAAAGCGTTGAACTAATCAGACCGTTAATTACAACAATTGCAAGCGGTTTTTGAATTTCAGAACCTGGACCATCAGCAAAAAGCAACGGCAATAAGCCAAGAGCAGCGATTGTAGCAGTCATAAGAACTGGACGAAATCTTTTCATAGCACCTTCTCGTACAGCATCCAAGATTTCGTAACCGTTTTGAACAAGATAGTTAAAATAGTTAACCAGTACAACCCCATTTAGTACAGCAATACCTAGCAGGGCAATAAATCCAACTGAGGCTGGTACAGAGATATACTCACCACTAAAGTAAAGTCCGGCAAAACCTCCAATAAGAGCTAATGGAACGTTAATTAGTACTAAGGCCGCTTGTGTCATAGAGTTAAACGAAACAAAAAGTAAAATAAATATCAAAAATAGTGCAATCGGTACGATTATCATTAGCCTATCAGCTGCACGTTGTTGATTTTCAAACTCTCCGCCGTATGTTACATAGTAACCAGCAGGCATTTTAACTTTTTTCTCTATTTGCTCTTTTGCTTCTTCCACAAAACTAACTAAGTCCCGACCCTCAACATTACTCTGTACAACTGTCTTTCGGTAACCATTTTCATGCTCGATTTGAACAGGTCCTGTAGTTCGTTTGTATGTTACAAAATTAGCAAGAGGAACACTTTTACCATCAGGCAAAACATAATAAAGCTTTTGAAGTGACTCAAGTGATCTATTAAGAACATCTTCACCCTTTACCATTAGGTTAATACGGCGCATTCCTTCTTGAACAATACCTACTTGTACACCGGTAACCATTGTCTTCATAAAAGAAGCTATCTCACGCTCAGTTAAACCGTAATAACCAAGCTCCTCCTGGTTAAAGTTAAGTTCAAAGTACTCTATTCCTTCATTACTCTTTTTATAAACATCGCTATTGCCTGGAACCTGTTCTAAAATACTTTTTATTTCTTCTGCAATGCGTTCAAGCTCATTGTGGTCACCTCCGAAAATATCTATTGCAAGGTCTCCTCGTACACCTGTAAGCATCTCTGATACACGCATTTCAATAGGTTGAGTAAAGACATACTCTATACCTACTAAACTATCCAGAGACTTTCTAATTTCATTCTTCACCCACTCTTTTGATTGAATTCTCCACTCTTGCATAGGTTTTAAAATAAAGAATGTATCAGTATCGTTTAGGCTCATCGGATCAAGACCAAGTTCATCTGTTCCGGTACGCGCAATAATAGATTTGATTTCCGGTACATCTGACATAAGTTTAGTCTGAATCTTGTTATTTAAATCAACACTTTCCTCAAGACTGATAGACGGTAACGATTCAATCATCGCAATTAAAGTACCCTCATCCATTGTTGGCATAAATGCTTTTCCTGTTTTTGAAGCAAGATATAATGAGCCCGAAAACAATAGTATAACAGTTACGAATACGGCTGTTGTATGTTTTATAGAAAAATCAAGAGCCGGTTTATATAACTTTAGCAAATTTTTAATCAGCCATGACTCTTTATCAGGGCGTACTTTCATGATAAACGAGCTAAGTACAGGAATAAGTGTAAGTGCCAATACAAGTGAACTAAATAGGGCGAACACAATACTAAGTGCTACTGGTTTAAAAAGTTTACCCTCTAGACCTTCAAGTGTTAACAATGGCATAAAAACAATTATAATAATGAGTACACCTGTAATAATAGATGGTGCCATCTCAACGGCAGCATTGTATATTATGTTTATTTTAGTCTGATTTTTATGCTTTGTATTACCAAGTTCCGCTGTAATATGTTCGACCATAACAACGGCCGAATCGACTAGTATTCCTACGGCAATAGCAAGACCACCAAGGCTCATGAGGTTTGCACTTAGTCCAAAGTATTTCATGGCAATAAAGCTCATTAACAGTGCAAAAGGTAAAATCAAAGCAACACTTAGAGCTGAAGCAAAATTACCAAGCATCAAAAGAAGCACTATAATAATAAGGATACCAGCTTCTAAAAGTGCATTTTTTACACTGTCAGTTGCAAGCTCTACAAGAGTAGAACGATCGTAAAATATATCAATCTTAGTTCCCTCAGGAAGCATTCCTTGCATTTTTGAAATTTCAGCTTTTACCTGCTTTAAAACATCCTCTGTATTACTTCCTTTTAATCCTAATACCAATCCTTGAACAACTTCACCTTGTCCATTTTTTGTGGAGAATCCTGCCCGTGTGAGGCTACCAACGTGTACAGTAGCTACATCACTGATCTTAATAACTTTACCGTTAACAAATGCAACGCTAAGTTTGCCAATATCTGCAATATCATTGATTCTACCTGCACTACGAACTAAAATACCTACAACACCTTGAGTTACGCGTCCTGCA
Source organism: Sulfurimonas sp. (assembly GCF_026196735.1). Taxonomy (GTDB): domain Bacteria; phylum Campylobacterota; class Campylobacteria; order Campylobacterales; family Sulfurimonadaceae; genus Sulfurimonas. The sequence continues at coordinate 376,674 of NZ_JAPHUF010000007.1, forward strand.
CCATCGTTTAGATTATTATCCTGAAGTGCATCCATAATCTGATTAAGTGTTATTCCATATGTACGCATCGCTTCGATATTTGGTGTTACTTCATAAGTTTTGACCTTGCCGCCAAGTGCATTAACCTCTGCAACACCGGCAACTGAACGTATCTTTGGTGAAATAACCCAATCAAGCAAAGAACGCTTTTCGATTAAGTCCAGCTTATCAGACTCAATTGTGAACATCAAAATTTCACTAAGAGGTGTACTAATAGGGGCAAGTCCTCCTTCAAGATTTGCCGGTAAATCATCCATAATAGAATTTAAACGTTCATTGACTTGCTGACGTGCCCAGTAAATATCTGTTCCCTCTTCAAAGTCGATAGCAATATCACAAATACCATATTTGGCAGTAGAACGCATTATTGTCTGGTGTGGAATACCTAACATTCCCATCTCTACTGGAATGACAATGCGTGATTCTACTTCATCTGGTGTCATACCACTTGATTTCATTATAATCTTCACCTGCGTAGGTGATATATCTGGAAATGCATCTACAGGAAGTTCATTATATGATTTCATCCCAAAGCCTAATATTACAAGGGCCAACAAAGATACAAAAAGTCTTTGTGAAAGGGTAAAGGATATTAACTTATCCATCATTCGCCTTCTTTAAGCATGTTTTGAAATATGCTTGTGCTGCTGATTACAATAGAACCGTTTAGTGCAATGTTATAATCTAAATAGCATGACTCAGCATTTTCTGCTATGACATTTACTTCTTGTGCCTTATATTTCTGACCATCTTTTATAAATACTAGATTACGATCACCATCTTGTACAACTGCTTTTTTATTTACTATAAAAGCTTTTTCTTTAATGTTAAGCTGAACCTTCTGTCTTAGTCCAGATAATAGATTTGCTTCTTGAGGTAAAGAAAAACGAACATATCTAGTTTGATTATGAGGATTTATTACAGGCGATACATTAAGTACTTTTGACTGTATATCTTTACCGTTAACCGTAATAATGACCTCTTGAGCCGACTTTAGATTTTTTGCAACCGCTTGAGGTATGTCACTCTCTAACCAGTTTTCTCCATCAACTTTAATAACAAAAAGAGCACTGGAAGGCGATACACTTTTCCCTGGCTGAATATTTACTTCAAGTAGAGTTCCTTTTACGGGAGACAGCAATTGCATATTTGGCAGGATAACTAAATCTGTATACACTTTTTTAATCATACTTTCACTTGCTCCGTATGCTTTAAGAAGTGTTTTTGATGCTGAAAGTTTTATTTTATCTGTTTTAACTTCTGCTTCTGCTACAAGACACTCTTTTTGAGCAATAATTTCTTCTTGACAAAGTTTTGCTTTGCGCTCCGCCAAATGTTCGTGATGCATAAGTTCAATAGTATCTGCAATTGCTTTTCTCTGAGCTTCAATCCACTCTGTCGCCGTTAACAGAGCTAAAGGCTCACCTTTGTCTACTTTCTCAAAATTCACTCTGTTTAGATTTACAATTTGAGCTTCATAAGGGACAGATAGTGTGTGTAAAAGTTTTGGAGGCGTTGTAACCTTCATTATATATTCGCCTAGGGGTATATGAGTAACTTCTTTGCCGACAACTGTTTTAATTTGCCAATTTTTTTCTTCTTCAGCAGACAATGTAATATCTGCAAAAAGCGATAAACTTAATAATATTTGTAAAATAATAATCTTTTTCATAATTAATCCTTAATTTCTAAAATGCTGTAAAGTTTAAATAGCATTTCATAATAGTTTTTATGGTGTTGAATAAGGTCTTTTTTATACATCCACATCTCACGCTGGCTTAATAAATACTCAATAGCAGAATCTTCGCCCAAGCGGTATCCTCTTTCAATAAGCGGCATTAGTTCGTTCTCATATTTATTTAACATTGATTTTACTGATTCAATATTTTGATAACTTTGCAGCAGTCGTTTTTCAAGAAGTTTCATTTTGGATTCTCTTTCTAATCTTAATCCTTGCTTTTCATACTCTAAAGCACTTTTCTTATGCATAGCCGCTGCTCGTTTTTCTTCATTAATGGGACTAGTGAAATTAAGTGGAATAGATAAACCAACGACAAACCTTTTTGTATCAATCTCATCTTGATAAGCTGCAAAAAGAGTATATGAGTCAAATATGGAATCGTATTGATTAAAATCACTTTGAGCACTTTTAATTTTCTTATTCAGTGATTTTACTTGCAATGAAATTTCATTATTATTTATTACCAGTTTCTCTGTAACAGCATAAGTGTCTTTGCAAGAGAGTACACTTTCTTCAAATATAGGTAAAAGAATCTTTGATTGCAAGTTATTACGAGAAGTTTTTTCCTCATTTTCAATATGTTTATACTCACTGTTAAGGCGATCCAGCTCTATTTGAAGTTGTAAAAGTTCTTTTTTTGATATCTCCCCGTATTTATATGCTTTTTCCTTTTTCGTATATAAAGTTTTAAAAGAAAGATAAGATGCTTTATATTGTTCAATTGCCTGTTTGTCAAGACAATTAAGATGATATAAAAGACGTACATCATTTTCTAGGAGTAAAAAATCATGCTTAAGGTTTAAGATTTCAGCATCGCTTTGGTAGCGAGCCGACTTGGATAAGCTCTCTTTAACACTAGAGTTCATAAATTTTTGCTCAACTCCAATACTATACTCATATCCGAATTTGTCTAAATCTGGTTTAGCATAGCTTCCATCAGTAATCAACTGCAGTGCTTCTCTTGATGATTTTGCTTTATTGTCTGCCTTATATAGAGCTTCATAAGCTTTAATAGATTTAGACACAGGGTGTTCATATCTTAGTTTTTGCAAAATTTCATCTAGGCTTATTGTTGATGCTTTAACAAGCACGCTTGTTATCAAAATAAGTAGTATTAAGCGCATTTGTATTCCTTATTTTAATTTTTTTTCTATTACTGTTGCATCTAAAGCATTTATAATAAGCTTATAATTTTGAGTATTTATTTTGTAAATCAAGTATTTACCGCTGCGCGTTAGTTTTATAGACTCAATATCTTCTTGTGTCAATTTTTTCACTAAATTTTCTGCTTCTTTCTCATCTACTTTATTCAATTGCTGCATTCTTGATTTTTCATGCAGTTGTTTAAACGGTCGTTTATCCGCATTAGTAAAAAACATATAATCTGATATGCTCATTGTTTGGCCTGAAGCAAAAAGTATAAACGGGATTGCTAATATTATTAAAGTTTTCATAGTTACCTTTTTTATAATCTGCGTGATAGTACACATGTGTTTATATGCAGAATTATTTTATTTTTATTTTAGTCTGTATTTATATTGTTGAAAAAAGGTCTATACGATAGGGGGCTTTAGGAAGTTGAAATAATTCCAAGATAGAAATACTTTGCTATTTTTAAAAGAATTTTTTATCTTTTTAGTATTAGAAAGTAAAAGTTTTTTTGTTGGACATAAGTCTACGGTGTGATACTCGTTGTGAATATCATGTATAAATTTATCAGTATGAGTATCAGAAGTTATTACTGTACTTAGATATTCTTGCACAGAATGTTGTATCTGTGAAGAGTGGTGTTTTTTATCTAATAGCGTAAGCGTATAATCATGCGCTATTGAAAAACTTAGAGCAGTTAACAATAGCAGTGACCATAATTTTCTTGAATTCATAAAAAGATTGTAACTTAAGATGATTAACCATAAGCTAATAAGAATCCTAAAGTAGATATATATATTGGTTAACATAATGTAAATTCTATTGAAAATAATTTTGAGTCACACTTCTTAGTAAATCCAATGCTGACATTTTATTCACACTTTATATTTTAATATTAAATAGTATCTATACCTAATAGGCTTGTTGTAGAATCGCTTAGTAACTAAGTTATCCATATAGTAAAGCTTACATGTAAAAATAAATAGGCACAACATAAGCCGAGTTTAGAATTATACCTAAACAAGGGTTTTAATGCAATTTTGTGACTGCTTTACTATGATTATATGCTTTTAACGGTCAATATTTGGTCAAGTTTATTATTTGACAATACATACTAAAAGGTGTATAATTATACACATAAGCTAAAGGAAGTGATTAAAATGAATACTGTAAGATTAAATATAACTCTACCATCTGCTGTTAATGATGATATGAATCATTATGCTAAAGAATTAAATGAGAAGAAAAGTCATATTATTTCTTCTGCTCTTGATATGTATTTTGATTATTTAGATATTAGAGTAGCAGAGAAAAGACTTAACGATAATGAGCCTACTGTTTCAATGGAAGATTTTTTCAAAGAATTAGATTCAGATGTATAAAATTGATTTTAAGCCTAATGTTAAAAAAGATTTTAAAAATATTGATAAATCTGATATAGCTTTTGTTCGTGATTCTTTATATGATTTTGTAAAAAACTTTTCTTCTGATTATGAAAAATCACTTATGCACTCTGGTAAGATAAAAAAGCTTAAAGGACAAAAAGAGGTTCTTTATCGCCTAAAACTTCGTTCTTATCGTGTCATTTATAAAAAGTATGATGATAAACTTCTTATTTTAGTTCTACATGTAACTACCCGTGAGAGTGCTTATAAGTAGTTTTGCCCTATTCTACTGGTATAACTTTATACTCCAATATCTCATTATTTTCTTCAATGTATTTATATGCTCCAGCTGTCAAGCATTCTTTTGAAGTTACATACAATATTTTTTGTTCATAGCTTTTTATTATGTTGAAAAATTCTTTGTTTTTTTGTAAATATTCTCTTATATCTGTTCTTGTTGCTTTTACTTCTTTATGATTTATTTTCCATTTTTCCCAATTTTTACATTGAACAAAATAAATATAATTTTCTTTTTTTATAAGTAAATCTATACTGTTATCTTTTACACCCTTTTCTTTTCCATGTTCCCAAACATAATATCCATTTTTTTTAAAAAAGTTTGCTATGTATTCTTCATAATTATCGCCTTTTTCTTTTTTTTCTTTGTTTGTCATTTTATTTGTTGCTTTTTTTATTGTGTCATACTGGTTTGTAGCCTTATCTTTTGTATCTATATTTTCTTTTATTTTTTTTACTTCATTTAATACTTCTTTATTGTATTTTATTTGAATATCCCACATAATGTATTTTTGTTTAGTTCTTGCATTGTATTTTTCTTCTGCCCCCTGCTCTATCCCTTTTTTAGTTGGTATTGTCCATTTCCCTGATTTTTCTTGCCATTGTAATTTTTCTAAAATAGTATTTAAATTTTTAGAAGAAATGTTAAAGTATATTGCTATATCAGATACGCTTTGACTTGTTGAATTATTATCATTATCCTTTTTATACATATCATTCCAATTTGTATTTATCTTGTTGTTTGCTTTTCTATAGTTATTATATATTTTAGTATTTTTATATGATTTGTCTATATATTTTTTATCCTCATATTTTTTTATTAAATATGCAATTCCTAAACTAATAAAAAGTATTATAAAAAATGTTGTCATTGTTTTACTTCAGCTTAAATTTACCGCTATTAGCTTTCTCTTTAATAGCTTTCAAGTTTTCTAAATGTTTTTCTGTTGCTTCAATACTATCATCTAGTGCAAGACCTTGATTAACTAATCTTACTAATTCTGGTTTCTCTTTTTCCCATGCATTTAGTGTTTGTCTTGATATGTTTATTTTGTCTGCAAGTTCTTGTCTTGTCATTTAATACAACCTTTTTTATACTAATTGTATGATTAACATACATTTTAAGTTTCTTCTAAGTACATATAACATACAATTATAATATTAAATGTATGTTTATTTTACATAAGGAGTGACAAAATGCAAGAAAATCAAAATATTCAAAAATCGGTTTTATTTGATGATTTAATCCCATATATTAAAACATCTTCAAATAATTCTAATGCTGTTCATAAAAAATTTGTCACTTCTACAATCTCTAATAATAGCAAAAAATTACTTAATAGTAAAAAGACACAAATTAACGCTTTTGCTTCGATGTCCAATAAGTCGTTAAAAGATACATACGCAGTAACGGGACTATAAACGGAAAAATATGTAAGTCGTCAATACATGGCAATGAGTTTGAACCATGATAATCAAAGCTAACTCCCCTCTTTCAGTCACTTCTAAGAGGGTTAAAAAAAGAAGTGAATAGTTAGGTTTACAAAGCATATTTTGTATGTTTAATAAACTTAATTAATGACAGTTGGTTAAGTAAAATAATTCACTGAGGAGTGACACATGAATGTAATTAAACACGGGTTTTCAATCAAAACAGAGGTTTTAGAAATTTCTTCTATTAAGCCAGGCGGAACTACAAATTATCAAGGTACAGATTACCCTGCTTCTACTAAGTTTAGAACTTTAAACATGCTTGAAGAGCCTTTTGAAGATTCAATCAGAGAAGTTGAAGAAATAGTTGAATATCAAATTGTTTGTGCTAGTAATCAAGAAGCTGCTGATGTTTCTAATTTACTTCGTAATCTTCGTTCTAAGAAACTACCAGTATTTGTTAATTCAAATATTCCAAAAATGTATCAAGGTTCACAAATTTATGCTGCAAAAAGTATAGATTTAGGTAAGGAGTTTTTAGAGTTAAATCGTACACATGAGAAAAAAGCTAGTTAGTAGTTTTATCACACTATTTTTTCTGAAAAAAAAATAGGGTCAACAACTGAAAGGCGTTAGAACTTCTAAACAGTCTTTGAAAGGAAAATATTTTGTGTTTTAAGAACAATAGGTGTCATTTGAGATTGATTCGTAGACAAATTATCGTTTCAAAATGTCGTCTTTTTTACACAAAATATGGCTTATATTTCTAACATTAATATTAATATCGCATTGAGAAGCGTAATTTTTTCATTGCGGTATTAATCATTACGGGTTAGTACTAGCTTATTTTTTTAAAGGGTTGAGTCATGGATTTAACTGGTTTAGTGTTTAACACGGCTGATGCTGTTGCTGTTGGTGGTTTGGTTTTAGTTGGTACTGCTGTACTTTGGGGTGTTCGTAGAGCTATCGGAATGGCAAGATAGTTTTATGGAATTGCCTAATATCAATTATAGTGTAGTTTCTTCTCTTTTCGGTTTAGCTTTAATTGCTCTTACCGCTTTTTGGAGTATTAACAAAGCTATTATTGTTAGTAAATCTCATTAGCTTATTTTAGCTTTTGAGGTTTATATTACACTATTTTTTTTAAAAAAATAGGGTCAACAACTGATTAAGGCGTTAGAACTTATATTAAATTTTTAAAGGTAAAAAAAATGAAGTACTTAATAATTTTATTATCATCAATATCATTCTTAAATGCTTCTATGCTTCTTGATAAAGATACCCCTACCTGTATAGAAAATTTTTATTATCAAAATGGTCGTATTTATTATCAAAGTAGCGATACTCTTAATTGGTCGTCAACTTCTGAAAATTCTGTAGTTGAACACATTCATCCTAATTATATATATGATTCTGTTAATGATACTTGTTCCCCTAACCTTTCATATATTTTAGGTATGGATATAAAAGATTTTAATTTTTTACTCGGTTTTATTGGTGTTATTTTTGGTGGAATTTTTATGTTTTTTATAGTTCATGCTTTTATCAATGTAGGTGGAAAAAGATGATTTTTATAGAAATTACAGATGTCAATATTATCAATTATTTTGCAAGCATTCTTATAAATCTTTCTGCCGTAATTGCTCCGCTTTTTGGTGCAATAGCACTTACTAGGCATTAATAATGAGATATTTTAAGTGCTTATTATATAGTTTTATATTTAGTTATTCTTCTTTGTATTCTTATACTGTTGAGTCTGTTCGTGCCACTACTGAAAATAGTAGAAGTGACTATTATAATGGCTCTTGTGGTTATGTTAGTTCTGATTATGTTCGTGGAGTTTATGAATCTTATTATCCTGCTGAATTTGTTGCGACTGCTTCTTATACATCTGTTGCTACTACATACACAAATTATACTTTAGTTCAGTCTTTACTAGCTAATCCTGATTTTGTTTTTGTTTCAGGCTCTGCAATAACAAACAATACTTATACTCATTGTCAAACTAATGGAGCAGAAAGTCCTACGGGCTCATTATATGCTAAAGGTAATTATGATTATAAAATTATTACTAATTGGCAGTTTGTCGGAACTTGTTCCCCTGATACTGTTTATGATGATGAGTTAGGTGTTTGTGCATATCCCCCTATTATGTCTGATGATGATTTTGACGATGACGGTACTCTTAACAAATGTGATAAGGATTTTGCTCTTTCTCATCCTGATTTATATGATAGTTATGATTGTGATGGCGATGGTATTCCTAATGATAGTGATTTAGATTATGACGGCGATGGCGTTCCTGATTCTACACAGACATCAAGTCCTTATTGTGGTGGTGCTAATACTTCTGCTTCCCCTACTTTTTATGGAAATATTTTTGAAGTCTCAACTTATAGAGCTATTGGGCTTTCTAATCCTGATGATTGTTCATACTATGGAACTTCTGGCGGTGGATGGGATAGTACCTTTTCTTATCCTGATTTAAATCCTAATTGTTCTGATAGTGTTTGGTGCTATGCTCATGAAAAAGATTCAATTGATGAATGCAAAGAGACTGCTTCTTCTAATCAGCCAATAGGTTTTATATATAAAGAATCAATTACCGATGCTTCTTTGTGTAGTTCTATGGTTGATGGCATTACTTATTCATCAGATTATTTTTATACTGGTAATTTAACTATTTGTCCCGACGCTAAATATTGTTATTTACAGCCTGTCGCTCCTGTTGATGAAGATACTAATTCAGAAGACACAGATACTTCAATGGAAGTTTTAGATTTAAACTCTACTACTAGCGAATTATCCCCTTTGCTTCAAGCTTCAAATACTACTAATAAACATTTAGATGATTTAAAAGATAAAACTGATATCACTAATGACAAATTAGATGATTTAAAAGAACTTGCCAATCAATCTTTAACAAGTAGTAAAGATATAAAAAATACTTTAGATGATATAAAATCAAATTCTGATAAATCTATTTCTAATCAGCTTGAAAATATATCTAAATTATCAAATATTAATAATTCATTATCTGATACTAATTCTAGATTAAATTCTTTAAATCAAATAGGTTTAGATTCTAATAATCAATTAAAAAATATTTTAGAAGCTATTGAAAATAAAGATATAAATAATAGTGGCTCTGAAATCGATTTAAATGCTACAAATTCTTTGCTTTCTAATATATCTGATAAATCTAATTTTATAAGTAATGCTTTAAACGGTAAAGATTCTGGCGGTCTAGATATTGATGTTTCAGATTTGACTAGCAATTTTGATACTGGGACTTCTTTATTTTCTGATATTCAAGAATCTTTTATCAATGTAGGTTCTTCTTATGATAGTCTTTTCAATAATTTAAATACTGGTTTTAATTATTCTGTTTCTGGTGGCTCTGGTGCTGTTATTTCTACTACTGCATTAGGAAAAGATATTGAAGTCGATTTCTGTTCTTTTCTTCCAACTCTTGCACCCGTTTTTTATTATTTTATGTATATATCTTTAATGATTGTTTCATTGAGATTATTTTATGAGGGTTTCAAGGTTGTTTAAATGGGTAAAATAATATCATATATAATAGCTTGGATTTCTAAAAAAGCTCTTTGGGGTGTCATTTATTATTCTTTAGCGACTGTTTATTTTTTGAGTATGGTCGCAATGATTACCGCTTTTTTTGTTGCTTTAGATTTTTTTATTCAAGAAATTAGAGTTTTGATTTCTATGATGTCGTCTTATGATGGTGGTAGTGATTTAGTAGCTAAAGTTTACGGTGTTTTAAATTGCGTTGGTATCACTCAAGCTATTAACGATGTTTCGCCTCTTTTTAGTTCTGCTCTTGTTTTTTTAGTTGCTCGTGTTCTTATTCAACAAGTAAACCGCTTTTATAAAAATATTTTTGGCATTGTAAGTTCAATTATGAAAACTGGTGTTTGATATGCTTATTTTTTTAACTGGCGTACCTGGTAGCGGAAAAAGTTATTTTGCTGTTAATAAGATATTTAATAATTTTTCTGATTCTGAAAATGCTAAACCTGATTTAAATAAAAATTATAAAAATTGTTATACTAATATTAATGAATTTAAATTCGATAAATTTCAAGATGTTTATAAACTTGATTTTGATGATTTAAAAGATAAATTGACTCAATTATATGCACTTTATAAAGATAAAGTTTCTGATTCTGAATTAATTAAAAAGTGTGATGAGTTTGAAATTAGTAACACTTTATTTGTTATAGATGAGGCTCATAATTATTTTGATATAAATGATAAAGTTTTGATATGGTGGTTATCATATCATAGGCATTTGTTTCAAGATGTTTTCCTTATCACTCAAAATCTTGCTTTGATTTTTTCTAAATATAAATCATTTGCTGAATATTTTTATAATGCTAAACCTACAACAGTAGTATTCAATAGAAATTATTTGGTTTATGATTCTTTTATAAGTTCTCGCCTTTCTATTAAGTCTCATTCTGGTCGTATTAAAGTTAAAAAAAATAAAGAAGTTTTTGATTTATATCATAGTGGTGATTCTGTTAAATCTGATAATGTTATTTTAAAATATATTGGTTATGCGGTTTCTTTTTTTGTTTTGGGTGCTATTTTATTTTTTATTATTATCAATAATTTTGGTAATAAAGAAGATGATAATTTACCTAAACAATCTCATATTGATAATAAACATATAAATAATAATATTTCAAATGAATCTAGTTTTAATGATACTGAAAATTTTAATTATGATGAAGATAATATTTTTTTTATTTTAAATTGTACTAATAAAATTTGCATTAACAATGATATTTCTATCCCTCCTGAATTGGTAACTTATTTTATAAATTCTTCTGATTTTAAAATTTTATATACTGAAAAAATAACTAATAATTATTATAGATTTTATATTGACACTAAAAGTTCTTTTTATGATTATTTAAATATTAACAAAGGGGTTAACAATGAGAAATCTAGTTCAAATCTTAATACTGCTAAATTGCTTAGTATCGGCAAATGATAAAAATATATCTTTACTTGATTTTGCCAGTCAATTATCTTTAAAAAATAATATAAATATTTATATTGATGAAGATATAAAAAGTAAAAATATTTCTTTGTATGTTCCTGAAAAAATATCTAATAATGATTTATTTTCTGTTTTTAAAAGCTCTATTGATAAATTAGATTTTATGTTAATAAAAAAAGGTTCAATTTATTATTTATCTAAAAAAGTTGAAGCACCTATTAATCAGTATCTTTATAAATTAAAATATAATTCTTTTAAAGACTGTGATAAAATTTTAAAAAGTTTTAATTTTCCATATTTTTATCTTTCTGATTCTAATACTTTTATAATCACTTCTACAAAAAAACAATATGAACTTATCAAACAATATTTAAGAACTGTTGACATAAAACAAAGTCAAGTTATTTTAAAAATTATGATATTTGAGTTTAATAATAATGACTTAAAAGAAAGAGGTTTTAAATATTCATCTATTTATAAAGATGAGCTAGGCGTTACAGAAATAGCTTTTAATTCTATTGTTGCTCCTTTAAATACATCTTCTTTAACTTTATCTAATACAGAGTATTATGGTGCTTTGAAATTACTTAATGAACATAATTTGTTAAATGTTAAACAATTCCCTTATATATTGGCCCGAAATAATGATGATTTTAAATTTGAAGCTGTTGAGAATGTTCCTTATTTAGTTACAACTGTAAAAACAGAAGCAACTAATACAAGTGAACAAACTAATATTGAATATCGTGATGTTGGTCTTAAAATCAATGGAAAAAGTCTTATATATCATGATTATATAACTTTAAATTTAGATTTAGTTATTGAAGATTTTATGCAAACAACATTAGAAACAAATACACCAAAAACATACAAGAGATATTTAAAATCAAATACTAATATTGATTATAATAATGTTCTTCTTCTCTCTGGAATTAAAAGAACTAAGCATGAAGTTACTGATTATAACATCCCTTTTCTTTCTAATATTCCATATTTAGGCGAAATATTTAAATATAAATCAAATAATGAATCAGAGTTAAATATTACTATTGCTATTGAAGTTATAAAAAGTAATGACTTTAATAATTCATCATTTATAGATGATTTTTCTAATCTTATTGAAAAGGATAATACTAAATAAAGTAGCCTCTCCGACTTCTTTGCACTTTTTGAGCTTGCGAAAAAATGCAAAAAGAGAGAGGCTCTTGTCTATTTAACAAAAGTTTACCGACATCTTAAAAAAAACAATTAGGAGTGACAAATGTTTGGATTAAATAAGAACGATTTAAAAATGATACAGAATAAACTTGATAATCAAAGTAGCTATTTAGATAATAATTATTTTACTACTTCATCAGGTCAAATTAAAACGCTTAAAGATGTTAGCTATAGTGCTAATCATTCAGTTAGATATTATGCACAACTTAATAATAAAATTGACACTATGACTAAAACTGCTCTAAGTCAAGGTTTACATAGTTGTTTTCTTACTATGACACTTGATGGTTATTTTAGAGATTTATTACATGGAGATTATACTAGATTTGATAATCTTTCAAATGAAGATAAATTTATAGCTTTGCAAGGTGTTCCATCAAGTGAAGCTCTTGGAGAGGTGCGTCAAAAGATAGAATCTAGAATGAAGCTTGATATAAAAGATTTATATAATATACTTAATCATCAAACTAAAAGATATTTAAAAAGTTATGCTTTCAAAAAATTAAAAAAAGCAAATCAAAATTATATGTATATCAGAACTGTTGAGCCTCATAAGGACGGTGTGCCTCATTTTCATATGATGTTATATATTCCATTTGAACATATTGAACAGTTTAAAAAAGACTTTATTAAATCTTACCCTGCTCCACAAAACAGACGCATAAGAGATAGTAAAAAATATATTCAAGATTTTAAAATTGATAATCAAGAATTGGAATCTTTTCAAACAAAAATTGAAGATACCACAGCTTATGTTATGAAATATGTTTTAAAATCTTTTATGGATGTTAAAAATCAAAAAGAGATTGATTATATTCAAGCATGGTACATTAAGCATAGAATTATGCGTTGTGTTACTTCAAGGTCTTTAGTTCCTCAATGGGTTTATCAGTTGGCTTATGCTTTTGAAAGTGATTGGTATCATTTAACTGACTTGATGAATGATAAAAATAATTATGTTGAGTGGAGCAAAGAAGATAATTATTTTTATTTTATTGATAATCATACTAAAAGAGAATTGATTTATCAGTATGGTAAATTTCAAGTAGTTTATGAAGATAGGGTTATAAAAGAGATTGGTCAAGTTAGAGAGAAAAAATTTAGCATTGAAGTATATGACAAAACTCCCACAAAGTGGATTAAAAAAGAGATTCCTGTACCTATTTATCAAGATGATAAATTAATAGGATATTTTACTAAACAAAATGGTTTTAAATCAGAAATTATTCAACCTTATCAGATGAATCATTTAGATTTATATAATTATTTTCATAATATGGATATTGAAACTGTTAATCTTTCTCGTTATATGGTAACTAGAAATTTAATGATTGATAGATGTCTTTTACAAGCTGATAAGCTCCCTATTGATATTCATAAAACTTTAGAAGTGTTTTAAAAGATTAATCATGCAGCTACAAACTATCCAAAAATTATCTGAAAATGTTGGAATTGATACATCATATATTAGAAAAATGATTAAAGATAAGGTTTTAACTCCTTATAAAATGGATGGTTATAAAAGAATATACATTGATTTGGATGAATTTAATTCAAATATAAAGCCTGTATTTGATATCGATTCAAAAATAGATTTAGAAAAATATTTAATATAAAAGGTTATTATTATGCTTCATAGTAAAGTTGTCACTACTAAAAGAGGTAAAAAAGGAATGACAACACATTATATTATTGGCTCTATGATTTGGCTAAATTATTATGTTGATGGTGTTCGTATTCGTAAATCTACAAAATTAAAAAATACACCACAAAATATTAAAATAGTTATAGAAAAAATCATACCTGCCCTTGATACAAAAATAGCAACTGGCGAAATATATAAAAAGAAGCCTAAAACATTTGAATATTATGGCAATATATTTCTAAAACAAAAGGATAGCAATAAAAGTTATCATTTAAAACAAGGTTATTACAAAAAAGTTATTGAACACTTCAAAGGTCAAAATGTAGATACTATTACTAGATTAGATATAAAAGAATTTTTAAATTCATTTAATATCACTTCAAAATCTAAAGGTGTCTATAAAACGACATGTAAAGAGATTTTTGAATTAGCTGTTGATGATGGTGTAATAAGTTTTAACCCTGCTCTTGATATAAAATTAAAAGCAGATGTTAGAAAAGATGTAGAATATTATACTAAATGTGAAGTAAATCAGCTGTTATCTTCTTCAACTGGAATTATGAGAGCTTATCTATTTATAGCTTTTAATACTGGTATGAGAGTTGGCGAGATATTGGGATTGCAATTATCTGATTTTAAAGATGATGGATATATACATATTAAGAGAACTAGAACTAAAGGCATTATAGGAAGTGGTAAAACTAACAATGCTATAAGGAAAGTTCCTTATCCTAGATTTATTCTTGATGAAGTTAGAAATATTTTAACTAATCATGTATTCATATTTAATAATATTAATGACGCTTCCCTGCTTCGTAGTCAATGGTCTAAAGTCCTTGCTGATAGTGGAGTACCTAAATATAAGCTATCTTCAACTCGTCACACATTTGCTACATTGATGTTAAAAGAAAATATAGTTAGTATTAATGAGCTATCAGGTCTTTTAGGACATAGTACGCCTAAAGTCACTTTAGAGCATTATGCTAGTGTTATTAAGTCTGATAATATTCATTTAGGTGTTAATTTTTCTTTATTTGGTCAAGATTCGGTCAAGATTGATGATGAGGATAGCTATAAGAGCCTATAAATAGGGCTTAAACGAAATAGGTACAACTATAAGCCGAGTTTTGTTTTGATAGTATTAATCTACCACACCATTTACATAGTGTTTCTAGCGAAACAGTAGCTAAAAGCAAATATACGGCTAAATACCATATATTTACCCCTAAGACGCTGACCACCTGTTTCTTGCTGCCATGTTGGGTTTACAAGCTCTCTATGTTGCCATAAAGACTGGTGGTCTCTTACACCACCTTTTCACCTTTACTACCATAAATGATAGAAGTCTAATCTCTGTTGCACTTTCCCTCGCATTGCTACGGCCATTAGTTAAATGGAACACTGTCTTAGAGCAGCTCGGACTTTCCTCTTGATCGAATCAAGTGACTATCTGTTGTACCTTTGAAATACTACTATTTTTTTCTTTAATTTAAGCTCTAAAACATCAAGTGAACGATTGTTCTTTTATTCTTATTACAATATGAACAAGTGTTCTTTTATTCTAAGCTTAGATTAACAACTGTTCATATATAATACTTTTTAAGTTAACAAATGTTCATATTGGATAAACCCCTATTTTATGGACACCAAAAGGAATGCATTAAATGATAAATACAAAAGAAAAAATACTAAAAGTGTCATCTACCCTATTTTCAGAGCTTGGATATAAAGGTACAAGTGTGCGAAAAATAGCTTCTGCAGTAGGTATAAGAGAGAGTGCGTTGTATAATCACTTTAAAAATAAAGAAGAAATATTTCTTAGTGTTGCAAAAGAAATATTTACTTCGCCCTTCTCTGTAGAT
This sequence comes from Sulfurimonas sp., assembly GCF_026196735.1. Classification (GTDB taxonomy): domain Bacteria; phylum Campylobacterota; class Campylobacteria; order Campylobacterales; family Sulfurimonadaceae; genus Sulfurimonas. Next base: position 392,470 of record NZ_JAPHUF010000007.1, read on the forward strand.
AATGAGGATATTAAAGAGTCTGCACTTAAAGGAAAAGCTTTTTTGCAGAAGTTTGCTATGCAGTATAAGTTGCTTACATTTGATAAGAACAACGAGAACATGTTTAGGTTGTTAATGATAGAGCTATTTGCAAACAAAGAGCTCAGAGAGCAGTTTATGGATGAGTTTCACACGCAAAATATAAAAATGCTTTCTGAAGCTTTTTTTATAATGATGCAAAACAATCTTATTCGCTCATCAGATCCAATGATGGTCGCATATGAGTTTCTATCCACCCTATTCTATATTAGACTACAGATAACACTTATGAGGTTTGATAATAGTTCTACAACTGGCATGTCAACTCAGTTTGAGAAACATGTAGAGTTCTTTTGGGAGAGTATAAGAGTTTAATATTCTTTAGTATGATATAAATATTAATTAATATTAAGCAAAGATTTAAAAAAAAGACAACCCATTACAGGTTGTCCTCTTTAACGATACTATTTAGCCATAGCTTCTTTAGCATATTTTTCACCAAGCTCATAAGCTTTTTTATTTACATCATGAACTTTAGCCGGTACTTTAGAAAGCATTGTTTCTACTAGTACATCTTTATCAATAGCATTCATCATAGTATTTGCAATAGCGAGTGCAACAACTGATTGAGTAATTACATTCCCTACTTCTTCTTTTGCAATAGTAATAATTGGAATCTCATGGATTTTCCAAGTTTTTCTATCTTCATCAGTTGGATGAACAAGGTTTGGATCAACAACGATAATCCCACCAGGTTGAACACCACCTTTGAAAGAGTTGTAACTCACATTAGCAACAGAAAGCATAAAACCGATTTCACCATCATTCGCATATGGGTAATAAATCTCTTGATCATCCAATTGAATATCAACAACGGTCGGTCCACCACGAACTTGTGATGTGTATGTTGCAGTTTTTAGACCTTCGCCGCCAGTTTTGATTTTTGCAGCTGCAAAAATCTCACCAGCAAGAAGAACACCTTGTCCACCAACACCTGTAAATCTCATTAATGTTTTACTCACAGTGTCTCCTTATATTTTTTTAGCAAAGTCATCTTGAGAAATTGGTTTTCTCAGACCTTGTTGAGCTTTTTGAATCTCCGCATACATGTCACAATACTCATCAGCTTCTGTGTCTTGTTTTAATATACCAGTTGGAAGTAAGTTTAATTGCTCTTCTGGCGTCATAGCATCATATTTCTTTTTAGAAACAGTAATGCTATCAATCCACTCAAGGTTTTCCATAGCAGAAACCATTTTATTTTTTCTACCAAGGTTAATATGACAGTTAGAAAGTACTTCAGCCATAGAGAAACCTTTGTGCTCCATTGCTTTGATAAGCATTTTTTCTAATTTTTTAGGGTCTAGCATGCTTTCACGAGCAACAAATGAAGCCCCAGCAGCGATTGCTAAGTCACAAGTATCAAAAGTTGGGTCAATATTACCAGCTTTTTGAGTTACAGTCCACATACCTTTTGGTGTAGTAGGTGAAGTTTGTGAGTTAGTTAAACCATAGATGAAGTTATTGATAACAATCATAGTCATATCAATATTTCTTCTACAGCCATGAATAGTGTGGTTACCACCAATAGCAAGTGCATCACCGTCTCCGGCAACACACACAACTAGTTTGTCCGGTCTTGCTAACTTAACACCAGTTGCATAAGCAACAGTACGACCGTGAGTTGTATGAATTGTGTTGAAATCAACATAAGAAGAAAATCTTCCCGAACAACCGATTCCAGAAATTACACATACATCATTTTGAGATATACCCATTTTTTCAATTGCTCTAACGAATGCTTTAAGGATAACACCGTCACCACAACCCCAACACCAAAGTGTTGGCATCTTCTCAAGTCTTAAATATTTATCGTAATTAAATGCCATCTTATAACTCCTTTACTTTGTTTACAATCTCATATGGAGATATTGGGCGGCCATTTACTTTAAATAGACCTTCAATATCAAGTCTAGCCGCTGCTCTTTGAATCTCGCTGTGATATTGACCAATGTTAAGCTCTACAACTAAAACCTTTTCAATCTTGTCAGTATGCTCTTTGATTTTTTCAGCTGGAGAAGGCCAGATAGTAATTGGTCTAAATAGACCAGCTTTAATACCCTCTTTTCTTAAGTGTCTAATTGACTCTTTAGCTGCCAATGAAACAGAACCGTAAGCAACGATCATGATTTCAGCATCATCCATCATAAATTCTTCATAAGACTCAACTTCATCTTTATGAACTTCAACTTTATCTTCTAGTCTTTGGATTAGTTTTCTACAAGTTTCAATTTCCTCAGTTGGGAAACCATTTTTGTCATGGTGAAGACCTGTAAAGTGATATCTGTAACCTTCAAACATCGGGTTAAGAACCGCAGGCTCTGTAGGTCCGCAATCATATGGAAAATAATCTTCAGGAGCTCCATCAAATCTTTTTCTAGGAACAATTCCAGCTTCTACTTCTTCAACAGATGGAAGTTCAGCTTTACCGTGCATGTGACCGATAGTTTCATCAAGTAAAACAATAACCGGTTGCATAAATCTATCTGCAATGTTGAATGCTCTTACAACTTCAGTGTAACATTCTGCTAATGAACCTGCACATAAAGTGATTGATTTATAATCACCGTGTGATGGGTTTTTAGACTGAAGGATATCACCTTGAGATACACGAGTAGGAAGACCAGTTGATGGACCACCACGCATAACATTAACACAAACTAAAGGTACTTCAGCCATTTGAGCAAGACCTAAGTTTTCTGCTTTAAGACTCATACCAGGACCTGAAGTTGCAGTTAATGCTCTGTCTCCAGCCATAGCAGCACCGATTACACAGCAAATACCGCCTATTTCATCTTCCATTTGAATTGCTACACCGCCCTTTTTAGGTAAAAGGTCAGAGATAACATGCATTACCTCGCTTGATGGTGTTAGTGGATAACCACCAAAAAATTTACAACCAGCATCAACCGCCGCTATTGCAGCTAGTTCATTACCGGTAGATATTACTTCTCTAGTTGCCATTCTTTAGCTCCTTTTTTGATCAAGAGACATGTAGTTGTTAGCAATAATAGCTGCTTGTCTCTCTTTAGCTTCGTCAGTAAGTTTAGCAAACGCAAAACCAGCTGCTTTATACTCTTTAGGATCTGCTACATAAATAGCAAAATCTGGACATGTGAGTTCACACTCGTTGCACCCTATACACGCTTCAGGATTATCAACAGAAATCATTGCACCAAGAGTTGATGTAGATTCATATTTCATTCCAAGAACACCTGACGGACATACTGAAACACATATATCACATGCTTTACAGTTATCTGTATTTACCCATACCGGTTGATCACCTGGGTTTACCATTGGACTAGCTGCCATATTTTCTCCTATTATTAAGATACAAATTTAATTTGTATACTACTATTTGTTTACAAAGAGTAGCTAAGTTTTGATAATTTTACTATAAATTGTGCTCTTAGCGCCACATAATGCAACTTTATGTTACATTACGAGGCTCGCACAAATATAAAATTAATTATTTAAAGCCTTAGTTACTGCTTTGCCAATTTCAGCTGGACTTACAACAACTGTAACACCAGCAGCTTCAAGAGCAGCCATTTTCTCAGCTGCAGTTCCCGCTGAACCAGATACAATTGCACCGGCATGACCCATTGTTTTACCTTTAGGTGCAGTTTGACCTGCAATAAAAGCAACAACAGGTTTAGTAATTTGTTCTTTGATTAGCTTAGCTGCTTGTATCTCAAGATCTCCACCAATCTCACCAATCATAACAATACATTCCGTCTCTGGATCAGCTTCAAACATTGGTAAAAGTTGGTTATATGAAAGACCAATAATTGGGTCTCCACCAATACCTACCGCAGTAGTGATACCATAACCTTCTTGAACAACCTGATTTGTACCTTCATAAGTCAATGTTCCACTTTTTGAGATAAGACCAACATTACCTTTTTTGAAAATCATACCAGGCATAATTCCA
>NZ_JAPHUF010000003.1 GCF_026196735.1 Sulfurimonas sp.
AATTAGCAAGCCTAATCACCCAAATACTGATATTCACTAATATCTAAAGTATTTTATTTCTCCTTCTAAAACAGATCTTTACCGTTGATCTGTTTTAGTAATATTCATCTTCAAATCCAAACTCTCTTTAACTAACTTTTTTGTATAATAATTTTATGATTACCCCAGATTCCATAGAAGCCTTAAAGGCGCGTCTTGATGTTGTTGATGTTATAGGCTCTTATTTGGAGTTGAAGAAATCCGGTGCAAATTATAAAGCGCCATGTCCTTTTCATGATGAAAAATCTGCTTCTTTTGTAGTGAGTCCTTCAAAGCAGATATATCACTGTTTTGGTTGCGGTGTTGGCGGTGACAGCATTAAGTTTATTATGGAATATGAAAAATTAAACTATCCAGAAGCATTGGAAAAACTAGCTGCAAACTATAACTTTTCACTCTCTTATACAGATAACAAACATAACAAACCTCGTTCACAACTTATGGATAAAGTAAATGAGTGGTATCAAAACCTGCTTACCTCACAACCTACAGCTTTAGCATATATAAAAGAGCGCGGTATCTATGAGAGTTCAGTTGAAAAATTTGGCATTGGCTACGCACCTGATTCGAATGCAACTATAAATTATATAAAAGCTCAGCTTTTTAATATGAGTGAAGCGCTAGAAACAGGGATTGTTGGATATGACGGTGGAAGAAATTTTGCCAGATTTATTGAGCGTATTACATTTCCGATTCACTCTGCTAATGGAACTGTTGTAGGTTTTGGCGGTAGGACAATTACCGGGCATCAGGCAAAGTATGTAAACTCTCCAGAGACTCCGTTTTTCAATAAATCTCGTCTGCTATATGCTTACCATCATGCAAAACAGGCAGTTCATAAAACAAAAGAGATAATCATAACAGAAGGCTACCTTGATGTTATCATGCTTCATCAAGCCGGTTTTACAAATGCAGTCGCAACTCTTGGTACAGCACTAACACCAGAACACCTGCCTCTGCTTAGAAAAGGTGAGCCAAAAGTTATAATGGCTTATGATGGGGATAAAGCCGGGCGAGCAGCAGCACTTAAGGCATCAAGACTGCTAAGTGCGGGTGGCTTTGATGGCGGTGTTGTTATATTTGGAGATGGTTTAGACCCTGCAGATATGGTAAATAAAGGTGCTGTTGAAGAGTTGGCTGCAATGTTCAGGACAGCACAGCCATTTATAGAGTTTGTTCTTGATGAAATTATATCGCTTTACAATCTCTCTGATCCAAAAGCTAAAGAGGCATGTATGCAAGATGCCATTGGCTATCTCAAAACTCTATCGCCTATACTTCAAGAGAAGTATAAGTCATATCTTGCTTCACGGCTTGGAATTAGTCCTTCGTTTGTAAGACTAACAAACCAAACTAACACTAACCAAAACAGTCCTGTAAATGACCTTAGTCGCCATAGAGACATGTGGGAACTTAGTCTCATCAAGACGGTGTTGGAAAAGCCCCACCTTATAGATCAGATGCTCGATGTGTTAGATCCGTCACTTTTACAATTTCACTCATATGAATTCAACTTGGCACTTCAAGGAAAGTTTGATGAGCCTCAACTAATGGCAATATCAGTTGATGAGCAGATAAAGCCCTTAAAAGATGAACAAGCACTAAAAAATGAACTCATAACTTTTTTAACAAAACATTATGAGAGAGAATTAAAGAAAGTAAATATGCAAAATGATATCTCTTTTGAAGAAAAAGCATTTTATATTCGTAAGTTTCGTGGTAAAATTGCCACTTTAAAACGAGGGGAGCTTGTAGCTTTTAAAGGCTAAGCTTTTTTACATGTTATGATTCAGGAGCTTCTTTTGGCTTAAGAGCTTTGATGTTTATTTTTCTTCCAACTTTTTTTGGAGCACCATATTTTTCTTTTGGAGTTCCGTCGTAACGATGGTTTCTCTCTCCACTTTTTCCTGAAAACAATGCTTTTCCATTTTCATCTTTTCCTAGAAATTTGTTTTGACCTTTGTCTTTTTTCTCCCACTGCTTAGCTTTGTCACCTGAGGCTTTCTCTCTTTTTGGTTTATCAAACTTAGGTTTTTCTTCATATATTTTTTTAAACTCATACTCTTTTGGTTTTTCTATAGGCTTTTGAGCTATTTTTAATTTTTGGTCCTCTTCATACTCAAAACCTTCAATAATTTCTTGTTTAATTACTCTTTTTAAAACAGTTTCAATAGGATATAGCTTTTTTTGTTCTTTAGCATCAAGTAAAATAAGTGCCATCTCTGTTGCACAAAAGAGTCTGTTTATATATAAAGCCGGAGTTGCCGGTAAATCATAACTGATTAGTATCTCAAAACTTTTTGTTAAATCTTTTAGTTCACCATCACTTAAAATAGTTACATTCTCTTCTGAAACAGCTTCTTTTATAACATCAAGAGAGTTTGCTCTGACAACAAGTATTTGTTTATCGCTATATTTAGTGATAAGCAGGTTTAATAAGGAGAGTTTTTTATCGATAGGACATGGATGTACGAGGTGTTTGTTGTGTTTTATAGTAATTTGTTTTGCTGACATGAAGAAGCCTGATGATTTATTTTTGAAAGTATACTCTATGTTGCCATATATCTTGCTTTGTTATCGAACTTGTTTGTCAATGGCGAAGCTAAAGTTTCAAGTTTTTGCTTTATGCTCTTGTCCTTTTTCAACAATTTTTTATCTGTTTGTAAATGCTGTTTAATAGAATTTTTTAAGGCTATTGATAAAAATGTAGGTACGGCATTTCCTATCTGTAAATTTTTTGAACTTCTTGAACCATAAAAAATATAATTATCTGGAAAACATTGTATTCTCGCCCCTTCTCTTGTTGTTAAAGGTCTTGGTGCTTTTGGATGAATACATCTTGATGAGGATGGAGTACTTAAATTTCTTGTAATTGTTGGTGCTGGTCTTTCCCACCATAATCTACAATATGTATTTTTAAATCCACTTGTTGGTCGTAATTCTTCTGGTGCATCTTGTGGTGTTCCACCATCAGGTAAACACTCCATAAGTTTTACTAATTTATCATTATTTTTTGGTGCATTATGATCCATTAGTTTTTCGGGAGCATTATCTCTCATTAGCTTTTGAAATTCATTATTGGGTTTACTGCTATATTCAACACTCTCTTCATTGCTTTTGATAAATGGTAAATCACTTATTGCTTCTGATAACGATAAATATGGTTTTAAATTTTGGTTTAAAATATTATTATCATCTAAGTCGCAATGAGTTTTATTTGGATATTCAAAATCTTTATTTAATTTTGTACCGATTATTATTACTCTTTCTCTAATTTGCGGTACACCATAATCTGCTGAGTTTAAAACCTCATATTTAACTTTGTATCCTAATGACTCAAAAAGAGATAGAATTGTTTTTAACAACTCACCTTTTTGCATTGATAAAAGTCCTTTAACATTTTCAAATAAAAATACTTTAGGATTTAACTCTTTTAAAACTCTATAATATTCTTGGAATAGTTGACCTCTTGGGTCGTCAATCAATCTTTTTCCAACAGTTGAAAATGCTTGACAAGGTGGTCCACCAACTATTAAATCAATATCACCTTTTTTAATTTGTAAATCTTCTGTAAGATTTTTAAGCCCAAAATCTTTTATATCGCAATTATACATTTTTATATGTGGATGATTTAATGAATATGCTTTAGCCATATCAGGTAAAAGTTCATTTCCTGCTACTATTTCAAAGTTATCATCGTGAGCAAAACCGTAGCTAAGCCCACCAACTCCAGCAAATAAATCTAAAACTTTAAATTTTTTGTTCATCATTGTTAATCTACAAATATGTCATCTAATGAAGGTGGATTTTCAGTTAGTTTCCAAGTAAAATAATTTTGGTCTATATTAAAAACTGTTTGACCTTCCATTTGTTGTCTAGTAATCCAATTTATATTATCATCTTCTATTTCATCTAGTTTAATAAATGCTACTTGCCCATTAAATAAATCAAAATGAATTGCTAATGAGGATACTCCATTAGTTTCAAAAATTCTTTTTGCTTCTAAAACTTTATGTTGTTTAATATCATTTACACCAACAAATCCAGACTGTACTTCAATTCTTAGTTTATTCCCATCTGCTAGTGCTATTTCTAAATCTGCTGTGGGCGTTCTTTTAAATGATTCAATATTTACCAAATCATCATCACCAATCAAAGAGATATCTTCAAGATTAACTTTAAATATTTCACTCAGCGCTTTAAGAAAATAATTTGAAATAATATATCCCCTCATCCATGAAAAATATACTTGTTCTGGTCTTCTTCCTTGATTATTTAATCTTTGTATAATGTTATTATTTTTTAGTTTGTTAAAAACAAATTCTACATTATCAGTACAAAACTCATCTATTTCTAGTATGTTAATATTTTTTGAAACTAAAGAATTTATTTTCCTAATTATTTCAACTAGCCTAGTATTTAATAAGTTTATATAATCATAATTGACAGTTGGTATTATGTCTTTTCCGGCAAAAAAACTTTTTACATCACCTTGGTTTGTAAAACCTAATTCTTTTCTATATTCTTTGAAATATTGTGTTGTTATTAAGGTGCGCATTTTATTACTAATCCTTTTAATATTTACGATTTTATCTAAAATTTGCTATTGGTTTTATAAATTCTAAGAATATATAAAGCTTGACATTTCGTTATCAGATAACTCTTTATTCAATGGTCACTTTATGCATTAATTATTAAATACAGCATTTAATGACAGAGTGTTACTTAAATTGTGCTATTATGAAACAATATTAAAACTAGGAACTATATGTCATTTAAAGCATTAGGATTGTCAGATCCACTATTAAAAGCTATCAGAGAACAAGGTTATGATACGCCAACACCCATTCAAGCTCAAGCAATACCGGCAATATTACAAAGAAGAGATTTATTAGCCGGTGCCCAAACAGGTACAGGTAAGACAGCAGGTTTTACTCTGCCGCTTTTAGAACTACTTTCTCGAGCAAAACCTACAAAAGGCAAACATCAAGTAAAAGCACTTATACTTACTCCAACAAGAGAGTTGGCTGCTCAAGTCGGTGAAAGTGTTGCACTTTACGGAAAACATATGCCGTTTAAATCAACTGTAATATTTGGAGGGGTAAAAATCAATCCTCAGATTACACAGCTTCGAAAAGGAGTAGATATTATTGTCGCAACACCTGGACGATTGCTAGACCACATGTCACAAAAAACGGTCGACTTAAAACATGTTGATTTTCTTATTCTTGATGAAGCAGACAGAATGTTAGATATGGGCTTTATTAACGATATTAGAAAAATACTTGAAGTTCTGCCAAAACAAAAACAGACACTGCTTTTTTCTGCAACATACTCAGATGAGATTAAAAAATTATCAGACCGTTTGCTAAACTCTCCGGCTCTAATAGAAGTTGCTCGTCGTAACACTTCAAGCGAGATAGTAAAACAGGCAGTTTATCATGTTGATAAAACTCGAAAACGGGAGTTACTTGCACATCTAATAAATGAGGGTAAATGGAAGCAGGTACTTGTTTTTACAAGAACAAAGCATATGGCGAACCGTTTATCGGGTCAACTCGAATCAAATGGAATCGCTGCGGTTGCGATACATGGTAACAAAAGTCAAAATGCTAGAACAAAGGCATTAGCTGATTTTAAAAAAGGCGAAGTGCGCGTACTTGTTGCTACAGATATTGCAGCAAGAGGTATAGATATAGACCAGCTTCCACATGTCATAAATTATGAGCTTCCAAATGTTAGTGAAGATTATGTACACCGTATCGGTAGAACAGGTCGTGCAGGTAACGAAGGTGAAGCAATATCGCTGGTTTGTGTAGATGAACATGAATATCTGGTCAATATAGAGAAGCTAATCAAAAAAGATATTCCCAAAGTCTGGTTAAAAGGTTTTAAGCCTGATCCTTCCATAAAAGCAGAAGCTATAAATCAAGGCGGCGGTAGAGGTGCTAAAGGCTCAAATTCTAGAAATAGACCAAGAAATAAGCCAGTCGGGAACTCATCTGGCGGCTCGGGAAAAAACTCTTTTGGCAGAAGATGAAATAAGTAGTGTATAATTCTATAATTGAAATTATTAATATTGGTAAGGAACGAAGATGAAAGCAGTTGCACTATTTAGTGGTGGATTAGACTCAACTTTAGCGATGAAGCTTATAATAGACCAAGGCATAGATGTTTTGGCGGTAAATATCAATACAGGCTTTGGTAGTACAAAAGATAGACTAGACCATATGCAAAATATGTGTGATCAAGTTGGCGCAGAGTTGAGAATTATAGATATTCAGAGTGAATTCTTACAAGAAGTCTTGTTTGACCCAAAACATGGCTATGGTAAAAACTTCAATCCATGTATAGATTGTCATGCGAAAATGTTTGCAGTTGCAAAAAGAATTATGCAAGCCGAAGGGGCTTCATTTTTGGTGAGTGGTGAAGTGCTTGGACAGCGCCCAATGAGCCAAAACAAAGATGCATTGCAAACTGTACTAAACGAGAGCAATTGTGATGGACTTCTTCTTCGCCCAATGTCTGCAAAATTATTAGCACCGACTATTGCTGAGCAAAATGGCTGGGTAGATAGAGAAAAACTAGAAGGTATTTCCGGTAGAAGTCGTGACAGACAGTTGGAGTTAGCAAAAGAAATAGGGCTTGAAGATTTTGAAAGTCCTGGTGGAGGATGTCTTTTGACTGATGAAAACTTTGCTAAAAAGATGAATGATTTTATTAAACATGATAAGTTTGAAGTAAAAGATATACCACTTATGAAATTTGGTCGTCATTTGCGTTTGAGTGATGGAGCTAAGCTAGTTGTAGGCAGAAATCAAGAAGAAAATGGTTACTTGCAAAATATAAATAATGACAAATATTATCATCTTAAAACCATAGGTCTTCCAGGTCCGCATGCCATGCTTAGTAAAAATGCAAGCCAAGCAGATAAAGAGTTGGCAGCGAAAATAGTCCTTACATATTGTAAAGCAAAAGATGACAAAACCTACACAATATCATTTGACGGAGATGAGGTTCAGGGCTCGCCATTTGCTTCAAGAGAAGATATACAGCCATATACAATAATGTAAAATTTATGATTTTATATTTTTTAGATATACTTTGTGTAACTTAAAAACATGAGGTGACATATGGCTGGTGTACATTTTGGGTTTGATAATTTCAAACAACTTCTTGATTTAAATATTGGTATTACACAGAGACTTGATGAAAATCGTGCGGAGAGTTTTACTCTATTGTATTGTGATTTCTCTGTTGTTAAAGAAGAAATTATAAAAAGTTCTCTTGAGCAAGTCCTTAGAACTTCTGATTCTATTGTTAACAGTGGCTCGGATTATTTTTTTGTACTTCCTTACACTGATAAGTATGGTGCAGCAATTGTAAAAAACATGTTTGTAGAGTTTTTTGCCAAAGAGTTAGACTCTTATATGGTAAGCTACCCAAGAGACGGCGAGACAACAGAAGACTTAGTTGAAGAGTTGGCAGATATTGTTAGTGCAACATATAAAAATGATTTAACTTGCTTAAATAATATTGTTCAGTATAAATAAGCTTAATAATTTCGAGTTCTTTTATAGAACTCGACAGCTTCTGATATCTTCTGCTCCTTATAAACTTTTTTATCACATACCTGTCTGCATTTTATTTTCACATTTTTAGCAGCTTGTACATTTTCTTTACCAACTTTTGTATCATATGCCGATGTATCAAAATAGTTTGGTTTTTTTGACTCAAAAGGACTGAGAGCTAGTGCTAGTGCCGGCAGTAATAAAATAAATGCTTTCATCATTGTCAGTATATCGGTAATTATTAAATATATTTAATCTATGGTACGAAATATGCTTTTATTGTTAAAATCCCTTTATAAAAAAGGCAAAAAGGAGTAAACAGTGATTTCATTAGATATGAAAAGTGAAACTAAAACTAGTTCTTCTTCACCTCTAAGTTTGTCAACTCCAAGTGATAAGCCAACACTCTCATTCTCAGAACTTTTAAAAGGTGTGAGCGATAAGAAAAATGATAAAGTTATTCAAAACGGTTCATTAATTTTATCTTTGGACACTAAAGAGAGGGTTGTTAAAGATTCAAACTCTATTTCCAAGAGTGATTCACTTCTCTCTTTGTTAAAAAACGAAGAGAGGTTAGTTCCAAAAAGTTTAGAAGAACCATTAGAATTGAATCCAAAAATAACTTCCACATTGACTACCAAAGAGATGAAAGTATTAATTTCTGAAGCAAAAGATTATCTCAAAGGTAAAATAGAAAATAGTGATGATTTCAAAAAATCACAAATAAAAGAGCTTCCAAAAACTCTTAAAGGTTTAGTAGAGGTTGCTAAAACATTTGGTATAGATATCAGTAAAATAAGCTTAGAAGAAGTGAAGGCTCATGCGCAAGTTAAACCTCAAGCAGATATAGTAAAAAATGCAGAAGTTAAGACAAATTCTACATCAGAGCTAAGAGAAGTTGCTCAAGATAAAAAAGTACCAGCTTCTGAAGTGAAAGAAGCTGCTCTAGATAAAAAAGTTGTGGCTCCTGAGGTGAAAGAAGCTGCTCAAGATAAAAAAGTGACAGCTCCTGAAATGAAAGAAGCTGCTCAAGATAAAAAATTTGCAGCTCCAGAGATAAAAGAAGTTGCTCAAGATAAAAAAGTGGCAGTTTCTGAGCCAAAAGAAATAAAAGCACAAACCCAACAGGTAGCAGATAAAATAAAAACTGCTCCAGCCTTTCAGCCAGAACAGTTAAAAGAGATAAAAAATGATGAGAAGTTTATTCAAGTTCAAAAAGAGGTAAAAGCAACACCACTTTTTAAGGCTCACACGGCAGTAGAGCACACCACTACAGAGCAGATAGTTCAAGTTAAGGCCAGCAATACATTAAAAGTAGAGCAAAAAACACCAAAAGACAAGGCTGACGAGACGCTCAAGCTTCTTCTTCGCGGTGAAAAACCGTCAATGAGCAATCCTTCATTAACAGCAGATTTTTCGGTTGCAACTGCTAAAGTTATTGCTACAACTGCAGCTTCTGATGCTGCAAAATCACTAGAGACATTGCTGCATGGTGATTCTTCGTCTGAAAGTGGTGTATCATCAACAAAAGCAGAAGCATTGACAACCCACAAAGCTGATAGTTTTGAAGTTAAACTAAATGAAGCAAAACAGATGATTAAGTATCTCTCTAATGATGTAAAAACTGCTATTGAGGATTATAAATCTCCATTCACTAGAATAAAAGTTCAGTTAAATCCACAAAAACTTGGAGAAGTTGATCTGACTATAGTTCAAAGAGGTAAAAATCTACATGTGAATATTAGCTCTAACAACACAGCTGTAAATACTTTGGCGATGAATGCTAATGAATTGAGAGTACAGTTAAACAATAGTGGAATAAATAATGCTACATTAAACTTTAGCGACAATGCTCAAAATAACCAAAATACTCAACAACAACAACAGCAAAGTCGACAAAATGAGAGACAAGCTAACGAAGAGTATAGCTATTTTGATAAAGAAGAGACAAACGAAGAAGTGTTAAGTTCACTTGAAATCGTAGTCCCTCAATACGGATAAAGGATTTCCAATGGCAATTACATCAATAGGTGAGAATGCAGCCTTATATGCAGAACCGGTAGTAGACACATCAGTAAAAGATAAAACTTCGTTAAGTTCAGATGATTTTATGACTTTGCTATTAGCGCAGTTGCAACACCAAGATCCTACAGAACCGACAGATACAGAGCAGATATTGACTCAAACTTCACAGCTTGCATCATTAGAAGCTACTGATAAAACAAATATAGCACTAGAAGAGTTAGCAGCTTCACTAGCGGCATCAAATGACTTTTCTACAATTTCGGCTATTGGTAAGACGGCTGATTTAGGCAGTAATGCTATTATGTTAGACGAAGGTGCCACAAGCACATTTGAAGTTTACTTCCCATCTGATATCGAATCAGGTACCTTAGAGATATTGGATAGTAACGGAGCTATTATTCAAACTATGGATGTTGGTACAAATCCATCCGGTGTGTATCAATTTGAATGGGACGGACTTGATGCTTCTGGAACAATGGCAGATAGTGGTGTATACTATATTACTTCAAGTTATAGAGATCCTGAAGGCAATAATCTAACTACAAGAATGGGTGCTTATCCAATAGAATCTGTAAGATTTGAAAACGGTGAAACACTTGTAAAAGTTGGTTCAAGTTATATACCTTTAGAGAATATTGTAGAAGTATATTAAAAAGGCCATATTATGATGACTCAAGCTTTTTATACGGGACTTAGTGGTTTAAAATCCAGTTCTCAAGCTATTGATGTTATCTCTGATAATTTAGCTAACACCGCTACTATAGGATACCGTGGGTATTCAGCAGAATTTTCAAATATGTTTGAAGAAGCTATAAATACCAACACAAAATTATCAACTGACAATAGTAGTATAGGTGTTGGTACGAAAGTTAATAGCATTGCTATGAATGAATCACAGGGCATATTACAGATTAGTGATAGAAGTACAGATATAGCTATTTTAGGAGATGGATGGTTTGGTGTGCAAGCCGGAAGTGATCCAGTATATACTCGTGATGGAAGTTTTAATTTTGATGTAAATAGAGATTTAGTTACTCAAGATGGTTATTATGTGCTCGGAACTATGGGAACAAACATGAATAACGGAGAAATAATACCTGAGTATGATGCTGATGGTAATTTAGCAAATCCTTCAGTACAGTTAGGGAATATAGATTCTCAAGAAAAACTTCGCTTCCCAAGTGAATTGACTTATCCAGCATTACCAACAACTAAAGCAACATTTGGTGGAAATCTAAGTTTCACAGAAGATGAAATTGCTCACGATGAAGCTGCTTTAGCTGAAATTGCTGCTAATATAATTGACCCAAATGATGAGATTGCTTTAGATAGAGCCTCTCTCAGCATGAGTTCTCTTGTTATTGCTCAAGATGGTACAAAAAATAAACTAAGATTAGGCTTTACAAAGGTAGAACCTCAAGTTGCACCTGGTTCTCAATGGAATGTTATCGCTACGGTAGAGAGTATAGATGGTGAAAATATTTATTCGACTCAGACAGGTGTTGTTAGCTTTGATGAGATTGGTGCACAGATTTCAAATACTCTTACATCAATAGACAACCAAGGCACATCGGTTGAGATAGATTTAGGTACAGAGTTTAGTGGTATTATTGCTTCTTCTGGCTCACAATTTTCTTCATCAAGTTCAGCAAATGGGCTAGAATCCGGTGACTTATTTGGATATGATATAAATAAAAACGGAGAAGTAGTTGCTACTTTTTCAAATGGTATGCAAAGTAATGTTGGTACTATAGCGGTATATCATTTTCCTAATGACAGAGGATTAGAGAGAATAAGTGGAGCAAGATTTGTTGAGACTCCAAATAGTGGAGAGGCTATGTTTTTCCAAGATGAAAACGGAAACAATATTCTTGGTACAGATTTAATCAACTTTAAACTTGAAAGTTCGAATGTAGATATGACTGTTGGATTAACCGATCTTATTATTATGCAAAGATCATATGATGCAAATTCAAAATCTATCACTACTGCTGACGAAATGCTGAAAAAAGCATTGGATATGGATGCTTAACCCTTAAGCATCTGTCTATATTTTATCAATAATTAAAAATCAACAAAACACTCATACTATAAAACACTATAAAAGTTGGAACAAAATATGCTTCGTATAATATACTAAGTAAAAATACTATTGTGTAAGTCCCTTTGTATTAATCCCTTTTTGGGGAGAGAGACTGAGAATTAGTGTAGACAAAAGGACTTGTTTCTTAGTCGTCATAAATATTGAAAATGATTTCTATCAGAGTTTATGAAATAAAATAAAGGATATAAGATGTTAAAATCACTATATGCCGGGGTATCCGGACTTCAGTCACATCAAATAGCAATGGATGTAGAGTCAAATAATATAGCAAATGTTAACACGGTAGGTTTTAAGTATTCTCGTGCTAACTTCTCAGATCTTTTAGCTCAAACAAGGTCAATTGCAACAGCTCCTCAAGGTGAACTTGGTGGTAAAAATGCTGTTCAAGTCGGACTTGGTTCAACTGTTAGTTCAATGACAACAATTCATTCTCAGGGTTCAATCCAAAATTCTGATAAAAATACAGATGTTGCGATTCAAGGAGACGGATTTTTTATAGTCTCTCCTGATGGCGGTAATAGTTACAAGTACACTCGTGCCGGAGACTTTAAGTTTGATGCATCTGGAAATTTTGTTGACAATAATGGTTTTATTGTTCAAGGTTGGGTTAGAGATAATGAAACTGGAAAAGTTGATGCAACTGCACCGATTGAAAACATTAACATACCACCGGGACTAACAACTCCAGCAAGTCCTACTACTGAAGTTGCTCTAAAAGCAAACCTTAATGCCGGAACAATAATTGAGAGTTTTTCTCCAGCTTATGAAGTTTCTAGTGGATCTACCGGAGCTACACCGGCTATAGATGAAAATGGAAACCCTATTGCATCTGGAGATTTGGGTGTGATGTTTAATGATGTAGGTGAAGGTTTTTCTCTTCAAGATGATCAAGGTATATGGGCTTCATTTACAAATGCTACTTATAGTAATATTCTTGATACAATACCAGCCGGTGCCACAACTTTAGATATCAGTTTTACATTAGATGATGGTAGCACTCAAGCCGTAACTTATACTGGTTTAGCCGGTGCTACGGATATACAAAATGCCAATGGAATGGTGTCAGCTATCAATGCTCAGACAGGAGTAACAGGTGTAAGAGCAGAAGTTTTACTAGATGGTGGTGGACTTCCATATATCTCTTTAGAAAATAATAATACTAGCTCTTTTGCATCTCATAATATTAACCTTACAGTTGGTGCTACTGATACTTCAGGTGCTTTTGGAGCACCTGCAGCAACAGTTACTGATATTACTGCTTATAGATATCAGTATGACCCGGTAGGAGCAGATGATGGTTCTGGCGGTGCTGATGCCCCAAAAACATTCAGAACAATCAATGGGCTTAGAAATCAATTGGAGATTCAAGCAAGAGCTGATGGTGGTGCTACAAGTAATATAGAGATATCGGTAAATGAACAGGGTAAACTAGAGATATCCAATGAAGCAGCTGCCGGTCTTCCTGCTGATGATTATGATATAAATCTTGCAATAACCGGAATAACAAGTTCAAATACACCGGGAGCTCCAGCTGAAAATCAGCGTTTTACAAGAAATATGGAAGCATTAAACTCTGTGCTCACAGCAGGTAGTACAGCTAAAGCATTTTCTCAATCTTTTAATGCAGCAACGCACTCAAGCTCTATAGATATTTTTGATTCACTTGGTTCAAAGCATACTCTTAGAATGGAGTTTAGAAAGACAGATGTTGATATAGCAACCGGTACTACTTGGGATATGAAAATCAGTGTGCCGCCTCCAGCTACAATCGGTGGTACTCCGGTAGCTAGTGAGCAGACAGGACAAATTACTTTTAATAGTGATGGTTCATTGTCTGGTTTTAATCCTCCAAACATATCATTTACCGGTAACAATGGTTCTGCTGCAGAACAACAAGTAAGCCTTAATTTTGGTACTGGAGGTCTTTTTGACGGTATGACAAGTTTTGACTCTAGAAGTTCTACTTCTGGAATCTCTCAAGATGGTTTTACCGGTGGTGATTTAGTTGGTATTAGAATCGATCAGAGTGGTACTGTAGTTGGTTCATTTAGTAATGGTCGTTCTTTTGGACTAGCTCAAGTTGGTATGGCTAAGTTTACCAATAATGAAGGTCTTACAACTGAAGGTGGTAGTGTGTATGTTCAAACTGCCAATTCAGGTGATCCAATCATTGGTTCGGCGGCGACATCCGGGCGTGGATTTATCCAAAGTTCAGCACTTGAAGCTTCAAATGTTGACTTGTCTCGTTCACTGACTCAGCTTATTATTATTCAAAGAGGCTATCAGGCAAATGGTAAAACAATTACTACTTCTGATACACTTCTTGAGACATTAATCGGTCTTAAAAGATAGATGATTACCACGCTTTAGCGTGGTAACAAACAATTTTGATATAATTCCTCTAATAATTTTAGTAGGAATAAAAATGCAATTCTCCGCTCCCCTTAAATCAAACTCAAAAAAAATAATGTTACTAGGTTCAGGCGAACTAGGTAAAGAAGTGGCTATAGAAGCTCAGAGATTAGGTCTTGAAGTCATAGCAGTTGACAGGTATCAAAATGCACCTGCTCACCATGTTGCTCACCGTTCATATGTCGTAGACATGCAGGATAAAAACGCTCTTTTAGAGATTATTTATCGTGAAAAGCCTGACTATATTCTGCCTGAAATAGAAGCTATAAGTATCGATGCTCTTTTTGCGGCAGAAGATAAGGGTTATAATGTTATACCAAATGCCAGCGCCGTTAGTAAGACTATGAATAGAAAAAACATTCGTACTTTTGCAGCGGAAGTGCTTGGGCTCAAAACCGGACCATATGAGTTTGTTACAACTGAAGATGGATTAAAAAGTGCAGCTGAGCGTATGGGTTTTCCTTGTGTTATCAAGCCTGTTATGAGTTCTTCCGGTCATGGACAGAGTGTTGCAAAAAGTGCTGATGACATTGCTGCGTCTTGGGAAATAGCTAAAGAAGCTCGCGGTGATGCTAGTGAGTTAATCGTTGAAGCCTTTGTGGACTTTGACTATGAGATAACAATGTTGACAGCCAGAAACGGCAAAGAGACGGTTTTTTGTGAGCCTATAGGTCATGAGCAAAGAGATGGTGATTATGTTTTCTCATGGCAGCCAATGCAGATGAGTGATGTTGCAAAACAAAAATCACAAGAGATGGCTAAAGCTATCACTGATGGTCTTGGCGGTCGCGGTCTTTTTGGTGTTGAGCTTTTCATAAAAGGCGATGAGGTTTATTTCTCTGAAGTTTCACCTCGTCCGCACGATACGGGAATGGTAACGCTTATCACTCAGAGCCAGAGTGAGTTTGCGCTTCACTTGCGTGCAGTTCTTGGTCTTCCATTGGGATTTACATTTTATGGAGATGGTGCTTCTGCAGCATTTAAGTCCGAAGTTCACAACTATGCGCCTGTTGTTGCCGTAGATGATTCTCTATTTACTGATAACAGTTTTGTAAGAGTTTTTTCTAAACCAGAAGCACATAAAGGCAGACGACTTGCTGTTGCTCTTGTGTTTGATGAAGTTGAAAAAGCATTAGAGCAATCAAGAGAATTGATTACTAAAATAAAAGATTGTTAAAATGAAAATAGTTCTGCTTGATGCCTTAACTTTTGGCGAGACCGACCTAAGTGGCTTTGATTCTTTAGGTAATGTTGAGATCTTTGAGACAACATCTCCAGAGCAAACGCAAGATAGAATTGCTAACGCAGATGTAGTTGTTACTAACAAAGTTGTTATAACCGATGTGCACATGTCAAACACACCGACTCTAAAACTTATCTGTGTTGCTGCTACGGGGATGAACAATGTTGATTTAGAAGCTGCAAAATCTCGTGGAATCCAAGTGAAAAATGTAGCTGGTTATTCAACCGATTCGGTTATTCAGCACACATTCTCAATGCTGTTTTATTTGATGGGGCACTCAAGATATTATGATGAGTATGTAAAAGACGGCTCATATTCCAGAAGTCCTATTTTCACAGATGTGTCAAAACCATTTTTTGAAATAAAAGGTAAAAAATGGGGAATTATAGGTCTTGGTGCTATTGGTCGTGGAGTTGCAAATATAGCCAAAGCATTTGGTGCAGAAGTCTGTTACTACTCTACAAGCGGAATAAATAGAACTGATGATTATCAGAGAGTGACTATAGATGAATTACTGAAGAGTTGCGATATTATTACAATTCATGCACCTCTAAATGACAAAACAAATAATCTTTTAGATTATGAACAACTGTTAACTTGTAAAGATGCAAGTATTGTTTTAAACCTTGGACGCGGCGGTATCATCAATGAAGAGGCTGTTGCCAAGATAGTTGATGAGAAAAATATTTACTTTGGTTTAGATGTTTTAACATGTGAGCCTATGAGAGAAAATCATCCACTTCTAAGTGTAAAAAACAGAGATAATTTATATATTACACCCCATATTGCTTGGACATCTGTTGAAGCAAGAGATAAGCTCATTACTTCTGTAATAGAGAATATAACATCGCTGAAATAGCACTTTTTTTCACGGCATTTTTAGCTGCGACTATTCTTCCATTTAGTTCTGAAGTTGCATTTGTAGCAGCTTTAGCTAATGATATGCCAAAATACACGGCTCTGATTTTTGCTTCAAGCGGAAATATTTTAGCGATTATTCTCAACTATTGGCTCGGTT
Organism: Sulfurimonas sp.; assembly: GCF_026196735.1. Taxonomy (GTDB): domain Bacteria; phylum Campylobacterota; class Campylobacteria; order Campylobacterales; family Sulfurimonadaceae; genus Sulfurimonas. The sequence goes on from NZ_JAPHUF010000003.1 coordinate 16,413, forward strand.
ACTGGCTTTATGAAAAAACAAAAACAAAACTTTTTAAATCCAAGATAGGCACAAAAGCATATGGTTATGGACACAACTATGGATATTATGCACTGTTACTCTCATGGCTTCCAGTCATCGGTGATCCACTAACACTTGTAGCAGGTCTTGTTAGGCTTAACTTTCTTTGGTTTGTTTTAATCGCGGGTTCTTTGAGAATAATAAGGTATTACTTTTTAACTCTTATGTTATAATCCATCACTAATATATCAATGGTTGTCTTATGAAATATGTATTTCTTGTTTTATTAACTTTTCTACCTCTTTATGCGACACAAGAGCCTTTAGAAAAAAACTTTAAATATATTTACGAGGGTATATTTTTATTAATCTTTGTGCTAGTAGCACTATTTTACAGGCAACAAATTTTAAAAAATAAAAATAGAGAATTGGAAGTCTTAAAAAATGAATTGATGAGTTTAAATCAAACCTTAGAGTCTAAAATCTCAGATGCAGTGCAAGAGGCACATAAAAAAGATGCTTACCTTGTTCATAAATCCCGTTTGCTCCAGATGGGCGAAGTTATGAGCATGGTTGCACATCAATGGAAGCAACCCCTTAGCTCAATTTCAGCAACACAAATATCTATATTGTTAGCATTAGAACTAGAAAGTTATGATTTTGACGACAAAACACAAAGAGATAATTTTTTAAGGTTTTTAAAGAGTAAGCTTGATAAAATTGGACTGTACACTCAAAACTTAAGTCAAATAATATCTGACTTTAGCGACTACTATAAACCAAATAAAGATGCAGCAATTTTACCCATAAACAAGGTTATTGCAAAAGCATACGGTATCATAGAGGATAGTTTAAATTCAAGTGATATACATGTAGTCTTAAGTTTAGGTTCTAGCAAAGAGTTGAATTTGCATGAAAATGAGTTTATGCAGGTAATTTTAAATATTTTAAATAATGCTAAAGAGCAATTTGCTAAATGTGATGTAGAAAATGCAGAAATACTGATAAGCAGTTATGATAAAGACGATATGGCTGTTTTAGAGATAAGTAATAATGCAGGGCAAATTGATGATGATATAATAGACCATATATTTGAACCATATTTTTCTACAAAACTAAAAGAAAACGGAACAGGATTGGGACTACACATGGCAAAAAATATTATAGAAGAGCATCATAGGGGCAGCATCAAAGTTGTCAATACAGATGATGGTGTTAAATTTATTATAAAATGCGAGGCAATATGAGCAGAGTAATTATTGTAGGAGCAGGTGGGGCAGGTTTAGTAGCCGCAATCAATGCTCATGAAAATGGCGCAAAGGTCACGATACTTACAAAGGATTATCCAACAAGAAGTCAAACATGTATGGCACAAGGCGGTATAAATGCGGCGCTCTCAAACGCTGGAGAAGATAGCGTTGAAGCACACATTCAAAATACCCTAAAATCTGCTCATTCAATTGCGGATGAGGATGCAGTTAGGTTTATGTGCGAGAGTGCTCCTGATGCAGTCAGATGGCTTGATAGCATAGGTGTGCCATTTAGCAGAACCACAGAATCTAAAATCGCTCAAAGAACACTTGGTGGTGCTTCTGCTCCCCGCGCCTGCTATGCACAAGACTATACAGGTTTAAAAATTCTTCATACGCTTTATGACAGATGTCTTTCTCTTGGCATTGAGATTTTAAATGAAAAATATCTTTTAGAGTGCATAACAGATAAGGACAGTAATGGCAAAACTTATGTTTGCGGTGTTAGTGTTTTAGATAAAAGAAGCGGAGAAGTGGAAGTTTATGAAGCAAGAAGTGTCATAATGGCAACCGGCGGATATAGCAGGATTTATCATACTCACTCAACAAATGCAGTTGGAAGCAGCGGTGATGGTATTGCTGCAGCACTAAGAGCGGGGGCAAGAGTCAGCGATATGGAGTTTGTGCAGTTTCATCCGACTGCTATGAAAAACTCTGCAATTTTAATCTCAGAGAGTGCCAGAGGTGCTGGAGGATATCTGCTAAATTCAAAAGGTGAGCGTTTTACAAATGAGTTAGCTCCTCGTGATGAGGTAGCTCGGGCAATAGACGATGAGATGCTAAAGGGTGAAGATATTTTTTTAGATATTCGTCATCTTGGAGAGGAGTTTATAAATGAAGAGCTGCCACAAGAGAGAAAGTTAGCCAAACTTTATGAAAGTGTTGATCCTGTGCATGACTTAATCCCTATAAAACCGGTTGCTCACTATACGATGGGCGGAATAGAGGTAGATGAGAACTCCAAAACAAGTATAGAGGGTCTGTATGCTGCTGGTGAATGTGCAAACCATAAGGTTCATGGAGCAAATCGTCTTGGTGGAAACTCACTTTTGGAGTTGATAGTATTTGGGAAACAAGCCGGAGAGGCTGCCGCAAAACATGCAAAAAAAAGTGAAATAAATTTAAATAAAGATATACATGTAAAAGATATCAATAATTTTATTATTGATGTAAAAAACTATATAAACGAAGTAGATTTTTATCAAAAACGAGAATTTTTAGGTGATATGTTTTATCTACATGTAGGAATAAAAAGAGAAAAAGAAAATCTTGAGTCTTTACTAAAAGATGTGACAAAACTGCTAGAAAACCTACCGATGATGGGTGTTAGTGACAAATCAAAAATTTATAATTCCAATCTGATAGAGTTTTTGGAGTTTAAAAATATGTTAGAGCTAAGCCAGCTGGTTGTAATCGGTGCAATTGCAAGACAAGAGAGCCGAGGAGCACATTTTCGAGTTGATAAGCCAAACGAAAATGATGAACTTTTTAAAGCACATAGTGTAATTGATAAAAATGGGAATGTAAGCTATGAAGATTAAAATTCAAAGAGAAACTCTTGTTGAGTATGAAGTTGAGTCAAAAGATAGAACTTTACTAGAAGTTTTAAATGAGATAAAAACGACACAAGACCCGTCACTCACATATTCAAGTGGCTGTAGAAGCAGTGTTTGCGGAAGTTGCTCTGTGAGAGTTAACAGCAAAGAAGTTTTGGCATGTGCTTATCATGCAAAGGACAGCGATTTAATAGAACCTATGAGAAACAGCGAAGTGATACGCGATTTGGTTGTAAATATGGACAGGGCTTATGGGTTTAATGCAAAGGCTAAAGCTTGGCAGAGTTCATTGTCTCAAGATGTTTTACTAACTCCCGAGGATGAGAAAATCAATGAAGTTCAGAGTGACTGCATATTGTGTGGTTCATGTTATAGTGCCTGCCCTGTTTATGCTGTAAACGAGGAATTTCTTGGACCGTTTTCACTAACAAGAGTTTGGAGATATGTTAGTGACAAAAGAGAAGAAAACCCTAAAGATAAAATTGACACCATACAAACAAACGGTGTATGGGACTGTACTCTTTGTAATGAATGTACGCTTGTGTGTCCGCAGGATATTTCAAGTAAGGCAGATATAGAAAAGCTTCGCGGACGAAGTTCTATGGCTGGATATATGGACCCAAATTTTGCTAATTTTGGTGCTGGTTTTGATGGAAGTCCAACTTTTTAAAACAACTAACACATTTCAAATATGTTATAATCTGCAATAATTGTTATAAAGGGTTGACAGATGGCAAAAGAACATTCATTTGATATTAGTGCAAAAATAGATATGCAAAACTTCAAAAATGCTATAAATATGGTAGATAAAGAGGTTGCTAATCGTTACGACTTCAAGGGAACTGCTTATGAAGTAAACTACAATGAAAAAGCTAAAACTTTAGTTTTGATAGCATCCAGCGATAACAAGCTTGACGCATTAAAAGATATTGTAGTGGCAAAGTTTTTAAAACAAGGACTAAGCTCTAAAGTTTTAGAAGAACTAAAAGTAGAAGACTCTAGCGGGAATAATAGAAAAGTGACTTTTAAAGTCGTTGATTATATAGAGTCTAAAGAAGCTAAAAAAATAACTGCTGAAATAAAAAAGATGAAGTTAAAAGTAAATGCCCAAATTGAGGGAGATGCCATAAGAGTAAAAGGTGCAAAGCTTGATGATTTACAAAAAGTAATGAAAATGGTAAGAGAAGCAGAGTGGGATGCTCCACTTGTTTTTGAAAATATGAGATAGGGGGGAATAGTCACATGTCAAAATTAACAGTCACAGACGCTGCTCAAATGCTTGGTGTGTCAAAAGAAGCTATACACAATCGTGTACGACGAGGTTCTTTAAAGAGTGTGGTTGAAAATGGCGTCAAGATGGTTATACTTGATGGCAAAGATAGTTCTAAAGCATCATCTAAAAGAGTAACTAAAAAAGCTATTTCACCGGTTGATGACAGATACTATAAACTTTTAGAAGAGCAAAATGCCAAACTTCAGCAAAAAATAGAAACTCTTGAAAGTGAGACAAGAACACTTAGAGACCAAAAAGAGCAGATGTTAATTGATGAGAGAAAAAAGATAGAACAGATCTATAAAGACAAAGATGAGCAGTTAAAAAATATACTAAACGCAATATCTTCAAAGTTTATGCTAAATGCTCCAGATGATGCTTTAGATATTAAAGAAGAGTTAGTTGAAGCAGAAATAGAAGAACCACAGCAATATCAAGACAGTGGATTGATCTCTTTAAATAAGTATATAAAAACCAGAGAGTTTTCAAAGAAAAAATCTTCTAAGATAAAAGAAAAGTTTAAAAAGAGAGCAGACACTGACGCTAGGATTATTACGATTGGAAAAAAGTATTATATAGATTTAGAAAAGTACGACTATAGTGATTTATCGCTGTAAATCCGCATATAAAATAGATTTTATCATTAATTGATTAAAAATAAGGTAGAATCGCATCTTCTAAATGGTCTCGTGTCCGAGTGGCCGATGGTGCATCCTTGGAAAGGATGTGTAGATAACTCTACCGAGAGTTCGAATCTCTCCGAGACCACCATTTCTTACTTTAACCTTTATTTCAATATTTAGAATTTTTTTTAGTCCCTTCAGGATTCTTAGAAGTTTTAATAAATTTTATGAATACTAAGCTATAATATCTGAAAAAGTTGTAACAAATAGATGGAAACAGAATTAATTATTAAATCTATTATGGGGTTAATTGCAGTTTTAGCAATTCTAGTGTTTTTCCTATTTTTAGAACCAAATAAAAAGTCTCAAAAGAAATCTAACAAACAAAAAACAGCAGATGAAAATAAAGTAAAAACAGAAGTCAAAAGTACAATTACAAATACTGATTTGAACCATCTGCTAAGCATTATTAAAAACAAAAAATCATCAACAGAACTTTTAGGCGAAGCTCTTGATATGGTTATAAAATATCATGGAAGAGTTCACACGAAACTCGGTCTTAGGTCTCATCCTGATTTTGATATTTATATGGGTATTATTTTTACAGCATGTAGACATCCAAATATAACCAAAGATTTAATTATCAAGTTTGATAAAGAACTTACAAGATTAAATCCGGAGTATAAACAGGATATCAACGAAGCTCTTACAAAAGGGTTGACATCCAGAAGAGTATAAACTAGTAAGCTAGCTTTGTATCTCTATCATCTCAGTCACTAGCCCTTGAACTATATGAATACCTCTTTCTTCTAACTTTTGTAGAGTTTGCATATCCATAACACCGACAGATATAAGTGAAATTCCTACTGTATCTGTTATCAATCTAAGAGCTGAAAGTGATTGGTCTGTTTGAGTCAAAAAGTAGCTACTTTCACCTTTGATATAAACAGGTCTTAAGTCTTGTAAATATTGATAATCTTCACTCTCACCAATAAACTCAAATACACCAACATCAATATTGTACATTTTAAATAGCTCTTTATATTCCATAATATGTTTAGAGTCTTGACGGACAAGTCTATCTGGCATCTCTATGATTAATTTAAATGGAAGAGTAGCAGCATTGGCGCGAAGAAGTTCACTGATGTCCTCAAAGGTGCCTTCATGCTCTAGATACTCATAAGGTAGTCTTAGAGAGTAGGTTGAAGCACTCAAAAGCATGTCAGGAATTTTAAATAACATATTTACAACATTTTTGTATATGTCATTGCTTAGTCCTGATTGAATTGCCGGTGCCATAAACTGGGCATAACTATATGATGTGTTTTTGTCAAGAGTTAGATTTATGCTTAGTACATGATTAGCTAGTTTTTTAGATTTGGTATCTACAACAGGCCAAGATACAAAGCTAAACCTATTTTTTTCAATTGCATTATTTATTATAAGTTTCCATGCTTCTTTACCCATAACTTCAACACTGTCTTCAGCTTTTTCAAGATGTATGTTTGATGGATGGAATTTTGCTTGAGCAAGAGAGTTGTCTGAACGAGAAAATAGTTGTGAGATGGTATCTCTATGGCTATACTCATAAAGACCAAGAGATATAAAGATTTCGTTAGTGTTTAACTCATTTTGAATGATTTTTTGTTCAACAGAGTCGTAAATCTTTTTTGCCAACTCTAACGCATTTTCTTTTGAACAATCAGGCAGAAGCATCGAGAATTCTGTTCCATTCATTCTAGCAACTATACAGTTAGTAAATACTTTGGAGTTATCTCTAAATATATCCGCAATGTCTAGAAGAAGTTTGTCCGCATTTTGATGACCAAGTTTTTCGTTAGCCTGCATCATCCCGCTGATAGCAATAAGTATATTTATTCCGCCTTTTGAAGGTGCATCTACTTTTAAATACTCAGGAAGCCTGTCTATAAGGTATTTACGATTTCTAAGTCCTGTATTTTTGTCTATGTACTCTAACTCTTTATGTGCTTTTAGCTCTTTATTGCCTTTATCAAACATAGCTTTGACTTTTGAGACCATGTTGTTCATTCCCAAAACGACATCTCTAAACTCTGTTGTATAAGGGATGTTGTCTTGAATTATAAACTCGTTTCTTATTACGGCAGCTGCTTGTTTTTGTACTTCTTTTAGTGGTTTTAAAACAGCATGTAAAAGCAAGTTAAGAATAATAAGACCTATAACAGAAATGAGGGCAAAAGATATTAGAAGGCTCTTTAAAATTGAGTATAGCTGTTTATATGCATAAGTTGTGTCACTTTGAACACTAAGTATTCCAACTTGACTCCAGCCGGCTGATACATTTGCTCGTGCAATTGGTGCTTCAATTTCAATCATATTTAAAAACCATGATGGAATATCAATGATTTCGCTTTCAGTCTTTCTCTCATAAAGAGTGATGTTCTCAACATCAACAAGAGTGATTTCTCGGTAGTATCCACTGTCAAAGTTTGCATTAATCATGGTTGACATCATTGATATGTCACCGTTTGCATTTCCAAGTGAAAGGCTAAGTGAAGTTGCTGAATTTTTGGCATCTTCATAGAGTCTGTCTTGAACAGACTTGTTTGCACTTTGAAAGTTTAGGGTTAAAACAGTTGCCAGTATAATAAGTAAAAAGATTGATAGCATAATGGCTATTTGTTTAAAGAGAGTCATATTTTTTTCCTTTGCATGTTGAGTTGTAGTTCATCCCATTTTTTATGGGTTTTTTGTTTTTCACCAGTTTTAAGTACTTCGCCATTAAAATGATAGATCGGAATAAGATCTTTTCTTTTTGATGCCGGAAAAATCTTACGATTGTTGTTATCTAAAATAAGTGGCTCACTTTTGGGTGTTTTAAAGTAGGTTAAAACCATGTGAGGTGCTTTGAATTTTGTAGAGCGTACATATGTAAAAAATAGTTTTTCAGGTGCAATACCGAGATATTTAAGAGCAAAATATTTACTGATAACATAATCTTCGCAATCGCCTTTGTCTTTTCCCAAGAACTCCCAAGGCGTTGCCCAGTAGTCGCTTTTGTTGTAGACTTTTAAGTCCGAAGAGTACTTGACTTCATTAAAAAATCTATTAACTGCTTCAAGTTTTGCCAAATCATCTTTATCTCTCACTTCATCTAGCATTTGCTGAAGAAACAAAAATCTTTTTTTTGCAAATATTTTATATTTTTTGTCAATTCGATCCAGTAGTTTTTCATCTACATACGGTTCATTTGCCCAAGCAGTATTTATTAAAAACAGTGATAGTAATATAGGCACAACTGATTTAAACATAGAGTGATTATATCTAAAAATTTCTGATATTATTGCTGTCTTTTGTTAAATCCAGATGTTCCATGTTTATTATCTACATGTAAGTCTTTGGCATATGGTTTTAAGTAACTTGGAACCGCCCGTCCTTTTAACTTCATCATATCCTCAAGCATCTCTTTTGCTACCATTTGGGCAGACAAATCTTTGATTTCACAAAGATATGTGAAAAGTAGTTCTCCAAGTCTCATAAGCGAGATTTTGTATGTTGAATCAGTTTGAGTGTAGGTCCATATGCTAAAGGCATAAAAATTTTCAAACACACTTTGCTGTTGCCAGATTAGCTTTACACTTTGCTTGAAATTACCGCTATTGTAAGTTAAATCCCAAAACCTTGAGAACCTTTTCATTATTTGAATATCATTAAAACTAAGCTGAGAATTTTTTAAAATATCATAAGGCGGGATGTCGCTGTAAACCATGCCAAATTCTATATCGTGCCTGTTTATATAGGTTCCTGAGAGTTTTTTCAGTATGCCTATTTGTATCTCACAACTGCTCAAAGAGACCAGTTCATCAAGATTTGCTCCAAAACTCTGCAGAGATTCCCCAGGAAGACCGACAATCAAATCAAGATGTATATGAGCTTCGGTTTCTTGTTCTAAAAACCTTATATTTTCTTTAATTTTATCAAGTTTTAGTTGCCTTGATATGTTGTTTGCTATTTCAAGGTTAAGTGTCTGTATCCCAATTTCGAGTTGAAGTGCGCCATGAGGAAATTGTGCGATTTTTTCTTTTATGGAGTCGGGAAAATGGTCGGGTATAACTTCAAAATGTGCAAAATAAGGAGGTTTTTTTGCCAAAAAGAAGTCCAAAAGTTTATTTGCAGTTTTCATATTTAGATTGAAAGTCCTGTCTATAAACTTGAAGTTTCTAGCACCTCTCATCCAAAGTACCTCAAACTCTTTTAAAAGCTCATCAAGATTAAAGGCTCTAACTTTTTCATCCATTGAAGATAGACAAAATTCACACTCAAAAGGGCAGCCTCTGGAAGCTTCTACATAGAGATAGCGGTTTTTTATATCATCATCCGTATAGTATTTGTAGGGAAGTTTTACATTTTTCAATGAGGGCATACTCATTTTAATTATTTTATCTTGAGGCTTGTTATTGTTTAAAATATTTTTGCATAAGTTATAAAAAGCCAAATCTCCTTCACCCTGAATTATATAATCAGCACTCTTTAGATTTACACGAAAAGGTTCATGTGAGACCTCAGGACCGCCTAAGACAATTGTTGTCTCTGGAGAGACTTTTTTTATAATGTGAATAAGTTCACTTACCTCTGTCACATTCCATATATATACGCCTATACCTATAATATTTGGGGAATTCTTTAGTAGTTTTTCTGCTACAGACTGCAAGGCATCGTTTATACTAAACTCTATAATCTCTGCATCATCTTGTAGCTCTTTTAAGTTCGCATATAAATACCTAAGTGCTATTGAAGTGTGTGTAAATCTTGAATTAAGTGTGGTTAAGATGATTTTTTGCATGGTGGAAGTTTAGCATAATTATCCAGGCCAAAAAAAGGGGAAAGACCGGATAATTAAATAATTTATAGGAAGTATAAATCTCTACTTATGAAAGGGGGTTAAACATAATCGAGATTTAAAATTATATTAAATATAAGCTAATAATAAGTAAATAGCTAAGCTTCTGCTATCATGTTATCAAGTTGTTTAAATAATTCGCTTGATGCATCTTCCATATTTTTAAAGTTATTTACAATTACTTCTACATTTTCACTTTTAAAAGTAGAGTTGTTTTCTATAAATTGCAAGTTATTAAATACAGAGCTGTGGACTTTTTGATGAGGAATATCAATAGCTTTATATGCTTCTGTATGCCCAAAATATTTTTTCCCATCAGTGATATACCATTTTCCAGTCTTACAGTGTGTATGATCGTTATATACATATGACTCTTTAGAGTCAATTATAGATGAGTATGCTTCGATTTTATAGAGTACAAGCTCTACTTTTATTGATGTTACCATAAGTCTATTTTGTATTTTTTGCGATATATCGGCTGAGTGTTCGGCTGATGAGTTTAATTGGGTAAATGTATTTTTAAATTCATTAATAATTTCATTTGAAGTTTGTGCTATTTCAGAAATATTGTCAGAATTAGTACGAATTTCATTTGACTCTTGTTGAAGTGTTGATATTGTAATCTCTATCTCATTTGTAGCTTTTGCAGTTCTCTCAGCTAGTTTTCTAACTTCATCAGCAACAACAGCAAAGCCCCTACCGTGTTCACCGGCTCTTGCTGCCTCAATAGCAGCATTTAGCGCAAGTAGGTTTGTCTGATCTGCAATATCTTTAATAAGCCCAACGATTACAGAAATTTCACTTGAACGATGTTCTAGACTTACTATAGCCTCATGAGAAGATGAGATAAGCTCAACAAGAGTGTCGAATTTTTCACTTATATCTCTTACTTCTTCTAAACTTTTAGCTGATTGAGCAGCTGTTATTTTTGATACATCAGCAATGGTATTTGAATCATTTTGAGCAAGTATGATGTCATTGTGAATAGTTTCAAAACCGCTACTGGCTCCATCACTAAGATTGTTGAGCTTTTGTGATAATTCGCCTTTAACTTTTGAGGAGTAGCCCTCAGCTATATAGCCCATAATTTCATTTAACTCTTTTGAAGTGCTATGGAAGCTGCCGTGTAATCCTGATGGGTATGTAAGTCTGTAGCTTTTGCCCACAGAAGCAGATTTTATGGATGTTTGCACATCTCTCATAAATGCTTCGAGCTGATCTAGTGCGTCGTTTAAGCTCCAGGCAAAAGATGATTCTATGGAGTTGTTATCTGGTATATATGTTACACGACCTTCTAGTTTTCCTTGCGCCACATCTTTTAAAACATTAATCATTGACTTGTATGTAGGAGATTTTATTTCATTTTCATTATCCGTTTGGATAAATATTGAAGCAAATAAAACTAAAAATAGTAAACCACTAAGAGCATAGTTTGAAGTAATTAGCCCGTAGATAGCTACAAGTAAAACTGTGATAAAAAGCATACTGCTTTGTCTATTTTTGAAGAGAGATGATAAATTCATCATAGCTTACTCCTTTATCTTCTAGTATGTCTGTTAAAATTTTAAATGAGGCGTCAACTCCCTCGTTATTTTCAATTTCTACCATCTTTTTGTACAGAGGTATGATAGCTTCAAGTGCTTTTGGGTTAGGCTTTCTTCTAACTGAGTAGTAACCGATTATTTTGCCGTTGTTGTCAAAAGAAGGAGTTACATTTGTAAAGACCCAGTAGTGATTGTTATTTTTAGTTTTGTTAACAACATATGCAAAAACCTCTTCTTTTTTAGCAATCATGTCCCATAAATATCTAAAAACAGCTTTTGGCATATCAGGATGTCGTACAATGCTGTGAGGCTTACCAAGGAGCTCCTCCTCAGTATATTCTGCCATATCCATAAATATTTTGTTGCAGTAAGTAATTTTACCTTTTGTATCTGTTTTAGATACGATGAAATCATTCTCAGCCATGTTTTTTAGCATCAAAAATACCTTTCTCTATAATATTTTACATGTCCTTGAATTGTACCTAAATATTGTCAAAATATTGTCATATTTTTTGAAAATTTAAAACTTTTTAAAAAAAAAGTGAGTACGCTTCTTGTAACTAAATTCGCTATAATGGCGCATGTCAATACTATTATCAATTTTTTATTTTTTTTACTTTTCAATCATCGGTGTATACATCATCTTCATGCCAAAAGTTTTGGCAATGGTCGGGTATTCTGCGAGTGAGATAGGTATCATCTTTGCCGCTGCTCCGCTGGTGCGTTTTTTAGTTCCTTTTGCTTTTATAAAGGGGTTAAAAATAAATATACATACATTTAACATGTCACTACTCATAATGTGTATCAGCGCTATAGCTTTTTATTTCTCTTTAGACAATTTTTACAAGTTGCTTTTTTCAAATATAGGACTTGGAATAGGGCTTAGTTTGGTCTTGCCTTATGTTGAACTAATCTCTTTGAAGTACCTAGGTCAAGAGAGATACGGAAAGATTAGACTCTTTGGTTCGGTTGGTTTTATCTTGGTGGCACTTGTGTTGGTGAAATTTTTGAGCTCACCGGAGATCGCACTTAATTATCTTTTAGTCTTAACTTTTACAACCTCTATAACAGCTTTTGTTATAGCCAGAAAAGCAGATGCAATTTTAGATAGAAGTGAAGACGCCCAAAATGATATAAATATATTGGCTGATTGGAAACTATGGGCTGGACTAACTCTTATGCAGGTTAGTTTTGGTTCTTTTTACAACTTTTTTACCATCTATGAGACAGACCATGGTATCAGCTTGGATATGACAATATATCTTTGGACTTTTGGTGTTGTTGTCGAGATATTTATGCTCTTTTTTCAAGGAGCACTTCTTCGTAGAAATTTACTCCTAATACTTCAGTTTACTACTTTTGTTACTGCTATTAGATGGTATTTGCTTTTTTTGTTTCCAGAGAATCTAGGAGTGCTGTTTTTTACCCAAACTATTCATGCGTTTAGTTTTGCACTTTTTCACTCTGCTGCTATTAGTTATCTGTACCATCTTTATAAACATAAATCTTTGGCACAGCAGTTTTTCTCAGGTATAACTTACGGACTTGGGGCATTTATGGGAGCATTGATTGCAGGATATGTGTATGAGTTGTATCCAAAGTACCTATTTTTAAGTGCGACATTTATCGCACTAATGTCATTTTACTCTCTGTACTTATGGGGTCAAAAGTTAAAAACAAAAGATGTTGTTTGAACAAAGTCTGATTTTTCAACGCCTACAGGCGGTTTGGAATCTACATTCCATGAGGCATTAAATTTTAAGTACAACTCTTCAAAGATGTTGAGTTTTAGCTCAAGCTCACTAGATTGAACATAATCGCTAAAATCATTTGTTTTGGGTTGATAATACAGTGTACATGAAAATGATGCTTTATTGTTAAAGCCGATGCTGTAAGCAAGGTATGAATTCAACCTTGTATTATCTTCTGCCGGGTCTATCAGTGGATTTGTATATCTTATGCCTTCATAAAAACCGCCAAAGCCTGCATAACCTTTGCCTTTTTCTTGGCTGTTAAATATTTTGTATCTTAAACCTGCTCCACCTAAAACTCTGCTTTTGATATTTCTAAAATCATCATTCTCAAGTTGTCCAAACAGCTCATATCTTAGGTTTTCATTATCTGTTAGTGCATGTATATATCTGACATGTGAAAAAGCTTTGTTGGTGTCTTCTACTCCATTGGATTTGCCATACTCGCCGGATAACTCTCCCCACATTACATAACTTGAGTTTTCATCGTAAGTTGCTCTTATGGATGCTTTATAGTTGTCTTTGTCTGTATTGCCTCTTTTAGTTTCAAGACCTGCTTCGACTTCCGCAGATAGTCCGGGTTTTGCGCCTATCTCTACCGGAGCGATAGATACTAGAGCAAAAAGATACTGTGTTGTTATTAGTGTGATTAGTATTAGTAATTTCATGGTTGAAATCTTACCAATATATCACACAAAAAACAAGCTCATTAGTAGTCTATGATTAGATTAAAAGTAAAAGTTTTGTCAGTGGAGGTTTTGCCGTCTGCCGGCTTATTTATGTAATCTACCTGATAACCGACACCTGCAGAGAATATATCTGATAGTTTGCTTGAAAGTGTGGTCTTTGAGTAAGCAAAATAATTATCCATATCTGAAAATTCTGCTCTGTAACTAAGTGTTTCATTGAACTTTAAATTATCAAAAATTTGCCAATCATATACAACTTTAGCTCTATATGATGCGTAGCTTTTAGTATCTCCGTCATTATTGCTTATGCTTCCGGCAGGGTATGGATATGTAACAGCATTGCCTAGTCCATCATGATATGTGTCTTCAATAGCATCCACGGAGTAAAGAACATTTCCTTCAAGAGAAAGTTTGTGATTTTTTTCTTGTATAGCCTTATATTTGGCACCTGGACCGGTATAAAGCTGGTATTCGTAACCGGAGAATTTATCTTCTTTGTATCCGACTAAATATACAAAAGCCAATCTTTTTGTAAACTTGTAGTTATAACTAAGCTCACTTAGCAATTTATTTTTATTTTCTAAATCATCTTCTGTACCATACTGCATAAGTAAAGATAGTTCAAGAGAATGTTTTCTCCAATTCTTTTTTATGCTTGCATCCAGATTTAGTGTCTCAGTGTTTGTATTACCTGAAGTAGTGATATATCCAAGCTCAGTATGTGTCACAAATCCTTTTTCGTCTGCATCTTTTGGCAGCTGAGCATGCAGTTTTTTTAGACTCTCGTTTAGTGCTTTTATTTGTGCTTTTACATCATCCATTTCTTGTCTGATTTGCTCTTCATCCGCCGCCACAACAAGGGAGCTTACAAGTAAAGCACCAAGTATGATTTTCTTCATTTTTTTCCTTTAAGATTCCGTTTTATCTGTGTGAATATCCATCTGAGGGTAAGGGATTGAGATACCTTTTTCATCAAATGTAAGTTTTACTTTTTCTAACATGTCAAAATGTACATCCCAGTAATCATCAGCTTTTACCCATGCACGAAATGTAAAGTTAACACTGCTATCGCCAAGTTCACCAACGGCAACAAGTGGAGCCGGTTCCTCTAGTATTCTCTCATCATCTTTTATGATTTGCATCAGAGTCTCTTTTGCAAGTTTAAGGTCATCATCATAGCCTATGCCAAAAACATGCTCAACACGACGCATTGTCCTTTGCGAAAAATTTGTTATATTTCCACCGATGATAGATGAGTTTGGAACAATGATTATCCGTTTGTCAACGGGTTCTATGATAGTGGAGAAAAGGTTTACATCTTTTACTGTTCCGGTAGTTCCCGCAGCTTCTATAACATCTCCAACTTTAAATGGGCGAAAAATGATTATTAAAACTGCTGCTCCTATGTTTGAGAGAGAATCTTTTAGTGCTAAACCAATGGCAAGTGAAGCAGCACCAAAAACAGCTAGAAAAGATGTTGTATTTATGCCCAAAGTATTTAATGAGGCCAAAATAACCATAATCAATAGTAAAAAGTAGATAATACTTTCTAAAAACTCTGCTAAAGTCTCATCAACTTTCGCTTTGTGCATAACTTTTTTTGAAAATTTTGTAATCTTTTTAACGAACAACTTTCCAATAAAGAAGATAATCAAAGCGGCTATAATCTTTAAACCATACTCGCTTGTATATGTTATAGCCATGTCTGTATATTTCGAAAAGTCCATTTTTAACCTTTTAGAAAATTTTTAAAATTATACACCAAGCTGATTTATATCTAACTTGTCTTTAATCTTTTCTACATGTAAAATAAGAAAATGATACTCCGATAAGTGTTCTGAGTTTATTTTGTGAACAAGAGGTTTGTATTTTAGGTAAGTATTCCAAACTTTTTTAGCACTCTCTGCCCGACCTTTTTTTATAAGTTCAAAGCAGACAGCAGCATTGATAAAGCCTTTTAAAAGTTTAATCTCATCGGACTCTTCAAATCTTCTAGGAAACCAGATAGCTTCCAAGCTCTCATGTGCATCGTAAAATCTATCTTCATCTAGCTCTTGTATAAAATCTTTTAGATGCTGCTTGTGTTGGCTAGAGCTCATCGGTTACCATCATATTTTTTCTCCAATAACCTCTGCCGCCTTTTAAAGAGATGCAGACATGGTTTGGAAATTTTTCTCTATATTCATCAAGTCTGTTTAGTGTTGCTTTTCCGCTATCGCAGTAAAAAACAAAGACACTACCCTCTGGCTCGTTTTTTAGCTCGTAAGGGTTGTAGACTACAGTGTCAGCTTTTTCTATAGGAGATAAAATCGTGTCAACAAGTATGACCTTTATTCCATCTTCTTCAAGCTTTTTTTTGTTTTGTAAAAACTCTTTTTGAGTCCATTCTTTTGGGTACTTCATAACAATAATTATATAAGAAATTAATTAGCTTTGCTTTAAACTTTTTTAGACTTAAGCAAAACTATACTTGAACTAAGAAGAGCACCAAAAAAGACTATGGTGTAACCCGTAGGCAAGTCAAAATAGTACGAAACAACTATAGCAACAATGCTAAAAAACCACCCAAAATAAAAACTAGATAAAAGAGGTCTCTTTAACTCAAGTGATAAAGCAATAAAAGCGGGTGCTATAAGTAGTACAAAAACAACTAATACTCCGGCAAGCTGAACAGATGATGTCACAGTTAGAGCTAACAAAGAGAAAAACACTAACTCTTTTATAAAACCTGTTAGTTTTGGATAAATCTTGTAAAGCGCTAAAGCTATAAAGGCATAGATGATAGCACTTTTTGCAACATCCCAAGGCGGCGTAAAGAGTATGTCGCTTGCTAACAGAGACTTGAAATGTTCCATTCCCTCTGCAGAATGTGAAAGAACCATCATTATTCCACTTGCACCTAGTACATATAAAAGACCTATAAATGCTTCAAGTTTGATGTTTCTTTGTGAAGCAACAGCTATAAGCAGAGCACTCAAAAGAGCAAAGGCAAGCGTTAATAGATAAAAATACTCTTCATGAAAATAACCTAAACTAACCGCAGAGCCAAGCGCAGCAAATTGCGCAATGGCTAAGTCTGTAAAGATGATTCCTCTTTTTAAGATACCCATTCCAAACCAAGAGTGCATCATAACCAAGATAACAACTAACGCTATAGGAGTTAGCAGAATATCTATCATTTAATAGCTCCTGTTAGATACTCAAAAAGAGATATCAAGTCTTCTGTATTATCCAGTGACCCAATATCATGAGGCATTAATATAACAGGAATATCTGTTTTTGACGAAATATATTCAGCCGTTTTTGTTGAGTGATAAACATCATGCAAGATACAGCAAGGCTTCTGCTCTTTTATAAGTTTTATAAGACTTATAGTGTGTTTTGACGATGGTGGAATCCCAGGTAATGGTTCTATTGTAGCTATACTTTCTAATCCGTAAGATTTGTTAAAATAGGCTAGATTATTATGAAACTGAATAACTTTCAAACCTTTTTTACTAAGCATTTTTTCATTCCACATGTCAATCTTTTTATTCCACATGTCAAAAAAATCTATATAGTTTTTTTCATAAAAGTCTTGGTTTTTTGCATCCATAGATATTAAATACTCTTTGATAACATTAGCCAAAATCAGAATATTTTTTGGATCAAGATGAAAGTGTGGATTTCCATCAGGATGCAGGTCCCCTCCAGAGCGGTCAACACTTTGAGGCTTATCTATCATGGTCACATGGTTTGAGAGATTTAAAAATGTTGCGGCATTTATGTTTGTTTTTGGGTTAGCTGCTCTTTTTATAAGCGGAGGCAACCAACCAATCTCTAGCTGTCCTCCATTCATTATCAAACCGTCGGCATTTCTGACTTTTGATATAAGAGATGGACGCGGAACCACAAAGTGTGGGTCCCAATTTCCTTTTGCAAGTACAACAGTCTCTACCTTATCAGCACCGATACTTTTTGTAAGAGCACCGATATATGGGTAACTTACTGCTATATTTAGGTTTGCAAAAAGTGTAAGCGGTAAAAGGAGTAGTAAAAATCTCATGCCATTCTCCTAAAACGAATGAGCGCCGTGAGCACCAATAGAAAAGTTTGCCTGAAGTATAATAGTATCTATTTTTTCTCTCATGCCATCTTCATTATAGAGTGCTTCATTACGGTTGTATTGAAGTCTGAATTTTGCAAATTCACTTGTTCTGTACTCTATCATTGTAGAGTATTTATTTAAGTCGGTTGGTTTATTTAGGTCTATGCCATTTGCAGCTACATCATTTTTGTAGATTGTGTCATATCTGGCACCTATTTTCCAATTTTTGTCTATTGCGTAAATCAACTGAGTGTAGAGTCCGGCTTGTTCTTTTGTTAAATTTGGGCTGCTTACAACAGCTCCTGTGCCATCAAGATTGTACTGTACGCCATCCATATCTCTCATCAACCATTCACTTTGCCAAGTCAAAAAACTGTATGAATCGAAGTAGTGTTTTATAGTTAAATCAGCTCCATATAGTACAGAGTCAGCACTAAATACATGAGGCCCATCTTCATCATCGCTATGGTCAATTCTTGAGGTTCCATTTGCATAAGAGAGACCACCTAAAACAGTTGTATCTTCAATATCAAAAGATGTTTTTGCATAAGCCACAAATAGTGATGGAGCGCGAGAACCTTTTGCAATAGGATCTTGGGCGTCACCTATAGTAGCGTTACCAAACATCTGCTCATTTTCCCCTTGTAAGACTTCTGCACCAAGCATTAAGTAATTTTTTGTAGGAGCTGTCCACTGAAGTTGAAGTCCTTTTTCGTTTAAGCCATGCATTCCTAAAAAGCTCTCATAAACTAAAGGCATATCAGCAAAATCCCAAGCATGGTGATGCTGTTCATTTAAATATCCAAAATTTGAGTTAAATTTTCCGCCCTTTACCCTTGTTCCATATCCAAGAGCCGTTGATGTAAAAAATAACTCCTCTATCTCAACACCATGTTCTGAGAAGTGAAATATACCATCCATAGTAAAAAATGGGTCAACTGCACTTGATAACACTAATTCAGCATAGTTAAGATTAAATCCGTTACTTGCATTATAAGTCGAATGCGAATCTCCATCATGTGAGTGAGAACCAAGCAGTCCGTGAGCTACACCCGGAACTTCCAGATGAGCAGCTTCGTCATCTTTTTTACTTCTGCTTACATAAGAAGTATCCATTATAAGTGAAATATCTGGCATATATTGAGACTGCATAAATGTTGCATTTTTAGTCTCACTTGCTTGCTTTTTTTGCACAGCATTCTCTTGATGATTATGCGCTGTTTTAATATCAAGTTTTTGTATATAATTTTGTTCATTTGAAGCATCAGCCTGCTCAAGCTTTTGTATTTTTTTTAGTAGTTTTTCTATCATCAGCTGCTGTTTGTCCATCTGTGCTTTTAACTGCTCTAAATCTGTGTCAGCTAAAAGAAATGAAGACGCAACTAATGATAAGCATATTAGCTTTTTCATAGTTTTATCCTATATATATTTATAACGCTTAATGAGCAAGAGCCCATCAAGCTACGCTTGCCGCTATGGCACTAAAGCTTGACGCTGTTGCGTCAGAAGTTATTTGTATGAGTGTTTTTATTGGGTAGTTAGGAAACTAAAGGAGGTGCGCGGTTCTGGTTGGATTTGTTTTTGACATGTAGATTTGAGATTTGAGAATTTTGTAAAATATCTTCAAAGTGAAAAACTTCAACATTTTTAGAGTTATCAATGATATCAACAGAAGTTAGTTTGTCATTAACATGATAAACCAGACATGCCGATGAGTCATCATCATGTGTAATATGCTCCAGCTCATGGATTGCTGAGAGGCTTGTAGCAATAACAAAAAATATTGATAAGAGTATTCTTAGTTTCATAAGTGCAATTTTAGCATATTTTGTTTTTGTTTTAGGCTACAATAGCATATGTCAAAGAAAAATAAAAAAAATACTAAAATAAACCAAAAAATAAGAAAATATTTTGATGACGATCCTTTCGATGTCGGCATAGAAAGAGTAAGCTCTGATACACTAAGTGAACTCTTCGCAACTCTTGGAATATATGATGTTGAACACAAAAAAGATGTGCTCGTAAAAACAGTTAGAATGTTGTGGAGTGAAGCGGATAGCGACTTTCGTCAAGATATTTTAAACTTTTTTGCTTCAAATGGTGAGATTTACAGATCAAATACTCCAAAACAGCCAAATTTAGATAGAGAAGACAAGATAGATATGCTGCTTCAAGAGTTAAAGGTAACTCACGATGAAGCTGTCTTACTGCATGAAGCCTTCCATGACATAAGAAGCAAAAAGATAACCATTGAGAAGATGGAGTCTAAACTTCGCCATATTCGCTTTGAGCTGAAAAAAGAGAGACTTCAAAAGGCACTTGAGGGTGTTTTTGATATAGATGATTCTTTAGAGTTTAACGCTTCTGTTCACTATGTACTTTATGCTCAAAGCTTTCACAAGATACTGACATTAAACACTAAAGTATATAACTATGAATACCTTCAAGATACAGATGAAGATATACTCATAGCCGAGATATCAGAAGAAAAAGATAAAGTTGTAAAGGCAAAACAGGCTGAGATAAACAATTTTATAAAAAATTTGCCAAAAAAACATAAATACCTGACTCAAAAAGAGATAGTTGCTTCACTGCGTGCTTCACCTCCAAAAACAAAGGTCTCTTATCCTCTTATTAAAGAGAGTATTTTAAGCAGTATTATAGAGGGAGAGCTTGGGTCTGTTGAGTTAGAGCTTCATGACGAGGAACTTTTGATTCGATTGGAGCAAAAGTGTAAACTTCCACATGTAGATAAAACGCAAGATTATATTTTAGAGTTACATGTAGAGCTGAATTCTCTGCTAGAGGATATTTGGAAGTCAAAAGAGCTTGATTTTTGTGAAGTTATAGATGAATCAAAAAAAGAGCATGAAGAGCAGTTTTACCGTGATTTAAATGATGTGGTTGAAGAGTGTGGAAAATATGCAGCCCTACTTCATTTAAGTGATGAGGAGCTACATCTAAAAGTTTACAATGTCTTACTTGATTTGCTTCCTTTTTCTTTAGCAATTACACCAAAAATACTTAGAAAAACCGTAAAAAGATTTATAGATGAAACTCGCGATGAGATAATCAAGATGCAAAGACAGGCGCTTCTAGCAAGAACGATACGAGACTTTAAAAATCTGTTTCCTCAAGCTAGAAGTATGAGAAGAAAACTCATCCTTCATATAGGTCCTACAAACAGCGGTAAAACATATCAGGCAATGCAAAAACTTAGAAATGCAGATACCGGTTACTATTTAGCTCCACTAAGACTTTTAGCACTTGAGGGTTACGAAGAGTTAAAAGAAAATAACATTGAGGCTTCTCTTATAACAGGTGAAGAGCAGATTCTGGATGAAAATGCGACTCATATAAGCTCTACGATTGAGATGATTAATTTTGAAGTTGATGTCGATGTATGTGTAATCGATGAAGTACAGATGATAGATGACCGTGATCGTGGCTGGGCATGGGCAAATGCCATCATCGGAGCACCTGCGAGTGAAGTCATAATGACTGGCTCGTCAAACTCAAAAGAGGCTATCATAGCCTTAGCCGAGTACCTTGGTGAAGAGCTTGAAATCGTAGAGTTTGAGAGAAAAAATCCCTTGACCCTCCTAGAGTCTTCTACAGATATAAAAAATGTCCAAGAGGGAACGGCAATAATCGCCTTTAGCAGAAAAGATGTACTAAAACTAAAGCAAAAATTCTCACGAGATTTCAGCGTAAGTGTTGTTTACGGAAACCTTTCTCCCGAAGTCAGACGCGAAGAAGCTAAAAAATTTCGCTCAGGCGAAACACAGATACTTGTTGCAACTGATGCCATCGCGATGGGAATGAATCTGCCAATAAAAACTATACTCTTCTCAGCTGCTGAAAAATTTGACGGTGTAACCCAAAGAAGTCTGCTCTCGAGTGAAATTCATCAAATCTCAGGACGCGCAGGACGATATGGTCTTCATGAAGAGGGCTTCGTAGGAGCTTTAAGTTCTGATGTTTTAAATATTGTGAAAAAGAATTTTCGCAAAGAGGCACACACTATAAATATTCCTTTTAAAGTTATGGCAAATCTTGAACATATAAAACTTGTTGGAAATATTTTAGAAGAGAGCTCTTTGAGTGAGATTTTAAAGTTTTTTGGGAAAAATATGGAGTTTAACGGTCCATTTATTGCATCAAATCTTGATGACATGTTAGAAGCTGCTTTGATAGTTGACATGTACGATTTGGATATAGCTACAAAGTATCATTTAGCATGTGCTCCATTGACTCTGAAATCACCATATATTATAGGAGCATTTGAGAGTTATTTGATTGCACTAGAAAAGAAGATGCCCATCCCATATGTTACACCGACTCTCAATGGAGTTTATGCGCAGACATCGGTTGAGCTTTTGCGTGCTGAAGATATGGTAAAGGAGATTTCACTCTATCTTTGGCTTGGCTACAGGTTTAAAGAGTATTTTCCAGATGCACATAAAGCCCGTGTAGCAAGGGGAGTTTTAAACAAATATATAGAGGAGTCTCTACATCAAGGTCAACTCGCTTCCGTGTGCAGATTATGTCACGCGCCTCTGCCTATAAACACACAATATAGTATCTGTCAATCATGCTTTAAAAAGCATTATACGACTAGGGGTTTAAGAGAAAGACGAAGAGAGGATAGAGGCAGAGGGGATAAAAATAAAAAAGACAGAAGAAAATCCTAGCTCTTACATGGTATACATGATTAGTTCTATCGCTTCTAAAAGCTCTTTATTGGTGTTTTTGTTTGTGTAGGCATAAGCCAGTGCCGCGCCGGCTCCAACACCCTCTTTAGCTTCTCCCTCATCATACTTTTTTAGTATAGGAATTTCTGCATTTGCAAATGAAAAACTTGTGTGCAAAGCATGTGGAGTGTAGCTAAGAAGTGATAACAGATGTTTTATATCTGAATTTTCATCGTTTGCAACCCAAGATGTAGTAGCAAGTGTAATATTGTCACTTTTAACTCTCATAAGCACATCTTCTCTCAGGGCATCTGCTACTAGCAGACATGCAGCCATCTGTGTTCCGCCAGCTAAAACTATATGAAATCTTCGTGAAGCCTCAAGCAAAAAACCTGCACAAAATATAAGCATATTATCGCTCACAATTGATAGTTTTTCAAACCTGCTCATCTCGCTGCTTATTAGTGAAAGTGCTTTTTCAACTGTTTTGCTTTTTATGTCATCAGGAGAGTTTAAAAAACTGGATGAGAAGTCATTTTTACACTCATAGCCAAGTGCCAAAGCGGTAGCTGCTGCCGTAGTTGTCCCACTAGGAACACACTCTGCTAGTATAAGGTAATTTCCCTTTAACTCATAGCTTTTTCCTGCCTTCATTCCCTTTTCAAAGAGACTTTTTGCGTCTATATTCGCCCCTGTTGCAATAGAGTCAGATGGTAAAATTCCAAAACTTTGACATGTAGAGTTTTGAGGAGATTTACTAAGTCCTAAGTCTAAGATTTCTATGGAGCTAAAAGGAGTTAAGTTATGTACTGCTCTTGTTATGATAGCCGGCGAAGGAACACCGGTTGGAGTCTCTGCAAGTTCGCTTAAAGAGAAGACTTTTTGATTTGTTATAAACTCTGCGTCAAGTGTTGGAGTGAGGTAGATTTTGCCAGGTATTCCAGCTTGAGTTATACCCTTAATCTCACAAGTTTTTGTAACAGAAGCTGCAAGTAAAAAGTCCGCTTTTCCTGTTGGGATGGTGTCTGGTTCGTTTGTAAATATGTTATATGTTTTCAATTATAAAATCTCCATAATCTATTTTAATTTTAAAAGCTTCTTCAAGCGAAATATTTTTTTTAAGAGTAAGAAGAGTTCGTATTACTCCAGCGTGAGTAACAACAAGAATATGCTCTTTTTTTAGCGATGGCAAATAAGCTGTGAAAAACTTTTTTACTCTTTGTTTATACTCTTCATAAGGTTCGCCGTCAAGCGCTTGTATCCATTGCAAAAAGTCTATATACTCTATCTCGCCCTTGGCAATTATTTCATCAAAACTTAGCCCTTCATGCCTTCCCCACGACTTCTCTCTGAGTTTGTCTGTGTAGATTGCATCATTGACATGTAAGGAGTGTTTTAGAGTCTCTTTTGCGCGAGGCAAATCCGAGCAAAAAACAGCATCAAACTCTTGAGAATCTAGTTTTTTTGCTAACTCTTTCGCTTGATTCTTTCCATTTTCAGATAGACCTATATTATTGTGCCCGTTATAACAGCCTATGAACTCTTTTTCAACTTCGCTGTGTCGAACAAGTGTTACTCTCATGCAAGCAGACCAAAGAGAACAACATTTAGCAACAGCAATTCTGTTACCTCAATTGTAAAACCGTAGATATCTCCTGTAAATCCGCCATATCTCTTTATAAAAAAGTGTTTTATAACAAACAAGACTAACAAAGAACTAACAAGCAGCAAAAAAGCGTTAAATATAAAAGCTATGATAGCGGAGTAGATTATCGCCCATGTGAGTTGTGATTTTGTAAACTCCTGCTTTGCTAAAGTCGCCATACCGTTTGGATTGATATAAGGGTAAAGATATATTGCTAAAACTGCGTTTAGTCTTGAGAGCATCAAGATGGTCGGAAGTAAATAGAGCAACTCTTCATAATCTGTAAGAAATAGAGATACAGATGAGGCTTTGAAAATTAAAAAAACCACACTTATTATCATACCCATTCCGCCGACATGTGAGTCTTTCATAACCTCTAAGGCTCTATCTTTATGGACATAAAGCCCATCTATCGTGTCACTAAATCCATCAAGATGAAGCGCACCCGTTAGCAATACCCAAAGAGTAAAAATAATGATGCACAAGTGAGCTGATGAAATCTGCGGGCTTAAAAATGTATAAACAGCCCATAAAATACCGCCGAGGATAAAGCCTACAAGAGGGTAAAACATAACGGCATAACCGTTGATGCCTTTATAGAAATCATGTACTTTAAAAAAGGGAACAGTTGTCAGCATTGATACTGCAAGCGCAAAACCTTTAAATATATCTTTCATTTTATTCTCGTTGATATACCTGCAATAGTATGATAGACTTCTTCACATCTGCTTGCTATAAGTTGAGAGAGTTTTCCGCTGATATCTACAAACTCACGGGAGAGTTTATTATCTGGAATTATTCCCGTTCCGACATCATTTAAAACAAAAACCACACTTTTATCAAGTTCTAAAACAGCCTCTAGTTCATTTGCCATATCATCAAAACAAAAGCCGTGATAAAGCATATTGTTTATCCACATGCTTACACACTCTACTAAAACTGTGCTTTGACATGTAGAAATGCTTTCATAAAGTTTTAAAGGCTCTTCAAGGGTTATAAACCTGTCTTGTCTAGATTTTTTATGCTCATCAATTCTTATTTGCATACCCTCATCGATAAACTCCGTAGTTGCTAAGTAGATAGGCTTTGTTGTAGAGTTATTGAGTGCATAATTTTGGGCATTAAAAGACTTCCCGCTTTTGATACCGCCGATAAAAAGAGTTTTTTTTCTTTTCATGCTCTAACACTCTTGAGATACGAGCTGATTTCGTCCGGCATCTTTAGCACGATAAAGCAGTTCATCAACACGCTGAAGTATTGCGTCTTCATCCATAATGCATGGAGCAGTCATATTTAAAAGTCCCAATGAAATCGTTACTACATCTGAACACTCACTGTCTTTATGTTCTATTTGAAGATCCTCTACTGCTTTGATTAGTATCGAAGAAAAAGCAATCGCTTCTTCATTGTTTTTCATATCCGAGTAAATAACCATAAACTCTTCTCCCCCAACTCTAAAGAGGTAGTCACTAGGGCGCTGAAGCTTCTCAGAGATTTGTGAAACAACTTTTTGTAAGACTTCATCACCTTTTATATGTCCATATGTGTCATTATATTTTTTAAAGTAGTCTATATCAATCATAGCGATACATAGCATACTCTCTTGTCGTTTTGCACGCTTGATTTCTTTGGTAAATATTTGGTTGAAAAAACGGCGGTTGTAAGCACCGGTCAATTCATCTTTTATAGATATCTCTTCGATTCGTTTTTGATCGGTTATATTTTCTCTAATCGCCGTAAAACCTGCAATCTCATCGTTTTTTATTATTGGCGCTACATGATTTTTGACCCAATATACATCCCCGTTTTTGCCAATATTTTTCATTTCGCCTGTCCAGCTTTCGCCTTTTAAAATACTATCCCACATCTCTTTATAGAGGGTTACCGGGGTATCAGGGCTTTTTAAAATACGGTGATTTACTCCTATGAGCTCATCTTTAGAGTAGCCTGTTAGTTTACTAAATGCACTACTGACATCAGTAATATTTCCATCCAAATCAGTACTTGACATATAAACATATTTGTCAATAATATCTAGCTGCGTCTCTAAGTCATCTTTGAATACATTCAACTCTTCATGCAATCTTATCGGATAGCGCGAAAGAGCCATTGAAATAGGTAAAGATATGATTAATATTATTACACCCATAACTATAAGATAATCTATTATATTTTTAGTATATTCCAAAATCTTTTCTGTTTTTTCTTCAAGGACAATCTTTAAACCTTCCCCATTTTTAATAATGCTAGATATATCAAAAGTGAAGTGTTCTTTTTTGTACAACAGATTTAAAATAAAATTATCATTATGAGTCTTTGTTGTATATCTGATATTTTTCGTATTTTCAAGATATCGCGTCCACTCATATTTTTCGTGGTTTTTAAAATTGCTGGTAAGAATATGAGAGTCTTTGTCTATGATGGCTACATTGAAAAGTTCTGACTCTATAATTTCATTTAAAATATCTTCCATAAAAATATTTATTATCAAAATACCTTTAAATTCATTGTTAACATAAAATGGCTTAGCAACGCGCATAGTTGGGATGATTGGCTTTACTATCTTTCCATATTCCTCATTTAAATCTATCTTTGAAAACCAAATTTCATTTTTGCCAATTTTTTTGATCTCTTCAAAATAGTACCTGTCTGACTTGTTTTGCAGAGATTTTTTACCTACTGAGTATGGTGAATAACCAATAGCTTCTCTCTCAACTCTGACAGCCTCATGCCCATGCTTATCAATAAATCTAAATTGCATAATATTAGGATCTGCATAAGCTATAGTCATCATTATTTCTGCGATGTGACTTTTTTCATGCTTATTTTCTTTTGTATCGTTTTGTAAAAAAGTCTCAAATTCTGAAATTCTAGAGACAGCCGTAATATAATTTTCAAAATTACTAGTTTGTGTATATATATAGTTTTGTTTGTAGGCAAGAATATTTTTTGCTGAGGTGTCAAACTCTTTATGTATTGCATTTAGTTGGTAATTGACGCCTACAAACCCTGAGATAATAGAAATAATTAAACCAATAGAAATAAATAATATTACAAGAACAAGACGGTAGTGATACTTACTGTCTTTGAAAATCAGTTTATTTAGCAAATCTGCCCCTTGAATATTAAAAAATATTTATATTATATATAAATAAGTTTAATTCTAAAATATTACTCATGCAACTTTTTTTCTATAAAATCCATATCTATATGTTTGCTCACATGCTTGGCGAAGTTTTTGATGGCTTTTGCTTTGTACTTTTTGAAGTTGTAACCCTTGTATTTTGGGTTAATTTTTGAGAAAAGATGATGACGAATCTCGTCTGAATCAAAAAGCCCGTGAACAAATGTCCCGTAGAAATTTTTTCTTTTTTTAGACCTTTTTTCAGCAAATTCGTTGTGTATTTCGTAGCCATCGACCATATGACCAAAAAGATTGTAAGTACCTTTTTGAACTATTTTCTCTTTAGCAAAGATTACTTCACCTTTTATGCGTCCAAAACCTGCTATTTCTTTTTGTTCAGACTCAATTTCCAAAGGGTCAAGAATCATCTCAAACATCATCTCATAACCGCCACAAATTGCTACTATTTTTTGCTCTTTTGAACTAAGTTTTTCTTCAAAACCTCTCTCTCTTAACCATGCCAAATCATCTACGACCCTTTTGCTTCCGGGTAAAACCACCAAATCACATGTTGACATGTCACTTGCGTTTGAGATGAAAGACAGCTCAACTTCTTCGTCTACAACAAGAGGCTCAAAATCTGTAAAGTTACTGATGTGTGGAAGTTTAATAACTCCAACTTTTATTAGAGCATTTGTTGTGTTTTGGATATAGTTCATCATAGAAGCACTATCTTCAAAACCAAGGTTAAAAGGCTTAAATGGCACAACGCCTAAAACATTTATGCCAAATCTCTCTTCTATGATCTGCACGCCTTCATCAAAAAGTGACATGTCACCTTGAAACTTGTTGACAATGACACCTATGACATTTTCTCTTAACTTGGGCGGAAGTAGTCTGTAAACACCGTAAATGGAAGCAAAAACACCGCCTCTTTGTATATCTGCAACTAAGATGATTTTTGTGTTAAACTCATCTGCAATGTAAATGTTTGAGAGGTCTTTGTGCATCAAGTTAAGTTCAACAGGACTTCCGGCTCCCTCTGCAACCACACATTCATATTCATTGCGAAGTTTTTTAAAGGCTTTTTTAACATGTGGTTTTAAAGTGTCAATATCACGATAATATTCAAGCACATCTTTGTTGCCTACGCTTTTGCCGTTGAGAATCATATGCGCTTGTGAATTTCCGCCTGACTTTAAAAGAATAGGGTTCATATCTGTAGTTGTCTTTAGACCAATTGCTTCTGCGGCAAAGTGTTGAGGTATAGCTATCTCCCCGCCACTGTCAGCTACTTGAGAATTGTTAGATACATTTTGAGCTTTAAATGGCGCCACTTTTATGCCACGCTGATGCAAAAGATAAGTTATTGCAAAAGAAAGTGTTGATTTTCCAGCGTCAGAGCTTGTTCCGAAAATGCTAAGTGAGTTCATTTGTTTTTGTTGCCTTTTTAGCTATGTTAAATTTTTTTAGTTTTTTTAACATATCACTAAAGCTATGTTAAGATTTTATAATTTTTTTAACATAGCTTTTTTCTATGTTAAACTATATGCCTTTTTGTAACATAGCAAATAGTTGAGAGTTAATAAAATATTTACTATTTTTTATTTGAATGCTTTTCATTATTTCAAGATGCTCTAATTCTTTTAAATATTTTGATGCTGTTTGCCTAGTAATACCCAATTTATCAACCAAAAAATCAATTTTTGTGTAGGGATGCATAAATAAGATTTCTATCAAATCTTTACTATAAATTTTAGGTAGTTTCTCTTTTACCTCATCTGTTGTTTTTTCCATAAGGTTGTTTATACCTTCCACCAAGTTTATAGTCTCAATTGAAGTCTGCTCAACTCCATCAAGCATATATAAAATCCATTCTTCTAAAGCATCTTTAGTTCTAACTTCTTGAAGCAGTCTGTAATAATCATTTTTGTTTTTAATAATGTAACGACTTAAGTACAAGATGGGAATATCTAATAAACCTTTTAAGATGAGATACAAGATATTTATAATCCTGCCAGTTCTCCCATTTCCATCATAAAAAGGGTGGATACTTTCAAACTGATAGTGAATAATCGCCATATTCACAAGCGGGTCATTGTCATTTGGCTCGTTAATAAACTTTTCAAGATTGTCTAAAAGATTTTGAATAGTTTCATAATTTTGCGGTGGAGTAAAGACTACTTCTCCGGTCTGTGCATTTTTAAGATTTGTACCACTTTGACATCTAACACCAGCACCATTTTGCTCTAGTTCTTCCTGAATTTTTACTATGTATTTTTTTAGAAGGAGGTGATTCTCTTTAACTAAGTCAAACCCCTTTAAAAGAGCAAAAGAGTAATTTTGCACCTCTTTAGCTTCATTAGTTATATTCGAAATGTCAATACTTGCACGGTAAAGCTCATCATGAGTAGTGATAATATTTTCAATCTCACTACTGTCTTTAGCCTCTTGCAAAACCAAAGAGTTTATCAAAATAGCTTGGTTAGGAATAATTTTGGCAACACCGTTTAGCTTCGCCAAAGCCCTATTTGCAGAGATGGTTTTTTTTAAGACTTTTATTGTTTCTATGGTTTGCGGTATGGGTAAGTTTTTTGGGATAAACTCTGTCATAATAGTTTTAGCTCCTCTGAGATATCTTTTATTAATTTACTAAGTGGTCGCTTGTTTATGTCATTATCGTTAACATAACCACATGTTACGAGTCTAAGTAAGTCTTCACGATTTTTAAAAAGTGTTCCTTCGTATTTTTGCATCAGCTCATCGAGGTAACTATCGTTGTAGATTTCTCTTTTTTGAAGTAATTCAGCGATTATATCTTTATGCTCATCATATAGATTTTTTAAGTTAAATACTTCTATATGTTTTTCTACTTTTTCTTTATTATTTATAGCTTCAATATCAAATATTACCCTTTTAGAATCTAAAAAATCTATTTTTTCATTTTTTGTTATTGATTTTATACCCTTATATTTAAACTTTGCACTATCATTAAAACTTTCAGTGTATGGGTAAAAGATATTTTCTTTTTTTGATGATTTTCTCTGGTTACATGTAGAGCAACTAGGAACTAAGTTATATAAGCTAACTGCAAGATATGGATAATCTTTTTTGTCAAAAAAATGGTCAATACTTTGGTAAATTCTTCTCTCGCTTGTACGAATAGAACGAACACGCTCAAGTAGCTCTTTGAAGTAGTCTTTACCAAAGTATTGACCATTTTTAAGTCTATCATCATCCATGGCAAAACCTTTAATGATAAACTCTTTTAAGGTGTTTGTTGCCCAGATACGAAACTGTGTGGCTTCTTTAGAGTTGATTCTGTAGCCTACGGCTATAATCATGTCAAGATTATAATATATTATCTCTCTTTGTACTTCTCTATTACCTTCCTTTTGAACATGTGCAATATTTGCACATGTTGAATTATCAAGCTCCTCATCAGATAGAATATTTTTAATATGTTTTGTAACAACCGTTCTGTCAACACCAAAAAGGGTAGCTAATTGCTTTTGTGATAACCAGAATGTTTCATCTTTATAAATTATGTCAACATTTATATTTGTTAGAGGTGTTTTATAAAAGATTATTTTATTTCTCTTTATCATGTTGATTTTCCTAATTATTCTTTTATTTTTCCGATTTTAGCAAAAAGAAGTTGTATATTTTGCTGAAAAATCTATGATCTCATTTGCACTGCGCTTCATCAAAGATCTATACCGTCCCAAAAGTCTTCATATGTCAGATTTGTCATCGCATTTTCATTTTCTAAGTTTTTCTCTAGTAGTTTTTTTTGCTCTTTTTCAAAGTATTCTTCAAGGGCTTCGTTCATTATAGTGCTAAAATCTTTTTTGAGTATCTCGCTAAAGTTCTCTAGGTTCTCAAGGTTGTCACTGCTAAGTGTAAAGTTTCGTTTTTGCATAGTTAATATTGTACCTAAATGTATCTATTTTAAATGGCAGTTTTTCATGATTTTTTTCCAATCAAGGTCGAAGGTTTTTTTTACATATGCTTTGTGATGGGGAACGGTGCATTTTGAGCAGTCTTGATGAATCACACCATTGTTTGCAAATTTGCTTCCGTTATTTATATCGCATTTACTGAGTATAGTATATTCGTTATATTTTCCGACGCCTTCATCGTTAAATCTAAAATGCGGACATGCACAAAGATAGCAGTTTAGTTTTTCCATGTCATGACACTTTACAGGCTCTTTATACAGAGGACAAAAATCATTTTCTTCTTTTACCATGTTGTCAAAGTCAAAATACTCTATTATTTCATCTTCACTCAAACCGCGTGCCAACAGCTTATCTACAATTTTTTTATGTTTGTTCGCATGTTCATTAAACCATTCTATGTAACTCATCGTTTGCTCCTGCTTATGATTAAATATATAAAAAATGGACCACCAATAAGGGCTGTTACAATGCCTATAGGAAGTTCACTTTGAGTCTGTAATCCTCTTGTTATAGTATCGCAAAGCACTAAAAACAGTCCACCAAACAGAGCTGTTTTTATAATGCGTTTGCTTAGTGTGCTTGGGTAGATTTTTGAAACTATATGAGGCACTATAAGCCCTATGAAACCGATAGGACCGCTTATGCTGACAAGTGTTCCAATTCCAAAAGAGGAGACTATCAAAAGCAGAAGTGTAATCTTTTTTGTATCAACTCCTTTAAGTTTTGCACTCTCATCAGAAATGCTTAAAAGTTGAAGTTCAAACCTGTACATGTAAACAGTCAAAAGAATAAAAAAAGCGATAATTCCAAGGGCAATAGGATTCTGCCAGCCAATAACAGATAGCGAGCCCATGGTAAAACGGATAAGCATATCGTTTTGCATAGTGTCACCAAGATAAAAGATAATCATCAACGCAGAAGTGTAAAAAAGTGAAAGTGCGATTCCTAAAAGCAGGAGAGATTCTTGTTGAGAACTTTTTAAAAACTGCGATAGATATATAAGCAAAAAAACTGTAAATATTGCTCCCAAAAAGCCAAAAACACTTATGGCCGCTATACCAAAGAGCAGACTTCCAAGTCCTAGTTTTATGGCGATTCCTGCACCCAAAACTGCACCGCTTGATATTCCCAAAGTGTAGGGAGTCATGAGAGCATTTCTAAAAAGAGTTTGAAACAAAAGACCGCTTATAGAGAGGATAACTCCTGCAAAAAATGCAAATAAAACTCGTGGAACCCGCAAGTCAAAAAAGATAGTCGAGCTTAGATGACTGGCATTAAATATATCTTCTACATGTAGAGAAACAGCGCCGATAAATGGCGAAATAATCAAGACGCTAAAAAGTAGTGACCAAATGATAAGCTTACTCATATTTAACTGCCAATGATTCAAATTTAACTCCGTAGAGTTCTTCTAAAGTGCTGTTGTTAAAAAAGTCATCCCCGTAGAGTTTTGCTTTTGCTTCTTTTATAAAAAGAACATGATTTTGGACATAAGAAGCAAGGTTTAAATCATGAGTAATCAGTATGACTTGGTGGTAATCTTTGAGACCCTTGATGTGCTGTGCAATTATTTTAGAGTTGTGCGGGTCGAGGTTTGCGGTTGGCTCATCAAAGATGATTATTTTACTCTGCTGGGCAAGTGCTTGAGCGATGAGTGTTAACTGTTGTTCTCCCGAGCTAAGAGAGCTTAGTGTATGTTTTTTCAGGTGTTGTATTTTTAAAAACTCTAAAGTATTTTGTACAATTTTTTTATCTCTGTTTGAGTACTCAAAAAAGCTTTTTTTGTAAGGAAATCTGCCAAGAAGAACAAACTCTTCTACAGTTATGTAGATATCGTAGAGTTCAAGTTTTGCAGGGATATACGAGATGCTTTTTGCCTTGTTTAAAAGTGAAAGCTCTTTGATGTTTTTGGAGTTTATGCTTATCTCTCCCTCAAACTCTATGAGATTGCAGATAGCTTTTGCAAGTGTACTTTTGCCAGAACCGTTTGCTCCGAGAATACTTAAATGATTTGTGATTTTTATGTTTACATCTTGTAAAATGAGTTTGTCATCATATCTGCATGTAAGATTTTTTAACTCAATCATCTCTGTTTTTACGCCACTTTTTGCATGTACAGATATTTTTGAAACTCAATAAACAGCGAACTAATGCCTGCAACATCTCCTAAGATCTCTTTTGCATCTTCTAAAGACTGGTATTTGTTCGTAAGTAAAATCGGGAGTTTTTCTTGTGCCAGTTCTTCTACTCCTGTTTCAATGTACTGAGTCAGTACAAACTCAATAAACTCTTTTTGCTTGTCGTTAAGGAGTGCCAAAATTGTTTGTTTCGCGTCATTTACTCTTGCTTGTCTGCTTATCGGTTTTACATCGCTGTTAAAAACATATTCCAAAACATCAAACAAGTCACTTTGCTCTGCATTTACAAGTTTTTTCAGAGTATTAAGCTCCTCTTTGCCAAATCCTGCTTCATCGAGTTTTTGGAGTAAAGTTTTTCTAGTGAGCGGATGACTCCAAAGCTCTCGTAACTCCTCTTCGTTGGCAAAAAAGTTAGGTAGTTCTCCAAAAAGGTTTTGCAAGAACTCTTCGGCAGAAATCGGTTTACCATCGGCACTCCAAAAAGAAGTAGCCATCATGTGTTGTATTTCAAGCTCTTTGCCGTTTTTAAGCTTTACTTTCACTTTCTTTTTACAGACACATGGTTTTTGTCCACATTTTTGACAAAGCTGAGGCGGTTTTGGTGGAGTTGGTGGAACTTTTTCACAAATACAAGGTTTCTCATTGCATTTACTACACGCTTCTTCTTCAACAGGTTCCCCATCCCACTCAGGGTCTGAAAATCTCTGGTAAGCATCTACAAAATCATAAATCGTAAAAAACTCTTTGCCATCATATAGCCTTGTTCCACGACCTACTATCTGTTTAAACTCTATTATCTGATTTACTGGGCGCATAAGCACGATATTTCGTATATTTCTCGCATCTACTCCGGTTGAGAGTTTTTGTGAAGTTGTTAAAACAGTCGGTATAAGTTTTTCATTGTCTTGAAACTCTCTTAAAAACTGTTCTCCTATTTCACCGTCGTTGGCTGTCACTCTTACACAGTAGTTGGTGTCTCTGCTACTCTTTTTATTTTGGTTTACAAGGTCACGAACCAAAGCAGCATGTTCTTGTGTGGCACAGAAAATGATGGTTTTTTCATTTTCATTTGCCTCATTCATAAAAATTTTTACTCTCTCGTTTTCTCTTGCGATTATCTCAATGCTCTTGTTGAAATCTTCCTCTTTGTAGAGTTTTCCCTCTTCAATCTCACCCTCTATGATGTTGTCATCGCTGGTAAAAATGTAATCATCAAGTGTTGTTTTGATACGCTTGACTTTAAAAGGTGTTAAAAATCCGTCGTTGATTCCTTCTTTGAGCGAGTAGATAAAAACAGGCTCTCCAAAATATGCGTAAGTGTCCACATTGTCTTTGCGTTTTGGTGTAGCTGTAAGCCCGAGTTGAACGGCAGGGGAGAAATACTCTAAAATCGCTCTCCAGTTCCCCTCATCATTTGCTCCGCCTCGATGACACTCATCTATAATGATAAAATCAAAGTAGTCTTTTGGGTACTCTCCAAAGTATGGTTCACTCTCTCCCTCTTCGTCAGTTCCGCTCATAAACGACTGAAAGATGGTAAAAAATATACTTCCATTTGTAGGAACTTTTTTACTCTTTTTTATCTCTTTGGGTTTTATGCGAACCAGTGCATCTTCTGGAAATGCCATAAAAGAGGAAAAAGCTTGGTCTGCTAGTATATTTCTATCTGCCAAAAACAAGATGCGTGGTCGTCTCTGCCCGTCTCGTTTTAAGTTCCATCTTGTGTGAAAAAGTTTCCATGCTATTTGAAAAGCGATGGCTGTTTTTCCTGTTCCTGTTGCAAGGGTAAGAAGTATGCGATTTTTGTTTTTTGCTACGGCTTCGAGTGTGTTTTTTACCGCTAACTCTTGGTAGTAGCGAGGTTGCCAACTTCCACTTTTGCTCTCAAAGGGCACAGAGCTAAATTTATCTCGCCATTCGTTTTGATCGGAGTAGGTTTTTTCCCAAAGCTCATCAGGTGTTAAAAAGTTCTCTACCAACTCTTCTCTTCCGGTTTTAAGGCAGATGCTATAAATCTCTTTTCCGTTTGTGGAGTAGGTGGTCTCAAGTTGAAGTTTTTGTGCATAAAGTTTTGCTTGTGCAACTCCTTCGCCCACATCAAGCAAGCTACTTTTAGCCTCAACAACAGCGAGTTTAATCCCTTTATAAACCAAAATATAGTCAGCTATAAGCGGTTTAGCACGACCTCCGCCAACCTGAATGCGACCGTCAGTTATGCGACAAACATCTCTCTCACGAAGTACTTTAGAATCTTCAATTTCTCCCCAGCCACATGCAAGAAGTTTTGGGTCTATAAGTTCGGCTCTTGTCTCTGCTTCATTCATCATAACTCTCCGTTAAATGCTTTTTGTAAGATAGATTTTTTTAGTTCGTTTAAGTCTTGGAGTTTTTGTTCGTAGATGGATTCTAGTTTTTTTGTTTGTTCTGAAAGGGTGTCTAGTTTTTTTACTATTGTTTGTTGGGTTTTTAAAGGTGGATATGGAATAGGTATTTTATTTAATTTAGTTTGATTTAGCTTAGGTTGAGCCATCCCACTTATAAAATCATCTAAACTTATTGAATTAAGGTATAACTCAACAAATTTTTGACTAATAATATTGTCAAATCTTAAAACATGAGCATGATTATTTACCCAAGTTTTTCCAGAAATAGAAAATGCTATTGGATATTTTCTTACTACAAGATTTGCACCATCTTCAGAGATGCAAAGTAAGTCTTCATCAAATAAATAATCAGCAACATAGTCAACAATTCCAGATGCTCCATAATAAGGTATTTTGCCTTCGGATCTAATATTCTTTGTTATTGGAATTCTTTTATTATCTAGATTTTCGGAAATTTCATTCAATGTTTTTTCTTCCCAACCCTCACCTTTATTCTCAAACACGCTTTGCAAATAGCTCTCAAAAAGTTCTTTTGCATTTTTTAGGTTCAGCTCGGCATTTGCTTTTGCCTTGTCAATGGCAAAAAAAGCCTCATCTAAAATGGCTACTATTTTTTTTTGTTCTTGGAGTGGTGGAAGTGGAATTTCAAAGTTTTTAAACTTATTCATTGAAACACCTCCAATAATACCAACTAACTCAGAGAAAAATTGTTCTTTAAATGTTTCACTAAAATAAAAATAATAAGCAAATTTACTATCAATATCTTTGTTTGTTATAAGAGCAAATAATTTATTTCCAAAACATACATCTTGATTTGTAAATCCTATTTTTTTTCCAGCACTTCCTCCCTCTGCACATATTAAAATTGTATTTTTAGGAGCAATTTTGAAAGTTGATTTATCCTCAAATGGAATTTTAATACCATTGTCATAATCAATTTTATTAGTGTAACTAATATCTTTAGTTGCTATGTAATAGTATCCATTTTCAATATTTGTATATTTTTCTTTTTTTACTTTTGCATTAATGCTGTTACCGTTAAATATCTTTCCTATTTCAGATAATTTCCTAACTTTCCACCCCTCTCTCAAAACTCTATCCACGAGATTCACCTAAAAGTTGTTTCAACTCTTCAAGCTCTTTAAGGTCGGTCTCTTTTGCTTCTTCTATTTTTCTTTTTTTATCAAACTCTGCGTAAATTTCTCTTACTTTTTCTCTCATTATTTCGCTAGTGATAGAACCATAACCTTTTAGGATTTTTTTGTCGTTAAAATCTAACATCTTGTCTACATTTTCTCTCCAAAAATCCATGGTAATGTCTTGTCTGTTTTTTACTCTCAGTTCTGCCGTTTCTAAAAAGATAACGACTAAACGGTTAAGTGTGTCTATCTCATCAGCGGTGAGATAGTTTTTCGCTATGAAAATATCTTGTTTTCTTACAACAGAACCCTGCCAAGAGGTAAGAGCCATGTTTGGTTCATCTTTTGAAGCTCGTGATAGTATCAGCTCTGCGGCAGTTTTGTCGGTCACTGCGTAGATAAGTTTGTTTTGAGTCTCGGCAAAAAACATATGAGTTGCTTTGTCTGTTTTGTCATAGTCACTACTAAGAGAAAGCAGATCTCTCACTTTTTGGTAAAAGCGTTTTTCAGATGCACGAATATCACGGATGCGTTCTAAAAGTTCATCGAAATAGTCAGCTCTTCCGTTAGGATTTTTGAGTCTTTCATCATCCATCACAAAACCTTTAACCATGTACTCGCTCAAGTTTTTGTTAGCCCAGATTCTAAACTGTATTCCTCGTTTACTTTGTACTTTAAAACCAATGGCTAAAATCATCTCTAAAGAGTAATGAGTTACCTTGTAATTTTTGCCATCAGAGGCAGTTGTTAAGTAATCCTTAACAACTGAATTGGCCTCTAATTCTCCATCTTTTAGGACTTTTGAGATGTGCATACTTATATTTGGAACCGAGGTGTCAAAAAGTTGAGCAATCTGATTTTGGTTCATCCAAACCATGCCGTCTTTTGCATAAAGTGCTACAGAAGCTTTACCGTCTACTGTGTTGTAGATGATGATGTTTTGCTCTTGATTCATAACAAACCTCTTATAGTTTTCAAAATCTCTTCACTCTCTTTATCGAGTTTCGCCATAGCTTTTAAAATTTCATTAGGTTCTCTCAGTGGAGCAACT
This sequence comes from Sulfurimonas sp., assembly GCF_026196735.1. Lineage (GTDB taxonomy): Bacteria > Campylobacterota > Campylobacteria > Campylobacterales > Sulfurimonadaceae > Sulfurimonas. Next base: position 54,261 of record NZ_JAPHUF010000003.1, read on the forward strand.
TCGGGAGTATTTGGATTTTTGGCACTCAAATCATAAGTTGTTTTGTCAATCTCTTTCATGTCAAGCGTCCAAGAATTTTCACTTTGTTTTTGTGTTTTTTGAAACTCTACAAACTCATTTAAATCTTTTTGGTTTAACGGATTTGTTTTTCCTAGATTTCTCTCTAAGTTCAAAGAGTAAAACCACACTTTTTTGGTACTTTCTCCTTTGTCAAAAAATAGCACAACTGTTTTTACCCCAGCTCCGGTAAAAGTTCCAGCAGGCAGGTCTAAAACTGTATGTAAGTTGCATGAAGTGAGTAACTCTTTTCGTAAAGCTATCGAAGCATTATCTGTATTGCTTAAAAAAGTGTTTTTTATGACAATTCCCGCTTTTCCGTCTGCTTTTAGTATCTTTATGAAATGTTGCAAAAATAAAGAGGCAGTTTCACCTGTTTTTATGGGGAAGTTTTGTTGAACTTCTGCTCTTTCTTTTCCGCCAAAAGGGGGATTTGCCAAAACTACATCATAGCGGTCTTTTTCCTGAATATCTGCAATATTTTCAGCAAGCGTATTTGTATGTATGATATTTGGCGCTTCGATACCGTGGAGTATCATGTTCATGATGCCGATGATGTAAGCTAAAGACTTTTTCTCTTTGCCGTAAAAGGTGTTTTTTTGCAGAGTTATTATGTCGTTGGTTGTTAGCTTTTTACTTTTTTTGAGATACTCAAATGCTTCTACTAAAAATCCAGCTGAACCTACCGCACCGTCATAAATGGTTTCGCCGATTTTAGGATTGACTACTTTTACGATGGTTTTTATAAGAGCTCTTGGTGTGTAGTATTCTCCGCCGTTACGCCCTGCATTTCCCATGTTTTTGATTTTGCTCTCGTACAAGTGGCTCATTTCATGTTTTTCTACATGTGTTCTAAAGCGAAGCTCGTCAACATAGTTTATTACTTCTCTGAGGTTGTAACCGCTTTGAATTCTGTTTTTGAGTTCGCTGAAAATTTCACCGATTTTATACTCGATGGTGTCTGCATTCACAGCATTTGCTTTAAACTTTTTAAAGTAAGGAAAAAGTTTGTTGTTTACAAAATCACTGAGGTCATCACCGCTGAGAGCATCATGGTCGATTTTGCCGTTTGGTAGCTTTGGAGTTGCCCAAACACTCCACTGAAACTCTGGTGCGATGATAGTTTGGTAAGTATTGCCGCTTAGTTGAGCTGATGTTTCTTTGTCTTTTTCCAAGTCGTCAAGGTATTTTAAAAACAAAACCCAAGAAGTTTGCTCAACATAGTCAAGCTCACTTCCGCATCCTGCATCTTTGTGGAGTAGGTCGTCTATATTTTTAAAAGTTTGTTCAAACATTATTATTTATCTTTATATTAATTTTATATTGTATTTTAGCACATTATAGTTTGTCTTAGTCATTCATTTCCCTGCAAAGTCTTGAGATAGTTTGTGCCACTCTATGAGATGGAATGTGCAGATAATCCTCATCGACTATAGATATTTGCTTGTTTTTTGAAGCATTTGTAGGCAGTTGATACCACGCTTTTAGTGCTTTGTCTACATCTACATGTTTCTCTGTTGCATGTGAGTGCAGGATGATTATCTGCTGAGGATTTAGAGCTATAACATTTTCATAGTTTAAAACCGGTTGGGAAGCCATATCACTTGTGTAGGCATTTGTATTTCCACACTCTTTGATTATATCTTCGAAAAATATATTATGACCTGCTATGTAGATGCCGTTTCGTAAATCTTCATGAAGTCCGTAGACTATCATCACGCTGTGAGGATTTTTATTTTTTGGTGCTTGCAGAAGTGCATTATCTATGTTAGTTGTTAGTTTGTTAGCAATACTGGTAGAGCCTATCTCTTTAGCGAGTATGTTTATAGATTTTTTTATCTCATCTATAGTCTTTAGATTTAGTTTTAGTGTTTTTATATTGAAATGTTCGAGTTTGTCTAAAATAGTTTGATTATAAGACTGTGCGACAACTAGCGTCGGTGAAAGTGCTATTATTTTTTCAATATTAGGGCTTTCATAACCGCCAACAACAGGGAGTTTTTGAGCCTCTTTTGGATAGAGAGAGTAAGCGCTTGTAGCAACAAGGCTATCTCCTTTTTCAAGAGCATAAATTATCTCTGTGATGGATGGGCTAAGAGAGATGATTCTCTCGTTAGCACTAAGAGTAAGTACAAAAAGCAGCGCAATAAAAATAGTTTTCATACTCACCTTATCTCCTTAAAATTTCAGTGTTAGCCCTGCGATTGCAGTGGTTGTAAAATTTACAGGATATATAGCATCATCTTCTATCCACAAAGCATTTTTCTGGCTAAAGATATTGTTTATTTTAGCGAAAAGTTTTAAATTATCTTTTGTGTAGCTTATTGAGATATCCGTACTCTTATAGGCATCTTGTTTTTGAGCAAAGTTATTGTTGAAATCACTCGCCGCATACGCCTCTGAGCGGTAAACTTGAGTAACTGCGAGAGTAATATTTTTGCTTGGAAGATAATTAAGTGTTGCTTTTATGTTATGGTCTGAGACACCCGGTAAATCATTTCCTGAAAAATTTTCGCCATTGTCAATCTCTTTATCTATCTTTGCTTGAACATAGTTATAGTTCAGCACTACATTAAACTCATTTGTTATTAGCCATTTGTCATAAATATCTAGACCATACTTGTGAGATTTGTCTATATTTGTATTTACTCCGCTCCACGGACCGGTTTTATGATAATAGATTTCATCTTCTAAATCAACATAAAAAAGAGAAATTTTTAATTTGTTATTAGGTTTGATGTAGTTAAACCCAAGCGTAAAACTATCTGTTTTCATTGGGCTTATAAAGCCGTTAAATGTTCCTCCGTAATCAAAAAACCTATCAATATCTGGAGCTTGATATGCATGAGCATAGTTTATAAAAACGGATTTTTCTTTATCAAAAGTATAGTTATAACCAAGTTCTAGACCATAAAGTGAGTAGTCATCTTTAAGCAATGTTGTTGAGTCTTTATAATCATAGGAAACTTTTTCATATCTGTAGCCTGCTTTTATGGAGTGCTTGTCAAGCTCTAAATTACCCATAACAAACCCTGCAAAATTCTCTTTGCCCGCTTCATTTGCGTTAGTTGTTCGCTCACCATCAAAAGTGTCAATTCCGGCAATAATCATCATATTTTTACTCTCATACTCAAGAGTGGTTTTTGCAGAGTTGTAAACATAGTCTGAGATTGATGAGTAGGTTATATAGTTAGATTTTTTATCCTCGCGGTTTATGTCGATGTTTAAAGAGAGTTTGTTGTCCAGATAGTAGCTCAAACCTGCGCTTATGGTATCTGTATCAAACTCTTGTTCAGTCGCACCCCAGTTTGTATCTCCGGCTTGCGAGGGGTCGTCATTATACTCATCAAGTGTCAAATAACTCGCATAAGTGACATCAGTTCTTGCAAAGGAAACGCCTGCTCTTAGTTCTAAGGCATAAGTGGGAAGATATGTTATGTTTAGTGTACCTGTTTTTAGAGAACTCTCATCTTTGTCACCTTGGCTGTTTATAGTGCGAGTTCCGTCACTCTTTTGTGCCTCAGCACTTGCCGAGATAGAGAGTTTGTCATCATTGTATCCCAGATAAAAAGAGCCATCAACCATGCCGTCTGTACCGCCGTAAAGAGTTATCTCTTTGGAGCTGTTTCGTTTGGTGGTTATATTTATGACACCTGCATTTGCTCCATCTCCGCCAACTACAATCCCACTTGATTTTATAATCTCCAAACGCTCTATTGAAGAGGGAGAAATTGCACTTAAAAGAGGTGCAACCATATCTATATTGTTTATTTTTCTGCCATTTATCGTAATAACTATATTTTGGTATCCATCACCGATACCGTAACCTCTCAAGTCTAGCTTTTGGGAGAATGGATTTCCGTAAGAGGGCATTGTGATAACTGAAGTCTGTTGGTTTAAAAACTCATAAACATTTTGTACATGAGCATTTTGTATATCTTTTGCCGTGTAAATTTCAACAGCGTCAGTTGACTTCAACTCGTCTGTTTTTATTGCCGTTGAAGTAATAAGCAGGGGTTCCAGCTCAATGTCCCCAGCAACTAAAATGCTCGAGAAGAGCAACGATAAAAGTATCTTTTTTTTGTACATATTTTATTTCCGTTATATTTATATTTTTGTTGTTTGAGAGAAATAGTTATGCTGATGGTGGAGAGTTGTTTGCTATTTTAAGTGGTTTGCCGTCAAGCGTGCAGACAGATACACTCGCGGCAGAGATTTTTTGTAGTGAAATATAGGCTTGAATTGCTGCTAATGAGAAGTATCTTTTACCAAACCCTTTAGGAGTCATTTATCAAAGCCTTTTTTAAATTTCACAATTATAACTAAAAAATCAGCTAAAATAGTACCTATGAAACTATCACATCTTAAGCAAATAATTACTTACCTACAAAATTTTCAAAAAATCTCTGCAATTTACAGAGTAAGCGATACAATAGTAAAGATTGCATTTGACAGAGATGATGAAATTTATTTTGAGATGCAACGCTCTAATTCAAGGATGTTTAAGTGTGAATCTTACCCTCGTTCTAAAGTATATAATGCCCCATTTGATGTACTTCTTGCCAAAAGATTTAACCGCGCGAACATTCTACATGTAGAACTTCTAAACGGCGATAAGATCATAAGAATCAAAACTTCAATTGCCTCAGCATATAAGGAAGAGATTACTTTTTTGCAGTTTGAATTTACGGGAAAATATACAAATGTAATTATCTTGGATGAAGACAATATCGTTCTTGAAGCACTTCGACATGTAGATTTGTTTTCCTCTTTTCGTGAGGTTAGAGTAGGGCAAAAACTTTTAGATGTTCCACCTGCACCTTTTGTTGCAAAAGACTACCCTATCGATGATGTCGAGCAGTTTTTGTATGATGAGTATGCTAAAGAGATGGACAGCAAACTCTCTTCACTTAAAAAGCAAAAAATATCTTTTTTAAATAAAAAACTAAAAAAACTGCACAAGTTATACGCTTCGCTTGATGATGAGAAACAACTTGCCGAGGAAGCCCAAATATGTCAACATCAAGGAAATCTACTTCTGGCAAATATACATAATATTAAGCCATATCAAAAAGTAGTTGAAGTAAATGATTATGATGGAGAAGTGGTTAAAATAGAGCTTCACAAGGAGTTTGACTCAGTTTCTGATATGGCAAACTCATTATTTAACAGAAGTAAAAAGGCAAAACAAAGAGCTTCTCATATGCATCTGGAAAAAAGTTCAATCTCTTCAAAAATAGAGCATATGAAACTTTTTATCCATACGGTTGAAGAGGCAAAAGATATAGCAAAAATCCAGCTTCTTTTTCCTAAAAATATTCAAGCGAAGAAAATAAAAGTTAATGATTCTATTGAGACTTTTTGGATAGAGGGTTATAAAGTACAGCTTGGTAAAAATGAAAAAGGCAATATTGAACTGCTTCAAAAGGCAAGAGCGAAAGATATCTGGATACATATGAAAGATAGACCATCAGCACATGTGATTATCACAACCGACAAACAAAACCTTCCAATGAACATCATAGAGGGAGCTGCAAGACTCTGTGTAGATTTTACAATGTTTAATAAAGACCGCTATTTGGTCGATTATACTCCTAGGAGAGAAGTGACTATTCAAAATGGTGCAAATGTATTGTATAATAAGTACAAAACAATAGAAATAGATACTAGATGAATCTGCATTGAAGATGCCCTCTTCAGTGGGCACAGCGCCCCAAGCGGAATAAAGGGACTCGTTCCTTTATGGGACTATCAGTAGTGGTTCCTTCATTTTAGAATAAAATTAAGGAGATTGTTATGGCTATTGGTCCAATTGGAAATGTTATCCATGTTAATCAACAAACTGCTAGTGTAGCTTCGGTTGCCAACAGTCATAATAATCGCGTGGACTTTCAAAATATGGTGGCGCAGGCTGCTGCACAAGAAAAAGATGAAAAAGTTTTAGAAGTTCGTCCCGCAGAAGAAAATCACGAAATTAACCCCGATAGAGAGCATGAAAAAAATGGGGCTGATCAAGAGAGTGCCAGAAATAAAAAAAGAGAAAAATCAGACGAAGACGAAATAGAGGAGAGTGAATTTCCTATACACAAGTTAGATATTAAAGTCTGATTGGCTATAATGATCCTAATATTTTGCTAATTTCTCGCCAAATGGCGAAGCTTTAGTGACTGAATATACTTTGGACTTGTTTAAAGTATATGAGATTAAATAGTAAGGTTTGTCATATGAGTATTTTCACAAGTTCCAAAGAGAGAATAGTAACAGGGCTGGTTCTTGTAGCAGCGGTGCTTTTTATTGGTTTGATAGACAACTTTTTTCTTATGTGGTTGTTTCTTGGTTTAATATATATTTTAGCCTTTCTTGAAGCACAAAAGCTTTTTGGTATAAAGAATGATACTCTTGTATTTTTTGCAGGCGGTGTTTGGCTTTTAGCTGCTTTTTATCCTTATGGTGATGACTTGTTTGTTTTAGCAGGTGTGGCTTATGGGGCTGCTGTTGCATACAACAGAGAAATCACTTGGAAAAACTTTCTTCCATTTATCTATCCTACCGCAGGTATGCTTTTTATCTTTACGATGTACCAAGAGTATGGCGTAATGAGTCTTTTATGGCTTTTAGTTGTTGTAGCACTAACTGATGTCGGGGCTTACGCAGTTGGCAAAAGCATAGGTAAAACACCTTTTAGTGAAACAAGCCCAAACAAGACTATGGAAGGTGTTGCCGGCGGGATATCTATTGCAACACTTGGCGGTATGTTTGTCGGACTTGGCGTAGTAGATTTAGGTGTAGCTCTTGTTATATCATTTATGGTCGCAGCAAGTTCTATATTTGGTGATTTGTTTGAGAGTTCATTAAAAAGAAGTGCTGATGTAAAAGATAGTGGGAATCTGCTTCCGGGGCACGGCGGTGTTCTTGACAGAATTGACGGCTATCTTTTTGGCGCTATTGTAATGCTTGTTCTTCTTAGAGGGTTAGTATAATTGATAATATTAGGCTGTACCGGTTCAATAGGTGTAAATACACTCGAAGTTGCTAAAAAGTTCAACATTAATATTGAAGTTTTAGTTGCTGGAAATAACATTGAACTCCTGAACAAACAGATTTTAGAACATAAGCCAAAGGTTGTTGTTGTAGCCAAGAGTGATGATATCTCTCGTGTTAATCATAACAATGTTTTTCATGGTGAAGAGTCAATATTAAAAGTCATTGAAGACTCATCAAGCGACTTAGTTGTAAATGCTCTTGTTGGATTTTTAGGGCTTCGTCCTACGCTCACTTCCATTGCTTGCGGAAAAAAAGTGGCTCTTGCAAATAAAGAATCACTTGTTGCTTGTGGTAGTTTCATGGATATCACTAAAATCCAACCAATTGACTCTGAACACTTTGGTCTTTGGTACCTTATGCAGGACAGACCTGTTGAGAAGATGATTATTACTGCCAGCGGTGGAGCATTTCGTGATTGGGAAGTCTCAAGATTAGCTACTGCAACACTTGCAGATACCCAAAAACATCCAAATTGGTCTATGGGACAAAAAATCACTATAGATTCGGCTACTATGGTCAACAAGATGTTTGAACTTTTAGAAGCAAGATGGCTTTTTGGGGAGGGCAAATATGATGCGATTATAGAGACAAAGTCGCTTATTCACGCCCTTATAGATTTCAAAGACGGCTCGACTACCGCACACTTTGCAAATGTAAGTATGCAACTCCCTATAGCCTTTGCGCTTGATGCCAAGATGCAAGAAAATATACTCTCACATGTCGATTTATTAAAAGTCGGTTCACTTGAATTTCGTGAGATAACTACAGACAGATATCCTATTTGGCAAATAAAAGAAGAACTTCTTAAAAATCCAGCTCGCGGCGCAGTTGTAAATGCTGCAAATGAAGTGGCTATAGAGAAGTTTATAAACAAAAAGATAGGTTTTATGGATATCAGTAAAATCATCATAGATACTTTTGAAAGATTTACCCAGTTACCAAAAAGTATTGATGATGTTTTTGCGCTTGACAGAGAAGTTAGAAATTTTGTAAGAGAGAGCAGAAGATAATATGATTAATTGGATTATAGATAAGATAATTGTCCTGCTTTCAATTTGTACGCCAAAAATGATAATTATTTTTTTTACTATCCTTGCTCTAATTGGATCTATACCTTTGGTTTACTTGTTCAGTGTACTTTTTGGTGTCGAGTACACAAACTTTTTATTTTCTATTTCTATACTTTTACCGCTTATATTAACTCCATTAACTATCGCAGTTATAATCAGACTTACAAAACATTTAAAATATATTAAAATATATCTACAAGATGAGATAGAAAAAAATAAGAAAAAAGATATTATGCTTTTTGAGCAGGCTCGCTTTGCTTTAATGGGTGAGATGATGGCAAATATTTCTCATCAGTGGAAGCAGCCATTAAATACTATTGGTTTAGCAACTGTAGATGCAAGAATGTCAAAATGTGATGAAACAAACTTGGAAAAGAACTTTGATATCATAGAGGATAATATAAGTCATTTGGCGATAACAATCAATGATTTTATGTCATTTTTTGATAAAAGAAACAACCTTGAGATTAGAAAAATTGATAATATTGTAAAAGAGATAAAAAGTATTATCAATACACATATAGCAAACAAAGATATAGAGTTAGAGATAGATATTCAAGAGAGTGCAAAAGATGTAAAGTTAGCATCATCCATATCTCAGGTAATACTAAACATATTAAATAATTCAATAGATGCTTTTAATGAAGAAATTAAAAATAAAAAAATAAGTTTGATATTTAGAGTAAAAGATTATGCACTAGAAATCGTATGTATAGACAATGCAAAAGGGATAGAAGCAGAGATAGAAGATAAAATCTTTGACCCATACTTTACTACTAAAGATAAATCGCAAGGAACCGGAATAGGACTCTACATGTCAAAGCAGATAGTTCAAAAATTATTTTCCGGGACTATTGAAGTAAACTCCCAAATTGATACTAAAAAAGAATGCAAAAATAAGACTTGTTTTTACATCACTCTGCCGTTTTCTGATCAATGTGTTTTAAAAGAATCTGAAAAATGAACTATATAGGTTCAAAGTTTAGACTCTCTTCTTGGATAAAAGATGAGGTAATAAAAGTAGTCGGTCAAGATTTGTCACAAAAAGTCTTTTGTGATATGTTTGCCGGAACCGGAATAGTAGGGCGAACATTTAAAAAAGATGTAAAAAAAGTCATCTCTAATGACTTGGAACACTATAGCTTTGTACTCAACAAAAATTACATACAAAACCATGAAGAGATAGAAGATAAAGTTAAGTATATAAATGAGCTAAATAACCTGCCTTTGGTTGAAGATGGCTTTATATACCAAAACTACTGTTTAGGCAGCGGAAGCAATAGACAGTACTTTAGTGATTATAATGGTAAAAAGATAGACACAATCAGAAGAAAAATTGCAGAGTGGAGTGAGACTAAAAAGATAAGCAGTAACTTATACTATTTTTTACTTAGCTCACTTTTGGAGAGTGCTGACAAAGTCGCAAATACAGCTTCTGTATATGAGGCATTTTTAAAAACAATAAAAAAACCTGCTTTAAAAGAGTTGGAGCTGCTTCCTGCAAACTTCATCTTAAACAAAAACTCCCATCAAGTCTTTAATGAAGATTCCAATGAGTTGATTAGAAAAATAAGCGGTGACATACTCTATCTTGACCCGCCGTATAACCATAGACAGTATAGCTCCAAGTATCATATTTTAAATACAATAAGCCTTTATGATGAGTTTACTCCGCAAGGCAAAACAGGACTCAGAGAGTACAATCGTTCAGACTACTCCAAAAAAAGAAAAGTGCATGAGAGTTTTAAAGAGTTGATTGCCAATGCTCAGTTTAAGTATATTTTTCTAAGCTACAACAATGAGGGTTTGATGAGTGAAGAGGATGTTAAAAGCATAATGCAAAAATATGGAAAGTACTCCTTGGTAAAAAAAGAGTATAAACGATTTAAAGTACAGCTAAATGCACAAAACAAAACTTTTGAATATTTACATATTTTGGAGAAAGTATAAATGAATGAAGAAAAGATTTTAGAAGCTACAAGCGGAGGTGATTTACTTACTTGGGGCGTTATGTTTGGTCTGCTTGTTGTTGTAGCGATAGGCTTGGCTATCTGGGATAAAAAGAGCAGGAAGGAATAGAGTATAGATGATATTAAGTATTGAGAGTTCATGCGATGACAGTGCAATATCAATTACAGAGATTGCTACAAAAAAACTTCTTTTTCATAAAAAAATATCTCAGGAGTTAGAACACTCTGTGTATGGCGGGGTTGTTCCCGAACTTGCTGCAAGACTTCATGCGGAAGCATTACCTAAGATACTTGAAGAGTGTGAAGTATACTTTAAAGATTTAAAAGCAGTAGCGGTTACATCTACTCCCGGACTTGCCGTAACTTTGGTTGAGGGTGTTACCATGGCAAAAGCCATTTCTGTGGCACTAGGCATTCCTCTCATAGGCGTAAATCATCTCATAGGGCATATCTACTCTTTGTTTATCGAAAAAGAAGCAGAGTTTCCTCTTACGGTTCTTTTGGTCTCCGGCGGACACACGCAGGTAATGGAAGTTAAAAGTTTACAGCAGATAGATACGGTGGCAAAAAGTATGGATGACAGTTTCGGTGAGAGTTTTGACAAAGTCGCTAAGATGATGGGACTTGGTTATCCAGGCGGACCGCTTATAGAGAAGTTGGCAAAAGATGGAGATAGAAAAAAACATAACTTTACTATACCTCTGTCTCAGTCGCCACTTATAGCCTTTTCATACTCCGGACTTAAAAATGCAGTTAGGCTGGCAATAGAAAAGGCACAGAGTAAAGATGAGTATAAAGATATCGCAGCCTCATTTGAGCATATTGCATCAGCTCATTTAATTCAGAAGTTAAAAAAGTATTTTAAAGATGTTCCCCCAAAAAGATTTGCCATAGTTGGCGGAGCGAGTGCAAACTTATATTTAAGAGGACAGATAGAAGAACTTTTAAAACCTTACGGGGCATCACTTCTGCTTAGTGAACTTAAATACTGTTCAGACAATGCGGCAATGATTGGAAGAGTTGCTGTAGAGATGTATGAAAAAAAGATGTTCAGTACCTTAGACGAACTGGACATCTCTCCAAAGAGCAAATTGTAATCTTAAACTAAACTTACACGAAAGTGCCCTTGTATTCAAATAAGAGTGTTCTTATCCGATTTAACATATACTTCGTTCAACAAATAAATAAACAAAAGGAGCCAAAAATGGCAACTACAAAATTCAAAGGTACAGATGTAGAATTATTAGGAAATGAAGTAAATGTTGGTGATAAAGCACCGGAAATTACTGTTGTAAACTCAGACGGTTTAGGTGATGTAGTAGTTGGTGGTGCTCAAGGGCATAAACAACTTATCATTGTTGTTCCTTCTTTAGATACAGGTGTATGTGCAACTGAAACTCGTAACTTCAACGCAAAAGCTTCTTCTTTAGAGGGTGTTAAACCGACTATCGTTTCTTTAGATTTACCATTTGCTGCTGGTCGTTTTTGTTCAACAGAAGGTATTACTAACTTAACTGTTACTTCTGACTTCAGAAACAAAGAATTTGCTAACGCTTATGGTGTATTACTTGGTGGTTCAGTTCTTGCTGGTGTTACTTGTAGAGCAATCTTTGCAGTAAACGAAGAAGGTATTGTAACTTATAAAGAAATCGTTCCAGAAATCACTGAAGAGCCTAACTACGACGCTGCTATCGCTGCAGTTAGCTAAGCGACTAAATCGCAATGCATGTGAGGCACTAAATGCCGAGTCGTATAAGCGACTAAATCGCAATGCTTGTGAGGCACTAAATGCCGAGTCGTATAAGAAAACATACAAGATATATTACCCTGTAAAAGATAATTTCAAAAAGGTTATTTACCCTCCTAGGTAACCTTTTATTTCTGGCGCCATTGGCGCCAACTAAGTAAAATAAGATGATAATCTTATTTTATTTCTCCTTCTTTAGGGTTAACGCCCTAAATATTTTCAAACTAACTTTTTAAAATTAAGATAATTAACAAATCACTTTGATATAATTTAGCAAATTAAAAAAGGATTTTTTATGAAAAATTTTTTAACTACACTGACATGCGCAAGTCTATTGGCTACGGCTGCTATAGCAGATATAACTAGAGTTGAGATGGGTGCAGGTGCGTGGATGCAGGATGTAAAAGGCAGTGCCAGCTACAGTGACGCAGGAGCGGACGGTAGTTACACTTCAAGTGAAAAAGACAAAACACAGCCTTATGTTTGGGCACTTGTCAAACATCCTGTACCTCTGGTTCCTAACCTTAGGTTGGAGTATGTTAGCTTAGAAGATTCTGGTATCGCAACCGGTGAGTTTAAAGATTTTGATGTTACAGGCAGTGCTAATATGGCTTATGACATGAAGCAGTATGATATTATCCCCTACTACAATATATTAGATAACACTTTTTGGGTAACTCTTGACTTAGGTCTTGATATCAAAGTGATTGACCTCTCTTATGATGTTACTCCTATCGGGGCAGCTACAATTGCAGGTGATGTAAGCGGCAGCGAGACAATCGCTATACCACTTTTATATGTAAGAGCCCGCACGGAAATTCCAACTACGAATATTGGACTCGAAGCTGATATTAAATATGTAAAAGCCGGAGATTCTACAGTTTATGATGTTAGGGCAAAGCTAGACTATACATTGGATTTTATGCCTGTTATTCAACCTGCAATCGAACTTGGCTATAGAATGCAGAAAATTGACATTGACGAAAGTGATGCCGATGCAACAGTTGACTTGGAATTTTCAGGTGCTTATGTAGGTTTAATGCTTCGTTTTTAGACTTTTGTGAAGTTATTAAAATCTTATAATAACTTCAGTTCCTTCTTTTTCTTTGGAGTTTATTTCAATTTTAAACCCGTACTCTTTTACAATACTATCTACAATATTTAATCCAACACCAAAACCGCCGGCATAAGAGTTTGCTCTCGTAAATCTTTGAAAAATAGTGCTTAGCTTGTCTTTGGCTATCCCTATTCCTTCATCTTTAATAAAAAAAGAGTTTCTTGTGATTTGTATATTTATTTTAGTGTTTGGAAGAGAGTATTTGATCGCATTGCTTAGTAGATTATTTATAAGCATTTTTGCTTTTGTTGGGTCAATATTGAGAATACATGTAGCTTGTGTAAACTCTAGCTTGATATTTTTTCTCTCTAAAAGTTCATCAAAATAATCAATACTCTCTTTTACTATTTCGTTAAAATCCAACTCCTGTGTAGTTTCATCTTTTGCATCAAAGCTCAAAAAGCTTAAAGATGAGTAGATATCATATAACTGCTTGGTGCTGATAGAGATGTTTTGAATGATTTTCTCATCATACACTTTTTTACTTTTTGCCCTTGAAGTGCTCATCATAAGTGCAGTTATTGGTGTGTTTAGTTCATGAGTTGTATCTTTAACAAAGTTTTCTATCTCCTGCATCTTATCTTTGATCGGTCGTAAAAATATATATGAGAGTATCACGGCTATAATTACAATAGCTATACCGACAAAAATAGAAGTTACAATGACTCTATTTTTTAGTTTTGAAACAGTGGCTGTATACTTATCACTTTGTACGACTACATGGTCTACTCCAAGGTGTCCGATTGTTGTTTGCGAGATTAGGGTGAATGTTTTGCCATTGAGATAGTAGTCTTTTGAGAAGTCTACATTTTGTAACTCTGAGCCATATTTTATTTTATGTTCACTGTCATATAACGCTACGGCAGCATCAGGAAACTTAGCTAGCGTAAATTCTCCGCCCATCATATGCACTTTTATAACTTTTGCGCTTACCCTGTCAGCAATATTGTTCATTTTGTAGTAGTTATTTTGCATCTCCATTGAAGTTTGCGATGAATAAAACCAGTAGCTTGCTAAAAATAAGAAGATAAATGAAGATAGAAGATAGAGCGTTAAAAAGGAGTAGAATGATTTTTTGGTTATATTATTCATATTGGTAGCCGACCCCTCTTACTGTCTGTATTTTATCTTTGCCGATAATTTCTCTGAGAGTTCTTATATGTGAACGGATAGTTGCATCGCTTGGGATACTGTCAAAATCCCAAATATTTTGTGTTAGTTCCTCGTTAGTTATAACTCTTTTTTGGTTATTGATAAAATAAACAAGTATATCGCTGTCTTTTTGGCTTATAGCATACTCTTTGGAATTTTTTGTTATTGTTTTTGTTTGTATAGAAAATAAAATATCATCAGTTATCGGTATATTGTTTTTATTGTCGATATTAAAAAGTTTTTTAGTGTTTTGAATGCGAACATTCAACTCCTCAAGTTCAAAAGGTTTTTTGATGTAGTCGTGAGCACCAAGAGAGAATGCTTTTTTGAGGTATGATGTATCTGTGTAAGCAGTGATTATAATAGTTGGTGTAGTGTTGTTGAATTTTCTTAGTTCTTTTAAGAGTTCAAGCCCGTTTTTACCGGCCACATTAATGTCAAAGATAAAAAGATCATATCTGTTTGACTCTAATTTTTTATATACTTCTTCTGAGTTAAAAGCATAATCAACACTCCAAGATTCTCGTAGATAATCTAGTAAAATATCTGATAAAACAGCATCATCTTCCATCAGAAGTATTTTCATGATTAGTCCATCCACTTTTTAGGGTCATAACCATCACTTGGACGCACTACAGCTTCTTTTTGAATACTCTTTATCATGCTTATTACATCTTTGTTATCAACCGGACTTTTTCCGCCAGAATCTTCTATTTTTGTAAAACCAAATTTTTCAAAATATTTTATTGTCCGTTCATCATCCAGTAAGCTTATGCTTATCTGCTTATAGAGTGAGCCAGCTTCTAAAAGGAGTTGATTTAGCATAGCTGAACCTACACCCTTGTTTCTAAATTCTGGTTTGACACCAATAGTTAAAACCGGAGTCTCTTCATCTACAAAGGCATTTGAATTATCTTCTTTTTTTAGTAATCGCATCCAAATTGCACCCGCAATCTTATGATTTACTAAAGCATAAAGGCCAAGGTCTTTATCTGTTAGTCCATAAAACTTATGGTACATGTCAAGTTCTTTAACATCCTCTATAGTCTTACTAACTTCATCTAGTCTATAAGCGAAGTGAATTATGTCAGTGGCAATTTTTTGTTCTGATGATCTAAGAAAGTAAAGTGCAGGCGTCATCTTTACTCGGTTAATGTGGTTATATCTACACCACGCTCTTTGAGTTTGTGTCCTATCTCTACTATCTTATCTTTATATGTTTCTGTTTGCATAAAACCCTCATAAGCATCCAAATCTTTTTCAGCAACCTGAGCTGCTATATTTTCTATTTTTGCCAGTGCTTCTTGCAGTTGTTCTTCTAAATCTTCTACTGTCTCTTGCAAAGTTATTTCCTTTAATTTATTCATACAATTATACTACACAAACATTACACACTATTAATATATAATTTTTAAATCATAAATATCAAAGGAAAAAAAATGAGAATTCTTAAATTATCAACATTTATCTTAGTTGCAGCTTTATTGATGGGCTTTGGTGTTACAACGGCTAGTGCAGAGACAGAGTCAGTTAAAAGTGAAAAATTTACTTTAAATATAGACGGTAAAGTTTGTAACTTTGATGGTAATTGCAAATGTGAAAAGTGTGATTGCTCTAAAGACAAGAGTTCTTGTACATGTACAAAATGTGAATGCGGTATGAAAAAAAGTGCTAAAGCAGTTATGAAATGTGGTGCAGGTAAATGCGGTGCTGCCAATACTCCTCCTAACACAGTGATGAAATGCGGCGCTGGTAAGTGTGGAAGCAACTAACTGCTGTATCTACACAAAGATGGTTGGTATTCGAGGATAAAAACTAGTATAATAACCCATGATTTTTAAACAACGCAGAAATTTTTTAAAAAATAGTTTTCTTAGCTCAGTTGTATTGCTTACCTATTCAGGTGAGCTTTTTGGGGCTGTTACTACTATGGAGACTATGTCAGTAGTGCATAAAGACCTCTTTGGCGAGGTTGCTGATGTACCGACTGCAGAGTCCATCAATGCAAATTCATACCTATATAAAATACTCAAACATTCAAAGATTACATCACAAAACAAAGCTTTTATAAAAGACGGCATAAAATGGCTCAATGAAGAAGCTGTATCAAAATATAAAAAAACATATACAAAGTTGTCTGATAAGCAGAGACAAAAAGTACTCCAAGAAATTGCCGATACAATCTGGGGGGATAGTTGGCTGGAAAATATTTTGACTTATTTTCTTGAAGCTATGCTAGGAGATCCACTTTATGGAGGCAATAAAGCCATGAGCGGATGGAAATGGCTAAATCATAAACCTGGACTACCAAGACCGACGAAGGCTTTTTTATGAAGTACGATATTTGTATTATAGGAAGCGGTGCAGGCGGTGGACCGGTTGCTTACGAACTTGCTAATGCCGGCTACAAGGTGGTTGTTTTAGAAAAAGGTCCTAATTATTCTGAGAAAGATTTTACCAAAGATGAAGTAGCGGTGAGTCGAAGAAGCATGTATACACCACTTCTCAAAGATGAACAACATGTAATAAATGACCGCGACAGAGACGGCGTCGTAACAAGGTATGAGGGAAATGAGTATAACTGGAGTTTTTGGAACGGTTCTATGGTTGGCGGTTCATCTAACCTTATGAGCGGTTATTTTCATCGTATGAAACCAGATGATTTTCGTCTCAAAAGTAAGTATGGCAAAATTCAAGGTGCCAATATTGTTGATTGGCCTATAAGTTATGATGATTTAGAGCCTTACTATACAAAGGTTGAAGAGGTTATAGGGGTGTCAGGCGATGCGGTTAAACATAAATTTTCAGAGCCGCGCTCAACGAAAAATTTCCCATATCCATTATTGGAAGTAAATAGCGCTACAAAATGGTTTGACAGCGCATGTAAAGGCTTAGGTTATGAAAGCATACCGACTCCCCGTGCAATATTGCCTCACAATGCTCTTGGTAGAAAGGGTTGTTCATATTCAAATTTTTGTGGAAGTTATGGCTGTGCTACGGGGGCAAAAGGAAGCGCTAGAGCCGCCTTGCTTCAAAAGTGCAAAGCAGAGATAATCACTGATGCTTTTGTTTTTAAACTTGAGAGTAATGAAGCAAATGTTACAAGAGCGCATTATTACGATAAAGATATGAAACGCAAGAGCATTAAAGCCAAAATATTTGTTGTAGCAGCCCAAGCTATTGAGACATCAAGACTTCTTTTAAACTCTAAAAACATACATTTTCAAAATGGTCTAGCCAACAACAGCGGACAAGTAGGCAAAAACCTTATCTTCTCAGCTGGCGGCGTAGGACAGGGGCGCATAAGATTTGAAAAGTTAACTAAAGAGCAACAGCGTGAGCTAATGCAGCCGGGAGTATTTTTCAATCGTTCTTTACAAGGTTGGTATGAGTATGAATCAAAAGGTAAGAAACTTAAAGGCGGGACTATAGACTTTTTATTTGAGCATGCCAATATTATAGGTCGTGCAACAAAAGAGTTACGCGATGACAATGGAAACCTTATCTGGGGTGCGGAGCTTCAAAAAAAGATGCACAAAAATCTTACCACATCAAGAGTTTTAAAATTTGAAGTCTTTAACGATTGGTTACCGACAGACTACTGTAATGTAACCATAGATGATAAAGTTAAAGACAAGTACGGAGTGAGTGTTGGAGCAATAAATCTATATTCACATCCACATGATATCAAAATTGCCCAGCATTTGGCGCAAAAAGCAAAACGCGTTTTACATGATATGGGAGCTGAGGAAGTATCAGTAAGTATCTCATCCGCGCCGCCCCCAAATCTTGTAGCCGGTGGATGCAGATTTGGTATAAACCCTAAAACATCAGTACTTGATTTGAACTGTAAAGCGCATGAGTTAAACAATCTATATGTAACAGATGCCAGTTTTATGCCTACAGGTGGAAGTGTTCCATATACTTGGACGATTTATGCAAACGCGTTTAGAGTTGCTGATGCAATTATAGACTCTTTAGAAGCGTAGTTACTCTTCTAGTTGTTTGTTTATATGCTCAGGCAGTTTCTTGCTTGTTGCAGCTCCAAGCTTTTGTAGTTTTTGAAACTGGCTTGTTATGCTTCCGGCTCCAGAGTGCATTTTTGAAAAGGCCTCATCATAGGTTTTTTGCACAGTACCTATCTGTTTTCCAAGTCTTTCGACACTATCTATAAAACCTATAAACTTATCATATAAAAGACCGGCTCTTTGGGCTATCTCTTGGGCATTTCTTTGTTGGTGCTCATACTTCCATGTATTCTCAACAGCGCGAAGAGAGACCATAAGAGTAGTTGGACCGACCAAGATTACATTTTTTTTAAAAGCATGATCAAAAAGTGTAGAGTCATATTCTAAAGCCATAAGAAGAGCGCTTTCAATAGGAACAAACATAAAGATAAAGTCCAGAGATTCAACACCTTTTAAATTTGTGTAATCTTTTTGGCTTAGTTCTTTTATATGTTTTTTCATAGATGCTAAGTGCTCAGAGGCAAAAATTTCTTTTTGTTCTTCGTCTGCACTCGATGTATACTGCTCATAGGCGGTGAGAGAAGTTTTGGCATCAATGATAATATCTCTAGTATCTGGAAGATGAACAACTACATCAGGGCGGTAGCGGCTGCCGTCACTCTCGTGCTCCATAGAGACTTCTCTTTTGTATTCCTCGCCTTCGCGAAGACCGGAGTTTTCAAGAACTCTTTGTAAGACCATCTCTCCCCAAACGCCCTGCTTTTTACTTTCGCCTTTTAGCGCACTTGTGAGGTTTTTAGCATCTTTGCTCATCTGATGATTTATCTCTTTGATACTTTTTATTTCAGCTTGAAGCATTGAGCGGTCTTTAGCCTCTTTTATGTAAACATCATCTATCTGTTTTTTAAATTCGCTAAATTGCTCTTTAATAGGAGTTATCATCTTGGAGAGGTTTTCTTGGTTTTGGGTGGAGAATTTCTCTGAATTAGATTCGAGTATTTTATTTGCGAGTTCTTTAAACTCTAGTGTCATCTGTTCTTTGTTTTTTTGAAGCAGTTCTATTTTTTCTTGATTTTTTTCATTGAGTCCATTTATGCGCTCTTGTAAAACGGCATTTTGGCTTGCTAAAACAGTTGATTTTTCAAGTTCTGTTTTTAGAGAATCTTTTAAAGTTCTTACGCTTATAATCCATACAGCCAATGCTCCGAAAATTATTCCAATAACTGTATAAATCGCACTAAACATCAAATATCCTCTAGTAAAACCTTATTATACATTATTTAATTCTGAAAAATTTTTTGATTTTTGAAAGTCCTAGTTTCATACCGCTGTAACTCATGATTTTAGCCAGTTTTTTCCATTCATTTTTTCCGTAACAAGGATCCGGACATGTTCTGCAGCTTGGTTTGTCAGTGTGAGGACAGTCTTGTAATTTGGAGTATGAGTAAAAAAGCGTACACCTGCAATCAAAGCAGAGTTCAAAATCTATCTCTTTGTTTAGGTATTTATTGTTATAGCATAGCTTTAGAGTCTCTTTGTTTTGTAAATTTTTATCATGTTTGTTATCGCAGTAACATTTTATGAATTTTAAAACAGTTTGACTATCGTGTATAAATTTTTCTTCTGTCATTTTTTTATCATTTCTTTTTTATTATCGGGAATAATTTTATCCAAAATAAATATTTTTTTTCTTGATGTATAAATGTGTTTATCATAATTAAACATTAGCTAATCAAATACATAAACTTCTACTACACACACTCTGCACAATATATTAATATAATTACTTAAACTATATACTAGGAGTATCTCATGAAACTTATATCATTAATAATCGGTGTAACACTACTCTTTACATCACTTAACGGGGCAGCTTTTGACAAAGAGGTTAAAAGTCGCGATGCAGTTGTTAAACTAAGTGCTGAAAAGCCTTTAGTCGTCGGAAATAACACTTTTGTTCTACACATTAAAAAGAGCGGAGTTTTAAGCGATGCTGATAAGGTCAGCGTAAAAGTTTTTATGCCTGCTATGCCTGGAATGCCGGCAATGGAGAGTAAAAGCAGTGCTAAATATTTGGGTAATGGAAATTATGAAGTAGAAGTAAACTTCTCAATGGGCGGGACTTGGCAGATACATATCTTTGTAGCTCCTAAAGTTGGCAAGAAGTATCGTGTTAAAAGTTCAGTAAATATTTGAGCTAGCTTGATTTAAAGAGGGGAGTCTGTTATGTTACGCATTATTATTATACTTTTTGCGCTTATGAGTTATGCACAATCACAAAACTTAGAGACGATCATCTCTCATGCGCTCTCTACTCACAATTCTTTAAAAGCGATAGAACAACGACTTAAAGTTGTTGATGACTCTATAGAATTGACTCAACACTTTACAAATCCTACTCTCTCTCTCAGTGTAGGTGATATTCAGCTTGATGATTTAACAAACCGCTCTATCGAACCTATGCAATTCACATCTTTAACCTTTCAACAAAAAATTCCGTATTTTGGAAAAAGAGCTGCAAATGCTTCTCTGGCAAAAGCTCAGAAGGATGTTGTTTATGGTTCTTTAGAAGAAGCAAAGGTTGCCTTAGTAAAAGAGATAAAACTAACGGCTTACACGATTTGGGAAGTAAAGCAGAAGCTGCAAGTAGTAGATAAAAAAATTGATTTGATAAAACAAAGTATAGAGCTTCATACGATTTATAGCAGTAGTGGAGATAGTGCGATGATGGATATAACTACATCAAAATTACGCTTTTTAGAGTTCAAAATAGCTAAGAGTAAAATCAAAAGCACTTTTGACTCACTTTTAAAAAGATTATCTTATTTAAGCAATCAAGACATAACATCTGTTGAATCACATGTAGATCCAAAAGAGCCAAAAACTTTTGATGAATATTTTTCAGAGTTACAAAATAACCAATCCTATAAAAAAGAACTGGTAAAAATAAAAGAAAAAAATTCACTGGTGAAAGTTAGAGATCTGGCCTCAAAGATAGATCCGTTTGTAAGTGTTGGATACTTCTATAGAGAAGCTTTTGCTGATTATGTCAATATTACTGTCGGTGCATCACTGCCAATTTATGGGAGTGAATCTATAGAGAGTGAACAAGCCAGAAAAGAGGTCTTGCAAGCACAACTTCAAAGTAGTGATTTGTACGAGAAATTAAGTTCTGACTTGGCTGTGAGTTATTCAAACCTGCAAAGTAGTTATGAGATTTATCAGATAATAGCAACACAGAGTATCCCTGAAATAGATCATATGTTAGAGCTCTCTAGCACTATGTTAAAAAATGGAAAAAATCTTATTCTCTTTTTAAACATGCAAGAAAATAAGCTTTCTTTAGAAGAGAAAAAATATATGGCTATGGCCTCGTACAAACGATATGAAGCACAAATACAAGCCTTGGTTGGAGAAACAAAATGAAGCATCTAATAATCTTATTATCTTTGCTGTTAACGCTTGAAGCAAAGCCGGTCACAGTTGAACAACTCTTTTCAGTTCAAACTACACATGTAAAAAAAGTAAAAACGGCAAAAGTTATAAAAAACTATGGTTATATTAAAGTTGATGATTCCAAAAGATACAGTGTAACACCACGGTTTGGCGGATATATAGAAGAGTTGTATGCGGATACGATTTACAAATATGTAAAAAAAGGTGATGTTTTAGCTACTGTTTATTCGCCTGAAGTTTTGCGTGCAAAAGAGGAGTATTTGGCTCATCTAAAATACTCTAAAAAACATTCAAACGGAGATATTTTAAAAAGCGCAAAAGAGAAACTGGAACTTCTACATGTAGATAAAAATGAGATAGAGAGTATTGAGACAAATAAAAAAGCTTCTCGTTTTACAAGTGTCAAATCACCTGTAAGCGGGTACCTGTTTGTTAAAAACATCTCTAACTTTGATGCATTTTCTGCAAAACAAAAACTTTTCGAGATAGTAAATCTTGAGAGTGTCTGGGTTGAGGTAAAAGTTCACCAAAAAGAGCTATCTCGTCTTGAAAAAATGAAGTTTTTTACTCTTAGAGTTGTTGGAAGCGATGATATCTTTGAAGCAAAAAAAGGGATTTTATATCCTGCACTAGATACTAAAGAGAGTACATTAACCCTAAGACTACATGTCAACAACCAAGAAAACTTTTTGAAAACGGGAATGTATGTAACTGTGGAATCAAGCAGTGAAAAAACAGAGCTTTTAACCCTTCCTGTTACATCTGTAATTCGTAAAAACAGTTCCTTTTATGTTTTTGTGACAGGAGAGTATGCAGGAGAATATGAGCCTAAAAAAGTTGATGTTGAACTCTTAGACTCTAAAACATATATAGTGCTAGGTGGTTTGAGTGAGGGCGATGAAGTTGTAAATAACGCTCTGTTTTTAATGGACTCTGATGCTCAAATCAACGGGCTCTACTAGAGGAGGTGTGAGATGATATCAACTCTTATTGTACTAAGTATCAGAAACAGATTTATAGTCCTGATGACTACACTGTTTTTAATTTTTGCCTCTGTATGGGCTCTTAAAAATACTCCAGTTGATGCACTTCCAGACCTCTCACCTCCTCAGGTGATTGTTCAAATAAAGTGGAATGGTCAAAGTCCAGAGATTGTTGAAGAACAGGGAACTTACCCACTTGTGTCTAAATTTATGTCTATTGCAAATATTGAGACAGTTCGCGGTTTTTCAACTTACGGTAATGCTCTGATATACATAATCTTTAAAGAAGGCACTGACCTTTACTGGGGAAGGACCAGAGTTCTTGAACAGCTCTCTACCATTACCTCAGAACTCCCTTCTTCTATGAATGTCTCACTTGGTCCTGATGCTTCTGGTGTTGCTTGGGTTTATGAGTATGCACTAAGTTCAAAAACAAAAAATCTGGCTGAGCTCAGGGCCATTCAAGACTACTACTACAAGTTTGCACTACTGGGTGTGGATGGTGTTAGTGAGGTGGCAAGTGTCGGTGGATTTGTTCCTGATTATCAAGTTGTTGTGAATAACGATACTCTGACTCAGTATGGTCTCGATATTTCGGATATTGCTAAAGTCATAAAGTCAAACAACAACGATACAGGTGGACGAATAGTTTTACAAAATGGTTACGAGTGGATGATATCTGCTAAGGGTTATGTAAAAGATTTGGATGATATTCGTGCTTTAGTTGTAAAAACAGATGGTGGTGTGCCTGTAACTATCGGCGATATAGCGGGAGTTGAAGTAACTACAAGTATGAGAAGGGGTATGGCAGACTTAGACGGTAAGGGTGAAGTCGTTGGTGGAATTGTTATGCTTCGTTATGGTTCTGATGTGTACAAATCTATAGACAAAATCAAACAAAAAATGAGTGAGCTAAAAGTTGACAATGTTGATGTAACAGTTACTTATGACCGTTCAAGCCTTATCGAAAAAGCGTTAGACAATCTAAAATTCACACTCCTTGAAGAGAGTCTGATTGTTATCTTTGTAATAGCTGTCTTTTTATTTCACTTTAGGTCTTCGCTTATTATTTTAATTATTTTACCATTGACAATCGGTTTTACATTTTTGCTTATGAAAATATTTGGAGTCGGCTCAAACATAATGAGTTTAGGCGGTATAGCGATTGCAATCGGGGCTATGGTTGATGCTTCAATAGTTATGATTGAGAATGCTCACAAAGAGTTGTATAAACTGCAACAAAAAAATGCAAAAATCTCAAACAAACAAAGAGTTGATGTAATCATAAACTCCTCACAAAAAGTTGGAAGACCGATATTTTTTGCACTAACTCTTGTGGTAATTTCATTCTTACCAATCTTTGCACTTTCAGGGCAGGAGGGTATGCTTTTTACTCCCTTAGCCTTTACAAAAACATTTGCTATGGCTGTTGGAGCGATACTTTCAGTTACCATGGTGCCTGTCTTGATGATATACTTTCTAAGAGGCACAATACCATTAGAGACTAAAAATCCAATTAACCGTTTTTTCATCTGGCTGTATAACCCATTTTTAAAAATAGCTCTAAAACTAAGATACATTATTTTGGCTCTAACAATTGCTTCTCTGGGATATATTTATCCGCTGTACAAAAGTCTCAACTGGGAATTTATGCCAATGCTAAATGAACAGACTTTTATGTATATGCCTGTAACTCCTTATGGAATAGGGATAGATTTGAGTAAAGAGATAACTCAAAAAACAGACAAGATTTTAGCCTCATTTCCTGAGGTGAAAACTGTTTTTGGAAAAGGAGGACGGGCTACAAGTGCGACAGATCCTGCACCTCTGAGCATGATAGAGACAATCATCACTTTTAAAGATAAAAGCCAATGGCGTAAGGGTATGACTTATAAAAAATTGATGAGTGAGATGGAAGATGCACTAAAAGTTCCGGGGCTTGTAAACTCTTGGACTTACCCGATTAGGGGAAGAATAGATATGCTTTTAAGCGGAATACGAACACCCCTTGGTATAAAACTCTACTCAAAAGATGCTCATAGCTTAGAAAAACATGCAAAAGAGATAGAGACTAAGCTTAGAGGGCTTGAGCTGACTCAGAGTGTTTTTGCAGATCAGGCTAGTGCCGGTTATTATTTAGATATCGATATAGATGAGTCTTCTCTTGCAAGGTATAACATAACAAAAGACAAACTGTTGACCTACACATCTGTTGCAATCGGCGGTATACAGATAGCTACACTCTATAAAGGAATAGAGCGCTATCCTATCACTTTGAGATTTGAAGATGATGAACGGCAAGATATCCAGAGTATAAAAAATATTCAAATAAAAACATCTTTAGGCTTTGTTCCTCTCTCTACATTTGCAAAAGTATCATACAGACAAAGCAGTTCAGTTATAAAAAGTGAGATGGCTTCACCTGTGACATATGTATATATAACGCCAAAAGATGGAGTGAGTCCAAGTGCCTATAAAGAAGAGGCTTCAAAACTTTTAGAGGATTTAACACTTTCCACTGGAAGTTATTTTGAGTGGGCAGGTCAGTCTGAGTACTTAGATAGTGCAATGGATAAGATAGTCTGGATAGTCCCTGTTGTACTTCTTGTCATTCTAATATTGATTTATATGGCATTAAAAGATGTTGTGACAACCTTGATGATTTTCTTTACACTTCCTTTTGCATTTTTAGGAGGTCTGTTATATATTAATTACCTAAACTTTAGTATGAGTGTTGCCGTAGTTGTGGGTTTTTTAGCACTACTTGGTATTGCGGCACAAACAGCAATCATTATGATTATCTACCTTCAAGATAGTGTAGAAGAATCAAAACAAAAGCATGGAGATGGGTTTGATAGCAAACACTTAAGAGATGCCATTTACGAGGGAGCAGTTCAAAGAGTTAGACCAAAACTTATGACACTGTTTGCAATATTAGCCGGACTTTTACCGATAATGTATTCAGATGGTGTCGGAAGTGAAGTTATGCAACGAATTGCTGCACCGATGATGGGTGGAGTTGTTAGTTCTGCAGTGCTGAGTTTGTTGGTTGTTCCTGTTTTGTATGAGATGTATATTAAGAGAAAAATGATAAAATCTTAGTTATGAATTTAATTAAGATAGATGAAACAAATAGGCATGAATTAGAGATATACCATAAGCTAAGAGAGAATGCTTTTACGGAGGATAACAGCTTTATAGCAGACTCTCCAAAAGTTGTAAATATCCTTCTGCAAACTGATATACATGTAAAAAGTATTTTGGCTACTAGTGAGTACTATGAAGAGTTCTCGGAGCTAATATCTAAAAAAGATATTCCAAAACTTTTTGTTATTGATAAAAAAGAGATGGAGAGTATAGTCGGTCACAAGATTCATCACAACTGTATGATGCATGGTATTCGACCACAAGAGACTCCATTAGAAAATCTTGGTGATAATATAATCATGCTTGATGATATTACCTCGACTGAAAATGTCGGCTCAATCGCCAGAAGTGCGGCCGCTTTAGGAGTGAACTCTTATCTCCTGCCTCGTTATGCTCCTCATCCTTATGCACGAAGAGCACTCAGGGTTTCTATGGGGCACATAGTCAAACTACATGTACATATCTATGATGATATTTTTTCTACACTAGAAGCTTTAAAAGCAAATGGTTATAGAATTTTTGCAGCGGAAGTCACAGAAAATTCAAAGTCGCTTATGAGCGTGGGAGTGCCTCAAAAATGGGTACTTCTCATGGGACATGAAGGTAAAGGATTATCACAAGAAGTTATTGACATGTGTGATGAGGTTGTAGAGATAGAGATGATGGATGATGTTAGAAGTTTAAATGTCGGGGTTGCTGCTTCAATTATGATGCATAGGTTTAAAAACATAGTATAAGTTAAAAAGCAATATAATAAATTATTACTAATGAGAAAGTGAAATTAATATGAAAAATGTACATTTAGGCCGTCAACCAATAATTGATACTAATGGGAATCTAAATTCGTATGAAGTATTATACCAAGAGGGGCATCAGCAAAAAGAGAATGTAACTGATCGTTTTGTAAGTGCAGCTGTTATTAACAGTGTCTTGAATAAATTTGGAACACATGAAGTGCTTGGTTCTCGTAAAGCATTTGTTAAAATTGATGAGAAATTTTTGATGAGCGATCTTATTTTCACAATACCCAAAGGCTTTTTTATATTTTCTATAGTCTACCTTGATATAAATGAAAAAGTCATAGAGCGATTTGAACAACTAAAGGAAAGAGGGTATGAATTAGCTATAAATGATATTGTGATTAATGAAGAGAGTCTTGTGAAGTATGCAAATGTGTTAGAAACACTTTCTTTTGTGAAGATAAATTTTGACAAGGGTTTTAAAGAAGACTCTTCTATCAAAAGTATAATTAGCGCTCTAAGAAACAATGATATAAAAGTTGTAGCTACAAGAATTGAAACTGTAGATGAATACCAGTTAGCGAAAGATTTAGGATGTGAATTTTTTCAGGGTTATTTCTTTGCAAAACCAAAAATTCTTGAAAATCCAACATATGATGCTTCGCAAGCGAATATTCTTAAACTATATACTCTGCTTATGGAAGATACCAACATTGATGAAATAACAGCAGAATTTGAGCAGAATCATGCGCTTACTGTTCAGTTATTGCGGTATATAAACTCAGCTGCTTTTCATTTTAGAAATAAAATCTCTTCTATTCATCATATCTTGATGCTTGTAGGACGTACTCCTCTTGCTCAATGGCTGATGCTGATGATATACTCAAAATCTGTATCAAAAAGCAAAACCTTGTCTCCCTTAATGTTGATGATAAAACATCGTACAGAATTGATGGAAAATATACTTAAAAAAATACAACCTGATGTTAGAAGTAACACTCTTGGTCAAGCCTATTTTGTAGGAGTACTTTCTCTTATAGATACAGTTTTTGGTAAAGATTTAGAGACAATACTTGATGATATGCATGTGGATGACACAGTAAAGTCGGCACTGCTGGATGATGAGGGTGTATTGGGCGAGATTTATGCTCTCGTACGAGATATTGAAAAATTCAATACACAAGCTATATCTGAATTTGCAAAAAAATATAACTTAGACAAGAATGCGATAGATGAGTTATCACTAAGCAGTATGCAAGAGGTTACAGCTTTTGAAAATGCTGTTTGCTCACCGAATATGGCTATTTAGATGTTGGATGGTACAAAACGAGCTAATATTAAAAGCGGGATGAGTGTAGCCATAGTCTTAAAAGAGGACCAAGAGAGTGGACGCTTGACAGACGGTATAGTTCGCGATATTTTGACAAAATCAGCTACTCATCCTCATGGTATTAAAGTCCGTCTTATGAGTCGTGAAGTTGGACGAGTCAAGGAAATTTATTGATGAAATTTTCAAATCTTCCTCTTTCAAAAGAGATGCTTCATAACCTAAACGAAATAGGTTATAAAGAGATGACACCTATTCAAGCTCAGAGTCTTCCTCATATTTTAGAGGGCCGTGATGTAATAGCACAGGCAAAAACCGGAAGCGGTAAAACAGCCGCATTTGGTATAGGTATACTGAGTAAACTACAAGTAAAAAAGTTTAGAATTCAAACACTCATACTTTGTCCGACACGAGAGCTGGCTGACCAAGTAGCAAAAGAGCTTCGAATGCTCGCACGGGCTACACATAATGTTAAGATTTTAACTCTATGTGGCGGAACTGCATTTGGTCCACAGCTAGGTTCACTTCGTCATGGTGCTCACATAATAGTCGGAACTCCAGGGCGAGTACTAAAACACCTCAAAAAAGAGACACTGTCACTTGAACATATGGATACATTAGTTCTTGATGAAGCTGACAGAATGCTAGATATGGGTTTTAGTGAAGAGATAAATGAAGTGTTGGAATTTGCCCCAAAAGAGAGACAGACTCTTCTTTTCTCAGCAACATATACTGATGAGATTTTGGACATAAGCGCAACTCTTCAAAAAGATGCTGTAAATATTAAAACAACTTCTACTGAGACAACAAATAAAATCACTGAGTATTTTTATGAAGTAGAGTACGGGCAAAAACTAAATACACTTGTAAATATTTTTAGTAATTTTAAGCCTGAAAATGTCATAGTCTTTTGTAACACAAAAATAGAAGCTGATGAAATTGCTAACACTCTGCAGAAGAAAAATATTGACGCTCTTGCTATACATGGGGACTTAGAGCAGTATGAAAGAAATGATGTGTTAGTACAGTTTGCTAACAAATCTGCTACAGTGTTAGTGGCAACTGATGTGGCAGCCAGAGGCTTAGATATAAAAGAGCTTTCAATGGTTGTAAACTATGACATACCTCACGGCGAAGAGACTTACACTCACAGAATCGGACGAACAGGACGAGCAGGAGCGGAGGGTCTGGCTTTTACTCTTTATGAAGCAAGCGAGATACAAAATGTAAATGAGTATAAAAATGATACTCGTATTTTTGAAGATGCAACTTCACTAAAGGTTGTAAACGGTTTTGATATGAAACCTGCCAATGTTACTCTTGTAATCGAGGGCGGTAAAAAAGACAAAGTCCGTGCCGGAGATTTGCTTGGCGCATTGACAGGGGACGCAGGACTACAAGGAAGCAGCATCGGAAAGATAGATATTTACGAAAGACAAAGTTATGTTGCTATTGAGAACTCTAGGATAGATGAAGCATATGAAAAACTAAAAAATGGAAAAATAAAGGGTAAAAAATTCTCTGTTTGGATTTTGTAAATATAGAGTTTTAAAGGAAAAAAATGAAAAAAATTATTTTATTACTAAGTATGATTTTCTCTTTGTCCAATGCATTTGAAGTTCAAAAGAGCAGCGAATTTGTAAAAGAAGTTGAACCAACGAAGATGAGCACCTCAATAACAGCGATAGTAGAAGATACGAATAAATTAAAAATACAAAAGATTTTCAAAAAAGCAATAAAAAATACAGCTAGCGAAGGTATCTGCACAAACGGCAGCTATAGAATATCTCCTATGTATGAATATAAAAAAAGTAAAAGAATTTTCTCTGGTTACCAAGGGAGTATCATATTTACATGTGATTTTACTGATAGTAAAAAGCTAGACAATGTTATAGACAATCTTGAGAGAGCAACTGTTGAAAAAGACAAGTTAAAACTCACTATCAATCCTATTAGTTGGATAGTAGAGAAGCAAGCACTCAAACAGGTAAATAAAGAGTTGGAACTCGAAGCATTGAATTATGCAAAGAGCTATAAAAGTTTTTTAAGTGATGTGTACGAAGTGACTTGTAAAATAAAAGAAGTGTTATTAAACCCCTTAAATAGCCCTCAGTATCCGATAGCCTTGCGCAGTATGATGAGAGAATCAGGAAGTCAAACAACACAGCCTATAAAGAGTGAGCATACTATAAAATACAGTGCTTCATACAAGTTTGAGTGTGGCGAGTGAAATATTATTTATGATGCTTTATTTAACATATGTAGATATTTTAGGTAATATAAAGAGTTGAAACTCCATAGATTTCAACCATTACAGTTTATAGGAATGATTAATGCCAGACAATATCAGTTTTGATTTAATGCAAAGCATTGTCGATTCTCAACAAAATTTGATTGTTATTTTTCATAATGATGAAGTTATTTTAATCAATAAATCTTTTAAAAAATTTGTTGCGGTCTCTTCATTGAAAGAATATAAAGAAGTTTTTCCTAAATTTCTTGATCATTTTGTTCCTCATCCATCATACTTTAATGCTGAAAAAATTAAATCGGGAGAGAGCTGGTTTGATGCAGTTATGAAGATGCAAGAGATAGACCGTGTTGTAAGTTTACTTACTCCGGATTATGAGCCGCATGCTTTTTCCGTAGATATAAACAGTGATGTCGATGAGTATAAAATTGTTACTTTAACAGACATCACACAAACTTTGATTAAACGCATTATGATTGACAACCATGCAAATATGGATATAAACAGCGGCGCTTATTCTAAAAATTATTTTCTTCATATAGCCCAAAGCTATGAAGATGCGGCTACTTTCAATGAAAAGATTATTGGTGCAATACTAATCAAAGTTGATAGCGATAATTTTAGTAGTGATAATATGGCTTTGAGTAATTTTGCAAACCACTTTAAAAAGATTACGCGCCAAGATGACATGTTAATTCGTTGGAGTGATAATACTTTTTTATTAGTCTACTTGGTTGACAGTGTAGATAATTCAAAACATATGCTAGAAAAACTGGATGATATTACATCTAAAGATGCTATCGGCGGGGTTAATTATACTTTCACATTAACAACCCAAAAAGAGAAAGAGAGCATAAAAGAGTTGATAAAAAGAGTTGATATTTAATCTAGTTCTGCTAACTTTCTTTCATACTCTTGTGTGATATCATCAAGCTCAGTTTGTACAGACTCTAGAATCTCAAAACTTTCTTCGACTTCACGCTCTTGCGCTGATACGATTTTTGACAACTCCATCAGTCTAGTGCTCTCTGCGCTGTTTGAAACTTCTATTAGCTCTCGATGATTCAGTTCCAGACTCTCTTCAGTTTCCATAATACAGCTCTCCAGTTTTTCAACTCTCTTTTTTAGAGGTGATATTGCTTTGTTTCTTTCACGAATCAGCCCCGCTTTTAGCTTTTTATTTTCTTTATTGTTAGTTTTTGGAGCAGATTTTATTTGTTCTTCTTGCTCCTCTTGTTCTTCCCAGCCGATTTTTTCTAAAAAGAGGTCATATCCGCCGTCAAAATACTCAGCGCCATCTTTTGCAAAGACAATAAGTCTGTCACATACACGGCGAAGCAGTTCTTCTGAGTGAGTTACGATGACAACTGCACCGTCAAAGTTTTGTATTGCTTTTGTTAAAGCTTCTATAGAGTCCATATCAAGGTGATTGGTAGGTTCATCTAGAAAAAGCAGATTTACTTCTCTTGCTAGAATCTGTCCAAGCATCACACGGCTTTTTTCTCCACCTGAGAGAAGAGAAACTTTCTTATCAGCAGAGTCTCCGCTAAACATCATAGCACCACAAATACTTCTGATGACTTGTGTAGAGAGTTTTGTATTTGCTGAGTGTATCTCATCTGTTACAGTCGCAGTTGGATGAAGACGAGCTATGTTTGTTTGACCAAAGTGGGCAAACTCTACTGATGGATGAGAATTTATTTCACCGTTAAGAGGTTTTAGTTCTCTTGCAAGAACATTAAGCAGAGTTGATTTACCCTTACCGTTTTTACCGATAATCCCCAGACACTCTCCTTTTTTTATATTAAAAGATATATCTTTAAAGAGAATATTTTGAGGTGTGTAGCCAAAACTAAGGTTATTCACATCCAGCATTATCTTTGCCGGTGTTTCTTTGAAGTTAAAGTTAAACTCAAGGGTTGAATCAAAAAATAAATCATCCATCAAATCCATCTTCTCAAGCTGTTTTACTTTTGACTGAGCAAGTGCGGCAGTAGAGGCACGAGCCTTGTTTTTGGCTATAAACTCTTCAAGCTCTTTTACTTTTTTGTCTTGTGCAATTTTTTGTTTTTTATAAAGTTCATCATCCGCGCTTAAGCGCTCATAAAATTTATGAGTATCACCAGGAATAATGTTTAGCTGTTTGCGCACAATACCTATAGTGTGAGTACAAACCCCATCCATAAAGTCTCTATTGTGGGTAATTAGTATCCCTTCACCCTCAAAGGCTCTTAAAAAGTTTTTCAACCATCTAAGTGAGACAATATCAAGGTAGTTAGTAGGCTCATCTAAAAGCAGCAGATTTGGTTCGGTAACAAGCAGTTTTGCAAGGTTGATACGGATTTGGTAACCGCCCGAAAAAGAGAGTGGGTCTTTGTCTAAATCCTCTTGAGTAAATCCTAAACCAAAAAGAATCTTCTCGACTCTATAAACATCATATTTCATCTCATCGGTTAGGGCTAGGGCTGCCTCTTCTCTTAGAGTGCTTTCGCTGAACTCCAGATGCTGTTTAAGAGTGCCTATTTTGTAGTTTTTAGGGATGATGATATCACCGCTGTCTGGAGTCTCTTCGCCCATGATTATTTTAAAAAGTGTAGATTTACCGCTTCCGTTTCTGCCGACTAAACCGACTCTATTGCCGGAATTTAACTTGAAGTTTAGATTATCAAACAGTTCTTGCTTGCCAAAATTTTTGCAGATATTTACTAGTTGAATCATAATGCTCTTTTATTTTTTAATATTTTAATTATACCAAGCTAAGAGAAACTTTGCCCTTTTGTGTATCAATAGAAATAACTTCGATTTGCGGCAGAAATTGGTTGAGTGATAGAACTTCCAAAGGGTGTGAAATTCGCTTTTGGCTCATCTTTGAGATGTGAATCATGCCGTCATTTTTAAGCCCAATATCCACAAATGCACCAAAATCTGCAATGTTTCTGACAACACCGGAGACAAAACTGCCCTCTTTAAGCATCTTGATGTCCGTTACACCCTCTTTAAAAGGAATCGGGGGTAAATCTTCTCTGGGGTCAAATCCAGGTTTTTTAAGTTCTTTGATGATGTCTTTTAGAGTCTCTTTTCCTACATGTAATTCTTCAGATTTAGAATTTACATCTATTTTGTCTAAGTCTAAGCCCTCTAATTTTTTGGCAACCTCATAACTCTCAGGATGCACACCCGTATTGTCAAGAATATTTTTAGGATTTTTTATCCGGATAAAACCAGCGGCTTGTTCGTAAGCTTTTTTGCCCAGACCTTTTACTTTTAAAAGTTGGCTCTTAGTTGAAAAGTTTCCGTTTTCATCACGATAATCTATAATATTTTGCGCTATTTTTGCACCAATTCCCGCTACATGTGAAAGTAAAGAAGCCGAAGCCGAATTTATATCTACGCCAACGCGGTTTACCAAATCACATGTCACATCATCAAGTTTTTTCTCTAAGAGTTTTTGATCGACATCGTGTTGATACTGCCCTATGCCCAAAGATTTTGGGTCTATCTTTACCAGTGTAGCCATCGGGTCACGAAGTCTTTGCGCGATGGATATAGCGCCTCTTATGGTTACATCAAGGTTTGGATATTCTGCTTGTGCTGTTTTTGAAGCAGAGTAAACTGAAGCGCCTGCTTCTGAGACAACAGTGTAGTTTAGGTTTGCATTTTCATCTTTGTTTAGACGGGCAAAAAACTCTTGTGTCTCCCTTGAAGCCGTACCGTTACCTATGGCAACTCCGGTGATGTTATACTTGTTAGCCAAAGTTAGCACTTTGTTTTTTGAGTTGTTATAGTCATTTTTTGGCTCGGTAGGATAGATTACAGCCGACTCTAAATAGTTTCCGTTTTCATCTATGACTGCGAGTTTACATCCGCTTACAAATGCAGGATCAACTCCTAAAATAACCCTTTTTGTAACAGGAGGAGTCATCAGAAGCTGGTTTAGATTTTTACCAAAAACACTTATTGCCGACATGTCAGCTTTTTCTTTTAGTTCTGCTTGGACTTCACGCTCCAATGATGGAAGTAAAAGACGCTTTAGGCCATCTTTATAGGCATCAAATAGAAGCTCACTGGAAGTCGAAGTATGACGAGGAATTTTATATTGTTTGATGTTCTCTAGGATTCGCTCCACATCGGTAGTGATTTTTACAGAGAGTTCTTTTTCATTAACCCCGCGCATAATAGCAAGGTAGCGGTGAGATGGAATGTAGGCCACTTTTTCACTTTTTCCTTCAAGATTTTTAAAGGTGCCATTTTCATCAAAGTTTTTTGTTTTTTTAGTCTCCAAAGAGCCGTAGCGTAGCATTGAGTTTCTGATGGCTTCACGCTCACGAGGCAAGTCTGCATAACGCTCAGCTAAAATATCTTGAGCGCCTTTTATCGCTTCATCTACTGAAGTGATTTCGCCTTTGATAAACTTTTTGGCTTCTTGTTTAAATTCACTCAGAGTAAGTCTTGCACTTTGCAGAGTGTTTGCAAGCGGAGTCAGACCGTTTGCCATTGCAGTAGTCGCACGAGAACTTTTCTTCTCTTTAAAAGGGCGGTAAATATCTTCTAAAACTCTCAAAGTCTCAGCCTGCTCAATGCTTTTTTTGATTGCATCACTCAGAGTAGCTCTCTGGGTTATAAGTCTTGATATCTCTTCTTTACGCTCTAATAGTTTTTTAGAACTAAGATAGATAGTTTCAAACTCACGCAAGACTTCATCACTCGCTCCGCCAGTCATCTCTTTGCGGTAACGGGCAATAAATGGGATGGTCGAGCCTTCATCAAGGAGCTTTAAAATATTAGTTATATACTCTTTTTTTAGGCTCGTTCTTTGTGCTAAAAGATTTACTAGATTATTAATATCTTTTTCCCTCGCACTCCATAAAGTCTCTCTCACTCAAATCTTCTACAAGGCTTTTAAAGTTTTTAAGAGCAAGTAACTTTAGCTCTGCACCTTTTAGGGATTTAAGCTCATTTGTAAAACCGCTTTTTGAGACGACGACAAAGATGTCGGGTTTTAACTCAGCCAATGCCGTCTGCTCTTTTAGTTTTGTAAGTTCAGTTTTTTTCGCTTTAGAGTTAGAGTATTTTGTAGTTCCTGCAACGACTTTACCGGATTTTGTTTTTGCCAAGATGTCTATCTCTGTATTTCTATCCCAATAGCTTCCTATCTCTACAATTGGGTCATCTTTAAAACTGTTTTTTATAACATCTCGTGCGAGTTTCATAAAGACAAGTTCAGAAAACTCCTGTTCACGATTGGCAAATCTTTCTTGCGCTTCTTTATAGTCGCCGTCTCTGATGCTTTTGAAAAACGGAGATACAAATGAGAACCAAAAACGCATAAAAGGTTTAGTGAAGT
Organism: Sulfurimonas sp.; assembly: GCF_026196735.1. GTDB lineage: Bacteria > Campylobacterota > Campylobacteria > Campylobacterales > Sulfurimonadaceae > Sulfurimonas. Next base: position 89,634 of record NZ_JAPHUF010000003.1, read on the forward strand.
TCAGCTTTTCATCTACTCTTTCCTCTTCATTTGGCGGAGTCTCTAACGAGTACTCGGCTTCTAAAAAACCTCGCTCAAAAAGAGTCTCCATCGCATACTCTCCGTCATTTCTTGAGATGCGAGCTCTCTTTAGTGCAGAGTGAGTTCTGCGGTCTCCCATGGCAATACCGCTTAGAAGTGCATGAGAGTTTTTATCACTCTCAGTAATCTGAGTGATGTCTGCATGAATGTAGCGATAGTTGTTAAAAACCTTGCTCTCAATTATCTCTGACAAGGGCTTATCCATATCAACATCCCAACCCATACCGCCAAATACTCCAAAGTACTTTATAGCCTGTTCAAGGTCTTTAGGATTGTTTTGAAAGCAAAAAGAACGAAACTGCTCTAGTAGTGTTGGGTTCTTTTTGTACTTGTTGTATTTTGACATGTGAATAAGCCTTGGAGTTTGTTTATGAAATTATACAGTAATAGAATGAAAGTAGGGTTTGATTGGTTTGTATGAATCTACAAATTTTTATACATGTTAAAACAGCTAAAACTTACAAATGATACAATTAATTCCAGTTATTGTATCAAAAAATGATACAATTAGATTATGAAATCGTATCAAACAGATAAAAAGTGGATTTGGGAGAGTGAAAACTTTCCTAATTTTACTTATACTAAAACCAATACTCAAGAGTTGTTTTATAAACTTGGTCAGCTGCAAACAGTAGAGAAATTTATGAATGACACTAACTCAAAAGAGCTACTTCTAGATGTACTTGAAAATGAAGCAGTTGCAACATCAGCTATAGAGGGTGAAGTTTTACAGAGAAGTTCTGTGCGCTCATCTATAAACAAGATTCTTAGGCTTGGATTGCAAGAGGACTACAACTACACAAATCAAACAGACTCTTTGGTAGAGATTATTATAGATGCGAAACAAAACTCTAAAGAGCCTCTGAGTAAAGAGAGACTTCTCTCTTGGCATAAAGCACTTTTTCCTACAGGTCAGTCAGGCTTTAAAAAGATTTTAGTAGGTGAATTTAGAGTAGATGAAAAAGCTATGAAAATAGTCTCAGGTACATGGGAAAAAGAGAAAATTCACTTTATCGCACCACCATCAAGTATGATGCCAAAGATGATGAGCGAATACTTAGAGTGGTTAAATGAAGAAGTTGATTCATCTGAGATAGTTTACAAAGCTGCGGTTGCTCATTTGTGGTTTTTGCTTATACACCCGTTTGATGATGGAAACGGAAGGATTGCAAGAGCTATTACGGATTATGTTTTGAGCAAATCCGAGTTAGTAAATGCAAACTTTTACTCTGTAGCTTCTGCTATACATGTAAAGAGAAAAGAGTACTATAAAACTCTGGATTTGACATGTATAAAAAAGAATCTTGATATTGCTTTATGGGTAGATTGGTTTGTAGAGATATTAATCGAGTCAATTGAGCAAACACTTAAAAAGGTTGAAGTGGTCCAGACAAAGAGTAAATTTTGGGATAAACATGTAAATACAAAACTAAATGATAGACATAAAAAGATTATCCTGAAAATGCTTTCATATTTACCATCTGAATTTGAAGGTGGTATGAAAGCTAGTAAATACATGTCAATCACAAAAATAACTAGAATTACAGCTAGTAGAGATTTAGCCTACTTAGTAGAAAAAGGTGTTATGCAGAGTCATGGAAGCGGTAGAGGTGTTTACTATACTTTAGTTTTTTAAACTTTTACAGTAATGTGAAATAGGCGCTCTTGCTACACAATCATTACACTTTTTTTTCATATCATATGTAATCACTAAAAATATTTAGTGTATAATCATCTAATAAAATTAATAAAAAAGTTATGAAATGCTAAAAACAATCACCATATTATTCTCATCTTTATTGTTAATCTCTTTCTTGTACGCTGGGGAAAATTTTAGTGAAATGAGCACACAAGAGCTAATATCTATAATGGGTTATGTAAAAAAAGAAAATCTTGAAAAATTTAAAAAAGAGCTTGAAGCAAGAGTTCCTAAAATGAACGAGGCAGAGAAAAAAGCTTATGAAAAAAACTTGCAAAAAGAAAATTCATCTCAATGAAAGCAAAAATACTTTTACTTGAAGATGATTTGACTCTTAGTGAAACTGTAGTTGATTTTTTAGAAGGACACGGTTTTGAGCTTGTAACTGCTTATGATGGAGATCAAGCCTCGGAGCTTATTTATGAGCAACAGTTTGATTTGTTTTTGCTTGATGTAAATGTTCCTCGTCTTAATGGATTTGAGCTTTTAAAACAAAAACGAGATGATGGTGTTAAAACCCCTGCTATCTACATAACTTCGCTAAACTCCATAGACTCTCTTGAAGATGGATATAAAAGCGGTTGTGATGACTACATAAGAAAACCGTTTGTTTTAAAAGAGCTTCTCTTTAGAGTGGAGAGTATTTTAAAAAGAGGCTTTTTTCATGAGACAAGTGCAAGAGTTAAAATAGATGAACATGTAGAGTATGATACAGAGTCAAATCTACTGTTTGTTGATGGTAAACAGGTGCAGTTAAATACAAAAACATCTCAACTTTTAAAACTTTTTTTACAAAACCAAGAAGAAGTGCTCTCACATGAGAGGATTTACGACACTCTTTGGAGTTATGAAGAGACTCCTAGTGAAAATGCTCTTAGAACTTACATAAAAGATCTTAGAAAAATCATAGGAAAGGATAAAATTGTTAGCATCAAAAAGCTTGGGTACAGATTTTCGTCAAAGTGAAAAACAGACTCTATTTAGATTTTTGGCTCTGTATGTTTTACTGACAGTTATTATCATATCTGTATTTTCTTTTATCTATTTTGAACTTCAAAAAGATTTGATGTTACAACAAAAAAAATCAACCCTGCAAAAGTACTCCAAAGAGCTTATAGAAGATTTGAAGCAACTACATGTAAACTTTGATAAAACACAAATCTATCCAAGAAACGATAAGTTTGATTCTGCGATTTTTGATAACGAAGAAAAGCTGATTTTTGCAACGAGTGACACTAAACTTAGACTAGATAAGATTTTATATCTTGAAGATGAGGTAATTCACTTGGTTAACATACCTGAGTCTTATTATCTTGGTGCGAGATATATAATAGTAAAAGTAAAAGATGACAAAAAGTGGTTAATACAAACCAAAAAAGAGATTATGATTTTTGCCGGCTTTACATTTTTGTTTATGCTAGTTATAGGTTATATCCTGCTTCGATTGTTTTTAAAACCCATGCGTGATGCCATCACTCTGCTTGATGAATTTATAAAAGATACGACTCATGAGTTAAATACACCTGTAAGTACTATAGTTGCAAATATAGAGATGATAGACAAATCACAACTTGATGAAGGGCTGTTAAAAAAGATACAGAGGATAGACATAGGCGCAAAAACAGTATCAAATATCTACCAAGATTTGACTTACCTGACGCTTGGTAATGAAATAGTTTCCAATAACGAAGATATAGATATAGAGCTGTTGGTTTTAGAGAGAGTAGAGTATTTCACCTCTCTTGCAAAAGCTAAAAAAATAAAAATCAGCGCAAATATTATAGAAAAAACGACCTTGTATGCAGACAGATTTAAAATTTCTAAACTTTTAGATAACTTGCTCTCAAATGCCATAAAGTACAACGAAGTCGGCGGAGAAATAATCGTCACTGTAGAGGGCAGAAGCTTTAGTGTACAAGACTCCGGCATAGGCATAGCTGAGAAAGATATCTCTAAGATAAAAGAGAGATATAAAAGGTTCAATAAAAGCAGCGGTGGTTTTGGAATAGGACTGAGCATAGTCTCGGCAATTGCTAAAGAGTATAACCTAAATATCGATATAAGTTCTCAAGAGAGAGTTGGAACAAAGGTGAGTATATCATGGTAAAAAAAATAGTTTTAACGCTTAGCCTTATGTTTTGTTTTGCAGAGGCAGATGTATATGAGAGTAACTGTGTCAAGTGTCATGAAAAGTTGCCTGTGAGTATAGATAAATACTTTTATAAGTATCTGCTTATATATAGCAGTGAGACGGATATGAAAAATGCGATTATAAGTTACCTGAACTATCCAGCCAAAGAGACCAGCGTTATGTCGGACGCATTTATAAGCAGGTTTGGTCTAAAAGAAAAAAGCAAACTCAGCCAAGAAGAGTTAAAAGAAGCTGTTGATGTTTACTGGGAAAAATATAAAATCTTCGGAAAGTTAAAATAGTAAAATTTCCACTACACAATTCCCTCACAATTAATTGTTAAACTTACTCCATCAAACAAAAGGAGTTTCAAATGAAAACTACAAGAATAACAAAAACATTAAAATCTATAGTTGTAGCAGGTGCTATTATCTCTTCATCAACATTACTAGCTGCTGATGGTGCTGCACTTTACAACAAGTGTGCCGGTTGTCATGGTAGTGCAGGTGAAAAAGTTGCTCTTGGCAAGTCAAAAGTTATTGCAGATATGAGTGAAGCTGATTTAGTTGCTTCTCTTAATGGTTATAAAGATGGTAGTTATGGTGGAGCTATGAAAGGTCTGATGAAAGGTCAAGTTACAAATCTTTCAGAAGATGATATCAAAACACTATCTGCTCATATAGTTTCATTAAAAAAATAGTTTAACGAAAGTTGAATTTTTAGTGAGTACAACGGTCCAAGTAAAGAAAAAGGACTTTGTTTCTTTTTCGGACTAATTAATGAAGGATATAAAATGCAAAGAAGAAAATTTTTAAGTTTAGGTGCAGTAGCTATTGGGGTAACTGTATTACCGTCAAGCGTTAGCGCTACAGACTTTAGAGCAACTGCTCCTGAGGCATGGGAAGCTGCAGGTTCAGCTGAAGCTATAAAAGCTCTA
>NZ_JAPHUF010000022.1 GCF_026196735.1 Sulfurimonas sp.
CAAAGTCCCTTCCAAATTCCCCTCACTAAAGCTACAAACATAAATGTTTGAGAAATAGTTTAGGTAGATTCCTCATCATGTAAAGAGCACATTGCTGTGAAATTACTGATCTTTGCCCAAGATTTAAAAATCATTGGCTTTGTTGCCATAAACCGCGTGAACAGTTTATGGACTTTTTTGTATAGTATCTATTACTATTGGGATCCAAATAAATTGGATTCAAATAGAATAGACGGTTGTTGTTATTTAGTTATTTCTAAGTAAACTTATTATTGACTAAACAACTAATTTGTTATTAGTTACTTCGTCTATTTACTTGCTTAGTTTTCAATGATCTCAAACATCTTTTTGTGGCCTCTTTCGAAGTCACTCTAAGTCCTAAACATTAGGTCTCTGTGTTTGTGGATGGGAATTATAGACAAATCAACCTTTGATGTCAATAGTTTTTTAAAGGAATTTTAGAAGTTTTTTTTCGATGGGGAATTTTGGGGAGATTACTCATTAATACTAAGGTAAAATATGAGCATATCCTGTCTCAGGTTCTATTGCTATTTGTACATTATCTGAACCGTCAGATAGTGTAATTATACAAGCTTGAGTAAGTAATCTAGGAAATCCACCAGGGTCAGCTTCATAAGCAGAACTTACATTAAATGAATTCATGGGACGACCTAAATGGTCAAAATGTATAAAGAGTGTCGTTGAACGACATCCTCCTCCAAAAGTCACATCCTTGATATTATAACTACTTCCAAGTCTCAATTTTTTCATAGATCTAGGATCTTCTACATGTAAAACATTATCGTATCCGCCACTCATGTATTGTTCTGGATTTAATGGATTCTTAGCCATTCCGTTTAAATCTGGATGGTGCCCTGTAAAATTAGGTAAGTCACTTGAAATTGTATATGCCCATTCATTATTATATGCATTATTAGGAGCTAATGTTGTGTATACTAAATTCTCTTGAAATCTCAACATCCACCTTCTGTTATACCAGCCAGCCTCATTAACATCAAACTTATCATCCACCATCGCCAAGTGTTGTGTATATCTTATATGTGAAATTACCTGAATTGCAGCTTCTCGTAAGCTATTTGAATCTGTTCTAGGTATTATTACTGCTGCCAATATACCAATAACAACAATAACCATTACCAATTCTAACATCGTAAATGCTTTTTTCATAGAAGTCCAATAAGATAAATATTTACTACAAGTATATCAAAAAGAGATAAAAATTAAAAAAGTTTTATTGAATAATATTATATTGCGGGTATAAAAGAATATTCAAGGAGATGAATCTCCTTGAATTGTGTGAAAAATTATATTTTTTCTGCCATTGGAACATCATAAAGAATATCATCCATTGGGTGTCTGTACATTGGCATTGCAAGACGTTTTTCATCAAGTACATGACCAATGAAACCGATTGAACGACCAACTATGAAGAATGCGTTAAGTGTACCAGATTCGATAAACTCATTTATTTCTTCTTCAGAATAACCTAATGCTCTCCACATGTCAACCATTAAGATACCGATAGTACCATCAACATTAAGAATCAGATTCTCTTTTTTAGATGTAGTTAATGCTTCAACTGTTCTTGCATAATCAAGAAGTGGAGTTGATGGGAAATGTTCTTTAGCATAGTTCATAAGACCAGTTACACGTAAATCTGGGTTCTTAAGAGATTTAATTCTGTGACCAATTCCAGGGATTGGAACACCCTCACCTTTCATGTAGTTCAAGAATGCTTTTGGATCCATACCATTATCATCTGCATGCTTGAAGTATTTCGCAGCACCATCAATAGCACCACCGAATCTTGGACCGATTGTTAATAAACCAGTAACAAGTGACTCAACAACTGATTTACCAGCACGAGCAGTTACTTTTGCATTGTGAGCTCCAGAAACAGCAGGACCGTGATCAGCAACAGTTTTAATTACAGTTTCAATAAAGTCTGTAGCCCATTTTGGATATTGTTTTTTGAACCATAATAATGACACAACATCACCAATTCCTTTACCAGTGTCTGGAGTTGCAACAGAAGAGATTGGGAAACCAGCGTATGTAGCTTCATCGCCTCTGTCATCAGAGATAGTACAGATAAACTCTTTACTTCTTCTAACTGTAGGACAAATGTTCATCTCAGGCTCAGGAATTGGGTCAAGATTTAATGATTCAAATACCTCTTTAATCTTAGCTGGTAAATCATTGAATGTAGCTGGTACATGGATACCTGCTTCTGCCATTGCTTTGTTTTTAAACTCAGCAGTTTCAGATTCAGCATTTGCAGATGCACCTGCGTGACCAAATTGAACACCTGAATCATAATACTTAGCAATTGTACCGATACACCAAGCGATAACCGGCTTAGTAATTCTTCCATCTTTGATAGCCTCGATTACTTTGTACTCTTCAGTACCACCAACTTCACCTAAAAGAATCATATATTTAACTGCTGGATTTTTTTCCATTCTAAGTAAGTTGTCAATAAAAACTGAACCAACAAATCTGTCACCACCGATAGCAACACCCTCAGCAATACCATCAGCATTGATAGAGATTATATTAGAAAGCTCATTAAACAATCCGCCTGAACGAGTTACAAGTCCACATGAACCTGCACGGTGAAGTTTAGATTGAACAATATTAGTAATAGTACCACCAATGTTTGCAACTTTAAATGCACCCGGAGTAATTGCACCAACAGTTGCAGGTCCGATAACAATTACACCTTGTTCGCGTGCAGTTTGATTCATAGCACGAGCTAAACGCTCAGGAATACCCTCAGCTGTAATCATAATTGAAGAAAAACCACCGATTTCTAAAGCTTCCATTGTTACATCATAAGCAGTTCTAAATGATGCAAAGTTTAAAAGTACATCAGCTTGAGGCTGAGCAGCTTTAGCATCTGCAGTAGTCTTAAATAAAGGAATCATAACTTCATCTGGGCCATAAAAAAACTTCTCAAATTTATTTCCGCTTGTTGGTGCTACTATCGCAGCAACTGACGGAGTTTTTCTTTGAATTGTGTAGTCATAGTCTAACATTCTCTGGATAGCAGTTTTATTGTTATTCCAAAAAATCGCTTGTGTGTCTTTTGTATATAATTGTTCCATTATTTCTCCTTACTTCTCTAATGCCATACGCACAATATCTGTAACGTGTGTTTCAGGTCCGTATACTTCAATATATAAACCTAATCTATCAGCAGCTTCTTTGATGTCTTTAAGACCTTTTTCATAGTTTGGTCCACCACGACGAACATAGATTTTTATACCAACTTCTTTCATTTTATCTGCATACTCTTCAAACGCTTGAATAATACCCGTGAAAGTTTTTGCAACATCAGTAAAGTTAGCGATAGCACCACCAATAATTAAGATCTTATCACGACCTTGAGCATCTTTTTCTCTTGTCATAAGGTCTAAAAGAGTTTCAGCATAGAATCTTGTCTCACCAGTAGTTGGACCACCAGAATATTCACCATAGTTAGCAAGATCTTCAATACCAGCAAAATCAGCAATAGTATCAGCATAAACAACTGAAGCACCACCACCGGCAACCATAGTCCAGATTCTAGCTTCTGGTTTAAGTAGAGTAAGCTTTAGTGAAGCACCAGTTTTTGCATCAGCTTCTTCAATAGCTTCAACTTCTGGAGATTTAGCTTCCATTCCAAATGCAGTTGGGTACTCAACATTACCCCACTCATCAACCATCATAAAACCAGCAGTATCATCAAGTTTAGCAACCATATCCAGTAATTCGATTTTGTTACCTTGCATTACGAAAGGATTAATTTCAAGATATGCGAAGTTTAACTCACGGTAAGCTTTAAAGAAACCGATACAAAATTCAGCAAATTGAGCTTTATCTTTGTCTGCTACATCAGCAGGAACATTAGCACGAATTTTTTCAGCTATCTCTTCTTCAGTTGCAGTAATTGGAAATGCTACTTCAGTAACTTTCTCATCCCAACCCTCTTCAACTTCCATACCACCTTCAGCTGACATGTAGATAACATCATCATCACCTACAACTGTTGCAGAAACATAATACTCTTCAGCTTGCTCATGCGGAGTAAACGGTTCAACAACAAAGTGAGTTAATCTATCAATACTTGGTTCACCTGTAGGAGTATCGCCATCAAACGAAAAATATACTGATTGATCAGCACTAGCTTTTTCATCTATCCATGAAGCAGCTTTTTCCAAAGTAACATCACCCGGTTTAGCATCTTTAAAAAGTACTAAACCATTTTTACCACGTTTACCAAATAACATATCCGGCTTTGCAACTAATGTTTTTTCATTTAACCAAGATTTAGACTTAGCCTCTTCCTTTAGTTCTGATCCATTTTGAACCATCACTGTTTCATAAGCATAAGTAAAATCTGGAAAATATTTATCCCAATGTTTTGCTAAAATCGACTTTGCGTCATATTCTCTAATCGCTTTTTGAGCCATTTGCAACTCCCTGTGTTTTATATTTATGAAATTGTATCCTATGTTGATTAATCTTATATCATTTGAAGGGCTTAAGTATTGGATAAATTCAATTTATGTTTAGCTTTGTAACATTAGCAGAATATACGAGTCTGTTTTTGTAACTTATTGTTACACCATTGAGATTTTCAGACTCTAAAGTGTTTTCTTCCAATGCATACTTGTTGCATTTGGTTACACCATAGAATTCTAATCGTTGTGTCATCTTCGCATCAGAACTTATGCAATTTATATCTCTAGCCTTTAACTCTGCTGCTAACTCTTTAGCAACATGCATTTTATATGAAAAATGTTTTCTTGGTTGATCAACCACATAATATAAGTATTTGTTGAAAAACACTACTGAACTATTTATCAAAAGAAGGGTTAATGCTACTATAAAAACTACTTTATATTTTTTTCTAAATATATTTAATCTAACTCTATAAGAGTGCTCGAATGTTTGTGCAATAAGTGGCAGAGCTAATATAAGATATGGAGCAAAATATTCTATGTTTACTCTCTGTCTAAAAGATAATAATAATGAAAACACAAATACAACTGTCGATATAAACCAAATCATATCAATATCTTTTGTTAGATACCTTCTGTATAAAACATAAATAATATATATAAATATAATTGGTGTAAATATTGCTGCGTATATTCCTATAGAGTCCAGAAAATGTCCTCTTGGAGAGCCGTGAGTGTCGATTCCAAACAAAGATAATGATATCAAAAACAGTACTAAATTAAATATAAAAAAAGTTTTATCTTTCTTATACAATGAGTATACAATCAGTGCTAAAAACAGATATACAAAACCACCATCTATAAACAGATAAGCAACTAGTAAAGGATAAATAAACTTTATTGAAAAGTTATCATAAATATATACGAACAGGAGTAATCCAAATAGAACTAAGCCCGCACTATTTACTATGAGGGCAGAACTCATAACACCAGGTAAAAGAACAAAAAGTAAAATCAACCAATTTATGTTTCTTTGTGATTTTACATACTTTTGAGATATTTTGTATAATATAACAACACTCAATATATGCAAAACAATCATTGGTAATCTTAAAGCAAAATCATTTTGTCCAAAAAAATAAATTGATGTTTTAATCACTGATTGTAATACTGAAAATGAATCATATAAGAGGGATGCCTCATAATACGAAATTGACAATTCTTTTGTTTTAAACAAAAGAATTAACGCATCTAATCCTAATATTAAGAATAAGATGTATCGGTTATTCATATTTTTAGAAAATTTCCAATCATTTCATGGCCATATTGACTCATAATAGATTCAGGGTGAAACTGAACCCCATATATCTCTTTATCTTTAACTTTTAAAGCCATTATTTCATTATCATCGGTACTATAAGCTGTTGGTTCTATTGAATTTGGAAGAGACTCTTTATCTACTATTAATGAATGATATCTTGTTGCTACAAATTCTTGCGGTATATCTTTAAAAATTACACACTCATCAGTTTGTTTCATTATAGATGTTTTTCCGTGCATCATGTTTTTAGCTCTTACTACATGTCCACCAAATACCTGAGCGATACTCTGGTGTCCTAAACAAATTCCAAGAATCGGTACTTTATCTTTAAAATGTTCTATAACTGCAAGAGTTACACCGGCTTCATCTGGAGATGCCGGACCAGGTGAAATTATTATTTTTTGGGGATTTAGCTTCTCAATTTCCTCAACGCTCATCTCATCATTTCTTATTATCTTTAAATCAGCACCAAGTTCTCTGCAGTATTGAACAATATTATAAGTAAAGCTGTCATAGTTATCAATCATTAATATCATAAATCATCCTAAATTTATATCGCAAAGTATATCTGTTTTGCTCTTTTGTTTCACTTATTGACATGTGAAAGATTATCGCCTGTTCCAAGAAGTACAGCTATCCACCTTGTGTTTTCATTTGCATTAAAAATAATTTTTGCCATTATTGTCAGTGGTATTGACAGTAGCATTCCCACAACACCGAACATCCATCCCCAAAATAACAAAGATAAAAATACAACTAAAGTTGAGAGTCCTACACCTTTGCCCATCACTTTTGGTTCTATTACAGAGCCAACAATAACATTTATCGCCGTATATATTAAAGTGACTATCAGTGCACTTATGGAACCCAATTGTACTAGTGTTAATAACACTGCCGGCACTGCCGCTATTATTGAACCGATATTTGGAATAAAATTTAATATAAATGCAAGAACAGCCCATAAAAAAGCATAATCAGTCCCAACTATTAATAAGGCAATCCATACTATAAAACCGGTCAACAAAGAGATTAAAGCTTTTAAAACCATATAGTCTTGAATACGCTCCAATATCTCTTCAATATGTCCAATTGCTTCACTGTCAGAACTTGCATACTCTATTTTATTTATAAAATATTTTGATTCTAACATCATAAAAACCACTGTCAAGAGTATCACTAATCCGTTAGTAAACATAGAACCTATACTTTTTATAATTGTTGTAGAGAACTCCATTATTTGTTTAGTGTTTATAACATTGGCTATCTCTTTTTGAGGTATATCTATGCCAATATTATTAGAAAAAACTAGCAACTGTTTAAAAATACTAGAAAGTTGTTGTTCATAAAAATTTATATTTGAACTAAATTCTTGTACTGATGAACCGATTAGCTTTGCTACAAGTCCTATAAAAGTAACAAATATAGCTACCACAAGAGTCAATGAAATAGCATTTGGCAGACCTTTTTTATTGAAAAAGTTATATAAAGGAGAAAGAATAATTGCAATAAATAAAGATAACAAAAAAGGTACAATTATTTCTGAAGCACTTTTCAAACCGGCCAAAACAACAATAAAACTCGCCATTACAATAAAATAGTACCCTATTTCTCTATGTTGCATTCTAACTCCTTAATCTTGGATCTGCTTTTGATTTGTCAGCTGCTGCAGGTAGTTAGATATATTAATTAGTGAAAATGTTACTAAAAATATCATAAGTCCCGGAAAAAAACTAACCCACCAAGCTATCTCGATAACCTCTTTTCCTGCGCTTAAAATTGTTCCCCAACTCATTTGCGGAGCAACAATACCAAGTCCTAAGAAACTAAGTCCTGATTCTGCCAATATAGCGCCGCCGACACCAAAAGTAAAACTTACAAAATATATTGGTGCCAATATCGGAGCATAATACTTAAATAGTATTTTAAACTTACTAACATTTGCAATATTTAGTATCTTAATATATGGTTGAGAAGTGATTTTAAAACTTTCAGACCGCACTAACCTCGCGGTAGTCATCCAGCCTGTAATAGAAATAATAACTATCAAAACCCAAGCAGAAGCGTTTACATAGCTGACAAGTGCTAGAAGTAGAAAAAAGGTAGGAAATGTTAAAAACAAATCCACCAATACAATAAAACCTTTATCTACATTTCCTCTATAATACCCAGCCATCGAGCCAAGTATAAGTCCAATTACAGAAGCGATAAAAGCACTTCCTACACCAATGGTGAGCGAAACCTTCCCGCCTTCCATTAGCCTCGCCAGTATATCTCTTCCTAACCTGTCTGTTCCTAAATAATGCTCTAGTGATGGAGGAAGTAAAATTGATGAACTATTCAAGGAATATGCATCTACTGTATAAAATGTAGATCCTAAAAAAGAAAATATAAAAACAAAAATAAGTATAAAGATACTAAATTTTGGCATACAATGGCTACTGTTTAATCCCGAGTAGTGTTTGCATCATTTGATCTATTGTTGTTATGATTTTTGATGCTGCCCCATAAGCAGTTTGGTATTTGATAAGATTTGTCAACTCTTCATCTACACTAACTTTAGAGATGGATGCATATTCATTTTCAGTGGCATTAAACTGAGCTGTAATTGATTCATTACTTAAAATAGCTCTATTTGTTTCAACACCAACACCGGTAGCTACAATATCAAACATACCGTACATAGTAGTGTTGTACGATGTAGTATTTCCAACTTCAAAATCGTACTTTTCAAACTGTTGCTGAACCATACTTAGCGCTAGTTGGTTATCGCCGGTGGTCGGTGTGATTCCGGCTGATATATTTGATGTATTGTTTCTTAAATTTGAACTTAGATTAATATTACTGGCACTATCACCATCAAAAAATCTATTTAATCCTAAAGCACCTGCAAAATTTGAGCCTGAATCAAAATTATTTGTAGATAAGTTGTCTTCTATTGAAAATGTATAGCCCTTTGAAGCTGAAAGTGAATCCATTTCTAATTCCAAAGCACCTTCTCCATTGGCATATAACGCCCAATTAAATGATGTAATAAAATCATCTATATCATTATTGGCATTGGAGTCACTGTTATCATCATTTTGAGTTAATATCTGTCCCTCAATAGAATTTGTTCCTGCTGCACCGCTCATAACTGTTGATGCGTTTATGTTTATAGTTCTTCTTGCGGTTTCATTTCCATCAATATCATAAATTGCAATGTCAAATGCACCCTCTTTTATATTTAAATCAGAACTGACAAGTGAATTATTTGGATTAAGAGAGACTGTATTTGACTGCATTGAGGTTGCAGAATTTGCTGCATATAAATTATTTGTAGACTCTATCAGACCAGCTGCAAAAGCATCCATTTGAGATACAACATTTTGTAGAGTTCCATCAGTTGGTATTCCGCTTGTTGTATCATCTATATTGCTTCCACGCAAGTCTAAAATTGCTCCAATTTTACCACCGGTGATATCTTCACCCATTGGCAACAATGAACCGTCTTGTCTTTCATAAGATATTTCATAAAATCCATTTGCCCCGGTAGCATCTATATGAAGAGGATGAAAAGTTGACCCATCAACAATATTGAATCCATTTACATTTAATGAGTAACCATCAGTCGCTTCATTTAAAGAGCTATCTATAGTGATATCTGAAGTTAAAATGCCTGTATTTACTTCTGCTCCAATAAGCTTTGACAAATCTAGTTCTAACTGATTTCTTTTGTCTCTTAAATCATTTGCAGTATATCCGTCTGCTGCCTCTGCAAGATTTATTGCCTTGTTTACTTCTGCTAGTTCCTCAGCTTTTGCATTTACTTCATCAACATTAACTTTCAATTTTTCATTTATTGTAGATTGAAGAGAGATTATCTTGTCTTGAGTATGTTTTATATTTTGAGCCAAATTTTCTGTTTGCTCTGCTAGTGCTAGTTTTATAGATTCATTATCAGGATTATCAGCAAGTGTTTGCCACATATTATAATACTCTTGCAAGTCTGCTTTTATGCCCACACCATCAATTTCAGGAAAGTATGTTGATAATTCTAGCATTATCGACTCTGTATAGTCTGCATACTCTTTATCGGCTGAGATGTCAGTATATCTGTTAAATACAAAACTATCAAAAATTCTCGTAATGTCTGTAACATCCACACCATTGCCAACCTGCCCTGGAGCTGTTGAAACTGGTGTAGCTGCTGAAGTGACAATTCTTTGACGCGTATAGCCGTCAGACTCTGCATTTGCTATATTGTGAGATGTTGTACTAACCCCTGCCTGAGAAGCGACTAAACCAGAGTAACCAATATTTAAAGTATTAAACAAAGAAGCCATCTTACACTCTTACTTCTAAAATTGATGGATTTTTTGATGCCACTTTATTGTAGCCTTGCATCTCTGTAGGTACTAATCTTTCTAAAAATGTGTTATATAAATTACTTACCGCTAAAACCAGTTTTGCATATCTTTTATTTACATCTCTAAGGTTTGACAACTCAACTTTTAACTGGTCTAAATAATCATGCTGCTCTTCACTTAATAGCTGTGGTAATTCGGTGTCTGGCTTTGCCGTCATTAATGCAGATATTTCATGATCAATCATCGCTTTTTTGGATTCAAAGCTTTTGAGCTTCTCCTCTTTGAGTTTTAATCTATCAAATTGTGGATTATTCCTAGCTACTTTTATATCTTCTAAGTCTGATTCCGTTATTTTTATTAAATCTCTTAAGTCACTTAGTGCGCTTTGCAAATGATAAGATAGCATAATTTAATCCTTAATTTTGTTTAAAGCCTACATCAACTCGTCGGCTATTTTTTTAGATAAAGCCTCTAAATTAATTTTGTATTCTCCAGATTCAAGAGCTTCTTTAATCCGCTCAACCTTACTTGTATCACCTTGTTCTGACACATTAGTTACAGTCTCTTCTTGAACTTCCTTCTTCTCACCAATATTATTGGCATAAGTGCTACGGATGTTCGCATTATTTATATGTGAAATCATTACTTGTCCCTTTTTCTTTATATCTTTTAGTTTTTTTCCATACAACTATATCGACATAAAGATAAAAATCTTAACCTTTCTGACTCAAATAATCATAAAGCATTTGAGAAAAACCAAATCCGCCTGCACTGGCCTTTGCCAGCTCATCTCTATACATAGATTTATATATTTTATCGCCTGGATCATTTTGCGCAGAAAAAATATTTTTTTCATCTTTCATAGCATTATCCATTAACATTTTCAATATTACAGATTCAAAAGCATCTGTCTGTTCCCTTAGTTTAGCATCATCAGTATTTGCATCAATTGTAGGAACTTGATTCTGCTGTGACATAAACTGAGCTTGCATATTTATAGAATTTGCGCCGTACATTATATTACCTTTAGCTCTGCAGATATGCTGCCAGCACTCTTCATAGCTTCTAAAATTGAGATTATATCCTTAGGCTGTGCGCCCATTTTTTGAAGTGAACGAACTAAGTTTGCCACTGTTGTTGTCCCTTTTTTAGTATATAACTCATTCTCATACAGACCTATTACCATATCGTCATCCACTTGCATTGAGCCTTTAGGTTTACTCAACTCATTTTGCTCGGTAATTTTAATAGTTATATCCCCGTGAGTCATAATAATAGGTTTGATTTTTATTCCAACACCTGAGATTATTGTTCCTGTTCTTTCGTTTATGATAATTCTATCTTTTACATCGTAAGTCATCTCTATATCTTGAACTTCAGCTAAAAACTCTATCATACTTCTGTTTTTTGGTTTTTTTAACTTAACTGTTCTGGAGTCCATTGCAACTGCTGTTTGTGTATTGTAAAAATCATTTATACTTTTTTGAACCGATACGCTGTTTTTGAAATTTGCTTCTTTTAGTGAAAGTGTTGCAAACTCTTGATTGTAAAGGTTGATATTTATTTCTCTTTCCACTACTCCACCGTTATAAATCAATCCGGCAGTTGGATGAGATTCAGCGCCACCGCCGCCATTACGCCCGCCAATACTGACAGCGCCTTGAGCTAAAGCGTATATCTTGCCGTCAACCCCCTTTAAAGGAGTCATTAGGAGTGTTCCGCCTTCGAGTGACTTTGCATCACCGATTGAAGATACCGTGATATTAAATTTATCTCCCTGCTTAGAAAATGGAGCAAGTTCCGCGGTAACGACAACTGCAGCAACATTTTTAGATTTTATATCTACAGGCTTCATATCTATATTCATAGCTTTAAGCATATTTGCAATTGACTGAAGAGTAAATTTTGAAGTAGTACCGTCACCAGTCTTTTTAAGACCGACAACAAGCGAGTAACCTATAAGATGATTGTCTCTAACACCGACAATATTGGCAACATTACTTATCTTAGCAGCATAAATTGTTGTACTAATAAGTAAAAGTAAAATAAATTTTCTCATAGCTAATCCTTGAATTAGCCATAACTCAGCAATAATTATTCCAATCTATTCGTGTTCGAAATAAGTTAGTGTAGTATTTCCAAATTTTTTTGATTTTTTCAGAGTAAACGGTCCTATTTCAGTCGGTATTTCCAAGCCGCTCATATGTTCAATTATTACAAGTTCTACATACTCTTTTGGTAAAGAAGCTATCAGGTTGATTGTTTTATCGTATATATCTTCCATACCTTCTCTTATGTTAAAAGGCGGGTCAATATAGAAATACGCAGATTCATCTTTTCTTTGTAAAGTTTTAACAACACTCTTTATATTTACAAAAGTGTCGCCGCTAAATACTTCGCATGACGATGGATCGGTTTGCTCTATATTCTCTTTTAAAATTTTTAGTGCCTCACGGTCTTGCTCCATAAACATTATGTTTTTTGCACCGCGACTCAGAGCTTCAAGCCCGATAGAGCCGCTGCCTGAAAAAAGTTCAACAAAGTTTGCATCGACAATATTAAACTGTAAAGTGTTGAAAAAAGACTCTAATACTATTGCCTTGGATGTCCTTGTTGTAGTTTTTGAGGGAAGTTTTAAAACTCTATTTTTATATTTGCCGGAGATTATTTTTTTTGTTATTTGTTTACTTTTCATAAAATGCTCTTACTGCTTTTAAAATATTTGCCTGATACTCTGCAGTTAAAGACTCTATGCGCTTTTCTAAGATCTCAAAATCAAATACAGTGCTTTGTTCAAAAACTTCATCATCTGCATATTCAACTTTTTTCATATCTTTATTCATACTTTTATATCTTTTTTCAAGCGCTAAAATAAGTTGAGATTTTGAAAATGGCTTTACAAGATCAGATTCTTTATTGCTTGATATATAAAAGCATCTCTCATCTTCAAGACATTTCTCATCTCTTATAACAATGTCACAATGCTTCAAAGAGCTAAGATGATTACTTAAAAAAAGTTCCAATGATTTTTGCATTAGTGGTGATTTACACTCAACTGCTATTTTCAAGATTTTTCCTTATAAATTATATTCGATACTATAGCGCAAATCTTCATCTAAATCCATAATATTTGCTAGCATCCATTCCAAATAAGCTCTGTCATACATACTAATTTCTTCTATATAACGACCGCTATACTTACCAAATTCAAACTTTTGCATTAAAACATTTTTAGAGCTAAGTTCAATCAATCTGGCATGTGGTTTTATCTCTAAAAGACATTCATATAAAAGTTTTACATGTAGTGAATCGCTAAGAGCATTATGTGCAATCAAATCATCTTCTATACCGCACTTAAGAGCTTCTTCTTTTTCATTTTTATATAACTTTAAATCATACCTTAAAAACTGCAAAGAGAACTGCTCACATTCAGGTATAAGATGTTTTGTAACTCTTAAAGTATCAATTATTTCACCCTGCCACTCAAAGCCACATGTCAAAAGCATTTTCAAGTCAAACTTCACATTATGAGCAATTATTGTTGAGTCATAGTTGTTGTTTTCTTGCAAAAATTTAAAAGCTTCACAATCTTGAAGCTTTGGCTTAGCCTTTATCATCTCATTTGTTATATGATTAATGCTTGAAGCTTTAGGTGATATTTTTTTACCTTCATTTACCAAGTCATATTTTGAGATGATTTGTTCGCCGTCTATTGCTATTATACCGATTGAGCAGATTCTATCAAGGCTCTCTAAACCGGTAGTTTCCAAGTCGATAAATATTAACACTTAACAATCTTCACTTTCTTGCATCTTGATCCAAGCAGCATAAAAGACAAATAACCACTAACTAGGATAAAACCAAATAGCCAGTATATGTTAAACCACTCAAACACACCGGTAAATGATGTAAAAACATTTGTAAAAATAAGAGCTAAGACCATAAAAGAACCAACAAGCCATATATTTAGCATAAACCATTTTCGCCAAACTTTTACTAAATCTCCGTAGCCTATAATCTCTATAAATTCATCATCAAGTTTATCGTCTTTTGCAGATGTACATGTAAGAAGCTTTAATTCATAGCCATTTATGCAATTATTGAAAATATATTTTAATCCTCTAAAGAGTGCTAACAAAAGCGTTAAACTCCAAAAAACAGGGAACCAAAATTTAAATATATCAAAAAGTGCTGTAACAATTTGAGAGTTTAGATTTGGCATTCCATGCGATAAATATGAGTATATGCTAACAATAGATGAAAAAAAAGCTGCTAACAATATACTGCATAGAGTTAGTTTAACAGCCCATTTAAGCCAAAGAATAAGGTAAAATTTACTCATTTTTTTTAAATGGTTCTAGCATTCCATGGTAGTGTTCAAGTGTCATAAAACTTTTTTCAAACCTGAATCTTATTATAAACTCTACTATTTTATTTTTCAACTCTACATCTACATTTTCAACTTTTCCAAAGTAACCCAAAGAGATATTTTTACTTTTTACAACTGCGTCTTTATCATAGCCAATAGCTAATACTTGCAGATATTTGCCCTCTTTTATCTCGCCTAGATTTTCACTAAGCAGTGATGCACCGGACAAGTTTATTGCTTTGAAATCAAAAAGTTCACTAAACTTTTCAACTTTTTCATTCACACCGATTTCTGTAAATAACTTTTCTAAAATAATTAGATTATCTTTTCTTGCGCGCTCGTAACTTGAAATGTTATTTGTTAAATTTTTTAATCTGTCTAAGGCTGAACTCATCACAATTTCCTTTACAAAATTATATCAAAATAAGATATAATGTTATTAAAAGTTTACACAAAGATTTAAATGGACTACTTACAAATCAATAGAGTTAATTCTCTTAACGGAAAAATAAAGATATCCGGTGCGAAGAATGCCTCTCTTCCGCTAATCGCAATGACAATACTTGCAAAAAACAGTGTTAAGATAAAAAATCTGCCTCATGTAGCGGATATAAATACTCTTTTAAAGCTATTATCAAACCTTGGTGCTAAGTGTGACAGAGAGAATAATCCTGAAATAACAACCGTAGATACATCTTCGCTTACCCAGACAAAAGCGACTTACGACATAGTAAAAACTATGCGTGCTTCTATACTCGTACTGGGTCCTATTTTAGCAAGATTCGGGCATTGTGAGGTATCACTTCCAGGCGGTTGTGCGATAGGTCAAAGACCGATTGACTTGCATTTAAAAGCACTAGAGCAAATGGGAGCAACCATTGATATTCAAGCGGGTTACATTGTAGCAACTGCTCCTGATGGTCTTAAGGGCTGTCATATTATATTTGATAAAATCACTGTTACGGGTACAGCCAACATTGTTATGGCAGCGGCATTGGCAGATGGAAAAACCACTATTACAAATGCAGCAAGGGAACCTGAAGTAGTTCAGCTTTGCGAGATATTAAACAAGAGCGGAGTTCAAATAGACGGTATCGGAACTGCGATATTAACTATTCATGGAACTTCAGGAAAACTACTGGATATAAATGAATTTTGCGTTATTCCAGACCGCATCGAAGCGGGAACTTATCTTTGCGCGGGAGCAATTACTAAATCTGAACTAACACTTACAAATGTAAATGCTGCGCATCTTGGAGCAGTTTTATCAAAACTTGAAGAGATGGGAAGCAAGTTCACTATCACAGAAGATACTATAACTATTCATCCATCAGATATTATCAAGCCAGTTAAAGTCGTTACACAGGAGTATCCGGGATTCCCAACAGATATGCAGGCTCAATTTTTAGCTTTAGCAACGCAGGCTAATGGAACTTCCATAATCGAAGAGAGACTTTTTGAAAATAGGTTTATGCATGTCAGTGAACTTCAAAGAATGGGTGCTGATATATCTCTTAACGGACATGTTGCAACTGTCAATGGCGGGACTAAATTAAGTGGAACCGATGTTATGGCAACAGATTTGAGAGCTTCTAGTGCCTTAGTTTTAGCAGGACTTATCGCTGAGGGAACAACTGCTGTTCACCGTATTTACCACTTAGACCGTGGTTATGATTCACTAGAGAAAAAACTACAAAATGTAGGTGCTAAAATAACCAGATTGAAAGAATAGTGTTTTTAGAATGTACAAATTGTACCTCAAGAAATTTTAACGAAGCAAATTATGCTTTATTTACTCTTCAAATATTATTATGTCGTAAAGACTTCTCTTTGTTACCAAAGCCTTATCAGGTGACACAGAGTGAGAATTTTTAGATTTTTGCACTTCATGTCTTAGCTCCGCTATCTCTTGCTCCATCTCGTCTACATTTATCTTCAGCCTAAGGATAATGTCAACACCGGCAAGATTTACACCAAGTTCACGAGTCAGTCTTAAAATAAGTTTTATTCTATCTATATCTCTTTGAGAGTAGAGTCTAATTCTGCCATTCGATCTAGACGGAGACACTAGATTTTCTCTCTCATACTGCCTAAGTGTCTGTGGATGTATATCCAAGATTTTGGCAACTACACTGATTAAATAAACTGGTTCATCGTACTGGTGTATCATTTTTATGCCCTTACTCTTTAGGTAATTTTTCTTTCATCATTTGAACTAAATCTTCATCTAAGTCATCAACTTTAGGTAAAACAATATTTGCTTCAAGATATAAGTTTCCACGAACTTTTGTTTTACGGTTCATAGCACCCATCTCTTTTACACGAAATCTCTGTCCATTTTTAGTGTTTTGTGGAACTTTTAGCTTTATCTCTTTTTCTAAAGTTTTTATAGATATTTTTTCACCAAAAAGCGCTGCATACAGAGGAACATCAAAAGTTTTAATTAAATCATCACCCTCTCTTATATACTCAGGGTTAGCCGCAACGATTATCTTTAAGAAAAGGTCTCCTACAGCTCCACCTTGAGCATGTCCTTTGCCTTTGACTCGCATCTTCTCACCACTTTTTACGCCTGCAGGGATTTTTATGTCAAATCTGTCACCTTGAACAGATACAGAGTGTGAACCACCAAGAATTGACACACCAAATGGAATAGTTACGCTTGTCTCTATATCAAGGTTGGGTTGTTGTTGCTGCTGTGAAAAGCCTCCGCCACCAAAGCCGCCTCCTCCGAAACCACCAAAACCTCCGCCTCCAGAGAACATTTGTCTAAGTATTTCATCCAAATCACCTTGTCCGCCACTACCATGAGAACGAGAGAAATCATGAAAATTCTGCCCACCAAACATGTTATCACCATGCATATCGTATTGTTGTTTTTTTTCTTTGTCGCTTAAAATTTCATATGCAGAATTAATCTCTTTAAATTTATCTTCCGCACCCGGATCTTTGTTTACATCCGGATGATACTGTCTTGCCAATTTTCTATATGCTTTTTTAATTTCACTCTCACTAGCATTTTCAGTGACTTCGAGTGTCTCGTATAATGATTTTGCCAATTTATTTCCTAAAATTTATATAATTATTTGTTTAAGTGCCATTATATCACAAGAGTTGAGTGTATGTCAATCAAGTTGAGTTCGTTTCATAATATTCACACACAAAGCAGCTTCATGGTGGGTGCCCCAACATCAAAGATGTTGACCCTTCCACTGCAGGGGTTTTGCTTAGCTGAATATTATTTCACTTTTGTAATGTTAAATTTAGAATAGGTGCTTACTTGTAGAGATATAAAATCAAAATAGTAACGCAGAAAATGCATTGCTATTTTGGTTTTTAATGTAAAAAATGACGAACTTCTGAAAAATATAAGCTCATGCCAAATTCATTAGCAGCTTCTATAATCTCTTCATCACGAATACTTCCACCAGGCTCGATTACATTTTTAACACCGGCCGCCGCCGCTGCATCGATGCTATCACGAAATGGAAAGAATGCTTCAGATGCCAACGCTGCACCTGTTACATCAAGACCCATCTCTTTTGCTTTTTTAAGTGCACACTGACTTGCATCAACGCGGCTAGTCATTCCCATACCAACTGCTACCATTGCAGAGTTTTTAACATAAACAACGCAGTTAGATTTTGTAAGAGATGCTACTTTGTAGGCTATCTCTAAATCTTTAAATTCCCCAGCCTCAGCAGCTACTTTACTAACTAGCTTTGCATTTTTAACTTCATCCGCGCCAACTTTATCAGCATCTTGATACACAAACCCGCCATCAATATGTTTGAAGTCTTTTTTATCGTTTGCAAGAACTAACTTATCAGCACCCATCTCAAAAAGCTTTATTCGTTTTTTAGAGGCAAATACTTCCCTAGCTTCTTCAGTTATACGACCAGCAATTACAACTTCTAAAAAAATCTCATTCATTTTTTCTGCAAGCTCTTTGTTAACTACACCATTAACAGCTACAACACCGCCAAAGGCAGAAACAGGATCACACTTAAGCGCTTCTTCGTAAGCTTCTAAAAGTGTATCTTTGATAGCAAAACCACAAGGATTACCATGTTTAGTAATACAAACAGCATTTTCATCACCAAATGCAGATGCAATTTTAACAGCACCGCTTAAATCATTTAAGTTATTAAAACTTGCTTCGCCTTTTAGAGTTGTGAAGTTGTTTGAGTAGTGTTTGTCAAATTCATATAAAGCGCCTTTTTGGTGAGGGTTTTCACCATAGCGAGTATCCATAACTTTGTTTCCAACTATAAACTGCTTTTCACCAAAACCTTTATTAAAACGCTCGTTCATATAGTTAGCAATCATCGAGTCATAAGCTGCTGTATGCTCGTAAGCTTTTATCATGTAGCCACGACGAAATTCTTTTGTGTTTTTTTCATTCTCAATTGCATCAATAACTTCATCATAATCTTCTACATTAGTTACAATAATTACAGAGTCAAAGTTTTTTGCAGCAGAGCGAACCATTGCCGGTCCACCAATGTCTATATTTTCGATAATATCATCAAAATCATCAGTACGCTCGATAGTCTCTTTAAATGGGTAAAGATTAACACAAACTAAATCAATTGACTCAACGCCAAGCTCTTTTGCCTGGTCAAGGTGTGACTGCTTGTCACGGCGATGCAGTATTCCACCATGAACATAAGGATTTAAAGTTTTTACACGTCCTTCAAAACATTCAGGAAACTTTGTAACCTCATCAATCTCTATGGCTTTAATGCCAGCTTCTACTAATTTTTTATATGTCCCGCCTGTAGAGATGATTTCATAACCGTTTTTTACAAGTGAGTTACAAAACTCAACAACTCCATTTTTATCGCTAACACTTACCAATGCTCTTTTCACTATATCTGTCTCCTTTTCCAAGAAAGTGAATTCCTTAGAAAATTCCCCTCACTGAAGCTTTGCTTGTCAGCAAGAAAAAAATTAATTTTTAAATTATGGAATTTTATCGAATTAGAGTTTAGAAGATGGTAAACTATAGAAAATAAATTGGAGAAATTGGGTGAAAAATATTGCAATTTTATGTTCTGGCGGAGATGTATCAGGTATGAACCCGGCTTTAAAGCATTTTGTCGAGTATTCACTACAAAAAGGTTTAACTCCATATTTTGTTTATGACGGCTACGAAGGTCTTATTGACAATAATATAAGAGAAGCTACATATAAAGATGTATCGGGCATCATAAATCGTGGCGGTACCAAGATAAGAAGTGCAAGAAGTAAAAGGTTTATAGATAAAAAGTACCGTGATATCGCAAAGAAAAATCTTGACATGTTAAATATTGACATGTTAGTAGTCCTAGGCGGTGACGGTTCATTTAAAGGTCTTGATATTTTCTATAAAGAAAACGGCATAAAGTTCTGTGGAATCCCGGCTACAATAGATAATGACATAAGCGGAACCGAATACTGCTTAGGAGTTGATAGTGCACTAAATATCATTAAAACCTCTATAGATTCTATCCGTGATACAGCTGCTTCTTTTAGCAGAGCTTTTGTCATTGAGACAATGGGGCGAGACTGCGGTTACCTGGCACTTATATCTGCTTTGACTTGTGGAGCAGAATTGTGCTTAATCCCCGAAAAAGAGTATGACTTAAAATCATATGAAGACAAGTTCAAAAAAGAGATACAAAACGGAAGAAGATACTTTTTAGCTATTGTTTCAGAGGGAATAAAACAAGACTCTAAAGAGATTGCTGAGTGGTTTAGCCAAAAGATAGGAATGGAGTCTAAAGTCACAGTTTTGGGACATGTCCAAAGAGGTGGAAATCCAACCGTATATGACAGACTAATGGCTTATAAATTTATCAATCATGCCATAACTGCTTTACTTCAAGGTAAAGATGAAAGTGTCATCTGCTATACAAAAGATGGTTTCAAATATAAAAGCATTGATGAAGTGGTAAATACCACTTTTAAACTCGATCCTGAACTTCTTGAGTTTTTAGAAAATGTATAAACTAAACTTTTTTGTACCCGCGCAAAACAAAGAAGAGGTAAAAAATGCCCTCTTCAAAATAGGCGTCGGTAAATATGAAAACTATGACAAATGTTCTTTTGAGTCACAAGGAATCGGACAGTTTAGACCTATAGATGGAGCAAATCCATTTCTAGGTAAACTTGATACCGTAGAGTTAGTTAAAGAGTATAAAGTCGAGATGATATGCAGTGATGAGCTGATAAAAGAAGCTGTAAAAGTTTTGAAAGATGCTCATCCTTACGAAGAAGTTGCTTATGAGGTTTTTAGGATGGAAGAGTTTTAGGTGCAAGAGATATATGATATTTTAAGTTTTAAAACTTTTATTAGTTCTTACATCCTATATGCGCTTTACTATATTGGTGCTGCTTTTGTACCTTTTATATGTTTTAAATATACAAATCAAATTTATAAATATCCTAAAAACAGTATAGACAAAATTATTCCAAAAAAATATAAATTTAAAGTTTTTGTTTTTTTCTTATCAATATTTATTTTTTTAGAAATTTTATGGAGAATGATGTTTGAATTTTTAATAGCTTATTTACAAATAAGGGATTCTTTAGTAGGAAGCTGATAGGTTAAATATTTGACACCCTAATGGTGTCAAACTTTTCTAAAGAAACTTCGTTTTATCGCCACAGCGGCGCAAGCGAAGTACAAGGGGCGAGTTCCTTTTATGGACTAATTAATTACAGGTCTCTCTCAATAACTCTTTTAAATGTATTGAAGTAATTATCTTGTAAAGTCTCCATGCTCATAGTTACATCGTTGATTTTGATAGTATCGCCACCAACAGTTCCTATTTTCTCTACGGCCATAGACTCATCAAGCATTGCTTCAAAAGCTTCTTGGTTTTCAGGCTTAACTTCGATGATAGCTCTGCTCATAGACTCAGCGAAAATATCTCTCTCATCTTCAACACTCATCTGAGCGTCACATCCAAGACCTGAAGTTGCGCTCATTTTAGCAAGCGCAATTGCTACCCCACCACTAGATGCATCTTTAGCACACTCTAGTAAATTCTTTTTATTTGCTTCAATTACTAAATCCCAAAGAGCTAACTCGTTTTTGTAGTTAATCTCTGGAAGAGTTCCTGCAACTGTATTACAAATCTCTTTCATATAAAGAGAGCCGCCAAACTCAGATTTACTCTCTCCAACGAGGTAAAGTGCATTTCCCTCAGCTTGAAAACCTGACATTAAAACATTGTTTTGGTCATCATTTACACCAACAGTCGCGATTGAAGGAGTTGGAAAAACTGAAACACCGTTTGTTTCATTATAAAGTGAAACATTTCCACCGATAACAGGTGTAGTAAGTTCTAAACAAGCTTCTTTAATACCTAAACAACCCTCAGCAAATTGCCACATAACCTCTGGATTTTCAGGGTTTCCATAATTAAGACAATCCGTAATAGCAAGCGGTCTAGCGCCACTCATTGCAACATTTCGCCCTGCTTCTATAACTGCTGCAGCTGCACCACCTTTAGGGTCGATGTAGCAATAACGAACATTACAATCAGCACTCATCGCAAGTGCCTTACCATTTTCTTTTACACGGATAACAGATGCATCAAGCATACCGCCCTTTTTAATGGTGTTGGTCTGTACCATCGAATCATACTGAGTGTAAATCCATGATTTATCTACAACTTCCATAGACTTAGTTAATTTCTCAAAGGCATCTTGGTTAGATACTCTCTCAAAATCATTGATAGAAATACTTGCAATATCAGCTAGATAAGCAGGTTTACTCATTGGACGGTTAAGTTCCGGCGCTTCTTCACTAACAGGATCAACTGGAACTTCAGCCACTTTTTCACCGTGCCAGAACAGCTCCATATTACCGGTTGCTGTAACCTCGCCGATAACAGCAGCATCTAAATCCCACTTTTCAAAAATATCGATAATAGCCTGTTCTGAGCCTTTTTTAGCACATAAAAGCATACGCTCTTGGCTTTCAGAAAGCATAAAATCGTAAGGAGTCATGTTCTCTTCACGAGCTGGAACTTTGTCAAGATGCATAATCATACCACTTCCAGTTCGTCCAGCCATCTCAAAAGATGAAGATGTAAGTCCAGCAGCTCCCATATCTTGAATACCAACAACATGGTCAGTCTTAAAAAGTTCTATACAAGCTTCAAGTAGAAGTTTTTCAGTAAATGGGTCACCAACTTGAACAGTAGGACGAAGAGATTTTGACTCCTCTGTAAAACTATCAGAACTCATTACAGCCCCACCGAGACCATCGCGACCAGTTTTTGCACCAACATACATAACAGGATTGCCAATACCCTCAGCACGACCTAGAAAAATCTCATCACTCTTTGCAATACCAAGATTAAAAGCATTTACAAGAATATTACCATTGTAACACTCATCAAAACTAACTTCACCACCGATTGTAGGTACACCCATACAGTTACCATAACCACCGATTCCCGCAGTTACACCACGAACTAAGTATCTTTGATGTCTTGAGATATCATCATCGTTTAAGATGTTACCAAATCTAAGAGCGTTTAGTGAAGCTACTGGACGAGCACCCATTGTAAATACATCACGCATAATTCCACCAACACCGGTTGCAGCACCTTGATAAGGCTCTATAAAACTTGGATGGTTATGTGATTCCATCTTAAATACAGCAGCATATCCATCACCGATGTCAATAACACCGGCATTTTCACCTGGACCTTGAATAACCCATGGTGCTTTAGTTGGAAAACCTTTTAAGTGTACTTTTGAAGACTTGTAAGAACAGTGCTCACTCCACATAGCTGAAAAAATACCTAGCTCCACCAAGTTTGGTTCGCGTTTTAAAATCTCTTTAATATGTGCATAATCTTCTTGTGAAAGTTTATGATTAGCTAATTGTTCTTCAATGTTTTCTAGTTGTTGGCTCACTATGGAATCCTAAAATTTATTTTTTGGTTTTTAAAGAGGGATTATATCTAATTTGTTCTAATAAGAATTTTAATGAAAGTAAAATTCTACATCGCAAGAAGATTATTCTCTAAGTCTAAGAGCTTTTTCTTAAAAGGAAGTCCACCTGCATAACCGGTTAAACTTCCATCGCTACCTATAATACGATGACAAGGGACAATTATCCCTATCGCATTCGCTCCATTAGCATTGGCAACAGCCCTTACAGCTTTTTCATTACCTATTGCTCTTGAAAGCTCTAAATAACTAGCCGTTTGCCCATAAGGGATTTTTAGTAATTCTTTCCAAACACTCTTTTGAAACTTAGTTCCAAGCATCAAAAGTGGAAGCTCAAACTTTTTACGCTTGCTTGAAAAATATTCGTCAAGCTGTTTTCGTGTTTCTTTTAAAACTTCACTGTCTTTTTCAATATATTGCGCATTTAAAAATTTTTGTATTCTATTGTCAATTGAATTTCTCATCTTTCTATAACGAAAATCAAGCATACAAAGTTTATCGCCGTATGAACCTAAGATAAATTCACTAGAAGCTACTTTATAATATTGTATATTTATTTGATTCATGTTTTCATCTTTATAAAACTGTCTTATATTCTCATATACAGTTGATTTTAATGGAAAGAAAAGTCTGCTTTTGTTCGTATGTTTTTCTTTAAAGAGAAGATATTTTTGTACCCAATTTCTAGTATCTCATACTCTTTCTTGCCGTTTGGCAACTTAAGGGCAAACTCATCATTAACACTTTTGCCAATAAGAGCTTTTGCTATTGGAGAGTGAATAGAAATCAACCCGTATTCAGGCTCAGATTCTAAAACACCACAAATAGTATAACTCTCTTGTTCATCTGTTTGTATATTTAAAAGTTTGACACTGCTGCCAAAACCGACTTTGACATGTGAAGAGAGAGAGGGGTCTATAATCACGGATTTTTCTATCATTGAGTTTAGATAAAAAAGTCTTTTATCTATAAATCGAAGTTTTTCTTTTGCTGCATGATAATCTGCATTTTCACTTCTATCACCCAAAGCAGCTGCAACTAATTTTTCTTCTGCAACTTTGGGTTTTTCGACCTCTAGTAAAAATTTAAACTCTTGTACTAAAAGGTCGTAACCTTCTATACTCATAGGTTCTTTATTATTCATAATAAAGAAAACCTAGTGTTAATGTAGTTCTTTGGGCTTTGCTCAAAAAACGTATAAATAATCATGTCTTTATTAATGGTTAAAACCCACTATGTAGTAAGTTTCTTTATTGTCAAGCTTATTTAACTTAACTTTAAATTTATCACTAAAGTGATTTATTTTTTCATGTGCTTCTTGAGCCATTTCAGGGCTTGACGATTCAATTTTTATCTTGAAACAATCATTGGTGTTAGACATTGCAACATAAGCATTATCAACCTTTAAATGGTCATGTAAATCCATGATATGTTTTTGTATTTTTTCATAACCGACTGTGTTCTTTTCGATTCTTTGAAGCTGTTTTATTAAAGCATCATTTGGTACATATCCCAGTTGAGTAAGCATTGCATCTTGTTGCATGTTTATCCTTTTATAAAATTATAGAAGTATAATATCAATAATTTGTAAATATTCAGTAGCATTTTATCAACAAATATGTATTATTTAACTAATTATAAAATAAACAAAAGAGAGAAAATGACTGAAGAAATTCTAAAACAAATCAAGCAACTTCCACCATTGCCGGAGTCAGCTATGCAAATAGAGGCTATTTATCAAAATCCTGATAGCAGTTTTAGTGATATGGTTCATATATTGGAAAAAGATCCTCTTTTAACCGCGGATATTTTAAAAGCTGCAAACTCTCCTCTTTATGGTTTTTCCCGTGAAATAAATTCTATAAACCAAGCTGTTGGTTTATTTGGGATAGGAACAATCAGAGGTTTTGCTTTGGCTAGTATTATCAAAAAGAGTTTTACTCTTGACTTATCTCCTTATGGAATCACCAATGACATGTTCTCTGCACTTTCTAAAAAGCAGCATGGACTTATGACCTCATGGTGTCTCAAAACTGAGGGTTCTCTACTTGGTATATTATCTCCCGCAGCATTTCTTGTAGAAATCGGTAAAGTTTTAATAGCTCAACAAATCATAATAGATAAAAAGCAAGAAGCTTTTCGTGATGCACTGTTAGAACTTCAAGATGTAGAAGCAGCTGAGAGAAAAGTTGTCGGCGTTGATACACCTGAAGTGAGTGCTACAATTTTTAAATTTTGGAGATTTGAAACAGGACTAATAGACACAATACGCAACTGTCAAACTCCGCAAAATGCAAAAGAAGAAGATAAAAGAGCGGCACAAATACTACATGTAGTTCGTGTAGCTGTTCCTATCAACGGCGCCATCACAGAAGAAAGCATTAAAAAAGCAAAAGAGCTAATCATCAAGTATGACCTTGATATGCCAAGCTTTGAAACAGCATTGCAAAACACTTAAAGCGCTGCACTTGAAATCACTTCTCATAAGGCTCACTCACGGATTAAGTGAGCAAGACATCTCCTCAGATGAACTTGTACATGTAAATGATTTTTTAACAAAGGGTTATATAACTAAAAAAGAAAATGTTTACAAATTTAATTCTAAATATCGCGCGGGAACACTAGGTCTTGTTCAAAAAGGAACAGCCTACTTAAATGTAATCGGTGAAAACATTAAAGACCTTTTTATTTGTGAAGGTGATTTAGGTGAAGCAAACGAAGGTGACCTTATAATAGCACAGAGGCTCCTTGGAAAAAGAGGTACACCCAGTGCTAAAATAGTAGAAATCGTAGGTCGTGCAGAGACTTACTCTATAGCTTATATAATAAATAAAGATGGAAGAAAATCTTTAGTCGATTTAAAAACAGAATATCCAAGCGGTGTTGAAATGAGTCCCAAAGAACTCAACGCTTACGAAGAAGGTGATTTATTTAAAATCAATAACCAAGACTTCTCAGTCATGGAAAAACTTGGAAACCTCAAAGACCCACTTGTAGATGAGAAAATTGTTCTTGCAAGATTTAACAAGCACGATGAATTTGAGAGTGAAGTTTTAGAAATAGCACAGTCTTTTGAAGAAGTTGATGCCAAAAAGTATCCTAAAAGAGTTGATTTAAGAAAATTGCCTTTTTGTACAATCGACCCCGTTACTGCAAAAGACTTTGACGATGCAATTTGCTGGGATGATGAAAACACAACTCTTTATGTAGCAATTGCCGATGTTAGTGAATATGTTACCCCTTTTGGAGCTATTGACAATGAAGCTATCTATAGAAGTTTTTCTATCTACCTTCCTCATCGCTCTATTCCTATGCTACCGCGTCAACTCAGTGAAACTCTCTGTTCACTTCAACCACATGTAGATAGATTGGCTTATGTTTTTGAGATGAAACTTGACTTAGATTCTTTAGAAGTAAGTGACTCAAAAGTATATGAAGCAATCATTCACTCAGACAGAAGATTTAACTATGAAGAAATAGACGACTTCTTTGATGGAAAGTTAAAAGCTACAAATTCCAAAGAGAAAGAAGTTTTTGATTATATAACAAAACTAAGAGTAGTAACCGACGCACTCAAAGAAAAAAGATTAAAAATAGGTTATGACTTTCGCTCAACAGAGTTGGAGATGGAGATAGATGAGAATTCCAATCTTGTCTCTACTACATACGCTGAGGAGACACCGTCCCATGCTCTAATTGAAGACTGTATGCTTTTAGCGAACAAAGCGGCGGCTTCACAATTTGAAAGAGGAATATTTAGAATACATGAGCCTCCAAGTCAAACGAAACTTCAGATTCTTTATCAGGAACTAGCTGGAATCGGCATGTTCATAGATATAAAGACAACCATCAAAGAGACCATTACAAATATCCAAAACCAAGCGAAGGCTATGGATTTGCAAGCTGATGTTGATACACTTATAATCCGCTCGCAGATGCAGGCTAGATATGCTCCGCTAAACTCCGGGCATTTCGGACTTGGATTTGAAGCATACACACACTTTACATCACCGATTCGTAGATATAGTGACCTTATTGTACATAGGCTTTTAAAAGCTATTAACGCCGGTGATACAGAGGAAGGCTCTTATGTTCTTAGAAATATAGAGTCTCTGTGTATGACAATAAGTGAAAAAGAGAGAGAGGCAAGTACCATTGAAGTAGAGTTTATGGCAAGAAAATTTGCCAGATGGGCAGCTGAAAATATAAACAAAGAGTTCAAGGCACGCATAAGCGCTACGGACCCTGAGGTTAAAGCTGAGCTTCATGATGAGATTAAAGGTGCGAAACTCAATATCACATCTACTGATTCTGTAGTTCTTTTTGAAGATGTTACGGTATGCATAGACAGAGTTGATATTGCTAAAGCTAAAATATTTGCAAGAGTTGTAAAACGCGGTGATTAATTTTGTATAAAAATGAGCTAGACAAACATATACAAAACAGGTCTATCTCAAACAGTTTTGTCTTTTTTGGTGAGAGTAGTTTTCTTATTGACATGTACACAAAAAAAGTAACAAATATTGAAGATGCATCACTACTTCAGTTTTATCATGATGAGTATGATTTTAACTCAGCTAAAGCGCATTTATCACAAGCTTCACTATTTGGCGGTCAAAATGTTTTGATTATTAAAAGTGAAAAAAAAGTACCTAAAAAAGATTTAGATATTTTTATAGATTATTGTGAAAAGAACCCAGATAACATTTTTGTTTATGCTTATTACGGAAGCGATCACAAAACTTATACAAAAGCATTTTCTAAAAAAAGTACGATGAGTGTAAGATTTTTTCATCCAAATCAGGGTGAATCTATTTTTACTGTCTCTTCAGTTGCTCGTGAAAAAAATGTAAACATTGACAACTATACAATCACTCATCTGCTTGGTATTCACAATGGAGATGTCGCACTGGCATGTAATGAAATAGACAAGTTTAAAGTCTATGACAGAGCAATAACAACAAAGGATGTTGACAACTTAGTTTTTGGATTAGCCGAAGTCAATATTGATGACTTTATAAAAAAGATTTTAAATAAAAAAGATTTTAGATTTGAGTTACAAAATATACTTGAGCATGGTGAAGATGAGATTAGAGTTATAACAGCAATCTGTTCATACATCACGCAGCTTTATATGTTCAATATATACATTCGTGTCAATGGAGTACCTAACGCACTCGAAATACTTGGATATCCTGCTCCAAAATTTGTTGTGGATGAAAAAGCAGCACAATCACTCAGATTTAAGCCAAGTACTTATTATAAATTACATGAACTGTTACTCACAAGTGAACTAAAAATGAAGAGTTCAAATGTGGATAAAAATGCTATATTGCTATCTACTCTGATAAAAATTCAGCAACTACTCTAGTTAGTAGCTCATTGAACCTGCGTTAAGAAGCCCTATAGAAATCGACATAAATGCCTTTAAAATTCCGCCAGAGACAACACCTTCAGTAATCAACTTCTCTACAGAATATTTACCTTTTAATCTAGTCATAATAAAAGCAAAAAGAAGCTGGATAAACATAGCCACAACAGCCCAGATTAAAAAATCAAAATATGAAACTGAACTAACAAGAGCGCTGTAAAGAGGGATACAAAGACCAACAATTGCACCACCAAAACCTATGGCTGCGGCATTGTTATCATCCTTAAAAATCAACTTGTAATCGTCATAAGGCGTTACAATAGCATAAAGAAATAGAAAAAGAACAACAACCCCAACAGCAGTGATAAAGAAAAGTCCGAAAGACAGAAATGAGCCTAGTAACATGATATATCCTTTTTAGTTGAGAAATAATATCTAAGTTGTACTAATGAATGGGATAACATAGATAAATCTTAAGTGATAAGTTTTTGTAAAAAACAAAAAAGAGTGATGGAGTTTCAAGGCGCATAACGAGGAAATGCACTAATGTGCCTGACGAGTAAAGCAACGCAGAAAATGCGTCGCTATTTTAGTTTTTATCTTGGTTAACGATTTTGTTTGAACCTATCCAAGGCATCATCTCACGAAGTTTATTACCAGTTACAGTTATTAACTTAGTTTTGTCGTTATTACGCTCAGCATTCATACGAGGGTAACCTGCTTGACCTTCAAGGATAAAGTCTTTTGCAAATCTACCATCTTGAATTTCTGTAAGAATATCTCTCATAGCTTGTTTAGACTCAGCATTGATAACACGCTTACCTGAAACATAGTCACCATACTCAGCAGTGTTAGAGATAGAATATCTCATATCAGCGATTCCACCTTCAAACATCAAATCTACAATTAATTTAAGTTCGTGAAGACACTCAAAGTATGCAAGTTCAGGAGCATAACCAGCTTCAGTTAAAGTTTCAAATCCAGCTTGAACTAAAGATGCAGCACCACCACAAAGAACTGCTTGTTCTCCGAAAAGGTCAGTTTCTGTTTCGTCTTTGAAAGTAGTCTCGATAATTGCAGTACGACCACCGCCAATAGCAGATGCATAGGAAAGAGCTAACTCTTTAGTGTTACCAGAAGGGTTTTGACCAACAGCGATTAAATCTGGAATACCTCCACCACGAACAAACTCAGAACGAACAGTATGTCCTGGAGCTTTTGGTGCAATCATTGTAACATTGATATCAGCTCTTGGAATGATACGACCGTAGTGAATGTTAAAACCGTGACCAAAAGCGATAGTAGCACCTTGTTTTAAGTTTGGCTCAATTTCATTTTTATAAATTTCAGCTTGATTTTCATCCGGTAAAAGAATCATTACAACATCAGCAGCAGCAGAAGCCTCAGCAACTGTAAGAACTTCAAAGTTTTTTGCCTCAGCTTTAGCCCAAGATGAACCATTTTTTCTTAAACCAATGCATACTTCAACACCGCTATCTCTTAAATTTTCAGCGTGAGCATGACCTTGAGAACCAAAACCAATCATTGCAACTTTCTTGCTTTTGATTAAGTCTAAATTTGTATCTTTATCGTAATAAACATTTAATGCCATTGTTTTCCCTTGATAATTTTAAGCTTAAGTACTTAAATAATTTTCGGCATTATACTAGAATAAAGCAAAAACTTTTATAATGTCA
>NZ_JAPHUF010000012.1 GCF_026196735.1 Sulfurimonas sp.
CAGGAGTATTTGGACATTTGTCTTTAGAGTTTAAAACACCGTCATTGTCATCATCGCCGTCTACTTTACATCCAGAAGCATCGACTTTTACTCCTGCTGGCGTGTTTGGACACTGATCAACAGAGTTTAAAACACCGTCATTATCGTCATCGCCATCAACCGGAGCAGGTGGTACTTGTTGCGCTTTAGGTCCAAAAGCATAGCTAACACCCGCTAAAACAGCAAAATTACTATCAAACTCTTTATTCATGTATATTGCTTCAAGTTTTAATGCAAGATTATCAGCTAGAAATGTTTTAACACCAACACCCGCATTTACAAACAAAGCATTGTCATTATCAGCTAAAGTTTCATCCATATATTCATAACCGACACCAACTTTAAAAAGAGGAGTAAAAGCACCTATAGCATCAAAATCATGAACACCGTTAAATGCAAAACGCCAAATGTCAGTACTTGGATTTACAGGTAAATCTTCATAGTCAGTATCTGTAAATAGTACGCTAAATTCCGGTTTTAAGAATGTATCTGTATTTATTTGAAATTCCGCACCAGCTAAAAACTGGTCTTTCAGGTTAAGATTGCCCTCTGCTATGTTGTATCCGATAACAGGAGTTATTTCATACTTATACTCTTGTGCAACCCCAATTGAGCCAAGTAAAAGAGCTGGGATTAGTAGTAATTTTTTCATGTGTTTCCTTCGTTATTTATTAATTCGGAATATTATCTATAAATATCTTAAAATACGACCACTATAGATATTAATATTTTTTTTAATTTATCTAGGGTCTGTTATGTAACCATTGATTGCAGAGATGGCAGCAACAGCTGAATTTGCCAAATATACTTTTGAGCTACGGCTTCCCATCCGACCTACAAAATTACGGTTAGTAGTTGAGACTGCAACTTCATCATCGCCGAGTATTCCCATATATCCGCCAAGACATGCTCCACATGTAGGATTACTGACAACCCCGCCTGCATCGATGATGATATCCATATAACCGAGTTTGTAAGCTTCTTGTAGGATTTTTTGAGTTCCAGGTGTTACAATAAGACGAACATCTTCATGAACTTTTTTACCTTTGAGTATATCTGCTGCAGTCTTTAAATCACCAAGTCTTCCATTTGTACAACTTCCAATAAATGCCTGGTCTATCTTAATTTTGTCACTAACTGCTTGAGTTATAGAGTGTCCGTTTGATGGTAAAAATGGGTAAGCTATAACCGGCTCTAGATTTGCTACATCAATCTCTAATATTTGGCAGTAAGAAGCATCTTCATCAGAGTAGTGAATTCTTGGCTCTCGAGCCAGATTTTTATCAGCAAGAAATTCTTTTGTGATGTCATCATAAGCAACGATTCCACTTTTTGCACCGGCCTCGATAGCCATGTTACACATAGAGAATCTATCGTCCATATTTAGATGCTCAATTGTGCTGCCTGTAAATTCTAAAGTTTTATAAAGTGCACCATCAACACCAATCATGCGGATAATTTCCAAGATGATGTCTTTTCCGGTTGTATATTTACCAGGTTTTCCGCTAAGAACTACTTTGATAGACTCAGGGACTTTAAACCAGTTACCGCCTGTAATCATCGCAAAAGCTAAGTCTGTTGAACCCATACCTGTTGAAAATGCTCCAAGTGCACCATGAGTACATGTATGACTATCAGCACCAATGATAACATCACCAGGAACTACAAGACCTTTTTCTGGAAGAAGTGCATGCTCGATTCCCATGTCTTTTTCATCAAAAAAGTTTTTAAGATTGTGCTTTTTAGCAAAATCACGACTGATTCTAGCTTGATTAGCCGAAGCTATATCTTTTGCCGGAATAAAGTGGTCAAGTACAATAGAAAAACCGTCCGGATTAGCAAGTTTTGTAGCGCCGCTTAAATTAAAAGCACTAATTGAGATAGGAGTAGTAATGTCATTTCCGATAACCATGTCAATGTTTGAGCGGATAATTTCCCCTGCAAAAACTTTTTTTCCAACATGCTCTGAGAATATTTTCTCTGTTATTGTTTGAGCCATAATGAACCTTTAAATATATTAAATAATTTCGCGATTATACCATTTAAGTTTTAAAGTTGTAATATCTAGTAAAACTAATTGCCAAATACTTGTTTTAAAAGTGATGTTGTTTGTGCAATTGGTTCTTGTCTGATTTGAGATTCTTTTGTTGCAATCATTTTAAATAAACCATCTATAGCTTTTTGTGTTACATACTCATCTAGATTTTCATCAGAACCTGAAGGTAAATACTCATCAGCCCCAAAACCTTTTGCCATATCCATAATTCCATTGCTGTTGACAAGTTCTTTAACATTTGAGTTATAAAACTCATTGACTTTATCATAATATACGGCAACTTGATTGTCTTGCATAGCCTCTTTGACAATTGGTTTAATCATCTCCTGTAAAGATTTTGTTGTGTTTTCTTTAAAGTATTCTGTAGCAGCATCTTTATTGCCTGCTAAAATCTTTTTTGCATCAGTCAGAGTCATTTTTTCTATTGCACTCATAAATATAGTTGCTGTTTTTGGAGCAGCTTGAGTAGCAGCAGAGTTCATAGATAAGATTAAATTATCAGCCATCTCCTCTCCGCCAGCTTTTCTAATAAGCCCTTCTGCCTTAGCCAAATCTCCAGGCAAAGCTATCTTTGCCATTTGGTTATTAAGATAACCATCTTTTTTGCCTAACTCTTTGACTCCATAATCAACACCAATTTTTAAAGCCTCTTTCAAACCGTTTGTAACTGTAGAGTCACTAAGGTCTGTTTTTGAAGTTGTTGTGCTATTTGAAGTTGTAGCGCTCTCTACACTCTTTAGTACAGAGCCAAAATCAAAGCTAAATGCGGTAGTTGAAGCGAAAAGTATTACTGTAAATATTGATGTTTTTTTCATAATAATTTTTCTTTATATAGTATATTTTAGAGCTTTTTTCATATATTCTATTGAACAAAAAAACATAGCTGCAAAGATGGGATTTATTTTTACATTATCATCTTGAACGCTCTCAAAGATTTTAAAGCTAAAGCCTTCACCATTATCTGAATTTTTAGGAGTTACAATAAACTCTATAGGCGCTAAAGTCTTTAGCATATTTAAAATTTTCTTCTTTTTTTTATCACTGTCATTTTCAAGTATATTGAAGTCTAAGCCTTCTGAGCTGTCGTGAGAGCGGATGATATTTTCTAAAACATCTAGTTTATCTTTAAAAACTATCTTATTCCATATTATGCTAACTTCATCGGATTCTATTTTGCACCCTTTAAACATGAGAGCATTAGGTTTTTTTTCTTTCATAGCTTCTAAAAGTCCAAGTAAAAAGTTTGTACCTCCTACGGTTTGAGCAGACTTTGTCATTAATAGATGGATTAATGCTTTGGTATCATTATCATGTTTGTTAAAATTACACATATATATTCCTGTTTTTTTAGATAAAATTGTTATAATTAAAATTATAGCTTAAATAATCCATAAGTACAGCTTCATTTAAGCTTATCATAATATCAAACCTATTATTATGTCAAAAGTGAAACAAGACAAAAATTGTCTTAATTAAAATAACTCAAAAAATGAGGAAAAATATGCAAGTTTATTTAGATAATAATGCTACAACAATGGTTGATCCGTTGGTTGTAGAAGCAATGCTACCATTTTTTAGTGAGATCTACGGTAATCCTAACTCGCTTCATAAAATCGGAACGGCTTCACATCCGGCAATCAGTAAGGCAATTGATCAAGTTTATACTGCTTTAAATGCGGCAGATGCAGATGACATAGTATTTACATCATGTGCAACAGAGTCAAACAACTGGGTTTTACAGTCTATGTATATAGACCATGTACTAAATGGTGATAAAAATCATATTGTTACAACTGAGGTTGAGCACCCGTCAATTCTTTCTACATGTAAGTTTTTAGAAGAGCAAGGCGTAAAAGTTACATACCTTCCGGTAAACGAGCAGGGCGTAGTAGAAGCTCATACTGTTAAAAGTTTTATAACTGACAAAACAGCTTTAGTTTCTATTATGTGGGCTTCAAATGAAACGGGAATGATTAATCCTATCGCTGAAATAGGTGAAATATGTAAAGAAAAAGGTGTGCCTTTTCACTCAGATGCTGTTCAAGCTGTCGGTAAGATTCCAGTTGACCTTCAAAGCCTACATGTAGACTTTATTTCAATGTCAGCACATAAATTTCACGGACCAAAAGGTGTAGGCGCACTCTATATTAGAAACTCTCAAGCTCTATCTCCACTGATGCATGGCGGTGAGCATATGGGTGGTCGTCGTTCAGGTACTTTAAATGTTGCAGGTATTGTTGGAATGGGTAAGGCTATTGAACTTGCAACTGCAAATATAGAAGAGGCAGCAGCAAAAATTAGAGCAAAAAGAGACCGCTTAGAAGATGCTATTTTAGAACTTAATGATACTTTTGTTGTAGGTGACCGTGACAACCGAACACCAAACACTATCCTTATATCTATAAAAGGTGTTGAGGGTGAAGGTATGCTTTGGGACTTAAACAATGGCCAAATCGGTGCATCAACCGGTTCAGCTTGTGCTAGTGAAGATTTAGAAGCAAATACTGTAATGCTTGCAATCGGAGCTGACAATGAATTAGCTCATACAGGTATTCGTTTAAGCCTTTCTCGTTTTACAACTGACGCAGAGATAGACTATACGATTACACACTTTAAAGATGCAGTAAAACGACTTAGAGCAATTTCAAGCTCTTTCGCAATACAAAAACCAACAGCTGGCGGAGAAGTTCAAGAGTGTGAACTTCACCATCATTAATAGCTAAGGCGACTAAAGAACGCATAAGTGCGTTGGGCTCTCTGCCCAAGAGAACCTAGTGTTAGCGTAGGTAGCGGAATTATTTCCGATACCGTAATAAACTATAGGGGAAAGGTTCCCTTATTTTATGAAATAAAAAAAGGAAATATTATGGCAAAAGATAATTTATTAGGCGGTTCACTTTGGGACGCTTACTCAAATAAAGTAACAACTCTTATGAATAATCCTCAACATCAAGGTGAAATCTTTGAAGCGGAGGCCCAGGAGCGCGGCAACAAACTTATTGTTGCTGATTTCGGTGCAGAGTCTTGTGGTGATGCAGTTCGTCTTTACTGGGAAATTGACCCAAAAACAGACATTATCGTAGATTCAAAATTTAAAAGTTTTGGTTGTGGTACGGCTATCGCATCTTCTGATGTTATGACTCAACTTTGTATCGGTAAAACAGTTCAAGAAGCTGTTAAAATAACAAATATTGATGTTGAGTTTGCTCTTCGTGATGATCCGGATACTCCAGCGGTTCCACCTCAAAAAATGCACTGTTCGGTTATGGCTTATGATGTTATCAAAAAAGCTGCAGGACTTTACATGGGTGTTGATGCTGAGAGCTTTGAAGAAGAGATTATAGTTTGTGAATGTGCTCGTGTAAGCTTGAGTACACTTCAAGAGGTAATCCGTCTTAATGACTTAACAACTATTGAACAGATTACCGACTACACTAAAGCCGGTGGTTTTTGTAAGTCTTGTATCAAACCAGGCGGACACGAACAAAGAGAATACTATCTAGTTGATATCTTAGCTGATACTCGTCGTGAAATGGATGAAGAAAAAATGAAAGCCGCAGCTGATGCCGGCGGAAGTGCTTCATTTGAAGATATGACGCTTGTTCAGCAGATTAAAGCTATTGATGCTGAGATTGATGAATCTATTCGTCAATTTCTAGTTATGGATGGTGGAGATATGGAAGTTATCGATGTTAAAACAAGCGATGAGTATATCGATGTTTATATCAGATATTTAGGTGCATGTAATGGATGTGCTTCTTCTTCAACAGGTACACTTTATGCGATAGAATCAACTCTTAAAGAGAAACTATCTAAAAAAATTAGAGTCTTACCTATATAAGTTTGTACGCTTTTCGAGCAAAAGCCCGATAAGCTACGCTAACGCTAAGTTGTCTTCAGCAGACGGCTCATGCGACTAGTCGCATTTAAATACTCTGTTCAATTCTTGTGGGGTTTTAAAAGCGGTGAATTCTTACCCATATATCTCAGATCTAAAACTGCTATTTCACACTCCAACCAAATATTAAATTTCTCGTAAACTCTTCTTTGAGCCTCTTGTATTAGATACACGGCATCTTCAAAATTTCCCTCACCATTGTTTACTAAAAAGTTTGCATGTTCTTGACTGAAGCACATATTGCCTCGCATAACACCTTTTAGTCCGACCTCTTCTATAAGTCTGCCGGCATAATCCCCCTCGGGGTTTTTAAAACAGCTTCCTGCACTTGGTGTACTTGGCTGGTTAGAACGCATCTTTTTAAATATCTCTACATTTTGTGTATCAAAGCCATATTCTAGTTTAAAAGTTGCTTCTAGAATGGGGCTTTTTATATCCGTGTATCTGTATCTAAAATTTATATCCTCTTTGTTCAACTCACCACTACATGTAGATATGGAGATAAGATTATTAAATATCTCATATTCTTTTAATCCCGCATTCATAAAAACAAGACCACCGAGTGTTCCTGGCAGATGAGAGATAAATTCAAAGTTAGCTATATTGTGTTTTTTACAAAATGAAGCGATTTTTCCAGATGGAGTAGAGCCGCCGATTTTAAGAGCTTTATTTTCTATTTTAATATAGTCATATTTTTTATCTAGTTTTAAAAGTGGAGGAGGGTTTGTTCCCATCAAGATATTATTGCAAGAACCAATAAGATAAAATTTTTCAGGGAGGTTTTCACAATCTTCTAGGAGAGTTACATCGAGTGTAGGACCAATTTTAAAAGATGAAAATTTTGAGAAGTTAATACTTTTTGTTTTCATCACTCTACAAAGGTTGGAATCATGTTAAACACATTTACTGAAAAATCTGTCATGGCATTGAGCATCCATGGCATAGTCAAGATAATTACAACGACAACACCGATAATCTTGGGAATAAAACTCAGAGTCATCTCATTGATTTGTGTAGTTGCTTGAAAAATACTAACTGCCAAACCTAAAAACATACCCGTTAACAGACCGGGAAGTGCTAACAAAAGAGCTATTTTAAATGTTTCAATTCCGAGCGAGATGAGTTTTGCTTCCATTAAGAATCTCTTAGTTGCTTATATTGGGTTGGTATCATAAAATCTTCAACCTTTACAAGTGTATCATAAAAGCCATGTTTATAGCCAATCTCAAACAGTTTGTTGATAGCTTTGTATTGAATATCACTTAGAGTTATTGACTCATCATTTGCATAGAGTTCAAGATACTTATCAAGTGTAGCGGCATCAATACGGACTAAATCTCTCTCAATAAGCATCTGTGAGAGTTTATTTTTATGGTCTCGTGCAACTTGAACAGCTTTTGTCAGAGTTTCTTCATACTCTATAGCTTTATTTAGTGCAATTGAGCGGCTGATTGCCATACCGCCAAGAGGAAGAGGTAACTCTTTTCCTGCTAATTCTTGCCAGATATCCCACATCTCTCGCTCTACTTCAAGCTCTGAATCATAAGTTAAAATAGACTCATGTATTAAAACACCTGCATCAACAACTCCATCAAGAACAGCCTGTTCAATTTCCAAGAAGTTCATATAGGTAACTCTTGCATCAGGGAAAGCTATGCGAAATAGCATGGCATTTGTAGTGTGTTCACCACTAAGAGCAACTTTGAAGTTACGCTTGAGCTTAACACCTTTTTTCTTGATGACTTTAGGTCCATAACCTTCACCAAAACTCACTGCAGTACGAAGAGGTGCATAATC
The DNA here is from genome assembly GCF_026196735.1 of Sulfurimonas sp. Taxonomy (GTDB): domain Bacteria; phylum Campylobacterota; class Campylobacteria; order Campylobacterales; family Sulfurimonadaceae; genus Sulfurimonas. The sequence continues at coordinate 7,791 of NZ_JAPHUF010000012.1, forward strand.
ATCTCTTATATGCGGATAAAGAGCAAAACTTATCGCAACTATTTCATACTCGCCTCGTAATGCTTTTTCATTTAGAGTTTGAATATCTTCAGCAATATTGTCAAATTTTGTATCTTTCATATCTACCCAGCCAAACTTAATGGCATAGTACATAAATATATCATCAGCGTCTGGTGAGTGTGCAATCAATGTTTTTTTCATAAGAGAGATTTTAACCAAATATGGATAAAATCCTACTAATTTACAAATAAGTTTTTGTATAAAAGAAATTAATAAAAAAATATGACAATTTGCAATATTTTTTATAAATAAAATAAAATTGACATACAATATCTTCAAATTTAATATAAGTGAGCCAAAGATGGACGCAAATAAACAAAAATCATTAGACTTGGCAATGAAGCAGATTGATAAGACATTCGGCAAGGGTGCTCTTATGAGACTCGGAGATAAAGATATAGAATCAATTCAGTCAATCAGCACGGGTTCTCTTGGACTTGACTTAGCGCTCGGTATAGGAGGCATTCCACAAGGAAGAGTTGTTGAGATATATGGACCTGAGAGTTCAGGTAAAACAACTCTAGCTCTTCAAATAACGGCCGAATGTCAAAAAAAAGGCGGTGTTTGCGCATTTATAGATGCCGAGCATGCTCTTGATGTAGTTTATGCTAAAAATTTGGGAGTAGATGTTGAGAACCTACTTGTTTCTCAGCCTGACTATGGTGAGCAAGCCTTAGATATAGTTGAAACAATCGCAAGAAGCGGTGCAATTGATTTGATAGTTATAGATTCAGTTGCTGCGCTTACACCAAAATCAGAAATTGAAGGCGAGATGTCTGACCAAAATGTCGGTGTTCAAGCGAGACTTATGTCAAAGGCACTTCGTAAACTAACGGGTGTTATTAGCAAGATGAACTGTACTGTCATTTTTATCAATCAGATTCGTATGAAAATCGGCATGATGGGTTATGGTTCTCCAGAGACTACTACAGGCGGTAATGCACTAAAATTTTATGCATCTGTTCGTATAGATGTTAGAAGAATAGCATCTCTAAAACAAGGAGAGAGTCAAATCGGTAACCGTGTAAAAGCAAAAGTTATTAAAAATAAAGTAGCACCTCCATTTCGTCAAGCAGAGTTTGACATTATGTTTGGAGAGGGAATTTCCAAAGAAGGAGAACTTGTTGATTACGGTGTAAAACTTGATATCATCGATAAAAGTGGCGCTTGGTTCTCATATGAGGAGACAAAACTTGGTCAAGGTCGTGAAAATGTCAAGCAAAAATTTAAAGAAGAGCCTGAATTAGCAAAAGAAATCGAAGAAAAAATTAAAAATGCTATGGGAATGAGCAGTCTTATGACTATGGATACAAGCGAGATAGAAGAGGCTGACCAATAGCCTAAACTAATCTTTAACCAAAAAACGATAGAATTCCATTAATAAAATAAAAAAGGCAAATTTATGTTCATAGATAACATTAGTGCAATAGAAGTTATGGATTCTAGAGGAAACCCAACCGTAAAAGCAACAGTAGAATTGAGCGATGGCACAAAAGAGAGCGCAATCGTACCTTCAGGAGCAAGTACCGGTAAGCGTGAAGCTCTTGAACTTCGTGATGGTGGAGACCGCTACATGGGTAAAGGAGTGCTTCAAGCAGTTGAAAATGTAAATGGTCCGATTGCAGATGCACTTGTGGGATATTCTCCATTTAATCAAGCGATAATCGATGCAGCGATGAAAGAGCTTGATGGCACTGAGAACTACGGTAATTTAGGCGCTAATGCTGTTCTTGGAGTATCAATGGCTGTAGCTCGCGCAGCGGCAAAAAGCTTAGATATTCCTCTTTATCGCTACTTAGGTGGAGCTAACGCTATGGTTATCCCTACTCCAATGCTTAACATTATCAACGGTGGCTCACACGCTGATAACTCTGTAGATTTTCAAGAGTATATGATTGTGCCTGTTGGTTTTGAAGATTTTACAGAAGGATTACGCGCATCTGCTGAAGTTTACCACAATTTAAAATCTATATTAAAAGATCAAAAACACAATACTGCACTTGGTGACGAGGGTGGTTTTGCACCGGATTTAAGCTCAAATGAAGAGCCGATTCAAGTAATAATGCAAGCTATTGAAAAAGCAGGTTATAAGCCTGGCGAACAGATAGCAATTGCACTTGATGTAGCTGCATCAGAGTTAGTTGTTGATGGCGGCTATAGACTTGATTCTGAAAACCGTACTGTAACTTCTGAAGAACTAGCAAACTATTATGTTGATTTATGTTCTAAATATCCAATTGTATCTATTGAAGATGGACTTAGTGAAGATGACTGGGATGGTTGGAAAGTTTTGACTCAAAAGCTAGCTGATAAAGTTCAGCTTGTTGGTGATGATCTATTTGTTACAAATGTTAACATTTTAAATGAAGGCATTGTAAAAGGTATCGCTAACTCTATTCTTATCAAGCCAAATCAAATTGGCTCAGTAAGTGAGACTATGCTTACTGTTCGCCTTGCTCAGAGAAACGGCTATACTTGTGTGATGAGTCACCGTTCAGGTGAGAGCGAAGATGCTTTTATCGCTGACTTTGCAGTTGCACTAAATTGTGGTCAAATCAAAACAGGTTCTACTGCTCGTGGAGAGAGAACTGCTAAATATAATCGTCTATTAGAGATAGAAAATGAAGTTGCTTACGGCGAATATCTGGGTTTGGCTCTTTTTAAATAAGAATCATTTATGAAAGATGAAGAACTTTTTGAGGGGATAGATGATACTCAGAGTATAACTCAAAAGTATTTAGGTCTATCACTTGTTAAGTTTTTTACTTTAACTATTATAGTTTTAGCAGTTGGTGTTTACCTTGGCATACTTTTGTATGGTACCAACTCAGTAGAGATTTTTTTAGGATTGCAGGATTATGAAGAGTATTTACAAAGTGAGATACATAGATTAAAAGGTGAAAATGCAGAGCTTCAAAGAGAGTATTTTGAACTAAAAGAGATAACTGCAAAGTAGCTTAATCGTAAAGTAAATAAACTATTTTGAGATACTAGTTAAACTTGATATAATACTTACAAATAATACTAGGAATAATCTTGACTAAGACTTTATTGATATTTTTTACTTTACTTCTTACGCTGGATGCTCGTGAAAATCCATTTTTCCCATCTGTTGGTGAAAAAGAGACTCCTTTTACTTCAAATGAAAATAGAGACAAAGAGCCACTAAAAAGAGCAACTATTACTTTGCCTGCTCAAGCAAGAATACTTCAAAAAGTTACTATAGAGTTTAAAAATCTTGATGGCTCACTTGAGAGCAAAAGTATAGAACTTGATAATGCGGTAGATTGGCATCTACCTATATTTATTTCTCAAAGTTACGGTGAAACGCAGGTAGCAGATAAACCTCTTGCAGAAAAACAAATAAGTAAAAAAATTATTGCAGATGAGTCGATGTATAAAAATATTGCATCTATAAAGAATTTTAAGCTTTACTCATCGGATAAAAGCCTTAAAATAGTTACTGATGATGAAATGATAAGAAACTTTTTGCTAGTTAATCCACATAGGATAGTTGTAGATTTTAAAAGAGAAATAGATATAAGAAGTTATGTAAAAAAATATCCTAAAGATATATTTAAAGCTGTAAGAATAGGAAGTCATAAAGGGTATTACAGAGCTGTTATAGAACTTGATGGGCCTTATAGATATTCTTTGAAAAAAATATCTAATGGGTATATTATGGAGTTAAAATAAATTAATTTAAATCTTCATCTTTCCAGTATTTAGTTCCTTGAATCGTTGCTTGTATGGCAAGACCATTTTGTGTTAATTTGTATAGTCTTATTCCCGGAGCAACAGTAATGGCGGCATTTATAGCCCCACCACTTTTTCCGGCTTTGGCAGCAGCATCCGCTTGAGCATTAGCTTCCCAGCCCGATTGCACAAATGTTTTAAAAGCTTTTCTATCTCTGAAAAGAAATACAGCTCTAAAATCTTTTACACCAAGTCCAAGACCTAGCCCGCCTGAAGCCATATTCATATAAATATTTTGACCGGTTTTGTTATTGTGTGCTACACCTTTGCCGCCTTCTGCTGAAAACAGAACAAGATTTACTCCAAAGTTGGCAAATGTTGCATATCCATAAGATCTTAAAAGCATCTCTCTTGCTTCTGGAGCATATTTATACAGCAGCTTTAATGTTTCGTTATTTGTTTGTAGACGCTCTTTTCTAGCCTCTCTATTTTCTTGTCTTATCTCTTTTTTACTTTTTGCATCCCAAAAACCAGAAAACATAATGACTACAAGAATTAAACTAACAATTAATTTTATACTTTTCATACAAAGCCTTTTTATTTGTGGGTTAATAATAACATAAAACTTATTATAACTTGTACAATATATTGATAATTATAATACTAAAAATAGTAGTTAAAATTAAGTTTATATGTTTGTTCTTTATTTAAATTATTAATTTTATACCTATCTTTATAAGTGTAATTAAATTGTAATTGTGTATTTTGTGAGATTCTTAGACTCTGTGTCAATTCTATAAGCCACTGTTGGTCACCTGTATCATACCATCGTCTTGTAGCTTCAAAATTTGTACTCATATGATTATACTTATCAAATACTATGCCGATACTCGTGCCAATTGCAGACCTTATGTTTCCATCAAGATAAAATAGTGGGTCAGCCATTGCATAAATATAACCAAGTTTATTTCCCCAACTCAAACCTATTCCTACGGTACCAATAAAGTTAGTGCCATTATCAAGATAGTTTCTGTCCCATCCAAATTTTGTTCTCCAAGATATATTGTCAAAAAATTCGCTTCTTTGAGCGATAGAGGCTATTGAAAGAATGGTTGCGTCTTCTACTTTTATTTCATCATCTGTATATGACAACTCAAAATTCATAAACTCTATTTGTGTACCTCTTAAAAACCCATAATTGCTATCTTTTAGATTATGATAAGCCGGTCTGATTCCTAAAAAACCAATCGCTTCATTTTCCCTAAATCCAAAGCCCGCAGTAGCTCTAACACCCCTATGACTCTCTATTGGATTAGGAGGTGTAGCAATATCTAATCTTTTACCTTCACCAAGAGATGCTCTGGCTTTAGAAAGGTTATGAAAAAGTTCTAAGAACTCATCCTTGTTCATCTCATTTTTAGCAAAGGAGTATTCTAGAAATTCTACTGCTGCTTCTAAAATATACATTTTTTGTTGAGAATCTATGCTTGGGCTGTCTACGACACTTTGTATAGAAATTTTTGAGTTTATTAATTTGGAGGGTATTTGCATATATTCTTCATTTATCAGCGTTTCATATTCTAGTAAAATAGTTCTTTTGGAAGCTCTGTAATTATTAGCTTTTAAAATGTTTTCTAATTTTGCCGCATGTACAGTTTCAAGCGGGATTACTTGGTAATTAAAATATTCTCTTAGATGAATGGATGGTCTTGCTATTTCAATCAACCATAGCATATTGTATGAGCAATTTTCAGTAAAAAAGTAGTAATAAGAATGAGTTCCGTTAAGTTCCCAAATATGTCTTACCATTTTTAATACTTCTTCTTGATTTAAATCTAAATCATATTCCCATATATCTCTTTTTTCCGTGTCTCTGTATTCTTTTAGTTTCTCGTAGTAGGGCAGTAAAGAGTACATTCCATAGTAACCGCCAATTAAGCCCTTGATTGCAAAAATTACACCGTTTTCTTTGTCTGGATTTGCATCTGCTGCATAGTTAATCGCATAAGATAATAGTTTAGAATCATATCCGGAATTAATGCGTAAAAATGTATGACCAAACATTGATGCAGGGGAATTGATATGTGCAGATGGAAATACAAGAGTAGCTGATTTTGGGTCAAGTCTATCTAAAATCTTATTGTACTCTTTGCACTCTACATTTGGAAAATTTGTTATTTGTAGTTCTTGCTCAAGCCAAGCTTTTCTAGCTGGAAATCTACAGGCAGTAGAATTATCGTCATATGTTGTTTCATTAAATAAAGCGTCAATAGTTGCGTTTAATTCAGCCTTAGCGTTGGTTTTACCGTCTTTTGCAAAAAAGAATCTAGGGTCGTCAATCTCACTCTTGCCATTGTTCATGTGCAGTAGAAGATTCCAGTATCTTGTTTGTGATAAATTCAATTTATCAGCCTTTTGTTGATACTCTTGTGATGAAGCATTTAAAAAAGTAATGAAAAAAATGAGTATTATAAATGATTTATTTAAAATGGAAATTTCCTAGATAGTAGTATGAGAGATATTGTAATAAACTAAACGAAAAAATTCGCTTAGTTTAAAGGTTGTTATAGAGAAACAGTTGAAATATTATCTAATACATCAGCCATTTTTGCATCTTTACTAGTATAGATGCTATTGTAGTTTTCTTGAAGTGAAGCAGAAAAAGTAGCTTTATCTTCAATATTTAAAAGTTCAGCTAATGTTTCAATAGATTCACCGTGACCTTTTGCAATCTCTTTTGCAAGTTGATCCATATTAGATGCTACGAACTCTTGAGCTCTTTCATTCATAACAAATTTAGTTTTTTCACAGCCAGAAGTTCCAGAAGTGATACCAAAAGTTTGATTACCAGATGTACCGTTAGTAGTAGCTTGTAAAGCGTATAATACAGCAGTATCAGCACTCTTAATTACTTGTGAACCAAGCCCACAACCTGTTTGATTATTAACCTCTGCCATTGCTGTCGTGCTAAGGGCTAAGATTGCTACTGCGCTTACTAAAATCTTTTTCATATAACTTTCCTTAAATTTAAGATAACTAGATTGTAGATTTTATTTGCTTAATATTTGTTTATAAATCATTACTAATAAACAATAATTCAAATATTATGTTACTGAAAATTATGATGTTTTTTTATAGACCAAAATGAGCTGCTTGTTGTAGCAGTTAATTAACAGTGAGAGAGTATAATATTTTTCATCAAAGGAAAAATAGAATGAAAATATTTTTAGTATTTTTAAGTTTATGTGTTTGTGCATTAAGTGCAGAGACTTTACATGTAGGTTCCAAATTAAGTCAGTTAAACAGTTTTAAATATGAAACTCCAAATGGTCGCGAGGTAAAAATTCCCAAAACAGTATCTCTTGTTATTGTTGCCTTTGAAAAAGATACAGGGATTTTGGTAAATGAGTATTTAAATACTAAAGATTCATTTTATTTACAAAAAAACAATTCAATATTTATAGCAGATATCCATGATACGCCAAAATTTCTTACAAATATGTTTGCTCTGCCTAAGCTTAGAAAGTTTAAACACCCTATCTACTTACATTATGAAGATAAGTTTCATACTGTAGTTCCAAGTAAAAAGAAAAAAGTTACTCTTGTTCATATAAAAGATTCTAAAATAGATAATATTTCCTATATATCAACAAAAGAAGCATTAAAAGCTGCTATTGAAAATTTTTCTATTAACTAGAAATGTGATATTATTATATTTATTTATATTTAAAAAGGTTTAATTATGAAAAATATACTACTGCAACAGATACAAAAAATAATTATACAATTGATGGAGTGCTAAGCTTTCGTGATCAAGTTGATATTTTGATTAAAGCTTCATTCTAGCAAATCACAACTGTAACTTTGGTATAATTCGCTCATGCATAAACTAGAAGAATATTTAAATTTTCATGAGTTAAGTGAAATTCACCCATCAGATATAGCCAAGATATTAAAGCAACTAGATGATAAAGAATTTGTTGATGCTTTAAAGCTTGTACCTAAAGACCTTATTGGTGATGTTGCTCTTGCTCTTCCTGATAGATATTTTGATGATGTTGTAGAAAATCTAAGCGTAGATGAGCTTAGTCATGCAGTTACCGAACTTGAGTCTGACGATCAAGTTGATTTTATGAATGAACTCGGAGAAGTTGATGAAAATATCGCATCAGAGGTTTTTGACACACTTGATGAAGAAGACAAACAAGAGATTACAAGACTTCAAACTTATGATGAAGATGAAGCTGGTGCATATATGCAGCTTGAAGTTTTTACAGCAGGCAAAGAGGAAGTTGTACATGATGTAATTAAGAGGTTTGGAGAACTTAGAAAAGCTAAAACCATAGAAAATATTCAAAATCTCTTTATTGTGGAGGAGGGGAACAAACTTCGTTTTACTGTTGGTTTGGATGACCTGCTTGTATTTGATTTTGATAAAACATTGTTTGAGAATATACAACAGAGTGAAGACAGCTTTGAGCCAAAAAAAGCCGAAGACAGGGAAGATATTCGAGATGTAGTTCACTACTTTGAAGAGTATGATCTCTCTGTAATGCCGATTGTAAATGCTTATGGTGTCTTAGTTGGTCGTATAACTTCGGATGATATTTATGATATTATTAACGAACAAGCAACGGAACAGATGTATAATCTTGCCGGTGTTGATGATGAAGCTGAAGATGATGATGAGGTATTAAAAGCAGGAAAAAAAAGAGCTTCATGGTTAAGTATAAATCTTTTTACGGCTATATTTGCTTCTATAGTCATAGGCTTATTTTCAAATACCATAGAAAGTATGGTTGCACTTGCAGTACTTATGCCGATTGTTGCTTCCATGGGAGGTAATGCAGGAACGCAAAGTCTAACAGTTGTTGTTAGACAGTTGGCACTTGGAGATATATCTCAAGGTGACGCAATGAGAATTATTAAAAAAGAGGTTATAATCTCCTTAATGAATGGAGTCTTCTTTGCTATAATAATGGGAGCAGTAGCTGCAATATGGTTTAATATGAATATGCTGGGTGTTGTAATAGCACTAAGTATGCTTATAAACCTTTTAGCAGCCGGCTTTTTTGGTGCGGCAATACCACTCTTTTTAAAAAGAATGGATATTGATCCGGCTATTGGTAGTACAGTTATATTGACTACCGTTACAGATGTTGTGGGCTTTTTTAGTTTTCTAGCCTTAGCAACATATATTTTATTATAAGGAATTTGTAAAACTTGGATTTATTAATACTGTTTTTCGTATTGTCGGTTGGTGTATCGTTTTTGTGTTCGATTTTAGAGGCTGTTCTTTTATCTGTCAACATGTCATATGTTGCCGTATTAGAAAAAGAGAGACCGACAATTGGTAAACTTTTAAAGCTACATAAACAAAATATAAATAAATCAATAGCTTCTATTTTGATTTTAAATACCATTGCAAACACTTTAGGTGCTGCAGCTGTTGGTGCACAAGCTTCTATATTATTTGGAAATGAAGCAGTTGTTTATGTATCGGTTGTTTTAACATTTGCAATTTTATTTTTATCGGAAATAATTCCAAAGACAATAGGTGCAATATATTGGAAACAATTAGCTCCGATGGCAGCTCAGTTTATAAGAGTTTTTATATGGATAACATATCCGATTATTCTTACAACTCTTTTTGTGACAGACAAGATATCAAAAGGTAAGCAAGACTCTCATACTTTAACCAAAGAGGAGTTGCTACACAGCATGCTTCTAAGCGAAGATGATGGTATTATTGATGAGAAAGAGTCAGATGTAATAGAAAATATTTTAAATCTAAATAACATAAAAGTTGGTGAAATACTTACTCCTAGAAGTGTTGTTTTTGCGCTTGATGAGACAATGAGCGTAAAAGAAATTATAGAAACAAAAGATGGTATATTTAGATTTTCTCGTATACCTCTTTATAAGGGAAGTATAGAGAATGTTACAGGTTTAGTATTAACAAAAAAGATATTTAAACAAGCTCTGCTGGACGATAGTGTCAGCATAGGCTCTATAAAAAAAGACATCTTTTCTATAAATGAAAATATTCCAGTTTCAAAAGCACTTGATTTGTTTATATATAAAAAAGATCATATGTTTTTAGTTAAAGACAATTATGATCAAACAGAGGGAATTCTTACACTAGAAGATTGTGTTGAGACAATACTTGGCGTTGAGATAGTTGATGAGAGTGATACAACGGTTGATATGCGTGAGCTAGCTAAAAGAAAAATGAAACTAAAAAGAATGCAAGAGTCTAAAGAAAAAGAATAAACAGGAGATGCGGTTTTACATCCCTGGTATTCTAGGTGTTTTGTTCAGTTTTGAAAGTTTATAATATTTTCCCCATGCTCTTTTAAGCCAGTGACCTACAATCGGAAGCGGTATCATCATAGCCTTAGTGCTATCTCTGTAGATGAATGAAGCGCCATTGCCGCTATCCATTACACAAAGTATGTTTAGGTGCTCTTGGTATCCTTTGAAATCAGACAAGCCTTTATCTGTTTGAATAATGTTAAATGCTGCATTCCTTGCCATAACTTCAGCAATATGTCCTTGTTTTGCCCTCCAGTCAGCTCCTTGAAGGGCTGCTATATCTCCAATAGCGTAAATATTTTTTGGCATATTAGAATCCTCAAAAATTACACGGCAGTTGTCATCAATAGATATAAAACCGGCTTCATTAGTTGGCAGGTCTGAATCTTTTACAACATCGTGTCCATCTCCAGCAGCAATAAACATTGTAAAATCAGACTCTAAGAATGAGTCATCTTCAAAAATTATACTATCACCCTTAAACTCTTTGATTTTTTTGCCATAATGTTGTTTGATATTGAGTTCTTTAAAAAAACTATCCATCATTTTTAAAGCCTTTGGACCAAGCCTTTTGCCAGGCTCTGGCATCGGTGCAAAAAAAGTCAGTTCAAAGTTATTGCGGATGCCTTTTTTCTTTAACATGTTATGAACATTAAATAGTAACTCAAACCCAGGACCGCCACGAACGGCTGAAGTGTCTTTGGGATTGCCTCCAAAACCAAAACATATCTTTGCGCTCCCTTTTTTTATTAGTTCATCAAGTTTATCTCGTATTTGAAGTGATTGTTCAGGAGTGCCACAGATTGAAAGAGTGTTCTCTATACCTTTGTGTTTCATCTTTGAAGCACCCATAGCAAGAACTACATGTGAAAAACCTTCTAGTGTTTTTCCACTCTTTAGCGTGTAAGAGTTATTTTTAGCATCTATTGTTTGTACACCATCAACAATAAGGTTGAAATTATGAACATTTTTTAATTCGTTTAAATCTATACAAATGTCTGAAAATTTGGCATTACCTGTTGGAATCCAAATAGAAGTCGGATATATAAAGAGATAATCTCTATCACTTACTAATGTGACATTGTAGTTGGCTTTTTTTAAATAAATTGCAGCCTCTATGCCTGCAAATCCACCACCTAGAACAAGAACACTTTTCATAAAAACCCTTATCATAAATAAATAATATAAGTAATATTATTATATATAATGTTAATATATGGTTAAAAAGAATAATACATTAAGTCTTTATTTGTTAACATCAACATAGTTCAAATTCACGATAAAGTTTATAAAATGATACAAAAAATAAAAAAATATTCAACCACAAATACATTGGTGATATTAGGAATTATCTTGGGTGTTTTATTTGGTAGTTTATTGCCGGAGTTAGCACTAAAACAACAAGTTATCGGACAGATGTTTATAAGCTTTTTAAAGATGCTTGTTGTCCCGCTTGTCTTTTCTAGTATATATATTGCAATTATGGGACTAGGAAGCTTGGATGACTTAAAAACTATCGGTTTTAGAACAATAGGTTTGTACCTGCTTACCACAGCTTTAGCTGTATTTCTAGCTATTGCTGCTATGAATATCGTACCAATTGGTGAGCCGGTCTCATCTGAAGGTTTGGAGTATGCAAAGGCTTCAACAATAGCTCCATTTTCATTTCAGGCAATGATACTTAGTTTCATCCCTACAAATATTTTCAACTCACTAAGTGAGGGTTTGATGATGCAGATTATTGTTTTTGCTATTTTGTTTGCAATAGCATCTATGCATATACATGTAGATAGACAAGAGTTGATGTTAAATTTTTTTACAGGCGTTACAAATGCTATGTTAATCATGGCTGAGTGGATTATTAAATTGACACCAATCGGCGTTTTTAGTCTTATCTCATATGTCGTCGCGGATCAGGGCATTGATGTAATTCTTGATTTATGGGAATATGTACTAATGGTTATTATCGTTCTTTTGCTTCACGCAGTTATAACCCTTCCTGCTGTTTTAGCTCTTTTTGGCAGAGTCAACCCTTTTAAGTATTTAAGCGATATCCGTGAAGCGCCAATCATGGCTTTTTCTACTGCTTCAAGTGCGGCAACATTACCTGTTTCTATGCGTATAGTCGAAGAGGTGGGCGGTGTTAGCAAAAAACATGCATCTTTTGTACTTCCATTAGGGGCTACTGTCTCTATGGATGGTACAGCGGCATATCTGACAATCGCAGTTTTGTATATATCGCATTTAGCTGGAGTTGAGCTCAGTTTTATGGATCAAATGCTTTTAGGAGTTACAGTAGTTGCTCTTAGCGTCGGCGTAGCAGCATTGCCGAGCGCTTCTTTGGTAATGATGGTTGTTATTTTAAACCAGATAGGGCTTCCGGTTGAATATATCGCTTTGATAGTTGCAGTAGATAGAATTTTGGATATGGCAAGAACATCACTAAATGTTACATCTGATTTGGTTGTTGTGAAAATTATTGACCAAATACAAAAATCTAAAAATTAAAATTATGTATAATGATTGTATAGATTTAAATAAGGATAAAAATGTATAAATATGTAGTAGTTGGATTTCTTATGTTGTTTAGCATGCAAGCAAGTGCTAGTGAGGCCTTGGATGCTTTTAAAAATAAAGATTATGACAAAGCTTTTAAGTTATACGAGAAAAGTGCAAAAGATGGAGACTCTAAAGCTCAAAGTGCCTTGAGTTATCTATACGCAAATGGTTTAGGTACTAAAGCTGATCCAAAAAAAGCTGTTTTTTGGCTGGGAAAAGCAGCTGAGGGTTCTAACGCAACTGCCCAATATGATTTAGGAATGATGTATTTAAGTGGATACAATGTAGAAAAAGACTCTAAAAAAGCTTTTGAGCTATTAACGAAATCTTCAGATGCAAATAATGCTAATGCGCAGTTTAATTTAGCCCTTATGTATTATAACGGTGATGCAACCGACATGAATGTAACAAAGACAGCTGAATTGTTAGAAAGTGCAGCCAAGCAGGGGCATAAAAAAGCAGAGCAAAATATCGGCCGTATATATATGAAGCTTATCAAGTTTGATAAAGCGGCTGAGTGGTTAGAAAAGAATGCTAAAGACGGTGATGTGAATGCCTATTATCTACTTGCAGAGGTATATTGTGAATTAGAAAAATTTGATAAAGCGAAGTATTGGGCTCAAAAATCAATTGACAATGGCAACAAAGAAGCAGAGGCGCTTTATAAAAAGTACACTCTTGAGAAGTATTAAATAGGAACTACTTTATATCCAGAGCCGTATATATTATGGATTACTTCGTCTGGTATCTTAGTACGAAGTCGTTTCATAAGTGAGGTTATGGAATGACTTGAAAATTCCTTCCCCTTTTTGTCTCCTTGCAGGTAGTCAAAAATTTCTCTTGCTGAGAAGCTGTGATTTGGCTTTGAAAAAAATAGTTTAAGCAGCAGATTCTCTTTATTTCTAAGCGGAATCTCTTTATTGTTTTGCATGAGTCTTTGCGTGTCTTTATCCCAATAAATAGTATCACTAACATAAATGCGCTTTTCTGTATCTCTAATTAAACATACAATATCTACCAATACTTTTTTTAAGGCATCATTTTTTATTGGTTTGATTAAATAGGTCTCAAGATGTAGTTTAACTGCTTGAAGAAGCTTATCTCGATCAGAATGAGCACTCATAACAATTATTTTTGTTTCATTATCATTTTCTCTAATTTTTGAAATCAGGCTTAGCCCATCAAGATTAGGCATGTTTATGTCAGTCAATATAATATTTGGTCTCTTTTGTTGATAAATATCATATGCTCTCATTCCGCACGATGCCGTGTAGACTCTATTGAAAAATATTTCCAAATACTCTTTTAGAGATTCAAGTAACTCTTCTTCATCTTCTGCCACTAAGATAGATATATCTCTTATTTTATCAATTTCCATGTTTCAACTTTATTATAAATTCAGCCCCGTCATTGCTGTTTCTTGCACTTAATGAGCCATGCATATGGTCTTCAATAATCATTTTAGCTATATGCAGGCCCAGCCCTGTTCCCATCGCTTGATGTTTAGTAGTAAAATAGGGGTCAAATATTTTACTTAGATTTTCTTTTTTTATCCCGCCACAGTTATCGGCTATTGTAAGAGTTGTATAGTTTTCATCTGTAAGCAAGGATATGGTTATATTTGTATCGGATAAATTTTTGCTGTTGACGATGTCGTTTATATTTGATAATATTGAAACGAGAGCTTGTACAAATTCATTCATCAGACCATATATTTTAATATCAGAATCTACAAAAAGGTTGATTTTTATTTTTTCATTTGATGATACATTTAATATATCTATTGCTTTTTGTATTGCTGTTTGAACTTCAAAATAAGAACTTCCCTTATTTGGTTTATAGTAGTTCATGAAGTCTTCAATGGTATCTGACATGTATGCTATGCGCTGTTCCATTTTTTCTAGCTTATCGGCAATTTCTTCTTTGTTTAGTAAGCCAATACTGTTTTTTTCTTTGAGTATGCCTACTGTAGAATTTATGATTGCTAAGGGCTGACGCCATTGATGAGCTATATTGCCAATCATCTCTCCTATTTCAACCCTTTTTGATTGCTCTAGTAGTTGTAAATCACGCTCTTTGATAGTTTTTTCTTTATCTTGAAGCTCTTTGATTGTGTTCATTAGCTCAAGATTGTATTTTTCATCTATATATAATCCACAATCAAGATTTTTCATGTTGTTGATTAGATTTTTTATATATTGTTTTTCTATTATAGAGCCATGTTGAGGAGCTATTAAGTTTATATCCAGTTTTTCAATTTTTCCCAGTGCATAGTTGAAAATATCTTTACTTGGCATATATTCTTGATGAAATTGCTTAGCTTTGTCAAAGTAACTCTCATCTGCATAAAACTCCCATGATTCTTCTATGCCGCCAAAAATATCACCAGAAAACAGTAGTTTATTATTAGGTTCATAACTTACAAATGCACCAGGCGAATGACAATATGGGGTAGTGTAAAAATCAAGTTGTAAACCAGAAGAAGTTATTAGTTGATTGTCATGTTTATCTATCTCATAGTAGTTTGAAGTAACTAAATAGTGTTTAATCAATAGAGACATTCTTGAGTGCGTGACTATGAGTAGGTCGTCTCTATTTATCAGTTTTTCTATCTCTGGAACTGCTGCGGCTAAATCAGGGTCTTGATGGTGCAGAATAATATATTTTATATCTTTTATATCGATAATGCTTTTTACTTTTCTAACAGTTTCATCAAACTCTATCATAGAGCCTGGATCTATAAGAATAGACTCATTTGCATTTTTTATTAAGTAGGGATGACACTGAAAGGGGTCATCTTTTAGATGCATGCCAACCCAATATACATTGGGTGCTATTTGTACAGCTTGCGTAGTATCTTGTTTTTTAGGCATTTTCCCCGAACCATTTTAGTTGTTCTCTAAGTAGAACCACTTTTCCAACAACTATAAGAGCGGGAGTTGGAACATCTTTGGTTTTTTCAACTATGTTTTCTAGAGTTCCAACCACAACGCTTTGGTCTTTAGTTGTTCCTTTTGAGATAACGGCTACGGGATAATCTCTTGCTTTTCCTATTTCCATAAGTTTGTTACTTATTTTAGAGATGTTATGCAGACCCATTAAAAATACTATAGTGTCGTCAGTTTTAAAAGTGTCCCAAGGAATTTGAGATACTTTTTTATTTGGTGACTCATGACCGGTTACAACACGAAATGAAACTGCAACACCACGATGTGTTACTGGTATTCCTGCATAAGCTGGACCACTGATAGCAGAAGTGATGCCGGGAATGATGTCAAATTTTATACCTCTTTCAAGAAGATAGATAGCCTCTTCTCCACCGCGGCCAAATACAAAAGGGTCACCGCCTTTTAAGCGAACAACATTTTCATATTTTAATGCATTTTGATAGATAACTTCGTTTATGTCATCTTGAGGCATGATATGTCTACCATCCTCTTTGCCAACATAAACAAATTCGCATCCGCTTTTTGCTTCTTCTAAAATTTCCGGATTAGCAAGGCGGTCATAGATGATTACATCTGCTTCTTTTACAACACGAAGAGCCTTGACTGTCATTAACTCAATATCACCAGGACCTGCGCCTGTTAAATAAACTCTACCCATTACTTTGCCTCTTCATAAATAAATATTCCTGACGGTTTTTTGATATTAAACATCTCACGAGAGAGATACCACTCTTTTGTATTAATTACCGCGACTTTATTAGTATCGTTTACAGATACATAAAGATTTGGTCTGATATTTGACCATCTGACATGTAGAACTTTTCCATCAAATTCAAATCTTTTAATAATTTCTAATGTTTTAGTATCTATTATCTGAATTACCGGAAATTTATCGCCGCTAAAAGTTACAGCCATATATTTTTTATCAGGCGAAAGTGCAGTAAAAACTGGAAGTCCCTCTGTTTCAATGTTTTTAACAAATTTAAAATCAGATGTATATACCAAAACCTTATTGTTTCCAACCGCCGGAATAAACACATTACCGTCACTTATGCTCCAAAAACCAAAATGTGGAACTTTTAAAACAGGTTTTCTGTCATCAAGTAAAATGTCTATTTTTGAGTATGTCATGGTGTCTAGATCTACAACTCCATAAAAATCACTCTTAAAAAATCCAGTTATAAAGTGGTTGTTTTTAATCATTGCATCAAAAGGCATGACTCCAACATTTTCAAACTCTTTGTGTATTACAAAGTTTGGAAGACCTTTACCACCGTTTTTGTCTTTTAAAACAGTGATTTTATCATTGTTCATTTGTGAAAAGATTAGGTAATCTTTATAGATTTTAATTCCGACATTTTTAGAGCCGGTCTCAAACGATTGAAGAGGGTTTAAATCTCGGTCCAAGATATCTACACTTTTTTTAGCATAGTTGGCAACCGCAAGATAGTTTTTATTTATCGTAAATCCAATAGCACTCTCGCTTGTCTTTCGCTCTTTTAAGATTTTTTCACTTGAAGGGTCAAACTTAATAACATATCCATCGCGAGAGATAACATAGCCATCTTTTCCTTCAAACTTAACAACACCATGGTTCATATTATGCATACCCGGTATCCGGCTTCTAGTCATACCTTGTTCTATAACAGCAAGAGAACTGTTCTCTCGTTCTACAACAAATATTTTTTCATTTGTATTTAGCATAGCAAAGATAGGATTTACCCCCTTTGCCTGAGCACTTATAAAAACTGATGCGACTAAAGAAGCCCCTACTAATATTTTGTTAATCATAATTAATTTTTCCTTCTTTCATCTTCTGTTAAATAACATGATGGATCTTCACTCCATAAATCACCTGTGATAGCATAAGCACGAGCACGCGAACCACCATTACAGATATCAAGTTGCTCGCAATCTGCACATATACCACTTATTTGTTTCCTAGGATGAATGCGTAGTTGGTCTAGCAGTTCCCCTTGTTGCCATATATCGCCAAAATCTTCTTCTATAATATTTCCAACTGTAAGCGGGAAGAAAGGGTCGGGTCTTACATCACCTTCACTATTAATATTTAATAATTTGCGTCCAGCACTATTGCCACCCCAAGTTACAAGTCTTTTTCGCATAGCCTCTTTAAGCTCGGGATACCTTTTGCCAAACTCATTTAAGAGTAAAATTGCATCCATCTCCATATTTCCTGTTACTATCTCTATATCTCTACCGGTATCGTAATACTCAAATGCTTTTTTGATTATGAATTCAACTGATTTTCTTCTTTGTTCTTTTGTCAAGTCCATTTTAAGATTATCCAGACCGCGTCCAGAGTATACAAGATGTGAGATATATATTTTTGGAATATTTTCTTTTTCAGCTAAATCAAAAATATACTCCAGCGAGTTGATTGTATCTTTAGTAATTGTAAAACGGATACCAACCTTTGCTCCGGTTGCGTTTGCAAGCTGTACAGCCTTAAGAGTCTCTTTAAATGCACCTTTTAAACCACGGAAGTAATCATGAGTAGGTTCATCACCATCAATGCTGACACCGACATAGTTAAAAGTATCTACGATTCTTTGTACATTGCCTTTTGTAAAGTAAAGACCATTACTTGAAAGATAAGTTATGATTCCATTTTCCTTACAAAAATCTGCAATCTCAAACAGATCTTTTCTAGTTAGAGGCTCTCCGCCTGAAAAAATGATAAACTTAACACCATTTTCTTTCATCTGTAAAATTGTTTTTTTAATTTGCGGCGTTGTAAGTGTGTCAACTTCATCTAAAGTTGATTTTGAGTAACAGTGAAGACATGAAAGATTACAACGATTTGTAAAGTTCCAAATAGCAATAGAGCCATTTAAAATTCTCTCCGGTTTATTTTCTACCACCGAAGATATTAAATTTGATAGCCTGAACATTATTTACCTTTAAATGAGAGCACATATTTTGCAACTGCTTCTCTTTGTGCTTGCGTAGTTTCTACTTTTGTCATAACTGTTCGTTTATAGCCAAATGCCTTGTACATAGATTCCGGATCTATTATATACGCTTGTATCTCTTCGTAAGAGCGTTTAGATGCAATCTCACTAAATGAAGGGCCGAATGCTTCTGCTGTTTGATGATGACATCCCCAACAATAAGTTTCAAAAACTTTTTTGCCATCCGTTTGAGATGAGTAAAGTAATGAACAAAGGAGGATAGTCGCTGTAAAATATCTATTTAACATGTTTTCTCTTTTATTTAAAATATTATTCTAACCAATAAGCTTGAATTACAGCTTATAGATAAGTTAGATTTTTAATTAACCGTTATTATATATTAATATGCTTAATTAAAATAATTATATGTTAATAGAGTGAGTAAAACCTTGTTTTGTGTCAAGATTTTGTCAATTTTAAAGTTTATGGGAGTTTAAGTAGGGTAAAAGTAGGTTTCTCTCCCGAAGGAGAGAAGAAAGGGTTATGCACCCGGAATAGTTTGTCTGTGCTCGATAGAATAAGTAAAAGTAGGAGTTGTTAAACCAGTGATGTATTTAACAAATTTACCTGTTTTAGACTCATATATACCAATACGACCTGCATTCCACTCAGAAATCATAGTCCAATAACCATGGTTAGCTGGCTCAGCGTGTAAAATACGAGGAACAATTGCATTACCATCAGCATCTTTTACAGTTGGAACTTTCCATTTGTATAAGATTTTGTGAGTTACTGGATCAATAACTGTACCTTGAGTTGTACCAACAGTGATAATTCTATCAACTTCTAAACGCTCTTTATTGATTAAGTGAACTTGATTCCAAACATCACTTGATCCAAGTACATTATCTGCCCATAAGAATGGAGTATGCTCAGATGTACCAATGAATAGACCACCACCACCGATTGGAATTTGACGGATAACATCAAAGTTATCATCCCAAATTGTTACTTGACCTAGGTTCATGTTAACAGTAGCACCTAGTTGAGAATTCAACTGATGGTTATACCAAGAAGAACCTTGACCTGGGTGTGGCTTAGATGAAGGACCAGTGTAGATTTTAGTAACTAAAGATTTAGTTTTAAAGTCAACTACACCAACAACATCAGAACCTTGAGATGCGATAAATAAGTATCTACCAATCTCTTTACCTTCATTTAAGAAACCATCGTGAAGGATGTCACCAATATTTGGAATATCACCAACGATTGGGAAACCTGGTTTAGAGTAATCTATAATATAAACGTGACCACCATCTTTAAGTGCAAATGCAATGTACGGACCATATGGCGTATCAAAGATACCTGCAACACGAGATGAACCGATGTCACCATTTGGTTTAATTACACTTGATGTTGGATAAACTTTCAACGGCTCAAGAGTCATTGCGTCCATTAGGATTGCTCCACCCGGTACATAGTTACCAGCCATTAGGTATTTACCATCTGGAGATACCGCTAGACCACGAGAATCACTACCAACTTGAACTTCAGCAATTTTTTGTTGACCCGGTGTATTTAGGTCGAACATTGTTACTAGACCTGAACGAGAGATAGAGTAAGCATAACGAGGCTGACGCTTGTTAGTCACTGTTACATGAACAGCAAAACCAGCTGGGTGCTTAGATAAAATTTTACCATTTGTACCATCAACGAATGCAACACGCTCAGCATCACGCTCTGTTATGAAACAGATATCTGTAACTTTCTTAACATCTGCAGCTTGTGGATATTTTTTGTAAAATGCCATTCTGTCATTAAGAGTTTTCCAACCAGCTTTAACTGTATCAAGAGTTAAGACAGCCATCTTTTTACCTTTAAAATGTTGAATATAATCAACCATCTTATCAGCATCATCTTTAGTAAATGAAGCTTTAAATGATGGCATTGCAGTACCTGCTATACCATTCATAATAGCCTCTGAAAGAACATAAGCATTTTTCTTAGCAGTAACTGCCGGTCTTAAATCAGAACCAACACCACCCTCTAAGTTAGGACCGTGACAACCTTGACACTCTTTCTCAAATACTTTTTCAACATCCATATTAGATGCTCCAAATAGACCCGAACTAACAACTGCCATAGCAGCTACTGACATAACTAATTTATTTAATCTCATTTTATTTCTCCTTCTAAAATTTGATAAAGCAGGCCCGAAGGCCCGCAACAATGAACGCCTTACTGACCCTCTTCTTGCTCTAATCGAGCTTTTTCTTGTTTGTAAATCCAAAACATTGGAAGTACAATTACTGTATGTAAAAATAATGTTAAAGTCATAGGACCTTGGTTTAACCAACCAAAGAAACTAGGAACTACATCTGTAAACGGTTCAAAGAACATAATTGCCTCCTTATCTTTCGTGATGAGCAGCTTTACCTATGCTCAATAAATCTTGTATTAAAATTATGAAACCTATGAATGTAACAACACCCATAACAAGTCTCCAATCCATACCTTGCGCAAACCATATACCTGCTTGACCATCAAAGTAACCTGCCCAAGTAGCACCCATTTGTGCACGAGAAACAAGAACTTGAACATAACCAGCAAGAGTAAGTGCTACTGTCATACCAAGTACACCACCAAAGATCATACTAGTTGCCCAGATAGATTTTTTAGTTGCATGCATTACTTTAATGCCGTTTTTACCTTGAACAGCAAGATAGAACATACCGATTAAGATAGTTGCATAAGCTCCAAAGAACGCTAAGTGACCGTGCGCCGATGTGAACTGTGTACCGTGCGTATAAAGGTTAACTTGTGGAAATGTATGAAAGAATCCCCATACACCAGCACCAAGAAAGTTACCAAACGCTTGAAGTACGAACCAAGTAAATGCAGGCTTGTTAGTAATAACAGAAACCTCTTTACCTTGAGCTTCTTGTGCACCTTGTTGTTTACCCCAGTCATATAATACATGGATAAACATAGCAACAAGTGGTAATGGCTCTAGTGCACTAAATAATGCTCCAATTTCCCACCAGTATTCAGGTGTACCAATCCAGAAGTAGTGGTGACCGATACCTAAGATACCAGAACCAAATAACATAGCTACTTCAATCCATAACCACATTTCTACAACTTTACGGTGTGCTCCAATCATAGTGATAAGACCATAAGCAGCAATCGAACCAACGAAAACTTCCCAAGTAGCCTCAACCCATAAGTGAATTACCCACCACCACCAGTATTGATCAACTGAAATATTGTCAGTATAACCCATACCTGCTAAGTAGATACCAGCAAATGCTAGCATGTCAGCCATAAGTACAGTAATGATACCTGAACGGTTACCTTTCATTCCTGTTGCATAAAGGTTATAGATAAAACCAAGAACAACAACAACGATACCGATATCAGCCCAACGAGGAGCTTCTAAATACTCACGACCTTCATTAATAAACCAGATAGTAGTTTGATCAGCCGGTCCAACTTGAACCAATAGATATACTAAAACAACAACAACGATTGCCGCTACGAATACCCAGTAAAGAAGTTTACCAAGACCAATACCTACCGTTTCAATACCTGTTTCATCAGGTAATAGCCAGTAAACTGAACCCATCATTGCAAATACCATCCATACAATAAGTGCATTAATGTGTATCATTCTAGCAACTGAAAAGTCAACTATTTCAAATAAGAAACCTGGCATCACATATTGAGTTGCAGCTACTAAACCAAATAATAGTTGTGCACCAAAAATAATTGCAGCAAAAGTAAAATACCATGTTGCCAGTTTTTTTGACTCTGTAGTTAAATAATTATTTGCCATGTACTGCTCCTTTGATTTTTCCGAAGTTTCTTGGGAAACCATTTGTATCAATTGATGACATATGTTTCAAGAAAGCTACCAAACCTTTAGCCTCTGCAGCAGTAATACCAAGATTTGGCATCATACGCGCGTGAGTAGGATATTGTGACGGATTGATTAAAAATTCAGCCATTGCCTCTTCTTTAGTATCTTTTCCTGTCATTGCTTGCATTGAACCTTCTGGTCCCCATGCTGGATCTAACCATGATTTAGTTAAATCTGGTGCATAGTATGCTCCATTTCCAAGAAGTGTATGACAGTTCATACAGTTTTTCGCTTGAGAACCTAATTTACCTAAATTAAGCAGTTCTGCAGCTTCTTCTTCGCTCCAATCATCTCTTCCAAAAAACAATTCTTTTTCTTGAAAAGATGAAGTTCCCTCTGCGTTTGCTCCACCAATTACCGGAATTTCATGACCACGTTTAGTGTCCATTTCATAAGTAATCTTGTAGTTAATAACTGTAGGGCTTGGAACCCTCTTAGTTACGCCATTTTGTATATCAGAATCGCTACCCATCATTATTTGTGGAATCGTGTCAAACGTTAACCAAATAAGTAACATTGCTGCGAAACCTGTGATCCATCCTGCTGAACGCTGCCAGAAACGATTGTCACTCCATACGGATTTTTTAGCCACTTGTACCCTCCTATAAAATTATAAGTTAATATATAAAATCAATGTTCATTTTCTTCATGAACACGATCTTGCATGTAATAAACTGCATGTGGAAGTAATAACAATCCAATAGCAGCAACAACTAAAGCCTTTGCTGTAAAATCATTAACATGCATCAAACTTCCCATTAGATATAGACAATAACCAGTCAATATCCAAAAGCCATACCCTAAAGGCATAGTCCACTTTTTAAGAAGTCCAACTTTTACAGCTGCATATATACCAACATAGAATCCTCCAAACACTAAAACAAGAGAAGCAGATACAAATATTGTTAAGAAATCATCAATATGTATATCTTGCAGTATTAAAGCTTCTTGAACCATTTTCTATCTCCTTGAATTGTTACATTTTTTCAGAATCAAGAGTAGTTTAGTCCTATTTATATTAAAGTTTGTTGACATATATCAATTTTTCAACTTAATTTAAAATTTAAGGTTTGTTTTATTATTTCTGTAACTATTTGAAACATAGAGAGTATTAAAAAAAAGTTATATTATTTTTTATAATACAACTATAGGTAGTGCAGGAGTGATGAAAGAGTCACTGTGAAGAAAATGGTAAAGATAATAGCTACCTTGCGCTTTTGCCCCTCTTCTATATTGTATTTTTCTTCAAGGTAATCACCAAGTTTTAATCCTGGGTAAACAGAGAACAGAAGCATAGGGACAGACATTACAAGAATCATTACTATATCTTGAAGCATATTGATAACCTTTTTATTTTAGTTTAATTTAATTTTTATAACTATTATTATATCATTAATTAATTAATTAATTTTATAATTTAAAATAATAAAATTAATTTTATTTAAGTTTACCAAAAAACAAAAGGATGTAAAAATGAAAAAAGCATTATCAATCGCGCTAATCTCTACTCTTGCTCTTGTTCTATCAACTGGCTGTGCTTCAAATGAGATGAAAGCTCAGATAGATAAAACTGACGAGTCAACAATTAAATCAGCTATATATATAGGTGATATGGGTAATGAAAAAGCAATCAAAGCAATTAAAAAAGCTGGAAAAAAGAATGGTTGGAGAGTAACTGACTTTAAAAGTAACGCTGTAATTGTTGAGAAAGTTGTTGGCGATGAAACAATAGCTAGAACTATTACAATCTATAATAGACACATTTCAGGTGACTCAATGGTTTCTGGAAGTGAATTAAAAGATCTTAGAAAAGCGATTGTTGAAGAGCTACAAAAGAATGGAGAATCTTCTCACTAATCTACTTACACAGCTTCAGATAACTTTTTGTTTATCTGAAGTTGTTTCCCCTTTTAAATACCAAAAGTCTCTTTGATTTTTTTCTCAAACGCTTTGTCACTCAATTCTCGTCTTAGAGGTACAAAAGTTTCAGCTTCACCGCCAACTGGTACAAATATGTCAGCATTTTTATCTTCAATAATATTTTTTATTGCATCGGCAATCGGCTGAGGAGATGGTCCTTCATTGATGGCTTTTGCAACAATAGGAACAAAATGCGCTACCAAGTCTTTATATGGAGAATCTTCACTAGTTGTTTTAGCATTTGCAACTAAACCTTTTTTTACAAAATTTGTTCCAAAAAGTCCAGCTTGAATAGAGTGAACTCTTACATTATAAGGAAGTGTCTCAAATCTAAGTGAATCAACGATTCCTTCAACTGCATATTTTGAAGCATTGTAGTGAGAAAGAAGAGGAAGCCCCATTTTTCCTAAAAATGAGCTAATGTTGATGATGACTCCATCCTTTGCTTCTCTCATATATGGAAGAACAGCGCGAGTAACTTTGAGCAGACCAAATACATTTACATCAAACTGATTGAACATCTCCTCATCGGTTCCATCCTCAACGGTTGCCAAAAGTCCATAACCGGCATTATTTACCAGAACATCAATTTTACCTTCATTTTTTATGATTGTCTCAACAGCATTATTGATGCTATCTGTTTTAGTTACATCAATATATATGCTCCTTAGAGGACTATTATCAGGTTTTGCGTCTTTATCTCTTGTTCCTGCGTATACTATATAACCATTTTGAGATAATAACTTTGATGTTAATAAACCCATTCCTGATGTTGCTCCTGTTATTAAAACTACTTTTGACATGTACAACTCCTTTTTTATTAACGAATATTTAAGCAAATGATTATATCATACTATTTAAATAAATAAAATTGCAAAATAAAAGAGAAAAAATGAATTTTCATAAATATATACACGCAGTAGGAACCGGACCAAAAGGTAACAAAAACTTAACTCTAGAAGAGTCAAAAGATGCAATGGAGCAGATTTTGAAACAGTCGGTTTATAGTGAGCAGGCAGCTGCTTTTTTACTTGGATGGAGATTGAAACCAGAAACAACAGAGGAGTTTAAAGGTGTTGTCGAAGCATGTGACATGTTTATTAAAAACAGTGTTGTTCCAAACTCGATAGAGCTCGGCTATCCATTTGACGGAAAAGCAAATAATCCTTATATATTTCCTTTAGTAGCTAAAATTCTTGAGGATTCGGGGCTTAACTTGGTAGTTATCGGAGATGACTTGGCACCGGCAAAAAAAGGAATAATACTCAAAGATATTGCAACAAATATTAAGCTGAACAAAAATCTTCACTATTTTGACAGAGCAGATTTTTTTAAAGAAATGCACGATTTGACAGAACTTCGTATGAGACTAGGTCTTCGTACCGGCCTTAACACTATTGAAAAACTAACAAAAGTTGCAAACAGTGAGTATGCGATTACGGGAGTGTTTCATAAGCCATTTGTAAAAAAATATGTAGAAGCTTTTTCTCATAGATATAAAAAACTTGCTCTTATTCAGGGAAATGAGGGAACACCTGAGCTTTTTAGCAAAGGGCGTTTATGGATAGCAGAAGGAAATGATATACAAGAGATTATAGTTGATCCGGAGCATTATGGAATAAACTACACAAAATCATGGGATAGAATAACTCTTGAAGAGTCACTTGAGCAGTTAAATAACCCATCGGACGAGTATTTAAAGTTGGCAAAACTAAATGCGGCTGTTTTTTTGTTTGTGAGTGAGCAGGCAAAAAGTATAGATGAAGCTTTTGAAAAGTTAAACTAGATTAAATGGATAAATTCTCAAACCATATAAAAAATATTTTACATGGTTTTTTCTTGGCGATTGGTACGACAATCGCTGAACCTTCAACAATCCTGCCTCTTATTGTGAATTATTTTGGCGGTAGTTCAATGCTTGTTGGTTTTTTTGCAGCTCTTCTTCGCGGCGGGGCGATAATAGTACAGCTTTTTGCTGCTTTTCACGCACAGAGCTATCAGCTTATGATGCCATATCTGCGCCGTATCTTTTTCATACGCTTTTTGTCATGGTTTTTTATCGGTATTGCTATTATTCTTTTTGGTGAAAATTATCCAAATGTAACTCTGGCTTCTATTGGTTTTGGTCTATTTATGTTCTCGTTTAGTGCAGGTTTTGCAGCTATATATTTTAGAGAGATAATGGCAAAGATATTTTCTCATAAGTTTCGTGGAAAGACTATGGCTTATCGTCAGTTTTTTTCTGCTGTTGGTGGTTTACTGAGTGGTGCTTTGGCTGCTTGGATTTTAGAGTCGTTTGAACCACCGTATAGTTATGGATATCTCTTTATTATTAGCTCATTTATTATGGGATTTGGATATCTGTCTTTTTCTTTGGTCGATGAACCTGTAAAAGAAGAAGTAAGCAAAAAAGAGAGTTCATTTAAAAAGTTTTTACATAACTCTTTTGCACTTTTAAAAGCAGACAAAGCTTTACAGACACAGATAACTACTTTTCTTTTTGCTTACGGATATTTGATTGCTCTTCCATTTATAATCTTAGATGCACAACAAAAAATAGAGCTTGACGGTATAGCAATCGGTTCTTTGATTACAACTCAAATGGTAGGAGCAATGCTTAGTAATTTTTTATGGGGGAAACTCAGCGGAAGCGGCTACAACACTCTAACAGCAAAAGTAGCAATTTCTATGCAGATAACGGCAATTCTTTTAGCTTCTAATGCATCCTCACTTTTTGAATATATGATTATTTTCTTTTTAGTAGGTGCTTCTATTGACGGCAATCGCATAGCATCTAGCAATCTGATATTAAAGTTGGCACCTGCTGATAAAAGACCTGTCTATATAGCTCTTCAGATGAATATTGTATCGTTGGGAATGTTTTTTTCTATTGCGGGTGGAGTTATTTTACATTTTTTGAATTATACTGTCTTATACAGCACTGCAGTTGTTGCACTGCTTTTTGCTCTATATTTTTCTTTTAAATTGAAAGATTAAATCCCGAAAAATCTTTTAACCCATGCTCTTTCTCCTTCTGTTTCAAGAAAGATTCTCGCAACAGTTTGATTGTTTTCGCCCATAATCAAAACATCATTGTTTTCAATCTTAAGGTGCTTTTTTCCCCATTTTTGCTCAAGTTCATCGAGTCTGTGAAAAAGTTCCTTTGAACTTGGTTTTTCTTTAATCCCTGTTCTTTTGTCTATGATATTGAAGCCACCGACTTTTTTCTCTAATGTATAAGGACTGTAAACCTTTATAGCTGTATAGATTCTTTCTTCTTTTGCATCAGGCATCGCTCTTTGCATTGATACTATTCCTAAAATTAAAAAGGCTGTGAAAAACCCAAATATTAACGCTTTTTTTATATGCATCTATTTATCTCCTGTATTGTTCCAACTATTAATATAGTCTTGTGCTTTTTTATCAAGCATTTTCATTCTCTCTTTACCTTTTGGCAAAGTTTTTCTCAAGTTTTTCATCTCTACTAAAAATTCACTTATCCCGGATGGAATCAACTCTTGCAAGTACATTCGCAGGTGCTTTGCCATTGCAGGTGAAGCACCGGATGTCGAAATGGCAACAGTCAAATCATCTTTTTTAACATAAGAAGGAAAGATAAAATCGCAGTAGTCCACTGAATCAACAGAGTTACATAAACAGTTATGCTGTTTTGATTCGGCAAATATTTCTGCTTGAAGGGGAATATCATCAACAGCAACTATCACAATAGCAAAATCTTTGATATCTCCTATTTTATAGGCTCGTTTTTCAAAATGAAGATTTTTCTCTTTTATCATATTGCCCATATCATCAGAAAGCTCAAGAGCAATTACTGAAATATCCGAAGTGAAATCTAAAAGATGTTCTAGTTTTTCGTAAGCAATATAGCCACCGCCGACAATTAGAATTTTTTTGTTGTCAAGTTTTAAAAAGGCAGGAAAATAACTCATTAATCTCTTTCGTGTATGTTTGATGACATAGTATCATAGTTTTTTTAAAAGTTTAATTGATAAAAATCAACTTAGGTTAACTTAAATAAGTTACAATCGAGAAAAATAAAATAATGAAACGGAACTATAATATATGAAAGACGAGATTTTATCACGAATTCAAAAAAAATTCCCTTTAGTGGATAGACCATTTAAAGTGATTGCAGATGAGCTGAATATGAACGAGGAAGAAGTTCTTGAGATTTTACAAGAGCAAAAAAAAGCTAATATCATTCGTCAAACATCGGCTATATTTGATACAAAAAGATTAGGTTATACATCTTCTTTGGTTGCATTTAAAATTCCAGAAGATAAAATAAATACTGCTGTTGAAATTATTAATTCACACCCTGGAATTTCACATAATTATGAAAGAAACCATGATTTTAACATCTGGTTTACACTTGCAGTTGCTCCTGACTCTAAGCTTGGTCTAGAGAAAACCTTAGAAATCTTAGCAGAGGCTACAGAGGCAGAAGATTACATTATGCTGCCTACTTTAAAACTGTTTAAAATTAATGTTAAACTAAACACGACAGGAAAAGATGAGAAAAAAGAGAAAGTTAAAAAAGTTGTGCATACAGATATCGAAATGACTCCTCTTCATCATGCAATTGTAAGGCGTGCCCAGTATGATATACCTATGGTCAGTGAACCGTTTAAAGATATTATTGATGAGTTAGAAATTGATTATGAAAAGTTTTTTTCTATCTTGCAAGAGTTGCAAGAAGCCGGTGTAATGAGAAGATTTGCATCGATTTTAAATCATAGAAAAGCAGGTTTTTCTGCAAACGCAATGGTTGTTTGGGATGTTGATGAGGGTGAAAAAGGCGAAGAGATTGGTGCTAATGCAGCCTCATTTTCTGCAGTTAGCCACTGCTACCTTCGTCCAAAGTACGAGAACTGGCCATATAATCTCTTCACGATGGTTCATGGAAAAACTACGGAAGAAACAAATGGAATTATTCAAGAGATGGCAAAAGAGATTGATTCAAAATCTCATATGCCTCTTTATAGTTCGAGAGAATTTAAAAAAGTGCGTATTGAGTACTTTACCCCGGCTTTTGAAGCTTGGGAAGCAGAATATAGTAACTAGGAAAGAAAATGGAATTATTTTTAGAATTAGAGATAGTATATATAGTTATAGGTATTTTTATAATGATTGTAACAGCAATCGTAACAACAAGAGATTTTGTACCTAAAGGCGCATTTAAAAAAGGTATGTCAATAGTTGGTGCTTTTGTCGCTATTTTGATATTTGCTCACTACTCAGTTACTACTTCAAGGATGCAAGAAGTTAAAGATCTATTTAATAAAGGCGAAACAATAATCTGTGAAAATAAGATGCGTCGTACAGTCTCAAGATCTGTCTTGCTATCCCAAGAGTTAGGCTGGAGAATAGAAGACCATCTCTTTAAAAACCCTGATTATGAGAGAGATTTTCATACTTCGAGATGTCTTGGATGGATGGGTAGTGAGCCTCAACTTGAACAAGAAAAAAATGACAGATTTAAACTTACACCAGAAGATAAATAGATGAAAGACGCATTAAAACGATACTCTATCGCACTTTTTATCCTGTTTGCTGTTGTCGGTTTGATGATACTCGGTACTATGGGTGTTAAAAGCTTCAGCGATAAAATGGTTAAAGATGCAAATATAGTAGAAAATATTAAACCAAGAGGGGAGAATTTGATTAAATGACTTTACCAATATTACTTGTAGCAGCTGCATTGCTTAGCTTAGGTTTTCATTTCCTTGGTGTGTATATAGGTGCAAAAAAAACTATTTGGGCTATGCTTGTTTTTGTGTGGGCAGTTGCAATCGGCACAGCTATGAATGAGATTAAACCATCAGGATATAAAGATATCCAGAAGATGAAAGGTCAGTTTAGCGATACTGATAAACTTATAGAAGAGGCGATGCCCGAAGTTTCACTTTATGAGATGATAGTAATTAAAAAAAGTTATTATACAAACAATCCTCAAAAGTAACATGTCAAAAAAAATTGGAGTTATTGGGTGTGGCTGGCTTGGTCAACCTCTTGCTGAGGAGTTGTCAAAAAACTTATCTGTAGAGTGTTTCTCTCGCGAGAATACTAAAGATGATTCATCTTTTTGGAAAAATGACATCATCGTCATTGCCATAAATACAAAAGACAACTACTTACAAACACTTCAAAAAATAGCTAAACTGACAAAACCTACATGTAATATTATTTTAATGAGTTCAACTTCTGTTTACAGGGAGTTTGATAAAGAAGTTGATGAAAGTGCAGAGATAACAAAACCGGCCCTACAAAAAGAGGCAGAAGATTTGATTTTATCTTTAAAGAAAAATGTTCTCATACTTCGTCTTGGCGGTTTGATGGGTGATGACAGGATATCAGGCAAATGGAAAAACATATCCACTTTCAGTGATGGACCGGTTAATTATATTCATAAAATAGATGTTATAAATATTACTAAAAAAATGATTGAAGAGGGTGTGACATGTGGAATATACAATTTGGTTGCACCGATGCATCCTCTTCGCTCAGAGGTTCATAAAAAAAATAGTGAAGATTTTGGATTGACACTTGGAACATTTGAAGGTATGACAAAGAGAATAGTTCTTTGTGATGCCTTGGTTAAGAAGTTGAACTATAGTTTTTTATATCCAGATCCGCTTGACATGTGGAAGCAGCAGAGTTAATTACTTCTAGCCAGTTCAGCAAAATCAATCTCTTCGTGTTTTTCTTTTTTTTCATCTTGAGCCTTTTTGTCATCCTCAAAACTACCGGTGCTAAAAACTATGCCATCGCTTTTTTGTAAAACACACCCCTTCATACCGGGAATACATGTTTTTTTAATAAGCTTACAGTACCCTTGATGGTCATATTGGCATGTCCAACCCATAATAAGTCTCCAACTTTATATAATTATAATGAATTATGCTACAATTTTTTTAATAAAGAGCTAAAGCATAGGAAAAAAGATGGAATATAAGCAATTAGATAAAACAACTATTATTGATTATCTTGAAAATATACAGAGTGTTAGGGAGTTTTTTCTCTCTGATACGATAGAAGCAGATGAGATTGGAGATGGTAATCTTAATTTTGTATATATAGTTAAATCACTAGACGATCCATCAAAAGCTTTGATAGTCAAACAAGCAGTTCCATACCTTAGATGTGTTGGAGAAGATTTTCCTCTTGGCCGTGAGAGAATGACTTATGAGATTAGAGCGCTTGAGAAATTTTACAGCATATTTCCAAACTTTGTGCCTCGTATTTACCACTCAAATGAGGATATGAGTCTGGTTGTGATGGAGTTTTTGGATAATCATGTGATTATGAGAAAAGGGCTTATTCAGAGTGTTAAATATGTGAACTTCTCAGAGCAAATATCAACCTACATGTCAGCTATGCTTTTTTATACATCATCCCTTGCCTTGGGCAGCTCAGAAAAAAGAACTTTGATAGACAGGTTTAACTCAAATACGGAACTTTGCAAGCTCACAGAAGATTTGGTTTTTAGTTTTGCATTTATGGAGCATGAAACAAATGATAATGAAAATGTAAAAGATAATCCTCATGCCAAAAAGCTTTTTGCAGATATGGAGCTTAAAGAGAAGGTCTTGGACCTTAAATACAAGTTTATGACGCAAAATGATGCACTTCTTCATGGTGATTTGCATACGGGCTCTATAATGATAAATGAGGAAGAGACTTATGTCATTGACCCTGAGTTTGCATTTGTAGGTCCATTTGGTTTTGACATAGGCGCACTGCTTGCAAACTTGGTTAACAACTATATTCATCACTGTGTAGTCACTAAAGATGAAGAGTTTAAAGAGTGGCTCTTAGAAACAATAAAAGAAGTGCTTGATAAATTTTCTGAAAAGTTTTTAAACTTTTGGAGCGAACATAAAGATTCTGCGCTTTTAGTCGATGGTTATATGCAAGCAAACTCATTAAACAACTATAAAATCAGGTTTGTAAAAAATATTTTAAAAGACAGTGTCGGATTTGCCGGATGTAAAATGGCAAGAAGAGTTTACGGTGTCGCTGGGGTAGAAGAGATTCGTGGTATTGAAGATATAACTCTTAGGCATGAGGCTGAAGCACTCTGCCTTGAAATAGCAAGAGAGTTCATAATGAAGTACGAAACCATAGAGAGCACAGATGAAATATTGGAGATAATAAGAAATGCTGGGTAAATACAGAGCTTTATGGCTAAATAAAGACGGATTTTTAGAGGTAATTGACCAGACTAAACTTCCGTTTGAGCAGCAAAGCAAAGTATTAAAAACAACAGATGAGGTTGTCGAAGCCATTAAAGATATGACTGTGCGCGGCGCTGGGGTTATCGGTAGTGTTGCCGCTTTTGGAATCTATACCGCAGCTATGGAACTGAATGAAAGCTACAAGGTGAGCTCATCAGAGCGAGAAGGTAGCCTGGGCTATGAAAAACTGCAAGCAAAAGCTTTACTTATAAGAGAATCTCGCCCGACTGCTGTAAACCTTATGTGGGCAGTTGATAAGATGATGGAATTTTTAAAAAACTCTAATGATTTAGTAAATGATGCTAAAAGATACGCGATTGAACTAAATGATAAAGAGGCTCTTGAGAGTCAAAAAATAGCAGAGTATGGCTGCGACATAATCGAAAATATTTTAAAAAAGAAAAATAAGACAAAGATAAATATACTGACTCATTGTAATGCTGGATGGTTAGCAGTTATAGATGAGGGAACGGCACTAGCACCGATATATGAAGCACAAAGAAGAGGAATTGATGTACATGTATGGGTTGATGAGACAAGACCAAGAAACCAAGGTGCATCTTTAACTGCATGGGAACTTACGCAAAGCGGTATAAATCATACAATCATAGCGGACAATACGGGCGGACATCTTATGCAAATAGGTGAAGTCGACATGGTCATAACCGGAGCAGACAGAGTAAGTGCCAACGGTGATGTTGCAAACAAGATAGGAACATACCTAAAAGCATTGGCAGCATATGACAACAATGTTCCTTTTTATGTGGCTATTCCGGCTTCAACCTTTGATTTTGATATAATAGATGGATTAAAAGATATTCCTATAGAACTTAGAAGCGCAGATGAGGTAAGGTGCATAAAAGGTGTTGATGCAGACGGCGTTATACGAGAGGTCCTTATAACTCCAAAAGATTCACCTGCAATTAACTATGGTTTTGATGTGACTCCTGCAAGATTGATTACAGGGCTTATAACAAATAAAGGGGTTTGCGAAGCAGACTTTGATAAAATTAAAGAAAAATTTATAGTAGAAAAATAATGAAAATAATAGAAATAAAAAAGAAAGTGCCAAAATTTTTAATATTGCCATTGATAGTTTTATTGATTTTATCAATCTACTCAGGTCTTGATAAATACCAGGAAAAAGAACAGCTAGTTGTACTAAAGGGGTATATAGTATTTAGTAAATTGGCAACCGACCTTATACATGAATTACAAAAAGAAAGAGGTTTAAGCTCCGGTTTTTTAGCTTCAGGCGGAAAATCTTTTACTGATGAGTTAAACAAGCAAAGAGATTTAACAGATATAAAAATACAACTGCTCAACAAACACTTAGACAGTGAAGAGTACGAAAAATGTAAATTTCCATTTGAAAAACCAACCAAAGAACTTCTTGAACCATTAAAAGATATCGGTAAATTTAGAGCAAACATTGATAAACTTTTAGTTTCTGATGTTATAGATTATTACACAAACTATATAAATATCCTGCTCAAGCATATTAATATGATAATTGCACTTGCAAATGATGGTGAACACGCAATTTTAGTGGAGTCATATATTGCAATTATGGATATCAAAGAGAAAGCCGGCATAGAACGCGCATTGATAAACAAAATTTTTGGGCTGGGACATTTGTCAAATTATGAACTTTATAAATTTGGAGAGTTGGTTGCCGCTCAGGAAATATATCTGAAACATTTTAAACGCATAGCAAAAAAAGAGCATATTGAAATGTTTAATACTAAAGAAGTTGAAGATAGTTTTAAAGAAGTTGAAGAAGATAGAAATATAATATATGAAAAAACCGATAAAAATTCTGTTTTAACAGAGATAAAAGAGCTTATAGGATACGGAGGACTTATCCATAATTTTAAAAATTATGTTATTCGCGGAGAAGATAAGTATGCACAAAATTTTCAAAAGCAATACTCTGAGTTAGAGATAATAATAAACAAATATAAAGCATTTAAGGGGATTACGGTTGAAGAAATTCAGCAGTTAGAGATTATACAAAATTTATTTGCACAATATTTCAACGGTATGCAAATGGCGATGGAAGCTTATGCAAAAGGAACCACGGCGCTTGCTATAGATAAGCTTATTAAACTAAACGACTATCCGGCAATTGATGCATTTAATCATTTGAAAACAAATATATATGGATCACAACAAAATTGGTTCAAACACTCTACACATAAAATAAATTTATTAAAAAAGATTGAAAATAAGATTGTGTCAGATTTAATGGTTTTTACAGATGAGAGAAAGATAGAACTTTTTATTCAGCTGGTAATCCAAATTTTAATATTAATAATCATCTTGCTGATAATAATATCATCTTTTATAGTTTTAAAACAGCTTTTAGACTCTCGAAAAATGCTAAGCAGAGCACAGAAAAATACCAAATCAGGCAGCTTTGAGTATTATGTAGAAGAAAACATAATCTTTTGGTCAGATGAGCAGTATAAACTTCTACAGGTTGATAAAAATACATTTAATCTAACAATAGAGTCTTTTATGGAGTTTGTGCATCCAGATGATTTGCAAATTTTTAAAGATAATTTAGAATTATCAATAAAGTCAAAAAAGATAACTTTCTTTGAATATCGTATAGTTCTTCCAGATAAAACAGTTATACATGTCCGCTCAAGTTCTGAAGTTACCAAGTATACATCTTCAGGAAAACCGCTCGTAATAGTCGGTACTATTACAGATATCTCAGACTCTAAAAAACTTGAACAAGAGATTATAGACACGCAAAAAGATGTTATTTTTACAATGGGTGCTATAGGTGAGAGCAGAAGTAGAGAAACCGGACAGCATGTCAAGCGGGTAGCGGAGTACTCTAAACTTCTATATCTTTCAAGTGGTGCAACCGAAGAAGAAGCAGAACTACTTAGAATGGCAAGTCCTATGCATGACATAGGAAAAATAGGAATTCCCGATAGTATATTAAACAAACCGGGAAAATTGACTCCAGAAGAGTGGGAGATAATGCAAACACATGCTGAACTAGGATATGACATGCTTAAAAGCTCAAATAGAGATATTTTAAAGCTTGCTGCAACTGTTGCTCTTACCCATCATGAAAAATATGACGGAGGCGGATATCCAAAAGGTTTAGTTGGAGAAAACATACCATTAGTCGGCAGGATAACAGCACTAGCAGATGTTTTTGATGCACTTGGCAGTGAGAGGTGTTATAAAAAAGCGTGGGAACTTGAAGAAATATTGGAATATATAAAACTAAAGAGAGGAACACAATTTGATCCAAAGCTAGTTGACCATTTTCTTAAAAATCTTGATAAGTTTTTAGAGATAAGAGACAAATATAAAGACATAATTTAAAAAAAGTAATTAAATAAAGGAATATTTATAGATGAGAAGTTTATATAGTGATAAAGAAGCGAGTGAGTTTAAAACAGACTTAGATTTAAGGGTTTATACATCTAGACTTCTTGGACGAGATTCTTCTTTGGTTTTGCATGGTGGTGGAAATACTTCTGTAAAATCTACTGCAACAAACCTTTTTGGCGAAACAGAAGATATACTATATGTAAAAGGGAGTGGTTGGGATTTAGCAACTATTGAAGCAGAGGGTTTTGCTCCGGTTAAGATGGAGATGCTTTTAAAAATGGCAGAGTTAAAAGAGCTAAACGATACAGACATGGTAAAGTACCAAAGACTTGCTATGACAAATCCCTCCGCTCCAAATCCGTCAGTTGAAGCAATCTTGCATGCTATCATCCCTTTTAAATTTGTAGATCATACGCATACTGATGCTGTTGTTACCATCACAAATACACAAGGCGGTGAAGATAAAATAAAAGAGCTTTACGGAGATAAAGTTCTTGTTATCCCTTATATCATGCCGGGTTTTGTTCTTGCAAAACTGATATATGACATGACAAGAGATGTTGACTGGTCACAGCTCGAAGGCATGGTTTTGATGAATCATGGTCTTTTTACATTTAATGACGATGCAAAGAAATCTTATGAGAAAACTATTGAGTTAGTTGATAAGGCAGAGAAATATTTAGCGGATAAAGGCGCTGTGTTAGATGTTAAAGAGACTAACACTAACACAGATTTGTTAGTGTTAGCAAGAATAAGAAAAGAAATCTCAAATCTAAAGGGCAAGGCGACAATAAGTATTTTAAATAATAGTAGTGAAGCAGTGTATTTTTCAAAACAAAATATAGACAACATCGCTACTCAAGGCCCTCTCACCCCTGACCATGTTATAAGAACAAAAAGAATTCCCGCAATTTTAGGAAATGATTTTGAATCAGATTTAGCAGAGTATATCAAAGAGTATAAGCAGTACTTTGAAGATAATAAAACAAACGAGACACTTCTAAATCCTGCCCCAAATTTTGCAATATTAAGAGGTGAGGGAAGTCTCTCTTTTGGTGCTAATGCCAAAGAAGCAAATATCATCAAAGATATAAATGAGCATACTTTTGAAGCGATTTTAAAAGCTGAGATGCTTGGCGGATATAAAGCTTTGAGTGCTGCAAATATTTTTGAAGTTGAGTACTGGAGTTTGGAGCAGGCGAAATTAAAAAAAGCTGGAAATGCACCTGAGTTTAGCGGACAAGTAGCAATAGTTACCGGAGCTGCAAGTGGAATAGGTTTGGCAATTGCTAAAATGTTGAACTCAAGAGGCGCAGCAGTTGTGGCACTTGATATAAATCCTGAAATTACAAATATTTTTAATAAAGCAGATATGATTGGCGTTCAATGTGATTTGACATGTAGTGAAGATATACAAAATGCCGTGTCAATTGCACTAAAGAGTTTTGGTGGAATCGATATAGTTGTAAGTAATGCCGGTATCTTTACACCTAGTGAAAACTTAGACTCTTTAAGTGATGAGAACTGGCAAAAAAGTATGGATATAAATCTTACCTCACACCAAAAACTCATAAAAGAAACAGCACCGTTTTTAAAGCTTGGAATTGATGCTTGTATAGTTATGGTAGCTTCTAAAAATTTCCCGGCTCCAGGAAAAGGTGCAGCTGCTTACTCTGTTGCAAAAGCAGGGCAGACTCAACTAGCTCGCATTGCAGCTTTAGAACTTGGTGAGTATGGAGTTCGAGTAAACACTCTTCATCCTCATGCAGTATTTGATACGGCTATTTGGACAGATGAAGTTTTAGCTAAGCGTGCTAAGGCTTACGGCATGAGCGTTGATGAGTACAAAACTAACAATGTTTTAAAAACTGAAATTTGTTCAGAAAATGTAGCAGAGTTAGTATGTGCTATGGCAGGAAAACCTTTTGCAAAAACAACAGGCTCTCAAGTTGCAATAGACGGCGGGAGCGATAGAATAATATAAATCTTACTTTAGATGTTCCATGCGCTTAATGTTTTCAGGCATTTTATCAAGAGCAAAATCTTTTTGAGAGCTTATGTAGCTTGGATATTTATAACCTTTGGAAGTCATCAGAGTATAAAGCTCTCGTAGGTGTTCATTCTCTATTGTCTCATATTTTACTTCCATCTCTTTAGCAATACGAAGAAAAAATGTAAGTAGAATTGCTTGCGTTTTTTCGCCAACCTTATCGCTGCGAATGACACTCTCAAACTCTTGTCTCATAGTTAGAAGATTGTACTCGCATTGCTGGTCAAGTTTATCTGCGTCCTCAGTTCCTAAATGTTTTAAAATCTTTACAAGTAGTTCAAGAAACATAAGATTTGTTTTGTCGATAGCAACATTATTTTTGCAAAGCTTGTCTGCGTATATTAATATTTCAGGTTGTAATTCTTTAAAGTATGGTGTCATGTATATCCTTTATATAGTTTATGAATTTTATGATAAAATTATAGCATAAGCTTATTTACCGGGATTAACACCTAATTTAGAGATAACGATATTATCTATACAACAGACTTCTTTTCTGCAAGTAAACTATTTTAGTCCACCGTTTCATTGAAAGTATATGACTTTACTTTTGCATCTTTGTCAAACTTTATAATCAAATCTTTAGTATCTGTTTCACCTATAAGACGGTAGGTATAACGGCCATAAGTCCACATTGTAACACCATTCTCAATTCCTTTGCGCCAAGGCTGTCCGAACATATTTATAATGTCGCTTTGTGTAGTTTGCCCGATTTTAATCTGCTCAACACGATGTTCTTTGAAATCTTGACCTACTCTTGCGCAGCCACCAAGAGTCAATAGAGCGGTAATCATTACCAATCCCCATAGTTTTGCGGTTTTTTTCATAGCACTTTTCATATCTTTATCTCCTCTTTAATACTTAAGATTATATATCTAACTTTAACGATACTATTATAATATAACTTTGAGAAAATAATTTAAAATTTTGAGCATTAAGTCAATTTTGATAGAATGACACTATGAAAAGATATATAATTTTTGCCATTATTGCTATTGTGCTTACCGGTTGTGGCGCAAGTGATTATAGCAATATTTTAAGAGCATCCATAAGTAAAGACCCTTCTGCCGCATTTAAAGTCTTGGCTGAGAATAAATCAATACAGTATGCTACAAATCCAAGCCAATTATCCAGAGATATAAAAAACTTGGATAAAAATATTTTTAGTGCTCTTGTTTCGATGTTTAAAGATGCTTCAAAGAGTTGGGGTGAAGATAATGTTAAGGTGCCAAGCAAAGAAGAGTATGTTAAATACATGCAAAACTACAAAAGCAGGGCATTGGTTGATTTTGACAACGGGTTAATAACAGTAGAGACTCTTGACACAGTAAATAGTAAAAAAAGCTTGAAAAACGCTATTGTTACAACACTTCTCTTGCCGGATGACCCAAGAAGTGCTGACTTGTTTGGTGCAAAAAAAATAAAACTAGGCGAGACCCCGTATTTGCTCGGTGAGGTAAAAGACGACCAAGGTAAAAATATCCGTTACTCTTGGAGAGCTGAGAGATATGCGGACATACTTTTGGCTAAAAACTATAAAGTAAAAAACATTGTTAAAGATTCTAAAAATGTAAAAGTCCACTATGTCACAATGCCAATGGTTAAAGACCATTCAGATATTCGAGTTGCAAAATTTAAGCCACATGTCAAAAGATATGCTAAAGAATTTAATGTAAGTGAAAATTTAATCTACGCTATTATGCAAGCCGAAAGTAATTTTAACCAATATGCAGTAAGTGGAGCCGGTGCATTCGGACTCATGCAAATAGTACCAAGTAGTGCAGGAAAAGATGCATACAAGCTTGTAAAAGGTAAAAGCGGTACTCCATCTAAATCATACCTGTTTAATGCCCAAAATAATATAGAACTAGGTGTGGCATACATCCATATCTTGAACGACAGGTACCTACCGGGGATTACAAACCCAATATCTAAAGAGTACTGTGTAATAAGTGCTTATAATACCGGAAGTGGAAATGTACTAAAAACATTTCACAGCAACAGAGATAAAGCAAAAGATAAAATAAATTCTCAATCAGCATCTATGGTATATAAAAAGCTTCGTTCAGATCTACCGTATGAAGAGACTAGAAGGTATCTAAAAAAAGTAATTGACTATAAAAAAGACTTTGTAAGATTGTAAATAAATAAATACTTAGTTACAATTTGAATATAAGGAGTATTTTATGCATACAGTACAGCTTAATATAGATGATAGTGTATTTGATGAGTTCATGGAACTACTTAATAAATTACCAAAAAGTAAATTAGAAGTTACGAGTGATGCGGAGTTTCCAGGTGTTGCTTTTGAAAAAACTATATATGACACTTCTTCAAGAGAGTTTTGTATCAATGAATTGTTAAAAGAACATAACTTGTCGCATTTTACATATGATGATAATATGTCTAGAATAGTATATACTTATGGCACCGGCACGCCCCAGCAAAAGCATGATTTTGTTAGATTAAAAGCTATTCTAAGAGAAAAAAATATTAGACATACCGATATTGGTTTAGATGTAATAATCATAGAAAAAGATTAAAATAGGATTATTTTTAAGTTAAGTTGATATCATGGCATCAATGGTCTCTGCCACACTCTCGCCAAGAGCACTTAAATTGTAGCCGCCTTCAAGCATAAAGATTTTTGCAACATCAGATGAATGCATAATCGATTCTACAATCTTTTTTATCCCATCTGTGCTCACTTGCAACTGTGCTAAAGGATCTGCTTTATGCAAATCATAGCCTGCTGAGACTAGAATAATATCAGGTTCAAAACTTTTAACATCAATGAGAAGTTCTTCTTCGTAAATGGGGAGAATGTCTTCATCTCCACTATAAGCTTGCATCGGAAAGTTGTGTGTAAACCCTTCTCCATCTCCTCGCCCACGCTCATCAAATGAACCACTACCCGGATATGCCGGATACTCATGTGTACTAAAATAAAAAACACTAGGGTCATCATAAAAAATCTCTTGAGTTCCATTGCCGTGATGCACATCAAAGTCAATAATCATGACTTTTTCATACCCTACAGATTGAGCATAACGAGCTGTAATAGCAATGTTGTTAAATAGACAAAAACCCATAGATTGATTGCTTGTTGCGTGATGTCCAGGGGGTCTTACTGCACAAAAAGCACTTTTTGCCTTACCGGATAAGACAATGTCCACGGCTTCCTTGCCGGCTCCGACCGCCATCAAGGCTGCATCAAAAGATTCAGATGAGACTTGAGTATCTGCGTCAATAGCCTCTTGGTGTAAACATTTGTCTTCAACAAATTCTATATGATAAGAAGGGTGTATCTGCATAATAAGCTCTAAAGACGCTGGTTTGGGCTCCAAAAATAGCAAATGTTGGCGAAGTGGTTCTATCGCTTTTAAGATAGATCGAAGTCTGTTCGCGTTTTCAGGATGATACGCACCGGTATCATGTTCTAAATATATCGGATCATAAATAAATGCAACAGCTGACATAACACACCTCCTACTTTTGAAA
Source organism: Sulfurimonas sp. (assembly GCF_026196735.1). Taxonomy (GTDB): domain Bacteria; phylum Campylobacterota; class Campylobacteria; order Campylobacterales; family Sulfurimonadaceae; genus Sulfurimonas. The sequence goes on from NZ_JAPHUF010000012.1 coordinate 49,292, forward strand.
AGTATAGCATCGCTTTTTACATAAGAATATTAAAATACTAAAATCAGTCATATTTTAGACTTAGCAATCTCCTAGCTTTAGTACACAAGCTATTTAGCAGTTCTTTTTACTTCATAGATATCTTTTCTTCTATCTTTAAGGTTTTTAACACTTCCTAATTCATGTAGCTCTGTTAAAAGGTCTATATCAACATCGGCTATTAAAACCATTTCGGTATTTGGTGTAGCTTCTGCTTTTATGCCGTTTGTCGGAAAAGCAAAATCACAAGGAGTAAATACCATTGATTGAGCAAACTGCATGTCCATGTTGTGAACATTTGGCAGATTTCCTACACTTCCTGCAATAGCAACATAACATTCGTTTTCAATCGCTCTTGCTTGAGAGCAGTGTCTAACTCTTGAATATCCGTTTTGCGTGTCTGTTAAAAACGGAACAAATAAAATATCCATCCCATCATCTGCAAGTAATCTGCTTAATTCTGGAAATTCAGAATCATAACAGATAAGTATCCCTATTTTCCCACAGTCGATATCAAATGTTTTTACTTCGTGCCCGCCCTGCATTCCCCATATCTTTACTTCATCTGGAGTTACATGTATCTTTTCATAACGGTCTATTGTGCCATCGCGTCTGCATAAATAACCGACATTATATAAATGCCCATCTTTAATCTCCGGCATACTTCCTGAGATAATATTGATGTTGTAAGATATAGCAAACTCTGAAAATTTTTGGATAATATCATGCGTATGTTTTGCTAGTTCTCTAATTGCTGCAGGTTCTGAGAGATGGTTGTTCTCAGCCATTAATGGTGCATTGAAAAATTCTGGAAAAAGAGCAAAGTCTGAACGATAACCTGAAACTGTATCTATAAAATACTCAGCTTGCTGTAGTAGTTCTGCTAAATTTTTATAAGGTCGCATCTGCCATTGAATTAAACCTAATCGAACTATTTTTTTCTTTGATGAGGTTATTTTAGTTGGTTTTTCATAGTAGATATTATCCCACTCAAGTAAAACAGCAAATTCTCCAGACTCTTCATCCCCTTCTAAATATCCTTTTAAAATTTTTGATGGATGAAAATCATTAGATATTTGAAAATTGAAAACAGGATCATTAATCTCTTTTCTTTTTACCTTTTCAATATACTCTTTTGGTGAAAGCTCGTTTTCATATTTGTGATAATTTGGAATTCTTCCGCCAAAAGCGATTCCTTTAAGATTTAATTTTTCACATAACTCTTTTCTGTAATCATACAATCGTCTTCCTAAGCGAAGACCTCTAAACTTAGGCTTTACAAAAACATCAATTCCATAAAGTATATCTCCTTCGTCTGTATGAGTATCAAAAGTGTAGTTACCAGTAATTTCTTTATAAGTATGATGATTTGAGAATTCATCATACTTTACTATGATTGACAATGTACATCCAGCTATTTCTCCATCTATCTTGATGATAACCTGACCCTCTTGAAACTTGTCAATTAATGCTTTAAATTGGGACTCTTTCCAATAAGCATCGGGCATAGTCTCATACGATAAAAGCATAGTCTCTTTTAACTCTTGATAATCATCCATGCTTAAAAACATTAACTCAATATTTTCTTTTATTTGTGTTTCCATAGTTCTCCAACTATCTATAAAATTTGTATTATTTTAAGACTCAAAGATAACTTAATATTCAAGTATTTTGATTAAGAATTATAGCTAAAATACATGGTGAAATAGCTAGGTAAATAACACACTTGTGTAGCGCTAATTGCCGAGTTTTTACCCTGATAAGTTTATATAGCTCAAACCCTACTGTAAATTTTAAGTAATTTTTTCAGATTTGGTTTGTCATAGAAGAATTTTATGATAAACTAATATTTAATATGCAAATCTTAATAGTGATTTAGGAATTAATATGAAATTATATTTTGGAAGTGCTGCTTTAATCACAGCTATAATACTTTCATTGGTCGTTTTTATATACAACGGAGAGTATCAACAATATCGTTTTCTATTGATTAAAGAAGCTAAAACCTCTCTTAAATCACAATCAACGCTAGTTTCAAAAGAATTAGCAAGACTCTCTCGAGATATACTTTTTCTTTCTAATAATAATCTTTTTAGAGACAATGGCCGTTATAGCAATACAAGCATAGAGAGTTTGATACAGTTTATACAGATAAAAAAACAGTATGACCAGCTTCGTTTTATAGATATGAAAGGTATGGAAAGGCTTCGCATTAACCAAGGAAGTCCGCCAGTTCTTGTACCCAAAGACCAACTTCAATCTAAGCTAGATAGAGATTATATTAGAAATGGAATGAAACTTCAGCAAAATGAAATACTGCTATCTCAACTCGATTTAAATAAAGAAAGAGGAGTTGTAGAGGTGCCACATAAGCCGACACTTCGTCTTGTAACTCCAATTTTCAATCATGATGGTGAAAGAGAAGGCCTATTTGTCATTAATTTTCTTGCTATAGAGTTGATAAAAAGTTTAAAAAAACTGCATAGTAATCATTTGGTCCATATATCTGATTTTAAGAATACTCAACTGTCTTTTTTTATGAGTAATTCAAATGGAAACTGGATTATTGCTCCAAAATATGCCACAGATTTTGGGTTTGTATTTAAAAATGTAGGTAATGAACTCTCTTTATCCTATCCAAAAGTAAGCGAAGCGGCGAATTTACAAGATTCCGGGATAATTTCAACTGATTCTTCAGATATAATTTTCCAAAACATTTATCCTATAACCGAGATTCAAGTTCCTGTGGAGATTTTATCATCTAAAATGCTCACTTTTAAAATTAAACATAGTGTTGTATGGCGAATGATAATTGAAATACCTCACGCTACTGCTCATGCTTTAACCAAAAACTATTTTTATAAATCTTTACCGTATATTTTTGGTTTTTGGGCAATTTTACAAATACTAAGTATCATCCTAATTCGTAACTACAATCGATATAAAGAACAACATACGGAATTATTATTGACTGCAAGTGCCTTGGAAAACTCTGCAGATGGAGTTATAGTTACTGATGTTGATGGAGTAATTTTAAGAGTAAATGCAAGCTATTGTAGGATCAGCGGTTACTCTTCAGAGGAGCTAATTGGTAAAAACCCAAGCACTATGAGCTCTGGATGGACACAAGCTGATATTTATGAAGATATGTGGCGCTCACTTGATAAAAATGAATATTGGGAAGGGGAGCTAAAGGATCGCAATAAAAATGGAGCTTTGTATGTTGCTTGGCTTCGTATTATAAAGATTGTAGATGCCAGTACTCAGAAAGTACATTATGTTGGAATAACAACAGATATTACAGAGAAAAAAGAGTTTGAAGACAAGATTACTGATTTAGCTTATCGCGATGCACTAACCAAGCTTCCTAATAGAAATCTGTTTTATGACCGCCTTAGAAAAGCGATTAGTGAGCGAAGAGGTTTTGATGAAAAACTTGCTGTAATGTTTATAGATTTAGACAATTTTAAATTTGTAAACGATACCGCAGGTCATTTAGTAGGTGATAAATTTCTTATCAATGTTGCTGAGCGCTTCAAAGATGTTTTGCGTAGTCATGATACTCTTGCCCGTGTCGGGGGAGATGAATTTATCATACTTTTGGAAAAAGTCGATGATAACACTATTGCAGATATTGCTTATAGGTTGGTTGAGTCTGTTTCTACTCCGATTAAAGTTGATTCTTATGAATTTGTCACTTCGGCAAGTATCGGCATAAGTGTTTATCCAACAGACGGAACTGATGAAGAGACACTAATAAAGCATGCAGATACAGCTATGTATGAAGCAAAAAATAGTGGTAAAAACCGCTATCTCTTTTTTCTTTCATCAATGAATGATGAGATAAAAAGACGAGTTTTAATAGAAACAAATCTTTCAAAAGCGATAGAAAATAATGAATTTACTATCCATTATCAACCTCAAATCAATGCAGTAAATAGCAAAATAGTTGGTGCTGAGGCACTTTTAAGATGGAATAATAAAAATATTGGCTCAATAAGTCCCGCAGAGTTTATACCGATTTGTGAATCTACAGCTAAAATAGTTCCAATAACTGAATGGATTATTGCTCAGGTTTGCCGTGATGTTCATGCGATCGAGGAAGCCTTTTCAAATGAATATAGAGTTGCTATAAATATCTCTAGTACACACCTTTTAGTTGATGATTTTGTTGAAAAAGTAGATTCAGTTGTTAAAAATAATTATGTTGAAGCATCTAAAATTGAATTAGAAATTACTGAGGTGGCGCTTGTAAAAGATATCGAAGAGAGTACAAATAAACTAAATGCTCTCAAAGAGCTAGGATATAATATTTCAATCGATGATTTTGGTACCGGATATTCTTCTCTTTCTTATCTTAAAAACTTTCCTTTTGATAAATTAAAAATAGACCAAAGTTTTATTGGCTCAATTCCTAACGACACACAGAATATTGGAATTATTCGTTCAATTATCGGAATTACAAGAGCACTAAACTTAAAGGTAATTGCTGAAGGAGTAGAAACTAAAGAGGAGTTGGATTTTTTGATTAAAGAGGGGTGTCCTTTGATGCAAGGGTACTACTTTAGCAAACCATTGCCACTCAATGAATATATAGAATTTGTTAAAACTTTTGATGAGACTCAAAACAAGACTTAGTGAATTATTAAAGCTTGAAAGTAAGTAATTATGGGATTTGTAGATGGTGGACCCTCAGAGATTACACTCTTCGAATAACTATATATCACCAGTTGACTTTGAAAATCAGATGTTACAAAAAGAAATGGTTGGGTAATAGTTTAAATTATTTGTCTGAAATATGATTGACAGATCAGTTGTGTGTGTAATGTTAATAAAAAAATAATATCAATATGCTACAATTTCGGTAAAATTTATGAGTGCATATGATATACTAGAATTAAATAAAGGAATTAGCCATGGGTATTGTTATTAATATTAAGAATGAAATTGGCGGTTTAGACTTTGCTGGTTCAAGAGGGAGCGGTGAGCTTATTCGTGAAAAAATGAAACCAGTACTTGATAATGGCGGTGATGTTACACTTGATTTCACAGGTATAGAAAGCATTACTCAATCTTTTGCAGATGAAATTGTTGGTATCTTTGTTCGTGCTTTCGGTATCGATTATATAAAAGATTCTCTTCGCTTGAATAATGCGAATGACTCGATAAAACAGACTTTAAACTTTGTAATATCATATAGTAAGAAGAAGATGGCTTAAAAAAAGTCTTCGTCATCTTCATCTTCCATAAACATGCATTTACTCATCATTTGTTCAAACTCATAGTCGGTGTTTTTTTCAATAAATTCAAAGGCAACAACAGTACCATTCCAACTTTTGTCTAGAGTACATGTTGTTATTTCACCATCTACACATCTCAACATACCAAAATTTGAAATGATTACTACTTTTCCTCTTGTTTCTTTAATAATTTGAATTAAAGCATACAATCCATAACCAGCATTTCTTTCATGTCCATACATACGATTATTTGATGCAGTTACACCCATTTCAATTGCTTTTTTTATTGCTTCTTCATCTGTTGTTATCTTTGGATAGGCTTTATGTATATGCTTTAAAAAACCAACACCAGAATCAGCTACTGCGACTTGAACTTTTCTTTTTGTAGGATAATATTGAGCCATTGCAAAACCACCATTAGTACTTCCAGAATGGTCTGCCACATTATTTAGAATCTCTGCAATTAAATACTGAAGATACTTTTTTAAATCTTTCTGGTGCAATGGCTCTAAATCAATAAAGTTTGTTAAAATAGTAGCAGTTAAATGTGCCGTTATATCTTCAACATCACCTCTTGAACTAATTTGCTCAATAGAAGTATATTTGGAATTTGCAGATAGCCTACCATCTAACATAAGTTCTATATAGTCATTTAGATTTTCAACCTTATCTATATCATGATAAGTCTGATATGCTTTTATCATTGATACAGCTATGGGTTCAGCCCAGCCAACATAGTTCAAACCAAACTCATGAGGAGTAAAGTAGTTTAATTTAGTATGAATATTACCAAGCCTTATGTCCATAATTTATTTCCTAAATAATATATAAAACATTATACTACTATAAATTTATAAAAGCACTATCGTTTGTTTAATTAATGCTTTTCATTTTGTGAACTCTGCATTGCTTTATAGGCAGTAATTGATTGTTTAAGTTTAGAAAGTTATTTTAAGCAAGTTTAATATCACATGCGAGACCTAATGATTTCTTAAAGCTTGAAAGTGTTAAATATAGGGGTTTGTAGATGGTGGACCCTCAGAGATTCGAACTCTATCCATAAGATTTTATTAAGTTTCTTAAAGTTTTCTATTCTTCTATAAAGTCCCTTATTTTAGGGCTTTAAAGCTTATTTTTATTATATTAAGTTTGCTATACTTTTATATAGATTTTTAAATTTTGGGTAGCAATAGGGTAACAATTTGGCAAGAGTAAGAAGTAGAAAATATTCAGGTGTATATCTAAATAAACTGTCTGATGGTGACATAACATATTCTATAAATTATAAAGATATTGATAATAAAAAAACTTGGTTTACTGTAGGTAAAAAATCAAATGGTATTACTGAAATATATGCATACAACAAAAGAAACGAGTTTATAAATAAAATAAAGCTCGGAGAAGAACCACCAGCAGTTCTTAAGAGAAAGAAAAAAGATATAGTTTCTCTTGATAGCATCGCGATAGAGCATTATCAGTCGAAAGAAAATCACAACCGCAATAATAAACTCTCAAAAAGAAAATATGAAATGCATATATCACCAATATTAGGTAAAAAAGATATAAAAAACATTACAGCAGAAGACACGCAAAAACTCCAGAGTATTAAGTTAAAAAAGTTTGCTCCAAAAACTGTGAACACTATTTTAGGAGAGTTGAGTGTTGTTTTTAACTATGCCATAGATAAAAATATCATTGCCCAAAATCCTTTAAAAAAAGTCAAATCACTAAGAGTTGATAATGTAAGAGAAAGGTACCTAAGTAAAGAAGAAGTTTCTATTTTGCTTGAACATACCAAAGTAGATGAGCAGTTGCATATATTTATACTAATTGCTTTAACTACAGGAGCTAGAGTTGGGGCTATATGTAAAATTACGCCAAGAGATATAAACTTTGAAACAAAGACTATAAGTGTGTTAGATGAAAAAAATAATGAAAAATATATAGCATTTTTAGGTAGCCAAGCACTTGAAGAACTTTTAAAAATAAGAGTGAAAAATATAAAACTTGATATTCCTGTTTTAAAAGAAAATGAAGCGAACCTATATGATCAAATAAAATTAAAAGCTAGAACTATTCTTGATAAGTTATTTAATGATGAGGATATTGATTCAAAACATAAAGTAGTTATACATACTTTGCGACATACATTCGCTTCTCATTTGGCAATAAATGGCACCCCAATTTTTACAATTCAAAAGTTGCTTAACCATAAAGATATTAGGATGACTTTGAGGTATGCAAAGCTAAATACCGATACAGGAAGAGATAGTATTTTAAAACTAGGATTTTAACTAGAATAGAAGAGAGTATGGCTAAAAACCTGTACTGTTTTTGTGCTTTTGGTTGGTATTTTTATAAATAAACTAAACAATAGACCGTTCAGCGTTTTGTGCCAGTAATCGATAGTCATTAAAATTATATAATAGTTCAACAATTTAGTTCGAAACTTGGAGCAAGTTCCAAAATCTACAAGTTTAGTAACTGTATAGTCTACAGGGGGACATTCCAGAAAAAAGTCATTTTTGACATAGTAGTAAAATGAGTAAATTAAACATGTTTTAGCAAAAGTATAAAGTGTTACTTGACACTTTATACTTAATTAGGCTATACTTTCTCAAATAATTTCTAAAAGGATATACGATGTCTATAAAAATGAGTGAACTAGTTAAATTAACAGATACCCCAAAATCAACTATTCTTTATTATGTTAAAGAAGGTTTGTTGCTCGAGCCACAAAAACCAAAACCAAATCTTCACCTTTACGATGAAAGTTCTATTGAAGTCATAAAGTTTATTAAATATTTACAAAGTAATTTCGGTTCTTCTATTAGTGAGATTAAAGCTGTTATAAATAACGGAAGCTTTGATTTTGAGAGAGGTTTTGAAGCGATACTTGAAACTCTTAACATGCTTATGGGCTCAGCACATCAAAGTACATATACCCAGCAGTTTATTTGTGAAAATTATAAAATAACACAAAAAAAACTAGAATCTTATCTTGATACGGGACTGTTATTTAAACGTGATGGGGCATTTACTACAAAAGAGCTTGAAATATTAGAGATTCTTTTAAATCTTGAAAAACTTGGTATTGCTACAGATGTTACACAGGCGTATGTAAAACATGCAAGAGAGTTAGCTAAGTTTGAAGTTGAATTTAGTAAAAAGTTTTTAGAACAAACTCAAAATAAAAATGAAGCTCTTAAAACACTGTTTGATACTACTCTGATTTTAAAACCGTATCTATTTAATATGCATACACTTAAATCTTATCAAGAAAGTGAGAAAATATAATGAAAACATTATTAAATATTAAAGGCTTTATACCTTTTATAATTATCTTATTTATTAATGCGATGTTAGATATAGGTCATAAAATTACGATTCAAAATGTATTACTTAAAAGTTTTGAAGGGGATACTCTAATCATTCTTAGTGCACTTATAAACGCAATGATTCTTTTACCATTTATATTACTATTTTCACCATCAGGTTACATTAGTGATAGATTTTCAAAAACAAAAGTTATTCGCTATGCAGCAATAAGTGCTATATTTTTGACACTGCTGATTACATATAGTTATTATCAAGGGTGGTTTTACACATCATTTGCATTGACTTTTATTTTGGCAATTCAAAGTGCTATATATTCACCTTCAAAATATGGATTAATCAAAGAGTTAACAGGGGTTGAAAATCTAGCAACGGCTAACGGTGTAGTTCAAGCTGTTACTATCGTATCAATCCTTTTAGGTTCAGTTTTATTTTCTATTGTCTTTGAGAATTATTATGCAAATGTTACAGATACAAATGCAATTTTACAAAGTATCGCACCTATTGGATGGGTATTAGTTACTCTCAGTATTGTTGAATTTTTTTATGCTTACAAATTACCAGTTACTAAATCTAAAAAAGCTACAGAAAGTTTTGATATGAGTAACTATTTAGATTTGAGTTACCTAAAGAAAAATATTAAACTTATTAGATTTGATAAAAATATTTGGCTTAGTATAATCGGTCTTAGTATCTTTTGGGGTGTTGGACAAGTTATGGTCGCTGCTTTTCCTGCACACTATAAAGAGATGACTGGTGATGAAAATGCAATTATTATTCAGTCAATTTTAGCTGTTAGTGCGATTGGTCTTGTTATAGGTTCTATCACAGCAGGTCGTTTTTCAAAACTTCATATAGAACTAGGTATTGTTCCAGTTGGAGCAGTTGGAATTTTTGGCTCATTATTGTTATTTGCATTTTCTTCTAATCTTTACACTATGGGTATAGCAAGTTTTCTTTTTGGATTTTTCGGCGGGCTTTTTATTGTCCCTCTCAACGCATCTATCCAGTACTTTGCAAAGGATTCTGAACTAGGGACCATATTAGCTGGAAATAATTTTATTCAGAACATTGTAATGGTGGTTTTTTTAATCCTTACTATCCTTTTTGTAAAGATAGGGCTTACAAGCTCAATGCTTTTGATTTTTAGTGCTATTATCACACTTTTTGGTAGTTTATACAGTATCAAAAGACTACCACATCTTTTTGTTCGTATATTACTATTGCCAATTTTATGGACAAGATATAACTTAGAAGTAAGAGGTTTAAATAACCTACCTCAAAGTGGTGGTGTTTTACTTTTAGGTAATCATATCAGTTGGATTGATTGGATGTTAATTCAGGTAGCTTCTCCACGTGCTGTTAAATTTGTTATGGCAAAAAGTATTTACAGCAAATGGTATATAAAATGGTTTGTGGATTTGTTTAATGTTATTCCTATCTCAGGAACAGCCAGGGGTTCTTTTGAGCAAATAAAAGAGAGACTAGATAATGGTGAAGTTGTAGCATTGTTTCCAGAAGGGCGTATCAGCTATAACGGCCAACTTAACGAATTTAAAAAAGGCTATGAGATGGCATTAAAAGATACAAGCCATCCTATTATTCCTTTTTACATTCATGGATTATGGGGTTCAACATTCTCCCGTGCTGCAAATCATTTTAAGAAAATGACCAAAGAAGGTTCAAAACGTGATATTGGTGTTATATTTGGAGAAATTTTACCTTCAGATACAGATGCAGAGATACTAAAACAAAAAGTTACTGAGCTTTCCAATACAACATGGGAAAATCAAATCTCAGAATCAAAACCTCTTCAGTACAGTTGGTTAAAACGTGCAAAGTCTCAACTATTTAAACGCTCAATAGTTGATGCCTTAGGAACAGACCTGAATAATGCAAAAATGATTACGGCAGTTTTACTTTTTGTTAAATCTTTAACATCATTACAAGAAAAAAATGTAGGTGTATTATTACCATCATCTTCTATTGGTTCTATTATAAATATGGCACTGTTAATTCTTGGAAAACGCCCTGTAAACCTTAACTATACTTTGAGTTCTTTAGCAATGACAAGTGCAATACAAAAAGCAGATATTACTACAGTTATCAGCTCGGAGAAGTTCATAAAAAAACTATCTCTAAAAGGGTTTGATTTTTCACAAGCATTAGGTGAGCATTTAATGATGGTTGAGGATATTGGAAAAAGCTTTACAAAAACAAATAAAATAACAGCTTTACTACAAGCTTACCTAATGCCTGCATGGATGATAGAAAAACTTTATTTTGCAGATGTAAATATTGATGATACAGCTACGATTTTATTTAGTAGTGGTAGCGAGGGCACACCTAAAGGAATAGAGCTTACTCATAAAAACTTGATGGCAAATATTAAACAAGTATCTGCACTTTTAAATTTTCAAGATAGTGATGTTATTCTTAATTCATTGCCGATATTTCACTCTTTTGGTTTAACGGTGACTACTTTACTACCACTTTGTGAGGGAATCACAATGGTTAGTGCACCAGATCCAACAGATGCACCTGCCATAGGCAAACTAGCGGCTCGTTATCAAGCAACAATTATGTTTGGAACTTCAACATTTTTTAGACTATATAACCGTAATAAAAAACTACATCCGCTTATGTTAAAAAGTGTAAGGATGGTTGTAGCTGGTGCTGAAAAACTAAAACCAGAGATTAAGGGTGCATTTAAAGAAAAATTTGGTCTTGATATCTTTGAAGGATATGGAGCAACAGAAACTTCACCTGTTATATCAGTAAATATGCCGGACTCCCTTGATTTAGACTCAATGCGTCCTATAGTTGCAAATAAGATGGGGACAGTAGGTCAAGCTCTGCCAGGAACTATTGTTAAAATTGTTGACCCATCAACGCTTAATGAACTAGAAATTGGTGAAGATGGGCTTATTATTGTAGGAGGCCCGCAAGTTATGAAAGGCTATCTAAATGACACTGAAAAAACTGCTGAAGTTATTGTTGAGATAGATGGGATCCGTTATTATAAAACAGGGGACAAAGGTCATGTAGATGGTGATGGGTTTATTACTATTGTAGATCGTTATAGCAGATTTGCAAAAGTAGCCGGAGAGATGATTAGTTTAGGTAGTGTCGAAGAGCAATTAGAAAATATTTTTGCTGAAAGTGTAGAGTTGATTACCGTGAACCTCAGTGATGACAAAAAGGGTGAGAAAATTGTACTTCTTTATAACAGTGAGCTTACGGAGGATGAGATTCAACAAGCTATTAAGCAAAGTAGTATGATTTCTATTATGCATCCAAGTATTTTACTACATGTAGATGAGCTTCCTAAGTTAGCAAGTGGGAAAAGTGATTTTAAAGGTGCTAAAAGTTTAGCACAAGAACTTTGTAAATAGGAAATAATTATGCAAACAGTAGATATACATTCTCACCTGTTAAATAGTGAGGTTAGCTTCAATCGTTTTTACGACAAGTTAGCAATTAAATTTTTTGGTAAAAAAATGGGGTTTGATGCTAAAGCATTGATAGAAAATCCTTATGAGACATACACTAATTCATTTACAAAAATGATACGAGACTCTAAATATTTAAGTAAGACAGTACTCTTTGGTGTTGATGCAAGGGTTGATGATAAAGGTCATGTAATACATAAAGATATCACAGTGTGCGCAACCAATGAAGAGTTGCTAAAATTATATGAAAAAAACAAGGATATTATTATTCCATTTTTTTCTATAAACCCTATGCAACCAGATGCCCTAGACCTAATAGACAAATATACTGAGTTAGGTTTTAAGGGTGCAAAGTTTTTACAAAACTACTGGGGTGTAAATACAAAAGAAAAACGTTACAGAGCATACTTTGAAAAGTTAAAAGATAAAGATATTCCTCTTATTGTTCATATTGGTAGTGAGAGTAGTGTTCACTCATTTACAGAGTGTGAAACAATTGATATGCTCGATCATCCTTTGGAAATAGGTGTTAATGTTATCGCAGCACATATGGCATTAAGTTATGAACCAATGAAAATATTGAAAGCATTGTCATCAAATCCTAAAAACTTTAATAGTGAATATTTTAAACTATTAGAGATGCTTCAAACTCATGATAATTTATATGCAGATATCTCAGCACTTTTAACTCCAGTAAGAGCAAAAGTACTAAGACATCTAAGTGAACAAGAAAATATACATAATAAATTACTTTTTGGAACAGATTATCCTGTACCATTTAGTACAGTACTTAATAGTTATGATTTAGCATATAAAAAACGTTTTGAATTATCAGATATTGAAAATCCTTTTGATCGCTATACCCAAACTATGCTAGAATATTTTCCAGAAGACAATCCTATCTATAGTAACTATAAAAAAATATTGCTGTGAAAGAATAATAAAATGAGTAATCCTATAAATATTATTGGAATAGGTAAATCTTTACCTAATAATGAAGTAACATCATTAAGTATAGATAAAAAATTAGGTTTAGCTAGTGGTACAGTTTATCAATTAACAGGATTGCAAAAGCGTTATTTTCTAGATGACAAAAGTAATTCTTTAGACTTAGTATTTAATGCTGTAGCAGAAGCACTTAGGCATGCAAAGCTATGTATAGATGATATTGATTGCATTATTAATTCTAGTGCGACAATGGAACAAGCAATACCATATAATGGAGCTAGTACACATAGATTATTAAATCCATCAAGACCTATTCCAAGTTTTGATATTAATATGACATGTTTAAGTACATTAAGAGCATTTGATATTGCATCTAATTTATTTTCAAACTATAACAATATACTGATTGTATCTTGTGACATAGCATCAGTAGGACTTGATTGGAATAATATAAGAACAGCAGGTATATTCGGGGATGGTGCATGTGCAATGATAGTCACATCTAGTAACTCTGGTGGAATAATAGTATCTAATTTTGAAACTCATTCTAAGGGCTATGAATATTGTATGATTAAAGGTGGAGGTTCTAAATATAATCCAAATAATTATAAAGGAGATTATAAAGATATGAGCTACTTTGAAATGAATGGTAAAAATCTTTATAAATTAAGCTCTAAAATTTTACCATCATTCATAGATAAAACTTTAAAATCCAAAGGACTTAAATTAGATGATATAGATTGGATCGTTCCACATCAAGCAAGTCAGTCTTCATTAAATCATATAGTTAAAATGCTAAATATAGATAAAGAAAAATTCATAGATATATTCAAAACCCATGGTAACCAAGTTTCATCTTCAATACCTAGTGCATTACATACTTTAATGCATACAAAAGAACTTATTAGTGGACAAAAAGTAATGTTGGTAGGGACATCGGCAGGAGTTGGTTTAGGTCTTGTAGTTTGGGAAATACCTTAATGAAAGCAATAGTAACTGGAGCTACAGGTGGTCTTGGAAGAAACCTTGTAGAATTTTTATTACAAGAAGGATGGGAAGTAATAGCTTTGGGAAGGAATAAAGAGATTGGTGATAAATTAAAGGTTAAGTTTCATTCCTTTGATTTAAGTAATAAAGAGCTTACAATAAAGTATTTTGAAAATGCGGATATAGTTTTTCATTGTGCTGCATTCTCTTCTCCATGGGGTAATTATGATTTTTTTTATAATGCTAATGTGATTACTACTAAAAATGTTATTGATGTAATGAAATTATATTCTATAAAGAAACTTGTTCATGTATCTACTCCAAGTATTTATTTTGATTTTACCAATCAATATAATGTAAAAGAAAATTACATTTCAAAGAAATTTGTAAATAATTATGCTAAAACAAAGTATGAAGCAGAACAAGTTGTCTTAAATAGTGATATTGAATCTGTAATAATTCGACCACGTGGAATTTTTGGAGAGTATGATCAGGTCTTAGTTCCAAGGTTAGAAAAAATTGCTAATAAAGGTTCGCTGCCTTTAGTAAGAAATAGAAATGTGATTGTAGATGTAACCTATGTTGGGAATGTTGTGCATGCATTATTTTTAGCAGCTACTAAAGATATCCCAAATAAGTCAATTTTTAACATAACCAATGATGAACCAATGAATATAAAAGATATTTTTACACTTGTTATGAAGAGTATAAATATTGATGTAAAATTCAGATATATATCTTATACTTTATTAATTTGTGTAGCTGGATTTTTAGAAGGCATTTCAAAGCTTAAATTAATAAAAGAGCCTATAATAACTAAATATAGTATAGGGGTAATTAGTAATAGCCAAATACTAGATATATCTTCAGCAAAAAAAGTACTTGGGTATAAACCAGTATATACTATAGAGGAGGGATTAAAAAAATATGCAAAATATAGAAATTTATGAAATTGGATACTGTAAGCATCCTGAATTTATGGTACTTAGAGGTGGTAGTTTTAAAAGTGTTAAGTTTCCTGCAATGGTTGCATCTATAGAACATAAAAAAGGAAATCTACTCTTTGACACAGGGTATTCTATCCATTTTTTTGATGCTACAAAAAACTTCCCTGAGAAGTTTTATGCACTTACTACTCCTGTAACATTAGATAAACCATTGTGTGAAATACTAACTAAAAAGATAGATTATATATTTATTTCTCATTTTCATGCGGATCATATAGGAGGATTGAAAGATTTTCCTAATGCCCATATCTTTTGCTCAAAAGAAGCTTATGAGTTATCTCAAAGTAAAAAATTGTCTCGTTTTTCTAAGACTAAACAAGGCATATTACCTACTTTGTTGCCAGAAGATTTTGAGCAAAGAGTTACATTTATAGAAGATTTAAAAGAAATTGATTTGCCCTCATCGCTATATCCATTTATAAAAGGTTATAGCATTTTAGATGATATCTATATTATAGAACTACCTGGTCATGCCCATGGTCAATATGGAATGCTAGTTGATAACTACTTCTTTATTTCAGATGCTATATGGAATATCAGAGCGATTACTGAAAATGCTAAGCCAAATATCTTAACAAGTTTAATTATGAAAGATATGAAAGAATACTATTTAACTATAGAAAAATTGCAAATATTACATAAAAATAATTCAGAAATAGAGATTATTCCTACTCACTGTACAAAAACATTGGATAAGTATATCAAAAAGAGTAATGATGTTTAAAAAATTACAAATAATGAAGTACTATTTAGGTACAAAACTATTTTTCAATAGACGAGATGTAGAAGAGTACCAAAAGAAAAAACTTTCAAGATTACTAAAAAATTTAAAAAGTGATTTCTATCCAAAATCACAAAATTTAAAAGATTTTCCTATCATTAATAAAAAAACATTTATGGAAAACTTTGATAGAATCAATACACTAGACATAAGTCAAAAAGATGCTTTAAGTGTGGCTTTACAAGCGGAAGATAGTAGAGATTTTTCTTCTAAAATTGGAGATATAACAGTAGGTTTGTCATCAGGAACGAGTGGGAGTAGAGGAGTATTCTTAGTATCTGAGGAAGAGAGTGCTAGATGGGCAGGGTATATATTGAGAAGAATGCTTCCAAAACCGTTACTCCAAAAGCATAAAATAGCTTTTTTTTTAAGAGCAAATAGTAATCTTTATGAGAGCGTAGGTAGCTCTATAATCTCATTTACATTCTATGATTTACTGACTCCATTAAAAGAGCATATAGGAATACTAAATAAGACACAACCATCTATTTTAATAGCACCAGCACAAGTACTACGACTTCTTGCTCAAAGCGACACATTAACTATAAAACCAAAAAAGATTATTTCAGTGGCTGAAGTATTAGAAGAAGATGATAGAGAGATAATTGAGATACGATTTTCTCAACCTGTTCATCAAGTGTATCAATGTACAGAAGGCTTTTTAGCACACACATGTAAAGAAGGAAATTTACATTTAAATGAAGATATAGTGCTTGTAGAAAAAGAATGGATTGATAAAAAAAGTTTTCGATTCATACCGATAGTAACAGATTTAAATCGTACAACTCAACCTGTTATTCGATATAGACTTGATGACGTTTTGATTCTGGATGAAGAAGTTTGTTCTTGCGGTAGTGCATTTACTTGTATAAAAAGAATAGAGGGACGATGTGATGATATTTTGAAAATGTGTACAGTTGAAGATGAGGAGTACCTTCTTTTCCCTGATTTTATAAGACGAGCTATTATTTTCAATAATGCTAACATAAATGAGTATAAGGTTATAAAAGAGGGTGATACTTTACATATATACATTGACCCAATAAGTGTGAAAAATGAAGTTGAAGAGGCTCTAAGTAAATTATATATAACCCATAATCTTAAACCATTAAAACATATATTTCATATGCATAAAATAGAAGAATTAAATAAAAAAAGAAGAAGGGTACAACAGTTATGACAATTCTTCTAACCTGTCCAAGAGCACCAGTTACTATAGAATGGATTAAAATAGCTAATCGTGGATTACATCAGGTTATTTTAGTAGATTCTCTTGATTACCCTATTTCTAAATTTTATAAAAATACAACATATATAAAAATCCCTTCACCTAGAATCGATTTAACTGGCTATCAACGGGAAATGGAAAAGCTTTTTTTAGTTATCGATATGGTAATACCAAACTGTGAAGATATCTTTTTTCTCAGTAAATTAAAAGACACCACTTCTGCTGATGTTTTATTTTTTATGCCAGATACTGAACTACTATTTAAATTGCATCATAAACTTGAATTTTTCTCATTACTTAATTCGCATGTAAAAATACCAGAAAGTAAGTTAATAAGGTCAAAAAAAGATATAAAATTAAATGAAAAGACAGTTTTAAAACCTGTATATTCACGTTTTGGAAGAGATATAATCAGAGATGTTAATTTAAAAAGTATAGAAAATATAGTAATAACATTAGAAAATCCATGGGTACAGCAAAAGTATATACATGGAACTGCTATATGTAATTATGCAGTTTGTGAATATGGCAAAGTTATCTCACATGTCGTTTATAAACCTATGTATCTATTAAATCATGCAGCGTCAACATATTTTGAATATTATGAAGATACCCGTTGCGAAGCTTTTATAATTGAATTTGCTAAATTAAATAACTATCATGGACAAGTTGCTTTTGATTATATTGACGATGGAAATGATTTATATGTATTAGAGTGTAATCCACGAGCGACAAGTGGCTTACACCTTATCTCCAATAGTATAGAAATTAAATCTGACGGTAGATTAAATAAAAAATCTAAAATACTTAAGAAATCATATAGAGTTGGTGTAAGTCTCTATGTGCTTTTTGGCTTTAAAGCATTATTAGACGGTGAGTTTATGAAACTTCATCATAACCATAAAGGGGCAAAAGATGCACTTGATGGACTCCCTTTTTATAGTCAATTTCTATCATTATATGAAATAATTAAACGAGCTTTCATCTATAGAAAACATATAACATCTGCAAGTACATTTGATATTGAATATGATGGTGAAAAAGATGAATGATTTTTCTCATAAACTATATGATATATTAAAGAAATACCCATCTTTTAAACTTATGGGTAATGTTGATGCTAAAGTAGTTAAGTATGAGTTAAAAAATAAAAGTATATTAGTATCTATAGTCGATGATATAAAGCCAAACTGCTATACGGTTTCCCCTTATAATATGATGATATCCTATTCAAAAGATGAACTTGTAAAAGTAGACTCGAAAATACAAAAGTACTTTGCATCAGCTCTAATATATGGGTTTGAATTTATTTTAAAGATATTGAAAATAGACACTGTACAGACTTTAAATAATTACATGTTTTCTACTAATTTTTTTGATAAAGGTTTTAAAGATATAGATATAATAGAACTTGAAAAATTGGCACATGAAAATTATCCTAAGCATACTATGCTGGTTCGTTCAGTTAATAAAGTGCAAAATCCTAAACTATATGAAAAATTGCAAAATAGTGGTTGGATAGCTCTTACTTCTCGTCAAGTGTATATATTTAAAGATATTAACATATGTAAAAAGCGCCAGAATTATCTTCGGGATAAAAATCTTTTAAATAGTGACAGATATATATTTATAGAATTAGATATAAATGATTTTAAATTATTTGAAAAAGCTGAGGAGCTTTACAATCAATTATACTTAAAAAAATATTCGCAACATAATATTCATTTCAAAGCTTTGTATCTTAAAGAGTTACAACAACAGAAACTTATACATTTAAGATTACTCTATGATTGTATGGAAGATAAATATGTTGGTGTTGTAGGCTTAGTTGGAGAAGATGGAGTTATTACCGCCCCAATTATAGGATACGATAATAGTTATGATATTAAAGAGGCACTTTATCGTAGGCTAATAGCTTACGCTATGGAGTATGCAATGCAAAGAAAATATTTACTAAATCTTAGTTCTGGTGCTTCTAATTTTAAAGTTATGAGAGGTGCAGAAGCATGTTTAGAGTATATGTTTGTTAATGTAAAGCATCTCTCTTCTTTTAAAAAAATAATTTGGAAAATATTGAGTTTAATTGCAAACTACTTTTATGCTCCACTTCTAAAAAGGTTAAAGTTATGAATATAGAAAAATTAAAAAAAGAGTGGTTTCCATTATTTAATTCAAAGGAATTAAAGGGCAAACCATTAGCTAAAACATTACTTGGATTTAAATTAGTATTTGTAAGAATAGATAATGAAGTGACATGTTTTGAAGATAGGTGTCCGCATAGAAATGTACCATTATCTAAGGGTTCTATTGTAAATAGTCAACTTAGATGTAATTATCATGGATGGAGTTTTGATAAAACAGGAGAATTAAAAAATATTCCTGGATGTAAAAACTGTAATAGTATAAAGATACAAGCTATATCTACTAAAGAGATAGATAGAATTGTATGGGTAAGATTAGAGGGGGATAAGGAATTTTATAATAATTTTTTATTTTCTGAAATTTATAGCAGTACTACTAATTTTAAACATCTTAAAGCTGATTTTGTACATAGTATAGAAAACTTTTTGGATCCAACTCATACACCTTTTATACATAGAGGATTATTGCGAAGTGAAAATGGACAAAGCATGAGTGTGACTCAAGAGAGTGATGAACATGGGTTTAAAACTTATTATAAATTAAACAACATGCAAAACGGACTTATAAATAAACTTTTTGATAGTGGAATAGATGAAAATATTGCTTCATGTAATTTTCCAGGATTTGCTAAAATAGATTACTTAAAAAACAACAAACTTCTATTTAGAGTGTCTGTATTCTTTGTACCTATAAATAAAGGTGAAGTACAGATGGTTGTTAATGTTAGTTTGCTAAAGACCTTTGTGCCATCATTTTTAAAATTTATTCTCTTGCGACCTTTTTTAGAACTAGCATTTTATCAGGATAAAAAGATTTTAGAATCTCAATATAAGGAAAATATTTTCTTCAAAAAATCATATGAAATTGTAGATAGTGATTTAGTAATTAATCATTTACTTCATATGTTTTATGATAAGCCAACAGGGAAAAATAAAGTAATGGATATAGAACTTTAAAAGATAAAAATAAATTTAAGTGAAATGTCCCCTACAGAGTAGATAGTTTTATGCATTCAACAATCTCTAGGTTTTGAAACACGAAACACTCATATTAGTTTTCCGCGTTCCATAAAGCTTAAAGAATTATTGAACAAAATATCAATTCTAATGCCTTGTTTTATGAGTTCAAGTGCCTCGTCCATGTTGAACTATTGTTTCATAAGTCATTCCTTTAAAATTTAGTATTCTATCGGTCTGACACAAAGTTTTGAATAATCCCCTAAAAATATTACTAAAAGTAACACTTTTAGTAATGTATCCAGATTTGCTAAATTCAATGAAAAATTACGCCTAATTGCGTTTATTAGTTTCTAAATTACGTCTAAATCCACTAAATTTTGAATTGTTAATGTTGCTAAATACGCCTAAATACAGCTATTTACTTATTTAGATTTTTGCTATTTTGTAGCTCATTTTCTATACTTTTCTCATGTTAAACAAAAAGGAGAAAAGTTATGCAAAGTGATGAAGATTTACAAAAAGAGCGACTCTATGAGTATCTGTTAAAAAAATATAAAAGAGCTGTAATATCGAAAGTTGAGATGGCAAGTGAGCTAGGTATAAGCAGCTCAACATTAGATCTCTACATCGCTAAAGGTACAGGGTTGCCAAACTACAAAAAGCTTGGCAAGGCTAAAAATGCAAAAGTTGTATTTAATCTTTTAGATGTCGCCGACTTTTTAACAAAAACAATCAAAACATACTGAGAAATTTCGATGAAACAAAGGGAAAAGTTTGATGTGTTGTACACGACTATAATTCATAAATATCGTATAAAACATGGACTCAGTAACAACGATTACTGTATTGCCAATGCCATCTATAATCTTAGTAACAATCCAGAGAGTGAGTTTAGAGGTTGGTATTACGGCAAAATTGAAACGCTTGGCAAGATGTTTGATTTTTCACGAGCGACAGCATATAACAGTGTACAAAAACTGATAGATAGAGGCTTGGTAGAAAAGGATCTCACAAGCGGTTTTTTGCGAACAACGAAATTATGGTGGAGCGATTTTGTAAATAATGCGATTGTAGGCGAGTCTAAAAATTAGATAAGTGTCTAAAAAGTATATTCCAAAATCTAGATTTTAGATTTTTTAGTCTAAAAATTAGACATATATATAAATAATAATAACAATAACTCATAAAGAAGAGGAAGAAGATGAAACAAAAGTATGAAGATTTTGATGAGTTTATAGCATGGCTTAAAAAAGATGGTCTTAAGCCACTCAAGAGTGAAAGGATATGGAAAAAAAAGATTTTTGCTAATCTTTTAAATAATCATGCAAAATCCGTTGAAAATTATAAGGATTTTTTAGAAGATAAAAAAATGAGAGGTATTATAGAAAAAAAAACTACATATAAAGATTTCAATAAATTAGTTTACAGTGTCGATAAATCGCATAATTTTTATAAATTGATATTAGAAGATAGATCCATTTTAAAAGTAAGAATTGAGGATATAGATGAATTTATAAAAAACTACATAAGAGGAGGGGTAAAATGAAAAGTAGTGGTTCTCTGCTTGACATACATAAATATTCAAAAGATGCGTTTAGACATCTTTATTATAAGCTAAGCGATAGTGATTTTAACCGTTCCTACATAACAAAAGATGATCCGATTGCTTCTGTTACTGGAATTATATGGGATATTACACAAGGTGATGAGGAAGTTAAAAAAATTGTTAAAAAAATGGATAACATTGATGGTATAAAAGCTCAAAATAGTAAAAGCCCAAATGAAAAAAGAGTAGAAACTTGGCTCAAAAAAGCCTATTTTGAGCATCTGTATGGTGGGTATTCTATCTCAAGAAGCTATCTATTGTCATTTATGATAAGCATCATAAAGCCAAGTGGTGAAGAGGGGAAGAAAAAGTTAAAATATTCAACAACTCGTTATTTTGAACAATATAATGATAAGTTCAAAAAACGACTCAAGCGTTGTCGAACAAACGAAAGAGTGCTTGAGCTTCAAAAACAGTATCCAAAGCTCAATATTATTGATGCTTATGCCTATGGACTCATAATTGATAAGTTTAATACAACAAATGAAGATTTGGATTGGTTTGAGAAGATTATCAAAATTTTGACAAAGAAAAAAGAGATATAAATATTATATTTACATAAAAACTGCAATATTTACACTATATTGTATATTTGTCAGTTTTTATATTGTTCTTATTTTCTTTTAATAAATTTTAAAAGTTCGTTTTGATATTATTATAATTGAAAAACGATTAAATACTAAGGAATAAAAATGTTTGCAAATAGACATAAAGAATTACAGCTTCTAAATGATGAGTATGCTAGTGAGAAATTCTCTTTTTCTGTTTTATATGGTAGAAGAAGAGTAGGCAAAACAACACTTTTAAAAGAATTTATCAAAGATAAGCCATCTATCTATTTTTTAGTAACATTAGAAAACTTCAATATCGTTTTAAAAAGATTGCAAAATATAGTAGCTGATTTTTTTGGAGATAGTTTTTTAAAAAGTTTAGAAATAAAAGATATTAAACAACTTTTTGAGTATCTTTCACAAAAAGAATATGAAGAAAAACTCATTATCATCATTGATGAGTTCCAGTATTTGACAAAATTAGATAACTCTATTCCTTCGCAGTTTCAGTACATTGTTGATGAGCTACTTAAAAATAAAAATATTCACCTAACCCTTTGTGGTTCAATCATATCAATGATGTATGAGCAAACGCTTTCATATAATTCTCCACTTTATGGAAGAAGAACAAGTGCTATAAAGTTAGAAGCAATAGAGTTTAATTATCTAAAAGAGTTTTTCTCAAGCAAATCAAATGAAGAACTTATAGAATTATATAGCATACTTTACGGTGTACCAAAATATTTAGAGGTGTTCACTGATAGCGGCGACATTTTTAAAAATATAGAAAAAAATATTTTAAATCCTAGTGGCTATTTGTACAATGAACCTCAATTTATACTTCAAAATGAAGTGAATGAACCCATTACATATTTTTCTATTCTAGAGATCATTGCAAACGGTGAACACAAAATTGGAAATATTGCTTCAAAACTTGGTAAAAATGTGCAAAATATAACTTCATTTATCTCAAAACTAATAGAGCTTGATATTATCTATAAAGATGTGCCTGTTACAGAAAGCAATCCTCTAAAGAGTAAAAAAGGACTTTATTTTATTAAAGATAATTTCTTTAGATTTTGGTTTACATATGTGTTGCCTTATAAGAGTCAGCTGGAGATGGGAAATACAAATTTTGTACTTAAAAAAATCAAAGAGAATTTTAACGGTTTTGTATCACCAGTATATGAAAATTTGGCAATTTCATATTTGCTTAAAAACTATGAACTACTTAAATGCGGTAGATGGTGGGATAAAAATGAAGAGATAGATGCTGTTGGAATTAGTGAAGACTTTTTAATAGTTGCGGAATGTAAATACTCTAATAAAAAAGTGGGTATAGATATACTGCAAGATCTACAAGAAAAAGCAAAAAAAATTGTTACTAATCTTCCTGTAAAACAATATGTTCTTTTTAGTAAAAGTGGTTTTACAAACGAGCTAAAAGGGCTTCAAAGTGAAGAAATTATTTTAGTTGAGGCAATTTGATTTTAAGAAACACTTGAGTAACGATTTTTTCCAACACATATTCAGCTACTCCTTAATATAAGGATTATAGAGAGGTGCTTCTGTAAGCTTTTTTTCTAGCAGGGGACAAAATATAGTAATATATAAATACAAATAATTTGTCCCTTTCAGGGGACATAATCAGCCTATATATGAACGACAGTGAATAGTGTCGGACTAAATTATTTTTTTGGGTCTTGTATGTGAGGGATAAGATCAGTTACTTCGATGCCAAATTCGTAAGCAATTTTATACAGGTGGGAAAGGTTATAGCTTACATCATGTTTTCTGGTTTCAATCTTTGCTACATAGTTGGGAGATTTGTGTCCTAAAATTTCAGCAAGTGCCAATTGGCTTATATTTCTTTTTACTCTTTCCTCTTTTACTTTTAGAACAATTTCATCTAAAAATTTATCTATATTTTCTTCCAATAATAAACACCTATAAGTTTTCAAAGATGATAGCTATATGGCCAAAATCAAACAAACACTTATAAGTGTTTAATAAGCATTTTTGAGTTAATATTTATTATATGAATTTGTATCTCAGGAGCGAAAAATGGCAGAGTATGTTGCAAATGTAATAGAAAGACTGATTGTAAGCTATTTGACTTTATTGGTAATATCACTGGTTATTTTGGCAAGCTATTGGATCATCGAAGATTACAATGCAATGGTAGAGTTCATAAAAAGCATAAGTGACAATACTTTTGCACATATAGTTGTCTGGGTACCGTTTGTATTTGCTTGGTTCAAGCCAGATAAAAGAGGCAATGCTGCTGAAATGTTAAATGCTCGTATGTATTATTCTGGTATGTCCTGTTCGATGAGTGGAAAATGGTAGTGTCAAAAAGTAAACTATTTTCGCTATTGTTGATATGTTTTTTTGGAATCGATCAGTTGTCAGCTTACGAGTTAGGCGATACCATCGAGTGTGAAACATCAACTATGAATTTTGAATATGTAAAATGCAAGCCAGCAAATAAGATCTTTGAAGTTAAAGACATTTTACAAGATGGTTTGATAGCAGTTAATAATCATTCTTTTTATGTGACTTTTAAAAAGGTGAAAAAAACCCAAAAAGTAATGAGATGTCTTGAGTCAAATAGATTTCCAAATTATTTAGGAGCTTGCAGGGGTAATAATTTTGATCAGCCAAAAACTTGGTTAAAAGAAGAAGCTATTAAAAACGGTTGGAAATTTACATTGGCTATTGGCGATACTGTTTATTATGTTAAGGAATAGTGTTATAATATTTACTAATTCATATTTTGAGTATTAAATTACTTCGTTTAGGAAATTTGTATGCCATTTTTAGCTTTACTCTTTGCACTGTTTGCTTTTGCTTTGTATAAAGGAGAAAATAGTAGTGCTTTGACAATATTGATTATGATCGTTGCAGCACTTTTTGCAACATACCACAAACCATTTAGAGACTCTTTGAGAGAATTTTTTTAGGAGGTATTTATGTCGGCTTTAGAACTTGCACTCCTTCCCTTAGTACTTTTCACCATTGTAGTGGCCATAGGAAAATTTAGATACGAAAACGGCTATTCAAAATCCAGACCTTTTTATAAAAATAAATGACAGAAATTTTAAAAGAAAAAGATTTTAATTCAATTTTTTGGCGAGTCTTTGGTGTTAATCAAAGAGTTTATAAGCCACTAGATGTATTTAAAATAAAAAAAGATAAGCAAGCAGGTCATAAGGAATATCACAGGTTTATAAATAGCTCGGATGCATTGAGTAATAAAGCCTATTTTGAGTATTTATCTCTTGAAGTTACAAATTTTGACATAGTATTTCTTGATTATCTTTTGGGAAATACTGAACAGAACCTATTTTATATAAATCAACTTCAAAACATCACGCTGAATTACAAGATCTTCACATCTAATAATTTGCAAGGAATAAGGCTCGTAAATTTATTCTCATTTCAAATAGCTTTGATAATTGAAAATATGGCTTTTCAAGAAATTGATACAAAACTCTTTGATCAAGCATTGCAGACAAATTCTATAAAGCCATTTCTTGACAAATGCAAAGAGGTAGAAAAAGTAAAATCTTTTAAAGATTTATCTGTTCAATTTTCATATATTCATGCATCATTTCAAGAAAAAACTCCAGACAATATTATCCTTGATGAAATTCATCCTAATACTTTTCAAAAAGAATTGTCATTATGGAATAAAGGGAAAACACTTACATCTTTAATCAATATGTTTGTTATTGCTAATAGTGCAACAAAAAACGAAACTAAAGAGCAAAAAGCAGGAGTCTTTTTACAACTGTTGATAGTTCGAGGATTACTCCACATTCAAAAAGAGTTTAACCTAGACGCAGATATTAAAACCGACTTTACAGAACAACTTAAGAACTTTAGAACACAAATAAAAGAGTGCTATCTTAAAAATCAAGAAGATGAAATTTTTAAACTCCAAGCAATGTATCTAATAGATTTTTCTGATATTTTTGAAGTTGATGATCCCGAAAAAAAATATCAACTTCTAAAACCAAAAATAGATGAATTTTCAAAATACAATGATGAACAAATTACTATTGGTGAATTGATGCCAGATAGAAAATCGTTGATAAATGAGTTCAATCAGTGTAAGAACAAAGATGAGTATATACGACTCTTAAAAAATATAAGCTCTTCACCAGATAATATGCCTTTTAATAATTATACAAATAATGCGTACAGCTTTATAAAGTTTATTGTTTCAATAAAAACAGAAGATAAAAAGCTATTCAAAGTGCAACTAAAATTTTTAGATAGAAGTTTTGGAGGAGTACTTTCCCTTTATAAGATTGAGCATGATTTGGCTAAATATATAACTCTTCTTGAAAATAGATCTGATTTAGTTGAATGTATAGAGTGCATTGGAAATTATTTTAAAAGTTGTCAACAATAGGGAAATTTTTCTATAAATCTTTAATATAAAATTTTCTCATTCAACAGGAAGTTGGAAAATTTTTTATAAGGAGCCTATTATGGCTAAACAAACACAAATGACAACATCAGCGGCTGCAAGAATACAAGCAGCTACGGCAAAAGCAAATGGTGGGAGTACTCCTAAAGGAAGTTTCGGGGCAAGAGCACAAAGTACAGCTGCAAAAAATTCTTCACAAGGTGGAAAATAAGATGGATACTTCAAGTATGAGCCAAGAGGAGTTGGATCTTTGGTCAGATATCAACAATCCAAACAATGATGCAGATATGGACGATTGGGCAGATACACACAATCCAAATAATGATTCATATATTGATGAAGACTAAGAATTGGCAAGCATTTTATCAATCTTTTGAGGTTGTAAATTATTTTGCAGCCTCGCCACTTCAAATCATTCTATAATAGTGGCTTGTTTTTTACTTCTTAATGTTCATTAGATACTATTTTATTTTTACTAATAAAAGTATATATTAATCGTAAAAATATAAAACTATTTATGCTATAATTACCTTAAGAAGTAAATGAGGTAAAAATGGCAAAAACTATAGGATATATTCGAGTTAGTACAGACCAACAAGATTTACAAAATCAACAACACGCAATTTTAAACTATGTAAACAAAAACGCACTTGGTAAAGTTAAATTTATCGAAGTGAAGATGAGTAGCCGTAAAAAAGATGAAGATAGAAAGATAGATGAGCTTTTTGAGAGTTTACAAGCTGGAGATCATCTTATAGTATCTGAACTTAGTCGTATAGGAAGAAGCGTTGTAAATGTAGTTACTATTGTAAATCAACTCATAGCACTTGGTGTAAATCTTCATATCCTCAAAGAACAGCTTTTTATAAAACCAAACGAACAAAACCCATTTACAGATTTTCAGATAAATATATTCTCTGCTTTTGCACAGCTAGAAAGAGACCTAATCAGCAAAAGAACAAAAGAAGCACTTCAAGCCAGAAAAGCAAAAGGTATTAAACTCGGAAAGCCAGTAGGAACCATCCAAGGAAGCATCTACGATAAAGATAAAGAAAAAATCAAAGAGCTTCATGGACTTGGTGTAAGCCTTACAAATATTTCAAAAAAACACTTAGGCTATGGAACTATCAAAAGTTTAAGTGAATATGTAAAAAATAAACTAAACAAGGAGAAGTAACAATGGAGCAAAAAGTATTTAATGTAATGTCAGAAGAGTTTACAAAAAACTATGACTTTTACAAAGATTATGATGATATGGTTATTCACAAAGAGACAGAGCAAATCTTTAAAACCAATTTTATAAACGGTATGGTTCAGTTAGTGCCAGTAAGTAACCAAACAGCGATGCAAAAGATTGAGCAAGGGCTTAGTGAATTTGCTAAAGAACTCAAAAGACAAGGGTTCTAAATAGATGATGATTGTGAAAAATTTTGATAAATATGTAAGTGATAATCTTAGAGATTTTGGTGAAGTTAGAAAATTATTGGAAGAAGATAATATAAAAAAAATTTCTTTCAAAGATAACTGGAATATAGACAATCATACTAAATTGTTGATTGATTTTTTTAAAATTGACATGAATAATGAAGTTTCAAATTTAGAAGATATTTTTTTTCACACAACTGAAGAATATTCATTTTACACAACATTTTCATTAAGTGAAATCTTAAAAAAGCAAGAGTTAGAAGAAAGTAGTTTTGAAGAAAATGAACAAATTGAAATTTTATTACCATATCTTAAAGAATATAAATACTTCAGGGAAATGATAAAACCTTTGAAGAAAATTATTGGTGCTAAATACTCACCGTATATTCATTTAAATAATGCAAGAAATAAAATGTGCTTAACTATATATAATTATAGTAACAACAATAACAATTTAAAAATTATAAAAGCTGATCAAGTATCTAAAAATCCATTTTATGGACTATTACATTACATTAATTTGGATTCGTATCTATTTAGTGGGAAAGCACTTGCTTTGCAAAGATTAAAAACAGTTTCTTTAGATAAAGAAACTGTTAATATGTATCAAAAATTTTTTGATAGCATAAAAATAAATGGAT
The DNA here is from genome assembly GCF_026196735.1 of Sulfurimonas sp. Taxonomy (GTDB): domain Bacteria; phylum Campylobacterota; class Campylobacteria; order Campylobacterales; family Sulfurimonadaceae; genus Sulfurimonas. Next base: position 78,051 of record NZ_JAPHUF010000012.1, read on the forward strand.
ATAAATTTAAATTAGAGGTTAAAGAGTCTTCTAATATTAATTTAGAGAAAAAAATTTTAGGTCTATTTTTTTATCATGAAGATAAGAACTTAACGGATAGCATTTTATCTTTTGAGAATTTTGATATTGAGTTTCTAATTACATTTTTTGAAAGATTTTATTATTTAGATACTACATTAGAGCAAATAAATCAGAACAATATGCAACTAAGATTTTATTTTGATGAACAAGATGTCATTAAACTTCAAATTCATAATGACCAAATTGAAATAGAAAAAGATGCAACATTATTGTCAAACTTATTAAGGGATGTTTTTCAAGAACAGGATTTAGGTATTATCGGTATTTTCAAGTTCGTCTTAAGTAATCAATATGACACAAGTAAACGGATCAGTAAAGAGAGTTATTATAATTTTGATGTACGAAAACAAATCATATATAAAATAAGAGGGCTTATGAAATGAAAAATAAACTAGCATCATTATTATTAAGTATCTTAATCATCATTCCTACAACAATGGGTTTAGTCGTTATCTCAAGCTTTATATTTATAGGATTTAATCATTATCAAGATTTTATTAATATATCAAGTCTTGGAGAATATGGGCAAGTTGGTGATTTTTTTTCTGGGCATATAAATGGCTTTATATTGTTGACAATAATTGTAAGTTTATATTTTCAAAGAGTTAGTATCAAACAAACTTGGGAAAGTATAAAACAGCAATCAGAAGCAAATCAAACAATTAGTGAAGAGTTAAAAAGAAGTATAGAATCTAATGAACTTCAAACAAGAGAGTTTATTACAACCAACCATAAAAACGATTTTAATGAAGAAATTAAATGTATTCAAAGGATTGAAAAAGATTTAAATTTAGAATATTTGTATGATAATGAATTTAAAAAAAGTCATAAGCTTAATAATCAAAAGCTATTTGAGTTATTTAGAAGAAAAGATTATTTGGCAAAATTGATAGATAATATAAAAGACATAGAATTACAAAGTTCTTTAAGACATAAATTTGAATCAGCAACCATGGGACGATACAATAATAAAAATCAAGAATTATTTGAAAATGTTTTTTCTTTTAATGAAATTTTAAAGATATTTAATGATTTTGTAGATTACATTCATAAAAATAAGATTGAAGAAAATCTATGCTCTTTTGAGTATATCTATGAATTTTTAATAACAAAAAATCAAAATAAAGTATATTCTGAAAATGTTAATAGGTTTGAATTATTTGAAGAAATATCATCAACTTATAACATAATAGAAAATAATATCATTGATGGTAAAAAAGTAGGATTTCAGGTCAACATGGAAGAGTTATGGGAAGTGATATTTAATCGTATTAGTCAATATCGTGTAAAGAATTATTTTAAAATTATTATTAAAGATTATCAATCATCTTTATAGAGCAAAAAATAACACCTTTATGCAAGATATGATAATATAAAAAACAATAATAATTTTAGGTTTGCGGTATGTCAAAGAAAAATTTAACAGAACGAGATATTTGTACCAAATTTATCACTCCAGCATTAGAAAGTGCAGGATGGGATATTCATACTCAAATATATGAAGAATTTCCTCTCACAAAAGGTCGAATCATAGTTCGTGGAAAAGTACACACAAGAGCACAACATAAAAGAGCGGATTATGTACTTTTTTACAAACCGAATATTCCAATAGCAATTATCGAAGCAAAAGACAATACACACACTATGAGCGATGGTATGCAACAAGGTCTTGGTTATGCGGAACTTCTTCAAGTTCCTTTCATATTTAGCTCAAATGGTGATGGATTTATTTTTCACAACAAAATAGCACAAGATGGTATTTTAGAAAAAGAGATAAGTTTAGATGAGTTTCCATCTCCCCAAACACTATGGAATATGTGGACAAACAATCAGGGATTAAACGAAGAGCAAAACACTTTAATCACTCAAGATTACTATAGTGACGGAAGTAAAAAAACACCAAGATATTATCAACTTTTAGCTATCAATAAAACGATAGAAGCTATAGCAAAAGGTCAAAATAGAATTCTTTTAGTAATGGCAACAGGTACAGGAAAAACTTTCACAGCTTTTCAGATTATTTGGAGATTATGGAAGTCAAGAGCCAAAAAGAGGATTTTATTTTTAGCAGATAGAAATATTTTAGTTGATCAAACTATGACTAATGACTTTAAGCCATTTGGCTCAGCGATGACAAAAATCCAAAAAAGACAAGCAAATAAATCTTATGAAGTCTATCTTTCTCTTTATCAAGCAGTAACAGGCAACGAAGAAGAAAAGAATATTTATAAACAATTCAGCCCTGACTTTTTTGATCTTATCGTGGTAGATGAGTGCCATAGAGGAAGTGCCGCAGAAGACTCAGCTTGGCATGAAATTTTGAGTTACTTTTCATCAGCGACACAAATAGGTCTTACAGCTACTCCAAAAGAGACAAAAGAGGTTTCAAATATAGACTATTTTGGTGACCCAATCTACACTTATTCGCTCAAGCAAGGGATTGAAGATGGATTTTTAGCCCCTTATAAAGTAGTCAGAATTGATATAGACAAAGATATCGCAGGTTGGCGACCAGACAAAGGTATGGTTGATAAATACGGAAATGAGATAGAAGATAGAATCTACAACCAAAAAGATTTTGATAAAACTTTAGTTTTAGAAAAAAGAACAGAACTTGTAGCCAAAAAAGTCAGTGATTTTTTAAGACAGACAAATCGTTTTGACAAAACAATCATCTTTTGTGACAATATTGACCATGCAGAGCGAATGAGACAAGCACTTGTAAATGAAAACAGTGACCTTGTAGCTCAAAACCACAAATATGTCATGAGAATCACAGGAGATAATGAAGAAGGAAAAGCAGAGCTTGATAATTTTATTTTTCCAGAGAGTAAATACCCGGTAATTGCTGTTACATCAAAGCTGATGACAACAGGAGTTGATGCTCAAACTTGTAAGCTTATAGTGCTTGACCAGAGAATCCAATCTATGACAGAATTTAAACAAATCATAGGTCGTGGAACTAGGATAAATGAGGATTTTAACAAATACTATTTCACTATCATAGATTTCAAAAAAGCGACAGAGTTGTTTGCAGACCCAGATTTTGATGGTGAACCAGTACAGATTTATACCCCTAAAAATCCTGATGATTCACCAGTACCGCCAGAAGAGTTTAGTGATACTGTAAATGAGCCAAACGAACCGTATGGTCAAACTCCTGATGATTTTACATTTGATGATATTGATAATAACGAAGAAGGCTCAAAGATACGAAAGTATGTAGTTTCAAATGTTGAAGTAAAAGTTGCAGCAGAGAGAGTACAATACTTTGATGCAAATGGAAAACTTATAACCGAATCACTAAAAGACTACACCAAAAAAACACTTTCAAAAGAGTTTGCATCTTTGGATGATTTTTTGACAAAATGGACTTCATCAGAGAAAAAACAAGCCATCATTGAAGAGCTATCAAATCAAGGAATATTTTTCGAAGCACTTGCTGATGAAGTTGGCAAAGATTGTGACCCTTTTGATTTACTTTGTCATGTGGCTTGGGATATGCCTCCACTTACAAGAAAAGAGCGAGCTGAGCAAGTAAAAAAACAAAACTACTTTACAAAGTACGGAGAGAAAGCAAGAATAGTTCTTGAAGCACTTCTTGATAAATATGCCGATGAGGGAATCGTACAAATCGAACAGACTCAGATTTTAACTGTTTCACCTTTTACAAACATAGGAACTCCTATAGAAATCATCAAAGCTTTTGGCGGATTAGAGCAGTACAATCAAGCAATACAAGACTTAGAACAAGCACTTTATTGTGCATAAAATTAAATTATTAGGATATTAAATGGCTATTGGAACTTTGATAAAAATCATACAAGATATTATGAGAAAGGATGTGGGTGTCGATGGAGATGCTCAAAGAATCAGCCAGATAGTATGGCTACTTTTTCTTAAAATATTTGATGACAAAGAGCAAGAGTGGGAGCTAACAGTACCAAACTACAAATCACCTCTTCAAAATCGCTTCCGTTGGTCAAACTGGGCAAAAAATCCAGAGGGTATCACAGGCGATGAGCTTATCGACTTTGTAAACAACGACCTTTTCCCATCTCTTAAAAAACTAGCAAACACCGCTGGAGTATCAGAGTACGGAAGAGTTATAGGTACAGTATTTGAAGATGCTTACAACTATATGAAATCAGGAACACTTCTAAGACAAGTTATAAACACTATCGAAGAGGATGTGGATTTTAACTCATCAACAGATAGACACCTCTTTAATGATATTTACGAAAAGATTTTAGCAGACCTTCAATCAGCAGGAAACGCTGGAGAATACTACACACCAAGAGCCGTAACACAGTTTATCGTAGATATGATAGACCCACAACTTGGTGAGTCGGTAATGGATCCAGCATGTGGTACAGGTGGATTTTTGACATGTGCGATAGATCATCTCAAAAAACAAGTGAAAACACCAGATGATACAAAAATATTGTCAAACTCTATTCATGGGATAGAGAAAAAACCACTTCCTCATATGCTTGCTATGACAAATATGATGCTTCACGGTATAGATGTACCTACAAACATAAGACACACAAACACTCTAGGCGATAGACCGTATAAAGACTATGGACCAAAAGACAGAGTAGATATCATCATCACAAATCCCCCATTTGGTGGTATGGAAGAAAACGGTATAGAGTCAAACTTCCTAAAAAAACACCAAACCAGAGAGACGGCAGACCTCTTTATGGCTCTTATTATGCACTTACTCAAACACGATGGTGGACGAGCGGCAGTGGTACTGCCTGATGGATTTTTATTTGGCGAAGGGGTAAAAACTACTCTAAAAAGAGAGCTGCTTGAAGAGTTTAATCTTCACACGATAGTAAGACTCCCCAAAGGTGTATTTAGCCCATATACAAGCATCAATACAAATATCTTGTTTTTTGAAAAAGGTGGACCGACAAAAGAGGTGTGGTTTTTTGAACATCCATATCCAGATGGGTACAAATCATACTCAAGATCAAATCCACTAACAATAGAAGAGTTTGACCTAGAAAAAGAGTGGTGGGGTGGAAGTAGCCGAAAGGGGAGAAAAGTTACAAAAAATGCTTGGAAAGTAAGTGTAAAAGAACTTGAAGAGAGAAACTATAACTTTGACTGTAAAAATCCTCACTTTGAAGAGATAATCCACCAAGACCCAGTGAAACTGATAAGTGAATATGAAGAGATAAACAAAAAGCTTTTACATGTACAACAAGAGCTAAAATCAGAGCTTTTAAAAGCACTTGGAACTAACTAATGCAAGTTTTAGAAAAATACTTCGATACAGCATTTGATGCACCAGATGGTATCAAAAAGTTAAGAGAACTAATACTCACTCTTGCTATGCAAGGTAAACTTGTACCACAAGACACAAATGACCAACCTGCTAGTGAGTTATTAAAAGAGATTGAAAAAGAGAAAGAAAAGTTAGTTAAAGATGGAAAAATCAAAAAATCAAAGCCATTAGGAGCAGTTCAACCAAATGAAATACCTTTTGAAGTTCCTAGTACTTGGGAATGGATATATCTCAATGAATTAGTATCATTATTGGGCGATGGTTTGCATGGAACTCCACAATATGATGACTATGGAGATTATTTTTTTATTAATGGAAATAACCTCAATGATGGCAGAATACAAATAAAAGAAAATACAAAACGTGTTTCAACAACTGAATATGAAAAATATAAAAAAAATTTAGATGATAGAACAGTATTAGTATCAATCAATGGGACTTTAGGTAATGTAGCATTTTTTAATAATGAAAATGTTGTCTTAGGTAAGAGTGCATGTTATTTTAATTTATTTTCTAGTATAGAAAAAACCTACATAAAAGCCTTGATTAATTCAAAATATTTTTTAGAATATGCTAATACTCAAGCAACTGGTTCAACAATAAAAAATGTTTCATTGAAATCAATGAGAGAACTGAAAATCCCCCTTCCTCCAGTAAATGAGCAAAAAAGAATCGTAGAAAAAATCAATCAGCTTATGGCTTTATGTGATGAGTTGGAAAAACTAAAAGAGCAAAAAGAAGCCAAAAAGCTCACTGTTCACAAATCAGCGATAAATCAACTCCTTGATAGCAAAGATGATAGCAATAGCCAAAATGGTTGGCGCTTTATCTCAAATCATTTCAATGACCTCTACACAGTTAAAAAAAATGTATTAGAACTAAGAAGTGCCATCTTACAACTTGTTATGCAAGGCAAACTTGTACCTCAAGATCCAAATGACCAACCTGCAAGTGAGCTGTTAAAAGAGATTGAAAAAGAGAAAAAAGCTAATAAGGTAAAATCTCTAGAACCTATAAAATTAGAGTCAATTCCTTACGACTTGCCAAATGGGTGGCAATGGGTTTATCTCAATGACTTTGGTATTTGGAAATCTGGCTCTACTCCAAGCCGTACAAATAGTGCTTATTATGGTGGAGATATTCCATGGGTAAAATCTGGAGAAGTAAAACAAGGACTTATCAAAAATACTGAAGAAACAATCACTCAAAAGGCATTAGATGAGTGCTCTCTTGGTCTTAATCCTGTTGGTTCTGTATTGGTGGCTATGTATGGGGCAAATATTGGAGAAGTTGGGATATTGGAAGTTGAAGCTACAACAAATCAAGCGATTTGTGCATGTCAAACATTTAGTAAAATCAATAACCAATTTTTAAAATTTTTAATAGATTCACTCAAAGGGTATTTTATCTCTCAAGGAGCTGGTGCGGCACAGCCAAATATTTCAAGAGTAAAAATTATCAATTCGATAGTACCTTTACCACCATTTAACGAACAACAAAGAATTGTAGAAAAAATAAATCAGCTTATGGCTTTATGTGATGACCTTGAAAAACAGATAGAAAATAGTTCATCAAAACAAACAGAACTATTAAATGCCATTATGTCAAATTTAGGAAAATAAGATGCGATTAAAATATGTCTTTATCAAAGAGTACAAGAATCTAAAAGAGTTTGAAATAACCTTTGATGGAAGCAGTTTTATCGATGTGTTTGTAGGTAAAAATGGCTCTGGAAAATCTAATTTCTTTGAGGCTTTAATAAAGATTTTTCATCATTTGCAAGATGATGAAGGTACTGGTTTTGATTATGAAATAGTTTATGAGATTGACGGAAAAGACATCAAAATAGAATGGAAAGAGGAAAAAAGATTTATCAATGATAAAGAGCAAAAAAGTTTGGGTAAAACTCTATTTCCTGATAATGTGATAGTTTATTATTCTGGACATAACAAGAAGGTGTCTAATCTCATCAAACAATATGAAGCATCTTTTAGTAAAAAAATCAAAGGTGCAAATCTTGAAGATAGTAGATTTTTTATAGGAGTTGGCTCAGAGTATAAAAATATATTATTGACTCTACTTTTGATACAAGATAGTAGTAACAAAGCCTCAAATCATCTAAAAACAAAGATGGAAATTAAAGCTATAAGTCCTAGTTTTAATCTCATACTCAAAAAACCAATTTTTGCAGATAGCAGGCTTAAAGCTCTTGGATTTGAGAATATTGATAATTTTGAAGAAAAGTCACACTATTGGGGTGCTGATGGTATTACTTTTGATTTATTGAAACGACTAGAAAAGTGCATCAAAGGCTCATTTACTCATGGGGATATTTATGATAGAGAAAAAGATGAATACAATTTGTCAATTAATATAGAACTTTTTCAAAAAGAGTTTGAATTATTAAGTATGATAGAAAAATTTAGAATGTTTGACAATCTAAAAACTCTTGATATGCTTAAAGGTATCTCAATCGAATTAGAGCTTGAAGATAAAACACACATAGGAATTGAAGAGTTTAGTGATGGACAATTTCAATCAATCTATATTTATGCAGTTACAGAGATTTTCAAAGAGCTAAATTGTCTTACTCTGCTTGATGAGCCAGATGCATTTTTACATCCTGAGTGGCAGTTCAGATTTTTGGAGCAAGTTTTTGATATAGCAGATAATCAAAATAGCAAAAACCATATTTTGATGAGTAGCCACAGTGCATCCACAATTACAAAAACAAAAGAAAGTATTATCTCTTTGTTTGAATTTGATGGTAGCAAAATCATTTCTACAAAAGCTAACAAATCAGATGTTATTAAATCATTATCAGCTGGGCTTATCTCTTTGACAGAGGGTGAAGCTGGTTTAAATATACAAAATATTCTGAAAAACACTACTGGTGCGGTGCTATTTACAGAAGGTATTACTGATGAGATGATTTTAGAAACAGCTTGGAATAAACTTTATCCTAGTGAAGAAAGAAAATTTGATATACAACAGGCATTTGATAGAATTTTTTTAAGAAATCTTTTTTCTCGTGATGATATACAGAAAAATTTTCCAAATAGAAATATGTTTGCTTTATTTGATTTTGATGAAGCTTTTGATGACTGGAATGGATTAAATCCAAAAGAGTGCACACATGTAGAATTAAATCCATTTAATGGCTTGACTAAACAGTTGAAATACCCATATCATTATGCAAGTCTACTGCCTGTACCTGTTATAGAGAAAATAAAAAAACAAGTTTTAGACCCAAACAACAATCATTGGGGGAAAGGTTCTGAAAGTCATTTATCAATTGAATTGTTATTTTATAAAGATGAATTGTTAGGAAGTTGGTTTACTGAAAAGCCTGTTTCATGCGGAGGAACTTTGCTTGAGTTTACTGGTGATAAAGTAAAATTTGCTGATGAAATAGTACCCAATCTAAACGAAGAAGATTTTTTAATATTAAAACCATTTTTTGAATTTATAAAATCAAAGTGTTAGGATAAAGTATGGCATCAAAAACAATTTTTACAGTCGGATTTCAATTACCTACAAAAGATATTTTTCAGTATCAAAGCTTTCATTCTAATGCTTCACTACTAGATGCAGATATTATTTTGTTTGAGCCGAATCTAGTATATCAAGCAGATTATATTAATCCTACATTTCAAGGCAAACCAAGTTTGTCTGAGTCAAGCTCAACTCAATGCATGGAAGCAATAATGCACTGGAGAGAAGAACTGAAAATGGCTTTTGAGAGTGGTAAAATTATTATTGTATTTATGAAAACTATAGAACAAGTTTTTTACAGTACTGGGCAAAAGCAATATTCAGGAACTGGTAAAAATACAAGAACGACAAATATTGTAGATATTGTCGAAAATTATAAAATGCTACCAATAGATTTCACCAATAAGAAAGTAGCAAATGGAAAAAATATTAAATTTACTCAAAATGCTAGTTTTCTAAAACCTTATTGGGAATTAGTAAAAGATTTCACTGAGTATCAGCTTTATTTTGAACATGAAAAAACAAAACCATTGATTCTTACAAAAAGTGGAGATAAAGTAGTTGGAGGGATGCTACAAAATGATAAAGGCGGAACTATTTTATTATTACCACCTTTAAAACTACCAGATAATTTTATAGAAATAACTAGATGGTCTAAAGAGGCTATACAATTTGGAAAATCACTTTTAGGTCAAATTATAGCGATTGACAAAGCATTAAAAACATCTATAGAGAGCACTCCAGCTCCACAATGGCTTGAGGGAAAAGAGTTTCAACTTGATATAGAGCAGAAATATTTTGATGAGATTAATACATTAAATCAGCAAATAGAAGAAATCAAATCTCAAATTGAGCAAAAACAAACCGAACTTTCTAAACACTCTTTGTCAAAAAAACTGTTGTATGAAAATGGGAAACCTTTAGAATATGCAATCATAGATGCATTACAAACCATAGGTTTCAAAGCAGAGAATTATGATGATGGAAAATCTGAATTTGATATTGTATTTGAATCAGATGAAGGAAGATTTATCGGTGAAGCTGAGGGAAAAGACAACTCAGCAATAAATGTAACTAAGTTTAGACAGTTGGAATCAAATATTCATGAAGATTTTGAAAGAGATGAAGTTACAGTACATGCAAAAGGTGTATTGTTTGGTAATCCATTTAGACTTATACATCCAAATGAGAGAAAAGATTTTTTTACTCAAAAAGCTATTGATTCAGCAAAAAGAACTGGAATCGTCCTTGTAAATACTTATGAATTATTTGAAGTAGTTAAATATATTAAAAATACAAATAATCAAGATTATGCAAAGTTAGTTAGAGAGTGTTTTAAAAATACAAGTGGTGATATTATTAAGTTTCCATTGTGTGAAATTAACAAAGAATAATAATGCTACAACACATCCAATACGAGTTGATACAGGATTTATATAAAAAAGTATCCTTGTACAAAAACGATACTTTTGAAAAAGATTACGTCTATGATTTTAAAAATAATGATGCTCAAATAGCATCGAAAATTTTAATCAAGAGTAAGTTAAATTTTCAATTAGATAAAGAGACAATAAACTCATTTTTGAGTGGCAAGAAAAAAGTAAAAAACTTATCAACAAATGATGAGATTAATATACAAAGTTCAGTAACTCTAGATGAATTAGAAAATTTTTCTTTAATATGGTTTGTTAACGATAAGGCTAGAGTGCCTTATAGCTACAAAAATGAAGACAACCTAACAATTCAAAAAACTGTTAATGATTTATCTTCGCTTATTTATGGGTTAAATGATTATGAGAGAAGCGAATTGCAAATCACCAAAGATGAGCTTTTACAAATTAGTAAAAACTTTGACTCTTTGGATTATTTAGAAAGTAGATATAACAATAAATTTACTTTCAAATTCTTATATGAAGATATTAAACCTATCGGTAGTGAACTATGGAAACTTTTATATCTACAAAATAAATCGAGAAAAGATGCCTTTGAAAAATGGCTTGATTTAATGTCTAATGCTTTTGATTACAGAGATATTATTAATTTAGATTTTGAAAATGAAAAATCAAAAAATGATTTTTTAGACGAAATTGTTGAATATATTCTATCTTCTAAAGAACTTCAAGAACCATGGACTGATACATATAAAAAGCTTTATTTGGAAGCAACGAGACATCACCATTCTGTATATGAACATAATCCAGCATTGCCAAATGAGTTAAAAGAACTCAATCCAAATAAAAATATATTGGATGCTTTTTTATGGTGGAATAGTAGGGCTATTACAGATAGACTTTTTCCAATGGGAATCAGTATATATGAAAATTTGATTTATTTTATAGTAAAAAATGATAGTAATTTACCTGATGAAAATTTCAGTTTTTATAGAACAAAGAAATTATTTGACAACTGTTTAAATAGACCTTTTTTAGCAGGTCAGCTTTTAACAAAATTTTTTAATGATTCTCTGATCCCTTTTTACCTAAATAATCGCAATACTTTAGTTATAGGTATGATGCATATTTTATCAAATAATAATACTCCCAATCTCAGAACAGATGCAAATGATTATATGATCCAATGGAAAAAAATAATTTGGAACCAGTCATTAGATATTTTCTTTTCATTTTTTAAAAACTTATCAAATAGAGAAGAAGCAGCAAGAATAATATCTGAATTGCTAATTTTACTTTCTCAGAATGAGTATAGCCAAAGTAATAGAACTATTTCTTACTTAACAATAACGCTCGAATATCTTGAAAAAGTGCAAACTAGATTAGTGACAAACCAACCCAAAGAATTTTTACTCAAGGTGATTCTTGATGAGCTTATTGATAAAGCTATAGAAAAAGATTTTGGTAATAATTTCAGCTTTAGTCTACCGTATGAAAAAATGAATTTATTATTATGGCTTTTATCAAAAGTTTATCAAGAGTCTTTAGCTGTCAACAATAATTACAAGACAACTGATTTAGCATCGAAGATAATAAACGAAGTATTGAGGCTCTATACAAGTTCTATAAACAGAGCTTTAGAATCTTCTAGTGGATTGCAAGAAGATGAAAGATTATCTGTATTTAATTGGGCTTTAGTTTTAGAGTTATCAACATATACTCAAAAGAAAGCTTTCTTGGATATAGGTAAGCAAATATTGAAAAATATTCAGATAGCAGATGATGAAATATACTCAAAACTTAAAACAATAAGAGTCCATTTAAAATTACTACTAAGTTTATATACAAGTGCTTCTATAGGCGATAAATCTGAAATTGAAAAAGCTATCTTAGAAACTATTAAATGTTTGACTGATACACAAAATTGGAAAAGTGATATTTTTCAAGCTTTTTTAGAACGAGATAAGAATATGATGTTTGAAACACTTACTCAAATTTCAAATCAATTTAGTGATAAAGGGAAAGAGGAATTTGATAGTCATATGTTAAACAATACTAGTATTGCAAATCTATTTAAACTGTTAAAACATACCAGTTCAAAAAAAAGAAAAAAAAAGGTTTTAGATGAACTTACAAAACGACAAATTTCTGAAGAAGATTTCACTTCTATTCCTGAAATAATTGATAGTTTAATACTTTCATTAAATGAAAATGATTTACAAGATTATTCAGAATCTCTTTTATATATTTTTGAAAAAAATCAAAGAGGAAATTATTATACAAAAACACTTCAAGAAATTAAATACAAATCGACTGTTGCAAAAATTTTTAATCAAAAATTTTTAAAAAGAGACGAAAGAATTAAGCAAATTAATCAAGTTGAGAATCCATTTAATGATAAGAAAAATTTTGGCAATCCTAATCAATCTATGCAAGCAGAAATCGATAGATATAGAAGATTTTTGATTGGACTACTTTATTTTGAAGATGAGCCACAAACTACATATAACTATCTCAAAGCTCTGTTAGATGAATCTGTACAGCCGTCATATGCTAGTAATATGCTTAATGCTAGATACAGAATTATTGAAAAAGAGTTTCAAAGTGATGATAAAAAATATTTTGAAGCCTATAAAAATGCTATTGAGGAGTGGGAAAGTTCCTCAAAATTATTTTTAAATCATATTTTAGATAAGTATGAATATTTATTATTGCTTGAGGGATATCAAATTATAAACAATAGTGAAAAGTTTTTGAAATATTGGAATCAAATACCTGAGTATTTGCAAAAAGACTTAGAAGTGGTGCCAATTAGATGTAAATTTTTAAAAAAAGAACATCTATCACATAAAGCACTAGAATACCTTGATGAAGTTATTCAATTACATGGTGAACTTGATATAAAAGAGCAAGAAAAGCTTGAAAATATTCGTAAAGAGTTAAATGAAAATCTTGAAGTACAATATTTGGCAAAGTTTGAGCCAAAAGAGAACTTTGAAAGTATAAGATTGTCTTTGGAGGATGCTCAAAATTATTGGTTAAAAATAAAAAATATGCTAGATGAGGATCATGCAAATATATTTTCACGTTCTCAAGATTCTACTTTAGATGATTTTATTTTAGAAATGATGCGTTTAATATCTTTAGAACTATTAGAGCGTAGAGAAAATATCAAAGAAAAAAATACGAAATTATATATCGAAGATATGATTAATGACTGGGTAACTTCATTAATAAATCAACGAATGGATTTTATTCAATGGAGTGCAAGAGATCAGTCAAGAGGTGGTAAGTCTGCGACTGGCAAAGGTTCAGGAGAAAGAGATATTATAGTATCCAATCAATCAAAAAATGATCTGTTTTTAATAGAAGCTTTTAGGCTATTTGGCCTTAGCAAGACTACAATAAAAAAACATATGGATAAATTAGATGGATACAATGCTAAAGGTTGTAGAGTATTAATTACTTTGGTTTACTGTAAAGTGAGTGATTTTCCAAAATTATGTAATGATTACAAAGGTTATTTAGAAAAACAACAGTATAAAAATTTTGATGTAATGAATTTATCTGGTCATTACTTTTCTGATATTGATTCAGGAAAAGCAAATCTGAAAATTTTTAAAGAAACTAGGAAAAAAAATAAAGATAATATAATTTTATATCATTTCTTATGTGATTTTAATTAAAAATTGTAGCTGTTTTTTTGATAAAAAGGCTAAGATAGCTAGTCCTAACCTTTTTATTAAATTGAAGTGTCTCTATTGTCATATTTTTATTTTTAGAGTTAAATTTTTTTCAGCTATCAAATAATGATCACTTTTTGATACTTATTAAAAATAAATTTTGCTTGTATATGAGCAAAACCTCTCCATTTCCATTCATTTGTTTTTTATCTAGTTCAAATGTAAACTATACTCTATATTAGCCCTTTTACAGATTTGAGGGCAACTTCACTGAAAGTATATTTTCCACTATCAGAAATTCTGTAATGTTTATCTATTTTCAATATGTCCCCTTTGTTTATTCTTTTTGTTAAAGTTTTTGTCGATAGATAACCTAATATTTTAGCGGCTTTTTCCAAGCCTTTAATATTAAACTCATCAAACAAATCAACTTTGCCAGTTCTTCGTAAAAGTAAATCAACTTTTTTGTGTAAGCTGATAATTTTACGATTTTGTTCTTCAAATGGATTATGCATAACCATCATAACCAAATTAAAGATAGTTCGGGTCTAAACTAGATTTTAATCACTAGAAAAACTTTAAAGCTCATAGTGCTTTTAAGCTTACTCAATATACATTTCAGCTCTCGTTTTTCTCTTAAATTCGTAGATAAAGCAAGATACGAATTAGTCTTTTTCCATTTAGAGCATGACGGCTACTTCTTGCATGAGTCGTACTTACTCTTCACTTTTTATTATATAATGCAGAAACAATCTGCTTTTTGTTTTGTGCTCAACTTAGCATCTTAATTTAATTCACTATGTATAATCCGAAAGTGTTAACTATGACTTCACTCTCTCTTTATGTTATACATTTCACATTTTTAAAGTAGAAACTTCAATTTTGTCAAACTACTTTGTTTGAACATAAAAATTTTAACCTAGAAAAGTAAATTTACAAAATATGGGTAGCAATAGGGTAACAATGGGTTTTATTTAAGAAGCTTAAAATGTGTTTTGAAGCCTATTTTATAGGGTTTTAAAGGTGTTTAAAGTGGTGGACCCTCAGAGATTCGAACTCTGGGAGGTGTGACCCTCGCCGGTTTTCAAGACCGGTGCATTCGACCAACTCTGCCAAAGATCCACATTTTGTATTGAAAAGGTTTTATAAATGATAAAACTGGAGGTGCCACCCAGATTTGAACTGGGGATAGCAGCTTTGCAGGCTGCGGCCTTACCACTTGGCGATGGCACCAGTCTATCTTTCATTTCAATGGTGCCCGGAGCCGGACTTGAACCGGCACAGTATTGCTACCGGGGGATTTTAAGTCCCCTGCGTCTACCAATTTCGCCATCCGGGCATAATGAATGAATTCACAGTTTACAATTATAAATGGAGCGGGAAACGAGGTTCGAACTCGCGACCCCAACCTTGGCAAGGTTGTGCTCTACCACTGAGCTATTCCCGCAATTTGTTTACACACTTAATTTTTAAGTGAGCGGAATTATAGCCATTTTATTTTTATTTGTAAAGAGTTTTCATGGGAAATATAAAAAAAAATGGTATAATCGCATTTATAATAAATATAACAATTATAGTATAAGGATTTTTATGAGAAGTGACATAATCAAGAAGGGGTTTGATAAGGCTCCTCACCGTTCACTACTTCGAGCAACCGGACTAAAAGACGAAGATTTTGATAAGCCGTTTATTGGTATAGCAAATAGCTATATTGACATCATTCCAGGACATTTTTTCTTGCACGAGTATGGTGAAATTGTAAAAGAAGCTATCCGTGAAGCTGGTGGTGTTCCGTTTGTTTTTAACACAATAGGTGTTGATGATGGGATTGCTATGGGGCATGAAGGTATGCTTTACTCCCTTCCTTCTCGTGAAATTATTGCTGACTCGATTGAAACTGTTATGAATGCACACCAACTTGATGCGATGATTTGTATTCCTAACTGCGACAAGATTGTACCAGGTATGGTTATGGGGGCACTTCGTGTTAATGTACCGACTGTATTTGTCTCCGGCGGTCCTATGGAAGCCGGTCATAAGGCAGATGGAACACCGATAGATTTATCAACTGCTTTTGAGGCGGTCGGCGAGCATGCTGAGGGTAAAATGACTGATGAAGAATTATATGAGATAGAGTGTAATGCTTGTCCATCTGGCGGTAGTTGTTCTGGTATGTTTACAGCAAACTCTATGAATACTCTTTGTGAAGCTATGGGAATTGCGCTTCCTGGAAATGGAACCGTTTTAGCAATGACCCCTGAGAGAATAGCGATGGTTAAAAAAGCTGCTAAGAGAATCGTTGAGTTAGCACTAGAAGATAATCCTAAAAACAACATGAAAAATATATTAAATGAAAAAGCTGTTCATAATGCATTTGTTGTAGATATGGCTATGGGTGGAAGCTCAAATACAGTTCTTCACATGTTAGCAATTGCCAAAGAAGCAGATGTTGATTTTAACATTCAAAAAATCAATGAAATAGCTGATAAAGTCGCTCATATCGCAAAAATCTCTCCATCATTAACAACTGTTCATATGAAAGATATTGATGATGCCGGTGGAGTTAATGCAGTTATGAAAGAGATAAGTCGCCGTGGTGGACTTTTGCACCTTGATGCTCAAATGATAACCGGTGAGACTCTTGGTGAGAGAATTGCTGATGCTAGAATTTTAAATGAAGATATCATTCATACAAATGAAAATGCATTCTCTCAAGTTGGCGGGCTTTCAATTTTATTTGGAAATTTAGCACTAGAAGGTGCTGTTGTAAAAACTGCCGGAATTGAAGCAGATATGAAACAGTTCAAAGGGACAGCTGTATGTTTTGATTCTCAGCCACAAGCTATTGCCGGGATTATGGGACATAAAGTTAAACCGGGCAATGTTGTAGTTATCCGTTATGAGGGTCCCAAAGGTGGTCCTGGTATGCAAGAGATGTTAGCTCCAACTGCACTTATTCAGGGAATGGGACTAGGTGATAGCGTTGCACTTATTACTGATGGCCGTTTTTCCGGTGCTACAAAAGGCGCATCTATCGGTCATGTTTCTCCTGAAGCAGCTGAGGGCGGACTTATCGCTTTTATAAAAGATGGTGATGAGATAGAACTAGATACCGACAAACATATTTTACAGCTCAATGTAAGCGAAGAAGAGATTGCAAAAAGAAAAGCAAATTGGAAACCTTACAAAAATGAAGTTAAATCTAAATGGCTTAAACGCTATCAACTGCTTGTTTCAAATGCTTCAAATGGTGCAGTTTTAAAAACAGAACTATAAAAAGGAAAATTATAAGTGAATGCAATTGCAATAAAACATAATGATGAGATTATTGACCTCCAAACTGCCAAAGAGCTTGGGTTTGAAGGTGAGCAGATTCACCTTGATAATTCTAAGGATTCTTTAGAGGTACTTCGTCATTCAACAGCCCACCTTATGGCACAAGCCGTAAAATCTCTTTATCCAGATGCAAAGTTTTATGTTGGACCTACTGTTAAAGAGGGTTTTTACTACGACTTTAAAACTGAATCAGAAGTTGGCGAGGGTGATTTAAAGAAAATTGAAAAGCAGATGCTTTCTTTTGCCAAGAAAAAGTATGAGATACAAAAATACGAAATTTCCATGGATGAAGCAAAAGAGAAATTTAAAGACGATCATCTAAAGTTAGCTGTAATGCAACGCATTCCTGGCGACAGTGTTTCTATATATAAGCAGGATGAGTTTGAAGACCTGTGTCGTGGGCCACATTTACCCAATATAGGCCTTATCAGATATTTTAAATTGACAAAAGTGTCCGGTGCTTATTTAGGCGGGGATTCTAAAAATGAGATGTTGACTAGGATTTATGGAATCGCATTCGCAGATAAAGAGTCACTAAAAGCTCACATGGAGATGTTAGCTGAGGCTGAAAAACGAGATCACAGAAAAGTAGGCGGCGAGATGAAGCTTTTTACTTTCCGTGAAGAAGTTGGAGCCGGTTTTCCTATTTGGCTTCCAGCTGGCGGAAGACTTCGTGCGAGGCTTGAAAGTCTTCTTTTTAAAGCACACAGAAAGCGTGGCTATGAGCCTGTTCGTGGACCAGAGATGCTAAAAAGCGAACTTTGGAAAACTTCAGGTCATTATCAAAATTATGGTGAGAACATGTACTTTACTTCGATTGATGAAGTAGAGTTTGGTGTTAAGCCGATGAACTGCGTTGGTCATATTAAAGTATATGAAGATGAACTGCACTCTTACCGTGACCTGCCGATAAAATACTTTGAGTATGGTGTAGTTCATCGCCATGAATTTACAGGCGCACTGCATGGTCTTTTTAGAGTTCGTGAATTTACTCAGGATGATGCACATATTTTTTGTACAGCAGATCAAATCGAAGAGCAAATCATTGAAGTTGTTGATTTTGTAGATAAAATAATGTCAACATTTGAGTTTGACTATAAGATGATGGTCTCAACTAAACCTGAAAAAGCTGTCGGAAGTGATGAAGTGTGGGAAGTTTCTACACAGGCACTAAAAAATGCAATGGATAAAAATAGCCTTCCTTATGAAATTGATGAGGGTGGTGGAGCTTTTTACGGTCCAAAAATTGACATCAAAATAACAGACGCAATTGGGCGTGAGTGGCAATGTGGCACGATACAGCTAGACTTCAATCTGCCTGAGCGTTTTGCGCTCCAATACAATGGTGAAGAAAATGACAAAATTCAGCCAGTAATGATACATAGAGCAATTTTAGGTTCGTTTGAGCGTTTTATTGGTATATTAACAGAACATTATGCTGGAGAGTTCCCGATGTTTATCGCTCCAACGCAAGTTGCGATAGTTCCAATCGCTGACACTCATAATGAGTATGCAAAAGAACTAGCAGATAAACTTATCGATATAAATGCCGATAGTGAGATATATTCTAAAAATGATTCTTTAAACAAAAGAATCAGAACAGCAGAAAAAACAAGAGTTCCTATGCTTGTTATCATAGGAGATGAAGAGGTTGAAGGTAAAACTGTTGCAATTCGCGATAGAAGAACTAGAGAGCAATATAATTTAAGTCAAGAAGATTTCTTGAAGCTTATACAAACTAAAATAAATGAGGTGAATTTTTGAGTAAAAAAGACCGTGTCATAATGAATGACGATATCCGTGTAGCAGAGTTGAGATGTAATGTAGATGGAGCGGAGTCTTTAGGAATTATTTCTACTGATGAAGCAATGGAAAAAGCAAATGAATTAGGTTTGGATTTAGTTCTAATAGCTCCAGATGCAAAACCACCGGTTGCTAAAATCATGGACTACGGTAAATACAGATACCAAGAAGAAAGAAAACAAAAAGAGCAACGAAAAAATCAAGTTAAAATCGTTGTTAAAGAGATTAAATTATCTGTAAAAATTGCTGATAATGACATAGCTTATAAAGTTAAGCATGCAAGAGAGTTCTTAGAAAAAGGTTTTCATGTAAAATTCCGTGTATTTCTAAGAGGTCGCGAAATGGCTAATCCTGAAGCCGGTAAAGAAGTTCTTTTAAGAGTTTGGCCGATGGTTGAGGATATTGCTGTTATGGATAAACCACCTAAGTTTGAAGGTCGTTATTTTAACATGTATGTTATTCCTCAAAAAACGGTAACGAAGTAGATTTTCTTTTTTTTAAAGATGAGATTTTTATAATCTCATCTTTTGGTAAACTTATTTAGAGATTTTACTTCTTAAATCTTCTTCTTCAATAGCATCAGTTACATATTTCACAACTACTATATTTTCACTGTCATTTATATACCACTCAGCTATATGCTCATTTTCAAGATTTCTAAGCTTTGCAGTATCCACATCGTCGTGTGAGATGTACAGGTGAGAGTGTTTTGTCGGGTTTTGAAGTCTTAGTGTCCACAAAAGCCAAATAACTGCTACAACTGCTACAGAGATGCCGATAGTTTCTCTATCGCTCATTCCATACATTAAACCTGCTGCTGTACCACCAACAAATGTAGCAAAATATGCAACTGAGTTAGAGATACCTAAAGCTGCACCTTTTTGATGTACTTTGGCAAATTTTGTAATCATAGACTGAACAAGAGGCTCCATCATATTAAATGCGATAAAAAACATAACAACACCAACTATAAAAACTGTACTAGAAGTTGTTAAGCCCATAATTAAAAATGAACCGACAAATAGAACAATTGAGAGTAAAAATATCTGTTTTGGTTTATTGTATTTTTCACCAAAGACTGCTGCAGGACCCATAGCAACTAAACCAAAAACCATAGCAGGTAAGTAAGCCATATATAAGTCACTTTTTTCCCAGGCAAATTCTGTACTTGTAAGTATGATAGGTATAAGCACAAAAGCGATAGTCATTAGACCTTTTTGCATAGCATTTATGATAATCATATTGAGAAGATTTGGGTCTCTTAAAATATCAGCAGTGCTTGTTGTTGCATGATATGTATGTTTGATTTTTGGAGGTGTTGGTACTTTTGTAAACAGAAGTACTATTGCAAGTACAGCTAAAACAGCTGTAAGAATAAATAGAGACTCTACTCCGTATTTTGCACCGATAACCGGTCCAAGACCCATAGCAAGAGCAAAACTCATAGCAATTGAAGCACCCATGATAGCCATAGCTTTGCCGCGTACTTCTTCAGGAACAAGGTCAGATATCATAGCTGTAATAACGGCACCGATTGCTCCAGCACCTTGAAGAAATCTACCAAGCATAAGGGTGTAAATATCAGTTGAGTATGCACATATTACAGAACCGACTAAAAATATAAGAAGACCGACTAAAAGAGTTGGTTTTCTACCTATTTTATCACTCATGGTTCCAAATGGAACTTGAAAGATTGCTTGAGTTAGTGCGTAACCACCAACAACTATACCAACTAAAAGAGGAGTTGAACCTTCGAGCTCAAGCGCGTAAATCGAAATGACCGGTAAAACTAAGAATAGACCTAAAAATCTAAGTGAAAGAATTGCTGATAGGGGAAAGACTTTTTTAAACATTATGTACCTTAAATATTATATAATAGCGGCATTATATTAAAAAGATTGTTTACTCAAACTTTATGAATCAATAATAGCTATGTTTAAAGTAAATTATAAGGAATACATGTGAAATTAGTTTTAGCTACATCAAACAAGGGAAAGGTCAGAGAAATAAAAGCACTTTGTGAAGATTATGAAGTTATTCCTTATAGTGAACTTATCCAAGAATTTGAAATCATAGAAGATGCCGACACTTTTAAAGAGAATGCACTTATAAAAGCTAGAGCCGTTTTTAAGGCTCTTAAAGAGCAGCTGCCGTCTGAATATGAAGATATTATAGTTTTAGCAGACGACAGCGGAATAAGTGTTGATGTTCTTGATGGAGCACCCGGGATATATAGTGCAAGGTATGGCGGTAAAAATGCAAACGATAAAGATAACCTATATAAGCTGATAGAAGATATTAAAGAAAAAGGTGTAGAATCTTCGCCTGCACACTATACTGCGGCAATAGCAATCGTTACCAAAAAAGGTGAATATAGTGTTCATGGCTGGATGCATGGAACAGCATTGACAAAGGCGATAGGTGATGGCGGTTTTGGATATGACCCTATGTTTATTCCGCTAGGATATGATAAAACTCTAGGTGAATTGGATGATGAGGTTAAAAAGAAACTATCTCATCGCTCTAAGGCACTGAGTTTAGCTAAGGTTATTATAGAAAATTTCTAAATTCCATCCCTTGAATTTATATGGAGTTAAAATCGATTTTACATCCGATGTAATCTTTATGATTTTAAACCATTGTTGATTAGTTACACTAATCTTTTCTATATGTTATAAAAACTTACGACTTAAATCATAAAAAGAGAATTCTAGCTTCTCTAAAATTAAATTTAGTTTCGTATTGTATTTACTAATAGTTCGCATGATTACTCCTTTAAACTATATGCTTTAACAAAAAGCAAGAAGTGTTCCAAAATATAATATATTAGTTAAAGAATGTCAGTAAAATGACTCCAAACAGTATGCGATAGATGCCAAAAGCCACAAAAGTAAAGTTTTCCAAAAATTTTAAAAATAGTTTGATTGTTATGTACGCCACAATGAAAGATACTACAAAACCAACCGCCAAAGTAATGAGATTTGCATCACTGAACTCATGATAGTGTTTTAGTAAATCATAAGCAGTAACCGCGCCCATAACGGGAAAAGCCAGTAAAAAACTAAACTCTGCACTTGCTTTTCTGCTCATTCCTACAAGGAGAGCACCGATAATTGTAGAGCCTGCTCGGCTTGTTCCTGGGATAAGTGCAAAAACCTGCGCAAAACCAATCACTAATGATTGTTTCAGAGTTACTTGTTCAATATCAATTGTAGTCTGTTTGTCCTCATGAATGAAAAACTTCTCGACTATTAAGAATATTATTCCGCCTACTATAAACATTGTTGCAACTATAGTAATACTAAAAAGCTCTTTTATCTGCGAAGAAAAAATAAATCCAATTACAGCAAGCGGAAGAAATGCTAAAAATACTTTAATCCACAAGTTGACATGTTTGATTGTAAATTTATCCTTATAGTTAAAGATAACAGCAAAAATAGCGGCAAATTGAATGATGACCGAATAAGCTTTTGTGACAGATGTTTGCTCAATTCCTAAAAATTGACTGGCTACTATAAGATGTCCGGTTGAAGAAATAGGAAGGAACTCTGTAAACCCCTCAATGACACCTAAAATAATCGAATCAAAAATAGTCATTAAAGCCCTTATATATTACATGTTAAAATCTCTGCTGAAATTCTAGCATAAAAATAAAGAGTCAATTTAAGTTATTTCGATATAATACGAGGTTTTAATTAATAACCTCATTAGGAATTTTTACATGTTACTTTTTACACCTGGTCCAACACCTGTACCTCAAAATGTTCGTAATGCGATGAGTGATGAGACTATGCATCACCGTACACCAGAATTTGAAGCTATTTTTGAACAAACTAGAAAACATCTTTTTAAGCTTTTTAATACAGATGAAGTTGTTATGCTTTCATCTAGCGGGACAGGTGCTATGGAGGCGGCTGTTATCAACCTATGCCACAACACACTTTTGAGTGTCAACTCTGGAAAATTCGGAGAGAGGTTTGGAAAAATTGCTATAGCTCATGGTCTGCAAAATGTAGAGATTAAGAATGAGTGGGATACGCCAGTTTCTGTAGAGGCTGTTGTTGAAGCTGTAAAAGCAAACAGTGATATCGACGCAATTGCTGTTCAGATAAGTGAATCTGCCGGCGGTCTTCGTCATCCTGTTGAAGAGCTTGCAAAGGCTGTAAAAGATATAAATCCAAATATTATGATTATTGCTGATGGTATCACTGCTGTTGGTGTAGAGAGAATCGATGTAACAAATATTGATTGTCTAATTGCAGGTAGTCAAAAAGCACTTATGCTTCCTCCTGGATTATCTATCCTTGGACTATCTAACTCTGCGATAGAAAAAATTGGAGCGGGCAAAGGTTACTACCTAAACTTGGCCTCAGAGATTAAATCTCAAAGAAAAAATACAACGGCTTATACTGCGGCTACTACTCTTATCATCGGTTTGTTAGAAGTTTTAGAGACTATAGAAAAGCAGGGCGGTATTGGAGTGCTTTACTGTAATACAGCTAGGCGTGCCAAAGCTACAAAAGCAGCACTTGAAACTATAGGTTTACATATCTATCCATCTGAGCCTGCAAAGAGCATGACAACTGTTGATGACGCTGATGCGTCAAAAATCCGTTCAGCTTTAAAAGATGAATATGGTGTAAATGTAGCTGGCGGGCAAGACCATTTAAAAGGTAAAATTTTTCGTATAAATCAGATGGGATTGATTGAACCGTATGAGTCTATCTGGGTTGTAAATGCAATAGAACTTATACTACACCGTATGGGGCGATTAGAATATGCAGGAATTGCCTCAAAAGTATATAATGAAACTTATTTTTTAACTGCATTAGAAAAAAAAGAGATATAAATGATATTAGAGCATGAAATTCCCAACGGCTCGAAACTTTACTTTGGCGAGAGTGCAAAAGTAAAAAGAGAGATAGAAAAAGTAGCTTCTGATATTTTAGATGCAAATGGTTTCCTTGAGATAGTTACTCCTGTTTTTTCGTATCATCAGCATCTTAGTATTGCAGATGAAAAAAAATTAGTCAAAGTAAATGATGAAAAAAACAACGCTATCTCTTTAAGAGCAGACTCAACGATTGATGTTGTTAGAATCATTGAAAAAAGACTAGGCAGCAATACTGAACATAAAAAATGGTTCTATGTTCAACCAGTTTTAACTTACCCAACAACAGAACAGTACCAAGTCGGTGTTGAGTATATGGATGAGAAAAGACTCTCATCAGTTTTAAATATTGCTATTAATATTTTTGACAAACTAGAAGTTGCTCCATTGATTCAAATCTCAAATATGAAAATACCTCATATTTTGGCTGATATGTTTGATGAGTTAACTCTAGATGATTTTAGACATGTAAACATAGAAAAGTTTTTAAACTTAAAAGTAGAGTGGTTGGAAAAACTTGTCTACCTTCAACATGCAGAGCAGGTTGAAGAACTTTTAGAGATAGTTCCAGATGAAATAAAGGCAGAACTTATCAAGATGAAAGAGTTGTGCGCAGAAATATCATGTAAGAGAAGTGTTTTGGCACCAATGTACTATGCAAAAATGCTCTATTATGATGAATTGTTCTTTAGAGCTATTTTAGGTAATGAAGTTTTTGCCCGTGGCGGAAGATATAAAAATAACGATGTAAGCTCTGTCGGGTTTGCTATATATACAGATACAATAATTGAAGAGAAAGTGAAATAATGAAAGCAGATTTAATAGTAGGAATCCAGTGGGGCGATGAAGGTAAAGGCAAGATAGTTGACAGATTGGCTAAAGAGTACGACATGGTTTGTAGAAGTCAAGGTGGTCATAATGCCGGCCATACTATCTGGGTTGATGGTGTGAAATATGCACTTCACCTTATCCCTTCAGGAGTATTAAATCCTAAAGCCATAAATGTTGTAGGTAATGGCGTTGTTTTATCTCCAGAGTCTATCATAAAAGAGATGGTTCAGTTTGAAGGCTTAGAGGGTCGTCTTTATATATCAGATAAAGCGCACTTAAATCTTCCATACCATGCATTAATCGATCAAGCCAGAGAGAGACTAAAAGGTGATAAAGCTATCGGTACTACCGGTAAAGGAATTGGACCTGCATACTCTGACAAAATCAATCGTACAGGTTTTAGAGTTGGCGAACTTTTAAATCCTTCAAAACTTTGTGCTGCCATTATAGGATACTTTGAGCAAAACAGAGCTATTTTTGATATTTATGAAATACCAACTCCTACTCAAGCTGAGTTGTTAGCTGAATTAGAAGGTTATAAAGCTAAGCTCGCTCCATTTATCACTGATACTACACAGATGGTATGGAAAGCTCTTGATGAAGAGAATAAAAGAGTTCTTTTAGAAGGTGCTCAAGGAACAATGTTAGATATAGATCACGGGACTTATCCATATGTTACTTCATCTGCAACCGTTAGTGCAGGTGCTTGTACAGGTCTTGGAATCAATGCTAAAGATATCGGTAAGGTTACGGGAATTGTAAAAGCTTACTGTACCCGTGTTGGTAATGGACCATTCCCAAGTGAAGACCACGGTGAAGACGGTAAAAGACTTGGTGAGCAGGGTCACGAGTTTGGAACTACAACGGGAAGAGCAAGAAGATGTGGTTGGTTTGACGCAGTTGCTACAAGATATGCAAGCCGTTTAAACGGTTGTGATGAGTTAGCACTTATGAAACTTGATGTTCTTGATGGATTTGATGAGGTAAAAGTTTGTGTTGCTTACGAACTTGATGGAAAAGAGATAGATTATCTTCCGGCAAACCTAGAAGATGTAAAACCAATTTATAAATCTTTTAAAGGCTGGACTAACTCTGTTGGTGTAAGAAAATTTGAGGATTTGCCAGCTTCTGCTCAAGATTATGTTAAAATAATTGAAGAGATTTCAAAAACAAAAGTAGGAATCATATCTACTTCTCCGGAAAGAGAAGACACTATAATACTTTAATTTGAGCGGTTATGGAAGTAGTTCCGTATCTTGCGCTTAGGATTTTATTGAAGGAGTAAGCTTTGAAGACACGCTTTAGCTCATTGGTAAAACTTAAAAAAAGTACTATGCAAAACAGTGAACGAGTTGTTCAAAAAGCTAATGCCGACTTAAACAGTGCTGCTACGGCACTTAAGCTCTCATATAATTCTTTAGAAGATGTAGAAGCTCCAAAAACTGGAGCTATGAGTGAATTTTTGGCATCAAGAACCCTGCTTGATTCTCAAAGAGGAATAATTCAGCACAATAAAGAGTGGGTTAGTTTTGCTAAAGAGCAAGTCAATAAAGCAAAAGAGGAACTAAAACTTAATATGATTGAACATGAAAAATTTAAATATTTAGAGCTTCAAGAGATAAAAAAAGAGATGAAAAAGAAAAAACTTCAAGAAGCAAAAGATTTAGATGAAGTTGCTTTAATGACTTATAATGGAAAATATAAATGATAAAATTATTTTTACTAACTATTTTTACTTTAGTATCATTAAACGCACTTGAGACTAATGATAAACTTTTTGAGTGTACGGAAATTTTTAAAGCCAGAAAAAGTGAACTTCTTATAGAACTTGAGCGCATTGATGAACAAAAGCAGGCTTTAAGCTCTTTAAAAACTGCAACAGAAGAGCTTCTTAAAAAAAGAGAGATTAAGCTTTCTCAAGAAGAGGAAGTTGTTGAGAGAAAACTTGCAGAAATTTCATCAAAAGAAGAGAATGTTAAAAAAATGCTTCAAAAAAATGAAGAGATTTTAGAAGAAATAAAAAATATAAAAATGAATAAAATCGCTCAAACTTTTGCAAAGATGAAAGCGGCATCTGCAGCAAATATTTTAGCAGAGATGAATCCAACGGAAGCTGCTTCAATACTCGAATCATTAAAACCTAAAACAGTGGGTAAAATTTTAACTAAAATGGATTCCCAAAAAGCATCAGCTCTAACTTTACTTCTAGCTAAATAATTTAACAATAGTTTACTCTTCTTATTTGCCAGAAATACCAATTGATAAAGAGTACTTTGAGCAATATCTAATCACTTCTTTAAAAAAATAGTTTAGCTCTAATCGTAAACTAACATTACTTATTGTAGAATACCAGAATTTATTTTAATACAAGTAAGGTCTATCGATGAAAATATCACTAAAAACAATACCTCACATATCCAATAAAATTGCAATTGACTTAAATAAGAGTGGTGTTGTTACGATGACAAAAGGCTTAGAGGCAGTTGCTAATGAAGCCCAAAAGATATTGATTGAAAATGTACATCAAGAGATGGCGCTTGAAGAAAAAGTTAATGAGATTTGTGAAGACAATGAAGAAGAGATAGAGTTTAATCTTGTTGATGAGAGACAACTTTTCTTTATGATTAAAAAGAAATTAGCACCTGAATTCGGTGTAATCTTAAATTATGAAGAGCGATATTCAGATGTTGCACATAAAATCTTAGATGAACTCTACGAAGAAGATTTAATTCACTTTGATGTGACGGAAAATCGCATAAAAAATATTATTTACAGTGCAATTACATCTTTTATAGCAGAAGCATCCGAGCTTGATGATGCCGTAATGAATAAAATAAGAACATATAAAAAGAGATATATTCCTGGAACTGATGAGTTTGATATTTTATATGAAAAACTCTACCATGAAGAGTTAACAAAAAGAGGTATGGAGTAGATGAGTATGAAAAGGGCTTTTTTATATCTGGAAAACGGAACTTTTTTAGAAGCAAATAGCTTTGGGGCAGAAGATACTGTGGTTGGTGAAATAGTTTTTAATACATCAATGAGCGGATATCAAGAGATAATGTCTGATCCATCTTATGCAGGTCAGTTTGTAACTTTTACAGCACCTGAGATTGGAAATGTTGGAGTTAACTCTCAAGATATGGAGAGCAAAGGTGCTCATGCCAAAGGAATGATAGTAAGAAAGTATCAAAAAAGATACTCCAACTTTAGAGCAGAGGCTTCACTAGAGAGCTTTTTAAAAGAGCATAATGTTATGGGTATTTGCGATATTGACACTAGATATTTGACTAAAATGCTAAGAAGTGAAGGTGCCATGATGATGGTTGCTTCTACTGAAATTAGTGACAAAGAAGAGCTTAAAAAGATTTTAGAGAATTCCCCAAGAATTGAAGATATTAACTATATAGAGCAGGTAAGCACGAAAAAAGCTTATAATCATACTCAGTCAACTTATTCTCAAGCAGGTTTTGAATATGAGCAAGCACCTGAGGCGCAAGCAAATATTGTTGCAATAGATTTTGGGGTTAAAACAAATATTTTAAATGAAATAGTAAGTGCCGGAATTGGTGTTGAAGTTAGTCCAAATGATTTTTCTGCAGATGTATTGATAGAGAAATACAATAAAAAAGAAATTGATGGTGTGTTTTTATCAAATGGTCCCGGTGATCCGCTTGTACTTAAAAAAGAACAAGAGCAGATCAAAAAACTAATAGCTGCAAAAGTTCCAATGTTTGGAATCTGCCTTGGGCATCAACTATTATCAATCTCACATGGATACGACACATATAAACTAAAGTTTGGACATCATGGCGGAAATCATCCCGTAAAAAATGAAAAAACAGGTTTAGTAGAAATAACAGCACAAAACCATAACTATAATGTTCCTGACAATATAGTAGAGATTGCAGAAGTTACACATACAAACTTATTTGACAATACAATCGAGGGTTTAAAATACAATGACTCTCCTATTTTCTCTGTACAACATCATCCAGAATCAAGTCCTGGTCCAAAAGAAAGCAGATATATCTTCAATGAGTTTTTATCTTTAATAAAAAGATAAAAACTACCTTCCCTCTTAACAATTTAGTGTTACTAGATTGTTAAATTAAAGTAAAATTTTAATAAAATATTCAAATTTGTCATAAAATAGTCAATTTTTAAGAAATATTGAACATTTATACTGTTAATATATCATTGTTAATTAGTCCATAAGCATTATAAATTTATTTGGACTTATTTGCTTTGAATTTTAGGGAGGCTATATATGGAAAATCGTCCATTAGAGTACGACTATACGGTTGCAAAGATGTTCATGCTAACAACAATTGTTTTAGGAATTGTTGGTATGCTCGTCGGTGTAATTTTAGCATTTCAACTTGCTTATCCAGAACTCAACTTAGTTCTAGGTGAGGGTTTAGCTGAATACACAAACTTCAGTCGTCTTCGTCCACTGCACACAGATGCAGTAATTTTTGGTTTTACGCTAAGTGGTGTTTTTGCTACTTGGTATTATGTTGGTCAGCGTGTTTTAAAAGTGTCAATGGCAGAATCAAAGCTGTTGATGTTTTTAGGTAAGCTGCACTTTTGGTTGTATCTAGTGGTAGTTGCAGCAGTTGTTGTTTCACTTTTAGCTGGAGTAACTACTTCAAAAGAGTACGCTGAGTTTGAATGGCCAATAGATATCGCAGTTGTAGTGGTGTGGGTAATATTTGGTATAAGCATGTTTGGTCTTATCGGTATTCGCCGTGAAAAATCACTATACATTTCAGTTTGGTATTATATTGCTACATTCTTAGGTATAGCTATGCTTTACCTTTTCAATAACATGGAAATTCCTACTATACTAGGTCAAAGTGCTGCCGGTGAGAGTGGAATCGGTGCTTGGTACCATTCTGTTTCTATGTATGCAGGTACAAATGACGCACTAGTACAGTGGTGGTACGGACATAATGCAGTTGCATTTGGTTTTACTGTTCCTATTGTTGCTATGATTTACTACTTTTTACCAAAAGAGTCAGGTCAAGCGATTTATTCATATAAATTGTCTTTACTTTCATTCTGGGGATTAATGTTTGTTTATTTATGGGCTGGTGGTCACCACCTTTTATATTCAACTGTTCCAGACTGGATGCAGACTATGGGCTCAATTTTCTCAGTAATCTTGATTCTTCCATCTTGGGGTTCTGCTATCAATATGCTTCTTACAATGAAGGGTGAGTGGCAACAAGTTGCAGCTTCACCATTGATCAAGTTTATGGTATTAGGTTCAACTTTCTACATGTTCTCAACTTTAGAAGGTCCGATTCAAGCAATTAAATCAGTTAACGCGATTGCACACTTTACAGACTGGATTGTTGGTCATGTGCATGACGGTGTTCTTGGTTGGGTTGGCTTTATGATTATGGCAGCTCTATACCATATGGCTCCTCGTGTGTTTAAAAGAGAGATTTATTCTAAATCTTTAATGGCTGCACAATTTTGGATCCAAACAGTAGGTGTTGTTTTATACTTCACTTCTATGTGGATTGCAGGTATTACTCAAGGTATGATGTGGCGTGCTCACGATGAATTTGGTAACTTAGCTTACTCTTTCATAGATACGGTAACTGTTCTTCATCCTTACTATGCTATTCGTGGTATTGGTGGATTATTATATTTAGTTGGTTTCTTAATGTTTGCATATAACATTTATAAAACTATGTCTGCTCGTAGAGTTGAAGAGTCCGAGCTACAAAATGCTTCGCCTATGGGCGCATAAAGAAAAGGATAATAATATGTTTCATTGGTTAGAAAAACATCCGTTCTTTTTTGCGGTAGGTGTGTTTTTAGTAATTTCGTTTGCTGGTTTAGTAGAGATTCTTCCGAACTTTGCACAGCAGTCTCGTCCTGTAATCGGTACAGCTCCATACTCAACTTTAGAGTTAGCTGGTCGCCATGTTTACATCAAAAATAGTTGTAATGCTTGTCATTCACAGCTTGTTCGTCCGTTTAAATCAGAAACTGACCGTTACGGTCACTACTCTTTAAGTGGTGAGTATGCTTATGATCGTCCATTCTTATGGGGTTCAAAAAGAACTGGTCCAGATTTAATGCGTGTTGGTAACTATAGAACTACTGACTGGCATGAAAATCATATGAAAGATCCAGCTGGTGTTGTTCCGGGTTCAATTATGCCTGCGTATCGCTGGATGTTCACAAATACTGCTGATATTGATACTGCTTTTGCAGAACAATTAACAGTAGCTCAGTTTTTCTCAGTTCCTTATAACCAACCGGTTCCTATGAAAGATGGGTCGACTAAAGTTGTTAAGATGGGTGGTAGTGTTGCAGAAGCAAACGCTTTAGCATTAGCTGAAGCAGAACTAATTGCAGCAGACATGAAAGATCAAGATGTCAAAGATGCAGTAGCAAACGGTCAGATTCCTGAAATAGTTGCACTTATTGCATATATGAATAGTCTTAAGTAGAGGTTTACAGTGGATATTGCACAGCTTCAGGCTTACGGGTACTTTACATTAATAACTATTTTAGTTATAGGTTTATATAGTTATATATATCACTTATATACAAAAAAGAAAGATGCTGATGGAGTAGACTATGAAAGTTATAGCAATATGGCACTTAAAGATGATATAGATGATACTCCGGTAGCACCTATATCAGAGGACGAGGTACCCGTAGAGGGTGTAAAGAGAAATAGGAGAGATATATGAATAAGCTTTATCTTTGGGGAATTATCATTACAGCAGTTATGCTCGCGGCAACTTACATTTCAGTAAGTATGTCTGAGGGTGGTTTAAATAATGATATCGTCAATATGCTTGCTATTACTGGTGCAGTCGCACTTGTAATAATAACAGTTTTTGTTGTAATCAAGTATGTTCGTCAAATGCAAGTAGACAGTGCAACTGGTGAGCTTACAGAAGACAATTGGGATGGTATCGGGGAATACCTAAACGATGTTCCAACTGGTTGGGCAGTTACATTCCTTTTACTTATGGTGTGGGGAATGTGGTATATGACAGTTGGTTATCCTGTACAGTCATATTCACAAATCGGTGAATACAATGAGGATACAGCAGCTCATAATGCTAAGTTCGCAGCACAGTATAAAGATATTACTGGCGATAGATTAGTAGAGATGGGAGAGTCAGTATTTTTGGCTGAGTGTAAGGTTTGTCACGGAATCAGTGCTGATGGTATTGACGGTAAGGCAGCTAACCTTAATAAAAGAATCGATGCTATAGCTGTTAAGCATGCAATCGAGTATGGTTCAAATAACCAACTTCTTGGTTTTATGATGCCAATGCCTGACCGTAACGGACTAATGAATGCAAATGCAGGTTATGCTCCGATTACTGATGCTGAGATAGATACAGTTTCCGCATATGTTGCTAACGGTATGACAGGTGACGGCGCTGATATATTTGCCGGAACATGTGCAATGTGTCACGGTGCTGATGGTACCGGTGTAGAGAGCATGGGTCCAAATATCAAAAAATTCGATATAGCTTTAGTTACTAATGTTCTTAATTATGGTAAAAAAGGCGGTATCGGTGCTATGCCTAAGTTTGAAAGACTAAATGCTAAGCAAAAAGAAGCTGTTGGTGCTTACATCACTAGCTTAAGCGAATAAGGAGTCAGGTATGAATGAAAATAGAAGCTTATTTGCCCTTGATGGTATAACAGGTATGCTAATAGCAACTGTACTACTTTTAGTAATCCTAGTTGGTTTATCAATTTGGAGTCTAAATGTACAAAATGCTAATATGGCAAACTTTTATGAAGTTAAAGATGAGCAATCAATAAAAATGTTTGGTTCTAAAGCTGAAGATCATATTGTAACAGTAGGGAGTAAGTAATGGAAAAAATAATTTCATGGGGCCTTGTTCTTATGGCTATTTACACTGCATATATGGTTTTAACACCAAATCATCTTTATATAGGTTAGGAAATTTCATTGAAATTTTCACGAGGGCTTGCGGCCCTCATGCTCGCACTGCTTTTTAAGACATCTCTTACAGCACAATATTTATATAAAGATGAAGTAATATTTAATCCGGCTTTTAATGCAGAAGTTGAAAAATTAGGTTCAGAGCTATATCAAAAAACAGGAATATCTTTAAGGCTTGTAATGCTTAAAGAGCTACCTCAAAATATGAGTATAGTTGAATATGAAAAAGAGTTGATGAAAGATTTTAGTGAACCTACAATCTTGCTGACTTTTTCAGAGATGAATTCTAAAGTAGATATTTTGGCTAGTGAGCCATCTTTATATGAATATTTTAACAAAAAACAGGTGCTTAGTCCTATATCATCGCCAGTTCAAGCTTTTGTAGTTGCTCTGCTTAGTTTTGATTTTAGTGACATGACAAGTGGCGGTACTATTTTGCCTCTACTTGCTCAAAAAGCTAAAAAAGGCGAGGTTCTGGGTAAGTATAGCGGTTCTATGTTTAACGGCTATGCTGATATTGCAGAGCAGGTTGCAAAAAGTAAAAATGTTGTACTTGAAAATGCGGTTGGAAGTGCAAACCAAACCAGTATTTTAATTGTAAAAGTATTGTTCTACGGTTTTATAGTTTACGGTATAGTCCTTTATATAAAACGAAAATTATATATAAGAAGGCAAAATTTTGAGCAAAAGTAACGGTAGAATCTGGCCATACGCGATTGGTGCATCAATAATATTTATCTTTGGTGCTTGTGTCGCAACTGTAATAGTTGCTAATACTCTGCCGGTTGAGAAGAGTGATACTTATATGATGGGTTATCATGAAGCAGATGCTAAGGTCAACGATATTATAAAAAAAGCTATAGCCTTTAATAAAAAGTATAAAATACAATATTTAACTGATGGTCTGGATACTCAAAAAAGTGTTATAAAATATAAAATTACAGATGTAAACTCCAATCCGGTAAATAATGCTCAGATAAAAGTTATTATCACAAGACCCAATAACCACAAACATGACCAAGAGCTTATAAATCCAATAGTTGAAAATGGAGTTTATACTTTTGAAGCTATAACACTTCCACAAGAGGGAAGATGGGATATCATGGCAAAAGTCAATGTTGATAGTCAAGAGAGATTTTATAACCTAAAAGCTGACACAAGATCTAAAGAGGCGCATGAGTATTAGACTTACTTTTAAGTTATAATACTATCATGAATGAAACCACAATAGTCCTGCCATCTGCTCGTGCGATAAGACACGAACAGTTGAGTATAGAAAAATCGACTCTTTTTCTCCCAAATCACATAACAATGAGTGATTTTATATCTAAGCTCTGTGTAGTAAAAGATTTTAAAACACTTGATGCTGACAGCAGGGTGCTACTTCTTTTGGAAGCTTCTGACTTTAACGCATTTTCAAAATTACAGATACAAAGAAACTTTTTCACATTCACCAAAAACTCATCATATATATTTAAATTTTTTCAAGAACTGAGTGCAGAGCTTTACGATATAAGCAGGCTTGATACTTCAGATATTTACGGGGAGTACGAAGAGCATATAACAATACTTCAAGAGCTATATAAAAGGTATGAGTTATTGTGCCAAGAGAGAAAAGTCCTTGATAAGATATTTCTGCCAAAACTTTACACTTTTAATGAGATGTACGCAAAAAGTCATAAAAATATACAACTACATGTAGATGGTCATCTGACAAATTTTGAGTTAGAGTTGCTTACTAAATGCTGTGAGTTTTGCAGTGTCAATATTATATTTAACACTACCAAATTCAACACTAAAATGCAGAGTAAATTTTTAGAGTTAGGCGTAGAGCTTGAAGCTGGGTATGAATATAAAATATCTTTTAATGAGAAAGAGATAATAAGTTCTCATAAGTTAGAGCAAAATAAAGAAGTGACATGTGAATCTTTTAGTGAGCCGATTTTGCAAGTGG
Source organism: Sulfurimonas sp. (assembly GCF_026196735.1). Taxonomy (GTDB): domain Bacteria; phylum Campylobacterota; class Campylobacteria; order Campylobacterales; family Sulfurimonadaceae; genus Sulfurimonas. Next base: position 112,778 of record NZ_JAPHUF010000012.1, read on the forward strand.
CATTTGTGCAAAAAAAGATATATGACTTTGTAAACAAAGGTTACAAACCGGAGAATATAGCAGTAATTTTGCCGGATGAGAGTATGGCTGCAACACTAAAAGCATTTGATGAAAAATCAAATTTCAACTTTGCTATGGGCGAGCCGTATAGTAAAACAAAGATATATGAAAAATTAAACGCTTGCATTAAGTTTATCGAACAAGACTCAAAAGAGAATAAAGCGCGCTTAGATAGAGTAGGAGACGAACTCTATATGAATCTTCTTGGTATCTACACCAAGAAAAGCTCAGAGGTGGATATCTTAGAGTTTTTGAAAAATTATAAAGAGAGTTTTCTAAAAGAGAATGCAGGCGATAAAAAAGCTGTTAAAATCTTTGATGAAGAGTTGTATAGTTTCAAAAATATATTGCCGTATATGAAAGATATGACTGTTAAGTCTCTGCTGTCCGTTTTCTTACAAAGATTGTGTGCTAGAACACTTGATGATGTAAGAGGCGGGAAAGTTACTGTTATGGGTGTCTTAGAGACGCGCTCGGTCAGTTTTGATGCGGTTGTTATTGTAGACTTTTCTGATAGCAATGTTCCAAAGAAAAGCGATAAAGACATGTTTTTAAATACTAGCATTAGAGAGATGGCGAAACTTCCTACAATGAGTGACAGAGAGAACCTTCAAAAGCACTATTATGAGATGTTGATAAATAGAAGTAAAGAGGTGGCAATAGGGTTTGTAAAGTCTGGCGAGAGCAGCGGTTCTAGGTTTTTAAAACAGCTGGGTATTAAAGAAAATAATCTACATGTAGAGTCTGAGTACGCAAATATACTTTTTGAGAGAAAAGATATACATGTCAAAGAAGATAAGGATATAGTCTTAGAGTATAGCTTCAAAAACAAAAAGCTCTCTGCTACAAGACTCAAAACATTTCTTACATGTAAAAGACAATACTACTACAAATATATCAAACATATATATGGACATGAGATACCAAAAGATATGCCTAAAGAGCATGAGATAGGAAACCAAGTTCATAAAGCTCTTGAGGAGTTGTACACAAATCAAAGTAGTTTTGATAGTGTTGAGAGTTTAAAAAAAGCTCTACATGTAGAACTTGATAGTGCTTGCGGTAAGAGTGAGCTAGAGAAGTATCTAATAGCTATTCAAAAAAGAAATCTAGACAGGTTTTGTGAGAGAGAAGTTCAAAGATTTGGTGAGGGCTGGCAAGTTCACAGATGTGAAGAGAAGCTTGAGTGCAGTTTTGCAGGAATAACACTAGAAGGTACTATAGACAGAATTGACAAGCGCGCCAATGAGATATTTGTGCTTGATTATAAGACTGGTAAATACCCAATTTATACAGAGAAAAATTTTACTGAGGCAACGGACTTTCAGTTGGAGTTTTACTATCTGCTTGCAAGTGGCTTTGGCAATGTTGTTGGATGTGGATACTATGACCTAAAAGAGTCAAAGATAGTAGAAGAATCGTTTTTAAAAGAGAAGTTGGCTGTGCTTGAGTCAAACATAAAAGACTTGCAACGCATTGAAGATGTGAACTTTGAGAAATGTGAAGATGTAAAAAACTGTTTGTATTGTGACTATAAGATTATGTGTGGTAGAGAGTAGTTTAGATGGATAATGTCATCTATGAATATTGTGAAGTTAAAAATACTGCGCTAAAACAATATATTATAGATACTTCATCCCTTCACAAATATTTTAAATTAGATTGGAGTAAATTAAAATTAAAACACTATTGTGGGGTTTTGAATTTTGAAGATAAAGATTACTATTTGCTTCCTAAAATAAGCAAAAAAGATGAAGAGAGTAACTTAGATATTTTTATATACATGTTGATGAAAGCCTATGATATAAAAGTAGAAAATGAAGATATAGCATCTTGTAAAAACAATAGCCATAATATTTTAGAAGTTTTTATACAAATATTTGCCCATAAGCTATTTCGTGAGTTTCAAAGAGGTATTTATAAAGAGTATATAACCGAACAAGATAATCTTACAACACTAAGAGGAAAGTACCTCATAAACGAAAATCTAAAATACAACTTTACAAAAGAAAAAATCTACTGTGAATATGATGAGTTTAGCGAGGACAATAAACTAAATCAGTTTTTTTTATATGCCGTAAAAACTTTACTTAGCTACACAAAAAACAAAAAACTTTTAAAGCAGTGTGAACTTATACTTAATGATGTAGCGTTTAAAAACTTTGATATAAACAATCTACATGTAGACTTTAACAGACTAAATAACAGATTTAAAGATAGTTATGAATTTGCTATTTTGCTTCTTAGTAGATCCATCCCTCTTTTTGCAAAAGATAAAAAAAGTTTTGCTTTTCTTTTTAACATGAACGATTTGTTTGAAAATTTTATAGGTAAAATATATGAAGATATAGACAACTCAACTAAACTGCAAAATCAAAAAGATTTTGCAAATCTACGCTTAAAACCTGACATAATAACTGATGAGTGTATTATTGATACAAAGTACAAAAAAGTCAAAACAAAAGATGAATTGAGTGTGACAGATAAGTACCAAATGTTTGTGTATGGAACTAACTTTGACAAACGAAACACTATGCTTTTATACCCTCTACATGTAGAGAGAGTAAATGAAGATTTGCAACTAGGAAAAGATGATAAAATGGTGGGATTGAAAATGAGAAGTATTGATTTAGAGTTTAGCGGTAGTTATGGAGAGTTTTTAAGTGAAATTGAGAGTAGATTGGGGAGTATAAGATGACAGCAGGGCAAATAAATGAATATGATAATTTTGTAGCGGCATTATTTGATAAAGAAAATGAAAATTATCATGTTTTATATACTCAAACAGGACAAAAATTTAAAGTTATTAAAAGCGTACATAATAATATTGTAGTTATCCCATTTACTGATATAGCCACGCCAATGACAATATCAAAAGAAGAAATTGATAAAACTTTAAATAATGAAGGTAATTATGAGTCGTATTCAAAAGTTATAATTAAATACTTAAATAAAGAAAATAGAATTAACGATATAAAAATAGAAAATGATAAAGAAATTAAAAGCAATGCTAGTAAAGTTAATATACCTAAAGTTTCAACTATAGGTATAAAAAACATAATCCTATATGGTGCTCCCGGAGTTGGAAAAACTCACAATTATCAAAACCTAATATCTATGATAGAAAACAACACAAGTCAAAATGAGATATTTGACACTATCTCTAATAATATACATGTAGAACTAAATAACGATACATTTCAAAAGATAAAAGATGAAAAAAGAGTTGAGTTTGTGACTTTTCATCAAAGCTACTCTTATGAAGATTTTATAGAGGGTTTTCGTCCAAATGAGAGTGGAAATATTGAGCTAGAAGATGGGATATTTAAACAAATTTCTGATGAAGCAAGAAAAAATTTACAAAATAGTCAAAAGCAAATAGAAACGATACGAGAAGAAAAAAAGTTTGAAGAATTATTTGACTTATTTAAAGATTATATTGAAGATTCAATAGATAAAAATAAAAAATTTGATATTAACGAAACTGCATATATTACAAATATTGAACAAGATGCTTTTAGATATCAAGGCGATAATTGGGGAAATTCTCAAAGAATGAAATTTTCAGATATAGAATTATTGTATAACACAGGTATTTATGAAAGAAAAGAGATTAAAAAAGTTCATAATATAAGTGGATTAGCCAAACAACATGCTACTTATTTTTCATATTTTATGAAGCATTTTTTAGAGTTTAACAAGAAACAAAAAATTGAAATACGCAATATTGATAAAATAGAACAAAAAAACTTCTACATAGTAATAGACGAAATAAATCGCGGAAATATCTCTAAAATATTTGGTGAGTTAATCACACTCATAGAAGAAGACAAAAGAGATGAATACACTGTGACACTTCCTTATTCAAAAGAGCCTTTTAAAGTTCCTTCAAATCTTTACATAATAGCGACTATGAACTCCACAGATAAATCAATAGCGACAATTGACATAGCACTTAGAAGAAGATTTACATTTTTAAGGATGAAACCAAATCTTGCTTTAGTAGAAGATGATAATGCTAGAGAGATGATGGAAAAACTAAATATTTATATAACAAAGAATTTAGGTGAAGATTATCAACTTGGACATAGTTACTTTATGAAAGTTCAAAATGATGAAGAATTAGAGTTTGTTAAAGAGTATAAAATCAAACCATTATTAGAAGAATATTTTTACGCAGATGAAAAAAGTGCTGATAAGATTCTTGATGAAGCTTTTAAAAACTAAATAAAAAGAATTACAAAATGACATATTTTGCAATAAGATTTATTCTAACTGTTATGATATGTAAAAGTACACAAAGGATATGTTTATGAATGAAGTAACAAGCATTAATAAAGAAAATATTCAAAATAAAATTTTTACAGTTAGAGATTTGCAAGTGATGCTTGATGCAGATTTAGCAGAGCTTTATAGTGTTGAGACAAAAAGAATCAATGAAGCAGTAAAAAACAATCTCGATAAATTTCCTAACGATTTTTACTTTGAATTGAGCAAAGAGGAAGATGAAATCTTGAGGTCGAAAATTTCGACTTCAAGTTGGGGTGGTAGAAGAAAATCTACAAAAGTATTTACAGAGCAGGGTGTGTATATGCTTGCAACGGTACTTAAAAGTAAAATTGCAACAGAAGTTACACTCTCAATCATACGAACATTTGCACAAATGAGAAAACTGATAAATGATAATACTCTATTGCTATCACAATTCAAAGATTTAGAAAAACGCCAATTAAGTTATGAGCTAAAAACAGATGAGAAGCTTGATAAAATATTTGAAGCCATAGAAGCAAAGAAGATAAAACCAAAACAGGGTATTTTTTATGATGGGCAGATTTTTGATGCTTATGTGTTTGTGTCTGAACTTATTAAAAGTGCCAAAAAAAGTATTGTGCTTTTTGATAACTATGTAGATGAAAGTGTTTTAATGCTTTTAAGTAAGAGAGTGTCTACATGTTAATTAACAACTTAGCCTACGAAGCGAGTGCAGGAAGTGGTAAGACCTTTATGCTTGTTGTGCGTTACCTCAGCTTACTTTTTAGTGGAGCTGAACCATGTAAAATCTTGGCACTGACATTTACAAATAAAGCAGCTTCGGAAATGCAAGAGAGAATAGTCTCTACGCTTGAAGAGTTAGAGAGTCGTGGTGAGCTTGATGAGATAGTAAAAGTTACAGAGCTGTCTCGCAGTTATCTTTTAGAAAATCGCCAAAGAATTTTAAATGAGTTTTTAAACGCACATACAAAAATTATGACTATTGACAGTTTCTTTACTTCCATACTTAGAAAGTTTTCTCTGTATGCTTCGTTGATGCCGGACTTCTCTACATTTTCTTCTCAGCATGAGCTAAAACTTTTATCACGCTTTTTAAAAGAGGTGAGTGTAGCGGGTAAGAAAGATACACTTGTCACTCTTTCTCTGCAGTCAAAAAAAAGACTTACAGATATATTTTCACTTCTGGATGAGTTTTATATAAAGTTTCAAGAGCTTAAGCATATAGAATTTTCAAAACAGGATTATTTACAGTTTGAAAATGAAGCAATGTCTTACATGTCAGAGTTGCGTGCTATTGTAGAGTCTTGTGAAGCTGCTTCAAGTACGGCTATAAAAGGTGTTCAAGCCGAGAGTTTTGAAGATGTAGCTTCAAAGGTATGGTTATCTAGGCAAACCATGGAATACTCTACTTACAAAAAGTGTTTTACTCCTGCTATGGATGAGTTGTTAGTAAAGATACAAGAGGCTGTTAAAAATCAAAACCGAGCCAAAGAGCAAAACTTTTTCTTTGCTATAAAAGAGTTAGTGGATATCTATGCTAAAAGTAAAAAAGCTCTATACATGGATGACAGCGAACTTAGTTTTTCTGATGTTACGGCTTTAGTCTATGAGATTTTAAACCTGATAGATGATAGTGAATTTCTCTACTTTAGGTTAGATTCTTATATAGAACATATGCTGCTAGATGAGTTTCAAGATACAAGTATCTTACAGTATGAGATTTTAAAACCTCTAATCAATGAGATTACCTCAGGAAATGGTATCTTTGAAAATGGCAGTTTCTTTTTTGTAGGAGATGTAAAACAGTCTATATACAGATTTCGTGGCGGGGTTAGCTCTTTGTTTGGGGTTGTTCAAAAAGAGAACAATACACATGTAGAGAAGCTTCTGACAAACTACCGCTCACAAAAAGAGGTAATAGAGTTCGTGAACAGTGTTTTTATAGATAAGATAAAAGACTATTCGCCTCAATTATCTAGAGATGAAGCCAGTGGCGGATATGTAGAAGTAAAACAAAATGACGAACTTTTACAAGAGGTCACAGCTCAAGTGCAGAGGCTCTTAGCTAATGGTGCAAATATCAATGAGATAGCTATTCTTTGTGCTACAAACGGAGATGGTGAGCAGGTTAAAGGGACTCTTAATCATGAACAAATAGAAGTTGTCACCGAAACGACTACAAAGCTTATAAATCAAAAAAGCGTAAAAGCAATTTTAGAATATTTGAAGTATCAGTATTTTCATGAAGATATCTACATGTACAACTTTTTTGCTCTGATTTCACAAGAGCCAAGGGCTATAAAGAGAGTTGATTTCAATGAGGTAAATATTTTAGATGTTGTTAAAAGAGTTATTCAGGAGTATGGGCTTTTCAGCGATGATTTTCTCAAAGAGAACGGGAATATTATCAGATTTTTAAATACTCTTTCAAAACAGAGTGATATTGAAGCTCTTCTTTTTGAATATGAACGCCTTGATATCAGTGCGGCTGCTTCAGAGCTTAACGGTGTGAGAGTCCTTACAGTCCATAAATCAAAAGGTTTGGAGTATGAACATGTCATAGTTATGGACAGACTTAAAAAAGCCCCGCCCGCTAGAGATGCCATCATCTATGAGTATGACGATATAACTCTGACAAATGTTTATCTTCGCATAAAAGGACGAGATGCAATAGATGCTCAGTATGCGAATGCCTTGGCAAAAGAGAAAGCCTTAGTTAGAGAAGATTCACTCAACGCTTTGTATGTTGCTTTTACAAGAGCTAGAGACAATCTCTTTATAATTAAAAAGAGTAAAGACTCTATGTTTGATATTTTGGATTTGACTTGTGCAAGCAGTGGTAGTTTGAATGTAAATAGTAAAAGTTCACAAACTGACAAAACAATGCAAAAGCAACCACTAGAGTTTAAGCCTCTTTATTATGGAACACAAAGTGATATTTTAGTGCTTGAAAAAGAGCAGCAAGAGGATTTAAAATCTATCAACTTTGGTATTGCAATGCACTACATGTTGGAGATGTTAGGGGAGTTTCAAGAGCAAAATATCATCCATGCTAAAGATATGATGATAAATAAATATGGACATACTTTAGAAGTAGCAGAGATTGATGATATAGAAAGTAGAGTAAAGCTTCTTTTACAAAACAAAGAGTTTAAAGCTCTTATCAGCGGTGAGTGTTACAGAGAAAAAGCCATAAGATACAAAAATAATCTTCGCTATATAGATTTACTTGTTAAGAGTGATAAAGAGAGCCTGTTTGATAGTTGGAATATTATAGATTATAAAAGTGCCATCTCTTACACCGAGCATCATTTAAAGCAAGTTAGGTACTATGAAAAAGCTATAAAAGAGATAACCGGCGATGAGGTTAACGGGTATATCTGCTATCTACTGCAAGATGAGATAAAAATCGTAAAAGTTTAACTCTCTTGCGGGTTAAAGATTTCCACTCTGTTTCGTCCATTTTCTTTAGCTTTATAAAGTGCTTCATCAGCTTCAGCAAAAATCATTGGATAGGAACTATGCTCTTTTCTTAAGCAGCTGATACCAATACTTGTCGTAACAGGAATCGAGTCAGATTCAAATTTGACAGGTTTAGCAGCAATTGTTTTTAATATAGAATCTGCAATTTGTGCGGATGTCTCTAAATCAGTTTCAGGAAGTATAACTACAATCTCTTCCCCGCCGTATCGTCCTATAAAGTCTGTTTCGCGTTGACATTCTTTGATTCTGGTACTAATTTGTCGTAACACTTCATCTCCTGCCATATGACCGTAAGTATCATTAATGTTCTTAAAATGATCAAGATCAATCATCATAATACTCATATCATGGTTGTAGCGTCTAGCTCTTTTAAACTCGATATCAAGACTCTCTTCTAAATGACGCCTATTCCATAAACCTGTTAAGGCATCAGTTTGACTAAGTAGCTCTATCTCTTTTGTGCGAATGCTTACTAAGTGTTCAAGACGCTCTTTTTCTTTGCGAGATTGTTCAATAGCAGTGTAGTAAATCAATCTTGAAGTGAACAGCGCAAACAAAAGAGCGATTATGCTTGTGCTAGCGGCTGTTGTAAGCAATTTATTTTCATGATTGGCATAAGTTGACGCATCGGTCAAAAGCATTAGCTTCATATTTGAGCTGTCTTTATCTATAAAAGAGTCAATAATTGTTAGGTACTTCAACTCTCCATCGATCATATTCATTCCGAGTGACGGAGAATTGGCACCGGTTAATACTCTACCGAGAAATAACTTATCGCTACTGGCAACTACCTTTTGTTTGTTGTCAATAATTGAGATTTGTCTAACATGTCTTGATTTTTTAACATATGAATATAAAAAGTCATTTATATTGGTCTTAGTCAATATTTCAAGTGAGTTTGTTATAGAACCATTCATTGCTTTTAGTAGATTGAGTATATCATCTTGTCTTCTAAGCACGGGAGCATTGTTTTTTGAGTCTTTTTTGATGTTGTATTCAGATATGTCAACAGCCAAATCAATAATCCCTACCAGTTGACTGCCTTTATATATTGGATAGTAGATAGACATCACTTCAACATAATCTCGTACTTCAAAGAAGAATGTTTTTAGTTTGCGATCTTCTCGCATTGTTTCAACAAAACTTTTAGAGTTGAGTATTGTGCCTATCTCATTTTTAAACATAGAGTTTCTTATAGTGCCGTCTGACTCTAAATATCTAAACTCAAAAATCTCAAGACCAAAAGAGACATCATCAACGAGTTTTTGAAGGTTCATTGTTGATTTTATATCATGAAATCGCTCTATAGCCGAAGATATTGAACTTGCTATGTTAAGTGAGTTGTTATGCATCTGTTGAAGCAGAAGGTTTTTTTGTGTCTTATAATTGTAGTAAGACAGATATGAAATACCAAATACTAACGATATTAATATTATAGGTATAGCATGTTTTTTAATAAATGACATCATTTATATCTCGATGATTTTGGATCAGCTTTTTTATAAGTGTCATATGATTTGTCTAAGTCGTGGTATGATTTATTCCAGCGCTTAGTATGACAGCTAGTACACATCTTTTTTAATACCTTCGGAGAATCTTGCCCGGCAAGAAAGCCACCCTCTATAAACTCTTCCCTTTTTCTAGTTTTTGCTTTAGCCATGTCTATGTGAACATTTCCTGGGCCGTGACACCCTTCACATTGAACATTTGAAAGACGAGGAGTCCACTCTTCGTTAACATATCCAGTCTCTGTTCCGTGTCCGGTAGAGTGACAAGTCAAACAGTGCGAGTTTTTTTCGTATCCAGTTCTCACAAGGCTCTCCATTGAGTGATCATGAGGATCGTTTTTTCTTCCTATAAAAAACTTTCTGTGACATAGACGACATTTTGAATTGCCAACATAACGGTATCTGCCGGAATTTATAGCATCATTATATGCTTTTTCACCCATGGCATTTTTTAGAGGTATCTCTGGTTTTGGTGAGGCTAGCTCATCGACAATACGCTGATTGACTTCAGCAGAAAGATTTATAGATAACAATAATGACATAAATATTAGTATTTTAAAAATTGAGTAAATCATATTTTGTTTTTTAACCATATATTCTCTTTAATTATAGAAAAGTAATTTTATTATATCACAGTTATATCACAAATAAAAAATTAATTACTTGCATTTAATCAAGATAACAAGATTAAGTAGTATAATGCTAAATTAATTATCATATTATAACAGATTCCAGCACTCCAAATAAACCTTAACCTTTTTTTAAATTAAGCTTCCTGTAAGTAAATGAGGCTATAATTCCAACACTTAAATTAAACGAAAGGTTCATGAATGAAATTTACTAAAATTGCAACTCCTGAACAAATCGATACTAAATGGGTATTGATTGACGCTGAAGGTAAAACTTTTGGTCGTATGATCACTGAAGTAGCTACTATACTTCGTGGTAAGAACAAAGTTTGCTGGACTCCAAATCTTGACTGTGGTGACTATGTAGTTATCATCAACGCTTCTAAGGCTAAATTTAACGGTCTTGGTAAAGTAGCAAATAAAGAATATTTTTCACACTCTGGTTACTTCGGTTCTACCAAAAGTGTTAAAATGACTGAGCTTTTAGAGAAAAATCCTGAGAAACTATACAAATTAGCTACTCGCGGTATGCTTCCTAAGACTAAGCTTGGTGCTAAAATGCTTAAAAAATTAAAAATTTATGCAGGTGCAGAGCACCCTCACACTGCACAATTAGCTAAGTAAGGATAAGTACTATGGCAAAAATATATGCAACAGGTCGTCGTAAAGCGTCGATAGCAAAAGTATGGTTAACTCCAGGTACTGGTAACATAACAATCAATGGTCTTTCTTTAGACGCATGGTTAGGTGGACTAGAAGCTAAGAAACTTCGTGTTAAGCAACCACTTGCTTTAACTAAACAAAATACATCAGTTGATATCGTTGCTACTACTTTAGGTGGTGGTTTTGGTGGTCAAGCAGATGCGCTTCGTCACGGTATTTCTCGTGCATTAGTAGCATTTGACCCGGCATTAAAAGCGATTCTTAAACCTGAAGGTATGATGACTCGTGATTCACGCGTTGTTGAGCGTAAGAAGCCAGGTCGTCGTAAAGCTCGTCGTTCTCGTCAGTTCTCTAAGCGTTAATATCTCATTATCGTTTTTATCAACGCTGTTTGGCGTTGGTAAAACTTCTTTTTACATTTTTCATTAACAAACTACTACAACTAACTTTGGTATAATCTCTTTAAAAAAAAGAGCAATTTTGAAGTATCTACTATTTTTATTTTTATCAATAAACCTTTTTTCATCAACTCTTCATTTAGCTACATCTACCAATCCATCAAGACTTAACCCTATTTTAGCAACAGATTCTAGTTCATCTGAGATAACGGGATTTTTATTTAACGGACTGGTGAAATATGACAAAGACTCATCAACAATCATAGGCGATTTGGCAAAAGAGTTTTATTATGAAGACGACAAAACACTTATCTTCAAATTGCGTGAAAATATTAAGTGGCATGATGGAGAAAAATTTAGTGCAAAAGATGTTGTTTTTACTTACAATGTCTTAGTCTCACCAAAAATATCTTCACCGTATAGTGCAAGTTTCAGGTTTGTACAGAGTGTTGAAGCTGTTGATGAGCTTACAATAAAAGTAAAATATAAAGAGCCATACTTTAAAGCTTTAGAGACTTGGATGATGGGGATTCTGCCGGAGCATAAGCTCAAAGATGAAGAAAATTTAATGAGTGCATCTTTTAACACAGACCCGGTCGGAACAGGTCCGTATAAACTTTTTCAACTAGAGCACTCCAAAAATATTATCCTTAGTGCATTTGATGATTATTTTGAAGGCAGGGCAAAGATAGATAAAATATCCTTTCATGTTATAGCTGACCCAATGACACGATTTTTGATGTTAAAGTCATCCGCTTTGGATGTTGGAAGCATAGAACCGATGCAGTACGAGAGACAGTTGGATGAGGATTTTTTTAACAAGTTTAACATTCATGAAAACATCTCTCGTTCATATACATATCTTGGGTTTAATCTGCGACTTGATAAGTTTAAAAACCCAAAAGTAAGAGAAGCTATTTCACTGGCTATAGACAGACAAGAGATAGTGGAGATTTTGTTTTTTAATCATGCAAAGGTTTGTACAGGTCCATTTCTTCCTGCTACACAAGCATTCAACAAAGATATAAAAGCACCTATTCAAAACATAGAAAAAGCAAAAGAACTTTTAGCAGAGGCCGGTTATGATGAAAATAATCCATTTACTTTTGAGATAGTTACATCAAACTCAAGTGCCATAAGACCGTATGCTGCACAGATAATGCAGCATCAATTAAAAAAAGCGGGAGTTATTGTAAATTTGCGAGTCATGGAGTGGCAGGCATTTTTAAATATGGTAGTTTTTCCTCACGAATTTGATACAGTGCTACTTGGGTGGGGTCTTTCGCCAACACCTGATCCATATATGTTTTGGCACAGCGACAATGATAAGCAAGGCGGCTTTAATCTAGTTGGATATAAAAATGACAAAATAGACAGGATGATAGAAGAATCTCAAAGCATGATTGATAGAGAAAAATTATCTAAAATATGGAAAGAGATGTTTAAGATAATAACAGAGGATAATCCATATCTTTTCTTGTATATTCCAAACTCTATAGCAACTGTTAATAAAAATATAAAAAATGTAGAGCCGACTGTTAGCGGAATCTGGCACAACTATATAAAATGGGAAAAAGAATGATAATACTTTTTGATTTAGATGGTACACTTATAGACTCAACAGACGCCATCGTAAGTACTTTTCATCATTCATTTAGGGTTCATAACTTTGAACATGTAGAAGATGAAAAGATAAAAGCACTTATTGGCTACCCTCTGGATGTAATGTACAGCGAACTTGGCGTAAGTGATAATATGGTCTGGGATTTTGTTGCGACCTATAAAGAAGAATATAGAAAAATATCAACAATTAAAACATTGTTATTGCCTAATGCGATAGAGAGTATTAAAAAAGCAAGCGAGTTTGCAACACTTGGCATTGTAACTACCAAAACAGGCAAGTACTCTAAAATTTTGATGCAACATTTTGATTTAATGAAGTATTTTGAAGTCTTAATAGGCAGAGAAGATGTCCAAAATCCAAAACCACATGAAGAACCAATACTAAAAGCTTTGGAAGTTTTAGATACAAGCAATAAAGAAATTTGGATGATTGGAGACACAAAACTAGATCTCATTTCAGCCAAAAAAGCACAAGTAAACTCAATAGGCGTTTTATGCGGATATGGAGATAAAGAAACACTTAATGAGTTTTCAAATGTTATATTAAATGATGCTTTTGAAGCTGTGCTATACTTAGAAAATAGGAAGAAATCACACACTTTGATTAGTTAATTATAAACTGTATAAGTTCAAGCTATTTTTAAGAGTAAGTTGTCTAAAATGTGTGGTAATTTAGAGTCAAATGTTGACTATATAAAAAATTGAAGGAGAGTTAATGCTAGAAATTAGATGGCATAGTCGCGCTGGTCAAGGTGCTGTTACAGGTGCAAAAGGTTTAGCAGATGTTATTTCTACAACCGGTAAGCATGTACAGGCGTTTGCATTTTACGGATCAGCTAAGCGTGGAGCTGCAATGACGGCATATAATCGTGTTGATGATAAAGTCATTATGAATCATGAAAAATACATGATACCAGATTATGTTTTTGTTATTGACCCTGCATTAGCTATAACAACGGATGTTACGCTTAATCATAAAGACACAACAAAATATATTATTACTACTCATTTGAGTACCGATGAACTAGTGAAGGCTCAGCCAAAACTAGAAGGCAAGGAAGTTTACACTGTAGATTGTATTAGGATTGCACAAGAAACTATTGGTCGTCCTATACCAAATACGCCAATGCTTGGTGCATTTATGAAAATATCTGGAATGTATGAAATTGATTTCTTTAAAGAGAGTATGAAAAGGGTTCTTGGAAAATTACCACAAAAAATTATCGACGCGAATATGATTGCAATTCAACGCGCTTATGATGAAGTGAAATAGGAGGCTATGATGGCAAACAAAGGATGGGATGAATTTGAAATCGGAGCTATGCTTCGTTCATTTGACGGTGTTGCAGCAACTGAAATAGCTACAACACATGCAGAGGATCGTAAATATTCACCAAGTAACTCTTTTACAGCAAGTGTAGCTGACTGGAGAATCGAAAAACCGATATTTAATAAAGATTTTTGTATTGATTGTCAGTTTTGTTGGATTTACTGTCCAGATATCTCTATCATTTCAAGAGATAAAAAACTGATCGGTGTAGATATGGATCATTGTAAAGGTTGTGGTATCTGTGTAGAGGTTTGTCCTACAAACCCTAAATCACTTTTAATGTTCCCCGAACAAGCAGAAGAAGAAGCAGAGTTAGCAAATTGGCCTGCAAAAGATGAAGAGGAAAAATAATGGCATTTGATAAAATGGAATTAAAAGATATAGAAGTGTGGGATGGTAATCACGCTGCAGCACAAGCACTAAGACAGTGTCAAGTTGATGTTGTTGCTGCTTACCCTATTACTCCCTCAACTCCGATTGTTGAAGGTTATGCAAAATTTCAAGCCGACAATTATATTGAAGGTGAGTATGTAATGGTTGAATCTGAGCATGCTGCAATGTCTGCATGTATCGGTGCTGCTGCTGCCGGTGGGCGTGTTGCGACTGCAACTTCGTCTCAAGGTTTTGCTTTAATGGTAGAGACTCTTTATCAATCATCAGGTATGCGTTTACCAATCGTTTTAAATGTTGTAAACCGTGCACTTGCTGCTCCACTTAATGTTAATGGTGACCATTCAGATATGTATCTTGGTCGTGACAGCGGTTGGATTCAACTTGATTCTTACTGTCCACAAGATGCTTATGATTTAAACTTTATTGCATTTAAAGTTTGTGAAGATCATGATGTAAGACTTCCATGTATGGTTCACCAAGATGGTTTCATGACCTCTCATACTGCTCAAGGTGTGCATACGCTTACTGATGATGAAGGTTATGGTTTTGTTGGTGAATATAAACCGATGAATGACATGTTAGACTTTGATCATCCTGTAACTCATGGTGTTCAAACAGAAGAAGACTGGCATTTTGAGCATAAAGCTCGTCAGCACAATGACCTTATGACTAAAGTTTTACCAAAAATTCAAACAGCGTTTGATGATTTTGAAAAATTAAGCGGTCGTAAATATAATATAGTTGAAAAGTACGATATGGATGATGCTGATGTAGCAGTTGTTTGTATGGGTACATCAGTTGAAACTGCTCGTGAAGTTGCAACTGAGATGAGAGCTAAAGGAATTAAGGCTGGTGTTGTTGGTATTCGTGTTATTCGCCCATTCCCATTCTTCCAAGTTCAAGAAGCTCTTAAAAATGTAAAAGCTATCGCTACTCTTGATCGTTCAGCTCCTGGTGGAACAGTTGGTATGCTATTTAATGAAATGGCAGGCGCAATGTACAATTTAGATACAAGACCTATGATTAGCGGTAAGATTTACGGTCTTGGTGGTCGTGATTTAACTAAAGCACATTTAGTAGATTTATATACTGAGCTTCAAGCTAATGTTGACGCTGGTAAAATAACTACTCCATTACAACAGTTTATTGGTGTTCGCGGACCGAAACTGTCATTTTTATAAGGGAGAAAACTATGAGTGAAATGAAAAAAATAAAAAACTTAAAAGAGTTTTCAACATCGGCTGACCGTTTTGAGGGTGCCAACCTATTATGTCCTGGTTGTGCTCACTCTATTATTGTTCGTGAAGTTTTAAACGCAACTAACGATGATATGGTACTTTCTGCATCTACTGGATGTCTTGAGGTTTGTACTGCTGTATATCCATATACTTCGTGGGATGCTTCTTGGATTCATATCGGTTTTGAAAATGGTTCAACAGCAGTTGCGGGTGCTGAGTCAATGTACAATGCGCTTAAAAGAAAAGGTCGCCTAAAGCAACCTGAGCGTAACCCTAAGTTTGTCTCTTTTGCAGGTGACGGTGCGTCTTATGATATCGGATTCCAATGGATTTCTGGTTGTATGGAACGCGGACACAATATTATGCATGTTGTTTTAGATAATGAAGTATATGCAAATACCGGTGGACAGCGTTCATCTTCTACGCCAATTGGTGGTAGTAATACTACAACTCCAGCTGGTACACATAGTTATGGTGAGAAGAAAAATAAAAAAGATATGATTTCTATCATGGCAGCTCACCATAT
Organism: Sulfurimonas sp.; assembly: GCF_026196735.1. Taxonomy (GTDB): domain Bacteria; phylum Campylobacterota; class Campylobacteria; order Campylobacterales; family Sulfurimonadaceae; genus Sulfurimonas. Next base: position 128,901 of record NZ_JAPHUF010000012.1, read on the forward strand.
TCCATATGCTGCACAAGTTGCTCCAAATAAATGGAAAGATATGGTTAAGAAAATCCAACACGGTTTTTCAGTTGATGGACCGGTATTTATTAATGCTGTATCACCATGTACAACTGAGTGGAAATTTGACCCTAAAGATACAATGATGTTAACTGACTTATCAACTGACTCATTAGTATTTCCATTATATGAGGTTATAGATGGCAGAGAGTTAAATATTACTTATCGCCCTAAAAATGTTGTTCCTGTAGAGGAGTATTTAGCTGCACAAGGTCGTTTTAAGCACTTGTTTAAAGATCAATATAAGCATATGATCAAAGAGTGGCAAGATAGAGTAGATGATAATTGGGCATATTTACAACGCCGTGAAGAAGCTCGCGTATAAAAAAAGCTTCTAGCTTCGGCACATCTTGCGTCCAACTCAGTTACGGCAGGCTATTAGCCTAGCCTTTAACTGAGTTAAACTCAATCTATACCAAATCTAAAACTTTTATATACTTTAGTAACTTATTGTTTTTTCCTAAAACCTTTCATCTATTTCATTAAAACTTTTAAATATATATCATTTTTAAAACAAATCTGCATGACCAAAAAATATCTCTTGTTCTTCATTTTTACGCATGCTCTCTAAAATCTCTTTTGCTTTTATTTTAGTCTCTCTATCAAAATAGATAAGCATATTTCTTGAAAATATAAAGTCAAATTTACCGAGTGATTTAAAAGATGGATCAAACAGATTTGCAAGTTTATATGTTACTTGAGATTTTACAATAGGTTTTAAAATATAATGTTTTTCATCTTCAACAAAGTATTTATCTAAAATAGAGTCTGAAAGATTACGAATATTTCGTACTTTATATACAGCTGTTTTTGCATCTAAGATTGCAAGTGCATTGATGTCAATGCCCAATATTTTAAAATTATCAGGTGTAACTCCAGCTTCTAAAAGTGCGATTGCAATGCTATATGGCTCTTCACCAGTTGCAGAAGGTGCACAAAGAATGTCTACTTTTTTATTGGATTTTTTAACTAACTCGACAAGTTTTTGAATTTGACTGAACTCTCTGTAAAAAAATGTCTCATTAGTAGTAAGGTAGTCAATTAATTCTTGTTTTATATCTTTATCTGCTTTTACGGTTTCTAAAAGTTTTGTAAAAGAGTATATGTCTCTATGTCTACAAAATGTTGTTAGTTTACTTTTCAATATACTGGTTTGTTTCTCAAAAGTAACACCTGTTTCATTTTTAAAATAATCAGAAATTATCTCAATATTTGTAAAGTCTTCAACATGAACTTCTTTTTGCTCAGCTTCACTTGTATCTTGTATTTTCTTTTTAAAAAAACTAAACATTAGTCGCAAAATTCCTTTATTTTATTGATTATTGTGTTTATATCAGATATTTCTATATTTGGCACTTCTTTTCTGGCTCGACAAGGCATACCGTCTACAATGGCACTTTCTTCACTCTCCGTGAGTGTTCTTGCTCCGTTTAAGCTTAAGTTCTTGCATCCACTTACTCCATCTTCTCCAATGCCGGTAAGTATTACAGCAAGTATCTCTATCTTATTTGTAAATTGTACAAATGAATTAAATATAATATTTATATCAGGATTATACTGAGTATTTAATGATGATTTTTTATTAAAGTAAAATTGAGAGTTAACAGTGGTCAATCCTTCACAAAGATATATTTGAGCTGCATTAACTGCATATCCGTCTTGTGCCATGCAGAGTGGGTTAATATTGTTTTCTCTTAAACGAGAAGCAAAGCTTGGTACAAAACCCTCAACCATATGTTGCGCAATAATTATAGTTGTATTTGTTAGAATAGGTAGCGACTTTACAATTTTTTCTATTCGTCCAGGGCCTCCGGTGGAGGCGCCAATTAGAACTATTTTCTTAGGTACGGAAAGTTTCAAGTTTAGCGTGCAGGTCATCAGTCATAGAGTTTAAGTGATCAGCTGCAGCAGCAATCTCTTCAACATTACGAGCATTTTGTGAAGATATTTCATTTATCTCAGCAACTTGAGTCACAATAGACTCAACATTAGTTCCGGTTTTTTCAAAGTCAGTAACAGTTCTGTCACTCGCATTAACTGCTTCATCTACAATTGCAACGGTAAGATTGATTTTTGTTTCAACATCAGTTGCAGTTATTGCAAGTGCCTGTATTTCTTCAGAGTTAGAACTCATCTGTCCACTTACATCACCTATTGATTGAACTATGACATTGATAGTTGCATTGATTTCTGTAAGAGATTTCTGAGTTCTCTCTGCCAGTTTTCTTACTTCATCAGCAACAACTGCAAATCCACGGCCATGTTCACCGGCTCTTGCTGCTTCAATGGCTGCATTTAGTGCAAGCAGGTTTGTCTGGTCTGCAATGTCTGAGATAACCTCAAGAACTTGCTTAACTTCATTTGCATCAACTGAGAGTGTGCTCATTCTCTGAGATAGCGCAGTTTCCAATTCGGCGCTATGTTGAATCTTAGATGTAAGGGCTACAACATCATTGCGAGCCTCACCAAGATTTTCATTTGCTTTCATAATATCTTTTTTAGATGTTTGAGCATCAGCAATAGAAGTTGTAATCTCATTTTGAATCTCGTTTGCTTTTGCAGTTGCTGCATCAATAACTAGTACAGAGTCTTCAACATTTTTTCCAACACCAATTGCAGTAGTGGAGAGTTCATGGGATATAGAAGCATTTTCAGAAGAACCTAGTTTAGAAATTTCTATAATATTTTTAAGCTCTTTTATTAAGGAGTTGAAGCTTTTAGCCATCTGAGAGATTTCTAGCGGTGCATTTTCATCAACAGTTAGAGTAAGGTTTTTGTTCTTTTCTATATCTAAAAGTGTTTCTTTAAATCGGTCTATCGGCTTAGAGATAGAATTTTTTATAAAGTAGAGATTAAAAGAAACAATAAAAATTAAAAGAAATACCAGTAAAGAAGAAATTAGCAATATAACACTTCTTGCTTCTTCTGTCTCTTCAATGTTTATGGCGATAACATATTTAAAAACTTCCTTTTCAACTTCTCTAAGCAGATCTATAGAGTCAGTTACATTTTTAAACCATACAGACGGTTCAATATTAAAGTTTCCATCCATTCCTTTGTGCATCGCTACATCTATCATCTCTAAAGTCTTAGTTACAGACTCGCCTTTATATGTGTTTTTATGAAACTTTCTTACCTCACTTGGGGCAAGTGTGATAAATCTTTGCAAGTTGATTTTATATGCCCCTATATTGCCAGCAAAAGAGAAGTAGGTATTCCCTGCAAATGTATTTTTAGTAAAAGCACCGTTTAGATTTGCTCTTATCTGCCCAAGTTGCTCTTTTACGGAAGCTAAGTGAGTATATGCCTGAATAGCGTTTCTTTCGTTTTTTATATCCATATTTGATGGAATTATTGTGGCAGTACTAATTGTTGCTACAATTATTTTTGAGAAGTAAGCTCCTACCTCAGGTCCTTTAAGGGCAAGTGAATCCACGGAAGTTCTTTTTTGGTTTAGTTCGTTAAAGTTTTGCATAACAGAGATGTCTCCATTTGTAGAAGCATAAACTTTTTTTATATCTTCTATTGCACTATCAGCTTTTTGTCTTATTGCTGGAATCTTATCTTTGTTTTTTTCTCCGTCGTTTGCAGCATATCCGACACTTAAGCCTCTTTCTATCTGCAAGTAGTGGATAGCTTTTGCTAAAGCTTGTGTTTCTAAGATACGATTTTTTGTCGTTTCAAGATTATTTAGTTTTTCAAGATGCTCGTTTATCTTGATGATTGAAAGCGCTAGTATTACCATTATCGGGATTAATGATAAAAGGAGCAACCTTGCTTTTATACTTAATTTATTCATTAATTTATACCTTTATTTTTTTTTTAAACTAATACTAACACAATTGTCTTTACTTTATAACAATTAATTATACTTTCACGCCATGGCAATGTGTTTGTTACCTTTTGTAAAATAAAAAGATGCTAAAATACAACAATTTTAAAATATAGGAATTTTATATGCCATTATTAGACAGTTTTACAGTTGACCACACAATTATGCCTGCTCCGGCAGTTCGCCGTGCAAAGGGGATGAAAACTCCAAGTGGAGATGACATTACAGTATTTGATCTAAGATTTGTTAAGCCAAACGAAGAGACTCTTTCATCTGAGGGTATTCATACACTAGAACATCTGTTTGCCGGTTTTATGAGAGATCATTTAAACAGCGATAAGGTAGAGATTATCGACCTCTCTCCGATGGGTTGTCGTACAGGTTTTTACATGTCACTGCTTGGTGCTCCGGATGAGAAAACTGTTGCAGATGCTTGGGAAGCTTCAATGAAAGATGTTTTAGAGGTTAAAGAGCAAAAAGATATTCCAGAACTCAATCTTTACCAGTGCGGAACTTATAAAATGCACTCTCTTGCAGATGCAAAAGATATTGCCAAAGTGGTTTTAAGTAAGCATATAGGCATTATGGACAATGATGCATTAGCACTTGATTTATCTAAAGTGGAGCAGTAAGATGTATGTTTTACTTCCAATGGACAGCGAGGATGTTCAAGAAGCAAGTCTGACTAAAATAGACGATGCAAAAGTTTGGGCACAGTTGCTTATAGAGAGTGGTGAGCTTGTAGAGGTTAACCATAACACAGATAAAGATGCATTTGAGAATTTTTCTGAAGCAGCAGTAGTTATAAATGACAATGAATATGTATGGCCCTTTATGGAAAAATCTATGATGGTGCTTGTTGCTCATACTCAAAGAAGTATAGATGATATTGTTGAGGCATATCTTTTTAAAGAGCTTCACGATTTAGCATACTGACACAATAAAGTTATGGCAAATTTAAATCAATTTTTGGATCTCTTTAATCCACTTCCGGGCAATCACTACCTTCAGGTAACGACCTCTCCTGATGAGACGACTCATGCAATGTGCAAAATGTTGAATGATGTCTCCGGAGAGTTGGCTTTGGTTGTTTACTCCGAAGAAGAAGTTGATTACAGCGATGAATTTCCAGATGCTAAACTTCAATATGTAAAAGACTTTAAAGAGCCATTTCGTGCAATTCCCAGAAATCATGATATTGTAGTGTTTAAAGATATTTTTCATCTACATGAAAACAAAAATATGATACTAAAAATCGCATATACAACCCTTGCAAATACAGCAAATATAATCATAATGCAAAAAAAAGGCACTATGGATATCGAAGCTATAAAAGAGATGTTAGAAGAGTTTGAGTTTCGAGCTCCAAATGAGATTGATGTTTTGCCTGAGTATGATTTGGTAATCGCAAAAAAAATGCACATGTGGGGTAATGGGTTATAGCTATTTTTTAAAAGTCAAACAATTGGCTTTTAATCCCAAAAATATGAGCTTTTTGAATAATTTGTAATTTAATTTTGAACCAATTTAGACCTATTTTATACAAAATAGGTTGTATAAAAAGTTGTATAATTTTTTATATGATGATATACTGCCATTTTTAGGAGTTTAAAAATGGCAGAAAAAGGTATCTCAACTAAGACATTAAAAGATGGTTCTAAACATTACTATGTAAGATTTATGCACCAAGGTAAAAACTACCCTCCAAAAAATTTCACTAAATTGTATGGTTGCAGAACTGAGAAGCAAACTTTCGCTAAGCTTCAAGAGATTAAGTTATTGATTTCTCAAGGTAAAGACCCTTTTTCTTCAAGTGGAAGCACATTAAATGATATTTTTGATACACGATTAAAACAAAAGGTGGAAAACGGAGATTGGACTCATAGTACACCAAAAAATTATTCTTATTTTTACAATGCATATATACGAAAATCTATTGGTCATAAAAAAATAGAAAAAATTACATATGATGATTTACTGAAAATACAAAATGGAATGACGCATGTTGCAAACTCAACAAAAAATACTCTTAAAATGATACTTCGTCCAATTTTTGTTGAGTCAATAAAAAAAGGTGTAATTCATAAGAATGTAGTTGATATGTTAGAGACATACAATATGCCTGTCCGTGAAAGTTTAGAAGTTCGCACAGATGAAAAGCACCTCGATATAGTTAGGAAGTTATATAATGCAATTCCAAAATATAAAGCTCTTCAAAAAACACAGCAAGAAGAGGTCCGAATGTTTCTGTATTTAACTTTGCTTACTGCACATAGATATGGAGAATTGTTGAAGTTACGAATTGAAGATTGTTATATTGACAAGCGAATGATTATTTCGCCTAAGAGTATTACAAAAACAAAAGAAGATTATAAATTTCCTATACCACAAGAGTTATTGGAATATCTGAAAAAAATTGAAAGTGGTCTCATTTTTCCTACAATTAAACGAGGTGGTATATATGCTATTTTTCAAAGGTTGGTTAAATTAGCTGGTATTGAGTTGTACAATAATAAAAGAATATCATTGCATGATACCAGAAGATTTATGCTTACCATCATGATAAGAGACTTAGATATTGACAGTATGCTGGCAGACACTTGTTTGAATCATAAGCAAAGAGGGACTATAAATCACTACCTTTCATTTGTGTATAAAGATATTGAAAAAGCTTATCATCAGTATTGGGAATTAATTAGGAATGATGAATAGTTCTGTTTAATCGCTTAGCTATTTATTTTGATATAATAGTAAAAAATAATTTTTATTCAATATATCAATAAAATTTATAAAGGAATAAAATGCAAGATATGCTTATCATTAAAGATGATTATATTGATATTGGATTAAAAAGCAGAACAGGAAGGGAAGGTCCTGAATTAGAATTAGTTGAAGAATTTATTCATGAGATACCTAAAATTTTTAAGCCTAAAAAAAATAAATTAGCACTTTTTATAGAACCTCTAATTGAGGGAGCATACCCTGATATAGTTGTAACGGAATACAATCCAAAAATAATTGACACATGGCAAAAAGAACGTAATATACTGAATAATATTGATTTTAAAATTTTTGAAAACCTTAGACAACACAGTGGTTTAACATCTACGGAGCTTTTTAAAAATACAAATCATAACTATAAAGTGCTATTGCAATCAATAGAAAAACTATATGATGCAGGCTTAGTGGAGCGAAAACAAGGGAAATGGAAACCTAAACCATTAAGTGAAACTTATAGTGTCAAAAGATTAGTATCCATTGAAGCCAAAATGAAAGAATGGAAAACTCTTTTAAATCAAGCTGATGCAAATCAATGGTTTGCGTCAGAATCGTATGCTTTATCCTCTGTTAAAAATCCGAGAGAAAGCACGATTAATAAATTTAAAGACTATGGTGTTGGTTTATATAGCCTATCAAATCAAAAACTTGTAAAGCTAAACGAAGCAAAAAAACAGTCCCTTCCAAAAAGTTATATGTCTTGGATGTTTAATGAGTGGGTAGGTCGATATGTATCTCAAAGTTAGGTTCAAGAATGATTGATAACAGTTGCTTAGAAGAGATAGGTTTAAGTGAATGCCAAAAGCTTAAAGAAGCAGGGCAGAAAGTAGTTTATAAAGCTAATTCGAAAGAGTTTGGAACTGTTATCGTTAAAGTTATGAAACCAAATCAAGACTTGAGAAGAGTTTTGCGAGAAATTGATATTGTTAAAAATATTGAAGAACTCAATACATCTAAAATATTCAAGAATGATTCTTTAACATGCAATGGTGTTGATTATCTTTATGTAATTGAAGAATTTATATCTGGGGAAAATTTAAAAGATTACATTAGCCGTGTTGGCACTATAGATTTTGATGAAGTATGCAAGTTTTTAAATACTATGTTAGATGAACTTGTTATATTAGAAAAAAACAACTTTGTACACAGAGATATAAAACCAGACAATATTATGAGAGATGAGGAAGGCAACTTTATTCTCATTGATTATGGAATAGCACGAGATTTATCAGGAACCTCTTACACTGATACAGAATCGGCAACTGGTCCTGCGACAATTGCCTATGCTCCAATGGAACAAATAGACAATGAAAAAGAAAATATTAGTAGTCAAGTAGATTTATATTCCTTGTCATTGGTTGCCTATGAAATGATAAGTGGTATAAACCCATTTTCAGATGGATGTAGCACAATATCACAAGTTATTCGAAAAATAGACAAAGGAAATTTTGAGTTTTTAAAAAATGAACACTTTAATGAAATGCTCGAATTTATTCATACCAATATGAATAGATATAGAACAAAAAGAGCAGAGAGTGCAAGTTATGCCAGAGAGTGGTTTGATGATATATATACTAACTTATGTAGGGAGTAATAACTGATGGATTTATATTTACAACTTGGTCATGGAATGATGGGCTATTGCAAGGAACTCATAACTAAATGGGGGGAAGGTACAGTTATACTAAGCCCAAGAGATTTAACAGAAGCACAAACAAAAAAATTTTCCAATGAACTTCTTAAACTTAACGGTAAAACTTTATTTGACCCTCAATACTATAATCCAAGGGCAGACCATCATAAATTAACAGAATGGACTCATTGGTTCGATGATTTTGATACATCATTACTTTCTGATAATGCATTTTTGGAAAGTAAGTTTCAAGAGATTAAGCATATCAATGATTATTGTCATACGTCAGCTTACATAATTCCCTCACGTATTTGTGAAGAACCTGATAAACGATGGAAGCAAGAACAAGAGTCATCTATTGAAAGAGCTATTCATGTTTTTGATGATAAAGAAAAATATTTAACAATAGCATTGTCATTTGATGTTCTTACGAACGAGAAAAGCATTGAAAAAATTATTGACATGTCTTCAAGTTGGGATATTGATGGTTATTATGTAGTGCCTGGAGGCGATTATTTAGAAGAAGATTCTTACTGGTTAATGAATCTTGCCCAACTTGTAGCAGGTTTAAAACTTCAAGATAAAAAAGTTATTGTTGGCTATAGCAATCATCAAATGTTATCATTGGCTTGTGCAAATGTAGATGCTATTGCTTCTGGAACATTTTTAAATATTAGAAGTTTTAGTGCAGGTAAATTTGACAATCCTGATTCTGATGCGGTTAGCAGAAGGTCAGTTTGGTATTATTGCCCTCAAACATTATCTGAGTATGGAAAAAGAGCTTTAGACAGGGCTTATGACTATGATGTATTAGATGATTTAAAGCCATTTGGAAAGATTAATAAATATGTAAAAATATTATTTAGCGGAGCAAAGCCATCTACTGTAGAATTTGGTGACTCATTAGCTTTTAAACATTATCTTTTAACACTAAAAGAACAATGTCTTTTGGCGAAGAGAGACACTTTTGAAAAAACAATAGATTATCATCAAACATTATCGGATAATGCTTCTGACCTAATACGAAAATTAGAAAAAAATGGCGTTAGAGATGCAAAGAGAAGCTTTAGCAATATAGTAGAAGTCTATCAAGATACACTTTTTAAGCTCAAAAAAGAAAGAGGGGCTTTACTTAAAAGAAAATGGTAATATCATTCATTATCAATGATAATAACACTAATATCATCTTTTGAGTTATTTGCCTTTGCCTGTTCTATAAGTTTATCAATATTAGTCTGCATATTTTTAGAATCAATCAAGACTTCTTTTATGTTATTCTCTTTCATATAGTCATGAATACCATCTGATGTAAGCAATAATTTTTCCCCTGACTCAAAGCTATTTTTATACACATCTATACGAATTTCATCATTAGCACCAAGTGACTGCAAAATAATATTCTTTTTAGGATGACTGAACCTCATATCTTCACTTATAACACCATCATCTATAAGTTTTTGAGTATAAGTATGGTCATTAGTAAGTTGAACAAGATTGTTCTGGGATGTAAGTTTGTAAACTCTTGTATCTCCTATATGATATATTGTGATTTTTTCATCTATTGCGAAAACAATAGAGAACACTGTTGAAGCTTTACCATTATATTTTTTTAAAAGTTCTTGATTAGTGTTTTTGATGATATTTAAAATAATTTGATGGGATAAAATATTTGAATTCTTACTTAGATTTTCCAGTAATACTCTTGAGGCAATATCTCCAAACTCACTACTTCCAACACCGTCAGCTATGGCAACAATAAAATGATTTTTTGATAATTGTTGCTTCTTTTCTTCATTTTGAGACACAAAGGAGTTAATTAAAAAACAATCATCATTTTTCGTTTTATATTTTCCATGTTGTGTTTTTCCGTAAAATTTAAACATTATTATACCCCCTTCTTAGTATTGATTTTTTTAGCCAACTTTTTAACATGTACATGCTTATTATCAAATAATTCTTCTAAAACAAAAGAAAGCATATCATAGCCATCAAAAACATCATCAATTTTCATATCTTCATCACAATGACTACCTGCATTACCAAGCCATTTTATGGCTAAACATATATCTTTAATTTTTTTATATTTTACAGGTAATAATTCAATTCTTTGATGAAGATTTAGTCGTTGTCTACGTCTGCCAATTCTAACATTAAATTGTTTAATTTTTAAATGAGTTAGTAGACATTCTACTGCAATCCTAACCTGATTAGCTGAAGCAGATTTATTTATTAAAACTGTGGAAAAAGAATTCTCAATAGCTTTTTTTACACTCTCTGGTGCTTCATTAGGTATTTTAAAAATTTGTAATGTTGGATGAAAAAACAATGGTCTATAGTATGCAACATATTCATAATCATGTTGTCCTTCTTGATTATAAAAGTATTCCTGTTCAAGATATCCATAACCAGAGCTTGCAACAGATTCTTGGCATTTTGAGTTTGTACATGTAAACATCGCTGTATAGGTTAACATAGCCATCTCTGGGTCAAACCATTCTTCATTCCATCCTCTTTTAGTTCCGCCCGTATCCTCTGAAATAAAATGCTTCTCACTACTGTGCAATACACCATTTAAACAACTTGGACATATCCAGTTTGGAATGTTGTCTTTTGTAAATTTTTTTTTATATGGAGTTCTGTCAATCATTATTTTAAGTGCCTTATTCAATACCGCAATCTATCTAAATCTTAATTATTATTTAGTAAATTATAGCTAAAACAATTAACATTAGGTTGTTTCATACTTTAACTCTCTTATTAAAGTAATAGTATTCTTTATTGTGTAGTTATGCACGGTTTTTGAATATTTACATATATAGCCATATTTTTTACAGTTATATATTTGTCTGATGGTCTATCCATATTTCTTACTATTTTTATATTGCCTTCTTTAATTTGTTCTAAGATGTAATCATATCTTTCGTATGTTTCTAAAGCATTCCATATAGAATAGTATCTACTTGATAAATATTGATATAAAAACTTTATTACATAGTTGGGAATAATCTTTCGTGAGCAACTATATAGAGGCTGTTTATAATAGAGCTGTTTTTTGTTTAGTTCATATTTAACATTAAAATTTGCAAGCTTATATTCTTTGACTGCATAATCATAATTTGTGTCTTCTTTTTCAGGAATTGTCACATCACTATTTGTTGTCTTCATCTTTAAATCCATATATTTGACTGCTTCTTCAATTGGTGCAATATCATCGTAAAAGAATTGAATGTGCAGATGAGGGTTAAAAAGCTTAGTTAATGCTCCTTGGTCTCGTCCAAGTTCAATATTTGCAAAATACTGTACTTTTTGATTTGCATATACTTTTCTCCGAAGGATAGAGTTTAGTTTTTTCATCAATCCTTGACGGTACTCTTTTAACGTACTAATACGCTCATCACCTATAGTAACTGTAACAAGTGCTTTTTGTCTATGTCTATTCTCTGCATATAAAGCATAATATGTTGCCAAGATAGTTCTATGCTTCTTTTTAATATCTTTAATATTAATTGAGTTTTGTCTGTTTTTCTTTATAATAGTTGTGTTCATGTAATATTTTGCTCAGAAGGTTAGAAGTCTGAGCAATCTCCCTTTTATCTATTTATCAATTTTTAAATTTCCACTTTTAGATTTTAAATCTTTGATTATTGTTTCATTCTTGTTATTCTGTTCTTGTTTAGCTATTCTCTCCTGTTCAGCAAGAAAATATTTTTTATCTCTATATTCTTCATCTATTTCTTGAAGCTCCTGTTGTCGTTGTTGAATCTGAGCCATAACTTTTATATTGCTGTCTTTTAACTGTTCCTTATGCTCCGTCATATTATAAATTTGATAAGCATTTGAAAGCTGGGTCTTATGATGTTTCATTAAGTTTTTAATCTCTTCTAAAACCTGTTTTGTATTAAACTCAAGATGATTATTTTTAGAAATCCATCCTGCAAAAAATGATGTTATAGCTATAGTTAGTATTATTAATAGTGTTGTTGTTTCCATATTTATGTCTCCAGAATTAAATTAATTTGTTATTTATAAGCGTTTTTTGCTTGTTTTTAGCCCTTTTGGCTACTTGTTCGTCCTGAATGTGCTGTGCAATATTTAAGACTTCTAAAACCTCGTTTTTTAGCATAATTTCAATTTCATCAGCTAATGGGTGATTATTTTCTGTGATACTCTTTATTCGTTCTTTCTCAAGCTCTCTTATAAGTAAGACCTTGTTTTGTGCATTGGAATCAAAGCTATGCCAAATATAGTTGGGGAATTGCAATAAGCTCGTAAATTTTTTCTTGTGTGAATACCTAAAATTATTATCTTTGAGATATGTACCCCATTTATCTTGAAGCTTCTGTACACCATTTTCTCGTATCATCTCATACTTAATTTGCTTATTTCCATGCTCATCAAGTAGATACTTGCTTTTTTGCTTTCCTCGGTTATGTTTTAAAAAAACTGGATTACCATCAGAAGTTAAAAAAGGCTCACCTTTTTTCTTTGGATTAAACTCATCATTAAAATTAAAAGATTGTTCTTCTTGATTCCAGCCTGAAAAAACTAAGTGAAAGTGAGGGTTCTTTTCATCTCCATGATACACATAAGATAAAAGCTCGAACTTCTTTTCAAGAGGCTGCTCTTCTAAAAACTCATCAATGAGTGCTTTATGCTGTAATACATCAAAGCTATTTATTTCATCTTCTGTTAAATCCTGAAAATCAAAAACAAGTTCAAATGCTCCAACACTATTCGAACGATGTGGCTTCTCTTTTATTTTCTTGATTTGCTCAAAACTCATTCTTTTAAAATATACATTCTTATATGAATTCTCTTCGTTGATGTTTGTTCTTTGCTTTGATTTCATCTCATAACGATGATTGATTTCTAATCGCTCATTATGTTTTTTTGTCGCCGCCAAAGAATTATTATCGACACCTCGAACTAAGCCGTTCTTAGTTTTAGTATCAGCAAAATTTCTTTTTTCTATCCGTAAAACTGCTGTCATTTTTATACCTCCAATCATAGATGAGTATAATTGGGATTTAAAAAAAATGCTTTTATTTCACATGTGAAAGTAAAACCAGTTACACCTTTTCGCAAAATGACGAAAGTACTGGCACTTGAGCAGTGGGCTTATTTATTTTGAAGTTGCGACTTATTATCCAACAATTGGCAGGCAATTTTATTCAATACTGATATATCATAAACTCTTGCAGTACGAAGGACATCTTCAAATAGTTCATAATGTTCTGTATCTAATTGGCGAGTAATACCTAAGAGGTTTACATCTTTATAATCTTTATGATTAAAAATGTTTAATATAACAGCTCTAATATAACTAATAGCCGAATAGCCTTGTTTTACATCTAATATAAGTTCTAATCCACCATTATCTAATTTCATAACAATTCCTTTAATCTTAAGTAAATCTTAATAAAATATTAACAGAAACTTAAACTTATGTCAAGCTTAAATAAAGAAAGTTTTGTAGTTATATTTTATGAATCAATTTTAGAGATATGGGAATACTCTTATTAAATATGATAAAATTTGCTTATGGGAAAATGAATAAATTGTGAAATATAGGATTTTTATATGATAGAGTCAAAAGAAGTAAGTTCATTGGACAGTGACAAAATTAAATTAATTAGACAACAGTCAAAAGTATCATCATTGATAAAAGCACTTAACGAGCAAAAAAGCAAAAGTGAGAGTTTAGAAAAAAAATCTCAAGAAGTTAATATGACAAAAATACAATCAAAAAATAATATTACAGTAAAAGAGTTTGCAGAAATATATAATATATCTAAGACTTCGCAACAAAACTATAGAGCAAGATTGCATGACCCTTTACCTTTTCATCAAAAAGTTGAAGGTGGAAAGATTGTATATGTTGTTAAAGAAGTGGAGCAGTGGCTTGAAAATCAACATAAATAATAAAGAAAGGAATTCAATTTTGAACCATTTTGAATTAATAAGTATCATTCTAACTTGTATAAAAAATTGTATAATAAATTTATTAACACTCGAAAAATCCCTAAATAAAGGCATATATTTTAATAAAATACATATGTGGGGTAACGGCTTATAGATATTTCTCTAATGTAGAGTATATATTAACTTAATACTTCCTTATACAATAAGATTATATTAATTAAAATTAAGATATTATTAAAAATAGAGTTTTTACAACACTCAAAATTTATAATTAGGAAGTATATATGCCATATGTAAAAGAAGTTTTTGAATATTTAAAGAGATCTAGCCCATCTCAAAAAGAGTTTTATCAGGCTGCTGAAGAGGTACTTGAATCACTTAGACCTTTAATGATTAAATACCCAAAATATAGAGATCATAAAATTATAGAGAGAATTGTTGAACCTGAGAGACAGATACTGTTTCGTGTAAACTGGGTTGATGACAATGGTGAAATTCAAGTAAATAAAGGTTACAGAATAGAGTTTAATTCTGCGTTAGGACCATATAAAGGTGGTTTAAGATTTCATCCAAGCGTAAATGCAGGTGTTATTAAGTTCTTAGGTTTTGAGCAAATTTTCAAAAATGCCTTATCTGGTCTTCAAATCGGTGGTGGTAAAGGTGGAAGTGACTTTGACCCTAAAGGAAAATCTGACAATGAAGTTATGAGATTTTGTCAAGCATTTATGAGTGAATTATACAGACATATTGGTGCAAATACTGATGTTCCTGCCGGAGATATCGGTGTTGGTGCGAGAGAAATTGGCTATATGTTTGGAATGTATAAAAAACTTGCAAACAGATATGAAGGTGTTTTAACTGGAAAATCACTTAAGTGGGGTGGCTCGCTAGTAAGAACTGAGGCTACAGGTTATGGTGCGGTTT
The DNA here is from genome assembly GCF_026196735.1 of Sulfurimonas sp. GTDB lineage: Bacteria > Campylobacterota > Campylobacteria > Campylobacterales > Sulfurimonadaceae > Sulfurimonas. Next base: position 144,050 of record NZ_JAPHUF010000012.1, read on the forward strand.
ACTTTGCTAAGTACATGCTTGAAGGTAGAGGCGAAACTCTTGAAGGCAAGAAATGTGTAGTTTCTGGAAGTGGAAATGTTTCTATCTATACTATAGAAAAACTTTACCATCTTGGAGCTATACCTGTTACATGTAGTGACTCAAATGGTATGATTTATGACGAAGAGGGAATCGACTTAACACTTCTAAAAGAGTTAAAAGAAGCAAGCAGACAGAGACTTACTGAGTATGTAAAACACAGACCAAATGCAAAATATACTCCTATTGAAGAGTATCCTGAGGGTTGTAACGGTGTTTACACTGTTCCTTGTTATGCAGCATTTCCAAGTGCAACTCAAAATGAGTTAAATCTAAAAGATGCTAAAAACCTTCTTGACAACAATTGTTTTTGTATAAGTGAAGGTGCAAACATGCCTTCAACTCCTGAAGCTGTAGATCTTTTTGTCGAGTCAAAAATCTGTTATGGTCCAGGTAAAGCTGCAAATGCTGGTGGTGTTTCAGTTAGTCAACTTGAGATGGCACAAAACGCTTCAATGGTGAACTGGACTTTTGAAGAAGTAGATGCAAAACTAGACCAAATTATGAAAAACATTTATGATAGTGCTAGTGAGACTGCAGCTGAATTTGGAGAGCCTACAAACTTAGTTTTAGGTGCAAATATAGCAGGTTTCAAAAAAGTAGCAGATGCTATGATAGAGCAAGGTTTAGTTTAAAAACCAAAATAATGAGTAATTTTGATGATGAATTTCACAAGATTACTCTGAGTGGGGATGGTTCGTACACGGCTTATTCAAAAGAGTATGACGAACATTATCACTCAACAAAAGATGGTGCACTTAGTGAGTCTCTTTATAAACATGTGTATCCAGCCTTTAAAATCAAACAAAACAAAGAGAGTATAAACATACTAGACATCTGTTTTGGTCTTGGTTTTAACACCTTGGCAACTGTCTATCATCATAAAAAAAATAATCTTACATGTAAACTAAATATCTTTTCCCCTGAACTTGATGCCTCTTTAGTAAAAGCACTCGTTGACTTCACTTATCCAAAAGAGTTTGATGAGTTTGGGCATATTATTTTAGAGTTAGTAAATCACGGTAGTTACACGGATGAGTATCTACATGTAGAACTCTTTTTGGGTGACGCAAGAGAGTATGTAAAAAAATTTGAAAATAAATTTGACATAGTGTATCAAGACGCATTTTCCCCATCAACAAATCAGACTCTTTGGACAAAAGAGTATTTTAACGATATAAAAAATTCTATGAAGCAAGATGGAGTTTTAACTACATATTCGACGGCACTTGCCACACGGCTCGCTCTTTATGAGAATGGTTTTAATGTTTATGTAAACAGCGGTAAAGATTTTAGGAATGCAACGGTTGCGTCTTTGAAAGAACTCGATGAGTTTGTACATGTAGATATGAAACATAAAATTTCATGCAATCCACATGTTAAACCTTTAATGGACTAAAAAGGACTAAGTATTAAACTTGTCAAGCTGAGTTTTAAGAGTTTGACTGATGCTGTAGAGTTCATTTGAACTTGTTGATATATTCATAGCATTCTCTCTATTTTGATTAACAATTTTATCAATTGACTCAATATTATCTAAAACCTGTTTTGCTTTTTCTTGAACTTCTTGTGTGTTTTGCAGGGATGAAGAAGCCAAATCAGCAGTTGTTGTAATGATATCTTTTGTACTTTGAAGTTTCTCTCTCATCATCTCTGAGTCATCGCTAAGTGCTCTTGTTTTTTCTACATTGTGATTCATCTGATTGCTCGCATCCGTGATAGATTGAATGATGACACTAATATTTGCATGAATCTCACCTATTGCTTTTTGAGTACTCTCTGCTAGTTTTCTAACTTCATCAGCAACAACTGCGAAGCCTCTTCCATGTTCACCGGCTCTTGCTGCTTCGATTGCGGCATTTAAGGCGAGTAAGTTCGTTTTATCTGCAATGTCTTCTATGATTCCAAGAACATCACTAATCTTTTGGGCATCGTTTGTCAGCTGGTTCAGATGAGAAGCAATATCCTCTTCAATTTGAGCATTAAGTTGAATCTTGTCGACTATATCTAAAACATTTTCTTGTAGGTTTTGTAAATTATCTTCTGCTTGAGTTGTAACTTCTTGAGTTTTGTGAACATTTTGTGCAGTAGTTGAGAGTTGAGTTTCCATCTCATCGCTCATCCCTTTTGTTGCATGTACAAGGTCAAATTCTTTTTGAGCTCCATCACTAATAGAGGCTGCGCTGTTTTTCATATTTTCTGTATGTTCATTGTTCTTTTTGGATGAAGCCTTAGCTTCATTTAGCACCTCTTGCACCTCTTGCAATAGCCTTGTGAAGGCTGTAGCTACCTCACCAAGTTCGTCTCTGTGTTTATGCTGTAAATTTGCATGTGATAAGTCAAGAGAGTTTAATGTTTGCACCATATTGTCTTTGATAGTGTTGATAGATTCTTTTATAAATGCATATAGACGAAGATTTAACTGTGTTGATACAAGTATGAAAAATACAATCAAAATAAGTATATCGTAGAAGCTTTTTAGTAAGTCGTATGAAGTTTCATTGTAGATAAATTTGATTTTAGCATTTACTTTTTGCTTAATCATGTTAAATTCTCTATTTATTATGCCACTAGTAAGAGCCCAGTCATTTGAGGCTAAAGTATGCAATGTGTTTATATTTTCATTCATATAGGCTTGTTCTAGTTTATTTAAAAGAGGTTTTGCATTTTGGTATTCAGCTATTATTTTTTCAAAAGAGGTTTTGATGTCTTCATCAGTGTAAAAAGAGCTTTTTCGTATATCTGCAATAACCCTTTGCAAATTTTTCTTAGTCTCCACTAAAGATAATCTAGCTCCTTCAAAAGCAACTAATCCTGTTATAGAGTTTGAGAGATTATTTTGGATGGAATTAAAATCATTTATAGCAAGAAGCAGCTCGTTTTGCGGCTGAAAATAATCTTCATAAATTGTTTTTATAGAATTATTGGCATTGTTAGAAGCGTTTAGGGAGAAGTAGCCAATTACAACCATACTTATAGACACGACAAATATGTTGCTCAGTAATTTTTTAGCAATAAGTAAGTTTTCTCTGTTTATTAAAAATTTAAATATAAAATACAGGAGAACAAACATAACAAGAGCAAGTGCTACTCTAATGCTAATATGAGTGTAAATATCAGTTTGAAACTCTTCTACTTTTTTTTCTGAAATACTGTTAATACTGTCAACAAAAAAACCATCTTTTTTCCATTGCGATATGCCGTCTTGCATCCAGTAGACATTTGTGTAACCATCTTTAACGCTTGTAACAGCTGCTTTATACGATTTCCAGCATTTTTTACCGTTGCAGTAGAAAATAAGTTGAGATGATTTGTCACTAGGCAGTCTTGAAGTGTTATAAAGATCATTTGAAGTATCAAAATTTACAATTTTATTGTCATCTCCGCCTTTTTCATCATAGTAAGCAGAGATAGCTCCAAGAATATGCTCAGCAGCATATTCCGGTACTTTTCGAGTATCGACAAAGATTGCACCGCTTTTTTGCATTTGTAAGGCTTTTTGTGGTGATACTACGGTTACGCCATATTGTTTTGCAATTTCAGCATCAGGAGTAAGAGGTTTGGCATAAGCGCCAATATACAAGATAGTCAATAGGAGAAAAATATTTTTAATAGTCTTCATAAAGTGTTACCTATTTGATTGAATTTAATAGTAGTATATCAAAAAATAATCACATTTTATAAATTGTTTTTAAATTTTAATATCTTGCTGTTATTGATTCAACTTCATCCCAAGACAGAGCCTGTTTTTGATGAGAAATAATATGTGAGACATACCTGGCAAACATGTCTGTTTCAATATTTACCTTAGAGCCTTTGCGGTAGTTTTTAAAGAGTGTCTCTTTCATGGTGTGCGGGATGATAGTCAGTCTAAAGCTGTCAGGGTTTACATCATTTACAGTCAAGCTGACACCATCTACGGTAATAGAGCCTTTTGGAATAATAAAAGGAATAAATTTTTTCTCTACACTGATAAAAACATCAAAAGAGTTGCCGTTGTTTTTTATCTCTTTTATAGTCCCTATACAATCTACATGTCCTTGAACTACATGCCCCTCAAATCTGTCACCCATCATCATAGCAGGCTCAATATGAACTTCGTTTTTGTAGTTCTCCATTGCCAAGAGTTTTTGACTCTCAGGGGATAGTTCAACACTAAAGCCATCGTTTAAAACTTTTATAACAGTAAGACAGGCTCCGTTTATGGCAATAGAATCACCAAGTTTTGCCTTGTGTTTTGCTTTTATACTCAAAGTGCTGCCGGACAGGCTTTTAACATGGGCGATTTCTCTAATTAGTCCTGTAAAAATGTTGTCCCCTTTAAAAAACTTTTGTTAAAATACAATTTTGCCTTCATCTTGAAGACCTTTGATAATCTCTTTAGCTTTGGCATGCCCTTTATAAGCAGCTTGTCTACATAAGTCGAGCGCTTTTTCATGGTCTTGTTCGCAACCGTAACCTTGATCGTAAAGTTGACCAAGGTTGTAAAGTCCTTGGGCTAAACCACCCTCGGCAGCCTTGCTAAAACATAAAAAACATCTTGCTCTGTCTTGCTGTACACCATGACCATCTTTATATAAAACACCAAGGTTGTTAAAAGATTCCAAGTGTCCGCGTTTTGCTCCCTCTTCATACCAAAAAGCAGCTTCTGAATAGTTTTGAATACAGCCTAGACCACGCTCTAACATAAGTGCGACTTCATACATTGCAGGCGGCACTTCTCTGATGGCTGCTTCCATATGTAAGTCATGCGCTTTAAACTGGTCATGCTCTACACCGCCGATACCATTCATATAAAGGATTGCTAAGTTAAAGAGAGCGTAGGGTTGTTTAGCCTCAGCTGCTTTTTCGTATAACTCAAGTGCTTTTTTTTCATCTTTTTGGCAGCCCTGAGCATTTTGATACATAAACCCAAGTGAAGTTTGAGCATCTGCGTTGCCATCTTCGGCTAGTTTTGTGTACATGTCAAACGCAGTTTTAAAATCGCCGCTGTTATAAGCTTCATGTGCTTTTTCTATCATAATTATTAAAAACCTTGTTTAATTTTTCTATTCTCTGTCAAATTATACTTAAAAATGATAAAATTCGATTTAATAAAAAAGTTGCTATGACTAAATAGCTCTTTAAGCTCATTCTCATAATCACATCCTGTGATTCTTCCGAGGATAAAAATCAAAATTCATCCTTGAATTTTTGATGATTTTTATAACCGCTGAAAGAGCTATATAGTCTTCATAAATATATAAATATTTTCTCGCCAAAGGCGAAGCTTTAGTGACTGAATAAAAACTGGACGAGTTCAGTTTTTATGAGATTTGATAGTAGGAATTATATATGAACTATGATGTAATTATTGTTGGTGGTGGTCACGCCGGAGTTGAAGCTGCCCTCTCAAGTGCTAGAATGGGTAACAAAACTTTGATGATTTCAATGCTTGCAGAAAATGTTGGAGCAACTTCTTGTAACCCTGCAATAGGCGGTTTGGCAAAGGGACATTTAGTTCGTGAAATTGATGCACTTGGCGGAGAGATGGGGCTTATAACTGACGCGGCAGGGATTCAGTTTCGCATCCTTAATCAGACAAAAGGTCCGGCTGTTCGTGGAAGTCGTGCGCAAATTGACATGGACAAGTATCGTATAATTGCTAGAAATACTATATTAAACACACCAAATTTAAATCTTGCTCAAGAAACAGTTGAGTCTTTGATTATTGAAAATGATGTAGTTTTGGGTGTAAAAACCGACCTTTTAAATGAATATTTTGCATCTAAAGTTATCGTGACTTCTGGTACTTTTTTAAATGGTATTATTCATGTAGGCGAAGTGCAAAAAAAAGGTGGCAGGTACGGTGAAGAACGAAGTGAAGGCTTAAGTGCTTCACTAAAAAATGATGCAAAACTCAATATTGCTAGATTAAAAACAGGTACTTGTGCTCGTCTTGACAGCTCAACTATTGATTTTTCAGTGATGGAAGAACAAGGTGGAGATGAACTGCCAAGCCCTTTTTCTTTTAGAACTGACCGCGAAATTTTTCGCCAAACTAAAAAACAACTTCCATGTTACATAGCTTACACGAATGAGCAAACTCATGAGATAATCTCTTCAAATTTTTACCGTGCACCACTTTTTACGGGTCAAATAGAGGGGAAATCTCCAAGATATTGTCCATCTATTGAAGATAAGGTAAGTAAATTTGCAGATAAAGATCGACATCATCTTTTCATAGAACCACAAACTATGGATAATACAGAGTGTTATATAAATGGACTCTCAACTTCATTGCCGCCAGAAGTTCAACGAGAGATGATTAAGTCGGTAAAAGGCTTAGAAAATGCAAAAATTGTTCGTTATGGATATGCGATTGAGTATGATTTTGTAGACCCTCGTGAGCTTAAGCACTCGCTTGAGACTAAAAAAATCAGCGGACTTTATTGTGCCGGTCAAATTAACGGAACCACAGGTTATGAAGAAGCGGCAGCTCAAGGACTTATGGCTGGGATAAACGCAAGTTTATCTTTGCAAGGTAAAGAGCCGCTTGTGCTTCGTCGTGATGAAGCTTATATAGGTGTTTTGATAGATGATCTTGTTACTAAAGGAACTAACGAGCCTTACCGTATGTTTACAAGTAGGGCTGAGTATAGACTTTTACTTCGTGAAGAGAGTGCTGATACCAGACTTTCTCATTATGGTTATGAGCTTGGACTTCTGAGTGATGACATGTATGAAAAGGTAAAATTAAAAAATCAGCAGATTCAAGATGGTGCAAAACTTCTTTTAGATACCGTATATACGCCAAATAAAGAGTTTAATTCATTTTTACAAAGTATCGGTGAAGAGAAGATAAAAGATATTATCACAGCTCAGCAGCTAGTAGCTAGAAAAACTTTTGATGTTGCTAAGATGGTGGCACTTCTTCCTGAGTTAAACAAGTATGATGATTATATTAAAGAAGAGATTCTTGTAGAGGGAAAATATCATCGATATATCATTATGCAAAGCCAAGAGATACAGAAGATGAAAAAATATCTCAAAATTCAAATTCCCCAAAATTTTGACTTTGTATCTGTAAGTGGATTATCAAAAGAAATTGTTGAGAAGTTAGAGACTTTTAATCCGCCAACACTTCAAGCAGCGTCAATGATAAGCGGAATAACTCCGGCTGCAATAGAGATACTACATATATACATAAAAATAGCAGGAAGAAATAAATGAAAAATTACTACTATGTTCATACAGGTCACAGAATAGGACTGGATAGATTTAGAAGAGCTTGCACAACTATTCGAGCACTCGGTGATGCAGACATAACGCTTTTGTGTTCAGATTTTCGTATAGCACAGGTTGCAAGAGATTTTGGAGTGGAGAAAAGTGTTGGGATTGATGTCGTTAGAAACATTCCCCATATTGCTAATCATGGAGATAAGCTTATATTTGACTCAGATGAAGCAAACCCTGTAATGTTAGAAGATATGAAACAATTTTTCTCTACATTTATACATGTAAAGAGTAATGAAGTAGTTGTAGATGATAAATATTGTGAGCAAAAAGACAAAACTATAAAAATCGCTTATTTTTTCGGTGATGATGATTATGAAAAAGATTTAGAAAAAAATCTTTCATTTGTTGAAGATTTAAATCCAGACTTACTTTTAGGTTTTTACTATTTTTTAGATTATGAAGACATGCTAAAAGAAAAGTTTAAAAATTATCATGAGTTTGAAGATTATGATGAAGTGATACAAAAATCAGAAATTCTTATTACTGCATCTCCTCAAGCTGTTTTGGAAAATCTTGCATCTGGCGGGAAGCCGATATATATCCAAAGAGATGACTATATAACGGAGTTTCAGGAGATTTTTGAGAATCTAAACATCCCAATTATAAAAAAATACAATAAAGCTGAGTTTATTGAAGTTATAAGTTCAATAAATAGTCATAATTATGTAAAATTGAAACAGAATAATTATAATTTAGTAGATTTGATAAAAGAAAACTTAACTTTATAGTTAATTAAAACATATTTGGTATATAATCAGTCTTTAAAAAATATGTGAAAGAGGGCAAACATGCATAACAGTAGCCGTAGAGGGTTTATGGGTAAAGCATTTGGCGCCGTAGCAGGTGTTGGTGCAGTCGGTTCATTGGTAGCAATGAAAAAAACTTGGGATCCGCTTCCAAGTGTTAAGGCAGCTGGTTTTACTACACTTGATATGTCAATATATAAAGAAAATCAGTTAGTAACAGAAAAATGGAGAGGTAAGCCAATCTTTGTTTTGAAAAAAACTGCAGCAATGGTTGCTTCGCAGACAGATGAACAAAAAGAGCGTGATATTGTTGTTGACGGCTCTCACTTTATGCTAGCAATCGGTTTATGTACACACTTAGGTTGTATTCCTGCATATAAAGGTGAAGCAGAAGGTTTCTTATGTGCATGTCATGGTGGAAAGTTTGATTGGGCTGGTGTTGTAACACAAGTACCGCCACCGCGTGGTTTTGATATACCTCCGTTTAAGATTGATGGAAACAAAGTTATACTCGGTGAAGTTGGACCAGAATATAAACAGATGAAAGAAACTGGCATTACGCTATAGAAAGGGGAAAGTAAATGGCACATTTTACAAAAGCAACTAGTGTTAAAGATTGGTTAAACCAGCGATTAGCAGTTGAGAAAATAGAAAAAGTAATGGCATCTGAGTACTGGATTCCAAAAAATATTAACTTCTTATGGGCAATGGGTATGGTTCTTGTAATCACTTTTGCACTACTTGTAGTTTCAGGTATATTTTTATTAATGTACTATGTACCTACTGTTGATGAAGCATTTTATAGTGTAAACTATACTATTATGAGAGAAGTTGACTTTGGTTGGCTCTGGAGACATATACACGGTGTCGCGGCATCAGTAGTTTTCTTGGTTATCTATATTCACATGTTTACAGGTATATATTATGGTTCTTACAAAAAGGGCCGTGAGTTAATTTGGGTTTCGGGTATGCTTCTTTTTGTAGCATTTTCAGCTGAAGCATTCTCTGGTTATATGTTACCATGGGGACAAATGTCTTATTGGGCTGGTATGGTTATTACTAACCTATTTGCCGGTGGTTCACTACATGCTGATGGTTTAGTTGAGTGGATTCGTGGGGATTATGTTCCTGCTCAAGCATTCTTAGGCCGTTTCTTTATGCTACATGTTTTCTTATTACCATTAGCAATTATGGCACTAATAGGTCTTCATTTTGCTGCTCTTCGTATACCGCATGTTAACAACCAAGATGGTGAAGAGATTGATTTTGATGCAGAATCTAAAAAATATTTAGATGGCGACAAAGCTGGTTCAAAAGTTATGAGATTTGCTAATGACTTTATGTCTAAAGATATGATGGTTGTTGGAATTTTCTTAATCTTCTTTTTCTATCTAGTATTTTGGAATTATAGTTTTGCAATGGATCCGGTAAACTTTGACCCTGCAGATGGTCTTAAGACTCCTGCACACATCTACCCTGAGTGGTATTTTTTATGGTCTTATGAGATTCTTCGTCCATTTAATATTGACTTAGGTCTTATACTATTTGGCTTTGCTCAAGTTATTTTTGTTCTTTTACCATGGTTAGACAGAAGTCCAAATGCTGTTCCTGCAAACCGTCGTGGATTATTTGCAATCTGGTTCTGGGTAATGCTCTCTAATATGATAATTTTAACAGCTATGGGTAAGTTACCGCCGGAAGGTGTATTTAGTCAAATTGGTCTTGTTTCGGCAGTTCTGTTTGTCGTTCAATGGATAGCACTTCCATTTATAACAGCACGCGAAAAAAAAGTATAGGGAGATAGGATGAAAAATAAAGAACCAATTATATTAGCAGTTGTAGTATTCTTCTCGCTAGCAACTTATTATCTTGTTGAGCCTTTTGCTCACCATGTATTACATAAGAAAGTAATAGAAGCAAAAAATGAAGGTTTTGCATATAACGATTTACCGGCGATAACAAAAACCGGAAATGCTGCAAGCGGTAAAGATTTAGTTGTAAATGGCGGTTGTACCGGCTGTCACTCAATAGAAGTAGCTGGTATGCCTGCCCCAATGGACGCAGTTACAGCTGCTGGCGCTTACGGTGTTAATCCACCGGACTTAAGTAATGCTGGAGCTATTTATGATGCTAAATTCTTAGCAGACTTGATTAAAAACCCTGCACATGCTCTAAAAGTTGAGCATAAATTTGATGCTGCAAAAGGTGAAATGCACCCGATGGTTTCATATTATGGAATGGGCGGCGATATAGATCAAGAAGTTGCTGACATGGTTGCATATATGCAATCTATTGCTGTAAAACCTGAAGATGTTACACCTGCAATGGCGTATGAAGACGCTTGTGGTAGATGTCATTCAGTTGAGTATGAAAAATGGACTCAAATCGGTGAAAAACCAAAATTCAAGCATGAGAAAGACTCTTTAGCGTTTGATATTAAAGTTATAGAGTATCAAGAATCTCTTATTAAATATATGGGTAAATTACCACCGGATTTAAGTATGTATATCCGTTCTCGTGGAGATGACTTCCTTAGTAAACTGATTGAAAATCCTCAAAATATTCTTGAAGGAACTGCTATGCCTCGTGTAGGTGTAACCGCAGATGCTGCTGAGAAAATTATTGAGCACATGAAAGATGCCGGTGATACTAAGCGTCATGAAAGAGAAGAAATAGGTAGAAATGTAATGATTTACATTATTATCTTCGCTATCTTTGCTTTCTTGTGGAAAAAACAAGTGTGGAGAGACTTACACTAATTTAAAATATCTAAGGAAGTATACCCGCAAGGGGGCACGCTGATTCCTTAGATTTCGCTGGCGCCGCTATGGCAACTCAGCGTGGAGAATCCCATGTGTTAGCATTCCTAAAAGCTTGCCTCTTTCGAGGCAGATTTTACTCTTACTTCAACAATTCGTTAACACAATTCTAAAACTATCTTAATTGTTCAATTTCGGCAATTATATTAAAGTATTAATTTATTACATGTAAAGTTTTTTTCGCTCTCATGCTATGCTTTCTTCTCAACCACAACAAGTGTTTTACATATAAGATCATGAAGAGCTTTGTTATCTTTTCTATAAAATGGAAGAAAAAGTCCCAAAAGAGTTGTTGCAGTAAATAAAAATGCTAAAAATCTCAATAAAGCTCTAAAGAAACTGATAGTCTCTCCGGTTCTGTCATCAACTACTTTCATGTCATATGCTCTTTTACCTGGGGTATGTCCAAAGTTACTAAGTAGCAGCGCATAGATGAGCCCGTAGATACTCACCGCTATCAACGGTGCAAGCTCTGATGATTGAAAATCATCTTTTCCACTCATAACTACATAAGCGATTATGTATAGTATCGGAGCATAAATCATAAACATGTCAGTTATAAATGCTTTTATTCTATAGCTGTATCTAGCATGCATATATTTAGGTTTATTTATTGTTGGAGTTGTTTTATTTTGTTTTTTTAGTTTTCTAAATCTCATAGCGCCATTATAACAGATAAACAGGGTATTATCAAAGTTGATTTATCACATAAAAAAGTGCTTAATATATACAGTTAATGGTAAAAAGTAAATAAATTGACAATTTTACTATAATTTAAACTTAATTTAAAAATTAGAGATGTAGAATGTGTCAAGTCGTAATAAATCACATAATTAGAAGTGATACTTGAATGACACCTTTTTTGCTAGGGGTTGAGGTATCACTTCTTTAATTAAGTGACAAACAGACAAAACAGGAGATATAAATGAGAAAAATGTTAAAAATGTCAATAGCTGCAGCTATGGTAATGGGGATTGGTTCAGTTTCAGCACAGGCAGATGGAATTGATATCGTTAGTAATGTTAAAGTGAAAGGTGAAATCAGAGCTCGCTTTGAGAATGTTGAAGATTCTGGAACAGTTGCGACAGATGCTACTGGGGATGCGAATGCATTCACAAATCGTTTAACTATCGGTGCTAGTGGTGATTTATTTGGTACTGATTGGTTATCTGCTTATGTAGAGATGACTAATGTATCTGCTTTAAACAATAATTATAACGATGGTGTTACTAATCCAAATAATAAGAGTACAGTAGTTGATCCAAAGCAAACTCGCCTTACTCAAGCATACATAGATGCTAAGTATGGTAAGACTAATGTAAGAATTGGTCGTCAAATGATTAATCTTGACAATCAAAGATTTGTTGGAGCTGTTGGCTGGAGACAAATGTTTCAAACATTTAATGCTGTTACTGTTACAAACAGCGATGTTGAAAACTTAAATCTATTTGCTTCATATATAACTGATAGAAATACAGTTGCATACGAGGGAACTGCAGACTCAAGAGATTTACTTTTAAATGCAAAATATAAAGTAATGCCAGAGTTAACTGCTACTGCTTATGCTTATATGATAGGTACTCAACATGATACTTATGGTATCGCACTTACTGGTGATGTTGCTGTTTCTGATGGTGTTAAAGTAAGTTACCGTGCAGAGTATGCTACACAAACTGACCCTTCTATGGAGAAATCAGGTACTGATAATAGTGCTGTAGATGTTGATGCTGATTACTACAGACTTGGTCTTGGTGTGAATGCAAACGGTATTTTAGCTGGTGTTTGTTATGAGTCATTAAGTGGTGAAGATGGTGTTGCCGGTGGTGATACTGCATTTAAAACACCGTATGCTACACTACATGGTCAAAATGGATGGGCTGATGTATTCTTAGGTAATGGTGGTTCACCAACTGCTGGTTTAGAAGATATGAGCGCTTATGTTGGATATAAAGCTAAAGATTTTGGTACTTTAAAAGTTGTTTACCATGATTTCCAAAGCGAATATGGAAGTACTGATTACGGTACAGAAATCGATGCTGTTTATTCAAACAAAATTCCTGGTGTTAATAACTTAACAGGTTCAATCAAAGTTGCTGACTTTGACAGTGACAATGTTAATTATGCTGATGTTACAAAATTCTGGGCAATGCTAACTTACAAATTCGCTAGCAACTAGAACTTTCTTATTTTCAAGTCACATTTGTGGCTTGAAAACACTTCTTTAAAATAACTTCAAAAAATTTAACTTCACTTTTACTTCCAAAAGATATAATACCTGCATATAAAATAGTTTAGGAATTATTATGCTAATTGATAGCTATGATAGAGTAGTTGATTATCTTCGTGTCTCTGTAACTGAGCGCTGTAACTTTAGATGTCAATACTGTATGCCGGAAAAACCTTTTTCATGGGTTCCAAAAGAGAATCTGCTTAGCTTTGAAGAACTGTTTTTGTTTATGAAAATAGCTATAGATGAGGGCGTAAACAAAATCCGAATAACCGGTGGAGAACCGCTACTTCGAGAAGATTTAGATAAATTCATCAAGATGATTTATGACTATAAACCGTCTGTAGATTTAGCAATGACTACAAATGCATATTTGCTTAAAGGTACGGCGCAAAGGCTTAAAGATGCAGGACTTAAACGCATCAATGTAAGCATAGATACACTCAAGCCTGAAGTCGCTCAAGCTATTGCCGGAAAAGATGTTTTAAAAAATGTTTTAGAGGGTGTTGAAGAAGCACGCAAAGTCGGCCTTAAAGTAAAAGTAAACATGGTGCCTATGAAGAACATGAACGCCAATGAGATTGTAGATGTTTTAGAGTACTGCAAAGAGCGTGACATGTCAATAAGATTTATAGAGTATATGGAAAATCAATTTGCAGCTAAAGAGATAAGCGGGCTAAAATCTGATGAACTTTTAAGTCTTTTACGAGAGCATTATGAGTTTGAAGATGAGGGCTTTGACGGCTCATCTCCTTCACACTACTTTCGTATGAAAGACGGGTACAGATTTGGTTTGATTGAGCCCTATGAAGATGACTTTTGTAAAAAATGCAACCGCATCAGGCTAACTGCTGAGGGCAACCTCATACCGTGTCTGTATTTTGATGAGGCACTAAGTATCGGCAAGGCCATCAAGGCTGGCGACATCCAAGCTGCTGCTGAAGTTTTAAGAGAAGTGGTAAGGACTAAGCCTGAAAAAAACAGATGGGGCGGCGAGGACTCGGAGACTTCATCTCGTGCTTTTTATGAGACTGGTGGATGACAAATGCTCTATCTAGTTGAGCATTTTTATAGCATCCAAGGTGAAGGCAGATATACAGGTGTGCCTTCACTTTTCTTTCGTTTTGGCGGATGCAATATGAAATGTGAAGGTTTCGGTTGTGAAGAACTCTCTCCTGATGGTGTTAAAGTCTTAGGATGTGACACTGCATATGCAGTGAACAAAGAACACTTCTCAAAAAACTGGATACCTATAAACAGTGCTAAAGAGCTTTTACTTGTTTTAAAGCAGTATGACTTACCTCGACATGTAGATATAGTTTTAACCGGTGGAGAGCCTCTGATATATGCTAATGACCCTGTATTTGTTGAGTTTTTAGAGGCTCTTCACGCAAGCGGGCACAAGATTACATTTGAGACAAACGCTTCTTTACATGTAGACTTTGAAAAATACCCTGTATACAAAGAGTGTATATTTGCTCTGTCGGTAAAACTATCAAACTCTGATGAGCCTTTAAACAAAAGAGTCAGAGGTGATGTTATCTACTCTATAGCTTCAAATGCTAAAGAGGCATTTTTTAAGTTTTCTATTGATGCGGAGTCTATTACTTTGGGATTAGAAGAGGAAATAGAGAGTATAATAGTGCACTCACCAAAGACTTTGGTTTACTGTATGCCTCTTGGCGGAAGCAAAGAAGAAGTTGAAGCAAACACAGAGCCTTTGATAGAGTTTTGTAAGGTAAAAGGCTATAATTTTAGCGATAGACTTCATATTCGAATATGGGATCAAAACAAGGGTGTTTAAAGATGATAATACGAAAACTTTTTAAATTTGAAAACGCTCATATAGTCAGAGGCTGTTCTAGTGTTAAATGCAGAAGTTCAATCCATGGACACTCATACAAGGTTGAACTTCTGTTTGAATCTAACTTTTTAGATAATGGACAGATGATATATGACTTTGGACTTATGAAGCAAAATATGAAAGCTTTGATTGACTCATTTGACCACGCTATTACACTTTGGAGCGGTGATGATGAAGAGTATATAAAAGATATGAAAAAACACTCTGACAGATGGCTGCAGCTGCCGGTATCTCCATCGGCTGAACAGTTTTGCCGTGTTATATTTTTGATGATAGACAGACTTTTAAAACTTACATCAAGTATAAATGGCGAAAAAGAAGTAAAACTTCACAGTGTTATAGTTCATGAGACGGCTACAGGTTATGCACAAGCTTTTAATGAAGATGCTTATTCAAAAAATATGGGAATTATTGATTTAAATGAGATAGTTTTTTCTGATGAAGTAAAAAACGGTTGGAATGACAGTGAACTTTGGGAAAAGATAAAGCGCGGCGAGAGTTTTATAAACCCTCAAAGTGTTTAAACTCCAGCTTCACAACTGATTAAACTAGTAACTTCTTTGGATGTAAAACTAAATCTTGTAGAGATTACCTTTACTTTGGAACCCTCTGGCAACAGTCCACAATTTTCATCAATTATAATATAAGAGTTTGAGACTGCAAGAGGCGATATCATACCCGGAGAGAATCTTTTATATGGAGTAAACGACTTGCCGTCAAAAAATCCCGGCACTAAAGTTCTTCTACCAAATTTTAGTCTGTAATCACTAGCTATTTCTGATTCAATATAGTTGATATACTTAGATTCTTCACCGCTGAGAGCCAAGATGATACTTTGTCCAAAGAGTTCAAAGTTTAATGCAGCAGCTAAAGGGTTCCCTGGAAGATTTAACACTAAAGTCTTTTCAATTTTTCCAAAAGTTGTGGGTTTTCCGGGTTTTATCTCTATCTTATCAAAAATTATTTGATACCCAAAAGTTCCAAATGCCTCTTTTGTAAAGTCTGCATCTCCAACACTAACACCGCCCGAAGTAATGATAAGGTCACTATCAAGCGCACTCTGTATGTGCATACGGATATCTTCAATAGAATCATTTGCCGTGCCTATAAAGTTGACTTCACAGCCAAGTTCTAGCGCTCTAGAGTAAAAAGTCGGAGTATTGGTGTTGTATAGTTGGTGTGACTCAACATTTTCAAAGTGCATTTTTAGTTCGTTTCCAGAGGCAAAAATAGCAATCTTTGGTTTTTTAAAAACTTTTACATGGCTGATACCCTGAGATGCCAAAAGTGTAATATGATGAGCATGAAGTCTTTGCCCTTTTGTTAAAAGTAGAGTCTCTTTTTGAATATCCTCTCCGCAAAAACGGATATGTCTGTTTTGTTTCAAATTTTGAGGTAAAACAATGCAGTCTTTTATTTCTAGAGTTTCTTCGGAGGTTGCACAACTGATTAGATTTACTTCTTCAATAGGAACTATACATTCACATCCAGCAGGTATCTTAGCCCCCGTCATTATTTTGATTGCATGGCCTGAGTGCAACTCTGCGCTTGAGTCGTCTCCGGCAAAAATAGTATGCAGCACTTCTACGGATTTGCCCGCGTCGCTACATTTTACCGCATAACCATCCATCGCAGAGTTGTCAAAGGGAGGAAGATTATGCTTTGCTATGACATCTTGAGCCAAGACATAGCCCAAAGTTGACTCAATTGGCAGAATTTTTAAAGATTTTATCGCTGCATTTTCATAAATATGTCTGAGTGCCTGTTCTATTGTAATAGCCATGTCTCTTCTTTTAATAAGTTTATTGTGAAATTTCACTATAAATGAAATTTATAATGAAAGTATTGTAACATATTTTACTTTTTTAACTCTCTAAATGAAGCTTAAAATCCTTTGTATAAAAGTATCGGTATTTGGACATGATTACCCTTAAATTAGCTATATTTATGTCATTTTATGTTATCCTTTGTTTTTAGAAATTAAGAGATATCTAGGAATGATTTATGAATAAATTTAGCCAAAGTAAAAAAGACATAAATATTATCATACTTGTCTCAAGCTTGAGCGCTCTTTTTATCATTGGTCTAAATGTTATTAATTTCTATCAATTACACTCTATGCATGTGGTCACTGAAGAGATTTACGAACACCCTCTAAAAGTTTCAAATACAGCATTAAAGCTCAATGCAAAAGTATATAAAATGCATAGAGATATGAAAAGTATCGTGTTGTTATTATCGCATGATGATTTAGATAATCTCATTGAAAATATCAATCATAATGAACAAAGAGTCTATAAGTTTTTTAAAATTATTGAACAAAACATACTTGAAGACGAAGGACAAAAGCTTGAGGCTGAGGCTAAACAGCTCTTTAAAGATTGGAAGCCGATTCGTGATGAAGTAATCTCATTGACAAAAAACCACAAGTTTGAAGAAGCGGAAATGATTGTTCGAGAAGAAGGTGCCCGTCATGTTGAAGCAATGGAATCTTCTATTTTAAAATTATATATACACGCTCAAAGTAAAGCTGACGAATTCAAAGCTAAATCTAACCAAATGTTTGAGAAGTATGAAACAATAAACTTAATTTTAACACTCTTATTTCTTCTTGTATTCACAATTTTTTCATTTTTTGTTATCAGAAAAATTACAAGACATATTAAAAAAAATGAGTACCTAAATAATGTCTTGTTGGTTATAAGAGCTGTTAACCAACTTATTGTCCGTCAAAAAGAGCCTCAAAAGTTAATCCAAGAGTGCTGCGACATCTTAATATCGACGCATATTTATAAGGATGCATGGATTGTTATATATGATGAAGATATGGATATAAAGCATATCGCAAGTACATATGATGCTGAAGATTTTATGCAGTTGCAAGAGAAACTAAAACAGGGCTGGGTACCGTATTGCATAAGCAAAACACGAGAGAAATCTAAAGGGCACTCTTTTATAGAAGATACACAAAAAAGCTGTCCTGAGTGTTCGCTAAGCGGTAAATATAATAATGAGAGCGCTCTTAATATAGTTTTAAAGCACAATGAAAAACTCTATGGCTACTTAACTATCTCGATTGATAAAAAACCTATTAGAGACAAAGAAGAGTTGATGCTTTTAGAAGAAGTTGCAGGAGATATCGCTTATGCGCTTTATAACATTACAATACAAAAGCAGTTAATTGAACAAGAAGAGCGTTATCGTTACATCGTAGAGGGAACAACAGACGGCTTATGGGATAGGGATTTATCAAACAATGAGGTATATATCTCTCCTCGATGGAAAGAGATACTCGGTTATCGTGATGATGAGCTGGAAAATAGCTTTCAAACCTGGAAAAGCCTTTTACATCCTGATGATTTTGCTCAGGCACATTTAGATGTTAAAACAGCTATAAACAGCAAAGATGGACGATACAGAAATACTTACAGGCTTAAGCACAAAGACGGACACTGGGTGTGGGTTGATTCACGGGCTAAAACAATCTTTGACAAGGAAAACAAACCTATTCGCATGATAGGCTCACACACTGATGTCAGCAGAGAAAAAGAGGCACAAAATGAGATTGTGCGATTAAAAGAGTTGTATGACAATGTTGTAGACAGTGTGGATAACCTCATATTTGTAAAAGATGTCAACTCTGTTTATATTACATGTAATAAAGCATTTGAAAAAACTTTAGGAAAATCAAAAGAGCAAATCATAGGAAAAATCGATTATGAGTTATTTAGTAAAGATACTGCTGATGCTTTTCGTAAACATGACCAGATAATATTTTCACACAACAAAATAATATCAAGTCATGAATGGGTTATTTACCCTGATGGACAAAAAGTCTATTTTTTAACCGTAAAATCGCCTCTGATAAATACAGAAGGTAAAACCATAGGGCTAGTTGGAAATTCAGTAGATATAACTGAACAAAAAATGATGCAAGAGGCTTTAGAACTTGAAAAAAGACGCTATGAAGCAGTGGAGAAAATCGGCAAGGTCGGGGGATGGGAATACATAATAAAGACGCAAAAGTTTTTGGCTTCATCAGAATCTAAACGCATTTATGGATTTTCCGGTGAGAGTGGTTCTTTTACAACAGAGCTTGTTGAGAGCTGTATCCCTGAGAGAGAGCGTGTTCATCAGGCATTGATTGATTTGTTAGAGAATGGTTTGGAGTACAACCTTGAGTTTGAGATACATCCATTTGATGGCAGTGCGCCTAAAATCATCTCATCTATTGCTGAAGTTAAATATGATGAAAACGGACAAGCAGAGAAAGTTGTCGGGTTTATTCAAGATATCAGTGCGAGAAAACATGTAGAAGAGAAACTTAGGTTTTCAAGAGAAAAATTTGAAAAAGCATTTCATAACACTCCCAATGTTCTTCTTATTACAAAGATGCAAACGGGAGAAATTATTGAAGTCAACCAGACCGGCGAAAAAGTTTTGGGCTATAAAAAAGAAGAACTTATCGGTAAGAAAACAATAGATGTAAATCTATGGGATGATATTGCTGATAGACAAAAGTATGTCGATGCTTTAAACAAAGACGGGTTCGTTGAGAACTTTATCCACTCTTTAAACAAAAAAAACGGTGAGAAAATAATTCTCAATATTTATGCAAGCGTGGCGAGTATTGATGGTGAAAGGTATATTTTAACAGTCGCAAATGATATTACAGAGCAAGAAAAAGCACTCAAGCAGCTAAAAGATAAAAAAGAAGAGCTAGAGACCATTTTCAATGAAGCTCCGGCACCGATGTCAATAGGCAGAGAAGATGGCAAAATATTGATGATAAACAAAGTTTGGCAAGATTTGGCAGGTTACTCTCATAGTGAGATTGATACTATTGGTAAAATGGTAAAAAAAATGACTCCAGAGTACTCTAAACAGGCACAAGAGGATATAGAAAATCTCTTTGATACCCAACAGAGAGTCGATGAAGGTGACTTTGAAATTACTGCCAAAAATGGCAAGAAGATGATTTGGACATTTACCTCTGCTCCGCTTGGCATCATCGATGGCAAAAAAGTACGAATTACAACAGCCATGGATGTAACAGAGCTAAAGAGAAAAGACGAGCTGATGATTCTTCAATCCCGTCATGCGGCAATGGGAGAGATGATAGGAATGATAGCACACCAATGGAGACAGCCCATTACCGGGATTGCTATGGATGCAAATAACATACTTTTGGATATAGCAACAGAGCAGCTCGATGATACTAAGTCAGAAAAATATGCAAGAGATATTCTTAATCAAACCGGGCATCTCTCCAAAACTATTGATGATTTTAGAAACTTTTTTAAACCC
The DNA here is from genome assembly GCF_026196735.1 of Sulfurimonas sp. Lineage (GTDB taxonomy): Bacteria > Campylobacterota > Campylobacteria > Campylobacterales > Sulfurimonadaceae > Sulfurimonas. The sequence goes on from NZ_JAPHUF010000012.1 coordinate 164,369, forward strand.
GATAAGTCAATTTCCAAAGTGAAACTTGAAGATGTGCTAAGAGAAACTTATACGATAGTTAAAGACAGCCTTGTCAATAATAATATTGAGTTTAAAACATCATATCTAAGCGAATCTGAAGTAGATGCATACCCAAGAGAGTTGATGCAGGTGTTTGTCAATATAATCAACAATGCTAAAGATGCACTTCTGGCAGGGCATACACAAAACCCGCTCATAGAGGTAAGCATAGAGGATAATGGTGCATATGTAGATGTTACGGTGTGTGATAATGGTACCGGAATTGACGAGGCTATTCTTGCAAAGATTTTTGATCCATATTTTACTACAAAAGAAGATATCACCGGTACAGGCTTGGGTCTGTATATGAGTAAAATGATTGTTGAAGATCATCTTCATGGCAAGATTGAAGCATATAACCAAGATATAGGAGCTTGTTTTAGGGTAAAACTGCTAAAGCAAAACAGTAGTCTAGGCAAAGAAAATAACGAGGAGAGAAGATGAATGATGATTTAAAAGGAAAAGTAAATTCGCTACAAAAAAAAGCTAAAAAATTTTCTGTTTTATATGTTGAAGATGAGCCAGATTTACGCGAAAAAATCGCACTTTTTTTAAGAAAAATTTTCCCTCATGTTGATACAGCCGCTGATGGTAAAGAGGGTCTTGAAAAATATCTTCAAAACAGCTATGACATTGTTATAACAGATATTCTCATGCCAAAAATGAATGGCTTGGAGCTAATCCGCAACATACGGCAAAAAAATGAAAAACAAGAAGTTATAGTCATATCTGCTTATACCGACTCTGAGTATTTAACACAATCTATTCAACTTGAAGTGACCGGCTATATTATCAAACCTGTTAATTTTGACCAAGCATTAAAAGTTCTTGAGCAGTCTATAGATAAGTTAAGTGCTTTTCGTGAAAATGAGATGTATAAAACAAAACTCGAAACAATGGTGCAAGAACGCACAAGAGAGGTGCTGCAGCTTCAAGAAATACAAGTTGAAAATTACGAACAGGCTATACATTCATTTGTGAAGATGATAGAGGGAAGAGATACATACACCGGCGGGCATAGTGAGCGGGTTGCAAGCTACTCAAGGGATATTGCCAAGGATATGGGACTAAAAGAAGAAGATTGCGAGCTGATTTATGAAGCTGGAATTTTACATGATATCGGAAAGATAATGACTCCTGATGCAATTTTGCTAAAACCGGGAGCATTGACTGATGGCGAGTATGGATTGATCAAAGAGCATGCAACTGCCGGTTATGAAATCCTTGTTGAGGTTCCGATGTATAAACATTTGGCTGAAATAGTTTATGCGCATCATGAGCGTTATGACGGGGGCGGTTATCCCCGTGGTTTAAAAGCCGAGGAGATTCCACTGCTCTCAAGGATTATGTCTGTAGCCGATACATTTGACGCAATGACGACCAGTCGAATATACAAAAGCAGAAAAACAACTTCTGAGGCAATACAAGAACTCAAAAATTTGAGCGGAGTATGGTATGACCCTCTAGTCATTAAAAGTGCTGTTAAGGTTTTAGCATCAGTTGAAATAGAGCAAAGTATAAATCAAGAACCGTGTTCGCACATGGATGATGAACGCTTTGCTTACTTCTTTAAAGACCCTCTAACACATGCTTATAACCATTTTTATCTTGATTTTATCTTGCAAAAAAGCAAAGATGAGAGTAAAGATATATGTCTAAATATTATTTATATAAAAAAATTCACGCTCTATAATCAACAATTTGGATGGAGTCAAGGTGATGAGTTTTTAATAAACTTTGTTTTTTATCTGCAAAATGAATTTAATGCTTGTAAAGTTTTTCGTATTTTTGGTGATGATTTTGTTCTTTTAAAAGAGACACATCAAGATGTTGATATAGATAAAATCAATGCTTTGCCTCAGTTTAAAGACAATAATCTTTATTGTGAAAAAAAACATTTTGATTTGAGAGAAACTAAGATTAGCAGTTATAAAGAGTTACAAGAAGAGATTTAATAAACCTTTTTTATATTTGAAAGATTGTAAATATCTTTTGCTATAATAATTTTCATAAAATAAAAAGATTTTAGCGCTATATTTGGGCTTGAAACTATACTTTTTAAACTGAAAAACGGGGTTATAATGAATGAAATGTATGACATGAGTATTGTAACTCATAGCTACAGTGTGTTGGCTGTCTTGGGTGTTATCTTAGTGAATTTTCTAATGATAAAAAAAGCTACTAATTTACAAAAGTATAAAAGAACTCATACTCTTTTTAATCCTATTGGAAGTACATTTTTGGGTGCCTTGATTTTTACGGGTGTCATTATGATGGCTGCAAAACATTTGGATTTTACTATTGAAAATATAATTATGATAGTTTTTTCAATAGTGCTGATTATTTTAGAAGTTAAACGCTCTTTAAAATTAAAATATTTAAATAAACAAAATGAATTTACGGAGTATAAGCTGTTTGCATATAAGCTTTTAGCCTTGGAAACTTTTCTAACTATAAGTATCTCAATTTGGATGTGGCTTTGATTTATACTTTTCATGATGAAGCCGGTGAGAAAACCATACATGTCAAAGGTGAATTATACAAATATCTTGTCAAAGTGAGACGACATGTACAAGGCGATGAACTCTGTTTTCGCTCTAGAAAAGATATAAAAAATCTGCATAAATACAGAGTCCAGAGTGTAGAATCAAGAAGCTTGGAACTACTCTTAACCTCTTCACATGTCAAAGAGGTCAAAAGCAAAAAGTCTCTACATGTAGCTTGGTGCATAATAGACTCAAAGTCAATAGAAAAAGTTCTTCCCTCACTTTGTGAGATAGGAGTTGAGCGAATCTCGTTTATCTCTTGTGACAGAAGCCAGAGAAACTTTAAACTTGATTTTAAAAGATTTGAAAGAATTTTAGAAGCTTCTATGCAGCAAAGCGGAAGAAGTTCATATATTGAGTTTAACACATATAAAAATATAAAAGAGTTTATAACAGAATTCCCAGATACCAAGGTCTTTGATTTTTGCGACAATACATTAGATGATAGCTCTGATTTTAAGAGAGTATTGGTTGGTTGTGAGGGCGGTTTTTCACGCAATGAGAAAGAGTTCTTGTCAAAATTAGAAGTATTTAGACTAGATACACCTATGGTTCTGCGTTCTGAGAGTGCTGTGATGGCAGTGGCAAGCAAAATATTACTATAAAACACTAATCGATCTAAGCTCTTTGAAGCAGATATAGTTTTTTATTTGAAACATAAGAAAAGTTTAGATATAATTCGACTCGATAAAAATCCGCACCCATACGGATTAAAAAAATATATAGATATTCGCAAATTACCGAGTATCAAAAGGCAAAAAAATGAAAAAAGATCTTCACCCTAACTTTGTAACTTGTACTGTAACATGTGCATGTGGAAACAGCTTTGAAAACAAATCTGAAAAAGCAACATTAAACATTGACATCTGTAATGAGTGTCACCCATTCTTCACTGGTAGTGAGCGTATGGTAGATACAGCTGGTAGAATCGAGAAATTTAACGCTCGTTACGCTAAAAAGTAATTTTTTAGAACTTGTTAAAATTAATTCCAACACCGATTGGAAACATAGGCGATATATCGCTTAGAGCTATCGAAGCTTTAAGTGATGCCGATATACTTCTTTGCGAAGATACTCGCGTTACAAAAAAACTTATCCACATTTTAAAAGAGCGCTACAATACTTCTTTTAAAGAAAATCAAGAGTTTATTTCACTTCACTCACATAACGAAAAAGATTTTATTGAAAAACTAGAGCCATCCTTTTTTGAACAAAATATTATTTATGCCAGTGATGCAGGAATGCCTGGTATTAGTGACCCTGGACAGGCTTTGGTCCGATATGCCCAAGACAATGAAATAGAGTATGATATTTTACCTGGTGCAAATGCAGTTCTTACGGCATTTGTAGCTAGCGGATTTGTTGATACGAAGATGCTGTTTTGGGGATTTTTACCACACAAGGGCAAAGATAGAGCTGCTTCACTTCAAGGCGCGCTAAACAGTGGCTATACGACAATCCTTTATGAATCACCACATAGATTAGAAAAATTTCTCAATGAACTTTCACATGAAGATGGCGAGAGAAAGATATTTTTGGCTAAAGAGCTTACTAAAAAGTTTCAAAAGTATGTTTTTGGGACAGCAAAAGAGTGTCTTGCTAAATTAGACAATAATTTTAGAGGCGAATGGGTTGTTGTAATAGAAGCTGGAGATTTTCATAACTACAGTGCAGTAAGTCAAAATGATATTTTAGAGCTTGATTTACCAAAAAAGACGCAGGCAAAGCTTATCAGCAAAATAACTGGTGAAAACACAAAAGCTTGTTATGAACGACTACTAAATATATAAGAAAATCAATCAAAAACCATTTCTTTATCTTTTTTAGGTAGAATGTCTTTATGTTAATTTATGCAAAACAACCAATCAATTATATTATTAAAAACCATCCTGAGAGAATCAAGACTCTTTATCTCGCAAAAGAGATAGACAAAAAAGAGTATTCTCGTCTAATGAAGATGAATTTTGAGATTAAAAGAATTCCATCAGATGCCGCAGGAAAAATGTGTAAAAATGCTTCTCATCAAGGTATTTTAGCAGAGGTTGACGACTTTAAACTATATGATTACCAGTCATTTTTAAATCGAGAATTTGTACTCGTTTTATCAGGACTAACAGATATTGGAAATATCGGTGCCATTGTTAGAACTGCTTACGCTTTAGGCGTTGATGCCATCATTGCATGCGGGGTTAAACAACTGCCATTTGAAGGCATCTTGCGTACAAGTACCGGCGCTCTTTATGATATGCCCTTTGCATTAGAGAGTAATATTCATAATGTTATGAACGATTTGAAAACATCAGGTTTTACTACTTATGGAGCCGATATGGGCGGCACAGATATACGAGATGTAAAAGTCAAACAAAAAAGAGCTCTATTTCTCGGAAGTGAAGGCGAAGGTCTGACTTCTAGAGTAAGTTCAAAATTGGATGAAGTTGTCAGCATAAAGATGTCACATGAATTTGACTCTTTAAATGTAAGTGTCGCTGGAGCTATTTTAATGGATAGGATGAGAATATGAGTGAAGATTTTAACAAATTAAAAGATATCGGTATTCAAAAGATTCATGAGACAACCCACATATCGAGACTACATGTACAATCTTTTTTAGATGAGAATTTTGATGATATGACAAAAATCCAGTTTTTAGGTTTTGTCTCGATACTTGAGAGAGAGTACGGAGTAGATTTGAGTGATTTAAAAGCAAAATTTTTAGAAAATTTTGCTGCAGAGACAAAAAAAATTGAAGCAGAAGAAGAGGAAGGTGAAGCTAAATTATTTTTAACAAAGAAAAAAAGAAATTTTACAGTAGTGTATATAGCAATAGCTCTAATTATATTTGTACTTGTTGCAACATCTACTCTTATGGATTCAAATAATACTTCCTCAGAAATTGAGACAATAGATAACAGCATGATTGAAAATGCTAAAAACAATATGGCAGTGACTTCTGAAGATATAAACAGTTCTGCAATTGAAGAAAACGAAGAAAACAATGAAAGCATCTCCGAAGTAAAAGAGCAAGAGCCATTAAAACAAGCAGATAAAAGTGAAGTTTTATCTTTTAAAATTATCCCAAAACATAAATTGTGGTTAGGTTATATTGACTTGTCAACACATAAAAGAGATCAAAAACTATTTTCAGATGAATTATCGCTTGATCCAGACAAAAACTGGCTTTTGACGCTTGGTCACGGCTATATAAGCATAGAGATAAATGGTGAAACTAAAGAGTTCACAAATCCTAAAACAGTAAGATTTTCATACATAAACAAAGAGTTAAAAGAGTTGAGTTTTCAAGAATTTAAGAAATTAAACAGAGATAGTGAATGGTAAAAATATTTTTAGTTTTGTTGCTGTTTTTCTCTTTATCTTTCGCAGATGAGATGCAAGAGATAGAAGATGAAGATCTTTTAATTAAAAAAATTGAGAGTTTGATAGAGCCAGAAGTATTTGCTAAAGATAAGGCCTATATTGATATTATTTTTTCTCCAAAAGAAGATTATTACACCGATGATGGTAGAGTAGATTCTGTAAAAGTAATAGAGACTCTTAAAGCACATGGTGTGCTAAATCTGTTTTTTAAAAAACCTCGCGAGATAAATATTAGTTTTAAAACTGAGGGAACACCGCTGTTTTTTGTGAAAATTATGAGCGATACTCTTAGAAATATAGGCTACTATAGATATGTAACAGAAAAATCAAACCTAATAAATTCTGAGTTTACATGGAATATCAGTTTAACTTCTGAATATGCTGCAGACCCTCTTATACTTAGTAAAGAGTTAAACAAAAGCGGTTGTAAAATAGTTGATGTGATTAGAGAGTCAGCAACTGACTGGGTATATATTATTGATATGAAAAATTCAAGACTTAATACAAAGGTTATTGAAGAGGGACAGGAAATAAAGCTAAAAAGATCACTCTACTCATACTGGCTGGATGTATCGAAGATAAAACAACTACGCATTACAAGCTCATTTAGAAATAACTGGTATCCATATATTGCCTATTATGATAAATCTTTAAATTTATTAAGAGTTGTAAAAAGAGATGTTAAAAGAAGAAGCATAACTCTTAACATGAAAGAAAATACTCATTATTTGAAAATTTCAGATATTTATACTCTTAAAAATATAAAAGATGCTTTGGTCTTAACGCCAATAGGCTCAAGAGCAGAACAAACAAAAGAAACAAATACAGTAGAAGAAAACTAAAAAAGTAGTTTTTTATCAAAATTTTTCGCTAAAATGTCATTAATTATTTAATCAGGAATTTTGATGTTTGACGAAATACAATTTGACAAGATGAAAAGACTACCAAAGTATGTATTTGCTGAGGTAAATGACCTTAAGATGGCAGAGCGTAGAGCTGGTGCTGATGTTATTGATTTTTCTATGGGTAATCCAGATGGCGATACCCCTGAACATATTAGAGAGAAGCTTATCGAGTCTGCCCAAAAGACAAAGACACACGGGTACTCAACTTCTAAAGGTATTCCTAAACTTCTGATGGCTATTTCTGATTGGTACAAAAGAAGATACGACTGTGATTTAGACCCGATGACAGAGTGTGTTGCTACTATGGGTTCTAAAGAGGGTTATGCTCATCTTACTTACGCAGTAACCAATCCAGGCGATACAGCCGTTGTTCCAGACCCTACTTACCCTATACACGAGTACTCTTTTATATTGGCTGGCGGAAATGTTGTAAAGTTTGGGATAGAGTTTGACGAGCATTTTAGACTTGATGAGGATAAATTTTTTGTAGACTTAGACAGAGTCCTCAAAGAGAGTTCACCTAAGCCAAAATATGTTTTAGTTAACTTTCCTCACAACCCTACAACTGTTACGGTAACTCAAGAATTTTATGTAAAACTCGTACACATGGCAAAAGAGAGAAGGTTTTATGTAATAAGCGATATCGCTTATGGAGATATAACTTTTGATGGATATGTTACTCCTTCGATTATGAGTGTTCCGGGTGCAAAAGATGTGGCAGTTGAGTCTTTTACACTCTCAAAAAGTTACAATATGGCTGGTTGGCGTGTTGGTTTCTTTGTAGGAAACAAAAAACTTATAGGCGCTCTTCAAAAGATAAAGTCTTGGTTGGATTATGGAATGTTCACTCCTATCCAAGTTGCAGCTACTGTTGCACTAAATGGAGACCAGCAGTGTGTTAGAGACATCACAGCAAAATATGACCATCGTCAAAAAGTTTTGCTAGAGGCATTTGAGAGAGCCGGCTGGAAAATAAATAAAAATGAAGCTAGTATGTTTGTTTGGGCAAAACTTCCGGAGTGTGTAGAGCATTTAGGCTCTTTGGAGTTCTCAAAAAGACTTTTAACACAAGCTGGCGTTGCAGTTGCTCCGGGTATTGGTTTTGGTGCTTACGGTGAAGGTTATGTCCGTATCGCTCTTATTGAAAATGACAATCGTATCCGCCAAGCGGCAAGAAATATCAAAGAGTTTTTAAAACAGTTTAAGAAGGAAGAAAAATAATATGATAAAAGTAGGAATAATCGGCGTTGGAACTGTTGGAACAAGCGTAGTAAATATTTTAAAAGACAACGCTGATGTTATTTCTGCTCGTGCAGGTGTTGATATAGTAGTAAAAAGCGGAGTTGTTAAAAATCTCTCTAAAGATAGAGGCTTAGACATAATTCTGACAGACAATGTTGATGATATTTTAAATGATGATGAGATTGATATTGTTGTAGAACTTATGGGTGGAGTTGAAGAGCCGTTAGAAGTTGTAAAGCGCGCACTTAAAGGCGGCAAGGCAGTTGTCACTGCAAATAAAGCACTTCTGGCATATCACCGTTATGAACTAGCAGAACTAGCAAAAGATATTGCTTTTGAATATGAAGCAGCTGTTGCCGGCGGAATTCCTATTATCAATGCTCTTCGTGATGGTTTATCTGCAAATCACATAGAGTCAATTATGGGTATTATGAACGGTACATGTAACTATATGATGACAAAGATGACTAACGAGGGTGTAGCTTATGATGACATTTTAAAGGAGTCTCAAGAGCTAGGTTATGCAGAGGCTGATCCATCATTTGATGTTGGTGGATATGATGCTGCACATAAACTTCTTATCCTAGCTAGTATTGCCTATGGAATAGATGCGAAACCTGAAGATATCTTGATTGAGGGTATTGAACATGTAACTCAGGATGATATCTCATTTGCAAAAGAGTTCGGTTATGCTATAAAACTTTTAGGAATTGCCAAAAAAGACGGTAATGAAGTAGAACTTCGTGTTCATGCTTGTTTGATTTCTCAAAATGAGATGATTGCGAAAATTGACGGTGTTATGAACGGAATCAGTGTTGTTGGAGATAAAGTAGGAGAGACACTTTATTATGGACCTGGTGCCGGTGGAGATGCAACTGCATCTGCCGTGGTAGCAAATATCATCGATATTGCAAGAAGCGGTAAAAGTACACCAATGCTTGGTTTTGATAAACCTATGGAAGGTAAGCAGCTAACATTGAAACCAACAGAAAATATTGAGTCAAAATATTATCTTCGTATTAATGTCTCTGATAGAACCGGTGTTTTAGCTAAAATTACTAAAGTGTTTGAAGAGAATAATATTTCTGTTGAGACTATGCTTCAGCGACAAGCTTCAACAGGCTCTGCAAACTTACTTATTTCAACTCACACGGCTCTTGAGAGAGATATTCAAAAAATGATCAAAGAGATAGTATCTCTGGATTTTGTAAATTCTACTCCAGTAATGATTAGGATGGTGTAATATTAGAGGCTGCTGCTTTTGGCATAAAAACAGTTCCCAGATTGTGCTCGGAGTTTAGTAGATAAGACTCCGCTGAGTCTAAATCAAAACCATTGCACAGAAACATTTTCCCACCTCTTTTCATTAGAAAATCCGCAGCTTTTAATTTTGTAACAATTCCACCCGTAGCAAATTCGTTTCCAGGAGAACTCTCTTCATCAAGGGCGCCATCGGGAATAGTGTCTATGGTTTTAAAAAGTTTTGCATCTTTGTGCTCACTCGGATTTTTGTCGTAATAACCATCTATATCACTAAGTATTACAAGTAAATCTGCACCGGTTGCATATGTCACAGTAGCTGAAAGCGTATCATTGTCTCCAAAGAGCTGTTCGGGTGTGGAAGTGATATCATTTTCATTAACGATGGGAAGAATATCGTTCTCTAGGTGTGCATCAATGATTTCTTGAAACATTTTTGTTCTTTTTCTGGAGTCAAAATCATCTTCTGTAAGCAGTATCTGTGCAGTATCAATACCATATATATCAAATTTTTTCTTATATGAAGTCATTAGTATAGGCTGACCGGCTGCTGCAAGGGCTTTTTTGCCTATCTGTTTTCTTTTGTCCAGCTTTAGAGCTGAGTATCCGGCAGCGACTGCCCCTGATGTAACTAAAATCACATCATATTTCTTTTTTACTTTTGCAATTAATGAGACAAGATTAAGCATTCTCTCTTTGGCTATATTGTTGTTTTGTGTCAAAACAGCACTACCGACTTTTATCACTATTCTTTGCATTAGTTACCTTTATTGTTGTAAATGTCTTACAATATAGCATAATAAATTTAACTGATTATTAATTGTGTTGTTAAAGTTTGTGTAAAGTTTTGGCTTCTTACACTTTTAAGATAACGACATCTTTTTTTGAGTTTTCCAATATGTCAAGTGCGTAAAAACTTACACTTCCTGTTGTGTGAACTGCTAGTAAGTCAAAATTGATATCTTCAACTTCACTCTCAAATAATTTTGGGTTTAGTGAACTTTTACGAACATTGCCTGATATTTTTATATCTTTTGGCAGCTCTAAAGAGTCTATAAAAGTATCTAGTTTTTGTCTAGATTCTTGCATCAATGAGAATTGATACTCAGCAATATCTGTATCATTAAAGCCATAAGTGTTTAATCTGTTTTCAAAGGGAACTTGATAAAAATTCAAAAGTTGTATATTTAAACTAGGAAATATATTGACTACTTTTTTTATAGCTTCTTTTGAATTATTAGAAAAATCTGTAAGCAATAAAAGATTTTTGTACTTTAACTCATGGTCATTTTTTACAATCAAAACAGGAACGAAAGAATTTCTGATTATATCTTTTGTGTGCGATCCCATATAAGTATCACCTAGAAAAAATGTCTCTCCGCTTTTGCCCATAATAATCAAGTCACTATTTAAAATTTGTGCAGCTTTTGCTATCTCGTTTTTTATTTTTCCGTTGACACAGTGGAAGTTTTTATCGTTTATATCAGGAAATTTTTCACTAAGTTTTTTGATGCTATGTTCTCTTATGTAGCTTAAATCTTTTTTTGGTGAAAAAAATGAGTTTTCAACAACATGAACAACATGTACGGAGCCATCAAATTTTTTTGTAAAATTTATAGCTTTTTGTAGTACCTTAAGACTATCATCCGAAAAATCTATAGCTACTAAAGTTTTAAGCCTATTCATTATGTATCTCCACTGTTTTAACTGCTTAAAGTATATCTTTTTATTGTAAATTAATTATATGATACAATTTATCAAATTTAAAGGAAGCAAAGTTGAAAATACTTATAACCGGTGCAAGTAGCGGAATTGGTGCAGAGTTGGCAAGACTCTATGCATCTGCGGACAATGAGCTGATATTGCTTGCTCGCCGTGAAGATAAACTTTTCAAATTAAGACACGAGCTGTTTGAGGTATCTAAAAGTGTAGATATTATAATAGCTGATGTTTCAGATTTTGAAAAACTGCAAGAAAAAATCAGAGATATCGGTGCTGTTGACATGGTTATTTTAAATGCCGGAATATCCATAGGGCACTCTTTAGAGATAACCCCGTTTAATGATTTTAAAAAACTTTTTGAGGTAAACCTATTTGCTAATCACGCGATTTTAGAAGTTTTGCTGCCCTTATTTAAAAAGAAAAAAATCGGTAAGATAGTTTTTATCTCATCACTTGCTTCACTTATAGCTATGCCAAGCTCAAAAGCCTATAGTGCTTCAAAAAGAGCCTTGAATGCTTATGCAGAGTCTGTTAGATATAAGTACAAAAATGATGGTATAAAAGTTATAAATATTTTGCCGGGATTTATCAAAAGTGAACTCACCGATAAAAATGAGTTTAAGATGCCTTTTCTTTTAAGTACTGAGGATGGAAGTAGAAAAATTTACAATGCCATAGAGAAAGAGAAACGATTTTACGCATTTCCTCTTAGATTTTATTTAATCATTAAAATTTTAAATCTACTTCCGCAATTTTTAAGAGATAAAATTGTAAACTCACTCTATTAATTTTGCACACCAAATGCAACAAAGTCACATTAGGCTGCGCTAAAGCTCGTGGCACTAAAGCTAGCCTCTAAAGAGGCAGAAAAAGTAGGTTTTTATGGAAAATGTTAAAACGATAGATAGTGTTTGTACTTACTGTGGAGTTGGCTGCGATATTGCAGCTCATGTAAAAGATAATAAAATTCAGAAAATTTTTGCTCACCCAGACGGAGTTGTCTCACAAGGTAAACTCTGTATCAAAGGCAAGTACGGCTTTGATTTTGTTGATTCAAAAGAGCGTCTTAAAACTCCTCGCATAAGAAAAGTATTTCTTGATAAAAATCCATCTATAAAAGAGGCTATAGCTTCTTCTCTGGTTGATTTTGATGATACTTGGTATGAGACAGACTTAGACTCTGCAACAACGGCTGCAAGTATAAAGCTAAAAGAGATACAGAAAAAATATGGTAGAAAAAGTATAGCTTCTATCGGCGGTGCTAGAACCTCTTGTGAGAGTGTTTACTATTTTCAAAAGTTTACTCGTCATACTTTAAACTCTCCACATGTAGATAATTGTGCAAGGGTATGCCACTCACCAAGCCTTAGCGGAATGAAAAGAACTATTGGTGAAGGGGCTGCTACAAATCCTTACAATGATATCTATAACACGGAGTTTATGATAGTTATCGGCTCAAACACAACAGAAGCTCATCCAATCATAGCAAACCGTATAGTTGATGTAGCGCAAAAACATGACAATTTAGCGGTGTTTGATGTTCGTGAGATAAAACTTCATAGATTTTCAAAATACAAAGCAATTATTCCACATGAAGCTAATCTGCTTGTTTTAAATATGCTGGCTTATGTAATTATTGATGAAGAGTTGTACTCAGAGGATTTTATAGCAGACAGAACAAAAGGTTTTGCTGAGTTTAAAGAGAGTATTTTAAACGACCCATATGCCAATCCAAAATATTTTGAAAATATTGAGGGTTATGAGTATCTCTCTAAAATGATTCCAAAAGTTGCAAGAGAATATGCACTAAAAAAATCAATGATTTTTTGGGGACTTGGGATTACAGAACATACAGACGGTTCTTATGCGGTAATGGCTATGGTTCACCTAGCACTTATGACTGGAAATATTGGAAAAAGCGGAGCGGGGTTAATGCCTCTTCGCGGACAAAATAATGTTCAAGGCGCTTGTGATATGGGAATGCTTCCATATTTTGACCCTGATTATCAAACACCAAAAGAGATTGGTCTTATGACTCCTCAGCTTGTAGATGAGATGTTAAAAGATAAGGTAAAAGCAGTCTTAAATATAAGTGAAGATTTGACTCATATTCATCCAAATCTAAACAAGGTTGAAAAGGCTATGGAGCATCTTGAGTTTGTTATGGTTCAAGATCTCTTTATGACAGATGTTACAAAGTTAGCTGACATAGTTATAGGTGTAAAATCAGGTTATGAAAAAACGGGTGTTTATGTAAATGCTATGAGAAGACTTCACCTTTCTCAGCCTTTAGTAGAGAGTGATTTGCCGGATGATTGGGAAGTTATACAACAGTTAGATAAGAAAATGGGCGGAACACCGGACTATAAAAGTTCTAAAGATATTTGGGATGAAGTAAGAAAAGTTGCCTATAGAAGATTTAGCGGTGCTGATTACCATAGACTTGAGAAGCACCGTAAGCGTGGACTGCAGTGGCCGGTTCATACAGAAGATACACCAATCTTGCATCAGCTGGATTTTAGAACTGATGATGGACTTGGTGAATTTCACTACCATCAGTATAAGCTTCGCGGTATGATAAAAGAGATTACAACAAAAACATTGAGCGGGTATCATCTGACTACAGGTAGAACAATAGCGATGTATAATAATGCTTGGCAAACCAAGCAAAGTCCGAGTTTGATGAAGCGTTATGATGAAGATATACTTCTTGTAAACGAAGGTGATGCAAGTGACTTTACATCTGAGAGAGTTATTTTAAAAACAGAGTTCGGAGAGACTACACCACTTAAAGTAAAGCTTACAAGCAAGGTTCAGCCAAAAACTCTTTTTGTAACCTTTCATCATGCTGCATCAAGAGTCAATGCTCTTTTTGGAGATAAAAGTGATGAGATTATTTTAACAGCAGCTTTTAAATCTGTAAAAGTTGAAGTAATCAACTGTTAATCGCTAAGAGATGAGCAGAGAAAAGGGAAATCAGGCTGAAGACAGAGCGGACGAGTTTCTCTTAAATCTAGGTTTTTCTATTGTTGAGCGAAACTTCTACTCTCGTTTTGGAGAGATAGATATAATAGCCCTAAAAGATGAAGTGCTTCATCTTATCGAAGTTAAAAGCGGACTTGATTATGAGTCTGCAATCCAAAACATAACCCCAAAAAAACTATCCCGTCTTATAAAAACAGGACATGTATATATGAAGAAAAATTCTTTAGATGTGGATTTTGTTTATGATGCCGTAATTGTTACACCAAAAAAAGTAGAGATTGTGGAGAATATTACACTTTAATTTTCTTTTTTAAGATCAACTTCTTCTAGCAAATCAAAAAAACCATCGACTTCTCTGCTTCCTCTATCAGCATGTATAATTTTACCGCTGTTTGTTAGAAAATAGTGTCTAGGAACGCCCTTTACTTCAAAGTGCTTCGGTATATCATGTTTGTCTCTTGACATGTATAAAAGTACATAATCTTCTTGCAGCCTTTTTATGACATGTTCTTTTGAAAGAGTCATATCTTTAAATCTATCACAAAATCTACATTTATCTGCACCAACAAAAAGATAAACATCTTTGTTTTGTTTCTTAGCTTGTTTGATTGCATTGTTGTAGTCATGTTCCCAATTCAGCTCTATTGCGTTAAGAGAGGAAAGAAAAAAAAGTATAAATATAAAAAGTCTCATTATTTCTCCAAAAATAAATAAAAATATATTCTACACAAAAGATTTTAAAATGAAATTGCTTCTGAGCAAGACAGCATTAAATAAGATGAAACCTAAGTAGAGTAGTTCTTAAGCATAAGTATCTAAAAGTGAGTTTGAACTTACCGCCGGCTTAACTTCTTGTATCTGCGTCGCTTTAAAAGCTTCGGCATTTTGTAATGATTGATTTGCAGCTTTTTGCAATCCAGAATCATTTTCTATACCACTCTGTTTAGTGCTTGAGCTGGTATCAGGCCTGCCAATTTGAATTTGGTTAGAATAAGGTGATTGAAATAAATAGCGAGTAACTTGCATAACATCCTCCTTGCATTCAGTATAATGATACCATAAAATTTTGAATGCAAAAATAAAATTATTTTACTACTTTAATGGTATAATTTATTCAATAAGAAATACTCTAGCTCAAAGAGCTAAGCTTAAGTGACCGTAGCGGTCCAAGTGAAGTAGAAGGGATTTTATTCCTTTTACGGAAGGAAATTAGATGAACGCAAAAATATTTTTCGGCTCTGTAGAGTCAGCAAAAGAGAACATAAGTGATAGAGTGAGTCCATATAGCGGTGAGGTGGTCTCTACTGCTCCTATTTGTAATGAGGCAGATGCTTTAAAAGCCTTACAGATTGCTAAAGAAGCCTGTGCGGATGCGAAGAAGTCTACATTGTCACAGAGATGTGATTGGCTTTTGGATGTTGCTTCAAAGCTAAAGCAAAACAGAGAGGACATAGCCAGAACTATTACCGATGAAGTAGGCAAGCCTATCGCTTTTGCAAGGGTTGAGGTTGACAGGTGTATTGAGACGGTTACCTTGTCTGCTGAGACAATGAGAACGATGCATGGCGAGACTATAAATACAGATGCAATGCCTAGCGGTAAAAAAACTATATCTTTTTATATTAGAGAGCCTGCCGGTGTTATTGTAGCAATCACCCCCTTTAACTTCCCGCTAAATCTTGTAGCTCACAAACTTGCACCTGCTTTAGTTGCAGGAAATACAGTTGTTCTAAAACCAACACCCGAAGCTCCCTTAACAGCATACAAATTTGCAAAACTCTTTATTGAGAGCAAATATGCCGTAAAAGATGCACTTAGTGTTGTCTATGGCGATGCAGAAGTTGGAAATGCACTTATCACAAGTGATATACCTCGTGTGATAAGTTTCACGGGAAGTGTTCCTGTTGGTAACATTATCACAAAAAGTGCCGGAATTAAAAAAATATCTTTAGAACTTGGCGGAAATGCAGCAACATATATAGATAAAAGTGCAGATTTAACCTTAGCGGCTGAGCGTTGTGCCTTAGGAGCTTTTGTAAACTCAGGGCAAGTCTGCATATCTCTGCAACGCATATATGTGGATGCAGATATTTATGATGAATTTGCTTCTAAGATGGCTTACGAGACAAAAAAACTTGTAGTCGGATCACCGTATGAAGATGATACTTTTATGGGTCCTTTGATTGATGAAGATGCGGCAGAACGCGCAATGGGCTGGGTTGAAAGCGCGATAGAAGAGGGTGCAAAACCACTGCTGACACCAAGACAAGAAGGCAGAATGTTTTACCCATGTGTAATGGTAGATGTCAGGGATGATATGGCTATAGTATGCGAAGAGGTTTTTGCTCCAATAGTTTCTCTTGTTAAAGTTGACTCTTTTGACGATGCATTTGAAAGAATGAATAATTCACCTTATGGTTTACAGTTCTCTATTTTTACCAATGATTTAAAGTTGACTCAGCGTGCTATTGATGAGCTTGATGCCGGCGGAGTAGTTATAAATGATATGCCTACGCTTCGCTTTGATATTCAGCCTTACGGTGGTGTAAAACTCAGTGGTGTAGGACGAGAAGGTCCTAGATTTGCCATCGAAGAGATGACAGAAATCAAAAGTGTAATTATCTGTTAATTTATCTACACAATAAATAAGTTTATGCCCTCATTCTCAAAACTACATCCTTGTAGTTTTTCGAGGCTAAAAATCGATAAAACATCATGTTTCATCTTTATGATTATTAGAACCGCTCATAAACTTTTGTATTTTACTAGGAGTATAAAATTAAAAAAGTAATTATATCTGCTTGTCTGCTTGGTGAGTATTGTCGTTATGATGGCAAAACAAAAAAAGAAGATGAGATTATAAAAGCTTACAAAGATTATGAGATTATTCCATTTTGTCCGGAAGCACCTCTTTTTGGAACTCCAAGAGAAAGAATCAGCGTTGTAGAGATTGAGGGAATGCATAGGATAATAACAGATGACTCTAAAAAAGATGTTACAGAATTACTCGAAAAAGCTATAAAAGATTTTGTTAAATCAAATCCTCATGTCGATGCAATTGTTTTAAAATCAAAGAGTCCAAGTTGTGGACTAGGAACCACTCCTGTTGTTGATATAAAGGGAAAAGTGCTCTATTTGGGTAACGGAATTGCTGCTCAAATTTTTCAAAATGAATATACTGACATTGATATAAAAGATGATAAATTCGTAGAAAAATTAGAAAAAGTTATGTTATAATCCAAGCAATGTCGCTTAAAAAGGATTTTTATATGAGAAAATTTATATTGGTTTTATCTTTTACAACACTGTTTGTAGGGAGTATATCTGCGCAAGATGCAGTTGCAAAAAAGGGTCAAGGGATTTTTGAATCTAAGGGTTGTGCCGTGTGTCACAAAAAAGATATAGATACAATAGGACCGTCACTTCAAACTATAGCAACAGCTTATGTCGGTAAAGAGACTTCATTGTTAAGTTATCTTAGAGGTCAAGGTACACCGATAGTTGAACCTGCTCGTGCTCCGGTTATGGATCCGCAATTAGTAAAAATAAGATCGTTGTTTGATGAAGATATGCAAGCTCTTGCAACATATCTTATTTCAGCTAATGATAGACCATTTTAGAACTGTAATTAAAAGGGAAGGGAAAATAAAATGAAATATAATCATTTTTATATAGTAAAAATTGCAATAGTTTTATTATTATCTTGTGTAAGTGTATTTGCCGCTACAGCAGAAACAGCGAAAGAAGCAGATAAAGCAGTAGTTGAAAAACAAGAGGTTGTTTTAACGGAGTTGGAAAAGTTTTATGGAACAGAACTAAAATCAGAAAAGAAAGTTGTTCATCCACCATATGAATGGGGTGACTGTACGGTTTGTCATACAGATGCTAAAGGAGAGGGTGATTTGATTATGGATCCGCCTGAACTTTGTGTAATGTGTCATGAAGCACAAGATACCAAGAAGTTTATTCATGGACCTGTTGCAGCTGGAGCATGTACGGCATGTCATAACCCTCATGAGTCTGATAATGCAAAACTTTTAATTGCATCTAGTATAAATGAGCTTTGTGTGTCTTGTCATCAAGCAAAAGATGAGTTTTTGCATAAGACTACAAATATTCACCCACCGGTAAAAGACCAATGTACAAATTGTCATGACCCTCATACAGAAGATCACGAGTTTCAACTAAAAGCTGACGGTAAAAAAGATTTATGTGTTATGTGTCATGTTGATAAAGAAGTTTGGACAAAAGAAGTTACTGATAAGCACGGAGCACTTGACAGACCAAGAAAATGTCTTGAGTGCCATGATCCTCACGGTTCTGAAAACCCTAAATTTTTGATTAAAGACACAAACAAAGAGTTATGTTTGACATGTCATAGTGAAAAATTGGTTACTGATGAGACTGGCTATAAACTTCAAGATATTGGAAAACATCTTGATAAAAATCCGGATTGGCATGGACCGATTCTGTGGGGTGATTGTGCAGCATGTCATAATCCACACGGTTCAAACAATTTAAGAATGTTGAAAAAACCATTCCCTAGAACTTTCTATGAGAAATTTGATGAAGACAACTATATATGTTTTCAGTGTCATGAAAAAGAGAAGATTCAAGAAGAGTTTACAAAAGACATGACAAACTTTAGAAACGGTGAGCATAATATGCACTTTGTACATGTAAACAAAGAAAAAGGTCGTTCATGTCGTGCATGTCATGATTTTCACGGTACAAAAGAGTATCCTCATCACCTAAGAAAGAAAACAAAATTCGGTAAGATTAACTTCCCTATTCGTTTTATTGAAACAGAAAACGGTGGTTCGTGTGCACCGGCATGTCACGCCCGTCGTCACTATGATAGAGTTGAACCAAAAGTTAATTTGAAGTAGGATTTACTTGAAAGTTATATATATACTCTTTTTTCTCTTTGTCGCGTTAAGCGGCAAAGCAGAAGATATTAGTTCATCTATAAAAATCATACAGCCACTCGACAAAACACGCTATATAGGTGAAAACAGCACTTTTGTTATTGACACTTCATTTGAGCAGGCTGATAAAATTGTAATAGAACAAGACAACAATGTAACTACGACAATTGAAGTCAACTCAACAAAAAAAACATACTGTAAAACAGTTAAACTCCATACAGCCCAAAATACAATTTCTGTAAGTTCATATAAAAATAACAAATTAGTAAGCACTCAACAGCGAGATTTGTATTTTTTGTCTGAACTTTTTGAAGGTGTTGATGAAGATGAAGCTGAAGATTACGATCTTAGGTACTATCACAGAGATGAAAATGAGCAGAAGTGTAAATCTTGCCATAATATGACATCAAATGTTCCAACAAATGGAGAACCATTTGAAGACATTACCAAAACAACTTGTTTTGAATGTCACAATAGTATGATTAGCACAAGCAACACACATGCTCCTGCTGCCAACTGGCTCTGTTTAGATTGTCACAATGGAAAAGCCGGTGAATACAATGTGCAAGATGAAGGTGCTTCAAAGTATTTAGCGCCAGACCCAATCTCTAAGACTTGTGCAACTTGTCATGATAGCGTAGATGAGTGGGAAAGAACAAAGTATGGGCATGGACCGGTAAACGATGGGAGATGCGAGAGATGTCATAATCCGCATGGCTCAGATAATGAATTTTTTCTTCGTAAAAATATTTGGAATTTGTGCGTTACATGTCACGCAGAAAAAGCCAGCGGTAAACATGTGATACCGCAAATTGGGTTTGGACGAGTAACAAAGAGTGGCGGACATCCGACAAAAGATAGAAAAGACCCAGCTAGACCGGGAAGAGACTTCACATGTAGTAGCTGTCACAATCCTCATGGTTCTAGCGGGATATTTTTACTTAGAATGAAAGGCTCAATGGCTTTTGGTGTTTGTCAAAGATGCCATGAAAAGTAAATAAAGAGAATATTGTATCACATTGTTATCACATTGCTTGGATTTTGTTACCAAAAGTTACAAAAAAGACAAATAGAGTACTATTATATATAGCTTTTGATAATACAAAGTTAACAATTTGTTATAATACTAATAGAGAGAGTATAAAGATTATTTATACTTGCAACTAAAAAAGGAGATAAAATGTTTAGTAATAAAATCAAGGTAATGGCACTTGCATCAATGTTAGGCGCATCGTCTGCATTTGCCGGTCCAATTAGTGGTAGTCCACATGATTTGTCTGCAATGAATGGTACTAATGACAATGGGGAGATATGTGTATATTGTCACACGCCACACGCGGCTAACACTGCTTTTTCTGGTGCTCCGCTTTGGAATAAAGCTACCCCATCAGGCACATTTGTTATGTATGGTGCAACAGTTGCAGGTCAAGCCGGTTCTACAATTGCAGGAACAGCGACAGAAGCAGCTCCTGCGAGTCCGTCTTTAGCATGTCTTAGTTGTCATGACGGTGTTAGTGCGATTGACTCTATAGTTAATGCACCGGGTTCTGGTATGAATGCGATAGCCGGAGCAAACGATATTAATAGTTTAGCAATTGATTACGGTGGGAATATAGGTGGTACACCAGGTACTACAACTGCCGGTGATCCTGATTTATCAAATGATCACCCAGTATCGATTGTATATACTCCTGGTACAGCTGGACTTAGACCGGTTGCTACGGTACTTACAACACTAGGTGACAATGCAGCTTGGTTAGGTGCTACAACTGTTGAAGATCTGCTTCGTGGGGCAGGTAATGATCAAGTAGAGTGTGGTTCTTGTCATGATCCGCATAACGGTGGAAAAACGCAAGGAACAGATACTGAGGTTAACTTCCTTCGTCACACAAATGCAAACAGCTACTTATGTTTAGGTTGCCACGATAAATAATATTCAGTAGAGAGAGGTTCTTCCTCCCTACTGTCCTCATTTTCCCATTATACTTTCTTTGTTATAATGTAGTATTATTATATCAAAGTCGGAGTCTTACATCATGAAAATCATTTTCCTTTCAATTCAAGTCGTTATAGTATTCTTTTTTCAAGCTTGTGCTACTAAAGAAGTTGTAGAAGAGAGAACCATAATGTTTCCTCAATACCCAGAAAAACCAAAGATACTTTATTTGACCACATATAGAGGTGGTGCTAAAGATAGTGAAGTAAGTGCACTAGATACTTTTTTGGGTGAAGCAAAGAGTGAAAAAAAAGTCTCAAATATTATAAAACCGTATGGTGTCGGGCTACAAGATGGTAAAGTCTTCGTTGCAGATACAGGTTCGGATGCAGTATTTGTTATAGATGAAAAAAGCAGAGAACTCAAATTTATTGGTAATGGAGCAGTAGGCAGACTCGCTTCACCTGTTGGAATTGCATTTGACAAAGATAAAAACATATATGTCAGTGATTCTCGTGAGAGAAGAATCAATCGTTATAATATAAACGGGCAGTTGAATTTTACTCTTGGAGATAGAATGGAGTTTACTAGTCCTACAGGAATTGCAATAGACAAAAAACAGCACAGACTATATGTAGTCGATACAAAAGCACATAAGTTTAAAGCTTATGATATTGCTTCAAAAAAGCTTCTGTATAGTGTAGGTAAAAGAGGTGTAGAAGATGCGGAGTTTAACTACCCTACAAATGTTGCAGTAGATCAAAGAAACGGAAATATTGTAATTGTTGATACGCAAAACTTTCGAGTGCAGATTTTTGATAAAGATGGAAAATTTATAAGAAAGTTTGGAAATGTAGGTAACAAACCCGGAACCTTTGCTAGACCAAAAGGTGTCGGTATCGACAGTGATGGTAATATTTATGTAGCTGACAGTGCATTTAATAATGTTCAGATATTTAATGAAAATGGAACTGCACTACTTATGTTTTTTGGCGGTGGAGGTTATGGTCCAACTCAGTTTCGCTTAATTACGGGAATATATATAGATGAGAATGACAAGATGATAATTGCTGATGGCTTTAGCGGAAGAGTACAAACCTTTCAATACATTAGTGATAAATGGATAAAAAACAACCCTCAAAAGTATAATGAAATAACCGCTCCACCAGAGACAAAAGCGGATAATAAAATAGAAAAAAAATAAGGTGTAAGTTTTGAATAAAATATTTTTAATAGCTGTTTTGGGTATATTTTTATACGCAGATAAGGTACTTTTACCCGAGTCAACGGTCGCAGTTGTCAACGGCACTGCTATTTCAATAGATGAGAGAGACAAAGAGGTTGGAAAGCTGCTTCCAAAAGCATATTTTCACTCAACCGTAAATGATAAAAAACTTAAAGATTTACAAGAAAAAGCACTGGAATCACTGATTGAAAAAACACTGTTTTATTCATATGCAATTTCAAAAAACATAACAACAAGCGAGAGTGAAATAGATGATGTTATGACGAAACTAGCAGTAACCTACGGCTCTAAGAAAAACTTAGAAAATGCAATAAAGAAACTTGGATTTACAAAAGAGACTTTTAGAGAGGTTGTTAAAAAAGATGAGACTCTAAAGAAACTTTACAAAAAAGAGATAAAGTATGATATTAGTGAAGATGAGTTAAAAGATTATTATGAAAAAAATATGTACAAGTTTAAAGAGCCTGAAAAAATAAGAGTTAGACTGATACATGTTAGAAATAATCCTGAGGATCCAGAAGGTAAAAGTAAAGCCAAAAAAAGAATTGATGAAGCGATGGCTGAGATAAAAAAAGGAACTCCCTTTGGAGATGTAGCGGCAAAATACTCTACCGCTATGAGCCGAATTAAAGGCGGAGATATGGGATTTCTTCACAGAGGAAGATTAGATATGGCGGTTGAAGAGGTTGCTTTTGCTATGGAAATTGGGCAAGTAAGTGAGATAATTGAACAAGACATAGGCTATTTTATAGTAAAAGTAGAAAATAAAAAGAAGCAAAATCAGTTATCTTTTGAAAAGGTCAAAAAAGGGCTAAAAAGAGATTTGAAAAATAAAGAAGAAGATAAACGAAAAGCTGCACTGCTTGAAAAGTTAATGGCAACTGCGGTGATTATAAAGTAAAAAATTGAAAATAAAAATTGTAACAATTGCTATACTTAGCAGTATCCTTTCATGGAGTGCTATAAAATTTGTTACTACTTCTGATGAGCCCGGTATAAGCAGGACTAAAGTTTTAAGCAATATAGATACACTAAAAAGCAGTGTATCAACAAAAGAAAATGTAGAATATATCTTTAAAGATGAAAATTTGTCAAACGAAATAGATATTGGCAAAATTGAGACAAGTTTTGGTGCAGAGAGTGTTGATAGTGTTGAGTCGAACAACAATATAAAAAAACTTGATGTAGCTATAAACAATACTGAAGCTTCACCGATACTCAAGGCTTTAGCAAGCCTGCCCAATGATGCACCGCCCAATACAAGCAATGCTGTTATTTTGGCTTCAAGCCAAACTCCTTTGTATGCAGACTCTCCTCCTGTAGGTAGAGATATACTTCCTGCGACTTATTCTGCTGGTGATAATAATCAAGAAAATTCTAAAGATAGTGTCTTGGACTCAATTGTTCAGGGAGTCTCATCGGTGGCTAACTTTGTAAGTTCTGGCATGGGAATTAAATCAAGGTATCCAGATAAGGGCTTTTATGGAAGTTTAAATTTTTTATATGTCCAAGATGATTATACAAATAGTACAAGAAAAAATTCAAAAGAGAACTTTACACAGGAGTATAAACTCGGCTACAAGGGTAATATCTACAGCCCGCGTTTGCTTGAATATACGCTAGAGGGTCTGTTTAGGTTTGACACAGAGGAGCTTAAAACAAACGAAGATACATCCAAACAGAAAACTACCGGTAAAGACTATAAAGTTTATCTCAATTTTATTAAAGAAACAAAAACTCCTTTTACTATATATGCTAACAAAACACAAAGACCGGTAAATACGGTATATAGTGCCTACTCAACAAACTATGAGTATGAAACAAGCGGTGAAGGGATAACCGGTTCTTTAAATTTTGAGCCGTTTATGGTTACCTATGGAGCTACAACAACAAAAACAGTTGCGGAGTTTAGTGATAGAATGCAAGACTCTCAAACTACAACATACAATAGTTCATTTCGTTATAGTGAAAAAAAACATAATGTACAAGCAAATTATTCACACTCTGTATTGGAAAATGAACAAAACTATCTTAATGGCGAAATTATAAGTGTTAATCAAGTAAAAGATAGATTTGCAATATCTCATGACTGGAAAGCTATTGAAGATTTAAGTGTTGTCTCTACCGCATCATATGAA
Organism: Sulfurimonas sp.; assembly: GCF_026196735.1. Classification (GTDB taxonomy): domain Bacteria; phylum Campylobacterota; class Campylobacteria; order Campylobacterales; family Sulfurimonadaceae; genus Sulfurimonas. The sequence goes on from NZ_JAPHUF010000012.1 coordinate 188,712, forward strand.
AATGATGATTTTTATCTAAGAGAGACTATTGATGCCGGAGTAAATCTAAGCTACAGACCAAAAGATGCCGACTACAACACTTATTTGTCGTTTTTAGCAACAACAATGGAGTATGGAGATTCGACAGGAGATGAAAAAAGTGTTTTTGATTCATTAAATATTAATCAAGGCTTTACCTATAAGCTGACTCCGAGTATTACTTTAACAGAGTCTGCTATGGCGTACATATATGATACCACGACCTCAAAAGGTAGCAATACATATATTAACCTAGACGCTAGACATAATTATGAAACTACAATATTTTCGGATGTTCCTTTTACTCTTGTAAGTAGTGTGGGTGTTCAAAGAAACGATTCTGTAATAAAAACTATCTTAGATGCAAACTCAACAACAACTAAAACAAGCACGGATAGATATAACCTTAACCTTACCGCGAGAGGGAGAAAAAGTTTCCCTTCTATTAACTCAAATCTAAATGTGGATGGTAGTTACTATCACTATTTGTACTCTACAAAAAGAGAAGAGCAGAGATATAACTTCGGGTTTTATTTTATATCAAAGATTTTTAATATTGTAAATAATAATATCACAGCAAGATATAGCCAAACAGATATTCTCTCAGAGCCGACATTATCAATGCCCGCAGAAAGAAGCAGCAACTCAAAGACAAGTATAACGGATACTATAGATTTTCATTACAGACTCGGTGTAAGAGGACGAATTGGATTTAAAATCGGAGCAGAGTATATAAATACAAAAACCGATAGCGCAACGGATAGTAATGTTAATCCAAGAGCAGAGATGAATATGAACTATAGATTTTTCAGCAGATGGATGTTTGACGCTTCTGCAAGAGTGAGTGAGGCATACAACACTCTTGAGCATTCAGGAAGTGCAAATTTGACATTTAGAGCAGGAAAAACCTCTTTTTTAATGGGATATCAGTATAATAAGAGTGAGATAGAGAGTGTTTTAAATACAATACGAAATGATCGTTCAATTTTTAAAATACAATTAACGCGAACATTCTAAAGGGAGGAGAGAGATGAAAAAGTTTTTATATGTGCTTGTTTTTATAGTGGGCGTCGATGCTTTTCATGCTGCACAAAAAGCAAAATTGGTATGGCCACCACCACCTGATGAAGCTAAGATAGAGTATGTATCTTCTGTTCATAACTCTAATGATTTAGGGATAAAAAAAAGTTTTTTCTCAAAAGCTTTTGATTTTCTCTTTGGAGAAGAGGAGAGAAGTCTTCGAGCTCCCTTTGGTGTTCATGCTCATGATGAGAGAGTTTATACTACTGATATATCTACAAAATCACTCTATATATTTGATAAAAAAGAAAACGAGATGATTACGATTAGAGGTTCTGAAAAAGAGCAGTTTTTATATCCCATTGATGTTACGGCTGACGAAGATGAAAATATTTATATCTCAGACTCTGTAAGAGCAAAAATATATGTTTTTGAAGAAGATGGAGATTACCTACGCACTATAGCACCAAAAATGATGCAAAGACCTGTTGGAATTGCAATAAGTCCAGATAAAAAACTCTATATCGTAGATGCACTTTTAAGCCAGATACATGTAACATCTCTAAAGGGTGACTATTTAGGCTCTATCGGTAAAAAAGGCTTAGGTGACGGAGAGTTTAACAGACCTACTTTTATGGATATCGGGGATGATGGAAAGCTTTATGTGTCAGACTCTATGAATCATCGTGTGCAGATACTTAGCAGTGACGGAAGCTTTATAGACAAATTTGGTAAGCTAGGACAAGAGATAGGGAGTTTCGGAAGCCCTAGAGGTATCTCGATAGATTCTCACAACAACATCTATGTAAGTGATACGATGTTTAACAACATACAGATATTTAATCAAAATAAAGAGTTATTGATGGTGCTTGGTCATTATGGAAACAAAAGAGGAGAGTTTGCCCTAGCAGAAGATATCTCAATAACAAAAGACAATATGATATATGTTACGGATACTAATAATAACCGTATTCAAGTCTTTAAGCTTATTAACTCAGCACAGACAAGGAGTTCAAAATGAAATCTTTAATACTTACTTTATCAGTTTTTTTGTTTTTTTCAACTATTGAGTTGACAGCTTCGATAGTCAATACAAAACATAACCTCTCAGTAACAAGTACGGCAGGAACCATAAAAGCTACAAGCGAGACAGAAGTTTGCGTTTTTTGTCACATACCGCACTTCTCACAGTCTGTTGGAAAGCCGCTTTGGAACAGAAGTATGCCCACAACAGAGTATGTTATGTATGATAGTGATTATTTAAGACGAATGGGTTATCCTGCTATTGCCTCCGATCTTGGTTCGGCAAATGATACCCCCGGTGCACTCTCTCGTCAATGTCTTAGTTGTCATGATGGAACGATTGCCGTAGGTGCAGTCTCTAAGCTTAGACGAGATTATGACGGCTCTTCAACCATAGATATGAGCGGCGATGCTCCCGATGGCACTATTCCCGATACTGCAACTGGATTTATTGGAGCAGACCTCTCAAATCACCATCCGGTAGGAATTATTTATGATCCGACAGTAAGTAAAACATTCGGTAATGGCGGAATTCGTGGTATGGAGTTAAAAGCTGTGCCGGATAGTTCTGTAAAACTTTATGAGTATGCGGGATATAGTGGAAAATATGTAGAGTGTTCATCATGTCATGATCCGCATAAAGATAATAGTAAGTTTTTACATGTAGATTCTGGAGCAAATCATGCGCAAAACTTTGTAAATACATGTACAGCATGTCATGAAAAAACAAATTGGGTAGGAAGTGTACATCAAAGTCCTCCGGGTAGTCCAACATATACCGATGCAGATCTTATTGCAAAGTATGGAACAGGTGCCGTAGGAGAGCTTGGATGTGTAAATTGTCATGTACCTCACAATGGAGAGGGTGTTGGATACCTAAACAGACAAGTTAACGAGCAGACATGTTTTCAAGGAGCAGCTTCTACTGAGGGTGGTGCTGCTTGTCACGGTGTAGGCGGAGCAAAAGATATAAAAACTATTTTAAGCAGAACATATACACACCCTGTTTTAGCAGAGGACAATCTTCCCGGAACTCAGCATACAAATCTAGATACGCTTTATGGAACCGGTGTAGTCGGTGATCCTGCCGGCATAAACAAGGGCATGTCTTGGACTGATAATAAGCATGCCGTTTGTATGGATTGTCACAATCCGCATCAAGCACAAGCCGGTACACATATAGTTGATGGTTCATGGTATGGTCAGCCTGGAGGATCTACAAATCTTGTCTCTAATGTACTTAAAGGAGTCTCAGGAGTTGAGCCGACATGGCCTGCAGAGTGGACACAGCCTGATACATTTACAACAATGGAGTCTTCGGAGAAAGAGTACCAAATCTGCTTTAAGTGTCACTCATATTGGGGGATGGGTCTTGTAGCTGATAAATATGCTCCTTCAACTTATACTTCAGCAGGCGGTACTTTACTTACAGATGTGGCGTGGGAGATGAATATAAACAATAAATCGGGACATCCTGTTGTCATAAATCAGACTGCTCGTTCAGGCTCATACGCTCCAAAAGAGTTGCACTCAAGTCAGTTATTGACCCCTTGGACAGAAAATCCGGGACTCAATAGTATGTACTGCTCGGATTGTCACGGAGCGGATAATGAGCTTGGTGGTGACCCAAAAGGACCACATGGCTCAAACCTAAAGTATATTTTAAAAGGAGTAAATCATCAGTGGCCGCATAAGTCAGACAATGTAACGCTTTATACAATGGATGATATTGGAACAGCGGGAGATAGTGACCTATTTTGCAAAAACTGTCATGATGTAGCTCATCCTCACGATAAGTGGAGAAATCAAATGGCTAATAAAGGTTATGCCTGTGTAGAGTGCCATGTTGTAGTTCCTCACGGCTCACCTGTCTCAAGATTGATGGGATATTACACATTTCCTGAGCCATATAACTACAACGGAAATATGCTTAAAATGACAGGATGGAAGAAAAAAGCGTATGATCCAAATGATGTAGGTACTAGGACAAATGCATACTCTCCGGGCTGTGGCGGCGGTGGTATGTGTCATAATTCAAATGCCGGCGGTTATGACCTTAATGTGATGCCGTAGGTATAAAGAATGAGACTTTTTTTATTGATATTATTTTTAGTACAGCTTTGTGTAGCCAGCACAAATGTAAATGATGACAAGCGCATAAAGGATGCGCTGTTAAAATATAACTACGGAATCATAAAGATGACAAAAAGCGGCAATACAAAACTTCTAAAAAATATGCTTCCTAAAGAGCTTTATTTGAAGTTAATGGTTTGGGCAGACTCTTGGAAATTTAGCAACCTTGCAATGGTGGCTCAAATAAACGATTTAAGATTCTCTCCGATAGCCTACAGTGAGAACAATGCTACTATAAGAACTATGGAGAACTGGACATTTGGGTATGCAGATTTAGTCAAAAAAGATTATGCGCTTGAGCCTATGACGATATTTTACAAGATGAAATATACACTTAAAAAACATCACGGTCAGTGGATGATAGTCGCTGTTGAAAACCTTCAAGAAGAAGTTTTTACAGAACAAAATAATGATAAAGTAGATGTTGAAGTAAAAAAAGATGAACCTAAAGAGAGTGTCGCACAAGAAAAAAAAGAGACACATTAACCGTTGTGTAACAACTCTGTGATAGACTTTTTACATCATAAGAGTATTATAAACTATTATAATACGATGTAATATTTAAAATTTTAAGGAAAAGTATGACATATATTAAAAAAGTGTGGTCATTTTTGATTTCAATGAAATTGATGGCTGTTCTAGTTCTACTATTTGGAGCAGCAAGCGGTATAGGAACATTCATAGAAAATGATTACGGCGTAAATACATCTTGGGCTGTTATATATGCAAGTAGATGGTTTGAAGTAATACAGGTGCTACTTGGAATAAGTATCTTGGGAAATATTTTTAAATATAAAATGATTCAGAAAAAAAAGATTCCAGTTCTTATATTTCACTTGGGGTTTATAGTGATTCTGCTAGGTGCAGGTATAACTCGTTACTGGGGTTATGAAGGTGTCATGAGTATCCGCGAAGGTACAACTGAGCACCGCATGTTATCGTCTGATGCATTTTTACAGATAGAGGCAAAAAAAGGCTCTAAAGAGTTTGTCAAACATAAAGTTGTTTATGTCTCCGAGCTAGGGGGAAGAAACTTTAGCGAGAGTTTAGATATTGATGACAAAGAACTAGAAGTAAGCTATAAAGGATTTATAGCAAAAGCAGTAAAAACCGTTGTCAAAGATCCAAAGGGAAAACCTATTGCAGGACTTGTGATAATGACACCTCAAGGACCTGAGAAGTATTTTATAAGCAGTAAAGAGTCGTTTGATGTAGGTCCGCTTGCTGTATTTTTTGATAAAGATGTCACTGTAAATAAACCTGCTATTCGTCTTATGAGTGATGGTGATAAAATATCTTTTGTGTCTAATGTTGATATCGGATGGACAAAAATGAGTGATAGGACAGAGGGTGTTTACCAAGCGGGAGTAAAGTATCCGTTTAATGCAGGAGAGCTCTATAATGTTAGAGGTGTTCAGATGGTCGCAAAAGAGGTTTATGATAGAGGTAGGGTTAAGGTTGTTGATGCAGATGAGTATCATAAAACTGCAAAACAGGATCTAAATACGGACAAGAACCCTCTCTCTGCTCTTGTGGTAGATGTAACATACAACGGAGAAACACGCGAAGTTGCTATGATGGGAAAAGGTAAGCGATATCAAGGCTTTGAAGAGATATTGAAAATGGATGATATAGAGTTAAAACTTGAGTGGGGTGCAAAGATTTTAAAACTTCCGTTTTCTCTTAAGCTAAATGATTTTGTAATGCTAAAGTATCCAGGTTCAATGAGTCCATCTTCGTATGAGAGTTATATTACTCTTTTAGATCCTAAAAACAACATTAAAGAGGATCATAAGATTTTTATGAACAATGTACTTGACTATGGTGGATTTTTATTTTTTCAATCATCTTACGACAAAGATGAGAAGGGAACCGTACTATCTGTAAATCATGATCCGGGAAAATGGCCTACTTATTTAGGGTATTTGATGCTTGGAATAGGAATGTTTTTAAACCTTTTAAATCCAAACAGCTATTTTGGAAAACTTGCTCGCATAAAATATGAATACAAGGCTTCAGTTGTTGCAGCATTTGTAGTTTTTGCAACATTTTTTGGCACGCAATCGCTTGAGGCATCAGTTACCGATGTTGATCATATAAAACATATTGATGCAGGGCATGCAAAACACTACGGAACTCTGCTTGTTCAGAGTCGTGACGGCAGGATTAAGCCTATTGATACAATGAGTATGGAGTATCTAAACAAAATTACCGGTAAAAGTAGTATGTTTGGACTCAACCATAATCAGATACTTTTAGGGATGGCGTCAAATCCGGATGCTTGGAAAGAGGTGGAGATGATTAAAATCTTCCACCCTAAATTAAAAAAAGTACTTGGAATAAAAGAGTCAAAAGATAGCTTTGCATATAGTAAAGTTTTTGATAAGTATGGCAACTATATTTTAGGACCAATAGCAGAAGAGGCTCTAAGAAAACGCCCGGGAGAGAGAGGTACATACGAAAAAGAGGTTATTAAAGTAGATGAGAGAGTAAATGTTGCTTATATGGTGTATTCAGGGCGATTTATGACTATCTTCCCATTAAAAGGAGACCAGAGCAACAAGTGGTACTATCCACAAGAAGCAATGGAAACCTTTCCTGGTGATATTGCAAATGAAGTTTTAGCTCTTTTAAGAAGCAACTCTTTAGGACTTTCTTATGGGCTGCAAAGTGGCAACTGGAGCGATGCAAACAAAGCAATAGATGATATAAAAGCATATCAGGCTAAGATAAATCCGGATATAATAGCAGATGATATGCTTATAAAAGCAGAACTGTTATACAATAAACTAAAACTCTTTGAGAGACTATATCCTGTTTATCTGTTATCAGGTCTTCTTTTGCTTGTGCTGATTTTTGTACGATTAGCAAAACCTACTTTGGATTTAAAGAGAGTTGTGCGCGTGATTCTTGTGATTTTTGCAGTTGCATTTGTTGTGCATACATTTAACCTTGGACTTAGATGGTATATTGCAGGACATGCACCGTGGAGTAACGGATATGAGGCGATGCTTTATATCTCATGGAGTATAATTTTAGCGGGTATCTTATTTGCACGCTCATCAGAACTTGCAGTTGCAACTACAGGTATCTTTTCCGGGATAACACTCTTTGTAGCACATTTAAGCTGGCTTGATCCTCAGATTACGACTTTGGCGCCGGTACTTAAATCATACTGGCTGACCATACATGTATCTGTCATTACAGCTAGTTATGGGTTCCTTGGGCTTAGTACGCTGCTTGGCTTTATATCGCTGATATTTTATATCATGCTTTCAAAAGAGAGCACAAGAGAACAAATCAGCATTAATATTATGGAATCTGCTCGAATAAGTCAAATGTCAATGATTGTAGGACTCTCTCTTCTTACGCTTGGAAACTTTATCGGAGGCGTTTGGGCAAATGAGTCGTGGGGAAGATACTGGGGATGGGACCCTAAAGAGACATGGACAATAGTTACGATAGCTGTTTATGTTTTTGCAACGCATTTGCGTTTCGTTCCAGCTCTTAAGTCAAACTTTTTATATAATGTAGTATCCGTTATAGCGTATGCTTCAGTTATTATGACTTACTTTGGAGTAAATTATTATCTCTCAGGTATGCACTCTTATGCGTCGGGAGATCCTGTTCCGATACCGGAGTGGATATACTATGTTATTTCTGTAATAGCACTAGTTATTATAGCAGCATCGTTTAATCGTGATAAGTTGGTAAAAGTAAAACCAATATCCACAAAGTAGACATCAGAAAATAGATGCATAAAGAGCAAAGCAGCAAGTTTTTTTTAAAGTGGATAGTTTCACTTTTTTTGCTGCTCTCGGGAGCTTCTGCCCTCATCTATCAAGTTCTTTGGGTTCGTCTACTTTCGCTTAGCATAGGCTCTACCTCTGTTTCCATAAGTATAGTTTTAGCAGTTTTTTTTCTTGGATTGGGACTTGGTAGTTACTATGCCGGTGCGCTTATTGATAGATTTAAAAATGCACTTAAGATATACATTGTAGCGGAGACAATAATCGCACTAAGTGCGCTCGTTTTACTTCCTACGCTTTTAAATCTAGATTATTTTATATCATTTGTGCCAATTGTTGAGACCGGAATATGGCTGAAATTTTTTATTGTGACTCTCCTGCTTTTCATTCCGACATTTTTTATCGGTACGACATTTCCTCTGCTAATGGCTGTTGCAATTAGGCACAAAAGTGAGTTAAGAGAAAGACTTGCACACTTTTATGCATTTAATAGTGTGGGTGCTGTTGCCGGAGTTTTATGCTCCGGTGTTTATCTTATTCCTTATTTTGGTCTTGACGGTACGATGTATATTGCTGTTTTTATCAATATTTTGATAGCCTTAATCGGGATTTTGTTTTATAATCGAATCAGTACATTTGATAGTGCAAACACTCTTTCTTTAGAAACTAAACAAGATAGAGTCAAACCAAACAACAAAGCTCTTGTCGTACTTTTTGTGACAGGCTTGGCCGCTATTGCAACAGAAGTCGGCTGGATGAAATTTTTGATTATATATACCGGAAGTACAATATATGGCTTTTCTTTTATTTTGGCTATGTTTTTAACCGGCTTAAGCATAGGTTCATTTGTTGCCAAATTGCCCATTTTTTCAAAGATAAATACACAAAAGACAATCTTTTTTGGTTTAATTTTACTTGCTCTTTCTCTTATCGGTGCTCGTATGGGTTTAGGAGTTTTTCCGGAGTTTTATGAGCAGTTAAACAGTTTTGATGTTAGCCCGTTTATATATAGATGGAGTAAATATCTTGCAATGTTTTTAATTTTACTGCCGCCAACGGTAATCTTTGGCGCGCTTTTTCCCATAACTCTTAAATACTATACAAATGATACAAACAGAGCTTACGATTATGTGGGTAGAGCTTATGCGCTTAATATAGCCGCAGGAGTAATTGGCTCGGTTATAGCCGGATTTTGGATTATTCCGCACTATTCAACTGATTTTTTGTTGACGGCTATTGCTATATTTGTTCTATTGTCATCTCTTGTTTTTATAAAAAGCATAAAAATCAAAAGAGCTGTCTTGGTGTGGAGCGGGTTTGGCTCGTTTATTTTATTTTTAAGTTTTTATGGCGTACATGTAGATTACCGTAAGATGATTAAAATTGTTATAGAACGAAATAATAAATATGTTCCTCAAAATGCTAAATTAAATATTCAGTATTTAAAAGAGGGGCAAACAGGAATAATAGGGCTGCATAGTTATGAAAATACTCCATGTATAGTAAAGCTATCAAACAACGGCATGAATGAGTCATGGATTGATACATGTAATCCTAACAATATGGTTTTGAGCGAATTTTTATTGGCACAGATAGCATTGATGTTAAATCCAAATGCAAATGATGCTTTTGTTTTAGGTTATGGAGGTGCAACTACTGTTAGAGCTATGGGCATGAGTGAATTAAGAAGCATTGATGTGGTAGAGCTTGACGAAGCAGTGATAGAAGCCGTAAAAACTCTCTATAGCGGTAGATTGCCGACAGATAGTGACAGCAGAGTCAACATAAAGATAAATGATGCGCGAAATAGTTTGCTTATCTCTAATAAAGTCTATGATATTATTGTATCACAGCCTTCTCATCCTTGGCTTATGGGAGCATCAAATATAATGAACAAGGATTTTTTTGAGATAGCAAAATCAAGACTTTCAAAAGGAGGAGTCAACGGACAATGGGTGCCGTTGTTCAAGATAGACATAGCAACTCTAAAAGGTATCATCAAGGCTTATACAAGTACATTTGAGCATGTGGTTAGTTTTGTAAATGTCTCAACAAGAGATTTTTTAATGTTTGGCTCAAATGAGCCGATAGTTATTAGTTATGAAGCGGTAAAAAAACAGATGCAAAACCCTATGACAAGAGCAGTGTTGCATGAAAATGGCATAAAAGAGCCAGAAGATATTATGGAGTTTTTTGCACTCTCAAGAGAGGAGCTTGTCCTAATTTCGGCTAATGCAGAGACGGCAACAGATAAAAATCTACTCACTGAGACATTTTTATCTAAGTATCAAGAGAGAGAAGATAACAGTTTTGATACACTTGGTTTTTTAAGAAAACATTTTTCGCATGATGTGAAGTCTTATCTTAGAAACTAAATGTTTAATAAATACTGTTTTAATTTTCATTACTATAACAAAGGAGAAAAAACATGAAAAATTGGTTTATAGCGGTAATAATTACGGTTTTATTTGGAGGGTGTTCTACACTTGAAGTTCAAGTCGATTACAATCCAAAGTATGATTTCTCATCACTTTCAACTTTTGCGGTTGTATATACGAATAAAAATGATCAAAGAGACTTTAGCAGAGCTCGTATAAGTCAATTAATAGAGGCGTTCATGCAAGACAAAGGTTACAAGAGTGTAGATAAAAGCAAAGCGGATTTTTATATAACAATGCATCTTGATGTTCAACAAAAGAGTCAGGTAGAGACTAACTATGAGACTATGGGTATAAGACCTATGCCTTATATGTATACCGGGATACATAGACCTCTTGGTGCTTATCCCGGCACATATCCATCAGGTGCAATAATAGCCCTAGAACCGGATGTCAGAGTTACGACAAGTACACATGAGTATGAAGAGGGAAGACTAGTTTTAGAAGTTTTTGATGTTAAACAAAATGAAGTTGTTTGGCAAGGTATAGCAAAAGATGAGCTTTCTGCAGAATATTCTCAAAAACAAAAGAGTGACTACATAAACAATGTAATTGCAAAGCTGTTTAAAGATTTTCCCCTAAAGAAGTAAAGAGAAGTTATTGGGCATCTTTTAGGATGCCCAAGTTGTTTATTTGATAGAAGTGAATTTTGCTTCTTCAATAAGTATAGCAAATTGGTAACCGTATCCAAGGTCAACATTTGTTTTGACTATTCCATCAGTAGTAACTTTGTCTCCAACTTGTACAGTTGAGTTGACAGAAGTTGCTATGATATCGCTAGTATCTGCAACACCGGAGCCATCTTGTAAATGAATCCAGTCTTTACCCATAATATTCTTTGATACTTTTACTACTTGAGCATCTACTTTTATATTTTTTTCATTAAGAGAGTCTTTTTTGGCATATAACTCTTCTATAGTGAATCCGTTTGCATTTTTAGCAATATTTATTGCAACCGGCGTAGTTGCAGCGGCTGTTTCTTGTGTAGAGTGGTCATAATTTGCATGAGGGTCGTCATTGGTAGATGTATCTGCAACGCTTCCATCTGCAGGCACAATAGCACTTACAAAAATAAGTTGATCAAAATGTTTATTTAACGATTTGCTTGTAAAATCATTCATAACCATTTGCTCAATAAAAGAGATAGATGTGCCGACAGTTATCTTTGACTGAGGACCGGCTATCCAGTAAACATTGCCTTTTTCATCTACTTTAGCATATGTATAACCACCAGCATTCACAGTCTCCAATACATCAGCAATATGCGGAGTATTTAACTGTATATCAGCATCACTCGGAGCTTGTACCGGCGCTTGTTGCGCTGAAGCACCGTAAAGTGTTTGAGGCTCAGTAGCCATTTCACTAGAATCTTGAACTTTTTGTGTTTTAGCACTCTCATCTTGTTCTTTTGGTTTATCACTACAACCATACATTAATAGTACAGCAACACTAATCGCTATTGAAATCTTACTCATTTTTTTCCTTTAATTTTTGTTTATGTTCTTGATATTTCTTTTTTGCAGCTTCAAATGTTTCATTTGGATTTGTTGAGTCTCTAAAATAAGCATCCATAAAAGAATTATAATCAATTTCCTCTTGTGTTATCTTTCTTGCAGGTTTAACTGATTTGCTGGTATCAACTACAGGAGGAAGTGATTCAATGTATTTAGCAATAATTTTAATTTTTTCATGTGAAAGCTTAGTAGCTTGTCCTCGCATCATGTTTCCATAGCTGTATATATCTCTTTTTCCAACTCTGTATTGCTCTAATATTTTAATAACATCTTCTGCCTTCATTCCGGCTATTGTTTTACTTACATCCAAAGAGCGCTTTTCACCTTTTTTACCATGACAGACCGCACATTTTTGAAATATTTTTTCAGGTGAGACTTCTGTTTCTTCTTTTGGTTTAAGAACTATTTCAACAGGAGGCAGAGACTCTATATAAGCCGCTATAGTTTTAATATCCTCGTCTGAAAGCTTACTCGCTTGACCCTTCATCATAGTTCCAAAACCATAGGTATTTCTTGTTCCTGCTTTATACTCTTTCATTATTTTAGCAACATCTTCAGCCTTCATTCCAGCTATAGGTTTTGTTAAATTTAGAGAGTGTTTTTCACCTTTTTTACCATGACATGTACCACATCTCTCAAATAATTGAGTTGCTGATAAGATACTCGTTATTGAAACTATTAGTAATAAAATTCTTTTCATTTGTTACTCCTCGGGCAGTGTTGCATCTTGTGGTGCAGCAAGCCAATCTTCTTGGTCTAAAAGCGTTTTTGCTTCCATTTTACCGTTAATGTAAGCATCTTTTAATAGGTCTTCAGCCTCTTTTTTATTTCTAGCTATTCCATCACCTTCAAGATACATTTTACCAAGAGCGTATTGAGATTCTGAGCAACTCTGCATTGCAGATCTACTTAAATAGTCTTTAGCTTTTTCAATATTTTTTTGTGTACCTTTACCTTTTTTATACATCATGGCAACTTTATATTGAGCCATCGGGTATCCGGCATCTGCTACTTGTTTATACAAAACAAATGCCTTATCGTAGTCCTTATCTACACCATGGCCTCTGTAGTATATGTCTGCAAGATGAATAGCAGATTTATTATCTCCCGCTTCTGAAGCTTTTTTAAATAAAACTACAGCTTTTTCATTGCTTTTTTCGACACCATCACCTTTATGATACATAACAGCTAGGTTAAACATAGCTTTTACATATCCTTGGTCTGCTGCTTTTTGATACATCTGCGCTGCTTTTTTAGGATCTTTTGTGGTAATTATTCCTTGATAATACATACCACCTAGTGCAAACTGACTTCTTGCGTCACCTTGTTGTGCTTTTTTTAGAAGTGAGCCGAAAACTTTTTGATTCATATTTACTTGTTCTCCAGCAAATACAACAGTGGCAACTAACAAAATTAGTAATAATTTTTTCATTATTTTCTCCAATGTAACTATAAATTTTAACAATTATTAGAAGTTATTATATCAGCAGTAATCAAAGTTATTTCTTAAAAACCGCAATGTAATGAGCATTAGCTAAGTATGACAATTATAAATAAATTTGATTATATTATTTATTTTTATATTTATTATAATTATAAGTAAAAAAGGGTATCACAAAGAAATCACATTCAATCAAAAAGTTATCTATTGTTTAAAATTTAGTTTAATTTAATCAAAATAATTTAATAATAGGGGTAAGGATATACAAATGGAAGAAAAAAAAGAATTAAATACGCCAAAGAAGAAAAAATATTCTCTTGGTATATGGGTTATTGTTGCTATGATTGTAGCTGGTGTTGTTATAGGTATGGGGACAGGCTTTGTTACAGTTGTTGCTGTTAAACATACATCTGATGTAAATTTTTGTGGCGCGTGCCACTCGATGAAACCAATGGCAAAAGCATATCGCAATAGTGTGCATGGCGGTTTTGGGGATAGCGGTATAATGGCTACATGTGCTGATTGTCATCTTCCGCATAAATCTACAGTCGGGTATATGGTTCAAAAAGTAAAAACCGGTCTGTGGGATGTTTGGGTTGAGACTACTCATGATACTTCAAAAATAGATTGGCATGAAAAGCGTAGAAATCGCCGTAATTGGGTTTACGACAGCGGATGTCTGCATTGTCATGAAAACTTGTTACTTGGTACTAGACCAAATGAAAAAGCATTTACTGCTCACAAAGCTTACTTTTCTAAAAAGCTTTTAGTAGAAGTTGAAGGTAAAAAAGAACCTGCTAAATGTGTAGATTGTCACAGAAATGTAGGTCATTATGAATTAGAAAAACATCTCCCTGACTCACCAGTAGAAGTGTATAACACGCAAAATGATGAGAATTAAGGAGCTATGATGGAACCGAAATATATTAAACCAGCAATAGCTGGGGGTTTAGTCGTTATTCTTATTGTCTTTCTTGTTATGGTTGATGCCGGTGAAAAATTTGGCCGCTTGATAAAAGTCGGAGGACAGATTGCGACGGCACTTGCTAATGCTCCTCACGGGGATCCTCGTTCTCTTGATGAGATGGATAAAGAAAAAATTAAAGCTACAACCGGTAGCTCTAATGTTGTAGATGTTAGTGAGTTGCCAAAAGCATTTGTTCCAATGAAAAAGTATGGACATCCACCTTTTACTCTTGGTGCTTGTAATGTATGTCATGCATCAAGAACAGATAAACCGGCTGCGATTACTACTCGTACCGTAGCCGAGTTATGTTATACATGTCACTATCCTAAAGATGATATTGACAAGCGTATGGCAGCACTGGATTGTAATAAGTGTCACAGTCCTCACCATGCGGATAGAAAGAAACTTGTACGAAATAAAGTTACCGAGAGAGATTGTCCGGTAGGTAAATTTCAATCAAATTAAATGTTATCATTTTAAAAACATTTAAATTATAGGAGTGCGTTAGTGAAGCAACATATTGGGAAAATAATAGCAATATTCTTTGTATTAATAAGTGTATATTTATTTATTTCATATGATGTTTCGCAAAAGCTCGGTCGGTTTGTTGTCGTTATGGGTAATATAACTCATGCTCTTCAAAACGCGAAACATGCCTATGAAGAAGAGTTTTTTGAGATTAGTGATGATGAGCTAAAAGATATCAACATCACTAAAATGGCCAAAGAATTTAAAAGCCTGATTGATAAGAAAAAAGAGGCTAAAGTTGTTGGTTCAAAAGCCCCATCAGAAATTCAAGCTGATGAAATCAGAGAAGAAGAAATTCCTACACACGATAGAACACGAGCAGTAAAAGCAAAAATAGTAAAGCTTGAAGATCTGCCTGATAAATTCAAACCGCTTAAACAATTTTTACATGAGCCATTTAAAATGGGAGCATGTCAAATATGTCATACTTCTAAAAATAACAAACCCGGCGAACTTGTTAAAAAGAATATTACAGATATATGTTATTCGTGTCACAAAACAAGATATACGAAAAAATTTGATCACAAGCCTGTAAAAGACGGTAAATGTATGGATTGTCACGATCCGCATCAGGCAAATACTAAAAGTCTTTTAAAATCTGATTCTGTAAATAATCTATGTATGAAGTGCCATGATCAAAAAAGCACATTTAAAGCAAAAGCCAAAAAACAGTTTGTAGATATGAGTTTGGGTGTTAAGCATAAACCTATAGTTGAAAAGAGTTGTTTAGAGTGTCATGATGCGCATACGGCGGATCATAAATCACTTCTGAATTTTGATGCTAAAATGGATCTATGTTTAGACTGTCATGATGATGAAAAAGAGGCTGTTACTCATTCTAAGTTTAAACACGGCGGTGTTAATACGAGTAAAAAACGATGTTTAGAGTGTCATGATCCTCATGCTACTAAATATAAAAAACTGCTTAAAATTGACCCGGTAGCTACATGTTTAAATTGTCATGATAAAGAAGTCAAATCTGATGAAGATGGCGGAATGCTTATGAATATGAAAAAGCATTTAGAAGAAAATCCAAACTGGCATAAACCAATCAAAGATTTCAAAAAAGAGGGTGGCTGTTCTGCATGTCATGCTCCTCACGGTTCAGATAACTTTAGTATTTTGAAGAAATCATTTACTAAAAATTTCTATGCTGATTTAGAGAATAAAGACTTTTTCTGTTTTGAGTGTCATACAGAAAAGAAAATTACTAAGCAGTTTATTACTAATTCATCAGAGCATAATATTACCGGCTTTAGAGATGGCGAAGTTAATCTGCATTATCTACATGTAAATGATAGAAAAGGCAGATCTTGTAAAGCGTGTCATGATGAACATGCGTCCAAGTACAATAATCTGATTCGTGATTATACAGATTTTAACGGTGTAAGATTTCCACTACGATATATAGAGACAACAGAGGGTGGATCATGTGCTCCAGCTTGTCATAAAAAGTTTGGATATGACCGCGTCAATCCGGTAGGAATTGGCCAGTGAAGCAAGTAAGCTCGTTTGTAGGGGTATTTATACTCCTGTGTATGAGCTTTGCTAACCTGTTTGCACAAGGCAAATTCATCGAAATTATCTCTCCTGAAGATAATAAACTGCAAACTGAATTGACAATGAATGTTGTTGTCAGTATTAAAAAGCAGAGTGCAGATTATATTAAAATAATTACGCCCGTAGAGCAAATAATTATGGATATTAACAGTTCCAAAGCACTACAGTGTAAAAACATTTCATTAAAATTAGGTGAAAATACTGTTATAGTCCGTACATATAAAAATAAAGCATTGGTTGAAGAAAAAAGAAGACATATTTATGTCTCATCAGAACTTTATCATCAGTTTAAATACCCTCCCATAAAGTACAAACAGAGCTACTTTCATAATGATGCCAATGAAAAACTATGCGCTACATGTCATGATATGAGTGTTAATGAGGTTAAAGGTGTAGCATTTAAAGATGTTACGAAATCAAATTGTTACCAATGCCATAAAAATGTTACAAAAGGGAAATTTGCTCATGCACCTGCGGTTAATTGGTTATGTACATCTTGTCATAAAACAAACAATAAAGATAAGACCAAGTATACTACGCCAAAGGTTGTTAATGAATCATGTTTTGAGTGCCATAAAGATAATAAAAAGCTGTGGAGCAGTGCCAAATACAAACATGAACCTCTAGATGCCGGTAACTGTAGTAAATGCCATAACTCACATGCCTCTCCTTATAGTATGTTTTTGCGTAAACCTGTTAATGAGATATGTGTGGGATGCCATGCGGATAAACATATTCAAGCAAGAGAGAGTAAAAACTCAAAATGTGGATATAATGACACTAAGTTGTGTACAAGTTGTCACACACCGCATGCATCAAATAAGCCATTTTTTGTAAAAAATGCATCAGAAAAAAAGGAGAAAAAGTGAGACGCAGTATGTTGTTAAGCTATATGGTGTTTATAATGCTGTTTTCACTATCGCTTTTTGCTCAGCAAGCACAACTCTTAAAGATTGTCGCTCCATCTCCAACTCAAATAAGTCAAGAGAATATTGTCTCATTTGTAATTGAAGCTGACAAGTCCACAGTCGACTTGATAACAATCACTACAGATGCGAATGCAACATTTAATATTCAAGTAAACCCAAATAAAACTCACTATTGTAAAACCATAAATTTGCATTTGGGAGAGAATATAATAGATGTAGCGGGATACAAGAGCAACACTCTCGTATCAGAACAAAAACGAAAAGTTTTTTTAGAATCTAAAGTTCATAAAGAGTACAGGTATCCACCACAGCAATACAAGCGTGAGTATTTTCATAATGAAACAAATGAAAAAGTTTGTGCTTCGTGTCATGATATGAGTGTCAACGAGGTTAAAGGTGTGGCATTTAAAGATGTTACAAAATCTAACTGTTATCAGTGTCACAATCAAGTTGCATCAAAGAAGCATGCTCATGCTCCATCGGTTAACTGGCTTTGTACTTCTTGCCATAACGGTAAAGTTGGAACATTTAATGAAGCTGATAGAAATAAGTCAAAATATACAGTCCCTGATCCTATCGGGCCTCTGTGTTTTTCATGTCATGAAAAAAACGAAGAAAAGTGGGGCGATAAACGCTTTACCCACGAACCAACTGAAGCTGGGCGATGTAACAAATGTCATAATTCGCACTCCGAGGAAAATGAATTTTATCTGAGAAAAGATTCTTGGAACTTATGTACAGGTTGTCATAAAGACAAAATAGAGGGTATGCATATTGTAAAAACATTTGGAAGAAAGGCACATCCTACTCATAATGTTAAGGATCCCTCAAGACCCGGTAAAGATTTATCTTGTATAAGTTGTCACAATCCTCACGCATCAAATGCTTCATTTCTTCTACAAAGTGAATCGGTAATGGGAATATGTTCTCGTTGCCATAAAAAGTAAGAACTGATTTAAACAGTTTTATCATCATTTTTAGATATAATCGCGTAATTTTTTATGCGAGAAGCAATTATGGATATTAGAGAAGAATTTTTAAAATTTTTTGAGTCAAAAAACCACGAGAGAATAGCAAGTGCCCCTCTTGTTCCTGATGATGCAACACTGCTTTTTAACAATGCAGGCATGGTACCTTTTAAATCAATTTTTACAGGAGAGATACCTACTCCTGCAAACCCGCGTGCCACTTCGTGTCAGACATGTATCAGAGCCGGTGGAAAACACAATGATTTGGAAAATGTCGGACATACTGCGAGACATCATACATTTTTTGAGATGCTTGGTAATTTCAGCTTTGGAGATTACTTCAAAGAAGAAGCTATAGCTTATGCTTGGGAGTTCATCACTGAGGTTATTAAACTTCCAGTTGATAAACTTTGGGTTACTGTTCATGAGAGTGATGATGAGGCTGAAGAGTTGTGGCAAAAACATGTCTCTAAAGATAGAATCATGAGATTTGGTGATGCAGACAACTTCTGGTCTATGGGTGATACAGGAGCATGCGGTCCTTGTAGTGAGATATTTTATGACCAAGGCGAAGAGAACTTCAATGGTCCCGAAGATAAAATGGGCGGTGAAGGTGATAGATTTTTAGAGATTTGGAACCTTGTTTTTATGCAGTATGAAAAAAATGCAAAGGGAGAGATGACACCGCTTCCAAAACCTTCAATAGATACAGGTATGGGACTTGAGAGAGTTGTAGCAATAAAAGAGGGAAAAACAAGTAATTATGACTCATCTCTTTTTATGCCGATTATTCTAAGTGTAGAAAAATTAATAGGCAAAGAGTATGAGTATGCTAGCGGAGCTTCTTACCGTGTAATCGCAGACCACATCAGAACGGCACTTTTTCTTTTAGCTCAAGGTATTAACTTCTCAAACGAAGGGCGCGGATATGTTCTTCGCCGTATACTTAGACGCGCAGTAAGACATGGTTACCTACTTGGTTTTAGAGAACCGTTTATGCATAAACTAGTTTATGATGTTATAGCTATTATGGGCGGTGAATATGATTATCTGGCTGTTAAATCTGCAGCAGTTAAAGAGCAGATAGAACTTGAAGAGGCTAGATTTTTTAAGACTATTGAGTCTGGAATTGAGCTGTTTAATGAAGAGCTAAAAAATACTAAAGAGACTTTTAGCGGCGAAGTAGCATTTAAACTTTATGACACCTTTGGTTTTCCATTAGACTTAACAGAAGATATGTTAAAAGAGAAAAATCTTAAGCTTGACTCTGCTAAATTTGAAGAGTTGATGACAGAGCAGAGAACTCGCGCTAAAGCTGCTTGGAAAGGCAGTGGAGATGACGCAGTTCATGGAGACTTTAAAGAACTTTTAGAAAAATTTGGGGAGAACACTTTTGTCGGTTATGAATTTTTAGAGCACTCAGGGGAAGTGCTAGCACTTCTTGATGAGAACTTTAAACATGTAGATGTCTTAAAGGAAAACTCAAAAGGCTGGGTACTTTTAGATATTACTCCTTTTTATGCTGAATCCGGTGGACAGACAGGAGATATAGGCGAGTTAAAAGGGTATGCAAAAGTAGAAGATACAAGAAAGTTTTTTGATCTTAATCTTTCACAAATCTCTGTAAGTGGTGAGATTAAAGTTGGAGATGTTGTCGATTCAATAGTTGATATTTCCAGAAATGAGATCATCAAACACCACTCGGCAACTCACCTTTTACATGCTGTTCTTTATGATGTTTTAGGAGACCATATCTCTCAGGCGGGTTCATTGGTTGATACGGATAAACTAAGATTTGATTTTTCTCATCCAAAAGCACTTACAGAGGCTGAATTAGCCGAAATAGAGACAAGAGTAAACAATGATGTGCTCAGAGCAATAGATACTAAAACAGAAGTTATGGGTATTGAAGATGCTAAAGAGTCCGGTGCAAAAGCTCAGTTTGGCGAGAAGTACGGAGATGAGGTTAGAGTTGTTAGTTTTGCAGATGCTTCTGTAGAGTTTTGTGGCGGAGTACATGTAAGTAACTCTGCGCAAATCGGCTCATTTATAATCACAAAAGAGAGTGGTGTAAGTGCCGGTGTTCGCCGTATAGAAGCAGTTTGCGGAAATGCAGCGTATAAGCACTTCACTGAGCAGAGAAGACTTATAAAAGAGGCTCAAACAGAGGTTAAAAACTTGGATATCTTAGCAGGTATCAACAGAATGAAATCAAATATTAAAGAGTTAAAAGATGAACTTGTAGAAGCTCAAAACTCTGCAAAAGTAGAGATAACTACTAATGAAATCAACGGTGTTTCAGTTGTAGTTGAAGAACTGACAAGCGGTGATATCAAAGAAGCTATAGATGAGCTTAAAAATAAAAATGAAAAACTTTGCGCAATGTTATTTCAAGTTAAGGGCGATAAAATTCTAATCGCAGCCGGCGTTAAAAATGCTGAGGCAAAAGCAGGTGACTGGATCAAGAAAATTGCTCCAATACTTGGAGGCGGCGGTGGTGGCCGTCCAGATTTCGCTCAAGCGGGCGGAAAAGATGTTTCTAAATTGGCAGAGGCTAAAGAAGAAGCATTAAAATTTATAACAGAGGTTTTATCTTAGTGCAAGAAATATTTTTAGAAAATAAAACAATTATAGTTTTTTTACATGTTATTAGTGCGGTAGTGTGGGTTGGTGGTATGATAGCGATGCGTTTTGCTGCTCATCAGTCATTTATGACAATTGAGTCTCCGCAAAAAAGATTAGAACATATAGCACATGCCCTAAAGAGATTATTTACTATAGTTTTTCCATTTGTGATTATCTTAATTATTACAGCCGTTTTTATGCTGATAGGTTATGACATAAAAAACACTGATTTTAATTCAATAGCTCATGCTAAAGAAGGCATATGGGTTGTTATGTTTATAAGTCTTATGGTTATGATTAGCAGAAGAAATAAAGGTGTAAAGTTTTTAAACAGCGGCGATACTTTTAGGGCTAAAGAGCAGATAGAAATCATTGGTAAATATAT
This sequence comes from Sulfurimonas sp., assembly GCF_026196735.1. Taxonomy (GTDB): domain Bacteria; phylum Campylobacterota; class Campylobacteria; order Campylobacterales; family Sulfurimonadaceae; genus Sulfurimonas. The sequence goes on from NZ_JAPHUF010000012.1 coordinate 210,010, forward strand.
GGTTCCTATAAATATTATACTTGGCATATGTGCAATCTTCTTGGGAACTTTAGTATCTAGTTCTATCTAATGATACGACTTGCTTCTTCTTCACAAACTCGTGCTCAGCTTCTTTTGGGCACGGGCATAGAGTTCATTCAAGAAGCAAAAGATTTTGATGAAGACAGCATAATAGCAACATCCGCAAAAAACTTTGTATATCAAGCAACACTCGGAAAATATGAAACAAATCTAAAAGCTTTTGGATTCAGCGATTATCCGCTTTTAGTTGCAGATACGGTTGTAACATCTCAAGGTCAAATCCTTCGTAAAGCAAAGTGTATTGACGATGCTAGAAATATATTAATGACTCAAAGCGGAAGTATCACCAGCATAATTACATGTATGATTTACCAAAGTTGTAAAATGAAACTTATTGATATATCTTCAACGGATTATATTTTTAGTGATTTTGATATGGATGATTTAGAAGATTATCTATCTAGCGGTGAGTGGCGAGGAAAAGCCGGAGCATGCATGGTTGAGGGTTTTTGCAAGCCTTATATCAAAGAAGTTAGAGGTTTTGAGTCTACAGCGATGGGCTTAAATACTGAAGTTTTAAAGAGATTTATATAAGTTAAACAAATTTAGTGATAAAATATTACAAAAAAAGGTCATGTCATTTTTAAGCATTATAGATTATTTTTATTGATATTCTCAATTTCTATGTTCCTAGTCTTTGTTGCTTGGAAATATGTGGATGTTTTAAAATCAAAAAGAATTCAATTGGAGACATCAATACAGGCAAAAGAAGCTATGTCGATGCACCAAAAAGCTGAAAACCTGATCTTACAAAAGCAAAAAGCAACAGTTGCAATTGCGTTGAGTATTGCAAATGATAAAAAATTAATTGAAAATATTGAAAATAAAAAGATACCAAGTAAATATTATGAAGAACTTGTTAAAAATTTGAGCGAAAGTACGCTATACAAAAATGTATGGATACAAGTATTAGACAAAGACGCAACATCGCTTTATAGAAGCTGGAGCGATAAAAAAGGTGATAATTTATTGGATATAAGAGAAGATCTGCTTGAGGCTATTAAGTCGAAGAAAATCACTTGTTCCATAAGTGTTGGAAAGTTTAATCTCTCCATAAAAGCTATTGTCCCAGTATTTAAAAATGAGAAATTTATAGGCATTATAGAAGTGATTTCACATTTCAACTCCATATCAAAAAATCTAAAAAAATCTAAAACAGACTCTATAGTCGTAGTGGCAAAAAAAGAGTATAAAAAACAGTTGACAAATCCATTTACAAAACTTTTTATTGATGATTATTATGTTGCCAACTTTGACGCACCTAAAGAGCTGATGAAGTATTTAGAAGATAATGGCATTGAAAATTACTTTAATGATGATTATAAAATAGAAAATGGTTATATTATAACTTCACATGAGTTACTTGATATCAAAAATGCCCCAATCGCTTATTTGATTATGTTTAAGAAGATAAGTAATATTTCAAGTGTGGATTTGGATTTTTATGTATATAAATGGTTTACTATAGGAATAATTATTTTAATGAGTATAGCAATAATTATTATCGCTGTTATGTTTTATATCTACACAAGAGATAAAGATTATTATAAAGACATTATTGACACATCAAAAAATATGATTATAGTACATGACAAAAATGGAATGAAGCAAGTAAATAGAACTTTTTTCAAATACTTCAGTATGTATAGTTCACTTGAGGAGTTCAAGAAAGAACATAATTATATCTGTGATTTTTTTATCGATGAAGATGGTTACCTGCAAAAAAATATAGACGGTATAGAGTGGGTTAAAGCTGTAGTGCAAAACAGTGAACAACATCATAAAGTAAAACTCAAAATAGGCGATAAAGAGTATTATTTTTCTGTGAGTGCCTCTATAGTTTCACAAGAAAGTAATCACATAGCTATTATTATGTCAAATATCAGTGAGCAAGAGAAATATAAAAATGAATTGGAACATTTAAGTATCACAGACTCTTTAACAGGTATCGGAAACCGTAGATACTTTCAACAAAAAATAGAAGAAGAAACACTCAGAGCAAAACGCTATGTAAATCCATTGTCTTTAATAATATTTGATGTTGATCATTTTAAGAAGGTTAATGACAAGTATGGACATAATGTTGGGGATGAAGTACTCAAAGAGTATACTAAATTGGTCGCATCCATGCTTAGAACGAATGATATATTTTGTAGAATCGGTGGTGAGGAGTTTATCATCATACTTCCTCATGCAACAAAAGATGATGCCAAATCAATAGCAGAAAAATTAAGAGTAAAAATACAAGAAAGTAAAAAAATAATACCAATCACAATGAGTTTTGGTGTTGTTGAGTATATAAAGGGTGAAGATTCCGAGGCTATATTTAAAAGAGCCGATCAGGCACTATATAAAGCAAAAGATAGTGGAAGAAATATAGTAGTCACAGGATAATCGTTTGTACTATGAAAATGAGCTAAAGGCACTAAAAAAGTCTGCAAGATATAGAACAAGAGAGGTTTATGATAACACCACCTTGGATTTTGCGTCAAATGACTACCTTGGTCTGGCTCACGACAAAGAACTTCATAACTCTACATGTCAAACTCTCTCAAAACTTCCGCTTCACAGTTCAAAGGCTTCACTCTTGGTAAATGGTTATCATCAGATACATAAGGACTTTGAGAGAGCTTTATGTGATGCAAACGGCTTTGAAGACGGAGTTATTTTAGGCAGCGGATTTAATGCCAATATAGCTCTTATAGAATCACTTGTTCGAAGAGGGGATACTCTTTTTATGGATGAGAAGTACCACGCTTCCGGTGTGCTTGCATCAAATCTGAACAATATGCATGTAGAGTTTTTTGCTCATAATGATATGGATGAGCTGAGAAAGCTTTTAGAAAAATCTAATGCAAAAAGAAAAATAGTTGCAGTTGAGGGAGTATACTCAATGGATGGTGACTTACTCCATAGAGATGTATTTGATATATGTGATACCCACGATGCACTTCTTATTGTAGATGAGGCGCATAGCAGCGGAGTAATAGGAGATAAACTTATGGGGGTTTATGATTATTACAATATAACAATCAAGCCTAACCATATTAAAATGGGAACACTGGGGAAAGCTTATGGAAGTTTTGGAGCTTTCATATTGGCATCTTCGCACATTGTGGAGTACTTGATTAATCGTGCAAAGCCGATTATCTACGCTACTTCTTTATCTCTTTATGATACTCTTTTAGCACACAATGCACTTATCTACATGTTAGAAAATGCAGATACTGTAAAAAGTGAAATTAAAAAAAGACAAACAATAGTTTTTGAAGAACTTGGGATAAAAATAGATGCTTTAATTGTGCCGATTTTAATAGATGACAATAAAAAAGTGATAGAGATTCGGGATGAGTTAAAAAAACAGGGTTACTCTGTCGGCGGTATCAGACAGCCTACGGTTGATAGAGCGATTATACGACTAATAGCAAGATTGGGAACTTCTTGTGATGAGTTAAGAGCGCTGTGTATAAATTTGGCTAAAATAAATAAATGAAAATATCTAAACTAAAAATAACCCTCCAAGAGACAATATTAGTAGATATAGAATTTGAGATATTATCTTCATTGGCACTTGTGGGTCAGAGTGGCAGTGGAAAAAGTTTAACCCTCAAAGCTCTTTTGGGCATGTTGCCAGAGAGTATGGAGTGTGAGTTAGAGTCTAAAAGCGATTTTGAATTAAAGGCTGGGAAAACATTGGCTTTTGTACCTCAAAATCCCTTTACGGCACTCTCGCCACTTACAAAAATTAAAAAGCAGTTTTTCATCCCACAAGAGAAGATTGAAGCTTTGTTTGTACAGGTTGGATTAGATGTCGGGCTTTTAGAGAGGTTTCCTCCTGAGCTTTCAGGCGGGCAGCTTCAACGCGTTGTAATTGCTATGGCATTGGAGTCTCAGCCAAAGCTGATTTTGCTAGATGAGCCGACAACGGCACTTGACCCTAAAACAACAACTATGATTTTAGAACTTTTAAAATCTCTGCAGAGCGAGTTTGGCTTTAAGATGCTGTTTGTTACTCACGATATGTTCTCTGCTAAGAGTTTGTGTGAAGATATCTGTGTTATAAAAAACGGAAAAGTCGTTGAGAGTGGAAATATGCATGAAGTTATGAGCAACCCGCATAAACAATATACAAAAACTTTAATAGATGCAAATTTTGCAAACAGGAATTTTAGAACATGAGAATTGTTAAAAAAATATTTTTTTCACTTGTGTTACTCGGGTTTTTAACACCCTTTTTAGTATTGGGATATTTTCTCACAGTAGAAGATTATGATATCTCATCTTTAGTAGATTATAAACCAGCGATTACAACTAGAATATATGATAAAAATGGCGATAAAATAGCAAATCTTTTTGATACTAAACATAGATACTATGCTTCGTTTGAAGAGATACCTCCTAGAGTAATAGAAGCCCTTGTTGCCATAGAAGACACAACTTTTTTTGAACATCCAGGTATAAATGTTGATGCAATTTTTCGTGCAATAATAAAAGATGTCAAAGCTAGAAAAATGGTTGAGGGTGCGAGTACTATTACACAACAGCTAGTAAAAAACAAGCTCTTAACTAGAGAGAAAAAGCTCTCAAGAAAAATAAAAGAGGTTATTTATTCTATAAAATTAGAAAAGGTTTTGAGTAAAGAGCAGATACTGGAGCGTTACTTAAACGAGATATATTTTGGTCATGGATATTATGGTATAAAAACAGCGGCTGATGGATATTTTCATAAAAATTTAAATGAGTTGACACTTAAAGAGATGGCAATACTTGTTGGACTTCCAAAAGCACCGAGCACTTATGCGCCTACAAAAAATTATGAAATATCTATGGGCAGGGCAAACAGAGTAATTCAAAGAATGTATGTTCTTGGTTGGATTGATGAGGAGACTTACAATGAGTCATTAGTTGAAGCTCCGCAAGTTTACGACGATACATTAACACAAAATTTAGCTCCGTTTATAGTTGATGAAGTGACAAGGCGAACATCGGACTTGGGAATAGATGATATAAAAACAGGTGGTTATGAGATATACACAACAATAGATATGCGACTTCAAGAAGCTGCACGCGAGTCACTTAAAAAAGCTTATGACATGTCACTAGAGAGGATAGAAGGGTACAGACTTTCTGATCAGCGAAAGTTAGAAAAAAATCCAAACTACGAAGTCGCTCCAGATGTTAATACAAGTCTTTTAAACGGGGCACTTGTGTCACTTGACTCAAAAAGCGGAGATATTTTAGCCTTAGTCGGTAGTGTAGATTACAAGACTTCACCATATAACCGTGCTACTCAGGGCCGCCGTCAGCCCGGTTCTGCATTTAAGCCATTTATCTATCAAGTTGCAGTTGACCTTGGTTACTCAGGAGCAACCGAGCTTGTTGATATGGCAAGAACATATACATATGAAAAAAATGGAGAAGAGCTTAAGTGGCAGCCAAGAAATTATGAGAAGAATTATAAAGGTCTCATAAGTTTAAGAGAAGCTCTTGTGCATTCAAGAAATCTTGCAACAATCAATCTTGTAAATGACATCGGTCTTAGAGACTTGCTAAATGAGTTTAAAAAATTTGGTATAGAAAATCTTCCACCTGACCTATCTATCTCACTTGGAACTATTTCATTGTCGCCTTTGCAGTTAGCAAAATATTATACTTCCTTCGCAAATTCAGGTATTCAGGTTGAACCTCATTTGATTAGGTATATAGATAAAAATTTAAATACAATATATGAAAAGCAAGAAAAAAGCCGTTTTATTACAGAAGCGACTCAGGCGTACATAATGACAACAATATTAAGAGATGTTGTTAAAAGAGGAACAGGAAGAAGAGCCAGAGCAAGAGGGATAGAACTTGCAGGAAAAACAGGAACGACCAATAATAATGTTGATGGATGGTTTGCAGGTTACTCGCCGACAATTGAGACAGTTGTTTGGTTTGGAAATGATGATAATACACCAATGCACAAAAAAGAGACGGGTGGTAAGATTGCCGGTCCGGCTTTTTCAATGTACTATCAAAATGTACTAAAGCTTTATCCTCAAATTCAGAGAAAGTTTGAAGCACCTGAGGGGATTATTGAAGTAGATATGAATGGTAAAAAAGAGTACTTTAGTGAAATATCAAAACCACCTCGGTCTAAGACAAAAGTAGAGGTGGAAGAGGAGTTATTATTTTAAAAGTAATACCCTAAACGAAGTGTAACGGAGTTATCGCTTGCGCTGTCACTTAAGCCATATTCGTAACTAAAGCTTGTAAACCAACTTATATTTATATTATAAAAACCGTACAAAGAGAGTGTGTCGATATCATCTGTACCTTGGTATATGCTCTCGCTGCTGTTGTATGAGCCGCTTACATAAAAATCTTTTTCCGGATAAAATCCAATACCCATGCTGAATGAGCTTGTGTTTTGGTATGAAGCAATCCCTGCGACATCATCATCATTTACCAATGTGTAACTATATCCTGCAAAGATATTTGAATTTTCTAACATGTAGCTTGCGTTTATAGATGATGTCAGATCAAGATTATTATTATCTAACTCTGATTTATAAGTCGGTAGGATGATTCCGGCACCTAATCTCAAAGTTAATTTATCCATAGGAAATAGTCTGTAATACGCACCAACATATGAGTCGTTTGTCCCACTGTCATCATCGGAAGTGTAGTAAGATGTGCTTACTTGAACAGAGAAGTCTTTGTCATAATAATCTACTTGTAAACTTTGTGTTATGGTGTCTGTTTTTTTGGTAGTTGTATAATTTGCTTGAGAAAGATTAACGCCGTATATTATGTCAAAGTGCTGTTCACCTTTTAGCTCTAAAGTTTTTATAGTACACCCATTTGGGCCTACTAGTTCGCTAAAGAGTGTATTTGGGCATTGATCTATTTTATCATCTACGCCATCCATGTCATAATCACTGTAGGCTAAAAGATTTAGTGATGTAATTGTTAAAAGTATCAGTAATTTTTTGTTCATTTATATCCTTTTGTACCATCTAGATGATGGTACATAATTAATAGTTTTAAAAACTTGTTATTTGTTCATAAATTTACCTGAACCGCCTGGATTAGAGCCGGCACCGGGATTTTGTTGTATGTATTGTGATCCAACTTGATTTTGGTTCATTCTTTGATTCTCTTGTCTTTGTTGAGTCTCATTCATTTGGTTTATACGACTTCTTTCTCTGATTTGAGCTCTTGTTCTGGTTTGTTTTGCATCAGTAGAAATTGTAGAGCGCAGTTGATCAATAGCATCAGATCTCTCCTGAGCACTCATAGTTGACAGAGTTGTCTTGAATTCATTCATAAGATCTACTCTTTCTTGACCGGTAGCCGATTGAATAGCTTCTATTTGCTCATCAATAGTAGCAGATATACCGAGTGTTAAAGCTCCAAGCAACATTAAAGTTGCACTTAATTTTAAAGTTTTCATCTTAACTCCTTGTGTTTTGATGGTGTAAGTATCGCATATCAATGTAAGTGTTAAATAAGTGAAGTATTACTTAAGTGTTAGTTTGGATAAATCTAAGGAGAACTCAGATCCTTTGTTTAGCTCACTCTTAACATTTATAATAATACCCAACTCATCACATAATTTTTTAACAATATGCAGACCTATACCTATTCCTCTTTCTTGTTCTTTATAAAACCTATTAAATATTCGTTTTGGGTTTTTTATTCCTTTGCCTATGTCGATAACATACAGAGTATCAGTCTTAGAATTATAGCTTATCTCAACAAAGCCGTGAGACTTGTTGTATTTGGCGGCATTTGTCAAAAGGTTGCTTATTATACGACTTAGAGCATCTTTGTTTGTGAAGAGATATTTGCTTTTTAAAAAGATTTTGAACTTGATATCAGGATAGTTTTTTTCTAGCATGTTTATTTGAGTTTCTACAATACTTTTTAAGTCAAATTTTTCATTTTCCAAGGTGTGATTATGTAAGTATGAGCGGAGGTGCTGTTGCAAGTTTAGTATATTTTCAACGCTCTGCTCAATCCTTTGCATCTTTTTGGATTCCCCCATCTCTTTTTTGAGCATAGAAGTGTTTAGTCTAAGTGATGATAGCGGAGTATTAAAATCATGAAGGATATCTTTAATAAACTCTTGCGTTAGAAGCAGAGCATTTCTAAGAGGGTAAAGTGCATAGATAGAGAAGATAACAGAGAGTATTATAACTATCACTAAAACTGCCAAAAAATCAAAAAGTGCACTTTGTTGGAGTTTTTGAAGTTCTTGGTTATAACTCTTTTGACTAAAAGTGAGAGACATTATATATTTTTGTGAATTTGGGATAGGGTAGTAGCTGCTCAAGCCGTTCATGTCTTTATATAGGGTATATAGTTTTTGACCTCTTGGTGTAACAAAATCTACTTTAAACTGGTCACAGCTCAAGCTAAAACTGCAAACTCGCATCTGAGAAAAGAGTTTTTCATCAAGAGTTTGAATCTCTTTTGTATAATTGAGATAAAAGAGTGTTGCAATCAAAATACCCAAAGAGCTAAAAAAGAGTGTAAAACTTTTGAAAAATGACTCTAATTCTACTCTACTCAATAATATATCCTATAGAACGAAGGTTCTTTATATTTAAGCCTGTTGTCTGCTTTAGTTTTGTAATAGCAACTCTAAGTGCGGCAGGAGATGGTTTTTCTAAACAATCCAACAGTACATCAGCACTAACAACTTGCCCAATATTGTGGATGAAAAGGCTAAATAGCTGCTCTTGCACCTCTCCAAGTGCTATTGTATGACCATCTTTTTTCAGGGTTTTGGTACTAGGGTCGTATTCTAAATTATTATATATAATTTTAGAAGCTTTACGCGAGAGTTTTGCATTTACTCTTATGAGAAGTTCTTCGGGGAAAAACGGTTTTTTAATGTAGTCATCCGCCCCTATTTTAAAAGCATTTGATATAGACTCTAAATCAACCATTGCGCTTATAAATATAGTGGGAGTTTTATCATCAGCATCTCTAAGAGATTTGAGAAGTTCAAGCCCATCAATGTCGGGCACATTAATATCAAAAATATAAAGGTCAAAAATATCATCATAGCTTTCATCGAGCGCTTTAGTACCGCTTGTAACAAGTTTTACGCTGTAACCATTAAGTTCCAAAAGTTCAACTAGCGTCTGACCTAAGAGATTATCGTCTTCTAAAAGTAGTATTCTTTTGCTCATACACAATTATATTGTAAAAGTGTTAGTAAAGTGTTAGCGAGTATTTATCTTAGGGTTCAACAACAACATAATTTTTAATAAAGACAATAGATAGTAGAATAAGTTTAAGTGTAAAAGGAGATGTCATATGAAGAGAATAATAGTACTTATGTTTATGATGACAACTCTATTAATTGCAGGGGAAGCTCAAGAAATCATCAAAAAACTAGATGATAATATGCGGGGTAAAAACATCTACATGCAGATAAGCATGAAAGTAGCTTCACTCTCCCATGAGCGAATCATGAAGATACAAAGCTATTCACAAGGAACTAAAAAAAGTTTTGTAAAAATAACCTACCCTCCAAGAGACAAGGGTATAACTTTTTTAAGCCTTGACAACCAGATGTGGCAGTATGTGCCAAAAATCGAGAGAATCATAAAAATCCCGCCGTCTATGATGCTTCAAAAATGGATGGGAAGCGACATCACAAATGACGACATGGTCAAGCAAAGCTCCATTGTTGAAGACTACAACCCTAAAATTATAAAACGAGAGGGCACCGTGGTAACAATAGAGTTAATCCCAAAAGAAAATGCTGCTGTTGTCTGGGGAAAAATCATAACCAATATAGATACGACAACTTACACATCCAACAAAGATATATTTTACGATGAAGAGGGTAAAGAGGTAAGATATTTTATATATGACAAGGTTAAAAAATTTGGCAAATATTATCTCCCTACTTATTGGAGAGTGCAGTCAAGCGATAAAGAAAACAGATACACCGAGATAATTTTAGAAGAGGTTGAGTATGACAAAGATATCTCTGACATGTACTTTCAAAAAAGCGCACTAAAGAGATTCTCAAGATAAATGGAGGGGGTGAAAAATGTTTAATTTCGCTCTTAAAAATATTTTATTTTACAAGGGTCGTTCTATAACGACTTTCATACTCACCTTTGTATCTGCTATGTTGTTTGTGGTCTTTGTGTCATGGCAGGACGGCTCTCACAACTCTATGCTTGAAAACTCACTTAAAATCTATACAGGTGCTATTGAGATTTATCACAAAGATTATCGTGATGTAGGTGGCAATGAATACTTGATTCGTGATGCTAAAAGCATTACAGATAAACTCTTACATGTAAAAGGCATAGAAGCATTTACAACACGATATGAGACTTATGGTCTGCTTTCATCCAAAGAGCACTCTGGGGCTTCTATGATAGCAGGTATAGAGCCAGATAAAGAGAAGCTTTTAAGTTCAATTGCACAAGCCTTAAGAGAGGGTGAGTTTTTAGATGAAACTAACGGCAATTGTCTCTATATGGGCAGTGGTTTAGTTAAAAAACTGAAACTACATGTAGGCGATGAGGTGAGTTTTGTCGGAGGGGCGAGTGATGACTCTTTTGCGGCAGATATCTTCAAAGTATGCGGAACATTTAAAACAGGTTCGTTTGAGTTTGATTCGAGTGCTTCGTTTGTAAACCGTTCATATTTTGATGAGTTGATGTATGCGAAAAATATGGCTTCATATATAACGATAAAAGTAGAAAATTTAGATGATGTTGATAGAGTCAATAGTGAGATTATAAAAATTTTGGATGATGAAAATTTGGAGTCTTTGACATGGAAGACTTTGATGAAGACTATGGTTGAAGCTATGGAGGTTGACAATATATTTGGATATATCTCTCTATCGCTGTTTTTAGTAGTAATATTTTTTGTGATTATGATATACGGTTTTATAAATGTGAGTTCTCGCATAAAAGAGTTTGGTGTTCTTAAGTGCATAGGTCTCTCAAAACAAAATATATTTTTACTATTGTTTTATGAGATATTTATATTATCATCCGCTGCATTTGTTATAGCGGTGCCGCTAGCCTCGTACATCTGTTACTACTATAGTATAAATCCTATCGTCATAGAGGGCATTGCCGAGATGTACAAAGACTACGGGATTGTCTCAGACGAGATACCTTTTAACTTTGACATGTATACAATTTCTTGGAACATAGGACTTATATATCTTCTTAACTTTTTGAGTATTTTATATCCGTACATGTATATAAATTCTTTTGGACCAATTGAAGCGAGCCGACATGTATAAGCTGATACTCAAGATGGCTTGGAAGAACTCATTTACAAGACCTGCACGCACACTTCTTGTTATAACAATGATAGCAGTCAGCATGAGTATGATGTTGGCAATTCAAGGCTTATACGATGGTATGGTCAAAAATATGGTAGATAAAAACAAAAGAAGTGACAGCGGAGATGTGAGTCTGTATGCAAAAGATTACAGAGTTGAAAAAGATATAAAATATATAATCAAAGATGCTGTAAAAATGAAAGAGGATATAGAGAAGTTAGAAGGTGTTGAAGCTGTTGTTTTAAGAGTTATGGCAGACGGACTGCTATCAACTGCCAGAAAATCATCTTTTGCTTCTGTTTACGGTATAGATTTAAAAGCAGAGGAAGAATTTGGAGAGTTTAGCGGGTTTTTAAAAGAAGGTGAGATTAACCTTGATAAACGAGGTGCTGTTATAGGAATAGAGCTTGCAAAAACACTTAAAGTCGGTATCGGCTCAAAGCTCGTCTTTTCTACCCAAGACACTTTAGGAAACATAAACTCAATTGCTCTAAAAATCAAAGCCATTGTACAAACTACAAATATCTTGCTTGATTCAAATGCAATATTTGTGGATATTGCATTACTTCACAAATTTTTAGGTACTTCGCCTTTAGATGCAACGCAGATTGCAGTGATGGGTGAAGATAAAAACTTAGTAAAGCTTCTCAAGGCTAAATACTCAAATCTTGATGTTAAAAGTTTTTTAGAACTCCAACCTATGATAAAGCAGATGCAGGAGATGATGGTTATATTTAACTCTATTACTTTTTTTATAGTGATGAGTGTTGTTTTTATCGGAATTTTCGGAGTGGTGTATGTTTCTATACTTGATAGGATTCGTGAGTTTGGCATTGTTCTTGGCATTGGGATGCAGTATAAGTACATAAAAGCTCAGATATTTTTAGAGTCTGTAATCGTTGGCTTGCTTGGATACATAAGCGGGGCACTGCTTGGGGCTATACTCTTGGTTTATTTGAGAGATTATGGGCTTGATTTGAGTTCTTTTTCGGATGCTTTAGAGATGTGGGGTTATGAAGCCATCATTACCGGTACTATAAAAGTCTCATACTTTACTACCACCTTTGTGGCAATATTAGCCGCATCTGTTTTAAGTGTGCTGATACCCATAAGAAAGATTAAAAAACTAAACCCAATAGATGTTATAAAGGCCGAGAAATGATTAGATTAGAAAATGTAAATAAGTATTTTTATAAAGATGACCCAAGAGAAGTTCATGCGTTACGCGATATAAACTTACATGTACAAGAGGGGGAGTTTACACTTTTTAACGGACCCTCAGGATGTGGAAAGACAACACTTCTAAATGTTATAGGTGCTCTTGACAGCATAGACAGCGGAAAGATATATCTGGATGATACAGAGATAACAACTTTGAGTGAAGAAGCGCGTACTCAGTTGAGACTGACTCAAATGGGCTTTGTATTTCAGTCTTATAATCTTGTTCCGGTTTTAAGCGTGGAAGAAAATATAGGTTTTATTATGAAGCTTCGAGGTTTTAGTGACAAAGAGATAAGCGAGAGAGTTATGGAAGTTGCATCACTCTTGGAGATAGACAGTAAGCTGAAGCTGCTACCAAATAAACTAAGCGGCGGACAGCAGCAAAGAGTTGCTGTGGCAAGAGCAGTTGCTGCAAAACCAAAAATAATTTTGGCAGATGAGCCCACCGCAAACCTAGACTCTAAAAACTCGCAAATTCTAATAGATATGATGAGAGAACTCAATAAAAAAGAGGGTATGAGCATTTTGTTTGCTTCTCATGATAAGCTTATTATGGATAGTGCTCTGAGAGTTGTAGAGCTTAACGATGGTGCTATAGTAGATGATAATAAACGCTAAAATAGCTCTAGTTGGGATTTTACTAGCAAGTTCTTTATTTGGAGAATATGAATATAAAGTAGAAAATACAAATATCACTATATCTGAGGGTTCAGCCTATCAAAACAAAACCTACATGTATAACTATAATAGACTTAGGTTTCGTGGGGATTATATAGATGATGGCTACTTTGGTACTCTTATCGCTGATGGCGTAAACTACCTCGGACATAACTATATAAAATCAAGCGAGTTTGAGTACTTAAAATCAACACGATCAGATACTCCCTTTACAACTCAATCAAACTTCGAAGATTACGGCGATGGCTCAGTATATGCAAAACTTTACAGGCTTTACGGCGGTTACGAGGACAGATACAACAGAGTTGTAGTAGGTTTGCAGAATATATCGATGGGAGTTGGTCGGATTTGGACACCTACAAACCTCTTTAACCATAAAAATGTTTATGCTCTGGAACCTGACGAGGTTTTTAGTGTTATGGCAGTTTCGTACACAAGACATATAGATGATACCTCACATGTGAGCGTTGTTGTGTCTCAAAAGCGTGACCATAGTTTTAAATATGCGGCTCGTTATAAAACATTTTTAAATTTTGCTGATTTTGCTTTTAACGCGGTAAGTTCAAACGATACAAAAATGATAGGTTATGAGATAGAGGGAAATTTGGCAGATACAGGAGTTTTACTTAGAAGTGAAGGAGCGTTCATAGAAAGCACTTTTAACACACAAGCAGGCGAAGAAAAAGAAGACTTTTTTCAGGGAATCATCGGAGCTGACTATGGGTTTCAAAATGGCGTAACAGCAGTTATTGAAGCACTATATAGTTCTAGAGAATTTTCATATGATGAGATGGCTCTAAACCTTGATTCAGAAATAATGTCTAATTTGACTAGCTCACATTTTTATACGGGGCTTACGCTATCATACAGTTTTAACATCTTTTTAGATGCTTCTTTGCTTTACATAGAAAGCTTTAACGATAAGAACTCCCGTTTTATATCACCCAGTCTTACATATACTCTAAATGATAATAACTCATTTACGCTTGGAGCCATGATACAAAACGGAGATAGTGGCAGTGAATTTGGAGCAGTTGATAATACCTACTATTTTAAGTGGGCATTATCATTTTAGGAAAGGACTAAAACGCTCTGTTTAAAGCACAAAAGAGTGCTTTGATTGAAGCTGTTGCAATGTCGTTATCTGAACCCACACCAAAACAAGATATTGTGTCGGCTGTTTGTATTTCTATGTAAGCAACCGCTTCTGCAGAACTTTTATCTCCAAGAGAGTGCTCTGCATATGAGTTTATGGTAAATTCATTTTGATAATCTTTCATCAATGCTTTTTTACAGGCATCAACAGGACCGTTTCCTTCACCATCTGCCACAATCTCTTCGCCGTTATAGATATATGTCAAAGTACATTTTGACACACCCTTAACAGATGTTAAAGTAAAGTCTACTAAAGATACATGTTCTTTAATATTAAAATAATTCTCTTTAAAAATATCAAATATCTCATCAGCACTTAACTCTATGCCTTTTGCATCACTTACCGCTTGGACTAGCTTACCTACTTCAGGATGCATTGCTTTTGGCAGTTGATAACCAAAGTTGTTGTCCAAGATATAGGCTACTCCGCCTTTTCCAGATTGTGAGTTGATACGGATTATGCTCTCATAAGTTCTTCCAACATCCTCTGGGTCTATAGGTAAATATGGAACTTCCCAGTGGCTCTCAGGAGTATTCTTTCTGTGAGCTAAGCCTTTGTTTATCGCATCTTGATGAGAACCTGAAAATGCAGTATAGACTAGTTCTCCTACATATGGATGACGAGCGTGAGTTACCATCTCTGTGCATCTCTCTACAACTTCTAAAACCTCATTTATATCTGAAAAGTCTAGCTTAGGGTCAACCCCTTGAGTTAACATGTTAAGAGCAAGTGTGATGATGTCAACATTGCCTGTTCTTTCGCCATTACTCAAAAGTGTACCCTCAACTCTATCAGCTCCAGCTAATAATGCCAACTCTGTAGCAGCTATACTTGTCCCACGGTCATTATGAGTATGAGTTGAGATAATCACATTTTCTCTGTTATCCAAATGATTTGCCATCCACTCTATCTGGTCTGCATATACATTTGGCGTAGCCATCTCTACAGTTGCCGGCAGGTTTATGATGACTTTTCTAGTATCGCTTATGCCCCAGCGAGCAGTTACAGCATTTGAAATCTCTGCAGCAAATTCCAGCTCTGTTCCAGTAAAACTCTCAGGTGAATACTCTAAGAAAATCTCTCCGTCATGCTCTTTTTCATACTTTTTAACTAAATCAACACCTTTAAGTGCAAGGGCAATTATCTCTTCTTTGCTTTTTTTAAACACTATTTTTCTTTGAGCAGTAGAAGTTGAGTTGTAAAGATGAACAGTTGCTTTTTTAACACCTTTTAATGACTCAAATGTTTTAGCTATTAGATGTTCTCGTGCTTGGACAAGAACCTGAATAGTTACATCATCAGGAATAAGCTTATCATCAACCAAACGGCGTAAAAAGTCAAATTCTACTGCAGAAGCTGATGGAAATCCAACCTCTATCTCTTTAAACCCGAGCTTAAGTAAGAGTGCAAATAATTCAAGTTTTTTATCCATGTCCATTGGGTTGATAAGTGCTTGATTACCATCGCGTAAATCTACACTACACCACGCAGGAGCTTTTGTTATAGTTTTATTTGGCCAAGTACGATTTGGCAAATCTATTTGTGGATATGGGCGATATTTGCCCGTTTGAATATTCTTCACGAATAATCCTTTTTGACTTGAAAATTTGATAGCACTCTTACATATCTATCATAAATGGAATTATATCAAATTTGTGGTTATATAATGTTTAGCGATTTTGAAGCTATTGTGTTGGGATACGAAGTTTAAAACAAGCGCCTCTGTTTAAATTTTCCACAGAGAGCGAACCGTCGAATTTTTGTGCAATTTGTGTGCTCATATATAGACCGATGCCGGTGCCCTTTCCAATCTCTTTTGTTGTTACCTCGGGCTTAAAAATATCTTTTATAACATTGTTTGGAATACCGCCTGCAGTGTCCTCGATATCTAAGTTTATGTAGCTTTGCTCTTTATAAAAGCTTATATTTATATATCGCTCTTTAATATCTCTTTCGTTAAATGCATCTTTTGCATTATTGATTATATTAAGAACCAAATGCTTGAACTCGTTTTCTATTCCATAAATAATAATTTCTTTATCGCTTTTAATATTTATGTTTATATTGTTTTTCATAAATTCATCATTTACCAAAAGCATAACAGATTGGACACAGCGTTTAATTCCAAAATTTTCTTTAGTCTCTTTTGGTCTGAAAAAATTTCTAAACTCATTAAGCGTTGTAACCATATGCTCGATTTGAGTCTGTGTGTTAAGGGAGAGTTCATCTACATAAGCTTGATCTACATCTCCGGTTCTGAAATCATCAACTAACATGTCAGACATCATAGATAGAGCGTTTAATGGCTGCTTCCATTGATGTGCAACAGCGTCCATCATCTCGCCCATAGCAGCCATTTTTGCCTGCTGTTCATACCGTTTGTAGTTTTTTTTACCGATGTTTACTTCTATTTCAATGCGCTCTTCTAGTTCACGATTTAAACTGTCCAATTCTTTTTGACGAGCATCATATCTCTCTAAAAAAACATCAAGCAGTATATCTAAGTCGGCACGGTGAGTGGAATGAGCACTCTGCCTTACAGCGTCAAGCAACTCTTTGGTATTGAGGTGATAGTACTCACCTTTTGGATTTTTTCGGCGTTTAATTTCTATTGTAGGCTGTGAAAAAGGATTTTTATTCATAATATATTATTATATCGAAGTTGCGTAAGAATTTTATAAGAAGTTTAAATATTTTTTGATTTTTGTGAGAAAAAGCGAGCAGAAGCTCACTTTTTCATGGCTAGCATTGATAAGTTGTTTTAAACTCATAGGCAGTTGGACGACCTTCATCTGGCCATACATCACGCGCAAATCTATAGTGTTGGTAAGCGTTAATAAACTCTTTTGTAAACACAGGCTGCAAAAACTCATTGTCACGAATAAGAGCTTCTAGCGAACCACGAAGCGTATGAGGCATTTGAGGGATTTTTTTCTCGCGAATCTCATCAAGAGAAAGCTCAAATAAATCTTCATCCATTGGACCAATAGGAATATCTTTATTTTGAATACCATCAAGACCAGCCATCATCATTACAGCAAATGCAAGGTAAGGACAAGCAGTAGAATCCGGGAAACGCATCTCTACACGAGTAGCCATTTCGCCCGCACCGTAAGGGATACGACAAGCAGCTGAACGATTTTGAGAAGAGTAAGTCAAAATGCTTGGAGCTTCAAAACCAGGGATAAGTCTTTTGTATGAGTTAGTTGAAGGGTTAGTAAACGCTGCAACTGCACGAGCATGTTTAAAGATACCGGCTGTATAGTTAAGTGCCATTTCAGAAAGGTTAGCATAATTTCCTTCTTGATAGAAAAGGTTTTTACCGTCTTTCCATAATGATTGGTGAACATGCATACCGTTACCATTGTCGCCATAAAGAGGTTTTGGCATAAATGTAGCAGTTTTACCATTTAAGTGAGCTACCATCTTAATTACATATTTGTATTTTTGAACATTATCAGCAGCACCGATTATGTCAGAGAAAACTATACCAATTTCGTGTTGACCTTGAGCAACTTCGTGGTGACCAAGAACAACTTCAAGACCAACTTGCTCTAAAACCTGCATCATCTCAGCACGGATATCTACAGCAGAATCAGTTGGTGCAACTGGGAAGTAACCACCTTTTGTTCCAGGTCTGTGACCTGTATTGTACATATCTGGATATGGATTATTTGAATTCCACTCACCCTCTTCAGTATCAACTTTATAACCAGATTCATTGATATTATCAACAAAAGTTACAGAGTCAAACATAAAAAACTCATTTTCCGGACCAAAGTATGCAGTGTCTGCTATTCCTAATGATTCTGCATGTTTAAGTGCAGCTTTTGCAATTGAACGAGGACATCTCTCATAAGCTTGTTTTTTATAAATATCGTAAACATCACAAAATACGATTATTGTTGGGTCTGCAGTAAATGGGTCTAAAAAAGCAGTAGCTATATCAGGCTTAAGCAGCATATCAGATTTATTTATTGGCTGCCATGCTTCAACCGAAGAACCATCAAAAGGCAATCCATTTTCTAATTGAGCAGTACTAACAGCACTCATTCTATAGCTGATATGATGCCATGTACCTTTAATGTCTGTAAATCTAAAGTCTACAAATCCAACATCATTTTCTTCACAAAAAGCAAAAAACTCTTCTGTATTATTAACAAATTTTCCCATTCATTTCTCCTGAATTTAATCTTTTGTTAGTATATCTGATTTCAACTCAATAAAGTAATAATCAATGATTAAAAATTAATCAATTATTATGTTGTTTCATATAGTTATACAGATTTTGCGGTGTCATATATAGAATATATTATTTTATTTAAATGGCTGAGATTTTAGTTTTTAAATCATTTTAGCTAAGATTGAGATATAATTTAATCTATTAAATTTGGAGGGTATATGGTTTACGATTTTTGGAAAGATTATGAAGAATTACTCTCTTATGAACAAGCATCTCTATTGGATTATCGATTAGATAATATAGCTATTAAATTAAACGAGTTTTTTCAAAGAATGATCATAACAAATGTGAAAAAAAGATATATTAAGATTTTTCTTGCAGGTTCTTGTTTAAAAGCTGACTCATTTAGAGATTTGGATATGTTTTTTCCCTCCAATGAAGATAGAGAACTTTTAAATAGTGCTATGAATCAAGATTTTTTTGAATATGAGAACAACTCATATACATACAAATATAAAAATGATATATATCAGCTTGTTTTTCGAGAGAGGTTTGAAAATGCCACTTTAAAAGAGCTTGTGGACGGGTTTGATTTTGATTCGACAAAGATAGCTTTTGAATGTAAGTATGATACAAAAAAGAGACTTTTTAGTATCATGAAGTGTGATATGAGAATGGAGTTTATAAACTATATCAATACTAGAATTAATCATCTCACAAGAGTTAGTGTAAATCCATTTGTATCACTACAGCGAGCTATTTATTTTTTGAAGCGCGGTGATGATGTTCCTTATGAGGTTTTTCTTCAGGTTTGCTCAAGTATTGCGGATTTGAAAGTAGAAAATGACAAAGACATATCTAAACATTTTAAAAATCTACAGGGAAATCCAAACAAATTGAGCAATATAAAAGATGCAATTGCGCATTATATTGATGACCAAAAAGACAACAATAATTAATAAATGAACTGTAATCGATATTATATTTATTTATGGGAGCAGAGCACGACGCTACTACAGCGTTTTGTTGACAAATTGTAATAAATCATATATAATGATTATAATTTATTACTATTTGTTAAGTGATAAGTGAATTAACTTAAGGAGCTGCCTATGGCAAAAGTTTTAAAGAAAAAAGTTGTAAAAAAAGTGGCTAAAAAAGCTGTTAAAAAAGCAGTAGCTAAAAAAGCAATAGATAAAAAAGCTGCAAAGAAAGTAACTAAGAAAATCGTTAAAGTTGCTAAAAAGAAAAAACCGACAGCTAAAAAAGATGTTAAAAAAGTGGCTAAAAAAGTAGTAAAAAAAGCTGCGTCTAAAAAAGCTGTAAAAAAACCAACTAAGAAATAATTTCTTAGTTCATTCGGGGGATTAGCTATAAACGCTAATCTCCCCACCTTCGTTAGCATACATCATTAAGTTTGCTATGTTTACACTTCTATCACATGAACGCTCAAGTTTACGAAGAGTTCCTAGAACTTTTACATACTCTATAGAAAGCTCTTTTTCCCCTATTATTTGGTTCAATATATCTTTTTCAAGAACTGAAAACAGATCGTCATTCATGCTCTCTTCAACAACAACTTTGCGATAGTTGTCTTCAAAATTACACTTATCATTTTGATTAAAGCACTCTAGGATATATTTTAGAGCATTAATTGTACTTTTATGAAGAAGTATGATGCTTGGTTTTAAAGGTGACAAATCACAGCCACTTTGTTCATGTTCTTTCATTCGACGAGAATACTTTTTTACTCCCTCACCAATAAGAACAATCTCATTAGTCATCTTAAGGTAAGCCACTAAAAAGCGAAGTTCTTTCGCCTCAGGACCAAAAAGGGCAAAAGTTTTGATAATCTCATTATCAATAGCATCACCTTGCGCACCTATCTTGCTAAGGTTAGTTTGAACCTCTTTGTATTTTGCTTCATCACTATTTTTACAAGCCTCTAAAGACATCTCATTAGCAGTTGTTATAGTTTGTAATAGTGAACGAATTTTTTCTCTTATTTCATCAATTTTGTTATCGTATTTTGTTGACATGTCAACTCCTTTTATTATTTTTATTAACCAAACTTACCGGTTATGTACTCTTCTGTCAGCTTCTCTTTTGGTGTTACAAAAAGCTCCTCTGTTTTACCTAACTCTATAAGTTCACCAAGATACATAAAGCCTGTATAGTCACTTACTCTTGCGGCTTGTTGCATATTGTGTGTAACTATAATAATAGAGACTTTTTCTCTCAGTTCAACTATAAGCTCTTCAATCCCAGAAGTTGAGATAGGGTCAAGCGCAGAAGTCGGCTCATCAAAGAGTAAAACTTCAGGCTCAACAGCAACTGCGCGGGCAATACAAAGCCTTTGTTGTTGTCCACCTGAAAGACCATTTGCATCATGCTTGAGCCTATCTTTGACTTCCTTCCAAATAGCAGCATCTTGAAGTGCTTTTTCAACTCTGTCTTGAAGTTCTGTTTTGTTTTTCATACCTTGCAGCCTTAATCCATAAGCAACATTATCAAATATACTCATTGGAAAGGCTGTAGGTTTTTGAAAGATCATACCTATTTGTATTCTCAGTTTAATCAAATCTTCTTCTTTAGCCAAAATATTTCTATCTTTAAATAGAATCTCTCCAGAATACTCATTCCCCAGATAGAGGTCATGCATACGGTTAAAACTCCTAAGTAAAGTTGTCTTACCGCATCCTGATGGACCGATAAGAGCCGTTATAGAGTTTTTTGCGACGGGCATAGTTAGTTTTTGTATGCTTGGTGCATCTGCACTTGCGTAAGTAAACTCAAAGTCTTTTACTTCAAGTGCTTTTTCCTCTGTTATATCAACAATTGTTGCCATTATTTGCCTTTCTTCTTTAGTAAAAATAATCTACCGATTATATTTAGAGATAAAATAAACATACTCAGTATAAATGCTGCAGCCCAGCCAAGTTTTTGCCAATCTTCATAAGGGCTTGTCGCATAGTTGTACATAGTAACCGTTAGTGAAGCCATTGGCTCCATCATGTCTGTGTTTAAAAAATTGTCATTAAATGATGTAAAAAGAAGAGGTGCTGTCTCTCCTGCCACACGAGCAACTCCCAGTAAAACTCCTGTTAGTATCCCGGATTTTGCTCCACGATAAACAACTTGGATAATGACCTTGTACTTTGGAGCGCCTAAAGCAAAAGCAGCTTCACGGAGTGTTGATGGAACAAGTTGCAACATGTCATCCGTAGTTCTTAATATAATAGGCAGCATTATAATAGTCAGCGCAACAGAACCGGCCCAGCCGCTAAAGTGTCCCATAGGTGCAACAACGATTGCGTAAACAAAAGCGCCGATAACAATACTAGGTGCTGACATCATGATGTCAGAAATATCACGAATAGTCTCAGCAAGTTTTGCTTTTTGACCATACTCACTAAGGTATGTCCCGGCAAGTATTCCAAGAGGAACACCAAACAGAGTTGCTACGCCTACAATCATAAATTGACCGATTAGTGCATGTTTTAGTCCACTGTTTTCATATCCTGGAGGAGCACCTTCCTCAGTAAAAATACTCATACTAAGAGCATCCACGCCATTTATAACTAAAACACCTAATATCCAGATTAAAAAACCTATACCTACCACCGCTGAGATAGTTGAGAGAATCATAACGATCCTGCTCATGATTATTCTTTTTTGAGTATGAGTCATTATACTGCCCTTTTTCTTCGCAAAAAGTAGAATTTAGCAACAGAGATAATTGTAAAGCTGATTACTAATAGAAGCAATGAGAGTTCAAATAGAGATGAGTAATAAAGTCCTGAATCCGCTTCTGTAAATTCATTTGCAAGTGTTACCGGTATAGAAGTAGCAGGTGCAGTTAAATCTGTTGTAATCTTATGAACATTACCCATAACAAAAGTAACAGCCATGGTTTCACCTATTGCACGACCAAGAGCTAAGATAAATGAACCTATTATTCCGGCTTTTGCGTAAGGAATAATAATATCTTTTATAACATCCCATTTTGTACCGCCAAGAGCATAAGCGGACTCTTTAAGTATATCTGGAGTTGTATTCATCGCATCACGAGTTACTGCAGCCATAAAAGGTAAAATCATGATTGATAGAACAATACCGGCAGTAAGCATACTGATGCCAATACCGCCAAAGGTGTCACGGATAATAGGAACGAAGTAAAAAAGTCCCCACATACCGTATATTACAGATGGAATGGCTGCTAAAAGTTCTATGGAAACACCAACTGGAGCCTTTAACTTTTGATGTGCGATTTCACTCAAAAAGATTGCGACACCAATTGCTAGCGGAACTGCTAATATCATTGCAAGAAAAGTTGATACAACAGAGCCGTAGATTGCAGGAAGTGCTCCAAATTTTTCTAAGTTTGGAGCCCATTTTGTTTCACGGATAAAGTCAAACCCAAAAGCTTCTAATGATTCCATGGAGTGTTGAAATAGAGTTGCAAAAATCCAAGCAACTAAGAGTAGTATAGAAATTGCCACAAATTTACTGAAATTTGCGAAGAGTTTATCTATAAAATTATCCATAATTGCCTCCTTAAGTTTTTAAAGTTTGAAACTTTATAAAAATTTGGTTACAAATAGGTTACTATAATAAAAGCATTGAAGATATTATAAAGATGAGTGTTTGTATACTATAAGCAGGAGGAAGATTATGAAAGAAGAAAAAAGAAAAAGTAAAGAAGACAGAAGAAAGTTAGACAAAGAACGAAGAAAAAGTAAAGACGGGAAGATAAGAGTTTGGAAAAAATTAGAAACGATAGCTTACGAAGAAGAGTTGCAAAAGCTTCAAGTTGAGCTTCTTAAATTTCAAAATCATGTTAAAGAGACTGGGCTTAGAGTTTTGATGATTTTTGAAGGACGGGATGCCGGGGGCAAAGGCGGCACGATAAAGAGGATTACCGAGCATCTAAATCCAAGAGGTGCTAGGGTGGTGGCACTTGAAAAACCAAGTGATATGGAGAGGTCACAATGGTACTTTCAAAGATATGTAGAACATTTGCCAAGTGCCGGTGAAATTGTACTCTTTGACAGAAGCTGGTATAACAGAGCAATGGTAGAACCGGTTATGGGTTTTTGTACAGAGAGAGAGCACCATAAATTTTTAAAAGATGCTCCTGAATTTGAGAAAATGATAGTAGATGAAGATATAAAAATATTTAAATTTTATTTTTCAGTATCAAAGAAAGAACAGGCAAAAAGATTTGAAGCGAGGGAAACAGACCCATTAAAACAGTATAAACTCTCAACAGTAGATAAAGAATCACAAAGACTTTGGAATGAATACTCCTTAGCTAAATTTATGATGTTGAGTGCTACACATACGGAAGTTGCTCCATGGACCATTGTTAAAGCTGATGACAAGAAAAAAGCAAGATTAAATACAATAAAACATATTTTAAATTTTGTAGAATATCCGAACAAAATTGCTGAGAGTGAAATAGCTGTAGATAAAAAAGTGATAATATTTGGGCGAGATGAAGCTATAAGCATGGAAAAGAAATTCAAGTTTTCGCTTAAATAATTTTGTAATCAGACTGTAACATTTTAAATTTATAATTTCGCATCTTAAAAAATAAAAGGTACGAAAATGTTAAAAAAACTAGCTTTAGTTGCACTTGTTACAGCTGCATCAGTAAGTTCTGCATTCGCAGCAGATAAAATTAATGGTGCAGGTGCATCTTTTCCAGCTCCTTTATATTATGATTGGGCATATAACTATAAAAAAGAGACTAAAAATCGTGTTAACTATCAGTCAATAGGTTCAGGTGGTGGTATCAAACAAATCACTAAGCGTGTTGTAGATTTTGGTGCGTCTGACAAGCCTCTTAACTCTAAAAAATTAGCAGAGGCGAAACTCTTTCAGTTTCCTGCGGTAATCGGTTCAATCGTTATTGCATTTAATGTTGATGGCATTGCTGATGAGACTTTAAAACTTTCTAATGAAGTTGTTGCAGATATTTTTGCTGGAAAAATCACAAAATGGAATGATGCAAAGATTGCAGCTGACAATAGCGGTATAAGTCTTCCAAATCAAAAAATTATTGTTGTTCACCGTTCAGACGGAAGCGGTACTACATATAACTTTACTTACTACCTAAGCGGAAGTTCTAAAAACTGGAAAGATAATTTTGGTACCGGTAAAGCAATAGACTGGGCTGTTGGTATTGGTGGAAAAGGTAACGAGGGTGTTGCTAACTTAGTTAAGCAGACTCCTTACTCTATCGGTTACATCGAAAATGCATATAAAGAGAAAAACAATCTTTCAGCTGCTGTACTTAAAACTGCAAACGGTAAATGGGTTGTTGCAAATGAAGAAAACTTCAAAGCTGCTGCAAAATATGCAAGCTGGACAAAAGAAGATAATTTTTATGCAATGTTAGCATTACAGCCAGGTGATACTTCTTACCCGATTGTTGCAGCAACTTTCATTTTGCTTCCAACTGAAAAAACTGAGACTAATAAGAAATCAATCGCATTTTATGATTACGCTTTTAAAAATGGTGATGCTTCGTGCAAAAAGCTAGGTTATATTCCACTTCCAGAGGCAACTAAAAAAATGATTAGAGAGTATTGGGCAACTAATATAAAATAGTCACTTTATATAAATGACTCAGTATTTTAAGGTAAACAAACTTGTGTTTTGTAATAATTATGTAACCTAAGTATTTTATACTTCACTCAACAAAAAAAGGGAATAAGAGAATGAAAAAAATCGTTTTATCAACTATCGCAGCTTTAGCAGTTGCAACAACTAGTTTAAGTGCTACACAATTTTATCAAGATAAAAATGGTCAGGTTTTTACAACAGCCGCTGAAGGACGAGTAGCTATTGATTTAGAAGAAGCAGCTAAAGTTCTTAACTCAGTAGAAGAACCAAAGGAAAAAATTCTTGGTGGATTTTTTGATAGATTTCATGCAAAAGGTGATCTTAGATTAAGACAAGAGACAATAGAAAAAGAGGGCAGTGCTGATGTAAACCGTGAAAGATATAGGTTTAGATACTCTTTAGATGTTGATGTTACTGATAATATTACACTAGAAACAGGTATCTCGAGTGGTAAATATAATCCGACATCAGGAAATGTAAGCTTTAAATCTGGTGAAAATATTCAAGAATACTTTATTGATGAACTTAAAATCGATATACTTGATATTAAATACGCGCTTGAGAACTCATGGATTAGAGTTGGTAAGCAAAAACACAACATCTATAGACCTAATAAAACACAGCTTGTATGGGATAATGATATCCGTTTAGAAGGTGTGAACTACGGCTATGAAGATGAGAACACTATGATTAGAGTCGGTGCTAACAGAGTGCATAGAGAAAAAGACAACAGAGATGGCGGTAATATCAATATTTTCCTAGCTCAGTATGTTCATACTCAAAAACTTGAGGATGCTAAGTTAAACTTGGGTGCTGCATACTACCATTATGATAATGTTAAAGGTAACACTGACCCATATGGAAGTTTTAAAGGTAACACAAGCGAAGTAGTAAATGGTGTTACCGTATATAAAGAAGATTATGGAATTGTGGAAGCTTTTGCAGAGTTAAAAGTTAAAGATTTAGTAATGGGAATGCCATTTAAAACATCGTTGAGTTTAGCGTATAATGCACAAGCAAGTGATGATAATTTTGGATATGATATAAGCGCAGAACTTGCTATGACTAAGAAGTGGAAGGCGGCTGCTACTTATAGAGATGTTGAAAAAGATGCAGTGTTTGGAGCACATAACGACTCTGACTTTAGTGGCGGTGGAACAGATAGTAATGGTTACTATGTTAAAACAAAATATGCATTCGCTAAAAATGTAGATGTTGCTGGATGGTGGAACTGGAGTGAACTAGGTGATACTGGATTAGATTACCACCGTGTACAACTGGATGTTATCCTTAAGTTCTAATACTTTTAAGGCCTCTCCTGGCCTTGTCTGTTCTTACATGTAGAAATATAAATTTCATTTTCTCCTAAAAATAAAACTTTACCCCATAAAGTCAATATTTCTACATGTTAAAATAAATCTATTCAAATTGAAGTTTTAAAATCTTATTTATCATGACATCCAATACACAAAGAACTGCCGGTGTTGCCATTTCTAAGGTATGTATTATACGGTGTTTCATGTGGATCGTGACAACTAGTGCATTGCACTTTTCCATCTTTTAATAAATCAGATACAAGAACAGCTCCAAAAAAATCTGTAAGTGGTTCATTCAATGGTTTTAGGCTTGCTTTTCCCGGAATGTATTCTATTGAAATTGGATGATCATCTGTTAAATCTCCATTTAAACCAATAGATTTATATGCAACTTCAGGCATCGTGGTGGAGAGCGGAGGGTTTGTTCCTATGTAAGAACCTAAAGCATTATAATTTCCTGAACCAGGAGCATTAATAACACTATTCATAGCACTTACACCGTCATGACAGCTCAAGCATGCCATACTAGAACCACTTGGCACTGCATCAGTGCTGGTATTGGCAATTGTTGTACCGCTTGTGCTTTCGCTTGTTGCTCCATACATCGTAAATGTTGTGGAAGCTGTTGGTTTATTCCAAAGTGGTGCAGGAGAAAGATCGGAATTTCCACCATGCGGGGTATGACAATATACACAAGTCTCACCATTGTCAGTAGTAGTATCACTAGAGCTTGTAATATCAGCATGAGGTCCACTTAAAGCAAAAAGTTCAATAGTGAAATAAAAAATTAATACAAAGATATAAAGTAGTTTTTTAATCATGGTTTGCACCTTAAAGTAAGTTATCATAATAATAGCATAATATTTTAATTTTTAACAGTAAAAAATATCAATGTGATAATAATGTGATATTTTTCCTCTCTTTGAATTGATTTTGTGGATAATTGCTAAGTAATATTTCTACATGTAGTTTAATTTTTTCTTCTAAAATGAAACATAATAAAAAAATTAATATAAAAAAAAGAAATATGTCTATTAATAATACATCTATATGTTAAAATCATAAAAATATATTATAAAAGGTAAAAGCTATGTTTAACAAAAGAAATTTTGCTTCTGCAGTACTGTTTAGTGCTCTTACATGTGTATTGGTTCCTGGGCAGTTGATGGCTGATGAAAATGGTTTAAGAATTATCAGTATTTTAGACAAAGAAAATATAAGTGAAGGTGCTATAGAAACAGTTGAGAGTTTGATAAGAGACGGAGCTGATGTAAACACCGTAGATGAAGATGGATATACTCCTTTGATGTCAGCTGCTGCAGCCGGAAAAAATGAAATCATAAAGTTGCTTTTAAAAAAAGGTGCAAAGATTGACACCCAAAATAATGGCTTCACCCCATTGATGTTTGCAAGTCGTGGTGGACATGCCAAAGCTGCCAAATTGCTCATAGACAGAGGGGCAAAAATAAATCTTAAAAATAAGTATGGAGAAAATGCACTTCATAGTGCAGCTCAAGGAATGCTTGAAGATATAGTAGTTTTGTTGATTAAAAAAGGTGCCGACATTAATGCCAAAGATAGAGATGGTATAACACCGCTTCTTTTGACAACACAAAATTGGCTTCCAGATGCATCACTGCAACTTATAAAAAAAGGTGCTGATGTTAACGCAAAAGATATCAACGGCAACACACCATTGCTGTATGCAGCTAAGAGTTCTTTTTCTGATGTTGCAATTAGTTTAATCGATAAAGGTGCTGATGTAAATGTAAAAGATGAGCAAGGCAATACACCTCTGTTTTTTGCAATGGAATTTGATTTGCCAAAACTTTTTGAAAAATTAATAAACAAAGGTGCAGATACCAATGTCTTTACCTCTCATCATGACACAGCTATATTTTATGCGGCACAAAAGGGTTTAACAAAAACTATTGAGACATTGCTTAAAAAAGGCTATGGCATAAATGATGAAAATAAATATGCAAAAACTACACTGATTGTTGCACTTCAAAATTCTAAACCTGATACAGCTAAATATTTGATAACTAAAGGTGCTGATGTTAATGCAATAGATAAGGATAAAGGAACGCCTTTATTATATTCAACGCGTCTTGGTCTTTCAGAGGTATCAATTATGTTAATCAATAAAGGTGCTGATATAAATGTAAGAGACAAATATAAAGAGACACCGCTTATTAATGCTGCTGAAAAAGGAATGACTTCTGTTGTGAAACTTTTAATTAAGAAGGGTGCTGATGTTAATGAAAAAGATAGAGATGGCGAAACAGCACTGGATTATGCAACAAAAAACAAACATAATGAAGTCATAAAAATATTAAAATCTGCTACAAAATAAAACTTTTTACCTCTACTTATTTCCCGCTCTTCTTGGAGTTGTGGAAATGATTAATACAATATAAACATCATTTTAGATAGAATACCAATAATTTTAGTGTAATAATTATTGGAGAAATATATGGACGCAGCCAAATATATTTGGATGAATGGAGAATTTGTAGCTTGGGAGGATGCTAAGGTACATGTTCTTTCACACACACTTCACTATGGAAATGGTGTAATTGAAGGTACAAAAGCTTACAAGACGCAAAAGGGTTATGCGATTTTTCGTTTAAATGAGCATACAGCAAGACTTAAAGAGTCTGCAAAGATGACTCTAATCGATATTCCTTATACAATCGAGGAGATGAATCAAGCACAGATTGATTTATTGAAAAAGAACGAGTTTACTGGTGATAATGTTTATATAAGACCATTCGCATTTTTAGGCTACGGCGTAATGGGTGTTTACCATAAAGATGCTCCGGTTGAGACTGTTATGTCTGCTTGGGAATGGGGTGCTTACCTTGGTGAAGAGGGTATGAGAAAAGGTATAAAGCTCAAAATTGCATCTATGACTAGACCTGCTAACACTTCAAATATGGGTAAAGCAAAAGCGACAGCAAACTATTTAAACTCTCAAATGGCTAAGTATGAAGCAATAGATTGCGGATATGACGAGGCACTTCTTTTAGATGACCAAGGTTATGTAGCAGAAGCTTCTGGAGCTAGTTTTTTTATGGTAGTTGATAAAAAATTAATATCTCCGCCAAGTGATAATGCATTAGTATCAATTACTCAAAAGACAGTTATTGAAATAGCTCAGAACATGGGCATAGAAGTTGAGCGCCGCCGTATTACAAGAGAAGAGTTATATATAGCAGATGAAGCATTTTTAACAGGAACAGCGGCTGAGATAACACCTGTTCGTATTATAGATGCAAGAGAGATAGGGTCTGGTTCTCGCGGAGAGATTACAGAGAAAATTCAAAGTACTTACTTTGATATAGTTTTTGGTCGTAACAAAGAGTACGAGCATTACTTAACATATATCGATTAGGAAATAAAAATGAAAGAAGAGAATATAATAATGGCATCAGATATGAATGATTACTTTAACAAAAAAAAGAGCGAAGGCGGTGGTTTTAAAAAACCATCTGGGGGTGGTACCGGTGGCGGAGGCGGTGGACCTCAGATGCCTAAAATATACTTTAACATGAGTGGAAAATCAGGGATTGTTTATTTTTTAATAGCAGTTGTGATTTTACTTGTTTTAGCAAAACCATTTACGATTATCCAAGAGGGTGAGCGCGGTATTTTGAGCACAAACGGTAAGTATCAAGACCAAGCACTTCTTCCGGGACTTCATTTCATTGTTCCTGTTATTCAAAAGGTTTATATAGTTGATACAAAAGTTCGTATTATAAACTATGCAACTCGTATAGAGGCAAGCGGCAGAGAATCTGGTATTAATGTGAAACCTGCTATTACAGTTCTAGACAAACGCGGTCTTCCGGTTACAATTGAGCTTACTGTTCAGTATAGACTTAACTCTCAGTTTGCTGCACAGACTATATCTAACTGGGGATTTAGCTGGGAAGATAAAATCATCAATCCTGTTGTGAGAGATGTTGTTCGTAATGTTGTTGGTAAGTATGATGCAGAGTCACTTCCACAAATGAGAAACCAGATAGCACAAGAGATAGACAAAAGTGTGAGAGAGAGCGTAACAGGTCTTAAAAATTCGCCTGCAGATCTTCAATCAGTTCAACTTCGTGAGATTGGTCTGCCTCAAAAAGTAAAAGAGCAAATCGAGCGTGTTCAGGTTGCTAAACAAGAAGTTCAAAAAGCTGAACAAGATGTACAGCGTGCAAAACAAGAAGCTCTTAAACGCGCTGCAGAAGCTGAAGGTATAGCTCAAAAGAAAAGAATTGAAGCACAGGGTATTGCTGACTCTGTAACTATTCAAGCAGATGCAAAAGCAAAAGCAAATATTCTTATCTCTAAATCACTGACTACTCAACTTCTTCAGTTAGAGCAGATTCAGGTTCAGGGTCAATTTAATGATGCACTTCGTGAAAACAAAGATGCAAAAATATTCTTAACTCCTGGTGGTTCAACTCCAAATATCTGGGTTGATATGAAAAATGGTCATCAGATGAAAACTTCTACAGGCCAGTAAGCAAAAATATGCAAGCTGCAATAGAAAGAATAGACTGGCAAAAGATTAATCTTTTGCCGGTTATTGTTCAAGATATAAACAATAACGAAGTTCTAATGATGGCTTATATGGATAAGCAAGCTTTAGAACTTTCACTTAGTACAAAAATAGCACACTACTTTTCTCGTTCAAAACAACGCATCTGGAAAAAAGGCGAAAGCAGCGGGCATATTCAAAAAATTCACTCTTTTAATATTGACTGTGACAACGATACTCTTCTTATAAAAGTAACTCAAGAGGGCGTTGCATGTCATACAGGTCGTCGCTCTTGCTTTTTTACTGAACTAGAATCTGGTGAAGCAAACTCAGATGTTGAAGTTAGTTCTGAAGCTCTTTATGGAGTGATAGACACACTTTACCACACTATACAAGAGCGAAAGAATGCAGATCCTGAATCGTCATGGACAGCAAAGCTTTTAAGCAAAGGTGATAATACAATTTTGAAAAAAATTGTAGAAGAAGCCGGAGAATTTTCTTTTGCATATAAAGATAATGATGAAGGCGAGATGGTATATGAAGCAGCTGACTTGACATATCACATGTTAGTTGCATTAGCGGCAAAAAATATATCTCCCGATAGAATAAAACAAGAGTTAGCTCGTAGATTTAACATGAGTGGAATAGCAGAGAAAAATTCAAGAGATGATTAAAAGATGACAGAAAAAATAACAACTTTTCTAAATGGTTTAATCATTTATGATTACATACTATTTGGAACTGTTTTTACAATTTTTCTTTTATTAATTATTCTTGGAATTGTTCAAAGACATAAGATAGTATTAGCATTATCTCTTATACTCTTATCATTTATTGTTCTGAGTGTAGGTTCAATAGTTGGTTATATTCAAATGCATAACTATCTGTTTAAAAATACATCTTCTATAACAAGTCAAAAAAAATTGACATATTCTCAAGCAGTCGTTGTTCACGGAGTGGTAAAAAATACATCAAAATTTGATTTTCAAAGTTGTAAGATAACCGTTAGCGCCCATAAAGTTAGTGAAAATTCATTGAAAAACTATTTGTTTCAATTTAAGCCATTGAAGAAAATGTCGATTCTAGAGTATGATATTTTAAAAGCTCAAGAGCGAGAGTTTAAGCTTATTCTTGAGCCGTTTACATATACCAAAGAGTACAATATCTCGGTAGGAGCAAGCTGTAAATGAGTACATTATTTAATATTTGGCACTATATTAGTCTAAGCGTTATATTATCTATTTTTATACTTTTTTTGCTAATTGCATTGAGAGAAGATAATCGTAAATTAGTAGTACAAATAATAATATCTGCATTTCTTGTTTGTGTGGTTATAGCTGGGTTTGCTATAGCGGCAGTTGATAAGTATACAAAAAAAGCAGGTCTCTATAAATTAGAAAATAAAAGAATTCTAAGTATAGAGAAAATAGCATACAGCGGGGTTGTGAAGAATGAAGGCAACTATGAGATAGGTGAGGTTACTTTTGAGATAAAGCTGGTAAACAAGGGACATGCTACAGGCAATGTAAGAGCAGGTTCATTTTTTAAACCAAGCGGCTTTTTTGATTTCTTTTCGGGTGGTTCAAACAGATCTGATAAACCGCAACAGATAACAAAAGAGTTTGTTGTAGCGAAAAACCTAAAGCCCGGAGAGGCAAAAGCATTTAAAGTATATTTTGACTATCCGCCGTATTTTAAAAGTGTTTCACACTTTGCAAAGATTTATGCACATTAACCATTTATTAGTCCGCAAAAGAAACAAGTTCCTTTCACTTCGCTTTGGGCGCTGAGCCCACTGAAGCTAAAGTTTGTGTACAAACTTAGATTAATATTTAAGTCCTAACGGCTTTAGTGCTTTGTTGATTTTTTTGATTTGAGAATTTTTATCTCTGCACCAGTCTGGAGAGAGTAGGGAATTGTCATTTATGCCTGCTGTAACTCTCTGAACAGATACATTTTCAGGCTTCATTTGAATTGACTTTACTAAGACATCGAGATAGTCATCTTCGGATATAGGAGTGAACTTTCCTTTGATAAAATCATTGGCCAAGGCTGTTTTTTTGACAACATATAGTGGGTGATATTTTACAGAGTCTATACCCCAAGAGTAAGCTTGTTTAGAGGTCTCTAGCATCATCTCTTTCGTCTCGTCCGGTAAACCGAAGATAAGATGTCCACATACATGTAAACCTTTAGCTTTGGACTTTAAAATCCACTCTTTAACATTTTGACTATCGTGTCCTCTGTTTATTTTTTCTAAAGTTTCATCATAAACCGACTGAATTCCAAACTCTATCCAAATCTCTTTATTTTCATTGAGTTTAGCTAAGTAATCAAGAGTTTCGTCGGTAATACTGTCTGAGCGAGTACCTATGCTAAGCCCAACAACATTAGGAAACGATAATGCTTTATCATAAAGAGCTTTTAGTGTTTCAAAAGGAGCATAAGTATTTGTAAAAGATTGAAAATATACTAAGAATTTTTCGGCACCGTATTGGCTAGTTTGTCTTTTGCTAATAGCGTTAAATTGTTGCTCTAATTGCTCTAGTTGTTTTTGTAAGTTTGGATTTGATTTTGATTCTAAGTTGAGATAAAAACCTTTTAACTCTTGAACCTCTCCCGTACTTGCAGAAAAAGAGTCGTTTTCACAAAAAGTACAGCCGCCTTTAGCAACTGTTCCATCAATATTTGGACATGTGAAACCAGATATGTTAATGCCAACTTTGTAGACTTTGCAACCAAACTTGTTTTTTAAGTAATTGCCAAAGGTATAAATTTGCTGCACTTCTAATTCTCTTTTCTTAGGATGTGAAATCCTAAAAAATTCCTCTCACTAAAGCTTTGCCTATCGGCAAGAATAAAATATATTAGTTTCATTAAACGATGTATTTACCGGTAAAACAAGCAGTACAATAATTTTCTTCTTCAGCATTTACGCTTCTAAGCAGTGCAGCTTCATTAAGATAAGCTAGAGAATCAGCTTCTATATATTCACATATCTCATCTTCGCTCATATTGGCGGCGATAAGCTTGTCTTTGTTTGGTGTGTCAACACCATAATAGCAAGGGTCAGTTGTAGGCGGGCTTGATACTCTCATATGCACTTCGCTGGCACCGGCTTCTTTTAGCATTTTTACTATTCTTTTTGAAGTTGTACCACGAACTATCGAATCATCGATTACAATAACTCTTTTTCCATTGATGATGTCAGTCATGGGTGAAAGTTTCATCTTAACTTTAAGATCTCTCATCTCTTGAGTCGGTTCAATAAAAGTACGGCCTATATAATGGTTTCTCATTATTCCCATCTCGTAAGGAATGCCACTCTCTTGAGCGTATCCAATTGCAGATGGAACACCACCATCGGGAACCGGTATAACTACATCAGCTTCAACAGGTTTTATGCGAGCAAGCTCTTTTCCCATATTTTTTCTAGTTTGGTAAACGCTCTGACCAAAAACTTTTGAATCAGGTCTTGCAAAATAAACATACTCAAATATACAATGTTTTGGAGTAGGTTCAAAAACTTTTATACTTTTTATTGCTTTACCCTCTTCAAATACCAGAAGCTCACCAGGTTCAACATCCCTTATAAACTCGGCACCGACAAGGTCAAATGCACAAGTCTCGGATGCTACTATAAATCCGCCATTTGGTAGTTTGCCAAGGCTTAGAGGACGAAATCCGTGACGATCACGCATTGCAAACATCTTGGTTCTGCTTAAAAATACAAGAGAAAAAGCACCTTCTATTCTTTCAACTGCATCTATTATTCTGTCAAGTAATTTTTTCTTTTCGCTTGTTGCTATAAGATGGATGAGATTTTCTGTATCCATAAAGGTTTGAAAAATCGCACCTTTGGCTATTAAACCATTTCTAACTTCTTCTGCATTTGTTAAGTTTCCATTATGGACTATCGCCATTTCACCTAAATCG
The DNA here is from genome assembly GCF_026196735.1 of Sulfurimonas sp. Lineage (GTDB taxonomy): Bacteria > Campylobacterota > Campylobacteria > Campylobacterales > Sulfurimonadaceae > Sulfurimonas. The sequence continues at coordinate 245,062 of NZ_JAPHUF010000012.1, forward strand.
TATCTTGCAAATACCGGCTGTGCATCTAAAATAGAGTCATTTCCGGCAGTCGAATAACGAGTATGTCCAATAGCACTATTTCCGCTCAGTGTTTTTAGTTTAGCTTCATCAAAAACGCGCATAACCAAACCACGCTTTTTAATAGTATGAAGTTTTTCTCCGTCAGAAGAGCTTATACCGGCTGCTTCTTGACCACGATGCTGAAGAGCATGTAGCGAAAAGTAAGCTAATTTAGAAGCTTCTCTGTGACCATAAATTCCAACTACTGCACATTTTTCGTTAACATCTTCTAGCACATTTTTCTCCTCGAAAACAGTTCATAAAATAATTATGGAAGTATACTAAAACCAAAGTAAAATAGAGTTGATATTACAATTCCAAACAATCACTAATTGAATAAAGTCCGGCTTTTTTGTCTGCCAACCACGAAGCAGCTCTGATTGCGCCTTTAGAAAAAGTATTTCTGCTTGTTGCAGTATGATTAAGCTCTATAAACTCACCATCATTGTAAAAACCTACAGTATGACGACCGACAATATCCCCGCCACGAAGCGCCATTACAGATATTTCATCTTCTGTTCTCTCACCTATATTTCCGTCTCTGCCACTTACACGAACTTTGTTTAAATCTAAACCACGACCGGCAGCAGCTGATTCACCTAAAGTAAGAGCAGTTCCACTAGGTGCATCTTTTTTGTGTTTATGATGCATTTCAACAATCTCTATATCAAAACCATCTAAAGCTGCAGAAGCTTGATGTACAAGTTTATTTAGAAGTGCTACTCCTAAAGACATATTTGTAGCGTATAATACAGGCATATTTTCGCTAGCTTGTTTTAGAAGATTTAACTGATGAGGGCTAAGACCGGTTGTTCCTACCACCAAAGGTTTTGGTGTTGTTAGGCATGCTTCAAGAAGAGCCTCACAAGCCTCTGGAAGTGAAAAGTCAATAACGATATCACATCCATTTAAAAATGATTTTATATCTGTTGAAACTAAAACAGATGGATCAATAGAGAAGTCTAGTGAAGTTCTTACAAATACTGAACTAAGACTAATGTCATCAGTTGCCTTTAAATCATCAATTATCAGTTTCCCAACTCTACCATTTGCCCCAAAAACACCTACTCTTACCATCTGAATTACCTTTTATATTACTTTAAAAAGCCAATTATAACTAATTTAACTTTTCATCAACATATGAGATAGCTTGAAGTGCAGCAACGGCACCGTCACCAGCCGCACTTACAACTTGTTTTGGGGCTGCTATACGCATGTCACCGGTTGCAAAAAGTCCATCAACAGAAGTTCTCATACTTATATCAACAATAACTTCACCCGCTTTATTCATATCGCATAAAAAACTGCCGTCTTCTTGGATAAGTGTTTGATTATTTACATCATTTCCAACAAATGTGAAAACACCCGGAACTGTAATATCCCTAGTTTCACCGTCATTGTTTTTAACACGAAGACCTGTAACACCCATAGCATCACCATAAACTTCATCAGGAGAAGAGTTTAAAACAAGCTCTATATTTTCAGTTCTTTTTATTCTAGCAACAGTATTTGGAGCTGCACGGAAAGTGTCGCGACGATGAACAAGATAAACTTTTGAGCATATTTTAGCAAGATAAAGAGCTTCTTCTAATGCAGTGTCACCACCGCCAATAACTGCGACTTCTTTGCCTTTATAGAAAAATCCGTCACATGTAGCACAAGTACTTACACCTTTTCCAAAAAACTCATCTTCTCCACTAAATCCGACTCTGCGAGGAGACGAACCTGTACCAATAATTACACTATGTGCTTGTACAGTTGTTCCATCTTCTTTATGTATAGTAAAAATATCATTACTTTTAGTAACACGAACAATATTTACCATCTCATGTTTGAGACCAAATTTTTGACACTGCTCAGGCCATGGCATCATTAGATCCATACCTGTGATTTCTCCGGTAACACCAGGGTAGTTTTCTATCTCAGAAGAATTCATAATCTGCCCGCCTGGCATACCTTTTTCAAACATAGTTACATTTTCTAAACCACCGCGAGTTGTATATAATCCAGCAGTAAGTCCAGCAGGTCCACCACCAATAATCGCACAATCTAATATCATTTATTTTCCTCTTAATTTGTATTTACAATGACTCTATTTGTTTTGATAACTCTTTTAAATTATCTAATTTTCGTATCATTATATTTATTAGTCCCATAAAGGAACAAGTCCCTTTATTCCGCTTGGACCGCTGTGGTCACTAAAGCTAAGCTCTTGAGAGCTAGAATTATAATAAGTCAATATTTTTAGATAGTTCTTTTAAATTATCTAATTTTCGTATCATACTATCTTGTTTATAAAGAGACTCTTTTGTTTTCTTTATAAAAAAAATAGATGGGGATTCATAGATGTTAAACCTCTGTATGAAGCTAAGCGATGTCTTTGTTCCAGCCCTTAAAAAGGTCGTATTTTCAGTGTTTGGATGGACTTCATTATAGTAGTCAATAGCAAGTATTGGTATATTTAAGTTTAAGTTTTTAAGAAGAGAAACAGTGCCTTTAGTTCTTGAGCTATAAAATACTACTATGTACTTTTCTTCTTTTGGTGTGAATACATCACTTTTTTCATAAAAAGTCCACTCTTTAAAGTCAATAAATTTATATTCTGAAAATTTGTAGTTGAAGTAAGCAAAGGCGACAGCAATCATAGCTGCGCCAAAGAATGAAGCAAGTAGTGTAGATATAGAAAAGAGGCTTTTGCCTCTTTTAGACACTTTTTAACTCTTTAAATAATTACGCTAAAAGAGCGTCTATTTTTTCTGCTAGAGCAGCTTTAGATTGTGCTCCAACAACTTGGTCTACCATCTCGCCATTTTTGAAAAACATGATAGTAGGGATAGAACGAATACCAAATTTAACAGCGATTTCTTGCTCTTCATCAGTATTAACTTTACAGATTTTAGCTTTACCATCAAAGTCTTCAGCCAACTCTTCGATTACAGGAGCGATCATACGACAAGGTCCACACCATGGAGCCCAGAAGTCTACTAAAGATACGCCTTCGCTTAGTGTTGCTTCAAAATCTGAACCAGTTAATTCTATGTATTTACTCATTATTATTTCCTCATTTAAGTTTAATACGGACATTATACAAGCCTAAGTCTTTGAAAATCCTTTATGACATTTTTATAAATAATTCTTAAAATAAAAAAAGACAAGCCTTATAAATAGCTAGTTAAAAACTTATAAATTCTCTTTTTCTTTTACGATATAAAGCACATTCAGAGTAGCCAATACTTTTTGCAATTGCTAAGACTTCATCACTAAATAGCCCAACTTGTTCAGGCTTATGCGCATCCGAAGCAAAAGTTATAGGAATATCAAGTTTTTTTGCTTCTACTAAAAGTGATGTTGAAGGGTATATCTCACCTATGGGTTTTCTGAGACCGGCAACATTTATCTCTATTGTCATATCAGCTTCTTTAATTGCTAAAAGAGCATTTTTTGCAATATCGTTTATATCTCTATTTGGCATATATTTAAAAACTTTTATAAGGTCTAAATGACCGACAATGTCAAACAATCTACTCTGTGCCATTTCCTCTATTGCGTTGAAATACTTTTGCCAGATTTCATCTATATCTTGATGCTCATAGTTGCCTATAAACTCAGGATTGTCAAACCCCCACTCATCTATAAAATGCACAGAGCCTATGAGGTAATCAACATTTGCATTTAAGACTCTATCGTCCATATACCCTTTTAGATAGTCAACTTCATAGCCAAGTAGTACTTCTATCTTGTCTTTATATTTCTCTTTCGCGCTTAATACATCTTTTTCATATTTATACATGTCATCAAAACTCATACGGTATTTTGTATCAAAATCCATGGGTGCATGATCAGAAAAGCCAAAATATTTTATATTACACTCTATTGCTTTTTCAATATACTCATTAATATCACCATCTGCATGATTACAAAGTGAAGTGTGATTGTGTAAATCTACCAACATTTATGGACCTCTTAAAATTCTTTATAGATATTTATGATATTATAGTGTTAAAAATTAAATTTAGCTAGGGATTTACGATGACTCAAGAAGAATTAGATGCTTTGATGGATGGAGATGTTGAAGAGTTGGATTCATTGTCAGATGATGAGATAGATTCTTCATCGGATGAAGATTTAAATGAGAATGCTGAAGTAAAAGAATCACCAAAAGAAAATGACACATCTCACCACTTGCCTCTTCCTGCTACAGATGAGCATAAAATGGTACATCAGCTTGATGATGTTACAAAAGAGAGTGAAGAGAAAGCTAGTGAGATTTTTGACATTATTGAAGGTATCAGTACGGATTTGCTGGAAAAAGAAAAGAATGCAAATAATGTAATTGAAGTATTAAACAGCAATATTGAACTTTTTACAACTTTAAGTGAAAAATTCCCTGATGTTGAAGCTTTTAAGATTCAATTAGAGAAGAACAACTCTGCACTAAATGAGACTACAGAAGCTTTAGAGATGCTTCAAACAAGCGGCGATTCTATAATGAATGTTATGGATATTATGCAGTATCAAGATATTCACCGTCAAAAAATAGAGCGTGTTATAAATGTAATGCGAGCACTTTCAAACTATATGAATAGTCTGTTTGAAGGCAAAATCGATGATAGTAAAAGAGCTTCATCTGCTCAACATATAGTTGGTGATACACATGATGACATAGCGTCAGTTGATGATATAGAGGCACTTTTAGCACAATTCGGACAGAAATGAAAAAAGTAGAACTACTCTCTCCCGCAGGAACACTCGAAAAATTAAAAATCGCTTTTGACTTTGGAGCTGACGCTGTTTATGGCGGTGTTAGCCACTTTTCTCTTCGCATACGCTCAGGTAAAGAGTTTAGTATGGAGGAGTTTGCTGAGGGTATAGAGTACGCTCATGCACGCGGTAAAAAAGTTTATGTAACAATAAACGGATTTCCATTTAATTCACAGCTTAATCTACTAAAAAAACATATATTGGCGATGGCAGAGTTAAAGCCTGATGCCTTTATTGTGGCAACTCCGGGAGTTTTAAAACTTGCTCATGAGTTAGCACCTGATATGCCTCTGCATCTCTCAACTCAAGCTAATGTCATGAATGTTTTAGATGCTAAAGTCTACTATGATATGGGCGCTACTCGTATAATCACAGCTAGAGAAATCTCTCTTAAAGATTTAATGGAGATTAAAAAAGAGCTTCCTGACTTAGAACTCGAAGTCTTTGTTCACGGTTCTATGTGCTTTGCATATAGCGGAAGATGTCTTATATCTACGCTTCAGAGCGGTCGTGTTCCAAACCGTGGAAGTTGCGCGAATGACTGTCGCTTTCCTTATGAGATGTATGCGGCAAATCCTGAAACGGGAACGCTCTTTAGACTTGAAGAGGACGAAGGTGTCGGCACTTATATAATGAACTCTAAAGATTTAAACCTTGCTTCACATGTCAAAGAGATATTAGACAGCGGTGTTGTCGATTCTGTTAAGATAGAAGGTCGTACAAAAACAGCTTATTATACAGCGGTAACTGCAAAAGCTTATAGAATGGCGATAGATGATTACTACGAAGACAAGGTAGATGTAGATAGATATCAGTATGAACTGCAATCTCTTCAAAACCGTGGATACACGGATGCATATTTAGTATCGCGTCCATTTGAAAAACATGATACTCAAAGTTTAGACTTTACTATGCAGCTTGGAACACATCAGGTAAGCGGAGTTGTAAACGAAGAGGGCAGCCACTTTTTATGTAAATATAAAACATTGCCGGGTGATGAACTTGAAATTGTTGCTCCGCTTAATTCACATGTAGAAATAATAGATAATGAAATCGGCAGTACATATGAAAGAGATGGAAGAGTTTATATGAAATTTAAGCAACTTCTAGCAGAGAATAAAAAAGTTTGGGATGAGGTCCATAGCGGAAATCTAAATCCTATAACTCTTCCAACAAAATTTCCTGCATACACATTTTTTAGAATTCCGGCAAATGAAGAAATGGGAGTAAACACAAAATAATGTTATCGCAAGAAAGTTTAAGCAGTATTTATATCGAAGCTACAGCTTTTGTTTTAGTAGTCCTAGTGATGTCAATCATATCTTATAAAATCTCTTCAAGGCATGCAAGAGAGTATGCACTTAAAAATCAAAAGAACATAAATGCTAAAAAAGAAACCGCTAAAGAAAAGACAAAATCAAAAGAAACTAGACTTAGCGAGTTGCAGCAAATGCTCGACAATAATATGATAACTGATGATGAATTTAAAGTTATGAAAAAGCGTTTGTATAATACAGAGGAATAATAACTATTTGATATGTTATAATTCTAAACAAAAATAATAGGAAAATAAATGAAATTCGTATCAATCGTAATGGGTTCAAAAAGTGACTATGAGGTAATGAGATCGTGTTCAGACACATTTGAGGCATTTGGAGTTAATTATGAGTTAATTATCTCTTCAGCTCACCGTTCACCTGAGAGAACTGCACAGTATATTCAAGATGCTGAGAAAAAAGGTGCTCAGGTATTTATTGCAGCTGCCGGTATGGCTGCACACTTAGCCGGTGTTTTATCTTCTAAAACTGTTAAGCCGATTATCGGTGTACCAATGAGTGCGTCAGCTCTTTCTGGGATAGATGCGCTTCTTTCTACTGTTCAGATGCCAGCAGGGATGCCGGTTGCTACCGTTGCAATAGGAAAAGCAGGAGCAATAAACTCTGCTTATTTAGCTATGCAGATATTGGCACTAAACAATGAAGAGTTAGCTGTTAAGTTAAAAGAAGACCGTATTGCAAAAGCTAAAAAAGTTGAGATGGACTCTATGGAGATTGAAACTATTATTTCATAATAGTTTCTACTAAAAAGGCATACTGCATGAAGTGGATGAGTGATGAAGAGTATATGGAACTTACAGGGCTAGAACTTTCAGCTATTGATGATTTGGCTGATAGAGGAAAGCTTACCTTGAAAGTTGAAGATGGTGTTAGGTATATAGACCCATCAAAAGGCTCTCAAGATGTAGTTCCAACTCAACTTAAAGAACTCTCTGCTCATAATACTAAAGAGATGTTAGTACAGCCTCAGTTTGTTGAAAAAACCATAGGTACTATCATAAATCTGCATGAAAAAGTTCTTGATGCAAAAGATGAAACTCTTACAGCAGTAAGAGCAGAAAATGAGTTTTTAAGAGAAGCTCTAAGCTCTTTGCAAGAACTTTATGATGAAGATAGAAAAACAATACACACACTACAAGAGCAACTTAAGCTTTCACAACAAGAAGTTGAATTTATGAGAAGAAAATATAAACTTATGTGGAATAAAGCTATAGACGAACACACAGACAAGTAAGCAATGACAATTGATGAAGCTTGTGTTGGCTGTATAATAAACCAAAGTGTTAAAGTTGCAGATGCAATCCACGCCTCAGAAGCACTTTCAAATGAACTTGTATCTACAGTAACTAAGATGAGTAAAGATTTCTCGTTCGATGATACTCCTCCTGAAATAGCATCTTATGTTTATGAGAAAATGGCCCAAATTGCTAATAAAACTGACCTTTATGATGAGGTTAAAGTTGCCTCAACAAAAAAAGCACTCTCTTTTGTTCCGCTGCTAAAAGAGAAACTCTTAACTTCGGATAATAAACTTTTAACAGCAACAAAAATAGCAGTAGCAGGAAATGTTATAGATTTGGCTGCGGCAGTAGAGTTTGATTTGAAAGAAGAATTAGAGAAGATATTTCATACACATTTTGCTTACAATGATTTTGACATGTTAAAAGAAAAACTAACAACTGCAAAATCTGTTTTAGTCATTGGAGATAATGTAGGCGAGCATATATTTGACTACATGTTTATAGAAACACTCAAAGAACTTTATCCACATGTCAAGTATTCTTACATGGTTAGAGGTAATCCAATAATAAACGATGTTACAATTGTCGAGGCAAAAGAGGCTGGATTTGATAAGCTTTGTGAGCTTGTTGACAGCGGAGTAAACACTCCCGGATTTACATACAATCGAGCTAACTCTTTCTCAAAAGAGCTTTTTGACAGCGTGGATTTGGTTATAAGCAAAGGGATGGGAAATTATGAATGTCTTAGTCCATCTCATAGAAAAAATATCTGCTTTTTACTCAAAGTAAAGTGCGATGTTGTAGCCGCTTCACTTCAAAAACAAGTTGGTGATATAGTCTGTAAAATGGCGTAATAATCTAATTTTTAACTCAGCTTGCTATAATTGCATAAAATATAATTATATAGGTGCTTAAATGATTACTTTTAGTGAGATGTTACTAAAACTACAAGAATTTTGGATGAAGCAGGGTTGTAATATTGTTCAGCCTTACGATATCCCGGCAGGAGCCGGAACCTTTCATCCTGCTACATTTCTTCGCTCGTTAGATTCAACTCCATGGGCAACAGCTTATGTTGCACCATCTCGCCGTCCGACTGACGGAAGATATGGAGAAAACCCAAATAGACTAGGCTCATACTACCAATTTCAAGCACTTATAAAACCATCACCGGATAATATTCAAGAGCTTTACTTAAAATCTTTGGAGTACTTAGGGCTTGATGTAAGTAAACATGATATCCGCTTCGTAGAAGATAACTGGGAATCTCCAACACTTGGTGCCTGGGGTCTTGGCTGGGAAGTTTGGTTAAACGGCATGGAAGTTACTCAGTTTACTTACTTTCAGCAAGTCGGAGGCATCGAGTGTAATCCTGTAGCTGTTGAGATTACTTACGGAACTGAGAGACTTGCTATGTATCTTCAGGGTGTAGATAATGTTTTTGATATCGTTTGGAACGAAAACGAGCATGGAAAAACTTACTATAGTGATGTTCATAAAGAGAGCGAAATAGAGTTTTCAAAATACAACTTTGAAGTAGCAGATACTGACATGTTGTTTGCAGATTTTAACGCAAAAAGCAAAGAGTGCCAAAGAGCTTTAGAAGCGGGACTTCCTTTACCTGCTTATGATTTGTGTATGATGGCATCTAGCACATTCAATGTACTTGATGCAAGAAAAGCAATTAGTCAAACTGAGAGACAAAACTACATCCTAAAAATTCGCGAACTCTCAAAAGGGTGTGCTGAACTTTATAAAGAACAAGAGCCGGAGAGACTTAAAAGGGTTAAGGGGTAAAATATTGCATAATGCAATATTTTTAAGTTATTAAAAAATATTTTATTAGACTTTCAATGATATAAAATAATAGGAGCTAAAATGACCGTAGCTATCAATCAAACTAATTTTACAAAATATCAACCGTTTGTAAAATGGGTTGGCGGTAAAAGAGGTCTGCTCTCTCAGATTATTCCGCTTATTCCAAAAGAATTTAATAACTATTTTGAGCCTTTTGTCGGCGGCGGTGCACTCTTTTTTGAACTTTACTCACTTGGACTTTTAAAAGATAAAAATGTTTATCTATTTGATATTAATACAGAGCTTATTAATACTTATAATGTTGTAAAAAATAATCCTACAGAACTTATAAAAAATCTTAAAGAGTTTAAAGCAAAACATTCTAAAGAGTTCTATTATGATGTAAGAGCTTGGGATAGAGAAGAAGGCTTTTCAAAAAGAGGCGATACTTTAAGAGCAACAAGGTTTATCTATCTCAACAAAACTTGCTTTAACGGACTTTATAGAGTTAATAGCAAAGGTTATTACAATGTACCGATAGGAAGTTATAAAAACCCAAATATTTGTGATGAACTTGTAATCTATAACGCTAGTGAAGCTCTGCAAAAAGCCACCATTTTAAATGCTTCATACAAAGATGTAATTCTACATGTCAAAAAAAATGATTTCGTTTATTTTGATCCTCCATACTATCCACTAACGCCTACATCTAGCTTTACATCATATAGTGAGTTTAATTTTTTAGATAAAGAGCAGATTGAACTTTTTGAAGTTTTTAAAAAGTTAAATAAAAAAGATGTTTTTGTAGTACACTCAAACTCTGATACAGAGTTTATAAAAAATCTATATGGTGAATTTCATATTGAAGAGATACAAGCGAATAGGTTTATCAATAGTAAAAGCAGTGGACGTGGAAAGATAAGTGAAATTTTAGTAAGGAGCTGTTTATGATAAAAAATGGGATAGGCGGAACTAATACAAAGACCGGAATACTATTTGAAAAAAAAATTGAATTAGCAACTCGTTTAAATAAATTAAATGGGTATAAATGTGTTGAAGTTAAATATAAAAATATAATGAGTAAAAGCTATAAAATCTATTTTGAAAAAGAATTGGTTGCACAAACATTTCAAAAACATGCATTGTATGCTTTTTTAGAAGAGCGAAAAATTGATTGGAAAAAAATATTATCAAAAAAACTTTTACCTGATGACACAATATATGTCATTAAAGATAATACAATTTATATTTTAGAAATGAAATTTCAAGAAGTTGATGGTTCAGTTGATGAAAAACTGCAAACATGTGATTTTAAAAAGAAACAATATAAAAAACTTTTTTCTCAACTTAATTATGAAGTTGAGTATATTTATATATTATCAAATTACTATAAAGCAGTAAAATATAAAGATGTTTTAGATTATATAGTTTCTGTAAATTGTTCTTATTATTTTGAATATTTGCCATTACATAAAATAGGACTACCGGTACCTAATGAAAAATAAAAACTTTGAAAACTTAAAAAATACACTCCAAGACTCTATTTTCACATGGGATTATTTTACAGACTTTGAAAAAGTAAAAAAGAATGTCAAAAAGATAGAAAAAGAGTTAAATCTTCTTAACTATCTCATTGGAAAAGAGAACCTTGAAAAGGAGTTTTTAACTTTAGTTGAAGAGTATCCAAAAGTCAGAAGAATACTTCCGATACTGATTGCTATTAGAGATGATAAACTATCATGTACTCCAGTTATAACCGATATAGAAACCTTAGTGCCTGAAAATAAAAAATATATTTTCTATGATCCAATTGATGAAAATATAAAAAAAGAGTTACTCCTATTTTTTAAAGAGAGTGGACTTAGAGATATTTTTGAAAGCAAAGCTATTAAAAATTTAGTTGATTACTGCTTTGGTGTTGAAGTTGGTTTTGACACAAATGCGAGAAAAAATAGAACTGGCGATATTATGGAAAAGCTTGTATCTAAGTTTTTGGAAGAGTTTTGTGAAGAAAATAGTAATTTTAAGTTTATAGAGCAAGCAACACAAAAAAGAATAAAAGAAGTTTTTAATTACGATATAAAAATTGATAAAAATAGTAGAAGGTTTGATTTTGCTTTGTTGGATGAGATAAAAAATAAGCTTTTTTTGATTGAGGTAAACTACTATAGCGGTGGTGGTTCTAAGCTAAAAGCTACGGCAGGAGAATATCAATATTTAAATGATTTTGTTAAATCTCAAAATATTAATTTCATCTGGATAACAGATGGCAAAGGTTGGCTTACATCGCTTAAACCTTTAGAGGAAACTTTTATTCATAATGATTATGTAATAAATTTAGAGATGCTAAAAAATGACATATTGAAAGAAATATGCAATAAATAAGATAATTATGACAAATTGACATATTTTTAAACCTTATTGACTTAAAACGCTATCATCTATACAATTAATTGTAAGGATGTAGCTATGAAAATAACTAATTTTAAATCACTTTATATACTTGATGTTGATGTTTTAGAAGATGATAAGCAAGATAATTTAATTATGTGTGGTTCACAAAATTGGGAACACTATTTTTCAGTAGATTTCAAAGAAGCAAATGTTGAAACTTTTTCAAATGTGAATATTATAGAGTTTCAAAATAACAATGACTTTGAAACTTTCGTAAAATTAAATCAAATTATTGATTACTCATTTGAGCATGATAATCTAATGGTATTAGTTTATGGCAAAGATTAAAAAACTTCATCCTGAAGAGTTTGAACAAGAGTGCACGACAGTTTGGAGTTTTAGGCGTCGTGGAAATTGGGCAACGCATAATTCAAAATACAGAGGAAATTGGGCTCCAGAAGTAGTTAGAAATTCACTTTTGAGATACTCTAAAGAAAAAGATTGTGTGCTTGACCCGATGATTGGTGGTGGAACTACTGCAATAGAATGTAAGCTTTTAAATCGCCATCTTTTGGCATTAGATATAAATCCAGATGCTGTTGAACTCACAAAAACAGCATTAAATTTTGAGTGCGAATATAACCCTAAAATTAGAGTTGAACTTAACGATGCAAGAGATTTGTCAATACTAAAGGATGAAAGTATTGATTTTATTTTAAACCATCCACCCTATGCAGATATTATAAAATACAGCGAAAAACAAATTGAGCAAGATCTCTCAAATATTCATGACTTAGAAAAATTTTGTGATGAGATGGAAAAAGTGGCATATGAACTTTACAGAGTTTTAAAAAAAGATAAATATTGTGCTATTTTGATGGGAGATACAAGAAGAAATAAAATGTATCAACCATTAGCATTTATGGTCATGCAAAGATTTTTAAAAGTCGGTTTTGAACTAAAAGAAGATATTGTCAAACATCAACATAACTGTAAAGCTACCGGTTTTTGGGTAAACAAAAGCAAAGAAGCAAATTTTCTACTTATAATGCATGAACATTTGTTCATATTTAAAAAGATATAAACATATTCCATATTAAAGCAAAAAATTCTTAAAAATAATGTATAATTAGGAATACATTCTTTATTTTGGAGATAAATATGGATTCAGTTCTTTTAGAAGATAATGGGCATTGGGTAAATCAGGATATTTATGATAATTTTGTTTTAAGAGAAATTTTAGATAAGGCTATAACTTATCTCCATACAAAAGAGATTTTGGCTCTTATCGGTGCTAGAAGAGTGGGCAAAAGTACTTTGGCAAAATTGCTGATTAGCGAGCTTTTAAAAAGTATAGAAGCTAAAAATATATTTTTTATAAATTTGGAAAAACCAGAGTTTATACCTTATAAAGATGATGCTTCATACCTTGGAGTTATTTTTGACGCGTATTTAAAGCTAGCAAATCCAAACTTACAAAAAAAAGTTTATTTTTTTATAGATGAAGTGCAAATTTTTCAAAATTGGGAAGTTTTTATAAAATCAAAATATGAAAATAGTAATATAAAATTTATTATAACTGGTTCAAATTCATCACTTTTAACATCAAACTACGCAACTGTTTTAACAGGCAGAGTATTAAAGCTTCAAGTGCACAGCTTTAATTTTAGAGAATTTTTAAAATTTAAAAACATAGATTTTTCTACAAAAATTCAAAGAGCAACAAATAAAATTGAGATAGGTAGAGCAATGGATGAGTATCTTAAATGGGGTGGATACTACTCTGTTATATCAAATGACGATGAAATGTTAAAAAAAGATTATCTAAAAAATGTGGCTGAAGATATTATACTAAAAGATATAGTTCCAAGATACAATATAAAAAGTAGCCAAAGTATAAGAGATTTGTTTTATTATCTTGTTTCAAATGCTTCAGCTACACTAAATTATAGCTCATTGGCTAAAAAACTTAATGTTGATCCAAAAACGATAAAAGAGTATATTGGTTATTTTGAAGACAATTTTTTGATACACACAATCTCAATGTATCACGATAAACTGACATCACAAATCAAATCGGCAAAAAAACTATATGTTAGTGATAATGGTTTTTTAAATTTGGGAGTAAATAGAACAAAAAATTTAGGTATAGCACTTGAGAATTTAGTATTTAACGAGTTATATAAAAAAGATGAAGAAATAACATATCTCAAAGATAATCAAGAGGTAGATTTTTACATGCAAGAGAGCTTGTATCAGGTGTCTTATGATATTAGTGATGAAAAAACAAGAAAAAGAGAATTAAATGCTTTTGGATATTTTAAAAAAGAAAACGATAAGTGTATCTTGATAACTTATGGTGCAAATGAGCGTATTGACGATGTGGAAGTATTGAGTATAGAAAAATTTTTGCTTAAAGGTAAAGATGACTGATGGAATAGGGAGTTAAAGCATAAATATCTTCCTTAAAATCAATTATGATGGTAACATAAAAAGATGTCTTTAATGTGACAACGATTTTTTCAATTTGGAATTGGTTACCTTTTAAAGTGTTATAATGTAACATTTTATTTTAGGAGTAAGTTGTGAATATAGAAAAAATAATCAACCCGCTTAACTTGATATATTACGAGTATGATAAGAAAACTAAGACGCTTTTTTATGACACAAACTACTCAAATAGATTTATAGAGCTAGAATTTTTTAAAATCACTTACCATTTATCCAAGCAAAGAATTAAATTTAAAGTCCTAAAAGATAAATCTATAGAGTTTACAAAACAAAAATTTTCTTTAAGAGATAAGTTCGAAAAACTTCTAAAATATATAGATAATAAAAAACAAAATATCTACTTGTTAAATGATGCAAAAGTGAAGTTTGCAAAAAATATACCTCTTTTTGAGATAAAATATATAAAACAAAATATAAACTTTTCTGATTATGATGCCCTTGTTTTTAGCTCAAAAAATGGTGTTTTGGCTACAGAAAATATAGGTAAAGAGTGGAGAAAAGTGCCATCATATGCAATTTCAGAACAGACTGCAAAACTTATCAAAGATTTTGGCGGTCACTTAAAATATGCAGGTAAACAAAGACATGGCGATGAGTTTGCTTATGAGCTGTTAGACGAGTTAAAAGGCAAGAGAGTTTTGTATCTTAGAGCTAAAGAAGTAGTCTCTAATATGCTAGGTATTTTAAAGGACAATGGCATTAACTGTGATGATGCAGTTGTTTATGAAAATCATTTTAAAGCTCAAGCAGAGAAAAAAGCTTTACCAAAAAATTCTAAGATAATTTTTTCATCTCCATCAACAGTAAGGTACTTTTTTAAACTTTATACATGGGATGAGTCGTATAAAGCTATTTCCATAGGAAATACGACAGCAAAATACTTTCCAGAGGGTATAAAACCTATCATTGCAGAAAAAACATCTCTACAAGCTTGTGTTAATAAAGCTTTGGAGCTTGAGTAGTTGAGCGAAACTCTCATCGGTCAAATAGACAGAATTCTCTTTGAAGATGAGGCTTTTTTTATCGCAGTTTTAAAAACCGGCGAGAAAGTAAGCGGCTCTTACCATGAGAGCGAGATTAAAAATTTAAAAGGTTCCGCTATAACTCTTAACGGGTACTGGGAGGAGCATAAAAAATACGGCAAGACTTTCAAATTTGACTCCATTAAAGTAAATCAAAATCAACTTTTTTTCTTTTTAAACAAAATCGTAAAAGGTTTTACCAAAAAACTATCAGCTGAGCTAATCGAGCACTTTGGCAGTGAAAAACTCATAGATATTTTAGATAACGATATAGAGAGACTTTTAGAGTTTAGCGGTATAAAAGAGAAGCGTCTTAAAAAGATTCAGGCTTCTTGGAAGAAGTTTCGCTCCATGAGAGAACTTGGCGAGTTTTTAAGTCCGTTTGATGTCTCTCAAGCACTACTAACAACAATAGCAGGGGCAATGAAAGATGTTGATGAACCATGCACTAAAATAAAAAACAATCCTTACATACTTACTTCCATAAACTCTATAGGATTTAAAAGAGCAGATGAGTTGGCTCTTAAGATGGGCGTAGAGCCTGAAAATGACAACCGCATAAGCTCTGCTATGGATTATGTGCTTATGAACTACTGTGAACAGCAGGGTAACTCTTGTGTTGCAAAAGATATACTATTTAGAGAACTAAATGAGCTTTTGGGATTTAGTGATAAAGAGTATCTTTATGAAGCTGCTCTTGTAGAAAGGGTGGCTGAGCAGAGTATTGTGCTTATGAAAAATGACAGGGTATCGCCTGCAAGACTTTATGACTCTGAGAAATTTTTATATGATAACTTTAAAGAGCGTGCAAAAAAAGACAGCGGTGGTTTTGTTGGGGATTTGGATGAGTTTTTAAAAGACAAGGAACTTCAACTCGGCGAACAGCAAAAAGAAGCAGTTGCCAAGATAAATGACGGAGCATCGATACTTTTTTTGGTCGGTTATGCCGGAACAGGTAAAAGTACGACCTCTAAGACAATTCTTGATTTGCTAAACACCAGGTATGACAAAAAAGAGATAATGACATGTGCTCTTAGCGGTATAGCATCTCAGCGTATTGCAGATACGACAGGTTATGAGAGTGCGACTATACAATCTCTTTTAGTTAAGTTTGAAGAAAAAGACCACTTTCCTTATTCGGTAGTTTTGGTAGATGAAGCTTCGATGATAAACTCATCTCTATTTGCGCGTTTGGTACGCAAAATATCTAATAAAGCCATACTCATAGTAGTCGGTGATGATGCACAGCTTCCGCCTATCGGTGCAGGAAATATTTTGAGCGATGTTTTGACACTAAATTTGGCGCCTATTGTTAAGCTTACAAAGATTTACAGGCAGAGTGAAGATCAAGCCATAACACTCATAGCAAATGATATACGGCGAGGAGTTGTACCTGAGTATAGAGCAAAGTATGATGATTTTGAGTTTATCGATGTGAGCATACAAAACTACTACGCTATAAAAAATCAACTCTCACAACAAGAACAGCAGGATATGCGAGAAGATAACGCAACACAGATAGTTACTCAAATAGTGCATAAAGTTGTAGAGTCAATTGAAAAAGCAAGGTTGAGACTAAAAAATAAAGAGATAAAAGAGTATCTTAACTATTTTCAAGTCATTACACCAATGAAAGGCGGAACACTAGGCTCAAATAATCTTAATACTGTTTTGCAGGAGTATTTTAACCCGAACCCGAAAAAGTGTGTCAAAAAGGGCGGTAGTGAGTTTAGGCTTATGGATAAGGTAGTTCACACAAAAAATGAAAATATGACATCTTGGAGTGGAGACGGTTTTAAAGTTGGGGAAGAATCTGCAACAAGACGAATTTTTAACGGGATGAGCGGTCTTCTTTTTAGGATAGATGAGGATGAAGAACAAGTGTTCGTTTTTTACCCAAATGAGGATGTTGTGGTAGTTTATGAGTATGAGGAACTGAAATCTCATCTAATGTTGTCGTATGCTTTGACTATTCACAAAGTCCAAGGAATGGAGTATGATATCGTCGTTATACCTATGAGTTTTTCTCACTTTATCATGCATAATACAAAGCTGATTTATACAGCCGTGACAAGAGCTAAGCATAAATGTGTTTTAATAGGTGAGAGTGGAGCATTTGAGAGTGCGTGCAAAAAGTTTGAAATTACAAGAAGAGATACTGTACTTTTAGAGTTATAAAAAAATACTAAGGGCTCTTTTACGAATATAAATCTATAATTGTTCCATATATTATACTAGGAGTTTTACATGTCAATCGGAAACAGACTTAAAGTAGCGATTTGTGGCAAAAGTGGTTTAGTAGGCTCTAAACTCCAAGAGATGTTCAGCTCACAACATAATGAAGTAGTAGGCATAAAAGTACGAGAAAATACAGATATCGAAACTCTAGCCCGCGAGTTGGAAAACTGCGATATATTGATTAACCTTAGCGGTACTACTATCTTGGCTCCATGGAGTGAATCTTATAAAAAAACTCTTTACAGCAGTCGTATTGATACAACAAATAAATTAGTCCAAGCAATGACTTTGTGCAAAGAAAAACCAAAGCTTTTTTTATCGGCTTCTGCCGTTGGCATATATGACTCAAAAAGCATGCATGATGATGAATCAGAGGATTATGCAGATGATTTTTTATCAAATTTGTGTAAAGATTGGGAAGCAGAGGCTAAAAAAGCAGAGGCTCTTGGTGTTAGATGTGTACAGATGAGGTTTGGAGTTATATTTGCCAAAGAGGGTGGCGCAATGCAGAAGATACTTCCTCCTTTTAAAATGTTTGTGGGCGGAAAGCTTGGCAGCGGTGAGCAGATTGTATCATGGATTCATATAGATGACCTGTTAAGAGCTGTAGAGTTTATTGTAAAAACCCCCGGCATTAATGGCTCTGTAAATTTTACGGCTCCATATCCTTTATCGAATTCTGAGCAGACTGAAATACTAGGTAAAGTGTTAAACCGTCCTACATTTTTTGGTGTTCCGTCATTTATGGTCAAACTGATATTTGGAGAAGGAGCTAAGGTTGTGCTAGATTCAAAAAATGTTATTCCGACAAAGTTGATAAAGCACGGTTTTGTTTTTGATTATGAAAATTTCGAGGATGCATTAAAAGATATAGTACAATAGATACAAAGTAGAGTTTATTATTTTATAAAGTGAAAAGTTGTATGATTGGTGCTAAGGTAAAAAGATAGGAGTTGACATGTTAGACTCTGTATTACTGCGAATTGCAAAAAGTGCAATACTTAGCAGGCTTGATGATAGTTACTCTTTTGATAAAGAGAAACTTTTAGATGAGTATCCTTTTTTAAAAAAAGAGGGTGCGGCGTTTGTAACGCTTAAGTGCAACAATGATTTACGAGGTTGTATAGGCTCGGTTGTTGCATATAGAATCCTTTTAGACGATGTTATAAGCAATGCTGTATCAGCTGGTTTTAGTGACCCAAGATTTCAACCCCTGACCGCAGACGAACTTCCATATCTTACACTTGAAGTTTCAGTTTTAAGTGAGCCTGAGATTTTAGAGTATGAAGGTTTTGAAGATTTGTGCAAAAAAATCACGCCTCATGTCGATGGTCTTATTTTAAAACATGAGATTTATCAAGGGACATTTTTACCTCAGGTTTGGAAACAACTTCCAACTCCAAAACTTTTTTTAGAACATCTCAGCATGAAAGCCGGTTCATCCTTGGCTATTTATGAAGAGCATCCGACAATATATAGATATAGTGTCGATGCAATAGAGGAGGATTTTGATGAAGTACTACCGCTATGAAGATGAAGATCACATCACATGTATTTTATGTAAACACTACTGCTCTTTAAAAAAAGATGCGCACGGTATATGTGGAATTAACTTTAACATAGACTCAAAACTTGTCAATAAAACCTACGGTCATCCAAGCGCACTTCACATAGACCCTATAGAGAAAAAGCCTCTTTATCATTTTTTACCATCGTCGCGTTCACTCTCTTTGGGAACAGTTGGATGTAATTTTAGGTGTCCATTTTGTCAGAACTACACAATATCTCAAACAACAGAAATTGATGAGAGTGTTGAGTATTCTCCAGAAGATATTGTAAAGCTTGCAGTTGAAAACAAGACTGAGAGTATCAGTTATACATACAACGAACCGACAATCTGGTACCCTTACGCTAAAGATATCGGTGTTTTGGCAAAAGCTAAAGGTATAAAGAATGTTTTTGTATCAAGCGGATATGAATCTCATGAAGTTTTAGAGGACATGAAATCTTGGCTAGATGCTGCAAATATTGACCTAAAAAGCTTTTCACATGATTACTATAAAAAAGTTTTAAAGACAAATCTGGATGGTGTTTTAGAGTCACTTATAGCATTTGCAAAAAGTGATATATGGCTCGAAATTACAACTTTGCTTATTCCAGGTGTAAATGACTCCGAAGAAGAGATAGATAAGATGGCAGAGTTTATCTCTACAAAACTTGGAAGAGATGTTCCGTGGCATTTTAGTGCTTTTCATCCTGATTATAAAATGCTTGATACTCCAAGTACAAGCTTAAAAAGTATGCTTAAAGCCAAAGAGATAGCACATGGTCATGGTATCAAATATGTATATCTTGGAAATATTCAAAATGACAGCTCTACATATTGCCCAAAATGCAAAAGCAAGCTGGTAGACAGAGCTGGATTTCGTTCACATATGGAGACAATCGTAGATTCAAAATGCGCATCATGCGGTGAGTTTATACAAGGAGTTTGGTCATGAAAAGAGATATGAGTGTAGCAGGTAGCTTTTATCCGGCAAGAGCAGTTGAACTTGAGAGGTATTTCGAGCATTTTAGTGGGGTTTATGACGAAGATTTCACATTACCAAAACTACAAAGCCGCGCAGTAATTGTTCCGCATGCCGGTTATATTTACTCTGGCTATACTGCAAATATTGCATACAGAATTTTACAAAATTCCGGCATAAAAAATATCTTGGTTATTGGACCATCGCATAGAGTGGCTTTTGAGGGTGCAAGTCTTTGTGATTATTCAAGCTATGAAACTCCTTTTGGAGATATAAAAAGTTCACAAAATCTATATGAAAGTTTAAACGACAACTTCTCTTTAGAGTGCATAACAAGTGCGCATCAAGAGCACTCTACGGAAGTACAGTTTCCTTTTATAAAGCATTATTTAGATGATACTAATATAGTTGAAATAGTATATAGCAATGCAAAACCGGAATACATTTCAGAGATTATAGATTTTGTTTTAGAGCAAAAAGATTGCGGAGTGATAATTAGTACAGACTTAAGCCATTTTTATGATTTGGATGACGCAAACAAACTTGACAATATATGTCTGTCTGCTATTGATGAGTTAGATGTAGATATGCTTGGCAAAGGGTGTGAGGCATGCGGTATGATTGGTGTCCAAGCAATGATTTCAAGTGCTAAAAAATTGGGATTATCTTCAAATATACTTGACTATAGAACAAGCGCAGATGCCAGTGGAGATGAGAGTAGAGTCGTTGGATATGTGAGTGCATGTTTTGTTGGATAAATCAAATATATTTGAAGCAATACCAAGCAATTTAAAAGAGGAGTTATTTGAAGAGATAGTTTCAAAAGATGGCATAAAAATAGAGCGAATAATCTCTTACGGACATACAACAGCACAAAATGAGTGGTATAACCAAGATAGTGACGAGTGGGTGATTTTACTTCAAGGTGAGGCTGTTATTTCTTTTGAAAACAGAGATGAAGTTAGATTAAAAGCAGGGGATTATCTTAATATCACAGCCAATACAAAACACAGAGTCTCTTGGACAAAACCCAATGCACAGACTATTTGGCTGGCTGTGCATTATTAGCCAAAAGAAGTGTTTTTAGTTCGCTAATCTCTTCTCTTAGTTTTATTAATTCATTTTTTGTGCTGTTATCACAGGTATGCACTTCATCTATAATGTTGGTCTCTTCACTTTTATTTATTTCCGCCATAGCATCAACTACAACAGCGACAATAAGATTTATCATAATGAAAGTTACCATAAATATAAATGGAACAAAAAATGTCCATGCATATGGATGTACTTCCATTAAAGGTCTAACAATACCCATTGACCACGATTCTAGAGTCATAATTTGAAATAAAGTATAAAAAGACTCGCCTAAGCTACCAAACCACAAAGGAAAAGTGTCTCCATAAAGTTCTGTTGCCATAATAGCAAATATATAAAAGAACAACATAAGCAGTGCAGCTATAGAGGTCATCCCTGGAATTACGCTAATTAAAGCCATAAGCACTTTTCTCATTTGCGGAACAACCGTTATAAGCCTAAGCAGTCTTAATACTCTTAAAATTCTTAGTATTTCAAATCCAGCACTTGCAGGAACAAGGGATATAGCTACAATAGTAAAATCAAATAAACTCCAACCATCTTTAAAAAAGGATAGCCTGTGGGCGTATATTCTTAAAATAATTTCTATCGTAAACACACTCACTACAAACATGTCAAATGTTTCTATAAAGACTCCAACGCTGAGCATCATGGAGTCTGATGTAGAAATACCCATCGTAATGCCGTTTAAAACGATAAGTAAAATGATAAAGTTAATAAACTTACTGTTTTGTACAAGCTGTAAAACTTTCTCTTGCATATTAAACCTCTGTATAATTTTCGAGATTTTAGCGAAGTTAGTTAAACTAAAAATCTTTATCTTTGCTTACTAATTTTTTATTCTGTTTTTAAATCCGGTATTTATGCGTAAGCGAAGACCAAAGTGGTAAGCACTTGTTATTGCTTTTTTAAGTAAGTAAGCTTTGTAGCCTTTTACTTTTATGAATCCAAACATCTCTCCAACAGCATAATTGCCGCCAAGTGCAACAAACACACCTTCAACCTTGCCGTTGAATGGTTTTGATTTATGGCCGTCTATTCTCTGTCTGATAGTTTTTGCCGCATACTCCGCACTTTTTTCCGCTATCTGCGCTGTTGGCGGCAGTATATTGCCATTGTTGTCTTTTATTTCAACACAATCACCCAAGGCAAAGACATTTTTTTTGCCTTGGATATTGAGCTGAGAGTCTGGAATAAACTGATCAACTTTGTTTTTTTCACTTTCTATTGAAGAGTTAAGAGTGCTTGCTTTGATTCCGCCTGTAAAAACCATAAAAGAGTACTTGAGTTTTTGAGCGTCTTTGAAGTAGATAAATGATTCATCAAGGTTATTGATAAAAGTATTTGTTAGGATTTTAATATCAAGTTTTTCTAATCTTTTATGTGTGTTGGTGATAGTGTATTTTCCCATGCCCGGCAGGATTGTATCACTTGCATCTATAAGGTAAATCTTAAGGTCTTTTGCCGCTTCGCCTATGGTCTTGGTGTGAACTTGAATAACATGCGCCATTTCTGCTGCAACTTCCACACCGCTGAGTCCTGCACCGCCTATGACAATGTTTATCTCATCTTCATCAGACTCTTTTGTAGCAAGTAATTTTTTGTATATCAAATCTTCAAATTTTTGTCTAAAAGAGTGGGCTCTTTGTAAATCTTTAATACCGAGACTATGCTCTTTTAAACCATCAATAAATGAAAAAAAGTTAGTCTCTGCTCCCGTTGCTATGATGAGATAATCATAAAATATATCCGTTTTATTTAAACTCACACTCTGTTTTTCAAAGTCGATGAGCTTTACCTCTTCATGTATAAAATTGACTCTATCTTTAAAGCCTGTGCACCAACTGCTTAGATTGATAGCAACATCATGCAGATCAAACCTTCCTGCAATATATCCGTAAGCTTCCGTTTGAAGATAATGGTATGGATTTTTATCTATTAAAGTTACATGTACATCTTCATATTTGTGTAAAAACTCTATGGCTCTAAGACCGCCATATCCACCGCCGATTACTACTACATGTTTAGTCAATATTTGTTTCCTGCACTTTATTGGGTAATTGTAGGGCTAAAAGCTTTTGTGCTGACATTTACAACATCACCGATATTTAAATTTTTTGTTTCATCTTCACCCACTACTACTTCAACTAGCTGTTGTCCTATGGCTATAATGGCTATAAAAATCACATCAACTTTTTTTATCTCTAAAAGCTCACCTTCAAAAGAAAATTTTTGACTTCCTTTAGTGCGAAGAAGTACATCTTTTGTAGAACCATCATTTATGATTTTGCCATCTTCTAAAACAAGAACACGGTTGCTAAGTCTATATATCTCACTAGGGTCGTGACTAACCATAATAGTAGTAGTTTTAAACTCTTTATGAAGAGCGATGATTTCGTTTTGAAGTTTGCTTCTCATGACTGGATCAAGGGCAGAGAGCGGCTCATCTAACAGTAGGATTTTTGGTCTTTTCATCATAGCACGACACAGAGCAACTCTTTGTTTTTGTCCGCCGCTTAGTGTGCTTGGGCTTCTATCTTTTAGCTCGGTTAACTCTGTTACATGTAAAAGATGATTAGCTAGGACTAAATCCTTTTTTACATACAGCAGATTTTGCAAAACACTCATATTATCAAACAGCGCATAGTCCTGAAATACAAAACCGATTTCTCTTTTTTGAACTGCTTTGCATATGTTATTATCAAGCCAGATTTCTTCTTCTACATGTATAATGCCATTAGCTTCTTCAAGTCCGGCTAAAATTCGTAAAAGTGTAGTTTTTCCACTTCCGCTTTTTCCGCTTAGTGCTACAAAATCGCCATCTTTTATTTCAAAATTTACATCTAACTGCATATCTGCACTAGCACCGTGAAGTTTTTTGTTTATAGCTATATGTATCATTTTATAAATCCGGAAAACTTCTGTTTTTGGTTAAAAGTGTAAACACCAAGAAGAACTAAAAAGCTCATAACAAGCATAATCCCACTATAAATATGAGCAGATGTATAGTCCATAATCTCAACCATCTCATAGATAGCGACAGAAGCAACTTTTGTCTCATCAGGTATGCTCCCGCCAATCATAAGAACAACTCCAAATTCTCCGACCGTATGAGCAAATGTAACGATTATGGCAGTCATAAGAGCCGGCTTGATATTTGGCAAGGCAACTTTTAAAACTGTAGTAAATCTACTTTTGCCACTTATGTATGATGCTTCAAGCATATTTTTATTGAGACTTTCAAAACCGCTTTGAAGTGGTTGGACCATAAATGGAAGAGAGTAAAAGCAGCTTGCAATTACAAGACCGGTGAAATTGAAGATTAAATCAATCCCTAGAGTTTCTTTAAAAAACGCTCCGATAGGAGAGTTGTAAGAGAGTGCATAGAGTATATAAAATCCTATAACTGAGGGAGGTAAAACAATAGGTAATGCTGTGATTGCCTCTAAAAACGGTTTTGATTTTGAAGTAGTTTGCGATAGGTACCAAGCAAGAGGCAGACACAAAATAAAAAGAATAAGAGTCGTTATGCCAGCAAGTTTAAATGATAATAAAAATGGTGTATAGTTAATGCTGTTTAAAATATCAATCATCACAACACTTCCACTATCGAGAGCTCATTTGCTTTTATAAAAGCAGTAACTTCATCATCTACATGTAGATTCATTCTATCACTAGAGTCTCGTGTAATAATAGACTCCAAACTTGTACTTTCTGCTTGTAGTTTTATGCTGCTTAAAAGTTCGCCGTTGTCTACATGTATGATTTTTACATGTAGTTGATTTGAGTAGGAAACTTCACCGCTAAAACCTTTGGCAATTGCTATATGTGTTGCTTTTGTGCCAAGTTTGACTTTCGCTCCAACTTTTACACTCTCAGGAAGTTCCAAGCTCATCATACTTAGGGTTACACCCTCAAAATCAAACTTTACAATGTTGAGGTTCTCAACACTTTTTATCTCTTTTACATGGGCTACAAGGGTGTTCATGGTGTTAAGTATCCATAATTTAGAAATATTTTTTTTGCTTTTTCGCTCAAGATAAAATCATAAAAAGCTTTTGCCTCTTTTGAGGTTTTTAGTATCACTATACCTTGGTTTATCGGAGTGTATAGTTTTGAATCTATTTCTATCCAGTTAACACCTCTTTTAAATTTTGACATACGAGATGAGTAAAGAGATGATTTAGCAATAATTCCGATGTCAGTTGCCGTTAAAGTGTAAGAGACTGTTTGAGCAATTGATTCACCGTAAACAAGTTTATGTTTTATACTTTGAAGTATTTTTGCATTTTGTAAAGCTTCAAATGCTGCTTTTCCATATGGAGCGGTTTTAGGATTTGCAATAGCTATTCTTCGTATTCTTTCATCTTTTAAAAAGTTTATACCCTTAGAAAAATCAATATTTTTATTACTCAGCATTGCTAGCGAGCCTTGAGCGTAAACAACAGGTTCAATGAGTGCTATTTTGTCTTCATAAAGCCTGTTTGGATATTTCATATTTGCAGACATAAATAGATCAAATGACGCACCGTTAGATATTTGTGCTGTTAGTTTTCCGCTACTTCCAAGTGTTACTACTACTTTTACATCTGGGTGAGTTTTATTGAACTCTTTTATCAAATCATCAATTGCGTAGCTGACATTTGCTGCAACAGCTATTTTTATATCTGAAGCATTTATTGAAGTTAGTATTGTAAAAAGTAGTAAAAAAAGATACTTCAATGCGTGTCCTGATGTAATATTATTTGAATAATAACATTAATAGAGTAAAATAACGAAATTATTCAACAAAGGAAAATAATTATGGCAAGAGCAACGGCGAGACACATATTGGTAGATAGCGAAGAAAAATGTAATGAGTTGAAAACAGAGATAGAAAACGGCGCTTCATTTGAAGAAGCTGCACAGCAAAATTCTCAATGTCCATCAGGTGCACAAGGCGGAGATTTAGGTGAGTTTGGACCGGGCCAAATGGTTCCTGAGTTTGATAAAGCGGTATTTAGCGGTGAGGTAGGAGTTGTTCAAGGTCCTATACAAACACAGTTTGGATACCACCTTTTAGAAGTTACAAGTAGAAGTTAAGGGTAAAAAAATGGTAAAAGTATCTGCAATTCAAATGAGTATGAGCGAAGATAAAGAGGCTAATGTTTCTAAAGCGGAAGATTTAGTCAAAGAAGCTCATAAAAATGGTGCGCAGATAATACTTTTACCAGAACTCTTTGAAGGTTTGTACTTTTGTAAAGATATGGATAGTAAGTATTTTTCTTGGGCAAAACCTCTAGAAAATAACGAGTTAATACAACGCTTTGCTGTTTTGGCAAAAGAGTTACATGTAGTTATATTAGTTAGTTATTTTGAAAAAAGTGAAGATAAATATTTTAATTCACTCGTAGTTATAGATGCCGATGGAAGTGTTATGGATAACTACCGCAAAACACACATACCAGATGGTCCTGGATATGAAGAAAAATTTTACTTCAAACCGGGTGATAGCGGTTTTAAAGTTTATGATACAGCTTACGGGAAGATAGGTGCAGGCATATGCTGGGACCAGTGGTTTTGTGAGACAGCAAGAGCCTTAACTCTTATGGGAGCTGAGATTATATTTTATCCGACCGCCATAGGAAGTGAACCGGAAATCAAACTTGATTCAAAAGAGCACTGGCAGAGAGTTCAGATGGGTCATGCTGCTACAAATACAGTGCCGGTTGTAGTTGCCAACCGGATTGGCAAAGAGATTGGTGAGAGTTGCTCTTTGACCTTTTACGGCTCATCATTTATAACCGACTATACAGGTGCCAAGATTGCAGAAGCTTCTCGTGATAAAGAGGAGATAATCTACGCTGATTTTGATTTGCAAGATAACAAAAAACAAAGAGAGTACTGGGGTCTCATAAGAGATAGACGACCTGAAACTTATGAAATTTTGTGCAAGTAATACATCAAGAGTATAGTTAGGAAATGTTCAAAACTTTGTGTCAGATCGATAGAATATTAAATTCTAAAGGAATGACTTATGAAACAACAGTTCAATATGAATGAGGCACTTGAACTCGTAAAGCAAGGTGCCAGGATGGATGGTAAAGATGAAATATTTGCTTTACTGATTAAAGAACCTACTGAAGCAGCTCAAGAAGTTTAACTTTTTTGTTCCATGATCCCTTAAGGTTTGCGGAACTTTGCAGTTTTTACTTTTTAAACATTTTGTAGAACACGGAGAGCCAATATGAGTGCTTCATGTACCAAATATAAGAAGTTGTGCAATGGTTGTTTCACATAAAGGTATCACACAATAGGACTGCTACAATAAGTGATTAATATACTTTCAATAAATTATTTCCCACTCTTCTATATTTCCTTCAATTCTAACAAAGAGTGGATGAATTTCTATCTTTTTTTGGTTTTTTAATTTATCATAGCGGCTTGGATCACGATCCTTCAGTTTAATCAATAGATGTTTAAATTCATATGTAATCTGACCTTCAGTAACTTCTATTTGATGACAGTTTCCATTTTTAACTATTTTATTTCTGTTAAAGTTATACTCTCTACTATCAGCTTCATCAACAATATAATGAAGATAGCATGAAATAGCATTTATAGGATCTTCCAAATTTTTAAATCTATTAAGTTGTGGATGATTTTTATATCCTTTGGTTTTACCAAGCAAAACATTTTGTGCTAATAGTGTTTCTCTCCATAATGCAACCAAACCTTTTGAATCTAAATAAGATGGATGTATAGACCATAATCTCAAAAATCAACCTTTTTCAATTTGTAAAAAATTACCATAATACATCAATCGAGTTTAATATAATATAACTTTTCTTTTTAATCAAATTTAATTATGCTGCAAAAACTGTTCTTTCTGGAGCAAAAAATATAACATATTTATACTATAACAAGACTCTAAAGAAAAACTATTGTATCTATTAATTAGTTTTATTTATCTATAATAAAGTTTATATTAACTACAATATAGTTAATAAATAAAAGGAGTTATTATGCTAAAAGCTTTATTTGGTTCTAAAGATAAAGAACTTGTATTGCAGTATCTTCTTTCAAAACAAGAGGGTTATGCAAGTAAAATCGCAAGATTTTATAATCTAAAACCATCTCAAATTTTAAAACAGTTAGAAGCATTAGAAGATGGAGATGTCCTTGTGAGTTTTCAAGTTGGAAGAACAAGGTTATATAAATTTAATCCTAGATATTATTTTTACCCTGAATTAGAAGCTCTTTTAAAAAAATCAAGAGATACTTATCCTGATGATTTAAAAGAAAATCTTTTGTTCAATAGAACTGCTCCAAGAAAGAAAAACAAAAAATATATCTTAAAAGGTGACACAGTTGAAACCGAACTTTAAAAAAATGAAGCCTATTGAGATAGCTTCTTATGTATGTGAAGAGCTTTTAAAAATAGATGTGAAAACAACTTTATCAGGTGGTTTTTGTGTTGAAGTGTACAGCTTTGGTGAATATACATCTATGGATATTGATTTAATAGATCAAAGTATAAATAAGCACAATGAAATCAAGAAAAAAATGCAGCAACTTGGCTTCAAACAAGAGGGTAAAAATTATAGACACCCAGACACTCCATATACAGTTGAGTTCCCATCTAGCCCTTTAGCCATAGGTCAAGAACTAATACATGAAAAGGATATAGCTGAAATAGAAACAGAATATGGAGTTTTAAGAATTATTACACCTACTGATAGTGTTAAGGACAGGTTAGCGGCATATTATCATTGGAAAGATGAACGTTCATTAGAACAAGCTATTTTGGTTGCTACTAAACATAAAGTAGATTTTGAGTCTATTAGAAAATGGAGTGTTTTAGAAGATTCGGAAGATAAATTTAAAGAATTTATTAAACTATTTAATAAAAGATAAAAAAATATTTCCATAAATTGATTATAAAGTTATAGTTGTTCCTATTCAAAAGAAAGGAGTCAACTATGAATGTTGGTTATGCAAGAGTTTCTACTTCTAGCCAAAATCTTGAGAATCAAATGGAGTAAGTAGTAAAGTATTGAATAGATTTCACAATTTTCTTCTAGCTATTTATTCAAGGAACATTGTAGCGAAAACACATAAATTATTAGTGATTAACAGAATATGGGGCGAGTTCCACAACCTGTAGGTTTTGGAACATTCTCTAAGTTTCAAACTAAATTGTTGAACTATAATATAATTTTAATGATTATCGGTTATTGACACAAAACTCTGAACGGTCTCTATAGTTACTAACTCTTTGAGTAATGGTTGAGTTTATTTAGTAACTTTTGACCTTTTTCTATCTGCAGAGATATGATGTCAAGTTCTTCTTGTAAGTCGATTTTTTCATTCAAACTTAAAGCGCTGTGAAATGACTTATAAATTTTTACTCTTCGTTTTTTCAGCTTTTTTAGAAGCTTTTTTATAGATTTCTTTTTTCCGCTTATCTTGAAATCATCTAGTCCTAAAGTCTCTGTGACCATATTGACAAATTTTTTTATTCCCATTTCTAATCCTTTTTGTCTAAAATCAAATTAACATCACTATCGCTGATAATCATATCTTCATGTAAGCTTTTTATATCGCTGCTTTTATCTATAAATAGGATTTCTGCCATAGCAATCAAATTTTTTCTTATATTGTATGCATAGGTGCTGTCGTTCATCAATGAAGTTGCCATTTGGTTTGTGATAAGACGATTTCTAATCAAATTATCCAGAGTTCCGTTGGCAATTATGTCGTATTTTTCGGTATGAACTTTAGCTTTTGAGATTAACAAGACTATCTCATCTTCTTCACTACTGATAGAGATTGTATTGATATGTCTTAAGAGTTCTGCCAGATTTCTTTTTATATTGTTATACTCCTCTTTTATGTGTTTATTTGGGTTGGCAGAGTATTTGATGATATTTTTTTGTAGATGTTTTGTATCTTTTATGGCTTCAACCATATCTCTATTTGCTATTTTTAGCTTATATAACTGCTCTACATGTTCGGGTTGTATATTGGCATTTGATTGTGCTTTTGTACAAAAATCTATTATTTCGCCGTAAATATCTTTTATCTTGTGATGATAAAATTTTTCAATATCTATATATTTTTTAGAGTAGTGCTCTTTTACTACTT
The DNA here is from genome assembly GCF_026196735.1 of Sulfurimonas sp. Taxonomy (GTDB): domain Bacteria; phylum Campylobacterota; class Campylobacteria; order Campylobacterales; family Sulfurimonadaceae; genus Sulfurimonas. The sequence continues at coordinate 275,172 of NZ_JAPHUF010000012.1, forward strand.
CGTCTAAATCCATGGAGGATGTTATATTGGACCTTTTTAAATTCAGTCCATGAGCTATGATTTCAAAAGCATTTTCATACAGATGTTTTGTCTCCATTATAATTGCTCCGATGGAAGCCTCAGGAAATTCTAGCGCAGAATCATTAAGGTATTTAACACTGTCAAAACCTATGTCATCTTTTGATGGTTTTTCTTTAAAGGTAGTCTCTAAAACTTTAACCAGCTTGTTTATAAACGGCAGCATCAACAAAACACCAAGTGTATTGAAAATTGTATGAAAAATCGCAAGCTTTATAGTGTAGTTATCATCAGCTATACCAAGCTTAAGTGCTATAAAATCTACCATATAGATTAATTGATATATAAAAATAATTGCTATTAATCCCGTAGAAGCATTGAAGATAAGATGAGCAGCGGCGAGTCTTTTACCGCTTATATTTGAGCTAAGCGAGCCAATAATCGCGGTTACAGTTGTACCTATGTTTGCTCCTATTGCCAATGCTAAAGCATTCTCATAACTGATTTGTCCAGCTGCCAAAGCGGTTATAATCAATACTAACGAAGCGTGAGATGACTGCATGATTACAGTTGCTAATACGCCCATAGCGGTAAATATAAGTAATCCTTTTATCCCACCGACTGAATAGCTTGAAAGATCAATGATATTTTTAAAAGCTTCAAATCCTTCTTTCATGTAGTGGATTCCAAGAAACAAAAATCCCAAACCGGTGAGTATATAACCAACACCCTTTAAAGATGAGCTTTTTTGAAAGATAAAAATTACACCAAAAACAAGCATGGGCATAGCGTACGATGCTATATCAACTTTAAGACCAAGTGCCGCTACCAGCCACGCTCCCGTAGTTGTTCCTAGATTGGCTCCAAAGACTATACCTATTCCTTGAGAAAGCCCAATCAATCCTGCACCCAAAAAGGAGATAGTCAGTATGGAAACTAAAGAACTTGACTGCATAAAAGTCGTACTTATTACGCCAAAGAGTATACTTTTGTAAGTTTTGTCAGTATAGTTTTTTAAAAAGCGCTCTAGTATGCCACCTGAAAAGGCTTTGAACCCTTGTTCCATAGATAACATACCAAGTAGAAATATTGCCACTCCACTGGAAATCTCTTTAAAATCCGGACTCATCCAAAATCCATATGCCAGCACAAGCAAAATAGCAGGTAAAAATACATTTTTTAGCACAGCAAAACCATCCTATAATTATCGATATTTAAAGTATAGCTTTTTAAAGCTTGTGATACTTTGATAAAAATAATGATGATGCATGCACTACTCGTAAATTGGTACTGTTTTTGCTATGATTTGGTATAATAATTCAATAAAGGCTAAAGTAGATGAAGATTGTATTGCGCAATAATCTTATTCTCATTACTACGGAATTTGAAGAATTAAGTATAAAATGGATGCAGGATTTTTTAAACCATCACACTAGAGGTATGCTTTTTTTATCAAAGTCTGTATTGGTTTTTAAAAATGAAACATTAACAAAAGTTAGAGAAACTTTTATAAGAGAATTAAGTCAATACCATGCGGACAAATATAATCTCTCACATGATTTTTTTCTGCGCTCGATGCTAAAATATGGAAATCAACCCATAAAAATAGAATTAAATAAACTTCAAAATCCGCAAATTGTTAAAGTCAACCTTTATGCTTATGACAAAAATACGGTGCTGATTACTTTGGATTATCCTAACTCATGGGTGATGAACTATCTTCGTTCTCAACTGGAAGTTTATGTTGAGAGGGGCACAGATATTTCTTTAGTGCTTGAAGTCTCAGACAATAAGGCAAAGGCTAGACTAGAGAGAGCTTTAAACAAACGCCATATACTGCATTATCAGATTCAATATACATATGACAACCATTTCATGAGTAAGCTTTATAGTGATTTTGCAAACTTTAGTTTTGGCGACCTTTGCAAAGTGGAAGAAGAGGAGTTAAATACTCGCTTTTATACCGTCTTAGAGTGCCCTATCGGAGCAAGCCAAGATGCACTTAAGAAAAGTTATAAGAAGTTAGCAAAAGTTTACCACCCTGATAAAATCGTGCATGAAACACCAACTATGGTAAAAAAATACACTCAAAAATTCCAACTTCTACAAGAAGCATATACGGCGTTAAGAATTCTTAGTTAAACAGTCCATCTATTAACTCATCTTTTCTGGTGCTTTTTACAAGTGCTTCGAAGTCATTTGAAGTATAAAGAGCAAGTTCTTTGCTCTGTAGTTGTAATAACTCCTTAGAGAATCCTCGTTTTGAGAAGAAGATTATTTGAGTCGGTTCTATCTCAAGTTTTTCACACTTTTCACGAAGTTTATGCAACTCTTTTTTATTTACAAAATGGTTAGTCCATTTACACTCTGATACATAGACTTTTTCATCATCGGTGACAGTTAAGATATCTATCTCGATATTTGCATCCCAATAGCTGCCTGAACTTAAAATTTGTGAGTCACGAAGGTTATAATTTAAAAGTACTTCTGAGAGTTCTTCAAAAACTAAACTTGTATAACTGTTTTGTCTTTTTTGAAAGTCTTTAAAAAAGTTCTCATACTCGCCGCTCATTATATCTTTGATATGTGGAACTATAAAATAAAACCAAAACCTTATAAACGGGTATGTAAAGAGGACTTTATGTGATATACGGTGTCTTGCAACCTCTCTTTTTAGTTTACCGTTTGGATTTAGACTTTTGGCAGGTTCTTCTCTTGAGAACTCTATTTGGATTAAACCTTTTTCTTGCAGGTGGTTAAGGGCAATACCGCCATTTTGGTTGTTTAATCCAGCTTTGTTAAAAGCAGAAAATATCCTTCTGTCTCCGACAGCAAGGGCATACAACAGTCTTGAGTACTCTTTGTTTTCCAATGTAAGCTCTGTAATTTGCTTGTTAAGAGACTCAAAATTTTCCAACACTAGCTCTTGTATTAAAAATGGAAGTTCTTTAGAAGTATCTATCTCCCAGCCGACACCGCCAAATATTGCAAAGTACTCAATCTGAATCTCCATGTCATCAGGATAATTTCTAACATAGAATGAACGGAATTGTTCTAAGAGTTTAAAATTTTTCATAAGCTATTCTATCATAATTCGCTGCCCCATTTCAACATATCTATCCCGTATTTTTCTCTTATCTCTTGCGAGTATTTTGTGAGTTTTTGCATTTTTGCTTCATCAGAGAAACCTATCAGAGAGAGCTCTTTTTTAGAGTCTCTTGTAAAGCTCGAACAGTTTATGCTGATTCTTATGACATGTAGTCTTTTGTGTATATCTGCTTCGTTAAAAAGTCTTAAACATAAAGAGTCAAACTTCTTCTCTGTGAAAACCTCGCTAAGAGAGATATTTTTATGAGATTTTTGATTCATCTCATAAGTAATAGAGAGATGAAATACAGTAGGGATTACATCAAGTTTTAAAATGGCAAAACTAAGATGACGAGTAAGTACATGTACTCTTCTGCTTAACTCACTTCTATCAAACTGCGGGTCAAAAGTTCGCGATATACCAATGCTTTTTCTTTTATGTTTTGTCTGAATCGGAGCATCACTCTCGCCATTTACTCTTGCAAATAGTTCTTTTGCATAGGGTCCCCAAGACTCAATCGTACCGCGTCTTTTTTTTAAATCTCCAAGTGTGTGGATTTGAGCAGAGTTAAGCTTTTCTTTCATACTTTTACCAATTCCCGCAAACTCCCCAACAGGCATTTTATCTATAAACTTATCAATCTCATGTGGATATATTATCTTAGAGCCAAAAGGTTTTGCAGCAGTAGTTGCCAACTTTGCGATGTATTTTGTTTTGGCAGCGCCGATAGATACCGGAAGTTTTACAACCTTTTTAATCTCATGTCTCAAATCATCTATGAAACGAGCCACATCTTCATCTTCAACCCAACCACTCAAATCCCCGTAAAACTCATCTATACTGGCTTGTTCGATAAGCGGTATTTTTGTTTGCAAAAATTCATGCAGCTCATGAGAGAGTTTTTGATAGAGTGACATGTTGGGTGCTTTTATGATTAAATCTGGACACAGACCTAAAGCCTCTTTTATGCTCATAGCAGTTTTTACTCCGTATGAACGAGCTTCATAAGAAGAAGTTGTAAGTATTCCTCTGACTCGACCATCATCATCTTTAAAGGCATCCAAATCGTCATCACTTTCTTCGTAAGTTTTATAAAATGTTGGAACAAATGAACCGGAGTTTTCAAAATTGACTGTCTGTTTTTTTGCATCTTTAGTAAAAATCTTTGTATCACTTCGCCCGCCGATTGCCACAGGCTTATGTTCAAGTGAAGGATCTTTGATGCGAGCGGCACTTACAAAAAAGCAGTCTATATCTATGTGTATTTTCATAAATTGATTATATATTAATCTACATGTATATGTTAAAAGCATGGCAAATTGCCATAAAACTTCTTGGCAATAAACATCTCCCTTGATAATTATCAATTAGCAATTTAGTCAAAGAGGTTATCATTACATTAAAACTAAATTAGGATAAAAAATGTCTAATATTAAAGAATTTATGACTCAAGACCATAAACATTGTGATGAGATTTTTGCACAGATGGAAGATGCCATTGCAAATAAAAGTACGGAGGCATTATCAAAATTTGAAGAATTTCAGGATGCTTTGACAAACCATTTCAAGATGGAAGAGATGGTTCTTTTCCCACAGTTTGAACATGCATCAGGCATGACGCAGGGACCAACTCAGGTTATGGTAATGGAGCATGAGCAGATGAGAGAGCTTCTTTCAAAGATGGAAATTGCAGTTCAAGAAAATGACAACGATAAATTTTTTGGTTTGTCTGAAACTCTTATGATTTTAATGCAACAGCATAATATGAAAGAAGAACAAATGCTTTATACTATGATTCAAGAACACTTGGGTGATGACGCAGACCATATCATTTCGCGTATGAGAACTGTCGCGTACTAGTTGAATCAAATCTAAGCAAAATATTTAACAATAGAGTTATAATTTACCGCTATAATTTCTCTCATGAAATATGTACTATTAATATTTATGCTTTTTTTCAGTGCTTGTAGTCTAAAAGACTACGAGATTACTCAAACAAAAATCATCATCATAAAATCACCAAAGATAAAGTTTTCAGATCTTGGATATTTAAGAAACAGTAGTGAAAAAATAGAGTTAGAACTATTTATAGCTGGTAAAACTGTAGAAAAAATCACTATCAATCATCTTATCTGTACCAGCGAAGGATGTATGAGCAAAAGTGGATTTAATGAAGATTATTTAAGCAAGTCATATCCTGATGAATTACTTCAAAACATACTTTTATCTCGTCCTATTTATGAGGGGATAAATCTGCAAAAAACAGCAGATGGGTTTGAACAACATGTACAAAATCAACATGTAGATATTTTATACAAAGTAGAGTCACATGTGACTTTTTTCAAAGATAGAAAAAACAATATAATTTTTAAGATAAAAGATACACAAATAAGGAAAGATATTGAGCAATAAATTTGTAGGAGCACACACTTCATCTAGCGGCGGTGTTTTTAACGCTATAACCCATGCACAGGAGATAGGTGCAAAAGCATTTGCACTTTTTACTAAAAACCAGAGACAGTGGGTGGCTAAAGATTTAGATACCCAAACTATTGATAAGTTTAAAAGATTACTTGATGAGAGCGGTATTTTGCCCAAACATGTACTTCCACACGATTCATACCTTATAAACCTTGGTCATCCAGAAATAGATAAACTGGAAAAATCAAGAGCGGCGTTTATCGATGAGTTGCAAAGATGTGAACAATTGGGTCTAGATAGACTAAACTTTCACCCTGGAAGTCATTTGGCAAAACTTAGTAAAAAAGACAAAGAAAATCCGCAAATAATGAAGCCAATCGAAGATAAATGCCTTGATATTATTGCAGAGTCAATCAACATAGCACTTGATAAAACAAGTGGAGTAAGTGCAGTTTTGGAAAATACAGCCGGTCAGGGAAGTAACCTTGGTTGGAAGTTTGAGCATTTAGCGCATATTATAGACAGGGTAGAAGATAAGTCTCGCGTGGGTGTCTGTATAGATACATGTCATATGTTTACAGCAGGTTATGACATTAGAACTAAAGAGGTTTATGAGAAGACTTGGGATGAGTTTGAAAAAATTGTCGGCTTTAAATATTTGATGGGTATGCATATAAATGATTCTAAAAAAGAGTTGGGTACACATGTAGATAGACATGATTCTATAGGTAAAGGATTTATCGGGCTAGATGCCTTTAAGTACATTATGAATGATGAGCGAATGGATGATATCCCTTTGATACTAGAGACGATAGATAGCAGTATTTGGAAAGAAGAGATAGAACTTTTATACTCTTTGGAGAATTAAGTAAATTTTGTGTAGAATCGATAAATTAAAATTATAAAGAGTAGGTATTTTATGAAAAAAATCACTTTATTATCGCTAGCTGCAACTTCTATGTTGATGGCAGGCGGATACAAAATACCTGAACTCTCTTTGAATGCTACTGCTCTTAGTTCTGCAAATGTTGCACACTCTAGTGGCGCTGATACAGCGTACTACAATCCTGCAAATATGGCCTTTATGAAAGATGAAAATCTTTTAGAAGCTGACTTGACTTACATTGGTCTTAGTGATACAAACTATAAAGGTACAGTTTCAGGAGTCGGTCCGCATGATTTAAGTGCAAAAAGAGAGAATTTTTTAGTTCCATCACTATTTTATGTATCTGGGGATGTAGACGGCGCTCGTTTTGGACTAAGTGTTGTGACTCCTTTTGGTTTGACAAAAAGATGGAATGAAGAACCGGCAAAAACTTCTGCAGAGGAGTTTACACTTGAGACAATTGAACTTAATCCAACCGTGGCACTTCCTATCAATGATAAACTGGCTATTGCAATTGGTCTTAGAGTAGTACATTCAAAAGGAATAGTTAAGAGTTACGGTACGACAGTTATTACACCTCCCGGTGCGCCGGCTGTTGTCTCTCGTGATATGGATGGTGACTCAATAGACTTTGGATATAACTTGGCACTGGCATATAAACCAACTTCTGAATTAGAGTTCGGTTTGACTTATCGTTCAAAAATTGATTTAAACTTAGAGGGAAATGCAAAACTCTCTGAGTCTCTTGGAAGTACAACATATGATGGTGGAACCAATCTATCTGTACCGTTGCCATCTGCATTAAACATAGCAGCAGCATATACATTTGCATCTAAGACTACTGTGGAATTTGTTTATGAGAGAACTTTCTGGTCTGAATATAAAGAGTTAGACTTTAATTATTCAGGAACGCTCTCTGCAGTTTTAACCGGTATATTTGACGATGCAGTAGCAAAAAATTGGAAAGATGTAAGTGCATACCGTTTGGGTATTACACAAAAAATGGATAAAGCAACTTTGATGTGCGGTATCGTATATGATGAAACACCCATACCTGAGTCAACATTGGGATTCGACCTGCCGGACTCTAATTCTCTGTCAGTTTCACTCGGTGGGCGATATCAGATAAATGAAAAAATGAACCTTGGTCTATCGGCTCTTTACTCGATGAGAGAGGATAGAACAGTCTCTAGCTCTTCATTGACGGGTGAGTTTACGGACTCGACAGCATTGCTTGTCTCTGTCGGTTTAGAATATAAATTTTAAGGAAATCTTTGGAAGCATTAATAAATTTTTTAGAGACCAAAAATGTTGAAAAATCTACAATATTTGAACAACTAAAATGTGATAAAAACGAAGCGCTAATACTTCAAGCTTTAGCAAAAAAATATATGCAAGGTCAAGATGATGTACTGATACTTGAGGTACTTCAAGAACTTTACGGCGACAAAGAGTATAAAATAGTCAATCATCTAAAAGATGTTAAAGTACTTTTAGAACTTGGATGGTTGCATCAACAAAGTTTTACTCCGATTAAAATATCTGAGGTTACGCCTTTAGAACTTTTAAGCTCTGCTGTAGGTCTTTCTCCCTCTATGTTGAAACTTCTGCAAGATGGAACACTGGAGAGTGATTTGCCAGACATCAAACCTTACTCTGATCATCTGGAATATCTTCAAGACCAATTTTTTCGCATAGAACTTTATCAAAAGATGAGTACAATCCGTCAAAATGTTCATGAACATTCGCTTGGCATTGATAGAACAAGACATAAGCTTAAACTTCTAGAACAGAGAATTGCAGAGAGAGTAGAACAGACTTCAGAGAAACTTGTTTTAGATAAATTTTTTAAACAAAAAAAGATGGATTCTAAAGAGCAGGTTATATTTTTAGCTCTGCTTCGTGAAGAGTACAGTGCCACTGATGCTTCTCTTCGTGAGATGAACAACCTTATAGAATTGATTTCATTAGATGAGTATGAACGCATTAAAAATCGCTCACTTTTAGAAGACGGTTCAAACCTTATTAATGAAGGAATTATTGATTATGAAGAAATGTTGAATCCATTTGGTGGAATTTCTCGGGCATTTTACATAGTTGATGATGTGCTTCAAAGTATCATCCATCCTCATAAAAACAAAAAAGTCCGCCGTTTGAAACTAAATGCATTGATAGACGAACAAGACATTTTTGAACTGGTTGAGCCTGAAACTTCTTTAGAAGATGTTGTTTTAGCAAATGAGACACAAGAGACACTTGGAAATCTTATGAGACAGCTTGACAAGGAAGTTATTGGCAGACTTGTTGAGTGGGGCATAAAAGACAAAAAACATGGGATAGATGCAAGGATAATTTTTTACGGTGCAGCCGGTACCGGTAAGACAATGACAGCTTATTCATTGGCAAAATCACTCAAGCGCCAAGTCCTTGCTTTTGACTGTTCAAAGATTTTATCTATGTATGTCGGTGAGAGTGAAAAAAATGTGCGTAAAATATTTGATACATTTTATGATCTTTGTGAAAAAACAAAGAGTGAGCCGATTTTGCTTTTAAACGAGGCAGACCAGTTTTTAGGTGCTCGTTCAAGCGGTGTAACCTCTGGAGCCGATCAGATGCACAATCAAATGCAAAATATCTTTTTAGAGCAGATTGAAAACTTTAAGGGAATGCTTATAGCAACTACTAACCTACTTGAAAATATAGACAAAGCATTCTCAAGAAGATTCAATTACAAAATAGAGTTTAAAAAACCAAACAAAGAGCAGAGACAAGAACTGTGGAAAAAAATGCTTCCCGCGGGTGCACCGTATGAGAAAAATTTTGATGTAAATGTGTTGGCAGAGTATGGCTTAACAGGCGGACAGATTAATCTAATCATAAAAAATACTGCGTATAGAGTTGCTGTTAGTGAAGAACCGCTATTTACATTAGAGGATTTCAAAAAAGAAATCAACAAAGAAAAAGATGCTAACTTTGACAGTGAAAAATCTATGGGGTTTTTAAATACATAAGATGAATGAATTTATGCTCCAAGCTGTAAAAGAGGCGTTAAAAGGGGTTCATAGCAATTATGGTGGACCTTTTGGAGCAGTTGTAGTAAACAACGGTAAGATTATCTCAAAGGCTCATAATCAAGTTATTAAAACAAATGACCCAACTGCCCATGCAGAGATAAATGCCATAAGAAAAGCCTCAAAAAAGCTTAACACTTTTGATTTAAGCGGATGTGAACTTTACACTACATGTATGCCGTGTCCGATGTGTTTGGGTGCTATAAAATGGGCAAATATAAAAACCGTATATTATGGGGCAACAAGCGAAGATGCTGATAAGATAGGTTTTAGAGACAAAGACTTTTATGACAAAGAGTTTTTAGAGCTAAAAAATATCGATAGGCAAGAGTGCTTAAAACCCTTTGTAGCATGGCAAAAAAAAGAGGATAAAATACTCTACTAAAATAGCAATTTTTGGATTGTTAAATCTTTTTAATTCGGTTATTATTTGAAAAAGAGCTAAAGAGACAAACCAAAAATCATAGTTGATGGTGCAAACACTACTGGTGAAAACCTAGCTGTCCACAACAACTTTAACTTTTGCTAAATCTTCCAAAGAATAACCCATTAAACCATTGATTTTCTCATCTATTGCATCAATGTTTTCACTGTTATCGTATCCGTGAGCCAAGGCAAATTTTAAAAGATATTTTTTTTCACTATTATAAATTTTTTCATTGAGAAAAAATGAATTTGGAACATTTAGTTTTTTCATAGCTTTTTGTTTCATGCTAAAGAGTTGGTTTACAGAAGCCTCAACAAGACCTAACTCTTCTATCTTTTTTTTATGTTGTGTATATTCTTGGGAATTTTTGTAGTTGGCAGCTTCAACTCTTTTAATCTCTTTATTTATAGATTTTATATATCTCTTTTTATCTTGAATAAGAATAAATACACTTGTGACAATGACTACAAATGAAAAAATTATTAACAATTCCATATTATATATTTTCCTTTTTTTTTGAATTTTTATGATTATATCTTTGCAAAAACTGTGTTTAGCTCAACAGAGTATTATCTTCATAGGTTTTCTTTTTGTTGGGTATAATAACAAAAAAAAGTGCTAGTAGTGTAAATAGAGGTTATAATGCCAATTCTAATAAAATGTATTACAATTCTACACACTTCTTCTAATGTTGATAAATGTTGTGTAGTATTTAGTAACAGCTGCCGGCTCAATTTTCCTTAAATACTTTCATTTAATACTCTTTTTGTTATAATCCGACTAACTGTTTTTTGTAAAAACATTTAAAAACATTACAGTTCAACGACTGATGTTTTTAAGTGTTTGAAAACAATAATAATTAAAAGGTAGGTTATATGGAGCATATTAGTACTGCAAATCCGTATTTTGGGGTATTTGTACTTTTTCTTGTAACATTTGGTGCATTTACAGCAACGACGATAATAGCTCGTTTAGCAAGTCGCGCTTTAGCAGCTAAAGATACTGAAAAAATCAAGTTATCAGTTTATGAGTGTGGACCTGAGGTTACTAGACAACCAAATAGAATTTCACCACAGTTTTATCTATTCGCATTACTGTTTTTACTATTTGATGTAGAGATAGTTTTTATGTTCCCATGGGCAGTAGACTTTAAACTACTTGGATGGTTTGGTTTCGCTGAGATGTTAATGTTTATTTTATTGTTAACAGTAGGTTTCGTATATGCATGGAAAAAAGGAGCGCTTGAATGGCACAGCATAAAGTAAATTATACACAAGATGGTGGCTTACCTGTAGCACTTACAAGTATAGATAAAATCGTAAACTGGGGTCGTTCAAATTCTATTTGGGCACTTACTTACGGTCTTGCTTGTTGTGGTATTGAGATGATGGCTTCTGGAGCTTCAAGATATGACTTTGACCGTTTTGGAACAATCTTTAGAGCGTCTCCTCGTCAGGCAGATGTTATGATTGTAGCAGGAACTCTTACGAAAAAGCACGCTGAGTTTATTAAAAGACTTTATGACCAGATGACAGAACCTAAATGGGTAATATCTATGGGTTCATGTGCAAACACAGGTGGTATGTTTAACACTTACGCAACTGTTCAGGGTGTTGATAGAATTATTCCTGTTGATTTATATCTTCCTGGTTGTGCTCCTCGTCCTGAAACACTTCAGTATGGAGTTATGTTACTACAGAAAAAAATCCGTGCTAATGAAGCTTCAAGAGCTCAAAAAGCAAAAAGGTTAATGTAATGAGAGCATATACACCTAAAGATGATGTACAAGCAAAAGCATATTATACTGATAGATTTTATGTTTCCCCTCAAGTTCCTAAGCAAAAGCCAGAGAGCGATGAAGTATTCAACGCTGATTTAGAAGCTATAAAAGCTAAGTTTGAAGTTACCGATGCTTATATCCAAGTTGAACAATTGGTTATCTATATAAATGCTAATGATATATATGGTGTACTTGAATTGATGAGAGACGAGCTAGAATATACACAACTTTCAGAAATGAGTGCAATAGATTGGTTAGCAAAAGGGAACAAATTTGAGATTTTTTACCAAATGTTGAGTATGAATAAGCGTAAGAGAATTCGTGTTAAGTATTTTATAGAAAATGGTCAAGCTGTTGACTCTGTTGAAAAGCTTTTCCGTTCTGCTGACTGGTCTGAGCGTGAAATGTTTGACATGTTCGGTATCGAAGCAAACGGTCATCCATTTATGAAAAGAATCCTTATGCCTTATGACTGGCAAGGTTTCCCTCTACTTAAAACTTACCCACTACAAGGTGATGAGTTTGCTGCATGGTATGAAGTAGATAAGATTTATGGAAAAGAAGCAAGAGATATTATCGGGCCAGAACTTCGTGATACCGCTAAGGTAGATAGATATGATAGTGAGAGATTTGCTCGTTTAGGACATGAAGTGCCTAAGGGGACTAAAATCACTGGTAATGAGCCTAAAAATGAGCAAAATTATCAAGAAGATGATGGTGTTTTCATGATTAAAAAATTCGATAAAAAAGATTCGGTCGTTATTGACGACCCTCAAAGATAGGTAGAGATATGGCACAAATAAAAAATAGATTAACACCGTTTTTTGAAAATATCACTTTTGACAGAGAAGATAATGAGATGATCTTAAACTTCGGTCCACAGCACCCTTCGGCGCATGGACAGCTTCGTTTAATGCTTCATCTGCAACAAGAGCAGATTACAAAAGCTCATCCGGATGTAGGTTATCTTCATCGTGGTATGGAGAAGATGGCTGAAAATATGATATACAACGAGTTCATGCCGACAACTGACCGTATGGACTATATTGCATCATCTTCAAACAACTACGGTTTTGCACTAGCAGTTGAGAAACTCGTAGGATTAGATGTTCCTCGTCGTGCTCAAGTTATCCGTATGATGCTTTTAGAGATTAACCGTCTTATGTCTCACCTTTTCTGGTTAGCTACTACAGCACTGGATATCGGGGCTATGACAGTATTTCTTTTTGCATTCCGTGAAAGAGAATATCTTATGGATATTATTGAAGGTTACTGTGGAGCTAGACTTACTCATGCGGCTATTCGTATTGGCGGGGTTCCTTTAGATATTCAAGACAGCTTCATTTCTCAACTAAGAATATTTTTAGATAAATTACCTCAAAATATTAAAGATTATGAAGACCTTCTTGATACTAACCGTATCTGGTTAATGAGAATGGAAGAAGTAGGAACTATACCAACTGAGATGGCACTTTCTTGGGGTTGTACAGGTCCAATGCTTAGAGCTTCAGGAGTTAAATGGGACATTCGTAAAGAAGAGCCATATGAGCTTTATGACGAAGTAGAGTTTGATGTACCTTGGTCTGACAAAGGCGATAACTTTGCAAGATACCGTATATATATGGAAGAGATGAGAGAGTCTGCAAAGATTCTTTATCAAACGATTGACATGTATCAAAAGTGTGTTAAAGATGGTCAAACTGAGTTGATGGCTCACTCGCCGAAATATATCTCAGCTCCAAAGCTTGATATTATGACTCAAAACTATTCGCTTATGCAACACTTTGTTCTTGTTACTCAAGGTATGAGACCACCGGTAGGTGAAGTTTATGTTGCTACTGAATCGCCAAAAGGTGAACTTGGTTTTTACATCAATTCTCAGGGTGGACCTTATCCATATAGACTAAAGATGCGTGCACCGTCTTTTTGGCATACAGGAATTTTAACTGACCTTTTACCTGGTCACTATATTCCGGATGTTGTTTCTATCATTGGTACAACAAATATCGTATTTGGTGAGGTTGACAGATAATGAAAAGATATGATTTAAGACACTTAAAAACTGAGTTTGAACCTAGAATGAAAGAAATTTTAGGAACTCATAATGCAGGCGAGGTAGCAATCTTTTTATTTGAAATCGGAGATTTTACTCCTATTCAAAAATCAGCAGATTTAGTAAAAGAGTGTGGTTATGAGTTAATGAACTCTTTAAAGTTTAACGAAGTCGACTGGACTATCGTAGTAAAAAAATAGTTAGGGATATAATTTGAGTAAAGTATATTTTTCTACTTGGAACGGTGAATCTATAAACAATATAGGCAAGCCAGAAGAAGAGTGGGAAGAATCAGCATATGATTTACCGGCACAATATGATGACCATCGAGATTCTAAGGCCTTTATTGGTTGGGATGGTGTTGCATTATTTAATGCTGATGTAGATGTAATCCGTTTAGCAATGGAGTATGCTGCACAGTATCAAGAGTATTCTGAAGCATGTGGAAGATGTGCACCTGGAAGATGGGGTGGACGGATTCTATATGACCAATTAGATAAAATTGCTCGTGGTGAAGGCGCAGTAGCTGATTTAGACCACTTAAAAGAGATTGGTAAAAGTATGCAAATCACTTCAAAATGTGAGATTGGAAAAACAGTTCCAAACCCTATTATTGATTTGATGACACACTTTGAAGATGTGTTTATGGATTGTATAACAAACCAAAAGCAATCAAAACATTATAATGAGAGTGTTGGTTATATTGCCAAAATAACAGCACCTTGTACAGATGCATGTCCATCTCATGTTGACATTCCCGGCTATATAGAGGGTGTTAGAGATTTGAGAATGGATGACTCGCTGATAGCTACTCGTCAGACTATGCCTCTTGCACATGTTTGTGGTCGTGTTTGTCCACATCCGTGTGAAGATGCATGTCGTCGTACAAACCTTGATGAGCCTATTTCTATTATGGCACTTAAAAGACTTGGTGCTGATTGGGAAACTGATCACGGCTTTGATTTTTTCCATCCAATGGAGAAAAAACCCGATAATGGCAAAAAAGTTGCAATTATCGGAGCAGGTCCTGCAGGTTTAACTACGGCTTACTATTTAGCAGCTGATGGTGTGCAATGTGATGTTTATGAAGAGCTTCCGGTTCTTGGTGGTGAAGTTGCTGTCGGTGTACCTGAATACAGAATGCCCATAGATAAATACAACCAAGATATTGAGTGTGTTAAAGATATGGGTGTTAATTTTATTACTAATACTAGAATTAATGCTGATGATATGAGAAGATTTGAGAAAGAGTATGATGCGACTATGGTTGCAACAGGGACTCGTATCTCGAAAAAAGTTCGTTGTGATAATGAAAGACCTGAAATTAAAGGTTATTGGTCTGCTATAGAGATGCTTGACCAGATTAATCTTTGGGATAAGTATGAGATAGGTGAGAAAGTAGACTTAACGGGTAAAACAGTTGTTTGTGTTGGTGGTGGATTTACATCTATGGATGTTGTTCGTTGTGCAATTCGTGCAAATGCAAAAAAAGTTTATATGATTTATCGTAGAGATGAAAAAACAATTATCCGTAATACTACTTATGAAGAGTACCATGAAGCTGTAGAAGAGGGTGTTGAGTTTTTATTTCACTCAGCTGTAAATACTATGGTTGATGAAAATGATGTTTTAAAGTCACTTGTGATAGACAAATTTGAATTAGTGCCTGATCCAGACGGTGGACGCCCAAGTTTAGAGTTGATAGAAGGCGCTTCTTATACAATTGAAACAGATTTTTTAATTCCTGCAGTTTCTCAGTCAGCTGACTTAAAGTTGCTTCCTGAGGAGTGGGAAATTGAGATGACTTCATGGGGAACAATCAAAACAAACGGCAAAGACTACATGACATCTCGCAAAGGTATTTTTGCTTCTGGAGATTGTGAATATGGTCCTATGACTATTGTAAACGCTGTTGGCCAAGCTAAACGCGGTGCTTCAGTTATGAGTAGATATATTCATACCGGAGAGATTACTCTTACTGATGATGAGATTATGGAAGACCACCTTCGTAAGCTTAAGGTTTATGATAAAAAAGAGAAAGTAACTGGTTGGTTACCGGGATTACCAAGAGAACATAGCGAAGTACTTGGTGTTGATGATCGTAAATACAACAACAAAGAAGTTAATTTAGGATTCACTCAAGAAGAAGCTATGAGTGAAGCTGATCGTTGTATGCGCTGTTATTACATTGCTATGGTAGCTACTTAGGAGGTATGGATATGGATAAAATAATTAATTTTAAAATTAACGGTATCTCTGTAGAAGCTCAAAAGGGCGAGACTATTTTAACTGTAGCCCGCAAAAATGACATCTATATTCCTACAATGTGTTATATCTCTAAAACTACTCCATGCGCATCTTGTCGTATGTGTGTTGTTGAAGCTTCGGGAGTTGAAGGTTTTGTACTTTCATGTAATACTCCTCCGACTGAAGGCATAGAGATTACTACTAATAATGCAGAGTTAGAGAATGAACGAATAAACATTATGAAGCTTTATGATGTAAATCACCCTTTAGAGTGTGGTGTTTGCGATAAATCAGGTGAATGTGATTTACAAAATAAGACTTTAGAATTTGATATACAAAAACAAAACTTTTCTGCTCGTGATCAGGCTCGTCCGATACAGCAGTGGGGACTTATCAATTATGACCCTGCTTTATGTATTTTATGCGAAAAGTGTGTACATGTATGTAATGAAGTAATCGGTGATGATGCTATTGAAGTCAAGTTTGGCGGATACAGTTCTGTGATTATTCCAAAAAATGCTGATACGCTTGATTGTACATTTTGTGGAGAGTGTATCGCGGTTTGTCCGGTTGGTGCACTAATTAGCTCTGACTTTCAGTACAAAGCAAATTCATGGGAACTTTCTCGTGTTCCTGCTACATGTGCGCACTGTTCTGCAGGTTGTTCACTTGAGTATGAAACAAGACATATGGGTATAAACGGTGCAGATGAACTCTATAGAGTTAAAAATAACTTTGAGTTTACATCACTGTGTGGAGCTGGACGCTTTGGATTTGATTTTGACAATAAAGCTACTAAAGATGATGCCGCATTTCATAAGGCAGTTGAAGCTCTTAAAAATGCTGCCGCTATTAGATTTTCTTCGATTATTACTAATGAAGAGGCTCATATCTTACAACTCTTGAAAGAGAAACTTGGGATTAAGCTTTTCAATGAAGATGCAAGAAAATTTGCAGAGTTTATGAAATCGTACAGTTCTGTTAGTGGAAAACTTCATCACAGCGGTTCACTTGATGCGATTAAACAATCCGATGCTGCAATAATTCTTGGAAGTAGAATAGCAACTGATAACCCTGGCGTAAGATATGCTCTAACAACCGCTGCTCGCCATAATGGAGCAAAAATAGTTTATGCTCATCCTATGGAAGATGTTTTAATGCAAAATGTTACTACTCAGATGATGAAATACGAAGTAGGAACAGAAGAGGGCGTTATAGCACTTTTAGCTAGTGCAATCTTGAGCGATGCTGATTTAGATGAGAGTGAAAAAGCTTTCTTTGATGATTTAGACTTAGGTTATATTTATGCTGAAACAAACTTAGGTGAAGAAGAATTTTCATTGATGATGAAGTCATTCTCAAGAGCAAAAAACCGTGTACTTATAGTCGGTAACGATTTAATCGCACACGAGCGTTCAGATAATATAGCCAAATTAGTAGCACTGATAGAAAAATACAGTGACTTCTCTATAGTTGTAGTTCCTCGTGAGGTAAATACTCTTGGTGTTTCACTAATAAACACACTTGATATTGATGAAGATATTATTGATGTTGTAGGGTATAACGACAATGGTAACTTTGTAATCTCTTCTTTAGAGTATGCAAATTTATCAGTTCCTGCGTTAAATCAACAAGAAGGAACGGTAGTTAGCATAGACAACAGAGTCCTTCCGACAAATGCCGCACTGGGATTTGATGGGTATAATTTAAATGACCTGGCAAATGCTCTTGGCATTCATAAAAAGAATACAATTGATTATACGAAAGAGTTAAATACAAATGCCGGTTTTAAAGATATAGAGTTTGATAATTTAGAGAATTTCTTGTCAAAAATGGGTGATGATGTGCGTGGTTATCTTCTTGATGAAGTTACATGTCAAGCTGATGGTCAACTTGAAGAACTTGATGACTTACCTGAGTTCAACGGTACTATTATTTATCATGCAGACCCTGTTCTTCAGTTTAATGCATACACAAATAAAACTAAACAGTTAGAAAAAGATAATTTTTTAAGAGGTTCCGCTCAGTTTAGTGTAGCTGCTAAAATCTCAGATGGAGATATAGTAGATATTACTTTTGGGTCTACTACAATCCAAAGAGAGTTTAAGCTAGATTCAGAACTTAAAGGAACGATAGCACTAAATCCTACATTTGATATAAATGTAGATCCTAGTAGATATAGGTTTGAAAAATCCAAAATAGTGAGAGTAATGTAATGAGTAAAATTACTATAAATATTGATGGTAAAGAAGTTGAGACACAAGAGGGTGAATATATACTTAATGCCGCTCGTGCAAACGATATTTTTATACCCGCAATTTGTTATTTGACAAGGTGTAGCCCTACCTTAGCTTGTCGTATATGTCTTGTTGAAGCTGATGGAAAACAAGTTTATGCTTGTAATGCAAAAAGTAAAGATGGCATGGAAATCACGACTTCGACAGAAAATATCGAAAAAGAGCGTCGTGCAATTATGGAAGTTTATGATGTAAATCATCCTCTTCAATGCGGCGTTTGTGACCAGTCTGGTGAGTGTGAATTGCAAAACTATACTTTAGAAATGGGTGTTGATTCACAGAGTTACGCTGTTAAAGATGTAGATAGAAGTGACATAGATTGGGGGCACTTACACTATAACCCTGGTTTGTGTATAGTTTGTGAAAGATGTGTAACTGCATGTAAAGATATGATAGGTGATAACTCTCTAAAGACTGTTCCTCGCGGTGCTGATGCACTTGAAGCTGAGTACAAAGAGAATATGCCTAAAGATGCATACGCAATGTGGAACAAACTTAACAAATCTCTAATTGGTTTGACTTCCGGCGAAGAGATGCTTGACTGTACATCATGTGGTGAATGTGCCGCTGTATGTCCGGTTGGTGCTTTAGTTGATACTCACTATATCTATAAAACAAATGCTTGGGAATGTAAACAGATACCTGCTACATGTGGACACTGTTCTGCCGGATGTCAAATATCTTATGATGTTAAGCATACAAGTATCGAAAATACAGAAGATAAAATATATCGTGTTATGAATGAGTGGAATTATGTCTCTCTTTGTGGTGCCGGCCGTTATGGTTTTGATTATGAAAACAGAGTTGAATCTAAAGACAAAGATGCATTTGCTAAGGCGATAGAAGCATTTAAAAAAGCTGATACAATTGAGTTTACTTCTACTATTACAAACGAAGAAGCTTTTATTCTTCAATCACTCAAAGAAAAACTTGGTGTTAAGCTTGTAAACTCTGAAGCAAAAGCATTTCAAACTTTTTTAAATAACTATAGTGAGATAAGTGGAACTAGGCTTTACGGCAATGACCTTGAAGCTACTCATGATGCTAACTTTGTTATATCGGTTGGAACGGCACTAAAAAGTGACAATCCAAATGCAAGATATGCTTTAAATAACTCAATGAAAGTAAATAAAGGTGCTGGACTTTACTTCCATCCTGTAAAAGACCCTATTATTGAAGGTCTTGGAAAAAGTATTATGACAGTTTATCATGCTCCACTCCAAGAAGAAGCAGCGCTTTATTTGGTGCTTGACCTATTTGGAGATAAAGAAAAACTTCCATCAGATGTTACTGATTATCTAGCTTCGTTTCATTCTGAGAAAACTATTACAGTTACAGAGACTATTAAAGAAGAAGTAGTAGAGATTGTAAAAGTTATGAAAAAGAACGAAGAGACAGGCGAAGAGGAAGAAGTAGAAGAAGAGAAGAAAAAGATGGTTCCTAAAAAAATCGAAAAAGAAGTTGTTGTCGATGATAACAAACTTTTAGAAATTTTGGGTGCTGATGATAATTTTATGGAAGATCTGGATAAAAACCTTAAGAAGAAAGATTCTTTTGCTTTGATGGCGGGACCGGACTTATATACTCATCCAAATTCTAAAAACCTTGCTCGTCTTTTAGGGCTAATTGAAAAATATAGTGATATCAAAATTACTATGATACCGACATTAACTAACTCACTTGGTGTTGCACTTATTTGTGACCTTGATGATACTAAAGGTTCATATAGCGTTGGCTACAACACTAAAGCAGACTTTACTCTTAGTGCATTAGGTGACGGCGACTTGGATATGCCTGCAATTAATCAGCAAGAGGGAACTCTAACAAGTGTCAATAAAAGAGTTAATCCTACAAATGCGGCACTCTCATATAAAGGCTACACTCTTAATGATATCGCAAATGAGTTGGGATTAAAAGCTGTGAACACTATAGATTATACAGCTCTGCTTCCTGTTGCATCAGGATTTAAAGCTCAAGACTTTGACAGCTTACCGAATCATTATGACAATGATGGTACTGAGCATCGTGGATATCTTTTAGACAATGTAAAAGTTAAAGCATCTTCTGATGAGTCAGTAGAGAAGTTTAGTGATGCAAAAATGCAAGGAACTCTTATATATATGGCTAACCCTGTAAGACAATTTACTGAATTTACATATAAAACTACTAACTTGGATGAAGTTAGCGGTATCTATATGAGTGAAGAGTTCTTAAGTAAGTCTGATTTAAATGAAGGAGACAGTGTGAGAGTTAAGAGCGAGAATGGTGAACTTGTTGTTAATATAGTAAGTGATAACAAAATTAGTGGGGATGTCGCACTTTTACCAACATTTGATTCTAAAATAAATTCAGAGGCATTGTTTAGCTCATACCGCTTTGCAACAGCTTCGATTGAAAAGGTGTAATATATGGAAACAGCATATTTAATTGAGACAGTTATAAAAATTGTCGTTATTCTACTTATATTTTCAGCTCTTGCGGGTATAGGTACATATTTTGAAAGAAAGGTTCTTGCCTTTATGCAACGCCGTCTTGGACCGACAAATGTTGGTCCTTTTGGACTACTGCAAGTTGCAGCTGATGGTATAAAACTATTTACTAAAGAGGATATCGTTCCATCTGGTGTAGTTGGGCGTATCTTTAAGTTTGCACCTGTCATTACTGCAGCAACTGCATTTATGGCAGCAGCAGCGATACCATTTTTACCGTCATTTACATTGTTTGGATATGAAGTTCATCCAATAGTTGCTGACATAAATATTGGTATTTTATATATTTTAGGAATTATGGGTATTGGTCTTTACGGTCCACTTCTTGGCGGTATGGCATCAGCAAATAAGTTTGCACTTCTCTCTGCTGCTCGTGGTGCTGCAGTATTTATCTCTTATGAGGTAATCACTGGTCTGTCAATACTTGCTCCTATTATGATGGTTGGCTCACTTTCACTAATTGACTTTAATAATTATCAGATTGACAATGGTTGGATTATGTTTGCTCAACCAGTTGCTTTTGTTCTATTTTGGATAGCTGCATTTGCAGAGACTGGTCGTACGCCATTTCACCTTATCGCAAATGACCATGAGATTATTGATGGTTTTGGTACAGAGTACTCTGGTATGAGATGGGGACTTTTCTTTATCGGAGAGTATGCAAATATGTTCTTTATCTCTTTTGTAATTTCTCTGATTTTCTTAGGTGGATATGGAGACGGAAGTCTGTTGGGTGCTTTAGGATTTTTAGCAAAAGTTGCATTCTTTTTCTTTTTCTTTTTGTGGACTAGAGCAGCTTGGCCGGATGTAAGACCAGACCAACTAATGTGGTTATGTTGGAAAGTTCTAATGCCAATAGCAGTGATTAATATTATAATCACTGGTATAGTGATGATGTAAGGAGTCATGATGAATAATGAACAATTAAATGATAGAAATGTCTCTGACGGTTACTTCTTAGTAGATATCGAAGATTATCCAACAGATGGTTGGGGTAAGTTTAAAAGAGTAATAAAGAGAACTTTTAGAGGCGAACTTTTTGTCGGTCTATGGGTAGTTCTTCGCGAGATGATAAGATTTGATACACATACGATTAAATATCCTGAGGAGAAGATGCCAATAGGTCCAAGATATCGTGCTGTGCATGAAATGAAAAGACTTTGGGAATCAGATGCTGAGAGATGTATCGGTTGTGGACTTTGTGAAAAAATATGTATAAGTAACTGTATTAGAATTGATACGAGACTTGATGAAAATTCTCGTAAAGAAGTTAGCGAATACACTATCAATCTAGGTCGTTGTATCTTCTGTGGTTATTGTGCAGAAGTTTGTCCTGAGCTTGCGATTACTCACGGCGGTGAGTATGAAAATGCCTCTGATCAAAGAGAACACTTTGTTGATTATGCGGGTATGTTGACGCCATTAGATAAGATGAAAGCTGGTACACAGGTTGAGTTTGAAGGTTTTGGTGCTATTACACCACATGAAGATGAGCGTGTTAAAAAAACACCTCTAGCATATTAAGGAGATTGAGTATGTTTGAAGCAATTGCATTTTATCTATTTGCGTTTTTAACTATTGCGATGTTTTATATTACAGTAACAACATCACAAGCGCTATATGCCCTAACAGCATTAGCAGCAGGAATGATTTTTATATCAGCATTTTTCTTTATATTGGGAGCTGATTTTTTAGGTGCTGTACAAATCGTTGTTTACTCAGGTGCCGTTATGGCTTTATATGCTTTTGGTATGATGTTTTTTGATACCACAAGAGAAGTAAAAGAGAAACAAGGCAATAAGCTTATTATCTTTGGTTTAAGTTCTGTTGCTGCTGTTTTATTGGTTGTTATATTTGCTACACCGATAGTAAGCGATAATATTACTGCTTTATATCCTATGACAGAAGGTGCCGGTAATACGCAAGAAGTCGGTATGGTTTTATTTACTAAATATCTTGTTCCTTTTGAAATTGCAGCAGTTATGCTTCTTGTTGCGATGATTGCAGGTATTGTTCTTGCAGGTAAAAAGATGGATCAATCATTAACTCTTATGGAAGAAGATGAGATTAGACATATGAGAGATGAGCAAAATAAGAAGGTGTTACTATGATGGAAATTGGATTAAATCACTATCTTGTACTTTCAACTATTCTTTTTGCGATAGGTTTAGTTGGTGTTATGAGAAGAAAGAATCTTCTTATGCTGTTTTTCGCAACTGAGATACTTCTTAACTCTGTTAATATCTCTTTTGCTGCGATTTCACACTACTACGGTGACTTAACTGGACAGATGTTTGCATTTTTTGTAATTGCAATCGCTGCTTCAGAAGTTGCAGTAGGACTTGGTTTATTAATTGTTTGGCACAAAAAACATAATAATATTGACCTTGAACAAATGTCAACGATGAGAGGATAAAAGATGGAACTGTTTTTATATACGGCACTATTTGCACCGCTTGTTGGTTCTTTGTTTGCAGCAATGTTTGGCGCACGCCCAAAAACGAAGATAGCTGGCATTGTTCCAAGTATAATGCTTGGTGTTTCACTTATAAGTAGTACGATACTTCTTGTTTTAGTTCTAACTACTGGACATACTGTACATGTAGAGATGATGACATGGATGGCAACTGGAGATTTATATATTCCATTTGGATTTGTTGTTGATCAAGTAAGTGTTACTATGATGATGGTTGTAACTTTAGTTTCAACTGTTGTACATGTATATGCTATTGGTTATATGGATCATGACGCTGGATTTAATCGTTTCTTTGCTTGGCTATCAGCGTTTGTGTTTTCTATGATGATTCTTGTAATGAGCGACAACTTCGCCGGCTTATTTATTGGTTGGGAAGGTGTTGGTCTTTGTTCATGGGGACTTATTGGTTTTTGGTACAAAAAAGAGAGCGCTACATGGGCAGCTAACGAAGCATTTATTATGAACCGTATTGCTGACCTTGGTATGCTTATCGGTATTTTCTTAGTCTACTGGAACACTGGAACACTTCAATATGATGGTGCTTTCGCAGCGATGCCAGGTCTTGATACTGCTACTCTTACTTGGATCGGTATCTTCTTATTTGTAGGTGCTATGGGTAAATCGGCTCAGTTTCCATTACACACATGGCTTGCTGATGCGATGGAGGGACCAACTCCGGTTTCTGCACTTATTCACGCAGCAACAATGGTAACGGCTGGTGTTTATCTTGTTGTAAGATCAAACGAGTTATACGCACTAATTCCTAATGTTGGATTGTTTATAGCAAGTCTTGGAGCATTTGTTGCAATTTTTGCAGCTACTATGGCATTAGTTAATCGTGATATTAAAAGAGTTATTGCTTACTCTACACTTTCACAGTTAGGATATATGTTTGCTGCAGCTGGACTTGGTGCTTACTGGGTTGCACTGTTTCACCTAATGGCACACGCATTCTTTAAAGCACTACTATTTCTTGGTGGTGGTAATGTTATGCATGCTATGAATGATGAGCTTGATCCATTTAAGATGGGTGGTTTAGGTAAGACTATGAAAGGTACAATGATTCTAATGACTCTTGCATCTGTTGCTCTTGCTGGAATTTTTCCACTTGCAGGTTTCTTCTCTAAAGATTTAATCTTAGAGGTTGCATTTATTGATCATCACTTTATTATCTATACAGTACTTTTATTAACTGCTGGTTTAACCGCATTTTATTCATTTAGAATTATCGCTTTAATCTTCCATGGAGAGGATCGTCATACTGCTTTAGGTTTTCATCCGCATGAAGCATATAAGTTTATGTTGTGGGCAATGGCACCTCTTGCTGTACTGGCTGTAATCGCCGGTGCATTAAAAGGTTCTTACTTTGAGATGGTTACATATGTACTACCGGCTACTGAGTACCATGTACATAGTGCAACTACATACTGGATTATGACAATCGGAACTCAGCTTTTTGTTATTGGAGCAATATATTTTGCATATAAAAAATATATGAGCAAAGATATTAAAGTACCAGATGGAACTTCTAAAATGGAAAATAGTTTTGCATATAAATTATTGATTAATCAATACTATATTCCTTATTTTTATGAAGAGTATCTTGTAAAACCATATAGAGAGCTTTCAACTTTATGTTGGACACATATAGATCAGAAAGTTGTTGATGCTTCTGTTGATGGAATTGCAAAAGCATTCTATGCAACTGGTGAAAATACAAGAGCAATGCAAAGTGGTAATCTATCAACTATGCTTAAGTGGATGGTAGCGGGCACGGTTGCCTTGTTATCATTAGCTGTAGTTTTTGGACTAGCAGCTAAATATTCTGGAGAAATAAAGTTATTTCTTTCAGGTTTAGGAGTTTAATAGATGTTAGATCATATCTTATCAATTTTAGTTTTCTTCCCGGCACTTGCTGCACTACTGGGATTTGTTGTTCATAAAGACAGCATGCGCTCTTACGGTGTAGCAGTAGCTGCAATAGAGTTCGCATTAGCTTTATGGCTTTGGTTTGCTTTTGACAATAATGTCTCCGGCATGCAATTTATGGAAACTATCGCATTAATTCCAACATTTGGTATCAACTACATAGTTGGTGTTGATGGTATATCACTGTTTATTATTATCTTAGCATCATTCTTTACGATGATTGGTATCGCATCACTTACAGATACTAAAGATGTAAAAAATATGATAATCACACTTCTGTTTTTACAGATGACTATGGTTGGTGTATTCGTTGCTCTTGATGCTATGGTGTTTTATGTATTTTGGGAACTTTCACTTGTTCCAATGTTATATATCATTGGTGCATGGGGTGGACCTCTTAGAATTTACGCTTCTGTAAAATTCTTCTTATATACATTTGCAGGTTCATTGGTAATGCTTGTTGGTATGCTGTTTATGGCATATTTTTATTATCAAGCAACCGGTCAATGGAGCTTTGCAATTCTTGATTGGTACCGTCTGATTCTTCCGGAGTCATTCCAGCTTTGGTTATTTGTAGCATTCTTTATAGGTTTTGCTATCAAAGTTCCAATGTTTCCATTTCATACTTGGTTGCCATATGCTCACGGTCAAGCACCGACTATCGGTTCTGTAATACTAGCGGCGATTTTACTTAAAATGGGTACATATGCGTTTATCCGTTTTTCACTGCCATTATTCCCGGATGCGTCAGTATTTTTTATGTTCCCAATTGCGATTTTAGCAATTATTATGATTATCTACACAGCGATGGTAGCATATGCTCAAAAAGATATTAAGCAAGTTGTTGCATATTCATCTGTATCACACATGGGTGTTATCATCATTGGTACATTTGCACTAAATGTTGAAGGTATCTCTGGTTCAATCTTTTTAATGATTGCTCACGGTGTTGTTTCTGGTGCGCTATTCCTTCTGGTTGGTGTCATTTATGATAGAAGACACACTAAGCTTATGAGTGAATTTGGTGGTCTTGCCTCAGTAATGCCAAGGTTTGCAACTATCTTTGGGATTATGATGATGGCTTCTGTTGGTATGCCGCTGACTATCAACTTTGTTGGTGAGTTCTTGAGCTTACTTGGTTTTTATCAGCAGTCACACATATTGACTCTTTTAGCAGGTATTGCAATTATCGTAGGTGCTATCTACATGTTAGCAGCTTACAAGAAAATGTTCTTTGGCGAAGTTACAAAAGAAGAGAACAAAAATCTTCCGGATGTAAACAAGAGAGAGCTTATTGCATTAGTTCCATTGGTAATTATTACTATTTGGTTGGGTATTTATCCTAAGCCGGTTTTAGGACCAATAAATACTAGCGTAGAAGCTGTTGTTCAGTTAATGCACGAAAAAGCTATAACTGAAGAAGCAAAATCTAGAATTCCTAGTCTGGATATTATTATTAATAAAGCTTCAGCTAAGGAGGTACAATAATGTTGTCACCAGTAAATGTTTCAATTGAGTCGTTAAACTTAATGACTCTGGTCCCAATGCTTATACCAATTGTAGGGGCGCTATTAATCTTAGTTGTAGATATGTTTAAAAGCGAACAAGATAAGTCTATGTATGTAATGTTAAGTCTTCTTGTTTTAAGTATTGACTTTGCATTTCTATTAGAATCAGCTGGTATATTTGAGCAAAATGGCACCGTAATGGGTGTTTTTGATGTAATGCTTATAGACGGTTTGGCTATTTTATCTCAGTTTATAATTGTAGGTGCTTCTATACTCTTCATACCATTAGCGCTTACTAAAAAAAGGTTCCACGAGTTTGCTTATCCTGAGTTCTTTGCACTGTTTTTATTTATGATTGCAGGCTTCCAGTTTATGGTTGCAACTGATAATCTAATTCTTATCTTTGTAGGACTTGAGACTGCATCTTTAGCACTATATACTTTGATTGCTATGCATAACCGTAATAAATCATTTGAAGCGGCTGTTAAGTACTTTACAATGGGTGCTCTAGCTGCAGGTTTTTACAGTTTTGGTTCAATGGTGTTTTATGCACTTACAGGTTCTGTTGAGATTAATCAGATAGCTTCTGTATTGGCTGCAAATAATTATGCTGATATCGGTTTTGTACTAATCGCTGTAGTTTTTATGCTGGCATCATTTGGTTTCAAACTATCAATGGTTCCGTTTCATACATGGACTCCTGATGTTTATGAAGGTAGTTCAGCAGCGTTAGCAGGTTACATGTCAATTGTTCCAAAAATTGCGGCATTTGTTGTTGCAATGAGACTCTTTGAGTTCTTGATTCACAGTGGAGTAGTTTGGTTAGAAGTTATTCTTTATATCGGTGTCGTTGTTACAATGACTATGGCAAATATTTGGGCTTTAGTGCAAAATGATGTTAAAAGAATGCTTGCGTATAGTTCAATCTCTCATGCCGGTTTTGTTATGGCAGCTATATTGATAGGAACTACACAATCAAACAGTGCTCTGTTTTTGTATTGGATTTTATTTAGTTTTACTAACTTAGGATCATTTTCTATGTTATGGATTTCAAGACAGAAAAATCTTCCAAAAGGACAAAGCTCAGACCATAGTTATGATAAATTTGCAGGACTTGTAAAAACATCTCCGATTGCTGCTTCTATCATGGCTCTGTTTATGCTAAGTTTAGCGGGTATTCCTCCATTTGCACTATTTTGGGGTAAAATGTATATGATAAGCTCGGCGGTAACAGGCGGGTATACAGTTTTAGCTCTTATCATGGCACTAAACTCTGCAGTAGCGGGGTACTACTACCTAAAACTAATAGTATATATGTTTATGAAAGAACCGGTTGTTGGTTTGGCTGGAGATGTAAGCGCTGTTAATGCAACTCTCTCTTTAAAAACAATTATCGGTATCGCAACTATAGGAACTATATTTGCTTTTTTAGCTCTAAACCAACTTCTAGAGTTCGTTACAGTATTTGTATACAATAGTGGTTACTAATAATTTAGTACAGACAAGGAACCAAGTCCCTTGTCTTACGCTGACGCTGAGTTTTACCAACTGAGGCACTACGCCTTCGGCAGGAAGCCCGCGCACAGTAAGCCGTGCTATAAAAGAGTTCAAGAAGTGAAATAAGGAGAGTGACATTTGTTAAAAGCTGTGCTCTTTGCCCTTATATCAATAAATATATTTGCTCTTGAAGTCTCGCTTCAAGGTGCAAAAGAAAACCATCAAGCTTATTCTACATTTCATTTAAAAGATAAAGATAAATTTTTATGTCAAGAGATAAAAAATGATTTTGATATTGTAGAAAAAATAGTTTGTGCTTTTTCAAAATCACCATCAAAAAAACTTCAAAAAATTCAAAATAATTTTTTCGAGATAACAACACAAGTAAATAAAAAAACTTTTTTCCTTATAATCAAGCCATTTGAAAAAATAAAACTCTATCCAATGATATTTGATTTAACACAAGATGACACTGTTTTTAGTTCCAATGTTGAACTCTCCCGTCATTGGATGATAGTTGGATATAAAGATAAAATTCCGTATATGAAAGAAAACACTAAAACTGATGTCTCTATAAACTTCCCGTTTACTTTTTCAAAAGACAAGTTTCCATATGTCGGCAGTTTAGATATAAAAGGTAATCCGGTACATGTAGAAAGAGTTGGGGATGTGACCGAGTATATAAAAATAAAACAACTTTATAAAGATGAAAAATATGATTTTTGTCTAGAGTTAATAGATCAGATTATGTATAGTTATCCAAATTCGCTTTTTACTGCAGAATTACTGTTTTATAAGATTAAAGTACATTCAAAATTAAAAGATTATGATAATGTAATTGAAGTGTCAAAAACTTACTTAAGTGATTATTCGGCTGATGAAAATGTTCCGGAAGTTTTATCGCTGGTGGCAAAAGCATACTTTAAAACTGGTTTAACTACAGATGCTGACTACTTTTTTGATCGTCTCTTTAGTGAACATCCAGACTCTCTTTATACAAAATGGGGATATGTATATAAGGGAGAAATGTTAATCTCATCGGGGAGTTCAACAAACGCTAGAGCTCTTTTTGAAAAAGCGATTAAAACAACTGATAATATTGATGTAGCGGTTGAAGCTGCGTATAGATTAGCGCATAATCTATTAGCAAATGTTAGAACAAAAGAGGCAGCTGAGTATATACAAAAAATAGTAAAGGCTAAGCCTGAATACTTTTTTGAAACTATGGATAAATCAATGGGCATGATGTATGATTTCATAGATAATTCAGATTTTATAACAGGCTCTGCAATTGCTCAAGCCATACTAAATGAGATCAATACAAATTATGATGAGTATGAAGAGATGTTAAGAGATATTGGTATATGGCTGAGTAAAACACCAATGAAACAAGAGTCTTTGACATCATTGAATATGTATCTAACAAATTTTGCAGGCGGAATGTATGAAGAAGAGGTTCGCATCGCCAAAGATTCTCTCTTTTTTGATGTCAGCGATGCCAATATTACAACTAAACTTAGCAACTATGATAGGTTAATGCAAGAGTATAGCGGAGATAGTATAGGCAACAAAGCTACATATGAAAAAGCTAAACTTCTAATAGAAAATGAGCAGTTCGTTGATGCTCTTGATTTGGAGGATAGACTTCTGACTCTTGATAAGCAAGAGTATAAAGATGTTGAACAATTGATAACTGATGCAGCGATAGGTACGATGAAGCAAGCCCTAGATCAAAAAGAGTGTAATAGCGTGCTTGTTATTTCTTCTAAATATAAAATAGATTTGTCTGATGAGTGGGATGACGGAGTTTATGAGTGTGCCATGAAAGGTGCCGACTTTACTCTTGCGCAAAAGATTGCAGATAAAAATTTAAAATCAAAAGATTTGCAAGAGAGAAAAAAGTGGATATACAGAGCTATAAAAATTGACTTTGCTACTGGAAATTACAGTGATGTTTTAGGAGCTTCAAAAGATCTCATCAGCTTAATACAAGAGGATAAAAATTCACCATACATAGATGTATATAGATATATTTTTGACACTTACAAAAGACTTGAAAATAGTGACAAATTGATAGATGCAATTGTTGATATAGAAAAAGTATATAGTCAAGACTACTTAGATATAGACAGGTATGTGGCTGTAATGGCAGTAGGAAGCGACAAAAAAGATTCTAACATTGTTATAAAGTACGGTGAAAAAGTTATGAATATGCAAAAAGCATCTGATTCACATGCACAGAGCCCTTTTATAGAATTCACGCTTTATCAGGCTTACATAGATAAAGAGGACAACAACAAAGCTCTTGAAGTTATAAAATCGTTAGATACTATTGAATTAAGTAACAGTGACAGAGCAAGACAGAAGTATCTACAAGGTAGTGTGTTAGATAAACTTTGGAGAGGTGATGATGCACAAATTGCTTATCAAGAAGCAATTAATGCTGATAAAGATTCTGCTTGGGCAAAACTAGCAGAGGGTGCAAAAGAGATTTAGATGGCAAGGGTAGTTCTTTTTAGTGGTGCGGGCATCAGTGCGGAGTCTGGAATAAGTACATTTAGAGAGAGTGGCGGACTTTGGGATAGGTATGATGTCAATGTTGTGTGTAACTATGACAGTATGCAAAAGAATGAAGCGATTACCATCGAGTTTTATGATAAAAGAAGAGCAGACTTGGAAGATAAAGAGCCAAATTATGCGCATGATGTTATAGCTGACTTAAAAGAAAAATATCCCGATGATATTGCAGTAATCACACAAAATGTAGATAATCTTTTTGAAAAAGCCGGATTAAAACATGAAGATGTCATTCATCTGCATGGATTTATGACAGAAGTAAGATGTCAAAACCAACAATGCAATAAAATATTTGATATTGGATATAAAAGCCTATATGATGCTCATAACGGTTTTTGCCCAAGATGCGGTACTGGATTTAGACCAAATATTGTATTCTTTGGCGAGGCAGTTCCTATGTATGAGGAGCTAAATAGACAAATTCAAGATTGCGAACTTTTTGTAGTTATAGGCACTAGCGGAAATGTTGTAGGCGTAAATACTATTGCTCAATATGTCCAGCGCTCAATTTTGAATAACTATGAACCAAGTCCGGCAATTGAAGATGCACTGTTTTCAAAAGTGCTTTACAAAAAAGCTACAGATGCTATTGAAGAGATAGCCGAGGAGATAGAAGCCGTATTAGAATCTAGATAAGATAATTTTTTCTAGTTCTTCTAGCGGTGCGCTTGTGATATTGTCAAATTGAGTGCGGTTGAAAGTTTGCTGTCTTTTTGCAAGTTGAGCTGTATGAATTGAGATGTTCTCAATCATCTGCTCTTTTGTGACATATCCATCTAAATACTCCAATACTTCTACAATACCGATAGAATTCATAGAGTGTGGAAGTCTAGTGTATCGCTTCTCTAAGTCACATACTTCATCTATAAGTCCTAAACTCAGCATTTTAGCGGTTCTTTTTGAGATTCTATCTCTTAGAACTTTTCTATCGACATCTATATTGTATATATCAAGATTCTCTATAATTGGCTTAGGAGGATTTTGTTGAAACCATTCACTTGGAGTAAGATTTGAAGCTTCATAAATAAGCAGTGCTTTTTCTATCCTGTAGCTATCGTTAGGAGAAATATTTTTCATATATTCACTATCTTTTTTGAGAAGAAACTCATAGCACTCTTGCAAATTTTTCAGCCTCAACTCTACTTTTTTTGATATATCTTCACTTGTTTTTGCAAGGGCAGATAAGCCCTGCATAAGTGATTTTAGGTAAAAAGATGTTCCACCTACAATAACCAGATTTTTATTGTTTTTTTGACATGTAAAAACAACATCTTTGTATAAGTTTATAAATATATCAACACTAAAATAATCACTAGGTTTTAAAATGTCTATACCAAAGTGTTTAACAGAATTTAGCTCATATTTGGAAGGTTTTGCAGATACAATATCAATGCCGGTGTATATACTAAGCGAGTCAATGGAGAGTATATAAGCATTGATTTTTTTTGCAATTTTTATAGCCAAATCACTTTTTCCTGATGCGGTAGGACCAATGATAGCGAGCTGTTTTATAACTGAATTCATTGTGAAATTATATCATTTTAAATCAACTTTAGATAAAATAGCTTTTAATTATACAAAGGGTCAAGATTGCAACGATATATAAATAAAATAAAAGATTTTAACGAATTGGTAATGTTTGAACACTCTATCTTTTCACTTCCATTTATTTTTATTGCTATGATAGTTGCTGCAGATGGTTGGTTTGGGTTCACTCTGCTTATTTTGGGAGTCTTTGCCGCAGTAAGTGCTAGAAATTTTGCAATGGGACTTAATAGATTTGCAGATAGAGATGTAGATGCCCAAAATCCAAGAACTTCTTCAAGACCAAATGTTGATGGAAGATTAGACGGCACAAGCATTATGATCTTTACTCTTGTTAATGCTTTTGTTTTTGTGGCAGTTGCATATATTATAAACCCTTTGGCTTTTTATCTAAGTTTTCCTATTCTTTTAGTGCTTGGAAGCTATTCATATTTTAAACGCTTCTCTTCATTGGCACATGTAGTTTTAGGAATATCCCTTGGTCTTGCTCCAATTGCCGGTGTTGTAGCGGTCCTAGCTGAAATTACACCTTGGTCAGTTATGCTTAGCCTTGGTGTTATTTTTTGGGTTGCCGGTTTTGATCTTCTTTACTCTTTACAGGATATGGAGTTTGATAAAGAAAAAGGTCTGCACTCTATTCCATCTAAGTATGGTCACGAAGCCACACTTTTACTCTCAGCCTTGTTTCATGTTTTAACCATAGTGTTTTGGGGAATGTTTGCATGGACGGCAGAATTAGGAAGTTTTGCATATTTTGCAGTAATCTTAAGTGCTATAATGCTTAGTTATGAGCACTATCTGGTTAGAAAAGATTTTACTAAGATAGACAAAGCTTTTTTTACAGTCAATGGATATCTTGGTATTGCATTTTTTATATTAATAGTTTTAGATAAGGTTTTATAATGAGTGTTCGTTTAGTAAATGCACCAATCAGTTTAGTTTTTAGTAAGGCTAATGTAGATGAAGAAGCTTTTTTAAAAGAGTATCAGCAGCTAAGTGAAAGTGATGATGATCCAATAAGTCACTGGCTAAAACTCGCACGCGCAAAAGGTGATACTGCAGATACAGACCCGGTATTACTGAACCTTATGGTAGAGCTGCATAGAAAGATAGATGGATTAGAACGATTCATAAAAAATGAAGAGCCAAAAAGATTATCTTTGGAAAATGAGGTTGAGATAGAGTCCATAGGGTTTGAACACTTTAAACTCTCAAGCGATATTTTAGAAGAAGGCATGGTCTATTATGCAAGAGTAGAGATGCCTGTTCACCCAAAAAGAGATGTACCGGTTTTTTTTAAAGCAGTTGATAAATCTTTGGCAAAAATAACCAAAATACATGATAGAGATGAGAAAGAGTGGGGTGCTTATCTGACCGCAAGAGAAAGAGTACTTATCCGAGAAGCAAGAGAGAATAGATAATGAATTTAGATTATATAAGTGTAGAGTATCTAGTTGTTGCTATGGCGGCAATGATTTTGTACCTTATCTATTATGTTTTTACCAAAGACTCTGAATATAACAAAAATATTCGTTCAGTAGCAACAGTAGCAGAAGAGTTAAACAGAGAGATTTTTTATCTTAAGAAAAAACTCTCTGATACTCAAAAAAATATAAAAAGCAACACCAGTCGTATGAGTGACGATGATATTTATCAAGAAGTAGAAAGAACTGTTTATGATATGGTTAAACCTATCTCACTTGGTTTAAAGCGATTAGAAGAGAGTGTTCAAAGCATAGATGAACACATAGACTCTAGAATTTCATCTTTAGAGAGCGGTGTTAAGCAAATATCTATACCATCTTCTGTTCATGGTAATGATGATGAAAAAATCATCTCACTATTTAAGCAAGGAGTTCCTCTTGAGACTATCTCAAAAGAGTTACATATATCTAAAGCTGAAGTTGAGTTTGTTTTAAAAATCAACAAAATAAAGTAAGATATTGACAGCAGATAGAAAACTATTTACACTTGTATCTATACTTATAGGCATAAGTATTGTTTTGACATACTCTCTATCTACCTATGTAACGCTGCTCTTTGATGTAAACGAATTTCATTTTGCTATCAGACAAACGGCTTTTGGTTTTTTGAGCATACTAATAATTTGGTTATTGTCTCAAGGAAACCCCGATAAACTATTAGCTCCAATAGGTTTTTCTCTATTTATCGGTTCAGCAATTTTAATGGTTGCGATGCCGTTTTTACCAGAGTTTTTAGTATCTGCGGTTGGTGGAGCAAAAAGATGGATAAAGCTGTTTGGATTCTCTTTGGCACCTGTTGAGTTTTTTAAAATTGGCTTTGTATATTTTTTAGCATGGAGTTTTTCTAGAAAACTTGGACATCATGACGGGATGGGCATAAAACAAGAATACATTAGATTTGCACCGTACGGAGTTGTTTTTATAGGAGCAATGTTTGTTATTGCTTTTGTTCAAAATGATTTAGGACAAGTTGTTGTACTTGGGCTTACTCTTCTTTTTATGCTTATGTTTGCAGGAAGCAGTTTTAGGTTTTTCTTGACTTTGCTTGCGGGCGCATTGATGTTTTTTATATTTTTTATTTTTACAGCAGAACACAGAATACTTCGTATAAAATCTTGGTGGGCGCTGGCACAAAACAGTGTTTTGGAACTTTTACCGGCCTCAATCGCTGAACAGTTAAGAGTTCCGACAGTAGAAGAACCATATCAAATAGGACACTCACTAAATGCAATTCATAACGGTGGTTTCTTTGGCACAGGTATTTCAAACGGAACTTTTAAACTTGGTTTTTTAAGTGAAGTCCATACAGATTTTGTTTTAGCAGGTTTAGCTGAAGAGTTTGGATTTATTGGAGTTTCGTTTGTTGTTTTTATATTTTTGTGGATGCTTCAAAGAATATTTAAAATAGCAAACCGTGTGGAAAATTCTTCACTTTACCTCTTTAGTATCGGTGTTGGACTTTTACTCTCATTTTCATTTTTGGTTAATGCTTATGGAATTAGTGGGATTACCCCCATAAAAGGGATATCAGTTCCATTTTTAAGCTACGGCGGCTCATCTATAATAGCTGCTTCAATCGGAGTCGGCATGGTCTTGATGGCATCAAAAAAAGCGAAGATGGATTGATATGAAGTTATGTATTACAGGCGGTGGAACAGGCGGTCATTTGATGATAGCAGAAGCGTTGGTAGAAGCTGGGGTAAATGATGGGCATGAAGTGATATTTATAGGCTCAACCAGCGGACAAGATAGAAAATACTTCCAAGAACACAGCGCTTTTTCACATGTATATTTTTTAGAAACTACAGGCGTAGTAAACCAAAAAGGATTTGGTAAACTAAAAGCACTGTATAAAGTTTTTAAAGCCTTTTTCATCTCAAGAGCTATCTTGAAAAAACATAAAATTGTGGCGACTTACAGTGTTGGTGGTTTCTCTGCTGCTGCGGCATCAATGGCGAGTTTGAGCAGGTTTATCCCTCTTTTTATGCATGAACAAAATGCCGTAATTGGAAAATTAAACTCAATACTAAAACCATTTTCTACAAGATTTATATCCGCTTATGATAAGAACTCGCCTATAAAAGGTTATCCGCTAAAAGAAGAGTTTTTTGCAAACGCCAGAGTTAGAAAAGAACTAAAAACTATCATATTTCTTGGCGGTTCTCATGGAGCCAAGGCTATTAATGATTTAGCTTTGAGTGTTGCTAAAGAGCTTAAAGATTTGGGCATTAAAATTATTCATCAAACCGGTGAAAAAGATTTTCAAAGAGTAAAAAAAGAGTATGAAGCCTTAGATGTACATGTAGAACTTTACGCCTTTACAAAAGAGCTGCATACTTTAATAAGCAGTGCTGATTTGGCAGTAAGCCGTGCAGGAGCAAGTACACTTTGGGAACTTTGTGCAAACGGATTACCGGCTCTTTTTATCCCATATCCATATGCCGCAGCAGATCATCAGTTTTACAATGCAAGATTTATAGTTGATAATAACCTTGGCTGGTGTGAGAGAGAAAGTGAAGATTTAAAAGCTAAACTAATTTCTATTTTAAATGAAGAACTTGAAGATAAGAGCAGGGCACTTTTAGAGTACGCTAACAAAGATGTAGCTAAAAAGATGATTCAAGATGTGCAAAAGGTTATAAATGATTAGAGAATTAGCACAAGACTTGGTAGATTTGATATTTGAGTGGGGTTATTTGGGCATCTTTTTGCTTATGACGGTTGAGAGTTCATTTATACCATTCCCAAGCGAAGTAGTCCTTGTTCCGGCTGGCTACTTAGCATCTAAAGGTGACATGAGCATTAGTATGATAATGGCCAGTGCATTGGGTGGGTCTATGGTTGGAGCTTTAATAAACTACTACTTAGCTCTTAGTCTTGGAAGAAGAGTTCTTGCCAAATATGGAAAATATTTTTTTATAAAAGAGAATGCTTTAGATAAGATGGACAGCTACTTTGCCAAGCATGGACATATCTCTACTTTTATAGGAAGGCTAATTCCCGGAATCCGTCAGCTTATCTCAATACCCGCAGGGCTTGCTCGAATGAATTTGGCGGTGTTTTCTACATACACTGCGCTTGGAGCAGGACTTTGGGCTTTGATTCTCGTAATGCTTGGATATTTTATAGGCGAAAATGAAGAACTTATTAGTATGTACTTAAAACAGATAACTATAACTGTGCTTATTGCCTTAGTTTTATTGGCTTCTTGGTATTATAGTGTTCAAAAAAGAAAAAAAGGATAAAATAAATGAGCCATCTAAATGAAATGTTTAATGCAGGGTTTTTAGGCACTCGTGCTCCGGTTTTTATGGATATAGTGACACTCATAGTTGCGCTATTGCCTCTTTTGGTAGCCGGTGCAATATCGCTAGCCAGAAACAAACATTATAAAGCTCACTCATATATTCAAATATTTATATTTGCTTTTTCTGTTATTGTTCTTTCATATTTTGAGTATGGCGTAAGACTTAGCGGTGGCTTTGATGCTTTTATGCACGAGAGTTCAGTCTCTTACAGTTATGCATTTATGGTTTTAATTTTTCATATAGCTATCTCAATAATTACATTGATAATTTGGGCGGCTGCTATCTTTAGAGCCAAAAAAATGATACAATCTTATACACATAGAAAAGTGGGTCTGATTACATTTGCTGGAGTTGTACTGACTTCACTGACAGGGATATGGGTCTATTTTTTAATGTTTGTATATTAGGCATAGTCCACTAAAGAGAGCTTGTAATTAAGCTAAACAAAGGAGTTAAGATGAAATACACAATTCAGTTTAGAATTTGGCACTGGCTAAATGCAATCGTAATTTTAGGTTTATTAGCTACTTTCTTTTTGAGAAAAACATTTCTTTCTTGGAGAACAAACTCTGAGATATTGATGACAAAACTCTCAGAGGTTGGTATAGAAATAACGGCTGAACAAGCAAAAATGCTTGCAAAAGCTGTTCGTGCCGGTATGTGGGAGTGGCATATCATATTCGGGTATGCACTTGCATTTTTAGTACTTTATAGAATTTATCTATTTTTTGCAGACACAAGTGAAAAGGTAAATTTTGACTCTTTAGATATGCACCATAAAGCTGTTAAAATATCTTACTATCTTTTTTATGCAATATTGCTGTTTATGACTGTAAGCGGTCTAGGGATACACTTCTATCAAGAGTTGGGCATGAGTAAAGATTTTGCAGGAAGCATTAAAGATATACATGAAAATGTTGCTTATGTGGTTGCTGTTTTTGTTCCTCTTCATATTGCAGGCACATTTGTTGCAGATGCAACGGACGAAAAAGGTCTTGTATCTACTATGATACACGGCAAAAAAATAGATTAAAGCAAATTAAGGAAAATGTGTAAATGATAAAAATAGATGAAAAAGCTCCAGAGTTTTGTCTGCCAAACCAAGATGATGTAGAAATATGTCTGAGAGATTTAAAGGGTAAGTGGATAGTTTTATATTTTTATCCTAAAGACAACACTCCTGGTTGTACAACAGAGGCTTGTGAGTTTACAGAGGCTCTGCCTGATTTTAATGACCTTGATGCAATCATACTTGGTGTAAGCGCAGACAGCACAAAAAAGCATCGTAATTTTATAGAAAAAAAAGAGTTGGGTATCACGCTTTTAAGTGATGAGTCAACTAATATGATGCAAGAGTATGGCGTGTGGCAGTTAAAGAAAAACTATGGAAAAGAGTATATGGGAATCGTTCGTACAACACTGATTATAAATCCAGAAGGTATTGTAAAAGCTGTCTTTGAAAAAGTCAGAGTTAAAGATCATGTAGCAAATGTTAAAGCAAAATTACAAGAGTTAAAGTAAGAAGTTATATCTACATGTAGAAAATTTCTACATGTAGATACCAATAGTTTAAGATTAGTATCTGTATCTGATATATAGACGAATATCTTGAGCTGTATCTACATAGTTAGCAGCATTACCACCCATCGAGCTATTAATTAAAAATGGTGTTCCTGAACCAGTACTTCCATCAGCAGATCCGCCAAAGAATCCATTACTTCCGCTATATTTATAATCAATATATGTATAACGAAGCTGCATAGATAAAATGTCATCTACCAAGTACTCAGTCATATAAGCCTCATAAGCATCACCGCGAGCAGCTAGTTTTGAACCTATGTTTGTATCTTCACCATAAGTTATACTTCTCCAGTATTTACTACCGTGATTGTACTCAAGTCCCCATCTACCGTCTTCTGTAAGAAGTGAAGGAAATTGTGTACCTATCCAGTATGATGTACCAGTTTCTGTTTCAGTAGAACCAAGCATTGCCATTCCATCTTTAGGATTAGTAACACTTGCTGCACCACTAATAAAGAAAGTAGTATCATCTAGGAAATCGCTGATTTCATTACCTATACCATTTATAGAAAAATAAGCAGTTACACTATGCATACCGCCGACTGTATCAAAACCAGCAGAGTAGTCATTAGGATTTTTAACATCTATAAGATTGTCTGCATAGTAGTAGAGTGCAGAAAATTTATATTGTCTGTCGTCATATGGTGTAAAGATAAGACCTGCAATGTCCATATCCGGATTAGCATTAGCGTCATTATCAGCATAAGGAGTTCCTGCAAACTTCGGAGCAGCGTTACTCATACCGCGACCAAGACAAAGCTTAACAGATGTTCCCCACTCTTTATTTAGAGTAAACTGTGAACTAAGACCGTCAAACTCAACATTGATTGAATGTCCTAATGGAGAGTTAGGTTTGTCATCATCTCTAAGATTTACAAGATGACCACCAGTTGATGGACGACGACCAATACTGAATGTCCAAGGAACATCTAGACCCATAAATTCTTGTTCTTGCCATAGGAAATAAGCTGAACGAACTCTGATTTGATCATCATAAGCATTTTCGTTTGCTATCCAGTCAAAACCGTCAAGCGACGCATTTGTACCAGATGTACCTGAACGAGCTCCAAAAGCTTTATTGTAAGCAAGTTGACCTATAAAAGATAAGTTGTTTGTCGCTTTATAGCCCATATCTATCCAGAGTCTGTTTGTCATAAAACCATTGTTTTTAGCTTCACTTCCATCAGCCATCTCATAGTTTATATTTTCTATCGCAAATCTATAGTCAACTTTAAACTTCAAATGAGAACCAGATGTTCTTCTGTTAAGCTCAGAAACTGTCTCTTCAAGGTCAGAGATTCGCTCTTCATCAGAAATAATGTCTTCACCATCTTCCTCATCTTCATCTTCATCCTCTTCAACAGAAGCAACAGTTCTTACAGCATCCTCATCATCGGAGCTCTCTTGATCAGATGCTTCTTCTTCCTCATCCCCTTCTTCTTCCTCGTCTGCAGGTGCAGCAATTTTAGAAGATTTTAGTGCAGCAATCTCTTGCCTTAACTGATTCATCTCTCTTTCCATAGCTTCAAAGCGTTCAAGCATCGACTGTGCATTTAAGTTAGTGCTTAAAAGTGCAGCAGCTGCCAAAGATAGCAGTAGTGGTTTATTCATTTAAATCCCTTTTTTTATAATTAAAGCATTGTTTAGTAATATAATACTTTTTTATAAGTTGTGTATAACTATACCAAGAATATATAAAACTTATTTTAAATTGTGATAATTTTATAATAAATAAATATATATGTGTTTATAGTGTTACTTGTATGTGTAGTCATAAAAAGCTTAATTTAAATATATTTTGAGTATAATTCGCGGATTTTTCTTTACTGCAGTCGTAGAATATGAAAACATTAACAGATTATGTCAAAAGTTAGTGCAACTCTCTTTTTTAAGAGATGTTTGTTCGACATTCTCAAAGCTAACTAACAAAACTCTGGCTTGAAAAAACAGCCTTTAAGGATTACCTATGGTAACTATGAAAGACCTATTGGAATGTGGTGTACACTTTGGACACCAAACTCGTCGTTGGAACCCGAAAATGAAAAAATACATCTTTGGTGTTCGTAAAAATATCTATATTATAGATTTACAAAAAACTCTTCGTTACTTCCGCAACACTTACCAAATCGTTGTTGATGCAGCTGCTGAAGGACATACAGTTCTTTTTGTCGGTACTAAAAAACAAGCTCGTAACTCTGTAAGAGATGCAGCAATAGCTTGTGGTATGCCATATGTAGATAACAGATGGTTAGGTGGTATGCTTACTAACTTCCCAACTATTCAAAAATCTATTCGTAAACTTGATATCATTACTGAGATGCAAGAAAATGGTCAAATCGATCTTTTAACTAAAAAAGAAGCTTTAATGCTTTCAAGAAAAAAAGAGAAACTTGATCAATATTTCGGTGGTATCCGTAATATGAAAAAACTTCCTGATATGCTTTTCGTTGTTGATGCAGTAAAAGAGCACATTGCTGTTTTAGAAGCTAGATGTTTAGGTATTCCGGTTGTAGCTCCATTAGATACTAACTGTGACCCGGATTTAATCACTTACCCAATTCCTGGTAATGATGATGCAATCCGTTCAATTCAACTTTTTTGTCGTGAAATGACAGAGGCTATCAACGAAGGTAAAGCTCTTAGAGATGCACCTGCTGAAGAAGAGCAAGTTGAAGAAGTAGCAGCAACTGAAGAAGCTCCAGCAGCAGAAGAAACAGTAGTTTCTACAGAAGAAGCTCCAGCAGCAACAGAGGAAGTATAATCATGGCAGTTACAGCAGCACAAGTAAAAGAATTACGCGCAGCTACTGATGCGCCAATGATGGACTGTAAAAAAGCTCTTGTTGAAAATGACGGAGATATGGCTAAAGCTACTGAGTGGTTAAAAGAACGCGGTATTGCTAAAGCAGCTAAAAAAGCTGATAGAGTTGCTGCTGAGGGTCTTGTTGGTTTTAAAATAGCTGATGACTTTTCTCAAGCTACAGTAGTTGAGATTAACTCTGAGACTGATTTTGTTGCTCAAAATGAAGGCTTTAAGAACTTGGTTTTAAAAACTACAGAAGAGATTTACAGCACTTCTCCTGCTGATGTTGAGTCTATCAAGTCAACAGAGTTTGGTTCATACTTTGCTGAGACAGTAGCTAAAATCGGTGAGAAAATCGACATCCGTCGTTTTGCTACACTTAAAGCTGATGATGATACTGTTGCTCTTAATGGATATATTCACTCAAACAACCGTATTGCGGTTATCGTTTTAGCTAAATGTGATAGCGCTAAAACAGCTGAAGGAATGAAACCGTTTTTGAAAAATGTTGCTATGCATGCATCTGCAATGAAGCCAACAACTCTTTCATACAAAAATTTTGATCCTGAGTATGTTGAGTCTGAGACTAAAGGTAGAATTGAAGCTCTTAAAAAAGAGAATGAAGAACTATCTCGTCTTAAAAAACCTCTTAAAAATGTACCTCAGTACATATCTATGATGCAACTTACTGATGCAGTTATGGCTCAAGCTGAAGCTGATATCAAAGAGGCTTTAAAAGCTCAAGGTAAACCAGAGCAAATCTGGGACAAAATTGTTCCTGGACAAATAGCTCGTTTTATCCTTGATAATACACTACTAGACCAAGAACAAGCTCTTCTAGATCAACAATATGTTTTAGATGACAAGTTGACTGTAGCTCAAGCTGTTCAGGCTGAAGCAAAAAAACTTGGCGGTTCTGCTGAGATTGTAGATTTCGTTCGCCTTGAAGTTGGTGAGGGAATCGAGAAAAAAGAAGACGACTTCGCTGCAGAAGTTGCTGCACAAATGGGTTAAGCTTTTAGCTTACCCAACCCCCTTTATAAACTTTCACACCTCCAAAACAAAAATATTTTGCTATAATTGAGTCATTAAACATGAATATGCTTTATTTACTATTGTCATGTTAGAGGATGAAAATGCAAACCACTCAACTAGTTTTTGATGTAATAGACAAGATATCTTACCCCGTAATTTTACTAGAAGAAAATGAGAAAAAAGAGTGGTCTGAATCCTATATTAATCAGGCGATGGGGACTGTTTTAAAGCGTAAATCAGCCGATAAAGAGAAAAAAGTAGATTTGACAGATAGTGAAATCTCTCTTAAGAAGTTAATCGATAAGTATAATGAACAAGAGCATAGGGACTCTTATACTCTTCATGATGTTGATATATTTGACGGGGTATATAATGTACATTTCAATCATAACCAGAAGCAGCTTTTAATTATTTTTATGCAGATTCCAACAAAAGAACTTTTTAATAATATCACTTTTAATGACTTTAGCGGAGCATGTAATTCTATAATGATTGTTCTTGATAGCGGCGGAAATATTGTTGATACGAATGAGTATTTTTCAAATCTAGTAAAAATGAAAAAAGAGTTAGTTTTAGGAAAGAATTTTTTTGAAACTTTTATGCCTACATATATAGATAAATTGAGCCCATATCTTAATGACATATTAACTAAAGATAGTTATTCTCAGCATTTTGTTACTCCACTCAAAGATTCAAATGGTAAAAACTACCGAATAAATTGGCAGGTATCAAAAATTATTAAAGGCGAACAGACATATGTAATCGCTGTTGGGAGTGATATTACAAAGTTTATTGAGGAAAACAGCGATTTAAAACTCAAGCTTACAAGTATTAAAGTCGGATTCGATTATTTTCCTTTAGCTATTGGATATATGAATGCATCCGGTAAATTTATTACAACTAATCCACGCTTTAAAGAGATGTTTCATATTGAAGATTCAGACGAAAAAATAATGTTTGATCAGATAGCTCCTTTGGTAAAGCACCAATCATTTGAAAAAACAAAAGAGTATCTTGGGCTAATAAAAGAGATGAGTTATAATATTAAGTATGATGACAAAGGTAAAGAAGTAAATCTAAAAGTAGATATTCGGCTTTTAGCTTCAAAAAAAGCATCATCAAACTTCTATATTGTTGTTGTTCAAAAAATAAACTGATGATTTTTTAAAAATTGTTATATAATTTTCTAATAAGAGGGGTTGATAATTGAATTATAATTTTTATTTACCATTGACTATCATACTTTTATTGGCTGTTATTATCCCATTTTTGTTTCATTTGAGCCGTTATATCGGTGAAAAAACAAAGCATAATACATCTATAAATGAAACATATGAGAGCGGTGTCAAAAAGACATACAAAGACAGCTTTGAGCGTTTTAACATTAAATATTATCTTGTTGCCATTATATTTGTACTGTTTGATGTTGAGATTCTTTTTATGTTCCCGTGGGCAGTAACACTGAGAGAGACAAACCTTCTGGGTCTCTTTGAAATGTTTACATTTATGTTTTTTCTTTTAGCCGGACTTATATATATTTATAAAAAGGGTGCTCTAAAATGGGATTAGCAGAGCCTGGGTTACCGTTAGACACCGCAATAGTTACTAAGCTTGAAGAGGCGATTGGATGGGCAAGAGAATCCTCGCTTTGGCCTATGATATTTGGAACGGCATGTTGCGCAATAGAGTTTATGAGTGTGGCTGCGAGCAAATACGATATTTCACGCTTTGGTGCAGAAGTTGTCAGATTTTCTCCTCGTCAGGCTGATTTGCTGATAGTTGCCGGGACTGTGACCTACAAGCAAGGGCCGATTTTAAAACAGATTTATGACCAGATGAGCGAACCAAAGTGGGTTATAAGTATGGGTGCGTGTGCAAGCAGCGGTGGTTTTTATGATAACTATTCAACTATGCAGGGAATTGATAAGATTATTCCGGTTGATTTGTATGTCGGTGGTTGTCCGCCAAGACCAGAAGCATTGCTTGATGCACTTTTAACTCTCCAAGCAGATGTTAAAACAAATAAATACAATCCAGATAGACACAAAGATTTTAAGGGCTTGCTAGACAATGTCTAATTATATAACTATTGCTATAGAAAATCTTCATGTGTTTATAGAAGAAAAATTTGCCGAGGGGTTTAGCTATCTTCTTGATATTACAGCAATTGACTACAGCGAATATATTGAAGCTCAAGAAGAAGAATTTGCAATCGTATATATAATTCGTCATAAAGATTTTAAACAAATATTAGTGATTAAGAGTTATCTTGCAGCATTGGAAGTTCAGAGTATAACAGATATTTTTAGCGGCGCTGACTGGC
This sequence comes from Sulfurimonas sp., assembly GCF_026196735.1. Taxonomy (GTDB): domain Bacteria; phylum Campylobacterota; class Campylobacteria; order Campylobacterales; family Sulfurimonadaceae; genus Sulfurimonas. Next base: position 320,014 of record NZ_JAPHUF010000012.1, read on the forward strand.
TGGAGAGAGAAGTTTATGATCAGTACGGCATAAAATTTAAAGGTCATAAAAATCTAAGAAGAGTTTTAAACCATTGTGCATTTGTAGGTCATCCTTTAAGAAAATCATACCCGATTACAAAAGGTCAACTATCTCTTTGTGTAGATGATTTGCAAGATGAGATGAATAACAGACTGCTTGGTAAAAGCGTAGTATGTAAACTCGAAGATGGCTCATTTAGCGATTGTAGCAAGGATTTGATGTTTTTAAATCTTGGACCCTCGCATCCCGCAAGTCATGGAACAATAAGAACCTATCTTGCACTTGATGGCGAGACTATTGAAGCTGCGGTAATAGAGATTGGTTATTTGCACCGCGGATTTGAGAAGAGTTGCGAGAATCATACATATAATCAGATTATCCCATATACTGACAGGCTGAATTACTGCTCTGCTATAAGCAACAACATAGCTTTTGCAAAAACTGTTGAGGATATGCTTGGTGTTACTCTTCATCCGCGAGGGCAGGCAATAAGAGTTCTTTTGCTTGAACTATCTCGCATAGAGGATCATCTTGTGTGTTTGGCTGCAATATTGGTCGATATGGGTGCAATGACAAACTACTGGTACATGTACAACCCAAGAGAGACGATTTATGAGCTGCTCTCCAAGCTTACAGGTGCGAGACTAACTAACTCGTATATGAGAATCGGCGGTATGACGAATGATTTGCATGAGGAGTTTGAGAGTGACTTAAATAACGCACTTCTCAAAGTAAAAGAGGGCGTAGATGAGACACTTTCGCTAATAAAGCACAATAGAATCTTTCATGATAGAACACAAAACATAGGTATCATAACTCCAAAAGATGCCATAAATGCATCCTTGACAGGTCCGAACCTACGGGCTTCTGGAGTGGCGTACGATATGAGAAAAGATAGTCCATACTATGGTTATGAAAACTACGAATTTGATGTTGCTGTAGGGAGTGTCGGAGATGTATATGATAGGATTATGGTCCGCTTTGAGGAGATAAAACAAAGCACCAGCATCATAAATCAAGTTATGAAAACTATGCCTGAGGGTGAGATAAATGTTAAAGATGCTTCGATAGTATTGCCTAATAAAGAGGCTGTCTATACTACAATAGAGGGAGTGATGAATCAGTTCAAGCTTACTTACGAAGGAGTTAAAGTTCCTGCAGGTGAGTATTATGGCTCTATAGAAGCCACAAACGGAGAGCTGGGTTTTTTCATAGTAAGCGACGGCAGCGGAACACCGTACAAGGTAAAGGTAAAAGCACCGTCTTTTACGGCCATTTCAGCCTATGCAGACATGATTGAGGGATTTCAGCTTGCTGATGCTGTTTTAACACTTGGAAGTTTAAATATTATAGCAGGGGAGATGGATAGATGAGTTTTTCATTTTCACAAGAAAACAGCATCAAGATAGCTTCTTTGTTAAATAGATATCCCCATAAAAAAGCTCTTATCCTTCCGCTTTTATGGTTTGCTCAAAAGCAAGAGAGTTATATCAGCGAAGATGCAATAGGGCACATCTCTGAATTTTTAGATGTTCCATATATGCATATCTATAGTGTAGTAACTTTTTACACTATGTTTAGACTGACAAAGCCTCAAAAAAGAGTTATCGAAGTTTGCGCAACACTCTCATGTGAGTTAAACGGTAGCGAAGATATCAAGGCATATCTTGATGAGAATTATAGTAAAGATTTTGAAGTTATTGAAGTTGAGTGTATGGGTGCATGTTCGGGTGCTCCGATGTGCGCTATTGATGGAAAGTATCATGAAAATCTTACAACTAAGACGATTGATGAGGTCTTAAAATGATAACCAAGATTGTCAGCAAAAACTTTGAGATACCAGACTCGCATTTAATTGATGTAGCACTTGCAAATGGCCGCTACTCATCACTAAAATCTGTGTTTGAAAAAGAGCCTCAAGAACTGATAGATATCATAAAACAAAGCGGACTTCGCGGTAAAGGCGGCGGCGGAGCAGCTACTGGAAATAAATGGCAGATAGTAAGTGACTGGGATGGAGTGAAGTATGTTGTCGTTAATGCTGATGAGAGTGAGCCTGGAACATTTAAAGACAGAAGAATACTCTCGCTTGACCCGCATCTTCTTATAGAGGGGATTATCGCTACATGTTACGCTGTAAGCTCAAACATCTCATATATTTATGTAAGAGGCGAGTATGAAGAGTTCAGTGATGTTCTTCAGGGCGCAATTGATGAGGCTTATGAGAAAAACTTTTTAGGAGTCGGAGCAAAATACAGGGTCGACATAACTATTCATAGAGGTGCGGGAGCTTATATATGTGGCGAAAAATCTGCACTATTAGAGTCTCTAGAGGGTAACCGCGGACACCCAAGGCTCAAACCTCACTCGCCTGAGCCAGAGTTTTACTTCAATGAACCGACACTTGTCAACAATGTTGAGACAATAGCTTCAGTTCCCTTTATAATTGAAAACGGCGCAGATGCTTACAGAGCTTACGGTACTGAAAAATCACCCGGAACACTGCTTTTTGGAATCAGCGGAAATGTAAATAAGCCCGGTGTTTACGAGGCTGAATTTGGCATAAGTATGCTTGAGTTTATAGAAAAAGTAGGCGGCGGTGTAAAAAAAGGCAAAAAGTTAAAAGCAGTCATCCCCGGCGGTGCCTCAACACCGATACTTCCATATGAGATGTTAAAAGATGCAAGACTTGATTATGAAAATCTGAGTGCTCTTGGTTCAGCTTTGGGCACTGGCGGAATGATTGTTTTGGGCGAAGATGCATCAATGGTTAAAGCTCTTAAAAATCTTCTGAGATTTTATCACCATGAATCCTGCGGACAGTGTACGCCTTGCCGTGAAGGTACATCGTGGAGCGATAAAATACTTGACAGATTTGTTGCAAAAAAAGCCACCACAGAAGATTTAGAGATTTTAAAATCAGTTAGTAACAGTATGAACGGAAAAACTATATGTGTCTTTGCACCGGCAGCTAGCGGCGTTATTGACGGCTTTTTAAAACATTTTGAAGCTGAGTTTCTGGAGTGCATTGTATGAAAATCTTAATCGACAATGCAGAAGTTGAGTGCAAAGAGGGAGACCTTTTAATAGAAGTTATGCTAAAAAATGCTCTTGAAATCCCACATTTTTGCTATCAGGAAGATTTGGGTGCTGATGGAAATTGCAGAATGTGTATGGTTGAGATTAAAGGGCAAAAACGCCCACAAATCGCTTGTAATACTTTTGTAAAAGAAAACCTTGAAGTATCGACAATAAGTGAAAATATAAAAGAAGTCAAGCGCTCTATTTTAGAGCTTGAACTTTTAAACCATCCTGTTGATTGTGCCATCTGTGACCAGGCGGGAGAGTGTAAACTACAGGATTATTATATGGACTTTGGTCTATACGACAGCCATCTAAGCACTCCAAAAACAAAAAAAGGCAAACATATAGACCTTGGCTCAAATGTAATGCTTGACCAAGAGAGATGTGTCTTGTGTACGAGATGTGTCAGATTTACTTCAAATATTACAAAGACAAATGAACTTGGAATAATCGGCCGTGGCGACAATTCAAGAGTCGCAGTCGCACCGGGACATGAACTTAACAATCCGTACGCTATGAATGTAGTCGAGCTGTGTCCAGTCGGTGCACTTACATCTAAAGACTTTAGATTTAAACAGCGTGTCTGGTTTTTAGATTCTACAAAAAGTATCTGCCATGGATGTTCCCGCGGGTGCAATATCTACATAGATTACAATGAAACAAAATACAGCGCAGAGAAAGTTCACCGTTTTCGTGCAAGAAGAAACAATAAAATCAATAAGTCGTTTTTATGTGATTATGGAAGACTCAGTTACAAAGAATTAAATGAGAATTTCAACGCAGATGTATCACATGTCAAAGATTTAAAAGAGTTGTTAAAAGATGAAAAAAAACTAGCTCTTGTATCTCCATCGATGAGTCTGCAACAGCTTCAAGCGGTAAAGTCTTTTTGCAAAGATAACTCTGTAGAGCTTTTTTCCTTGCCTTACATTGATGAGAATTTTGGTGATGAGTGGCTTAAAACAAACGACATGAGCGCTAACTTTAACGGTGTAAAAGAGCTTGGAATAAACTATGATGAAGATGAGTTTGGCGTCTCTTTACAAGAGGCACATGTAGTTATAAATTTTGACCATAAATATCTTAAAAACAGAGAATTAAAAAGTAAAAAAGTAGTTCATTTTACAACTTCACATGTAGATAGTGATTATGAACTGATATTTGTTATAGCTGACTTTGCTCATGATAGTGGAACCATCATTAACTGTGACGGAATAAGACAAGATTTTTATGCTACAAAATATGAGAGCCAAAATTCGCGTCTTGTTGATATATTGGAGGAGTTAAAGTGAACACATTTTTGATTCTTCTTCCTCTAATGATGACTATGCTTTACTCTCTTGCTACAGTTCCTATTTTGGTGTGGATGGAGAGACGAATTGCCGCATTTATTCAAGATAGAGTCGGTCCAAACAGATGTAATATAGGCGGAATCAGACTAGGCGGAATCATTCAGTCAATTGCAGATATGATGAAGCTGGTTTTTAAAGAGGAGTTTCTACCATCACATATCAAAAATAAACTCTACTATTTGATAGCTCCAAGTATAGCTTTTGTGAGTGCTTTTTTGACTTTTATGGTCATACCGTACGCCGATAACATAACTCTCAATGGAGAGACTTACCATATGCAGGCATTGCCGACAGAGTTAGGTGTGTTGTGGTTTTTGGCTTTTGCAGGTCTTGGTGTTTACGGCATTATTCTCGGGGGCTGGGCTAGTCATAGCAAGTTTGCGATACTCGGCTCCATGAGAGCAACTGCTCAAGTTATCAGTTATGAGGTTGCCATGGGTTTAGCTCTTGTCTCAATGTTGATAACTTACGGGACAATAAACCTCAATGAGATGGTGAGTTACCAGACACAAAGCTTTTTCATCATACCTGCATGGGGCGCTATTATTCAGCCTCTTGCGACAATTATCTTTATTGTGACTGCATTTGCGGAGACTAATCGTGCACCTTTTGATGCGGCTGAGAGTGAGAGTGAGATTGTCGCTGGTTATCATACTGAGTATGGGGCTATGAAGTTTGGTCTATTTTTTGTGGCTGAGTATATTGCAATGGCTGCATCGGGAGCTTTAATAGTTACTATCTTTTTTGGCGGTTATCAGCTTCCGTATTTGAGTACAAGTGATTTGATAAATCATTTTGAGACTATTCTTTGGGGAGTGATTATATTTGCTGTTTTAACATCAATACTTTTTTTAAGATGGATGAATAAAAACAGCAGATTTGAGTTTTCATCAAACAATGAGACAAAGATTTACACTACGCTTATTATCGGATTTACATTTTTTGCAACCATAGTTATGGCTTATTATGCTTTTGGATTTGGTGAGACTCACGAGGTCGGTGTAATGATTTTACAGTTTGTTGTCTTTACAGTAAAGCTTTTTGTTTTGCACTTTGTTTTCATTTGGGTGAGATGGACTCTTCCGCGCTTTAGGTATGATCAGACTCAAAAGCTTGGATGGAATATCTTGCTTCCTCTCTCTTTGGCAAATATATTTATAACAGCTATAGTTGTAGTTATTGGAGTTAATTATGGGAATTAAAGTAGTACATCGTCACGGAAACACCTTTAAAGAAAAGATGTACATAAGTGCCATATTCTCAGGTATGAAAACTACTTTGAAGCACTTTTCTACAAACTTAAAAGATGCTACGCAGATTCCTACAGTATGTTATCCTGATGAAAAACCGACTGACATAACACCGCGTTACAGAGGCGTTCATAGATTAACACATAGAAAAGAAGATAACTCCATAGCCTGTGTTGCCTGTTTTATGTGTGCAACTGCCTGTCCATCCAACTGTATAGATATAGTTGCTATGGCAAGAGAGGACGGCTTGGATGAGAAGATGCCTAAAGTGTTTAACATTGACTTGCTTGAGTGTGTATTTTGCGGCTACTGCGTGGAAGCCTGCCCTTGCGACGCCATAAGAATGGACAGCGGAATTTACTCTGTAGTTGGTGAGACAAGAGAAGAGTTTATCTACGATAAAGAGAAGTTGCTCTCTATAAAAGGAATTTCAAAAGAGGAGTACAGTCTTGCAAAATGAGATTATTTTTGCCATATTGGCACTTCTTACTATAGTGAGTTCAATTGTTATGATAAGTGCTCACAGACCTATAGATTCTGCACTTGCATTTATAGTTGCTTTGATCTGTATAGCTGCACTTTTTGGGCTTGTAAACGCCACATTTATGTTTGTCGTGCAGATAATAATCTATGCAGGTGCAATTTTATCGTTGATTTTATTTATCATTATGTTTTTAAATATAAAAGACGAAAACCTGCCTGATGAGAAAAATAAAAACTGGTGGCTTCTTGGAACATCGTTTATTGTAGCGCCGTTTGGGCTTATTTTGATTGATTTGATTATAAGAAGTGACATAACTATAAATAGAGTGCCCGCTGAAGGATTTGGAAACATAAAAGATGTCGGTCTGACCCTCTTTAGTAAGTGGGTACTTCCTTTTGAGCTTGTCTCAATTTTACTGCTTGTTGCACTTGTAGGTGCAGTCACCTTAGCAAAGAGGGAGAGTTGATGCTGCAAGAGTACATGATACTCTCTATTATACTTTTTTGTATCGGGGTGGTTGGACTTATCAGCAGAAGAAACATTATTGTTATCTACATGTCAATTGAATTGCTTTTAAATGCCGTGAACCTGTCTTTAGTGGCAATAAGTGCAGATATGGCTGATGCTTCTGCTCAAGTTATGTCCATTATCATTATTGCTATTGCGGCATCTGAAGCGGCTCTTTTTATGTCTTTGTTCGTCGTTTTATTTAAAAAGAAGAGCTCACTTGATGCAAATATATTTGACATGTTGGGAAGTAAAAGATGAGCGACTCGCTAATTTTAAATATTTTACTTCTCTCGCCGCTGCTGAGCGCAACACTTATATTTTTACTTAATATTTCCATTTCGGGAGTAAAGCAGTACATATATACATCTTTAGCCTTGGCAGGCTCAGGCATCAGCGCACTATTAGCACTTTATCTCAGTTATTTTAGCTACTTTGAAAATCAAGTTTTTACCTCCCACCTTTTTACATGGTTGAGTATTGAGGATTTTATTGTCGAAGTCGCACTTAAAGCTGATGCTCTTAGCTCTTTTATGATTTTGTTTATTGCACCGGTGAGTTTTTTAATACATGTATATGCTAGCGGATATATGAACAAAGACAAAAGCTACGGGCGCTTTTTTGCCTATTTTAATCTTTTTATATTTTTCATGTTCTTGTTGGTTTTAGCTGACAATCCTATCATTATGTTTATAGGATGGGAGGGAGTAGGTCTTACTTCTTATGCTTTGATTGGCTTTTATTTTGAGGATATTAAAAATACATATGCCGGAAATAAAGCTTTTATAGCAAACAGAGTAGGGGATTTTGGATTTTTAAGTGCTCTGATGCTTCTGTTTTTAGAGATTGGAAGCGGAGGCATGTCGTTTGATGCAATTCTCTCAAACATTGGACAGATTGAAGCTCCTATGCTTAGTCTGATTGCATTTTTGCTTTTTGTCGGTGCTATGGGAAAATCTGCCCAAATTCCTTTGTTTGTCTGGTTGCCGGACGCGATGGCTGGACCGACACCGGTTTCAGCTTTGATACATGCAGCTACGATGGTAACAGCCGGTGTCTATATGGTCGCAAGATTCGCACCGCTTTATAATCTCACATTTGATGTGTCGCTCTTTATAGCTTACATTGGAGCCTTTTCTGCATTGTTTGCCGCCATAGTTGCAACCAGACAGTTTGATATCAAGAAGATTCTTGCATACTCGACAATGAGCCAGCTTGGATTTATGTTTATGGCTTTAGGTGTAGGAGCTTATTCGACTGCGCTCTTTCATATGTTTACACATGCCTTTTTTAAAGCACTTTTATTTATGGGGGCTGGCGCGATTATAGTGGCCTTTCATCATAAGCAGGATATACGAGAACTTCGCGGTATAAAAGAGAGTATGCCGGCTCTATTTGTCATGATACTAATAGCGACTTTGACCATCAGTGCCATTCCTCCGCTCTCGGCATTTTTCTCTAAAGATGCAATCATGAGTGCACTCTACGCAAGCGGACATGCACCGCTGTTCTTGATGGCTTTTACTGCTTCACTTTTGACGGTGTTTTATATGTTCAGATTGGTGTTTGTAGTTTTTTACTCAAATACTAAGCAGGTTGGCGAAGCAAACAGTAAATCTATGCTTTATCCTATGACTGTTTTAACTATATTCTCCATATTTGCAGGGTTGTTAAATATGCCTGAGATTTTTGGCGGAAATCTCAACATGTCAAACTGGTTGGATATTGCAGACAAGAAGTTTATTGTCACGCACTTTGATGAACTTATGTTGATGTCGATTAATACCTTGGCTATTATTGGAGTGATATTTTATACATACAAAAGATATGCATACACTAACACTATAGACAAAGAGAGTGAACACACTTTAGTCGCAAACAAATTTTATATTGATGAGATATACAGTGCGGTTGTAGTGAAACCTCTGTATGCACTCTCAATTTTATTTGATAAACACATCAGCAATAATTTAATAGATAATACAATTCACAATTTAGCACTATACTATGAAAAACTTGGGCTACTCTTCTCTGGTTTTGAAAACGGCAATGTAAGAAACTACGCACTCTACATGTTAGTTGGGGCAGTCTCTGGCTTTATCTATCTGTATGTCTTGTTGAGGGCTGCATTATGAGTACTTTAAGTATATTGATATTTTTGCCAATTATAGCCGCAATATTTTTGTTTTTTGTCAGAATTAATATTCAAATTGTAAAAGTTATTTATATGTTGGTAACATCAATTATTTTGTATGTTTCACTAAAGCTTTATGTTGATTTTGACCCAAATGCTCCTATGCAGTTTGTGGAGTATAAAGTTTGGATATATGAGTATGGGATTAATTATTTTGTCGGAGTTGACGGGGTGTCACTCGGTATTGTTATGATGAATGCTATTTTGATGCCGCTTGTTGCCGTTGCTCTGTATAAACAAAGAGATAAACATGGCTACTGGATTCACCTTCTTTTTGTTCAGGGCGGTATTATGGGGGCTGTTTTATCCCTTGATTTGATGCTCTTTTATCTTTTTTGGGAAGTCATGCTGCTGCCGATATTTTTTATGATTGGTCTTTTTGGATTTGGCAGAAAAAACTTTGTTACTATGAAGTTTAACATGTACACAATCCTAGGTTCGCTTATGATGCTTATATCTATACTCTATATAGCAGTGCAGTACAAAGAGCAGTTTGGTGTATACTCTTTTTCACTTTATGACCTTAAAAATATAACTCTCTCATCAACCCAGTCAATCCTTGTGTTTAGTGGATTTATGCTTGCTTTTGCCATAAAAATTCCTATTTTCCCTTTTCATACATGGCTAAGTGAGACTTACAGAAGCGCACCAACAGGTGCAGTTATCGTGATGTCGGCTTTGATGGCAAAACTTGGTACTTATGCTATTTGGAGATTTTTATTTACGCTCTTTAATGAAACTTCTCATGCCGTGGCACCATATTTTATCGGGCTTGGTCTATTTGGTCTTATATTCTTTGGTATCTCTGCTATGAATCAAACGCATTTAAAAAAGATGTTTGCTCTCTCCTCAGCTTCTCATCTCTCTTTAATCGTAGTAGGATTTTTTATATATGATGTTTATGGTCTTGTCGGCTCATCCTACCTGATGGTAGCTCATGCTATATCTTCAGCTGCACTGTTTTTGATGGTAGGTATGCTCTTTGAGCGAACTAAGACTCACTATATTGCCTCGCTTGGCGGAATTGCAAAAGTTGCTCCAAGATTTGCGCTGTTTTTTGCATTTTTTGCTCTGAGTATTGTCGGAGTTCCATTAACAGCAGGTTTTGTGGCTGAGGTGCTTATAATCCTTGGAGCATTTAATTACAATATATACATTGGTTTTATAACTGCTACTACGATTTTAATCGCGATGCTGTTTATGTTTAAAATGATAAGCAAGGTTCTTTTTGGAGAGCCAAATGAAGTGACTAAAAATTTTCAAGACCTTCGTTTGCATGAACTTTTTGCACTTGTTCCGCTAGCATTGCTGGTGTTAGCAATGGGAATCTTCCCAAATTATTTTATAAAAAATATTGAGCCTACAGCACAGTTTTATATACTCGAAAAAGAGGTGCCAAAAAATGACAAATGAGTTGATTGCACTGCTTGTACCTGCTTTACTGCTGTTTAGTGCCATTTTTATTTTGCTATATGGTCTTAGCTCGTCATATACCAAACAAAAGGGTTATACAATAACCTTGATTACACTTTTTTTGAGTTTCATCCTGAGTGTAAGTACTATAACAGAGAAACATTCCATAGATGTTTTACCGGATATATTTAACTCAATGTTGGTATATGACACTTTTAGTGCCACTTTTATTTCTTTGTTTCTTTTTGGCGGTTTTTTAACTTTGGCAATTGCAAAGTCTTTTATAGACAAAACAACATATTTTACTCATGAGTCATTTGTGCTGCTTCTTTTCTCACTTTTTGGTATGGTGATACTCAGTATGGCTAAAGAACTGCTCACAGCTTTTATAGCCTTAGAGATAGCATCTATGTCAGTTTATGTTCTGGTTGGATTAAACAAAAACTCGCTTAAAGCATCTGAAGCATTTTTTAAATACCTTCTGCTTGGTTCTTTCTCGGCATCTTTTTATCTGCTTGGAATGATGTTGATATATGCGCAGGCAAAAAGTACAAACTTGGACGCTATAGCTGAGTATATTTTACACACAGAGTTGCACTCTCAACTTCTAATAGTTGCCGGAAGCCTGCTGATAATGATAACAATCATGTTTAAAATAGCTTCTGTTCCATTTGGTGCATGGGTTATAGATGTCTATGAAGGTGCTTCTCTTCCGATTACGGCTTATATGGCAGGAGTATTTAAAATTGCAGTTTTTGCATTTGCTCTTAGGGTGTTTTTATTGGACTATATAACATTTGAGAGTATCTATGACCCTCTTATAATAGGTGGTGCTGTTGTTACGATGATAGGCGGCTCACTTCTGGCCATCATTCAAACAAGTGTTAAAAAAATGTTAGCAGCCTCATCCGTTGTTCATAGCGGTTATCTGCTTGTAGCTTTAGCTTCGGTTGAGGTAAATAACCAAGATGGTGCGCATGCGATAATGTTTTATCTTTTTGCATATTTTATCAGTGCAATAGGTGCCTTTGGAGTACTTAGTTATATAAGTAAAGGCGGTGATGTACTGATCACATACGACGATTTGAACGGGCTTGGCAAAGACAAGCCGCTAATTGCCGCCTCGCTGAGTATATTTATGCTTTCTTTGGCCGGTTTCCCGTCTACGATAGGTTTTATCGGTAAGTTTTATATTTTTACATCAGCTATTGAAACAGGCTACACTTCACTCGCTGTTTTTGGAGCCTTGAGTGCATTTGTTTCCATATATTACTATTTTAAAGTGATTGTACATCTATACTTTAAAGAGAGCGTTCATTTAAATGTAGATTATGGATATAAAGTATCACTTGCATTTATTATCATCTCTGCTTTTATTGTTTTATGGGGTGGGGTAGGTACATCCCTGCTATTTGATATACCGGGTATAAATGAGCTGAACAAATTGACACAACACTCTATTGAATCACTCGGTTTGTAGTTTTAGTTAAGATTCGTATTACATTGGTTATAATTCACCTATGAATTTATTATCTGCTAAAAACATATCACATACATTTGAGTATGAACTATTTTCCGATATCTCATTGGACTTGGAAGAAAAAGAATCTATCGCCATTATTGGTATGAGCGGTAGTGGAAAATCAACCCTGCTCAATATTTTATCAACACTTTTAATCCCTAATAACGGTTCTGTTTCTCTTTTTGGCAAAGATACGGCAACTATGAGCAAAAAAAGACTAGCACAAATAAAAAGAGATGAACTTGGACTTGTTTTTCAATCGCATTATCTTTTTAAGGGTTTTAGCGGCATGGAAAATCTTGAAGTTGCCGCGATATTGTCAAAGCAAGATATTGATGAAGAGCTTTTAAGAAGATTAAACATAAGTGAAGCGATAAATCAAAAAGTCACAGAACTTTCAGGCGGTCAGCAGCAAAGAGTCTCTATTGCCAGAGTTTTGACAAAGCAGCCTCGCATTTTATTTGTTGATGAGCCTACGGGAAATTTGGATAATATAACTGCAAACGAAGTAATGGATATATTTTTTGAATATATTGATAAAAAAAATGCCGGTATGATACTTGTAACACACGATGAAGAGCTTGCTTATAAATGCCATAAAGTTTTTAAACTTGAAAACAGAGAGTTAGTGGAAGTTAAGTAATGTCTTGGGCAGAAGTTTTTACCGACACTTACATAATAGGTTTTGTACTTCTTTTTTTTAGATTTGCTGCACTTTTTATGGCAACTCCAATTTTTGCTCATGAGAGTATACCTCCGACATTAAAGACCTCTATAGCTTTTTTCTTCACAATTGTTTTTTACTCTTCAATGCCCGCATTAGATATCCCCATCACAATTGCAAGTATTGTTATGGCAATTTTAAGTGAGTTGCTTTTTGGCTTGGTCATCGGAGTGATACTGCAAGTTGCATTCAATGTTATTACTTTTGCCGGCGGTCAGATATCTTTTATGATGGGTTTCTCTATGGCTAGTGCTATTGACCCAATATCGGGTGTATCGATGCCGATAATCTCACAATTTTTGTCTCTTATAGCACTGATGGTATTGTTTGCGATGGATATGCACCATTGGATTTTACTTTTTGTAGATGCTTCTTTGCAAAATGTTCCGCTGGGTGGTTTTTTGATGAGCGAAGATATTTTCAACTATATTATAAAAGCCACATCAAATATGTTTATGGTTGGTTTTATGATTGCATTTCCTATTATTGCCCTTTCTTGGCTTGCAGATATAATATTTGGAATGTTAATGAAAACAATGCCACAATTTAATCTTTTGGTTATCGGTTTTCCTATAAAAATCATGGTTGCGTTCGTTGTACTTATCGCTACTTTGAGTGCTACTATGTTGATTTTAAAAGGACAAATGCAAGAGGCTTTTAACTATTTAGAGATGTTTTTTTAGTTTTTTTTGATACAATAATGTCAAAAGAGCCTCAAAAGGGAATCAGTAATGAAAATATTACTTTTAAATAGTAATCCAGTAGTAAATAAGCTAGTTACATTAAGTGCACAAAAGACTTCAGATAGCGTGGATGTAGTAGAAAGTATTGATGATATAGAGTCTAGAAATTATGATCTTTTAGTTGTTGATGATTCGCTGTATAGTGAAGAAATTATGGAAGAAATACATACTGCAGTAGACTACAGTAAATCCTTATATATATGTTCTAGAGATGCTGAAGATGCTGATGGGTTTACTTCGGTACTAAGAAAACCTTTTTTGCCAACTGACTTAGTTGAGATATTTGCTTCTATTGAAAATGAAGAAGAAATAGACTTAGATAAAGAGGAAGTAAATTTAGACTCTTCAGATGAAGAGGAACAGGCTGCAGAAGTTGATGAACTCGATGGTTCGGACAGTATTGACGATGATATTAATGATTTAGACGAGCTTGATGATTTAGCTGAAAATGAGCAAACTGCAGAAGTTGATGAACTTGATGGTTTGGATACTATCGATGATGATATTAATGATTTTGATGAGTTAGCTGAACTTGATGATTTGGATGAAGAAGTTAATACAGACGAGCTTGACGACTTGGATGATTTAGATGAACTTGATGATAATATATCTGAGAGCATTCTTGATAAAGATGACCTAAAAGAAGTACAGGACCTTCTGGAAGAGAATGAAAAAGAATTCGACGAAGATGAAACAAGTGATGAACTAGACGAACTTGATGAACTCGAAGAGCCTGAAGAGTTGAACGAAGTTGATGAACTCGACGAACTTGAAGAGCCTGAAGAGTTGGATGAACTTGAAACAAGTGATGAACTCGAAGAGCCAGAAATAGATTCAGAAAGTTCTATTGAATCTGATGAAGATACAGAACTTGATGAACTTGAAACAAGTGATGAACTAGACGAACTTGATGAACTTGAAGAGCCTGAAGAGTTGAACGAAGTTGATGAACTAGATGAACTTGAAGAACTCGATGAGCCGGACGAATTCGAAGAGCTCAGTTTAGAATCTCAAATACAGAGTGCAGTTGAAGGATTGAGTGAAGAAGATTTAGAGAGTGAAGTAGATGAAGATATCTTACTTAACATTGACTCTTTAACAAGCAGAGATTTAAAAATTGCTATTGGCGAGGAAATAAATGAAGAAGAGATGGACGAAATAGATTCAGAGAGTTCTAGTGAATCCAATGAAGGTTCAGAAGTTAATGAACTCGAAGAGTTCAGTTCAGAGCCTGACTTAGACAAAGAGGAATTAGAAATACCAACAGACACTGAAACCACACAAGATAACGACGGAGTAGAATCTCTAAAAACACTATTAGCAGCACTTACGGATAAAAATGTAGCAGCTTCACTCAAAGGTATGAAAATTAATATCAATATAACTCTAGGGGACAAATAGTGAATTATAAAAGTGGAGCTATATTGGTTCTCTCCGGTCCCAGCGGTGCAGGAAAGAGCTCCTTATTAAATGAGGTTATTAATGATATTGGGGAGTGTTACTTTTCAATTTCAACTACTACTCGTCCAATGAGACAAGGCGAAGTTGAGGGTGTTCATTATCATTTTGTAGACGAAGAAGAGTTTAAAAAAGATATTGAACAAGAGCAATTTTTAGAGTATGCCTTTGTTCACGGTAACTATTATGGAACATCTTTGAAACCTGTAAAAAAGGCTCTTAATGATGGTAAATTAGTTTTATTTGATATTGATGTACAGGGAAATACCTTGGTAAATAATAGACTTGGTGATATCACTACTTCAGTCTTTATATCTCCTCCAACTCTATCTGAACTAAAAAAGCGTCTCGAAGCTCGTTCAACAGATGAGAAGGAAGTGATTGATCGTCGTGTAAAAATGGCAAGAAAAGAGATACAGAGAATAAGTGAATATGATTATATGATCATAAATGATAATCTTGCCCAAGCTGCAAACACATTAAGAACAATTGCAAAGGCAGCTAGACTGAAAGTTCCAGACAGTGAGATAAATGAATTTGTGCAAAAATGGGAAGATATAGACTAGTAAATAAACTATATACTTATGATAAGAGAATTTACAGCAAAAAATAGCTATAATCTCTGACTTAATTTTATACAAGGAATATGCATGGGAATGCCTGGCGGAACAGAATTATTAATAATATTAGCAATAGTAGTACTACTATTTGGTGCAAAAAAGATACCTGACTTAGCAAAAGGTCTTGGTAAAGGAATCAAAAACTTTAAGTCTGAGATGAAAGATATCGATTCTGAAACGGCATCTGCAGAAGCTCCAAAAAAAGTAGAAGGTAGTGAAGAAACTGCATCAACTGAAGCTCCAAAAACTACAGAAACTACAAAACAAGCGTAACTTTTGAAACAACGAGTATCGGCGCTTTTGCGCGAAACACTAGGCCGCACGGTTGTTTTAGAAAAGCCAAAAGATCGTTCTTTTGGTCATTTTGCTACTCCAATAGCTTTTTCTTTAGCAAAGGAGCTTAGAGAGTCTCCTATGAAAATTGCCGAGGAACTAGCTTCTTCATTTGACAATCACGAGATATTTACCAGTGTTGAGTCTGTAAAAGGCTACTTGAATTTTCGTCTAAGTGAAAACTTTTTAAGTGAATATGCTGCTTGGGCACTTGAAAATCAAGATGAATTTGCTTCACAAGAAAAAAAAGAAAAAATACTTTTAGAATTTGTGAGCGCAAACCCTACAGGCCCTCTTCATATCGGACATGCTCGTGGAGCAGTTTATGGTGACACGCTTTATAGACTCGCCAAACATCTTGGTTATGATATCACGGCTGAGTATTATGTAAATGATGCTGGAAATCAGATAGACTTGCTTGGTCTTTCTATTCAGCTATATGGTCGTGAAAACATACTTAAAGAGAATGTTGAGTATCCAGAGAGTTACTATCGTGGTGAGTACCTAGATGGTTTGGCAAATACTGCAGTCGAAAAATTCGGCAAAGAAATCTTAACTGATGAATCACGCCAAAAAGAATTAGCACTTTGGGCAAAAGACGGTGTTATGCAGATAATTGTAGACTCTCTAGCAGACACAAACATCCATTTTGACACCTTTGTTAATGAGTCCTCTTTATATAATGACTGGGACAGAGTTATGGCTAAGATGGCTGCAAATGATAAAAATGCTATTTACAAAAAAGATGGCAAGGTTTGGATAGCATCTGAGGCTAAAGGCGATGATAACGACAGAGTTGTTGTTCGTGAAGACGGTCGTCCAACTTACTTAGCCGGAGATATAGTTTATCACAATCAAAAATTTGAGCGCGGGTATGATCACTATATCAATATCTGGGGTGCAGACCACCATGGTTATATACCAAGAGTAAATGCAGCAGTTGAGTATCTTGGTTATGACTCCAATAAACTAGAAACTCTTCTCTCTCAAATGGTCAGCCTGCTTAAAGACGGTGAGCCGTACAAGATGAGTAAACGAGCGGGTAATGTTATACTTATGAGTGATATAGTTGAAGAGATAGGCGCAGATGCCTTAAGATTTATCTTTGCTTCTAAAAAGAGTGATACTGCCTTGGAGTTTGACTTATCAGAGTTTAAAAAACAAGATAGCTCAAACCCTATCTTTTACATCCAGTATGCACATGCAAGGATTAAAACTATTATTTCTAAAAGTGATTTGAGTGAAAAAGAGATAATGGCTGCAAAACTTAAAAATCTTGATGAAAATGCGGATAGTTTGATGTTTGATGCACTTCTTTTACCTGAGATTGTTGAAGATGCTTTTAACTCAAGACAGGTTCAAAAACTACCTGATTACCTTAAAGCACTTGCGGCATCTCTACATAAGTTTTACTATGATTGCAGAATCATTGGCACAGAAGATGAAGCAAAACTTCTTAAACTTTTAATGGTTGTAGCATTATCGTTAAGAACCGGTCTTTCTTTGATGGGAATCACTGCAAAAGACTATATGACTAAGGAAGTAGATTCAGAAAATTAGTCCAGAGGCAACTCTGGATATAGTTTCTTAATCTGTTCAAGTTTCTCTTTAGGAACTTGAATCAAAATCGGATTTTTACTCTCATCTAGCCAGTTTACAATCTTTTTTATATTTTGCATACTCATAGCGGTACATCCGGCTGTTGAGGCATTTTCTGACTTTTGTACATGTATAAATATGCATGAGCCTCTTTGTTTGATTTGATTTTTATTGTGTCCAACGACTATGCCTAAGGCATATTGATTGTCGTCTCTTTTCATATCCTCGAAGCTGTTTGGTTTTTCTTTTTCTCCTAGGGACTCAATATTTATAATTTGATTATAATACTTTGATTTTGAATCATCTACGCAAATTAATTCTTTTGTTGCATAGAGATAAGGCATCTTAAAATTATGCTCTTTTTCGTAACCAAATATTGAGTCTAGGGTAAATACACCAATAGGCGCTTTTTTATCACCTTCATATTTTAGCGGCTCATTTTCTTTTTGTTTTAGCTCAGTTAAGCCAATACCCCATCCAAGACCATTTGTACCTATATTGACTTGGATATCTTCAAAAACTTTTTTACCACCTTCAATGCAGGACAAGGTAGCCCTTGGAGAGTTGAAACCATCACTAACAACTAAAATTATTTGTTCACTGGAATATAGGAATATTTGTAAACTTATTAAGATTAAGAATGTTTTTACCATAAAGTATGTTACTATTACTAAAATATGAAACAGATTAATATATAAAAGATGGAAAATTTATGAGTATTAAAATAAGAAAAGCAGTTGAGAGCGATGCACCATTTTTAGCACAAATGATTTTGCAGAGCTCTAGAGCAGGAAAAAAATTTGGTATCTATGATTTGATATTTAATACTAGAAACGATAAAGATGTTTTAAATAAATTAGAAAAATTAACTACTACTACAGCAAAAAACAGTTGTCATTATAGTAATTTTTTAGTTGCTGAGATGGATGGAAAAAGTGTCGGAACTCTTTGTAGCTATGAGCCAAGAATTGCAACAAAAGATGTGTTTTGTGATGCAATAAGAGAAGTTGGAGTTGAAACCGAAGATGCAGAATTTTTGGATTTGTTAAATGAGTGTGATTTTAAGCTTAACACTAGAACTTTAATTTTTGATTTTATGGAAGAGTTAGAAGGTTTTATAGATGTGGGAGTCTTAAAAGAACTTATGCAAAAAAGCCTGCTTACTGCAAGGCTAAAAGGTTATAGAATAGCTCAGACTATTGTAGAAATAGGCTCACTAGAAACATTGTTGTATTACAAAAAACTTGGTTTTAAAGAAGTTAGACAGATAGAAAGTGAACTTTATAAAGAAAAATTTGGCAGACCTGGATTAGTCTTACTATCATACGAATTTTGATTGGACCAGCATAGAACCAACTGCACTTTCACTTTTTCCATCGCTTATTGCTATTGCTTTAGCACTCTACTCACGAAATGTACTTTTATCACTTTTTGGCGGTATTGTTTTAGGCCTTTTTGTCTTAAATGACTTTGCGTTTTTAGACTCTCTTAGCGCTGTTGTTTCTCTTTTTGTCTCACTCTTATCAGAGGCTTGGATACTGAAAACTTTGGCTTTTGCGGTATTGGTTGGAAGTATTATGGCTCTAATTGAGAAGTCCGGTGGGATTGAGGGTTTTGTAGATTTTATGCAGCATCGAGTCTCTTTGGTAAAATCTCCCCGTTCAGCATTGATGCTTAGTTACATAGTCGGTGTTATTATTTTTGTCGAGTCATCTATTACAGCACTAATAGCCGGTGCAGTCGGAAAACCTTTTTGCGATAAATACAAAATTCCCAGTGCCAAACTTGCTTTTGTCTGCGACTCTACATCAGCACCGATTAGTTCGCTGATTGTCCTAAATGGATGGGGCGCACTTCTTCTTGGACTTATATCGACTCAAATAACACTTGGTGTGATTGATGCTAACGCAGTTGACCTTTTAATAGACTCTATTGTTTATAACTTTTATGCAATGAGTGCTTTGGCTGTAACATTTTTATCTGTATGGTATAACATCGATATAGGAGCAATGAAAAATGCAAAGCATATACCTAAAGACATAAAGTATAGCTCTCAAACAAAAGCAAGTATGTTCTACATGTTAATTCCGATTATTCTGATGATTATTTTTGTATTTATGTTTTTATATATTACAGGAGATGGAGATATTTTAAAAGGCAGCGGTTCAAGTTCTATATTTTACACAATGCTAGCCACTCTTATATTTACATTTTTTTATTTTGTCGGTAGTAAAAACATGTCATTTGCCACTTGGGGCAAAACGACAATAAAAGGAGCTATTAAACTCATACCTATTGCCCTTATCCTTCTTTTTGCATTTGCCATAGGTAAAGTTACAACAGATCTTCAAACAGGACAATATTTAGCTTCACTTGTAAGCGAGAGATTAAGTGTCTATCTTTTAGCAGGTGTAATATTTGTTTTGAGTTCTATTATGGCATTTGCAACAGGGACAAGCTGGGGAACTTTTAGCATAATGATTCCAGTCGCTGCGCCGATGGCAATAGCAATGGACGCAGATGTGGCTTTATGTATAGGTGCTGTAATCTCCGGTGGTATTTTTGGTGATCACTGCTCTCCTATTTCAGATACAACTATCATATCTTCAATGGCAAGTGACTGCGAAGTCATAGAGCATGTAAAGACTCAGCTTCCTTATGCTCTTATAAGCGGTGTTATTGCTTTGGCACTCTTTATAGTCTTTAGTTTCCTAAAGCAATATTAATAGAGTAGCGCATATCTTCATCCAGATTTTCCATACCCGTTAGCATCCATCTCAAATAGCCCGCATCACTTGCTGCTACTTCGTGAAGTGTTTTGCCTTTGTACTTTCCAAATTTAAAAGATGCAATCAAAATAGGCGTATTGGTTAAATCAACCATCTTCTCAACCGGATTTTCACCTGGGAATTTAGAAGCAACCTCATCTTTTAGTTTAGAAAGAAGAAGTTTCAAAATCAAAACATCACCTATTGCATCGTGGGCTTTTACAACTATGCCTAAAGCATCAGCCTCTTTTTGCTCTTGTTTATAGATATCCATTTTATAACGAAAGTACTGAAGTCTGTGAGCTTCTTCATCGGGAAACATGTGTTTAGCAACTCTTAGGGTGTCTATAACTTTCATTTGAGTGTTAAAGCCCTCTTTTTCAAGCATTTCCAAGTCAAAAGGAGCATTGTGGATAATCATATAATTATCGCTAGTGTTTAATTCTAAAAGTCTTTTGTAAGCAGCTGTCTCTTGACATGTAGGTTTTGCTTCAATCATGTCAGGAGTGATACCGTGCACTTCCATAGCTCCAAAACTAATAGGAACATTAGATGAGCAAAACTCATTATGTACTTCGGGGACTTTTTCTCCTAGCACTATATACCCTAACTGAATAACTCTATCTGTTTCGCCTGTTCCTGTTGTTTCTGTATCTAAAATGATGTATTTTTTTGCCAATGTTTTTCCTTATTTACCCAAAAAAGAGTCTAGCATATATGTATTGTGAGCATGTAAATACTCTTCATTTAAATTTATTTCAATGGTTTCTTTTTTTATAGAATAAGTACATAATTGAACAAATTTAAGTTGTGTTACCTCGCCGTGAAATTCAAAGTTTCTAACAGCAATCGGTTCATTTAACTCTTCTAGTAAATCTTGAATGTCGTTTATTGAGTCTTTACATGGGTGCAGATTTAGAAGTTTAAAAAAAGTTGCGAACTTTATTTCCATATCTAAATCATCATATGTAAGATAAGTATTGTAAATGGCACGAGCCAGTTTCAGGGCATTACTGCTTAATGGTTCTCCCAATAAATTTCGCTTTATTATCTCATCTGAATTCATAACAATATATTATAGGTATTCGTATTAAAAGCGTATAAAACTAATTGTAATATGCTACACTTTTAAAAAATACAGGATAAGTCTTTGATGAAAATAATTTTTTTCCTTATGTCAGTTTGTATATCTACTTTTGCAATTGAGATTAAACAACTCCCCATAGAGTTTGGCGATAAAAGGATAGAATTAACAAAACAATATATTAAATCTCATTATGATTTGGATGTACAAGATATAAAAATAACTCCTAAAATTATTGTTGTTCATCACACTGCTATAGATGATTTTAAAGATTCTATCTCCAGATTTACGTCTCAAACCCTGCCGACAGATAGACCTGATATAAGTAGTGGTGGTTCTGTAAATGTATCTGCTCATTTTATGGTTGAGAGAGATGGAACTATTAACCAGTTAATGCCGTTGGATTATATGGGAAGGCATGTTATCGGACTAAACTATAACTCAATCGGCATAGAGAATGTTGGCGGAGAGAACTCTAAAGACAACTTAACAAATGAGCAGTTAAAAGCCAATATTGAGCTTATAAATGAGCTAAAGAAAAAATTTAAAACCATAGAGTATGTCATAGGTCATTATGAGTATAGATGTTTTGAAGGAAGTGAGTTGTGGCTTGAGATAGATGATGCTTACAGAACTTTTAAAGATGACCCCTCAACAAGATTTATGAGTGAATTGCGTGAAAATATAAAAGGTTTTAAGAGTGCCCCTTGCATTCAAAGAGATAAATGATTAGTTCGCCACTTTTTTATCTCTTTACCTTAGCACTATTAGTCGCGGTCATTGCTCTTTTTGAGCAAAAAAGCAGACTAAAGCTTTTTAAGTATGTTCCATCTTTTGTGTTTATATATTTACTTAGTATGTTGTTGGCATCAATTGGTGTTTTTGAACAAAATGAAGCCATTGATGCAATATACAAAAACACAAAACAGAATCTGCTTCCCGCTATGCTTTTTTTGATGCTTTTGCAGATTGATATAAGGGATTTTTTTAAACTTGGAAAATCTCTTCTTATCGCATATTCATTGTCGCTTTTCTCTTTTGCTTTTGCTTTTATATTTATATCTTTGCTTTTTGATTTTAATAAAGAGATGGCGTCTGCTTTTGGAGCATTAAGCGGGAGTTGGATGGGTGGAGTGGCAAATATGGTAGCGGTCGGCTCGGCTTTAAATGTCTCACAAGAGGCGTTTGGATACGCACTTATAGTTGACAGTGTAAACTATACTATTTGGATTATATTTTTGCTTTTTTTAACCCCTTTTGCTCATCGTTTTAACAACTTTACGGCTTCGCATGAGCAGATGGCAAAACTGGACTCTATTATAGGGTGTGCCTGTACGATAGGAGCAAAGAGATACTGGCTTTTAATACTTTTGGCGATTGTTGTTGCGCTAGGGGTAAATCTTGTTGCCTCAAGCGGATTTGTGCTCTTAAACTATACTACTACAACGGTTGTTTTAGCTACCGTACTTGGAATTTTAGGCTCATTTACAAAACTCAAAACAATAAACGGCTCAAGCGAAGTCTCCAAAACAATGCTTTACATGTTAATAGCGTTAATCGGCTCAAAAGCACTTTTAGAAAATTTTGGCGGAGTAGGTTTTTATGTCTTTGCTGGGTTTTGTATATTGGTTATACATGCGCTTATAATGGTTATAGGTGCTAAGATATTAAAACTTGATCTATTTAGCATAGCCATCGCTTCTCTTGCAAACATAGGCGGCGTGGCCTCGGCATCTATGCTCGCGGCAACTTATAACAAAGCACTTGTCGGAGTTGGTGTTTTGATGGCTATTATGGGTTATATCGTAGGAACATTTGGCGGTTTGGCGATTGGAAATATTTTAATCTGGATGACTAAATGAAAATAGCAAAGATTACCGCAGAAGTTAAATATATAGAGTTGAAAACACCGTTTAAAACAGCTCTTAGGGAAACTTCACATGTAGAGTTTGTAAGAGTACATGTAGAAGATGAAAATGGCTTGGTCGGGATAGGCGAAGCTCCTGCAACAAAGGCAATAACAGGCGAAGATATTGAAATAATTTTAAACTCTATAAAAAGTGTGCAAGATGTTTTTATGGGCTTGACATGTCAAGAATCGTTAACGATTTTGCACTCAAAATGCAATATAGGCTCAAGTGCTGCATCAGCTTTGGATATGGCTTTTATATCTCTACATGTCAAAGAGCAAAATCAAACATTGATAGAGTATTTTAACACTAAAGATTTGAGCCCTTTAAAAACAGATGTGACCATAAGTCTAAATGATTCTGATATGATGATAGAAGATGCAAAAAAAGCCTTTAAAGATGACATGTCAATACTAAAAGTAAAACTCGCAAGTGATATCTCGCACGCTATAAAAGTTGTAAAAAGCATCTCAAACGAACTTCCATTGGCAGAGATAATCGTAGATGCAAATCAAGCTTGGTCGTTAAAAGATTCACTTGAGTTTATAGAGGCGATGAAAAACATCAAAATAGAACTTATAGAACAGCCTGTTGGCGCAGACGATTTAAGTGCTTTGAAAATTATCAGCGACATGTCACATATCCCGATACTTGCAGATGAGAGTGTCTTTACACTTGAGGACGCTAAAAAAGTAGTTGAGAGCAAAAGTGCTCATATGATAAATATAAAGCTTATGAAGTGCGGCGGAGTTACAAAGGCTATAGAAATCTTAGAGTATGCAAGAGAAAAAGAAGTTACATGTATGTTGGGTTCAATGCTTGAAGGGCCGACCTCTATAAATATTGCCTTGTATCTTGCAATGGCTTATAGAGATGTTATAAAGTATATTGATTTAGACAGTCCTCTGCTTTACAAAGAAGCATCAGACGAACTAGATTTTACTTACAGAGGTTTCAAGATTATTAAAAAGTGAAACTCTGCTTTTTGAAAACATGAAACTCTGTAGCAGCTTTTTCATTTTCAAGTCCAAGTTTTTTAACAACTTTTGGATTAACTAAGAACCATCCCAGCACAACATCGACTCTGTCACCGTTTTGAAGTTTAAAATCGCGCTTTACTTCTCTTTTTTCGTTTGCTTTTATCATAGTGTCTTTAATTGTTGAGTCAGCTATCCAAGGCATAGCAGGCTTGCCATCTTTACCGATAACTCTTACAAAAACCTCTTTGGGAAGTTTTATAGTTTCATTGGCTCTTTGTACGCTTATTTTTAAAATAGCCACTCGAAGAGGATGAAGTAAAAGAGCGTGTGAACTTCTGTTGTCAATATTTACAATAAAATTGTCTATGTTTCTAAGAATAGAGATATCTACATACTTAGTTAACATGTCAGAGTGAAAGTGACTTCCAGCAAAACCGTGAAAAGAGTGCGTCCCCGTGTCGCTAATGGATGATTTGCTTCCTTTTACTTTTGGCATGTGGCAACTCACGCAGTTTGCATCGCTCATTTCGTCATTCACATTTGAAGAACATAGGTTTAAGCCTGCTTTGTTTACATTGTGAGAGTGACAACCAATACAGATATTTCCGTTTTGCATATGCTCATTGTTATCTGTAATAATCTTATGATAAGGCGATTCAAGACCTTGTTTTGAAGTCCCATAGTAGCTGTTTGGAGTTTTACTGATGATGTTCGTGTTACTTTGAGGATGTTTTTCTATGCTCTGTATACGATGACAGTATGCACAGCTGATAGCTTCTTGGTGAGTAGGGTTGTTCACATCAGGTAAAGCTTTTTCACCGTTTGTAAGCATTTTGTCTAAGTTATCAGCAGCTGGTGTATGACATTTTCCGCATACATATCTGTTAAACTTTTTATTCATTGGGTCTCTATCCCATATAGCTTTGTGTATAGGATCTTGACTTGGCGTAGCGTTGGCGTGCATAGAAGTATAAAATTCACTGTATATCTGAGCGTGACACTCCTTACACTCACTGCTAGGAGCAAAATCATGCACCGCATCATTTGCAAATATCGAAGAGAATAAGAACAAAAGTAAATATATAGTTTTCATGAGAATCCTTAGTTGTTTATTCTGGTTTTTTAGCTATATATTTAAGCCATAAAAAACCAAAAAGACCAGCAAAGAGAGATGCAGACAAAATTCCTACTTTTGCTTGAAAAATCAATTGACTATTTCCTAAAAAAGCCAACTCAGCAACAAAGATAGACATCGTAAAGCCGATACCTCCAAGAAATGCAACACCAAAAACCTGACTCATATTGCTTCCCACCGGAAGCTGAGCAATACCAAGTTTTATAGCCAGCCATGCAACTCCTGCGATACCTAAGACCTTACCCAAAACAAGTCCTGCAATAACCCCTAAAGAAACAGGTTCTATAAAAGTATCCCCGATGGAAGAAAAATCTATAGAAATTCCAGCGTTAGCTAATGCAAAAAGAGGAATAACAACTAAACTCACCGGTAAGTGAAGACTATGCTCAAGTCTTGCTGCTGGAGTTCCAACCGCGTCAATTCTGTCTTTTATATTTAAAAGTATTGCTTTTTGATTTTCATGCAAAGTGTAGTCAGTAGCAACAGGCTGTTCGTCATACTCATCAAGAAGAGTTCTGGTACGAGAAGTAAAGTTTACCGGGGCCAGTTTTGGTTTTGAAGGTATACACATAGCGGCAATAACACCTGCTATTGTAGCGTGTACACCAGACTCTAACATAAAAAACCACATAACAAGTCCTACTATGAAGTAAGGAAGTATTGCGTGTATTCCAAAGCGGTTAAATAGTACCATTATAGAAAAAGCTACTCCTGAAAAGAAAAGAGATGCTACATGGATTTGATCTGTGTAAAAGAGTGCTATAACAACTACAGCGCCTAAGTCATCAACGATAGCAAGTGCAACCAAGAATGTAACAAGTGCAGTCGATACTCTTTTTCCTAAAAGCACAAGCGCACTAATCGCAAATGCTATATCTGTAGCCATTGGAATACCCCAACCATTGGAAGCTTCTCCGCTTGGATTTATGCTAAGGTATATAAGTGCTGGTAAAATCATACCGCCAAGAGCAGCTAGTATTGGCAACATAGCAACTTTTATATTTGAGAGTTCTCCAACTAATGCCTCTCTTTTTATCTCAAGTCCTACCATAAAGAAAAAGATTGCCATAAGACCATCATTAATCCAGTGATGGATAGTGTGAGACAACTCCCACTCTCCTACATCTAAATCTATAACTGTGTGAAACAGATGTGCATATTCGTCAGCAAGTGCAGAGTTGGCCAGTATTAAAGCTAATATTGTAGTGAACATTAAAATGACACCTGTAGTTGTTTGAGCGTGCAAAAAGTGTTCAAAAGGTGTCGACACCCTTCTAAAAGCTTTTTCCCATGGCGCGTATATTCTCATATTTGGTATTCCTCGTAAAAATTTTCTAGCATCAAGTGAGAAATTATATCGTAAGAAGATAAAATTTAAAAAAGTGTATAATCCTATTATGAATTTAAAAGAGTTAAAAAACAAATCGATTTTATTGTTTGGCAAAAGCCGCGCTTTTAGCAGCGATGAGTTTGAATCACAGTTAAAGTTTCATAAAATATCAGTAGCTAACGAGTTTAGCGAAGATATAAGAGTAGTGGTTGATGGCAAAATGATGACTCCGTATGAGCAAAACGAGAGTGATGCACTTTATGAGAAAAACTCTAAAGAATTTGAGTTTATACCTATTGATGTCTTTGAAAAAGAGTTGGCAAAACATATAGATGAAGATACCTTGTTGATGAGTTTGAAGCTTTCTCATGATAAACAGAGACTAAAAAGTTTTATACAAAACACAATGCTAAGTGATGAGCTGTTTTTTAAACTGTTAAAGATGTACTCTTGGAGCGGGGAAGACTTCTTTGAAAATGATGAAAATCGTGATGTAAGTGCCGCTCTAATTTTACGATTTTATGAAAATATCGAGAGAAACCACAATGTTCAGTATGCAACTACAGGTATTTTGCATCTTGTGGGACAAACTAAAAGCCCACAGCTTTTAAGAGCCATCTCGCTGCTTGAACCCATAAAGTTTCATCCCAAGATAGAGTGTGCAATTGCCATGAGTCTGTACTGTGATGAAGAGATGCAAGAGCGTTTGTTTAAAAAAGCAAAAAGTCCAAGAGTACTTGAAGCTCTCTCATTAAATGAAAACTTGAAACCCTCACTTGTAACAGAATTTTTAAAAGATGAAGAGTTGGGCATAAATGTAGCAAAAAGCATAAAGCTAACAGATGAGCTTTTTGAGCTTTGCAGAGATAAAAAAGTAGGATTAGCACTGAATGAAACTCTTACTTTAGAGATGCAAGAAGAGCTGCTTGGACTTAAAGATGAAGAAATCTCTTACGGGCTGTCTCTTAATGATAATCTTCATCAAAAGATTTTAGAGAAACTTTTACAAAGTACAAATAAAGAAATTATCTCAAATATATATGCAAACAAAGCAACTCCGGTAGAGATACTTGAAAATGCATATAAAAACGGTGAGTATCTTGGGGAGTTGGCGAAAAATGAAAACACTCCAATAGAGATTTTGTACCAATTGCAACTCGATAGCAGATATGAACGATATGTAAAAACCAATGCCGGTTTTGGCAAACATATTCAACAAGAAAATATAGGATGGGAAGTGTGAAAGCAACAAACCTCATAAGTACAATCAGCTCTTTAGTAGAACAGAAGGTTCCAACATTTTTGTGGGGTGCACCTGGGATAGGAAAATCCTCAATAGTTAAGCAGATAGCTGACGAAAGAGGTATCAGTTTCATTGATTTGAGACTCGCACTTATGGACCCGACAGATTTAAAAGGCATCCCGTTTTATGACAAAGATTCTCATACTGCACTTTGGGCGCCTCCGGCTTTTTTGCCAAAAGATGGCAGCGGGATTTTGTTTTTGGATGAGTTAAACTCAGCTGCTCCAAGCGTTCAGGCTTCAGCATATCAGCTTATACTTGACAGAAAAGTTGGCGAATACGAGCTTCCTGAGGGTTGGGCAATAGTGGCTGCTGGAAATCGTGAGGGAGACAGAGGTCTTACTTACCGTATGCCAAGCCCATTAGCAAATAGATTTGTGCATTTTGAGATGGAAGTCGATGTTGAAGACTGGAGACTGTGGGCTTATAAAAGCGGACTTGATGAGAGAGTTATCTCGTACATCTCATATAAGAGTGAACATTTGTTTACATTTGATGCAAAAAGCGATGTAAAAAGCTTTGCAACCCCAAGAAGTTGGGAATATGTTAACAAAATAGTAAAAAGTAAACTGCCTCAAGAATTGCTTTTAGATACCCTAAGCGGAGCGGTAGGAAAAGATGTAGCAGTCTCTTTTTTGAGTTTTACAAAGGTTATGAACAAGCTGCCTGATATGCATGATATTTTATCATCAGGAAGTGGTGAATACAGTGATGAGGTAGATGTTTTATATGCTCTTAGCACAGGACTTGTAAGTGCTTACCTAAAAGATGCCAGCGAGGAGAGATTAGATAATCTTCTCAAATATACTTTAGAGTTAAAAAGTGAATTTGCCGTTATGATTGTGCAAGATTTGCAAAGAAACGGCATAACGATGGAACACTCAGAAGTGTTCAAAGAGTGGGTGCGTAAATTTTCATATCTTTTGGGATAGACTTTTAAAAAAATATATATTTTCACATGTGAAATAAAATGACAAATTGCAATATTTTTAAATCTAATTTTTATTTTGTATTATAGTTATGCAAATATAATATTAGCAGGGGTAGGTATGTCTAATGTAGTTGTTTATAATGATGGGGAATTAGAGCTAAAAATCTCAATTAATGAAGAGACTGTTTGGCTTACTCAAAAACAACTTGCGGAGCTTTTTGATGTAACAAAACAAAATATAAGTTTACATATCAACAATATTTTTAAAGAGAAAGAACTTGATAAGAATTCAACTGTCAAGTATTTCTTGATAGTTCAAAAAGAAGGAAATAGAGAGATTCAAAGAAATGTTGAACATTATAATCTTGACATTATAATTTCTATTGGATATAGAGTCAATTCTATCACTGCAACAAAGTTTAGACAATGGGCAACATCTGTACTTAAAAATTATATCCATAACGGTTATGCTATCAATACTCATAAAATCACAGAACAAAGATTAAACATTCTTGAAAATGATATAGAAATTATCAAATCTCATATTAAAAATAATACAATAGAGATCAAACACGGAATATTTTTTAACGGACAAATATTTGATGCTTATGTACTTTTATCGGATTTAATAAAAAGTGCAAAAGTTTCAGTCATTTTGATTGATAACTATATAGATGAATCTATATTGACTCTGTTGTCAAAAAATCAAAATGTACAATTTAGCATTTATACTCAAAATATATCTAAAAAACTACAACTTGATATTCAAAAATACAACAAACAATACCGCAATCTTGAAGTAAAAATCACTAAAAAATTTCATGATAGATTTTTAATTTGTGATGAAATTGTATATCATTTTGGAGCGAGTTTTAAGGATTTGGGAAACAAAGTATTTGCAGTCAATAAAATGAGTATGTCGGTAAATGATTTACTAAAAAATAAATTATGCTGATATCTGGATTTTTACTTTAAGTTATTATACTTTTCTTGTAACTCTTTTACTTTTTCGTAGCTCTCTTTTTGAGCTTCCACTATTTCATCAAAAGCTAAACCTTTCATCACTGTTTTGTATAGGTTAGGTTTAAATTTTTCCCAATTATAAAGCGTTTTTATGTCTACATTTAAATATCCAGCTATATCTCTTTTTGTCATTTTAAAATTACCCTTTTTAAAGAGTAATTTACAAAGCTAATGATGAGAACACAACATTGTAATTATTCTATGTTTTCTGCTATTAATAAGGAATAATTCTATATAATCAGGAATTATTACAAACAAAAGTATTAAAATAGGGAAGTTATATGCCATTAAAGTTAGTTGAACAAGTAAATAAGCTGATAAAAACAAGTGAAAAATTTACAGATAAAGAACAAAATCTCTACATTTCTAAAATTTTAGAAGCCATTGAGCAGATAGATAGTGAACTTATAAAACTGCTTATAAGTGATGAGAAGATAAAAAACCATTTCTTTACAAAAATAGAGGATGTCTATGTTCTTAATCAAAACAAGCTTATAGAATTTTTTACTATAAATGAGTACTCAAAAAACTCTTATACAAGCTACACAAACAAGATAGGGCTTATCAAAAAAGACAGCTTTATCAAAAAATTTGATGATGTTGTTTTAGCGTGGCCTCATAAAGATTGTATTTTGGAGGGTGGACAAAGTAGAGATGATGAAAAAAACAATGAAGTTTTTTACAATGAGATACTGAGCAGTGATGAGATTGACAGACTTTTTGAGCCAAAAGCACTTACAAATATAAAGCGCTACACAAAAGATGGTATGCAAGAAAATCCCCAAATTACCGAAGATGACAATCTTATTATTAAAGGAAATAATCTTATAGCTTTGCATAGTTTAAAGAAAAAATATGCAGGAAAAGTTAAACTCATTTACATAGACCCACCTTACAATACAGGAAACGACAGTTTCAAATATAACGACAGATTTAACCACTCTACATGGCTTACCTTTATGAAAAACAGGTTGGAAGTTGCAAGGGAATTTTTGAGTGAGGATGGAAGTATATATATTAATATAGATTATAATGAGACTCATTATTTGAAAATCTTAATGGATGAAATATTTGGTAGAGAATGCTTCCAAAGAGAAATTATTTGGAGAATAGGATGGCTTTCAGGATATAAAACTATTGCTAAAAATTACATAAGAAATCACGACACAATTTTATTTTATACTAAAAATTCTAATAATTTTTTATTTAATAAAGTTTTTAATACAAAAAAAGACTATATGGAAAAATTTAACGAGAGTCAAAAAAAAGAAATAGTTAAAAAATTTGAAGAATTAGATATTGATAAAAGCAATAACAATAAATTATTAGATTTTATAACTAATTTAGGTTATCCAGAAAAATATCCTATAGAAGATACCTGGAATTGCTCTATATATGATAAGTTAAATAGTATTGCAGTAGTTTCATTTTCAGGTGAAAAAGTGTCAAAAATGTTAGGAACGGATGAGATAAAAGGCCAAAAATCAGAAGCTCTTTTAAAAAGAATTATAGAAATTTCAACAAATAAAAATGATTTAGTTATGGACTTTCACTTAGGAAGTGGAACTACATGCGCCGTTGCTCATAAAATGGGGCGAAGATATATTGGCATTGAACAGATGGACTATATTGAAGATATTGCAGTTGAGAGAATGAAAAAAGTTATAGAAGGTGAGCAAAGTGGAATTAGTAAAACCCTAACTTGGCAAGGTGGTGGTAGTTTTGTTTATGCCGAACTCAAACAAATCGACACTTTCAAAGATGCAGAGATAGGCAAACTAAACAAAAACATGCAGTATCTTCCAGTTTCAGAGATAGAAGATGAAGAGTATAAAATCTCAAAAGAAGAAATTAAAATAAATAAAGCATTTTATGGACTTGATAATGAGTAATCTTTTATATCAAAGTATTGAGAGTGCTTTTGAGTATGTTGAAAAACCAGAAATACCAAAAAGCATAACAGAGAACATAAAACAGCCGCTTCGTGAGTATCAAGTTAGTGCTTTGGAAAATTTTATCTTTTACATGTCAAGCAAAAAACACAAAGACACCCCACATAAACACCTACTTTTTCACATGGCAACGGGAAGTGGAAAAACAAACATAATCGCTTCATCTATTTTGTATCTTTATGAACTTGGATATAGAGATTTTATATTTTTTGTAAACACGAACAACATCATTGCAAAAACAAAAGAGAACATTGTAAACAGGTACGCAACAAAATATCTCTTTAAAGAGAAGATACTCATACAAAATGCAGAAGTAAATGTAAACCTAATAGAAGACACATTTGATAGCGCAAAAAAAGAGAGTATAAACATACTCTTTACAACCATAAACAAACTTCACGGCAATTTAGAGACAACTATTGTAGAAAACTCCATAGCTTACGCAGATTTTAAAGATAGAAAATTGGTACTCATAGCCGATGAAGCGCACCATTTAAATGCAAATACAAAAACCCAAAAAGAGACAGAGCAAAATTGGGAAAAGACTACAAAAAATCTTCTAAACACTAACAAAGAAAATATTTTACTTGAGTTTACAGCCACGCAAGACCTTGAAAATAAAAAAGTCGGCGAAAAATATAGGGATAAAATTATTGCAGATTATCCTCTTATAAAGTTTCGAGAAGATAGATATAGCAAAGATATCAAACTCATAAGCGACAACTTTGATGATAAAAAACGGATACTTCAAGCGATAATGATAAGTGAGCATAGAAGACTCATAGCTCAAAGAGAACTTGACTTGAGTATAAAGCCCGTCATCATGTTTAAGACTGTAAAAAATACAGCAAATATAGATGCAGTGTTTGATGCGTTTGTAAAACTCATAGAAGAGTTAAGCGTAAAAGATATAGATGAGATTTTTAAAACCTCAGATGTAGCGGCTATAAAAGCGTTAGAAAAAATCGTGGATGATAAAAAAAGTTTTGTAAAAGCATTGCAGTATGGTTTTTCAAAATCAAACTGTTTAGTTATACACTCAAAAGTAAAAGATAAAGATGAGAAGCTTAAAAATTTAAACTCTCTTGAAGATAGCAAAAACCATATTAGAGCGATTTTTGCGGTTGATATTTTAAACGAAGGATGGGATGTTTTAAATCTTTTTGACATTGTAAAACTTGATGAGATGCAAAAGAGTGCAAAAAGCACGATTAGTGAAGCACAACTTATTGGACGTGGTGCTAGATATTTTCCGTTTGCATATAAAGAAGAAGATAAGTATAAAAGAAAGTTTGATGTGGATTTTGAAAACCCTCTTAAAATTTTAGAAGAGATGCACTTTTACAGTATAAATAAGAGTGATTATATCGCTTCACTTAAAAGTGAACTTAGAAAAATAGGGCTAATTGATGAAGAAGGGAGTGAGCCAAAAACTGTTGAGTTAAGACTCAAACAGAGTTTTTTGGATGATGAACTTTATAAAAACGGAGTATTGTTTACAAATATAAGTATCCCTCAAGATAAAAGTAAAGTAGTCGGCATCGGTGATTATGTCTCATCATATAAAACACAAAAAAGATATATAGACAACATGACAAATGAGATAAAAGTTTTTGAAGATGAGCCAAAAGAAGCAAATTTTAAACACACGAAAAAATTTACTATAAAAAATGAAGATAGTAATCTGGTGCGAGTGGCAATAAATAAAAAACCGTTTTTTTATTTTGCAAATTTGAAAAAATACTTTGTAAATCTTCAAAGTATCAGTGAATTTATAAAGAGTAGTGATTATCTAGGAGATATAGAGTTTTCTTTTTTTACTACAAAAGAGTTAGCCCTCACAGATGAAATAAAAATCAAATATCTGCTTGAAGTTTTAGGGGAGATTGAGGACAAAATAGTAAAAAATGCAAAAGAGCATGTGGGAAGCAGAGAGTTTTATCCAGTGCGAATAAGCTCAAAAATCCCGCCTAAAAAAACTATAAAGCTAAAAGATAGTGATAAAAATATAGATATTTTAGATGAGTGGTATGTTTATGAATCTCATGGTGGAACAAGTGAAGAGAGGCATTTTACAGATTTTATACTCAAAGTTTCAGATGAGTTAAAAACAAAATATAAAACGATTAAACTTATACGAAATGCACAAGCTTTTAAAATTTACAGCTTTGATAAAACAAGAGATGGAGCTGGATTTGAGCCTGATTTTATTCTGCTTTTAAAAGACATGAATGACTGTTTTCATCAGATTTTTTGTGAGCCAAAAGGCGACTGGGCAAAAGATGATAAGAGTGGATTTGAGAACTCTCCTGAGAAGTGGAAAAATGAGTTTTTGGCAGATATAACAAAGCTGACAAATGAAAACACTTTAGTGTTAAATGATATAAATGAAAATGGTTTGAAACTTTATGAAAATAAGTGTTACAAACTTTTTGGATTGCCATTTTACAACTATGCACAAGAGAGTGAATTTAAAGAAAGGTTCAAGGAATTGATGCTTTAGAGTTTATCCTAAAAATATTTTACTTAGATATAATAGTTTTAAAAAACGGATATTTACATGTCAACCATCGAGCAAAAAATCTCACAGGCAAAAGCCAAACTCTTAGTTGATCATCCATACTTTGGAACTTTGGCTTCAAAGTTAGAGCTTGTAGTAAATGACGACATAGAAGCTTTTAAAAGTAACGGCGTGAAGCTTGAGTACAACAGTGACTATCTGCAGGGTTTAGAGCTAAGTGAGATGGAGTTTGTATTTGCAAACGGGGCAATGCATGCTTCACTTGCGCACGAGCAGAGAAAAAACAACCGAAGCGGCTGGCTTTGGCAGATGGCAACAGACTACGCGATTAATGACATGTTAGTTGAAAATGGGCTTGATTTGCCCCAGCGGGCACTTTACAGAGTACGCTTTAAAGGTATGTATGCTGAGGAAATTTATGCTGAGCTAAAAGATGATATTTTAAGGGAAGAAGATAACTTAGAATATGAAGCCGATAATGCCGAGGATGTTCAAAATAATGATAACAAAAATAACAAGAGTGAGAAAAGTGAAAATCCTCAAACTCAAGAAGAACTCCAAGAAGAGATTTTACAAGAGCAGCTTTTAGCCGAAGAAGCAATATCTCTGCTTGAGTCAGAGTTCAACAAAGGCGAGGCTCCTCATACAATAGAGAGATTTTTCACTCTTACAAGTCAAGGCAAAATCGACTGGAGAGATGAGCTTAAAGTTGCTATTGACAGGTTTCACAAAGATGATTATGTACTAATTCCTCCAAACAAAAAGTTTCTACATGTAGGTATTTATCTGCCTTCATGCACAAGCCAGAGATTTAAGTTAGTCGTGGCAGTTGACAGCTCAGGCTCTGTTGATGAAAAACTCTTAAATACATTTTTAAGCGAGTTGAATTTTTTAATGAATACTATACAAAATTATCAAATTGATCTTCTTGTTTGTGATGAGAAAATTCAATCTCATACAACTTTTTACAGCGGCGATATCTTAGATGTGGATTTAAAAGGCGGAGGGGCAACTGATTTTAGACCTGTTTTTGATTTTGTAGAGAGTGAGCTTGATGATACAAAACTGCTTTTATATTTTACAGATTTAGAAGGAAAGTTTCCCTCCAAGACTCCATCTTATGATGTAAAATGGATAGTTCCAAAATATGGCGAAGTACCTTTTGGGGAACTTATAGAACTGGATGATTAAGTAAGCATTATCTGGTTTGTTCCCTTTAGTTTCGCATTGTAAAGCATCATGTCTGCTTGTTCTAGTATCTCATCAAAGGTATCGTACTTACTTAGCGCTGCACCGATTGATATAGTATATTTTACAACTTGATCATCACTTATGTGGATGGAGGAACTACTAGCTTTTCTTCTTAGCCTCTCAAGAATATTTATAGCACTATCATAATTTGTATTTTTGAGAACTACACAGAACTCATCAATATTTAATTTAGCTAATATATCATGGTGATTTATGTTTGCTCTTAAAACTTCAGAGGCATCGATTGCAACTTTATTGATTTTTTCAGAACCGCCAGCATTAGTAATAGCACTAAAACCATCTATGGTTATTATTGCTACTGTAAATTTTTCTCCACTTTCTTGAGTCTGAGCCATATAATCATTGGTAACTTCAAAAAAATAGCGGCGATTATATAATCCAGTTAAATAATCTCTTTTGGAGTGATTTGTAACAATATGAATGTTTTCCAATGCTTCTATGGCATTGTTTATGCGACATGAAAACTCTTCTTTGGAGAATGGTTTTTTTATATAATCATTTGCACCTTCTTTTAAAAATTGTGCATTGATGTAATCATCCTCACTTGATGAAATAGCGATAATACTAATATCATTTTTATTATGTGTTTTTCTGATGGCAGATGTCAATTCAAGACCATTCATAACAGGCATTTTGTAATCAGTAAGAATTAATGATATATCAGGATTACTCTTTAGAATGTTAATTGCTTCTTCACCATGTGCAACCGTTATAACTTTGAACAACAGATTTTCTAAGAGCTCTTTCATGTACTTTCTAACTATCATTGAGCTATCAACAACTAAAATTTTATGGTTTTGATTTTTTTGCAGTCTTTTAATAATATTAACAGCATAGTTAATATCATTTACGCCATTTTTGTTTATGTAGCCAATAATATTTTTTTGAAGGAGTTGTTTTCTTAGCTCTTTGTCTACACTTGCACTTAAAATGATGGCACGATTATCTGTTTTTAAAACATAATCAACTATCTCCCCGTTTGGAGCATCAGGTAGGTTCAAATCTACAAGAGTTAAAAAGTATTTGTAGCGTTTTAAAAAGAGTTTTGCCTCAGATAGTGAGAACGCTATATCAACTTCAAACTCAAGTTCGGATTTGATTTTTTTTGCTATTAGTTTTGCTAAAGTCTTGTTGTCTTCTACTATTAAAATTCTATTCATTTTTATAAAAAATCCTCTAAAAGCTTTAGTTGAATTATAGTATAATTTTCTATGAATTATTTGAATGTTATTTTAGAAAAATTAAGAGATAAACAAAACATTTTTTTGACCGGCGGAGCAGGTGTAGGAAAGACTACAATCACCAAAGACATTATACGCTCTTATGAAGAAGAGGCGAAAAAAGTTGCCAAACTTGCCTCAACGGGTATGGCGGCTACGCTGATAAACGGGCAGACGCTGCATAGTTTTTTAGACCTTGGGATTGCCGGAAATTTAAAAGAGTTGGAGCTTAACTCCAAGCTTGAGATTAGCAAAAAGACAAAGAAACTTCTGTCTGCCATTGACCTTATTGTCATTGATGAGATATCAATGGTGAGCGATACCCTTCTTGATATGATAAGACTTAGACTGATTCAAGCAGAATTTGCTGGTTCACTGCTTGTAGTCGGTGATTTTTTGCAACTCCCTCCTGTTGTGCGAGGTTACGGTGAAGTGAGATTCGCATTTGAGTCGGCATCGTGGAAAAAGTTTGAGTTTGAAACGGTAGAGTTGACACATATCTATAGAACTGATGACAAAGATTTTATAAAACTTCTTTCACATGTCAGAGACGGTTTCGTAGATGAAAGTGTGCATAACAATTTAAATGAGTTTATAAAACCCTTACCTGAGGACTTGAGTGAGTTTACATTTTTGTTTGGGAAAAACAACTCAGCCTCAATGCACAATAAAAACCAACTAGAGTTTATAGATAGTGAACTGTTCGTAAAAGAGGCTCAGATAATAAAACATGTAAAAAGTACGAAAGACCTAGAGATAGAGCGATTTATGGGTGATGCAAGGATAGAAAAGAATTTAGAGTTAAAGATAGGCGTTCCTGTGCTTTTCACAAGAAACTCTTGGAACTATTTCAATGGCGAGAGAGGCGTAGTTGTCAATGTGGACAGTAGTTTTGTGTATGTTCAAAAGAGTGACGGTCTTGTTGTTAAACTTGAAGCAATTGCACAAAGTAAAAGTATGTGGAAAGAAAAAAGTGTCGGCGGAAAAAAGGAGATAGTTGAAGAGTCTGTTTTTAGTGTTTATCAGTACCCTATAAAACTAGCCTATGCCATTACAATCCACAAATCACAAGGAATGTCCATAGAAGATTTAATCATTGAGACAAATGAGATTTTTGCACCATCACAGTTTTATGTGGCAATCTCAAGAAGCTCGAACCCTAAAAGATTAAATCTGATTGCACCAAGAAGGCAGTGGAGAGAGATAGTATTTGTGAACAATAAAGCTTTGGAGTTTGTAAAAGTAGATAAAAGTTGTTAAGTAAAATTGACAGAGGCGTGCTATATATGCTCGCAGGAGCGTTAATATCCGCTATGAATGGAGCTTTGACAAAGATTTTAGCGAACGAGATGAGCGCGCTTGAGATAGTCTTTTTTCGAAATCTTTTAGGTGTGGCACTTATACTTTATGCTCTTAAACATACAGCACCTAAACTTAGCGGCGGTAAGTTCTACATGTTAATCAGCCGTGGAGTATATGGCTTCTTGGCAATGATACTGTTTTTTTATACTATCACAGTTATACCATTGGGTGAGGCTATAACTCTAAACAAAACATCACCGCTGTTTGTATCCATCTTAGCGTACTATCTGCTCAAAGAGCATCTGAGTTTTAACACTATCTTTGCACTTATAATTGGCTTTTTAGGGATAATTTTGATAGTGAAACCTTTAGGGTTTAGCATCTCATATGCTCACTTTTTAGGGATACTTGGCGGTTTTTTTGCAGCAGCTGCATACACGACAATAAAAAAGATAAAAGATATATACGACTCAAGGATTATTGTCCTCTCTTTTGTCGGCATAGGTACAATCTTGCCTGCACTTGGGTTTTTACTAGCACCCTATGTAGATGCTCCTGAGGCGATAAGTTTTATGTTTCCGATTTTTTCCATGCCTGACACGATGTATGTCTGGTCACTGATAATTTTTATGGGGCTTATCTCAACACTCTCCCAGTGGCTGCTCACAAAAGCATATAGTGCTTCAAAAGTAAGTATAATTGGTGTGATAAGCTACGCAAATATACCATTTGCTGTAGGTTTTGGATGGATGCTTGGCGACGCTCTTCCCGACATGTATACTTATATGGGAATAGGATTGATTATAATTGGTGGAATTTTGGTAAGTAAAAAGTAAAATATTAATTATAATTTCATTTAATATATAGTAAGATGTGTGTATAAAAAACAAGTTGACTCGGAAAAAATTTATATGCAAAAAAAGAGTAAAAGCAAAACCTCAAAAAAATCACAAAACGATACTATAGCGATAAATAGCTCAGAGGAGAGCAGTTTTGAACAAAACTCTTTTTCAATTGTAGGCATTGGGGCTTCTGCAGGCGGTCTTGGAGCTTTTGAAAGTTTTTTTTCTTCAATGTCATCTTATACTAAACCAAATATGGCTTTTGTTTTGGTTCAACATCTCGCACCTGACCACAAGAGTATTCTTACAGAAATAATTCAGCGATATACAAATATGCATGTATTTGAAGTTGAGGACGGAATGAAAGTAGAGGTGAATTGTACTTATATAATTCCGCCAAATAAGGACATGGCTCTTATCAATGGTAAACTTCAACTCTTAGAGCCAATCACACCACGCGCGCAGCGTCTTCCGATTGATTATTTCTTTCGTTCTTTAGCTCAGGATCAAGCCGATAAATCTATAGGTATAGTACTCTCAGGCACGGGAAGTGACGGCACTCAAGGTATACGAGCCATTAAAGCTGCGGCTGGGATGGTTATTGCCCAAAAGCTTAGCTCTTGTGAGTATGAGGGTATGCCCGAGAGTGCCATTAACACAGGCTTGGTAGATTACGAGTTATCTCCCTCAGATATGCCGCAAAAACTGATGGAGTATACTAAATATGTCAACAATATAACTTCCAAAGATATATATATTCAGCAGTTAAATGGTGAAAATGAACTGAGAAAAGTATTTATTTTACTGCGAGACCAGACAAGTCACGATTTTTCTCAGTATAAGCCAAGTACGATAAACCGTCGAATAGAGAGACGAATGGCTTTAAATCAGATTGAAAACCTTAGCTTGTATGTTAAATACCTACAACAAACTCCTCGTGAAGTAGATGATTTGTTTCATGAACTGCTAATAGGGGTAACAAGTTTCTTCCGTGACAAAGATGCTTTTGTGGAACTAAAGAGAGCCCTTCCAAAGATATTTAAAAATAAAAAACCCGGTGACACGATTCGGGTTTGGTCGGTTGGGTGTTCAAGCGGTGAAGAAGCTTACTCTTTGGCGATACTTTTATATGAGTATATGCATGAAGAAAACCTGAACTTTGCAGTACAGCTGTTTGCTACTGATATTGACCCAAATGCGATAGATACAGCCAGAGCAGGAATCTATCCAAAAGACATTGCTTTGGATATTTCTAAAGAGCGATTGTCGCATTTTTTTAAGTATGATTCAGATATTGAAAAATATCGTATTCATAAGACAATAAGAGACATGTTGATATTTTCTGAACAAAATATTATCAAAGACCCTCCTTTTTCAAAACTTGATCTTATCGTATGCCGTAACTTATTGATTTACATGAATTCGGATATACAAAGGAAAATTATTCCAACATTTCACTATGCTCTCAATGACGAAGGAGTTTTATTTTTAGGCAGTTCCGAAACCATAGGTGAATTTGGAAATTTATTTGTGGCAATAGACCACAAGTCCAAGCTTTTTCAGCGCAAAAACAATACTCAAGGAACTTATCCAATGGCAACACATTCAACAGGTGTAACACAACCATTGCCTCGGCAAGTTACACAAAAAATCAGCATTCCCATAAAAGTTCCATTACGCGAACTTACCGAACAGACACTCCTACAAGAGATTGCTCCCTCAGCAATCCTTGTAGATGAGAGGGGTGATATTTTATATCTTTATGGAAATGCAGGAACTTATCTTGAACTGCCATCTGGAGAAACAGGCATAAACAATATTTTAAAAATGACTCATAACTCACTACAGCGAAGTTTGATTATAGCTTTGCATAAAGCGACTGAGACAAAAGAGACTGTGCGTAGTATTGATGTGAAAGTAAAAACAAATGATCACTTTAGAATGCTTAACATAAGTGTTGTTCCAGTTTCAAAAGACAATATTTCTGTTTCTAAGGCTACTTTGTATCTTGTTATTTTTCAAGAGAGTGATATTGCTGATGATGATAAAAATGCAAGTATGAGTGAGTTGCAAGAAACCTCAAGTACAAATTCGTATATTAAAAGGTTGACGCAAGAACTTCATGACCAAGAGGAGTTTCTCAAGACTTCCAATGAAAAACTTAATATTTCTAACGAAGAACTTCGCTCCTCAAACGAAGAGATACAGTCTATGAATGAAGAGCTGCAGTCAAGTAACGAGGAACTTGAGACTTCTAAAGAAGAGTTGCAGTCTGTAAATGAAGAGCTCTCAACGGTTAATGCGGAACTTCAGATGAAGGTAGTGGCTCTGTCACGCTCAAACAATGATATGAACAACCTTTTAGCGGGTACCGGAATCGGTACAATATTTGTAGATCATGACCTGAATCTTTTGCGGTTTACTCCTGCAGCTACAAAAATCATTAATCTTATCTCAAGTGATATAGGTCGTCCGATAAATCATATTGTCTCAAATATACTTGGGTATAACAATCTGCAAGAAGATTTGCAAGAAGTCCTTGAGAATTTAATCCCAAAAGAGATTGAAGTCAAAACTGTAGACGGAAAGTATTACATCATGTGTATTCAGCCATATCGCACACTTGAAAATGTGATAGAGGGTGCAGTTGTAACATTTACAGAAATCAGCGAAACAGTGCAGATGCGCGAAGATTTGAGTGAACTAAATACAAGACTGTTAGCGATGACAAGTATAATACGAGACTCAAATGATGCAATCATCATGCAAGACCTTGATGGAAATATTTTGTCTTGGAATCCTCAAGCACAAAAAATGTATGGCTGGAGTGAGACTGAAGCATTAAAGATGAATGTTGAGCAGATGGTTTTAAGTGAAGATAAAAAAGATGAAATTCAGAAGATATATAGCCTGAGCAAATCAGAAACTATAAAGCCATACCGTACTAAACGCGTAGCTAAAGATGGGGCTATCGTAGATGTACTTATTACTTCGACAGCTTTAATCAATGAAGATAAAGATATATATGCCATAGTCACGACACAAAGAAAAACTGACTCCAGAGTAACAGAACTTAAGGAACTTAAAAAATGTTAGATAAAGATTTATTACGATCAAAAGCTGAAGCCATTGTTAATGAGAAAATGATTCAAGTGCCGTCTGTCTCACAGGCAAAAATGAAAGAGATATTTTTAGAGTTGGAAGTTCACAGGATAGAACTTGAGATGCAAAATGAAGAACTCCGTCGTTCGCATAAAGAACTACAAGAGAGCAAAGATCTCTATTTTGATCTTTATAATATGGCTCCTGTATGTTACTGCACAATCAACAATAAAAATTTGATAACAAAAATTAATTTCAGAGCATCCGAAGTGTTTGGCTTGGAGAGTAGTAAATTGATATACAAATCAATATCTGACTTTATATTTCCTGATGATCAAGATATTTTCTATTTACATAAAAAAAAAGTTGCAGCATCATCCAAGCCGCATTCATGTGAACTGCGTGTAGTAAATCAAGACGGCACCATTACTTGGGTGCATTTGTCTGCTACTGCGGTAAAAGAGGATGAAAAAAATACTTACAGATTAGTCTTTAGCAATATTAGCAAGCAAAAAAAAGTAGAAGAGGAAATGAAGAAAAAAGATGAGATGATTCTTGTTCAGGCTCGATATGTTGCTATGGGAGAGATGATAAGTATGATAGCACATCAGTGGAGACAGCCTTTAAATATCATTGGTTTGGCAATTGCAAATATTCAAACAAAACAAACATTTAAGCAGCTTGATACAGCGGCCATTGAAGAAAATTCAAATATAATTTCTGAAAATATTTCTTATATGTCTAATACTATCAATGATTTTAAAAATTATTTTAAGTCAGATATGCCAAAAGAATATACAAAAATACAAGATGTAATAAACTCTACGATAAAAGTCATTAGTAAAACTCTAGAACATAATAAAGTCTCATTAAAGATACAAAACGACAGTAATACACCTATGTTGATTCAAAAAAGTTTATTGATGCAGGTTCTGATTAATATTTTGATAAATGCAAAAGATGCGCTGGTGTCAAACAATGTTGCAGGTGCCAATATTGACATATCAGTAAATGAAACAGATGCTGCCACTGTTTTGACTATCTGTGACAATGCCGGTGGAATACCAGAAGATGTCATAGATAAAATCAATCAGCCTTATTTCACAACTAAAAAAAGTAATGGTACAGGCTTAGGAGTATATATAGCTCAAATGATTACAGAAAAACAACTTTCAGGGAGTTTAACTTGGTACAACGCATCCCAAGGTGCTTGTTTTGTGGTCACCTTAAATAAGCATGGTGTTAAGTAAAACATACAGAAGTATTTAGAACTTATACTTCTGCATATTCTCTTTGTTGTATATATCTGACTCCGTAGTGTTAGTATCTGCGGTATTGTTTGCATCTACAGCTTTAGCGCTTTTCTCTTTTTC
Source organism: Sulfurimonas sp. (assembly GCF_026196735.1). Classification (GTDB taxonomy): domain Bacteria; phylum Campylobacterota; class Campylobacteria; order Campylobacterales; family Sulfurimonadaceae; genus Sulfurimonas. Next base: position 363,366 of record NZ_JAPHUF010000012.1, read on the forward strand.
TGCAACAATGCCGTGTTTTTTAACATACTCTTCAACTTCTTTGTCATCCATCTTTGCATAGGTATCATAATCAACAACACAGCCGCCATATTTTTTGACATGTTCCTCGGCATCTTCTTTTTTGATAAAAGCAAAGTACTCTTTCATTGTCCCAACTTTATGACTTCCTAATATAAAAAATGCTTTTTTAGAATCTACCAAAATATACTCTTTGGCGTCAACTATATGGCTTGGTATCTTTCTTTTATGCTCTTCTTGAGAAGCATTAAGAGATAGTATAAGTAAAAATATTAATAGAGTAGTTTTCATTTTGTAATCCATTATAATAAAATCGAATACTAAATGATAGCGATTTAATTATTTAATTAATATAAATAGTTGCAATATAAAAGGGAAGTCTAAGGAGTAGAAGAAAAAACTCCACCAAAAAGGTGGAGTAAGGAGTTAAAAAACTCTAGTATCTTTTAGTAAAGATCTTGAGTTGGGTGATTAGGCTTAATAGTCTCAGCATTATTGCCATTTTTAGTATCGTATACTACGATATTGTCAGCTTGAAGAGCACCTAGTGTTAATCCGATTAATAAAATCAATGTTTTCATTGTGTATCCTTGTTAAGAGAGCGTTACCCTCTAGTATTTTTAAATCAGACAAATTTTATCCGATTTAACTTTTAAGCTTCTTATGGTTTTTAAAGTACTATTTTTAATTAAGACAATTTTTATCTTTTATTCAAGACTTGTCTTATATTATGCAACCTCTCCAAGACCGAACTCCACTTTGAAGTTTGTCGCTCTTACTTCGGCAATAAGTGTGTTTTTTTCTTTTGTCAAATCTACTATTCCATACCTTTGAAGAGTTTTTAGTGTTCTTGAGAGGTTTGATTTTGCTCTTCCTGTTAGTTTTTCAAGCTCTGCTAATGATTTTGGGTTATTAATCAAAATAACTTTAAGTAATTCTTGATTTTCGTTTGAGAGTATTTGAGCCATTGACTTTAGAGATTCAAGCCATATCTTAGGCTCATCTTTTTTAGGGGTATATTCGCCTTTTGCAATAGCGATAGTTCTTTTTTTGTACTGTTGTAAAGGCATTATTCCTACTCTTAAAGTTTCTAGTTTCATCTTTTCATCCTTTTATCATGCAAAGTTAAAGAGTATTTAACTCCATGAGGCACAGCCTTGCTCTTTTGAACTTTTTTTGCCTCGAACTTTACCCAGTTTTATTTGACATTCGAGAATATATTGCAGATTGAAATGTTTAACTTATTTTACAATTCTAAAGAGGAGATTTGTTCGCAAAGACATAGTTTAAAAATAAAGCTTTATAATCAAAACTTTTCTAATAGTTTCATTACATTATCTCCTATATTATTCAATACATTAAGTCCATTGTTTAAATCATTAAATTCCTTGCAAAAATTATGAGTGACAATTTTAGCTAAATTAGCAAAAAACAACAAAAAAATGTAATTTGAGATATTATGAATGGGGATTTAGAGAGGTAATTCCCACAAAGATGTGAGAATTAAAAAAGAGAGATGATTATAAATCGTCTTTGTGTTTACCAAGATACTCAGCAACACCTTCTGTTGTCGCTTTCATACCTTCGTCACCTTTTTGCCAACCAGCAGGACAAACTTCACCATGCTCATCAGTAAACTGCATTGTATCTACCATACGAATCATTTCATCTATATTACGACCAAGTGGTAAATCGTTTATTACCGCATGACGAACAATTCCTTTAGCGTCAATTAGGAATGAACCGCGTAAAGCTACTGCTTCGCCAAAAAGTACATCATAATCTTTACTTATTTGTTTTGTAAGGTCAGCTACAAGAGGGTAACCAACTCTTCCGATACCACCTTTATCGATTGGAGTTTCTCTCCAAGCAAAGTGAGAAAATTGGCTATCTACAGATACACCGATAACATTTACTCCGCGATCTTTAAAGTCTTGAAGTCTGTGATCAAAAGCGATTAGTTCTGATGGACATACAAAAGTGAAGTCTAGTGGATAGAAAAATATTACTGTACCTTTTTCACCCATATTTTCTGATAATTTAAAGTCTTCAACGATTGAGCCGTCACCTAAAACTGTTGTTGCTGTAAAGTCTGGAGCTGGATTTGTTACTAACATGTAAATGTCCTTTTAGTTTGTTTTGTGAAATTTTAACAAAAGTATATTAATAATAATCTAATTATTTAGTCATCTTTTATGCTTTAAGAATCAATCAATATTTGGATTACTATTTTTAGATATAATCTCGACGATTTATGGAGCACGACTCCGTATTTCAATAAGGAAAATCGATGACGAAAGAGTATACATTTACTTCAGAGTCTGTAACAGAAGGTCACCCTGATAAGATGGCAGATCAAATCAGTGATGCGATTCTGGATTATATTATTGAGCATGATACTAATGCACGCGTTGCGTGTGAGACGATGGTATCAAATGGTTTTTGTGTAATTGCAGGCGAATTGAAGACAACGGCTTATGCCCCTATGCAAGAGATTGCTAGAAAAGTTATTCAAGAGATAGGATACACGGATGCTACTTATGGTTTTGACCACAGATCTGCTGCTGTTTTAAATGGAATAGGTGAGCAGTCTGCGGATATAAATCAAGGTGTTGATCAAGCTGATGGAGAGATTGGAGCAGGTGACCAAGGTATGATGTTTGGTTACGCTTGTAATGAAACAGAGGTGTTAATGCCTATGCCGATTTACTTAGCACATCTTTTGACTCGCAAATTAGCTGAGGTACGCAAAGAGGGAATTATCCCATATCTTCGTCCTGATGGAAAAGCGCAGATAAGTATCAAGTATGTAGATGGCAAACCGGTATCGGTTGATACGGTTGTTGTATCGACTCAGCATGCACCTGATGTTTCACAAGAACAGATTCACAAAGATGTAATAGATGAAGTTATAAAAGAAGTTATCCCGGCAGAAATGATTACAGAGGATACTGTATTTCATATAAATCCAACCGGAAAATTTGTAATAGGCGGTCCTCAAGGTGATGCCGGACTGACAGGAAGAAAGATAATAGTTGATACTTATGGCGGGTATTGTCCTCATGGCGGTGGGGCATTTTCCGGAAAAGATCCTACGAAAGTTGACAGAAGTGCTGCGTATGCATGTAGACATGTAGCTAAAAACTTAGTTGCAAGCGGTGCTTGCGAAAAAGTGACTATTCAGGTCTCATATGCAATCGGTGTAGTTCAGCCTACCTCTATAATGGTTGATACTCACGGTACAGGCAAAGTTGATGAAGAAAAAATACAAGAGTGTGTAAAAGAGCTTTTTGATTTATCACCTAAAGGGATTATAGATTCGCTTAATTTGCTTCGTCCTATTTATAGACAAACAGCAGCTTATGGTCATTTTGGCAGAGAAGAAGAAGGCTTTACCTGGGAGTCAACAAACAGAGCTGTTGAGATTAAAAAATATTTAAATCTTCAATAGTATGTAAAGTGTAACATATTCATATTATTATACTAGTTACAGAAGATATTTTAGCTATCTTTAAAAATCTTCTGTTAAACTTACTTTCGAAATTAAAAATAACTAGGAGAATCCTATGGCTGTAATTATAAATGATACATGTATTAACTGTGGTGCTTGTATAGATGAGTGTCCAGTAGAAGCGATTGTAGATGAGGATGATAATCCAACAGATGAAGAAATTTATTATGTTTATGCTGATAAATGTGTAGAGTGTGTTGGTCATCATGACGAACCAGCATGTGCAACAGCATGTCCTACTGAAGGATGTATTACTTGGGATGCTATTGGTGAAAGCCCAGAGCATCGTGAAGATATTACAGACGAACAGCGTTCAAATAAAGAACCTGTAGTAGAGTAGTAACTTTTACACTACAAAGTGAATTACACTTTGTAGTATCCACACCTTTTTTTACCCACAAATTTTTCAATTTAATTCTAAACACAATCTTTTTTAGATACAATTCCACTCACAATTTATATATTTACAGGAGATTTGATGGAACGAACACTATCAATAATAAAACCAGATGCCGTAGCCAAGGGTGTTATCGGTAAAATTTTAGATCGTTTTGAGAGCAATGGTCTTAAAATTGCAGCAACAAGAAAGATTCAACTTTCACGCGCTGATGCGGAAGCATTTTACGCAGTTCACGCTGAGAGACCTTTTTTCGGAGATCTAGTTGATTTTATGATTAGCGGTCCGGTAGTTGTAACAGTTTTAGAAGGTGAAAATGCTATGCAAAAGAACCGTGATCTAATGGGTGCTACTAACCCTAAAGAAGCTGAAGCTGGTACAATTCGTGCAGATTTTGCTGAAAATATAGATGCAAATGCAGTTCACGGAAGTGACTCTGTTGAAAATGCAGCCATTGAGATTGCATTCTTTTTCTCAGAGAGAGAAATTTCTTAAGCATTTATGCAAGTAACGCTTAGAAAAGTTGGTAAAACACCATTAGATTTTGAAGTAAAATCTGATGAAATAACTTTTAAAGGTTATTTACAGTATCATGCCGACAAATTAATTTTGTTAAAAGCAAAATTAAGTGGTAAAATCACTACAGTCTGTGATGTCTGTGCTGAAGAGTTTAAACTAGATGTTAATGAAGATATAGAATTTTTTATCTCAGATGGCATTTATGAAAAAGAAGAAGACTCTATATTGGATGTTGTAGAATCATTTGATTCTACAATAGAGATAGAAGATCTTATGAATTCAGAAATAGAACTCATTAAAAGCGACTATAACAGTTGCGAAAATTGTAAAAACTCATAGTTTTTGTAAACAAATCTAAACAAAGGAAAAAAATATGGCAGTACCTAAAAGAAGAGTCTCACATTCTCGTTCAGCGAAAAGAAGAACTCACTATAAAATCACTTTAGCTAAACCAGTTAAAGATAAGGATGGAACTTATAAACTTCCACACCATATCAACCCTACAACTGGTGAGTATAAGTAGTCAATGATAAAAATTGCTATTGATGCAATGGGTGGGGATTTCGGTCCCGATCCAATTGTTAAAGGTTGTATCCTTGCACTTAGAAAAAAACATTTCATACCTATACTTGTAGGAAATAAATCTGAAATTTTACCTCTGTTACCAAAGCGTTATAGAGATAAAATTTCTATAGTAGAAACTGATGATGTGATTTCTATGGGTGATGCAGCGACTGATGCAGTAAAGAGAAAAGACAGTACTATCTATAAAGCTATAGAGTTAGTAAAAAACGGTGAAGCTGACGGTGTAGTCTCTGCCGGTCACAGTGGAGCTACAATGACTCTGGCTACTCTTAGGTTAGGACGCCTTCAAGGTGTCTCTCGTCCTGCTCTTGTAGCGTTGATGCCTACAAAAAATTCTAAAAAATCGATTGTATTAGATGTTGGTGCTAATGTTGATTCTAAACCTGAGCATTTAGCACAATTTGCAGTTATGGGTGGATGTTATGCTGAAGATATGTTTGGTATTGAAACTCCATCAATAGGTATTTTAGCAAACGGTGAAGAGAGCTCAAAAGGCAATGAAGTTACAAAAGCAGCATTTAAATTGCTTAATGGCTATAAAGGCTTCAAGGGAAATGTTGAAGGCAGCGATATTTTCAATGGTTCTTGCGATGTAATTACATGTGATGGTTTTATTGGAAATCTAGTACTTAAAGCAAGCGAAGGTGTTGCCTCAACTATCAGTGGTTTGATTAAAGATTATATTAGAAAATCTCCGGTTGCTATTACGGGTGCGCTGTTAATGAGAAAAGTTTTTAAACTTCTTAAGAAACAAATGGACTATGATGAAATAGGCGGTGCGCCACTCATTGGAATCAAAGGCTGTGTAATTGTCGGACATGGCAAAAGCACTCCAAAAGCAATACAAAATGCTATTTACCAAGCTATTAATTATGTGGATACTGGCGTAAACGAGCATATAGTTGAAAGACTAGAAGCGCTTAAAGCTAAGGAAAATTAATGGCTTATGCTGCGTTTCGTTCTATCGGTGCTTATGTACCAAGTAAAATATTATCGAATGAAGACCTCGCTACAATGGTTGATACTTCAGATGAGTGGATTACTAAGAGAACGGGTATAAAAGAGCGTCATATTGCAGCAGACGATGAATTTACAAGTGATATGGGTGTTAAAGCAGCAGAATTAGCAATCCAAAGAAGCGGCTTAGATAAGAGTGAGATTGATATGGTTGTTTGTGCAACTATCTCTCCTGATTACTTTTGTATGCCATCAACAGCTACTATAATAAGTACAAAGCTTGGACTTGGCAATGTAACTGCCTTTGACATATCTGCTGCATGTACAGGTTTTGTTTATATTTTATCTATCGCAAAAGCATTCATAGAATCCGGAATGAAAAAAAATGTTCTTATTGTCGGTGCTGAAAAATTATCTTCTATTACTGACTACACAGACAGAGGCACATGTATCCTTTTTGGAGATGGTGCCGGTGCTGCTATGATTTGTGCAACCGATAACAAAGACGAAGCTATTATTGATGTTCACACTGGCGCAGACGGAACATTTGCAGACTTGCTTATGACACCAAATGGTGGAAGCGGCTCCGCTCACGATTCGTTGGACCAAGAAGCAAATAGCTGTTTTATGCAAATGAAGGGTAATGAGACTTTTAAAGTTGCTGTTCGTACTCTTACAAAAGATGTTATTGAGATTTTACAAGAGAACAACATTGAAAGTTCTGCTATCAAGCATTTTGTTCCACACCAAGCTAATTACCGCATAATAAAAGCCGTTGGCGATGCTCTAAAGCTAAAAGACGAGCAGGTTGTACTGACAGTTGCAAAATATGGAAACACATCGGGCGCTTCTATACCAATGGCGATAAACGATATATATGAGCAGGGAAAATTAAAATCGGGTGAGCTGATGCTTCTTGATGCTTTTGGCGGGGGGCTGACATGGGGTTCAGCGCTAGTCCCTTTTAGCCCTTCAAAATGATACTATAGCTTAATTTCTTCGTTGAAATTTAGTGAATATTCGTCACTTACTATTAGTAAGCTCCTCAAATTAACTAAATTCCGTCTCGAACTTAAACGAAATTATTCATTTTATTAACTTTCTCATAACTTACAAATTTTCTAAAGCTTTTTTAACTCTTTTGTGAAATTCTTTCTCATTTGGGAGATTTAGTTTAGCTTCTCTTAGTTTTTCTCCCCACATAGGGTTAGGAAAGTAGCTGTCTTCTTCAAATCTTGCCATTACATGTATATGCACTCTTGGCAGCATATTGGCAAATGAAGCCATATTTATTTTTTTTGGATTATAGTAGTTTTTCATCTCTTCTTCTATAATATCATAAACATCCCAAAGCTTAGTTCTTAAGCTTTTTGGGACATCCCCGAGTTCCTTGTAGGCTTCTTTTGTAAAGATTTTCAACCAAGGTATTTCACTATCTTCTGTCTCAACATAAAGCTCTTTTTCTTCATAGATTATCATTATTTATTCCTTGTTTATAATCATAGCAAAAATTGTTCTTTTTTGACATTGATATAATATTTTGTTATAATATACGCCTTGATAAATATTAGAAAAAGCCAACCTTGTTGCGAAGCAAGTACGGAAAGTTATGGGTCTCTCGTAGATCGCCAGACTACCTAGGTATTTACACTACATTTTCTTTATCTATCAAAATTTATTTCAAGCAGGTATAAACAATCTCAGTATTGTGTTGTACATGTAAGTTATGTATTGTTTTATGCTCTGATTTTTATACTTGTTTGTATGGAGGAAGATTATGAAAAGTATAATCTTATGGGCCGTTACAATTTTGGTATTTTTAAACATTGATGCTTTTGCTAAAACTCTTGCCGAAGACGCTTTTAGTGTAAGTTATATCAATGACAAAGTTGATCTGGCTCCAGTTGTTTTATTAAAAATAAGACCGGAAACTGCATCAGATATTGCATTTAAACTTGCAATTTCTAGTAGTTTGTTAGAACTTAAAGAAAAGACTTTGATAGATAGCAATTTGGTAAGTAGGATTGCTCTTTTGGTGAGTTATAGATTTTAAGTAATGTACATGTACAACTTTTGTTGTACATGTAAGAGTGAGAATTAATCTCTGCTTCTGTTACGGTTTCTGTCTCCACTACGGTAACCACCACCGCCAGAACGGTTTCTGTCTCCACTTCCTGAACGACTTCTGCTTCCACCGCCGCCTGAGCGATTTCTGTTTCCACGGTAACCACCACGACCACCACTTCTGCTGTCATTTCTTTTACCGGCACGCTCTAAAATAGCTGCTAGTTTGTCAGCAGGGATACCGATAGTATTTGGACCTTTAACACTCTGTCTGTCTAAAATCATAGAAACGAGTTTAAACATAATAGTAGCTTCATCAATATCTTCTTTTAACATGTCAAGAATTTGGTGCGCTTCGTCATAGATGTGTTGATCTTCTATAGTTTTTACAATAGATTTTAAATTTAATGCTCTTAAATCATTTTTGCTTGGAACAAATGCATGAGTCATTGATGTTCCGACTTTGTTTTTGATTCTTTGTAGTTCTTTAAACTCTAGAGGAGTTAAAAGTGTAATAGCTTTACCTTTTGTTCCAGCACGGCCAGTTCTACCGATACGGTGAACATAAGACTCTGAATCAAAAGGAATATGGTAGTTAAATACATGTGAAATATCATTTACATGTATACCGCGAGCAGCAACATCGGTTGCAACAAGAACTTTTACTGAATTTTGTTTAAAACCTTTGATGACGGTTTCGCGCTGACGCTGCTCCATATCTCCATGAAGGCCGTTAGCAAGGTAGCCGGCGTTTGATAAAACATTTGAGAGTCTGTCAACTTCACTTTTTGTTCTACAAAATACTACAGATTTTTTTGTAGTCTCAGAATCCATAAGACGGATGATAGCATCATCTCTTTCAGACTCTTCGATTACATAATACTCTTGTTCTATATCTGTATTTGTAGTTTCACCCTGAGTGATAGAGATGAATTCCGGGTTATCCAAGATTCTCTCAGCAAGAAGCTTGATAGGTTTAGGCATAGTAGCCGAAAATAGAAGTGTTTGGCGATTTGTCGGCAGATATGAAAATATTTCATTGATATCATCCAAAAATCCCATGTCTAGCATCTCATCAGCTTCATCAAGAACAACAACACTTGGTGTAAAGTCTTTTATCATCTCTTTTTTAAGAATGTCCAAAAGACGGCCAGGAGTTGCAACAACTATGCTAGCGCCTCTTTCGATAAGGTCGATTTGTCTCTTATATGAGCTTCCGCCGTAAACTGTTGTAGTTCTAGCGCCTAAGCCTCTTCCGTATTTGAAAAGTTCATCACTTACTTGAGTCGCAAGTTCACGAGTCGGAGTAATAACTAAAATCTCAACTCCATTGTTTCTTTTCATATTGTTAAGTGCGGGAAGTCCGAATGCTGCTGTTTTACCTGTACCTGTATGTGCCTGACCGACTATGTCGCGACCCTCTAGTATGAATGGTATTGCTGCTTCTTGAATAGGGCTTGGAACTGTAAATCCAGCCTCTTTGACAGCTCTTTGGATGTCACTACTTAAACCTAAATCAGCAAATGTGATTAGTGGCTTTTCATTAATTTGTTCTTCGTTTGTTTGTGCATTTTCTTGCATCATAATCCTTTAAACTCAGGAGATGATACAAGTCTGCCAAGTTGACAGAGCACCTTCCCCTAAAGTATTTCGCGAATTATATCTAAATATACCATGATTTTAATTTAAATAAATTATATTTGAAATTACTTAAGTTTATATTGTGTAGAAAATGATTGGTTTTTAAGTTTTGATGTATTGTTTTAGAACATATCTCATTTTTTTGTAAGTAAAACATATTTTAGATATCATACATGTATGAAAATACAAACCCAATATATATACGAAAAGACATGGACAACAACGAAAGAGAGTGACCTTTTAAGAATGATAGAAGAAGAGGTTGGTGATGCAGATCCAAAAGGCACACTTGAGTACATTAAAGAGGCTATAAAAGGTGGCAAAGTCATAACTGTTGGCGAATGCAGATTTAGAGAAGAAAGGTAAGTGAACAAGATGGATAAAGTGGAAGATGGACTTGAAAAAGAACTCGAAGCCGTAGGACATTTTTACAATGTAGTTATAGAGTTTATAACTAACTACAGCTTTCAAATAGTTGGTGCAATAATTATATTGCTCATTGGTGTTGTAGCTTCAAAGTACATTCATAGGTATGTATTAAAATTATTACTTAAAACAACTATCGATGAGACTTTAGGTGGTTTCATTGCTAATTTTGTAAGATTTTTAGTAGTTGCAATGATGGCAATTTTGGCACTTGGCAAGCTGGGAATATCAATCGCTCCGTTTGTTGCAGCACTTGGTGCTATATCTTTGACTGCCGGTTTAGCTTTACAGGGAAGTGTTTCCAATTTTGCCGCTGGAATAGTTCTCATAGCGACTAAGCCATTTAAGATTGGCGATACAATTAGGGTTCACGACACCTATGGCGAAGTAGAAGAGATTAAACTTGCTTATACTATTTTGGTAAATGAAGACAAAGAACAGATAACTATACCAAACAAATATATGATAGGAGATGTTTTAGTAAACTCCTATAGCTACAGAATAGTAGAGGGAAGTGTCGGCATCGCGTATGACAGCGAGGTTGTAAATGCGATAAATATAATAAAAGATGCATTATCTACATGTAAAGAAGTCTCAGATGAAAATGAACCTATTATCGGCATTGAAAACTTTGGAGATAGTTCAATAAATATCGGTTACAGATACTGGGTTCCAACAAATAAGTTTTTTAAGATACAGTATGAAGTAAATTTAAATGTATTGCAAGCTCTAAATGATGCAAAAATTACTATACCTTTTCCTCAAAGAGAAATTCGTATGTTGGGAGACAATAATAAATGAATGATATAGCAAAACTAGTTTTAAGACTCACAGTTGGAGTGATGATCCTTTTTCATGGAGTTGACAAAATCATAAACGGCATTGGTGGAGTAAAGCATTTAACTGTCAATGCAGGCTTACCTGAATTTTTTGCCTATGGGGTTTATTTTGGTGAGATTGTTGTGCCGATTTTGATAATACTTGGTGTTTATGCAAGAATAGCTTCTTTAGTATTGGCATTTAACATGTTGGTTGCAATCTTTTTAGCATACGGCGGTTCACTGTTTACTTTAGGCAAACATGGCGCACCATTGTTTGAGCTTCCGTTTTTATATCTTATAATGTCAGTAATTATATTTATGATTGGCAGCGGAAAGTACGCTGTAAACAGTAAATAAAGACATAGTTATCTGACGCGAAGCGTCAAGCTTTAGTAACTCAGCGTTTTAGCGTAGCTTGATGGGCTTTGCTCATTAAGCGTATTAAATTTATGGATGGGGAACTTTGATGTTAGAATTCAAACTCCATCCAATTACAGCCATAAGAGCTATAACACTAATAGCCGGCAAAAACCCATAAGCAGCACCCAAGTAAACAAGCCAAAGTAAAATCGCGCCTAGAGGTGTTGGAACACCCGTAAAAAACTTGTCTACCTCTCCGGCGTCAGTGTTTATATTGAAATGTATAAGTCTTCTGAGTCCAGAAATCACAAAGTAAATACTAACTACAGAAGCTATTATAATCCAGATACCAGAGAGCGAAGTTGCATAAACTGCTTGAAAAACTAAAAAAACAGGAACAAGCACAAAACTCAAAAAATCTGCAAAGCTGTCTAGTTGAACTCCAAATTCGTTTGATAGGTTGTATTTTCTAGCAATCTTACCATCAAAAATATCAAAAGCACCGCCAATCCAAGCTAAAATTATTGCAACAAAAAAGTTGTTTTGAGTAATAAAGTAAGTTGCCATAAGACCTGCTGTTATGTTTACAAATGTAAACATATTTGCCAAGTTGAAATGTGATGTGCTTGTAAATAGAAATTTCATTAATCGCCTTTATTTTAGAATTATATCCAACAAAATATTTAATAATCTAACTTATTTAGTAAAAGAAGTATTTATGATATATTAATCACATAAATATATTATAGGGACAAGTAGGTTTTTATTTGTTGTTAAATAATATATAACATGATGTAAAAAAGGGGGATTATATGAGCTGGGTAAATAATTTCAAAATAAGTCAAATATTGGTAATTGCTGCCGGTATGATAATGATACTACTAATTGCAAGTACTGTGGTAAATAATAGTAGTATAAATACAATAGAAGAAGAATCTACGACGCAGATAGAAGAGATTTTACCAAATCTTTTTGATTTATTAGAGTTGCAGTTAAATATTGTTCAAGTACAGCAGTGGCTTACAGATGTTTCAGCTACAAGAGCAGCGGAAGGGTTTGACGATGGCTTTGACGAAGCAAGCAGCTATTTTGACAAAGCTAACAATGTTATCGACAGACTAATTGCTATGCATGCAGAGCTAAATGAAGCTGAGATGGTTAGTGAACTCACAATGTTTAAAAAAGATATGAAAGAGTATTATGATGTTGGAGTAAAGATGGCAACTTCATATGTTAAAAATGGACCAGAAGAAGGAAACAAGTTAATGCTTGTTCTTGACCCTTTTGCGGCAAAACTATCTAAGCAGTTGGATGTATGGATAAAAGCACATAAAGAAGAGTCCAATGCAGCAGCAGTTGAAATCAATCATAATATTCACGACTTGAAAATACAAAGCTTGATATTTTCGATTATCTTAATGATTGTCGTTATATTTGGATTTTTCATGATTTATACTATTCTTGGTTCTATAAAAACGATAGAGCTTTATTTAAATAAGCTGGCAACACTTGATTTTACTACAAAACTAAGGTTAAACGGCAAAAATGAAATTGCCACTATTGCCCAAAACTTATCTTCGGTAATCAGTTCTATAACAAGTTTTATAGCTGAGGCAAAAAAATCATCTGATGAAAACACCGCAATTTCACATGAACTTTCTACTACTGCTGTTGTTGTCGGTCAAAAAGTTGAAGAGGTTATTTCTATTGTTGATCAGGTTAACCAAAAAGCTAAGTCAATTATAAGTGAGGTAGCTGTCTCTATCTCAGAAGCTGTTGATGGTCGACAAAATACTGCCAGAGCAAATGATAATCTAGCTGAAGCTACAAAAGATATCATCCGTTTAACTTCAGATGTTCAGGATGCTGCAAACATTGAGGTAGAGATGGCAGGAAAAATAAATCAACTAAAGAGCGAGGCAGAGCAAGTAAAAGAGGTCTTGAATGTTATAGCTGACATAGCTGACCAAACAAACCTGCTTGCATTAAATGCAGCAATTGAAGCGGCGCGTGCAGGGGAACACGGTCGTGGTTTTGCTGTTGTTGCAGATGAGGTTAGAAAACTAGCTGAGAGAACACAAAAAAGCCTTGTGGAGATACAATCTACTATAAATGTTATTGTGCAGTCTATTATGGATGCTAGTGGAGAGATGAATAAAAACTCTGAAAATATTCAACTCTTAGCAGATGTTTCATCTGCGGTTGAGATTAAAATCAGTGCAACTGTAGAGATAATGGATGAAGCAGCAAAATCTAATGAAAAAACTGTTGAAGATTTTAGCAATACCAATAATCTAGTTGAAGCTATTTCAGTAGATATAGATAATGCTAACAAAATTGTATCTTCAAATGCAAGAAGCATAGAAGAGATAGCGGGTGCAGCAGACCATTTAAATAGTATGACGGAAAATTTAAATCATAAAATGGAACAGTTTAGGGTATAGATGAAATTAAGATAAAATAATATTGATAACACTTATCAATATTAAGAGAAGTATAAGTTGATATTGATTATCATTTTGTATGCTTAATAAAATAAAGGGTTTGTACAATGAATAAATTACTAAAAATAAGTGCAATTTCAGTTTTAGCATCATGCAGTATGCTTAATGCTGCAGATATAGCACAAATGTTTGAAAATGCGAAGGTGTCCGGAGAGCTTAGGTCTGTATATGCCGGGTATAAACAAGAAAAAGCAGGTGAGAGCGATACATATGCAACAGCTTTTGGGGGAGAGCTAAAGTATGAACTCGCAGAGTTGAATGGTTTTAGCGCAGCTGCAGCATTTAGAATATCACATGATATCGGTGCACTTACAGGAGAAGAGGGTAAGCAAAATGCTGAGTTATCTTCTAGCGATGGTGAATATACAGTTCTTAGTGAGGCTTATCTAAACTATAAAAATGGTGATTTTAACTTTCGCGGTGGTCGTCAGGTTATCGATACTCCTTTAGCCGATAGTGATGACATCAGAATGATTCCAAATACTTTTGAGGCGTATATTGCCACATATGAACTTCCCAATTTTATTTTTATGGTTGGTAATTTGCAAGATTGGCAAGGAGTAGATGCCGGTTTGGACGATGAATGGGTTAAGACAGGAGAGGATGGAACATGGTTTGGTAGTGTAACTTACACTGCAGACAACATAGAAGCGAGCGCTTGGTACTATAACATCACAAAACAACTTAACGCTGCTTACTTTGATGCTAGTTATAACTACAATATTAATGATGATGTCTCAATTCTTGGGGCTGCTCAGTATTTAAGTCAAAGTGAAATAAGCAATAGTGGAGAAGAAGCTAGTATATATGGTCTATTGGCTGAGTTTTCAGCTTACGACTTAGGAGTTTCTCTTGCTTATAATCATTCACAAAAACAAAGTGGCAAGACAAGCTTTAGCGGATTTGGTGGAGGTACGCTCTTTAGCAATATGGATATTATGATATTGGATGAAATAACTGCAGATAGGGATTCTAGGGCAATTGTAGCCGGTCTTAGTTATGAAATTGGAGACTTGACTCTTACATATGCTTACGGTGATTTTGACGGTGATGCTGACAGTATAGGAGATAAAGCCAATGTTGTAGAACAAGATATTGGTTTTGAATATAGTATAATTGCAGGTAAACTTGGAGTTTCGGGAATATATGTTATTTCAGAAGATAAAGAGAGTTTAGATAAAACAGACTTTGATTGGGATCGTTTTCAACTGATGGTAGCTTACAGTTTTTAAATTAAACTACTTTTAATATGATATTGGTTATCATTATAAAAAATAATGAGATATAAACATGCCTGATAAAGAAAATAATGAAAACATTAAAACATTAGACAATTGTAAAAAAGGCTCTGTAGTAAAAGTTTTAAAACTAAATGCAGACAGAGATTTAAAACAGAGGCTTATCTCTTTTGGAATAATGAAAGAAGCAGTTATAGAAGTACTCGAACATGCTCCGGCTAAAAGTACAATAGAAGTAAAAGTCGGAAAAATGAGGATAGCTCTTCGTGCTCAAGAAGCAGGCTTAATAGAGGTTCAAAAATTATGAATATACAAGCAAAAACTTGTCCTATAACAGCCAAACATATTAAGATAGCATTAGTCGGACAGCCAAATGTCGGTAAAAGTATGCTCATCAACTCTATCTCAAATGCACATCTACATGTAGGGAATTTTACCGGTGTAACGGTTGAGAAAAGTGAAGTTCTTTTTGACTATAAAGACTACCACTTTACTGTTGTTGATTTGCCTGGAACTTATGCATTAAATGAGTATACAATCGAGGAGAGAGTTACTAGCGAGTACTTGTCTGCTGAGGATTATGACCTAATTATAAATGTAGTTGATTCTACAAACTTGGAAAAAAATCTTCAACTGACTTCTGAACTTATGAGTGTTGGCAAGAAAATGGTTGTAGCCCTAAACATGAGTGATGAAGCTGACAGAGAAGGCATAGAAATAGATGAGAAATACATGTCTCAACTTCTTGGTTTTGCTTGTGTAAAAGTCTCCGCTGTAACAAAATCAGGAATAGAAGATCTTATCGAGGCTATTATAAGTGAGTACGAAAATGAAAGTTTAGAGCATAAACTTATTTTTAGTGAAGCAGTAGAACAGGAGATTTCTGAAATTGTAAAGTACCTGACTAAGCACAAATATCAAGATGAGAATTTATACAGAAATATAGCGATAAATCTTTTAAAAAATAACAAAAGTACTTATGCAAAACTCCATGATAACCCTATATGGACGGAACTGCAGCCAATTCTACTAGAAGCAACTAAACATGTCGAACTACATCATGATTCTGATGATATTAAAGAGGCTTTTGCTTCAGAGTATGCATCATTTAACAGGGGAGTCGTTGCAGAGGTTTTAAAGCAAAACAAAGAGCCTGAGAAAAAAACTCTTACAGATAAAATAGACAGTGTTTTAATAAATCAAATATTTGGTATACCGATATTTTTATTTTTTATGTGGGGATTGTTTCAGCTTACTTTTGAAATAGGTGCAATTCCTATGGAGTATCTAGATGCCTTGTTTGGATGGTTTGGTGATACAGTCGGTGCGACTATATCAAACGATGATATTCGTTCGTTGGTCGTAGATGGGATTATTGCAGGTGTTGGTGCTGTTGTGCTTTTTGTACCAAATATCGTCATACTTTTTATAGGTATTGCTCTGCTTGAGAGTACAGGCTACATGTCAAGAGTTGCGTTTTTGCTTGATGGATTTTTTCATAAATTTGGACTTCATGGACAATCGTTTATACCTCTTGTCACCGGTTTTGGCTGTTCTATTCCCGCTTATATGTCAGCTAGAATACTCAAAAACGATAGAGACAGACTTTTAACTCTGTTTATTATAGGTTTTATGAGTTGTGGAGCCAGACTTCCGGTTTATGTACTCTTTGCAGGCGCATTTTTCTCCCCTGAGAAAGCAGGAACCATTTTATTTGCCATTTATATAAGTGGCGCAATGATTGGGCTAATAGCAGCAAAAGTACTTAAATTAACAGCCTTTAAGGGTGTGGATGAGCCATTTGTTATGGAGATGCCAAAATATAGACTGCCGTCTTTTAAACTTATGTGGCATACGGTTATGACAAAGACTTGGATGTATTTAAAAAAGGCCGGTACTTTTATCGCAGCAGCTTCAATGTTAGTATGGTTTTTAAGTAACTACCCTAAAAACTTGGTTTTACAAGAGAGTTTTCAAACTAAAATAGAGAGTACTGCAAGTGAAAAAGAAAAAGCTCAATTGCAAAATGCTCTCTCTCAAGCAATGCTTGAACAGAGTTATTTAGGAACAATCGGTAAGTTTTCTATGCCTATTTTTGAACCGCTTGGCTTTGATTGGAAAATGAGTGTAGCACTTCAAACTGGACTTGCTGCAAAAGAAGTAGTTGTTTCAACACTGGGAGTCTTGTACTCATTGGGCGATGATGTAGATGAGAAGAACAACTCTTTGATAAATGTTATATCTAAAAACATACCATTTGCATCAGCTGTGGCATTTATAGTAGTTATCATGGTTTATCTGCCATGTTTGGCTGCTTCAGTTGTCTTTACTCGTGAAGCTGGCGGAATAAAATATTTCTTTTATCTTCTTGGTTTCACATCTGTTGTAGCTTACTCGCTTGCGTTCATTGCCTTTAATGTCACATCAATGTTTTTTATTAACTAGTTATTAGTTCATATCTGTTAAGATTCATGTATGAAAAAAATATTAATGATTGAAGATGACTTAGAACTAGCGGAGATATTGACAGAATATCTTGAACAATTCAAGTTTGAGGTTATCACTGAAGATGACCCTTTTAAAGCAGTAAGTATATTAAAGTTAGAGCCTTTTGATCTAGTTATACTTGACTTAACTCTTCCGGGAATGGATGGGCTAGAGGTTTGTGAAGCTATTCGTGAGAGACAAGATATCCCTATAATTATCTCATCAGCAAGAAGCGATGTTACAGATAAGGTTAAAGCGCTTGAACTTGGTGCCGATGACTACCTGCCAAAACCTTATGACCCAAGAGAACTCGAAGCTAGAATACACTCGGTATTAAGACGCTACGAGGCAAAATCTCAAGAAAAACAAGAATCAAAAAGCGACTTTAAATGCGATGTGTCTTCTATGGTGATTTTATATAAAGGCAGAAACATAGACCTTACAAATGCAGAGTTTGGAATTTTATCATATATGATTCAAAAACAAGGTCTAGTGGTATCAAGAGAAGATTTGATTCATAATGTAAATGCCATCAATGAGGACTCATCGAACAAGAGTATAGATGTTATGGTTGGAAGAATTAGAAATAAACTTGGAGATAAATCTCTCATAGAGTCTGTTCGAGGTGTAGGGTACAAACTTCTTAAATGAAAAAACACGCTGTTCTTTTAACTGTACTTTTTGCACTTATAGTTACTATTGTAAGTGTAAGTTTAGTCTTTTGGGAAGTTTTCAAATTAAATAAACAGCGTTATATAAATCATATTTTTACAAAACATGAGATTATCACACAAATTTATCGTCAACATGAGCAGAAATTTACCTCACATATTATGCTAGAGGCAAACTTGGCTGTTTATAGTTTTGTTTTGGAAAAGAGCGATATAGAAAAAAACTTTATTATAAAAAATGCCAAAGTTTTAAAAGAAAAAGACTTTAAGAATGTTAATGCTTCTTTAATGATGTCAAGAGAAGGTTTATATACTAAAAAAACTGTTACAGACTTAACTGCTACAATGCTTGAGTTAAATAAAAATATATATTTTCATATAAAATCTCCAACAGGTTCAGTACTTATACTAGATGAGGAGCTGAAGCCATATAAATACTACTCTTTAGCTTATTCATATTTGACAATTATACTTATTATCTCTTTTTCCTTTGTACTAATACTACAGAGACTAAGACCTCTTATAAGACTTAGAAAAAAGATAGCACTCTACGGTGATGGAGATATGAATATATCTTTTAAAACAAAAGGCTGTGATGAGATAGCTCTTGTATCGAATGAACTTGAGGCCACTAGAGGAAAAATAAACAGTATCTTAGAGTCAAGGACTCTGTTTTTACGAAATATTATGCATGAGCTTAAAACACCTATTGCAAAAGGAACTATTGCAACTCAAATGTTAGAATCTCAAAAACAAAGAGATAGATTCAGTTCAATATTTGGTCGTTTAGAATCATTGGTAAACGAATTTGCCCTGATAGAAGAAGTTACAAGCGTTAATGATAAAACAGATTTTAAAGAGTACAGGCTGGTTGATATTATTGATGGTGCTATTGATATGGCTATGGTCGATAAAAGTTGCGTAAGAGTTGATATTGACGGGAGTTATAAGATAAATGCAAATTATAGACTTTATACCACAGCAATAAAAAATATGATAGATAACGGAATTAAATACTCAACTGATGCACATGTAAAAATTTTAATGATAAATAATGAGCTATGCTTTGAAAGTCATGGCGAGTGTATAAAGCATCCTTTGCAGTATTATATAGAGCCATTTACCAAAGACAATCCATCAAAAAACAGTTTTGGTTTAGGATTATATTTAGTTGATTCAATCTTAAAAGCTCACGATCAGGTTCTTGCTCATGAGTATGAAAACGGTGTAAATCGTTTTATTTTTGCATAAGTTTTTAATTGTAAACTAAGAGAATGGATAAAAATATTAAATTTACCGTTGTTGTGTTTTTTGCTATATCATTTTTCTCTTTTGGATGGTTAAGTCATACTGCATATGAACCTGTGCATAAAATTGAGATGCCATCGATATTAGATAAAATAAAAAAAAGTAAAATTTTAAATGTAGTATTGTTAAACTCACCATCAACTTACTATATCGGCTCAGATGGACCTAAAGGTTTTGAGTATGATTTATTATCTGATTATGCCAAACATTTGGGCGTAGAGTTGAAAGTTACTACGGCAAATACAGTAAAAGAGGCCATAGAGCTTAGTGCAAATCCAGAGATTCATATAACATCTGCTTCTTTGGCTAAAACAAAAGCAAGAGAAAAAAAGTTTAATTTTGGACCTTCGTATTTTGAAGTACAAGAGCAGGTAATCTGTAGCAGAAAGATGTTATGGGATGGTGTGTTTCCAAAAGATGTCGAAGATTTGGCCGGACTTAAGATAATTGTAGGCGAAGATACAAGTTACAGCGAAACAATAAAACAATTGCAAGAAGATGGTTTTGATATAAACGCTACATATACATCAGAGTTTTCAACAGAAGAGCTGTTATCAAAAGTTGCTTACAACGAGATAGACTGCACCATCGCTGACTCAAACATATTTGCACTAAACCAGAGATACTATCCAAATATAGCACTTGCATTTGCAATAAGTTCCCGTGAGCAATTAGCATGGGTTTTGACTCCAGGTTCTAAAGAGCTTGAAGCTGACATGTACTCTTGGTTAAATACCTTTAATCAAAGTGGAAAAATGGCTAGATTAAAAGACCACTACTACAGTTATGCACTCTTTTTTGATTACTACAATACAAATATGTTTTACAAGAGAATAGACACAAGACTACCTAAGTATAAAAAATATTTTGAAAAATATGCTCAAATGTATGATATTCCATCTTCTGTTTTAGCAGCACAATCTTATCAGGAATCTCACTGGAATCCAAAAGCAAAAAGCTACACAGGAGTCAGGGGATTGATGATGCTAACCAGAGCAACAGCAAAGCAACTAGGTGTAAAAAATAGACTTGACCCAGAGCAAAGTATAAGGGGTGGGGCGAGACATTTAAACCAAATGATAAAATATGTTCCAGAAGAAGTACAGGGTGAGGATCGTTTAAAGTTTGCCTTAGCAGCTTATAATGTCGGAATGGGGCATATACATGATGCTCAAAAGCTTGCTGAAAAAATGGGTCTTAATCAAAATGTTTGGAATGATTTGAAAAAAGCTTTACCACTACTTTCTCAAAAAAAATATTATAAAAACTTAAAACATGGATATGCAAGAGGTAGCGAGCCTGTTAGGTATGTGGACTCCATATATGATTATAAAGATATTTTAGAAAAAAGTGCTTTAGAAAAGAGTGCTAACGAAATATATTCTGATAAAGATGATGTAAAAAAATAACTCTTTTAGATTTAGTAAATCTAAGATTAAGATATAAAATAATAAGATAAATTTTTAATAATTATCAAGGTTAATAATGAATAATTTAGTTAAAGCACTTCTAGTAACAGTGGTTTTATATTCTCCTCTATCACTAAGTGCCGATGATGTTAAATCGTCTATAAAAGCTAACGGAATGCCGGTGTATTTTGATAAACCCGGTTTGGCAGACAGTTTTAAAGATATGTTTAGAGAAGGCAAGTTTTACGGACGATTAAGAAATAATAATTTTTATCATAGATGGGCTAAAGAAGACGCAGACCACACTGATCACATGATAAATGGATTTGGCGTTTCACTGGTGTATAACAGCGCAGAGTTTTTAGATTTTGATTTTGGAGTCGGTCTTTATTCGTCAACGGCAATATTTGATGATAATAAAGTTCCTACAAGTCATCTAAAGCCAGGCAAAGATCTTATAAGCAGATATGACTATGAAAATGATGGAGATAAGTATATGGCTGTTTTAGGTCAGGCTTATGTGAAATATAGCGGGATTGATGATACGGATATCATCCTCGGTCGTCAACTTGTAGAGAGTTTTTATGTGCATTCAAATGATACGAAAATGATACCTAATACATTTGACGGTGTTTTAGTGCAAACAAATGTAATGCCAGATACAAATCTTCAAGTCGCATACTTGGTAAAACAGAAACTGCGTGACCATACAAAAACCCACTCAGTTTTAATGTATGACGATACAAATGTGGCAGAATTTTCAAACTGGAATGCAAATGATGACTCAGCGATGCATAAGGGACTTAGCTATACAGCTCTAAAAGCAGCGGGCAAACCGACAGATGCTCCATTGATTTTAGCAGATTTTAAAAATAAATCTATCGATAATCTAAAAATCGACGGCTCCTTTTACACGGTTCCTGAACTTTTATCACAAGGTATGTTGGAGCTTAACTATAAGTATAAATTTGATGGGTTTTCACTATCTCCAGGTTTTAGGTATATAAATCAGTTTGATAATGGTGCCGGCTCGGTTGGCGGTGCTTCACTCTCCGGTCTGTCAAATACTGCTGGATATAAAGATCCCACATCGCTTGATTCGCAAATGATTGCAGCTAGATTAGTAGCTAAAAAGGATGCCTATAAGATAAACTTGGGCTATAGTTATATACTTGATGAAGCTGACTTGGTGACTCCGTGGAGAGGTTTTCCAACAGCAGGTTATACTCGTTCAATGGGTATATACAACTGGTTTGCAAATACAAAAAGTTATAGACTTGAAGTAGTTAGAAATACAAATAAGACAGCAGTATATAGAGATCCTTTTGTGCAAGCTTCTGTACTTTATATAGATGGTGATGAAGATAAGATATCTGCAAAAGATGAACTTTATTATTATTTAGGTGTCATACAAAATATACCTAGCTTTCCAAGTCTGCAATACAAACTCAGACTTGGATATGCTCAGTTTATGGACTCAGTAGATAATGACTTTAACTATTTAGACTCAAGATTCGAGCTAAATTACATGTTTTAAATTATAGTGCTTGGCCTTCTGCTCCATCAGCTAAATCGCTTAAAAAAGTTTCCATGTCGTATTTGACTCTATACTCTGGAGTCATAATATGAATAAGAATATCACCCAAATCTACAACAATCCAGTCTCCGCTTTCATCAATATGATTAAAAGTCTCTTCCGGTTTAAGGTTATTTTTCATATGATCTAGTAAAGCTGTTGTATGTTTTGGACCAAGTGATGAAGCGATTATTGCATAATCAACAAAGTAATTTTTTTCACGAAGGTCAAAAACTTCAATGCTTTCTGCTTTGTTTTTATCTAAAACTTGTGTTATTCTTTCTATTCTGTTTTGCAATTTATTTCCTTATAGTATTTATATATATCTTGTGCGCATTTTTTAGGTAATTTCGAGATTTCTATATCTTCTCTCAGTCTTGTTGATGAAATGTTTTCATCAATATCCAATCTTAAAAATTCTGATGGAATCTCAATGCCGTCTCTTGGAGCAATCACAAAAGTAACCAGCTCTTTGAGTTCATCATAGCTATGCCATTTGTGAAGCAAAGCAAGATTGTCAGCACCTAGGCAGAGGTATATTTTTTTATAACTCTTTAGAAGATGCTTAACAGTTGTTATAGTTGTAACAGCTTTTTTTTGCTCTACTTCATAGCTTGAAATCTCAACATTTTTATAATCACTAAAAATCTTTTTTAGCCATTTTACTCTAAGAGAAGAGGGGGCATAAAATTTGGATTTAAAAGGATTTAAAAATGTTGGCATTACGATAACTTTATCAATATCTTTAAAATTACATAAAGATTTAACAATAGCTTCATGACCGATATGCGGTGGGTCAAAAGAGCCACCAAAAAGTGCAATGGTTTCCATATTTAAAGCGAATTATAGCTAAGTTTTGATAAAATAGCTGAATTTTAATTTTTAATCATATAGGAAATTTCATGGCACTTAAAATAGCAATTAATGGTTTTGGTAGAATCGGTCGTTGTGTAGCTCGTATAGCTGCATGTAGAGACGATGTTGAGATAGTAGCTATCAACGATATGGCAAGCATGGATATGATGCTGTATTTACTCAAAAACGACTCAGTTCACGGAACTTTTAATAGTAATATAGAACAAATTGATGATGAAAACATCAGTATTGATGGACAAAATATTAGAGTTTTTTCTGACCGTGATCCAAAAAATCTTAAATTTGCTGATTGTGGTGCTGATATGGTTTTAGAGTGTACAGGTGTTTTCTTAACTCAAGAATCAGCTCAAATGCATATTGATAACGGAGTTCCTAAAGTTCTTTTTTCTGCACCTTCAAAAGACAAAGAGACAGCAACATTTGTAATGGGTGTGAATGAGAACTTGTATGCAGGACAAAAAATAGTTTCCAATGCTTCATGTACGACTAACTGCCTAGGTCCTGTTGCTAAAGTTTTAGATGACGCTTTTGGTATTGAAAAAGGTCTTATGACAACTATCCACTCATATACTAATGACCAAAATATTTTGGATGTTAAACACTCCAAAGATAAACGCCGCGCAAGAGCAGGAGCTATCAATATGATTCCTACAACGACAGGGGCGGCAAAGGCTATCGGACTTGTTCTTCCTCAGCTTGTTGGAAAACTTCACGGACAGAGTGTTCGTGTTCCGACTCCCAATGTCTCTATGGTTGATTTAAATGTAGTCGTTAAAAAGAAAACTTCAAAAGAGGAAGTTACTGCTATATTTAATGAAATGGCAGACACAAGTTTAAAAGGTCTTTTACTGATGGATAAAGAGATGAGAGTATCTCAGGACTTCGTTGGCAGCACATACAGCTCAATTGTTGCAGAGGATTTAACTCAGGTTATCGATGGTGATATGGTTAAAGTTATGGCTTGGTATGATAATGAATGGGGCTATTCTTCAAGATTGATTGATATGGCTCTTCACATCAGTAAATAGGATAGAGTTTGGAATTATTAAATATTAAAAATTTAGATATTTCTCGTAAGAAAGTTTTTATTAGATGTGATTTTAATGTACCTATGGATGAGTTTGCAAACATCTCTGATGACAGAAGAATTCGTTCTGCCATCTCTACAATAAACTATTGTCTAGATCAAAACTGTGCTGTTATTTTAGCATCTCATCTTGGTCGTCCAAAGGGTGAAGTAAATGAAAAATATTCACTAATACCGGTTGCAAGAAGAATTCAGCACCTCTTAAAAAGAGAAGTTATAATGGCCGCTGATGTTGTAGGTGAAGACGCAATGAGTAAAGTCAAAGCTCTAAAAACTTGTGAAGTTTTACTTTTAGAAAATCTTCGTTTTGAACCAGGTGAGACAGAAAATGACAAAGTGTTATCTGAAAAATTGGCTTCAATGGCTGATTTTTATATTAATGATGCATTTGGCGTAAGTCATCGTGCACATGCTTCAGTTGAGGGAATTACACATTATTTTGATGACAACCACAAAGCTGCAGGATTTTTACTTCAAAAAGAGATTCAGTTTTTTGGCAAACTTATTCAAGAGCCTGTTCGTCCATTTGCAGCTATAGTTGGCGGTTCAAAAGTTTCGGGTAAACTTGAGGCGCTTATAAATTTACTTCCTAGAGTTGATAAAGTTCTTATCGGTGGCGGTATGGCTTTTACATTTTTAAAACAGATGGGTTATGATGTAGGAAATTCGCTTGTAGAAGATGATTTACTGCAAGATGCTCAACATGTGATGGATGAGGCTAAAAAACTTGGAGTAAAGTTTTATCTGCCTGTTGATGTTGTAGCTGCTGAGAAATTTTCAGAAGATTCTGTGAGCAAAGTAACATCTGCCCAAGAGATACCAAATGGCTGGATGGGACTTGATATAGGACCTGCAACGGTAAGACTTTATAGAGAAGTTTTAGCTGATGTTCAAACTGTTCTTTGGAATGGACCGATGGGTGTTTATGAGATGGATAAATTTTCTCGCGGCTCAAACAAAATAGCTCACTTTGTGGCAGATAGTTATGCAACAACTGTGGTTGGTGGTGGAGACACAGCTGACTTGGTTCAACGCATAGGTGTTGACGATGAGATAAGTTTTATATCTACCGGTGGAGGTGCTTCACTAGAACTGCTTGAAGGCAAAGTTCTACCTGGCGTAGCACCACTAATAATTCAAGAGGGATAGTTATGATAATTGCAGCAAATTTAAAAACAAATCTAACTCGTTTGCAAACAACAGAGTATATGAATGAAATAGAGAGCTTTTTAAAAACTAAGAACATAAATCAAGAAGTTTTAGTATTTCCTGCAATGTCTAGTTTAAACTCACATGTCGGAAATGTTATAGTTGGTGCACAAAATGCATACGGGGTACAAAATGGTGCATTTACCGGTGAAATAGGTAAAGATCATTTAGATGAGTTTGGTATAAATACTATTCTTATTGGACATAGTGAGCGTCGCCATATCTTAGGTGAGACACAAGATGCTGTAGTTGAAAAATTTAACTTTTATAAAGAGTTAGGGTTCAAGATAGTTTATTGTATCGGTGAATCACTTCAAATTAGAGAAGCCGGCAATAAAATAATGATGAATTATTTAAACTCTCAGTTTGAGGGAATTGATTTAGAGTATGAAAACTTAATTGTAGCGTATGAGCCAGTTTGGGCAATTGGAACTGGACTTACTCCTACACTAGAAGATATTACTACAATTCATAAAGAGTTAAAGTCAGGATTTAAAGCACCTCTTCTTTATGGAGGAAGCGTGAAGGTTACAAACGCAAAAGATGTTTTGGCTCTTGATGGAGTTGATGGAGTGTTGGTCGGAAGTGCTGCTCTTTATGCAGAACATTTTTGTACTATGATAGAATATGCTCAAAATTTAGAAGTGAACTAGATTAAATTTTAGTAAAAGAAAAAAGCATCTAGATGCGTGGGCTTTGCGCCGAGCAAAACCTAGTGTTAACGAGGTGGCGGAATCAGCGTGCCCCATTGTGGGTATACTTCCGGTACCGTATTAAACAATAGAAGGAGAATATAAATGATAATGAAGGGCAAAAAAGGTCTTATAGTAGGTCTTGCAAATAATAAATCAATAGCTTACGGTATAGCAAAGTCTTGTTCAGAACAGGGTGCCCAAATGGCATTTACATATCTTAATGACGCTCTTAAAAAAAGAGTTGAACCAATAGCTGCTGAGTTTGGCTCAGATAAAGTGTATGAACTTGATGTCTCAAATGAAGAGCATATGGCAGGGATTGCTGAGTTAATTGAAAAAGATTTTGGAAAGATAGACTTTTTAGTTCACTCTGTTGCATTTGCTCCAAAAGAGGCTTTAAGTGAACCGTTTATGAAAACTACAAAACAGGCATTTCAAATTGCTATGGATATCTCTGTTTACTCTTTGATTGATTTAACAAACCGTTTAGAGCCTGTTTTAGCTGATGATGCTTCTATATTAACACTTTCATATTTAGGCGGACCAAAATATATAGTTAATTATAATGTTATGGGAGTTGCAAAGGCAGCACTTGAATCAACCGTAAGATATATGGCTGTTGATTTAGGTAAAAAAGGTCAAAGAGTAAATGCAATAAGTGCTGGACCAATTAGAACTTTAGCTGCTGCCGGTATTGGTGATTTTAAACAGATTCTTAACTGGAACGAGATAAATGCTCCACTAAAGAAAAATGTAACAACTCAGCAAGTTGGTAACTCTGCCATGTATCTGTTGAGTGATTTATCATCCGGTGTTACCGGGGAAGTTCATTATGTAGATAGCGGATACAACATAATGGGTATGGCTGCTGCCCAGCAGACAGAAGATGGAAAGACAGTTTTATCTTGGGATCTAAACAAATAGCCTCTATACAAATATAAATTCAACTCTTTTTATCAAGAGTTGAATTCTCCATATTTTCTAAACAAACATTTCTTTTAAAATTTAATTAGAACTTTTAGATAGTTGATGAATAATTACTCAATCAATTACATTTATAGTGTGACAAATATGACATAATTCTTTAATAAACATTAAAGGATATGAATATGAAACTTATAAAACTTAGTTTAGCGGCAGCGTTGATAACAACAATAGTATTTGCTGAGGAAGAGAAATCTGAGATTGGAATTAGTGCGAACATGGCTATAACAAGTAACTATGTATGGAGGGGAATGACTCAAACCCAAGACTCTCCTGCCGTGCAAGGTGGAGTTGATTTAGACTACAAAGGTTTTTATGTAGGAGTGTGGGGTTCTAATGTCAACTTCAATACTGATGTGTCAGTGGAGTTGGATTTTTATGGTGGATATACTTCAGAAATTGCTGGCATAGGTTTTGATATTGGTTTCATTGAATATGCATATCCAAAAGATTCAGAGGCTAGTAATTTTGGTGAAGCATATATCGGATTAAGTAAAGATTGGGATAAATTTGGAGTAAGTGCAAAATATAGTTTTGGTGTTGAAACAAATACATTGGACCCAGAAGATTATGTTGAGGTTGGAGCTAGTGCTGTTTTACCATATGAAGTTGAGTTAGCGGTTGGTTATGGCGATTATGATAATACTGGTACAAATTACTCAGTTGGATTAAGTAAATCATTTGAAAAATTTGATCTTGGCTTAGCATATATTGATTTTAACCACGATACAGATTCTACAGCTGATGAAGATAATGTCGTTGCTACAATTAGCTTTAGTTTTTAAGATAGTTAGAGAAAAGATAAGAGAAGGTTTTAACCCTCTCTTATCTTTTTGTTGTGCCTATAACCGGCATATCATTTATCTTCTTAGTATGAGAGTCTTCATCATCTGAGACATGTGTGCTGCTGTAAACAGACATCTTGTCTACATACTCTTGCAGGGTAAACGCTCTATCCTCTTCTTGATATTTTTTTTGAACTTCTTTTTGTTTTTTAACTTGTTCTTTAGTCATCTCTTTTAAGACAACACCGGTTTTTGCCTCAACTAATTTTGCTGAACCATCTTCGTTTGGAACTATTTTCACTTTTGTATCTGCTGTTGGTGCTTCTGTACCGGATACAATCGGATTCCACTCATTTTTTAGCCAGCTATCAAGCATATTTTGCATTGCTGCAGGTTTTTTTTCTTTTTTGCCTGCGACAGCATTTACGGCTTTATTTTGAGATGGATTTGCTCCATCAACCTGAGAACATGAATTTAGCATAAGTGCTACGGGGATAAGTAATAGTAATTTTTTCATAATGAAAGTATATCAAATATTGTCAGAATTATGTTACATTATTGGAAAATATTCTAAATTGATTAATGTTTAATCATAAGTTTAGTTTAAATTAAAGAAATAAATGACATAATAGTGACAATATTAAAGTTTGGGAGAACAAATATGAAATTAACAAAATTAAGTTTAATAGCAGCAATGCTAATAGGTTCAAGTGCGTTTGCAATTGAAAATACAAAAGTTTCTGGTGATGTAAAATTGTTTTACGGAACAATGGATAGTGATACTGGTACATACTTAGGAAACAAAACTTCACTGTTTGATGCTGAGGGTGCTTATGGAAATATTGCAGTTGATTTAGAGTTGACTACGGACCTTACTAAAGGTGTTTCTGCCGGTGCAAAAGGTACTTATATTACTACCTTAGGTTTAGAGAATAATCTAGTAGATAATACTTGGTCAAATTCTCATGGAATTACATCAAATACTAGTTCTAGTTTTGGTAACCCACCGACAACAGGTCTTCAACTTGATGACGCATTTTATCTTGGTGAGTTATGGATTGCAGGAACTGCTTTTGATACAACTTTAAAAGTGGGTCGTCAAGCTTTAGATACTCCATTGGCATTTACAGAGACTTGGGGTATTGATCAAAATACTTTTGAAGCGGTAGTTTTAATCAATCAAAGTATTCCTGATACTACTTTAGTTGCTACATATGTTGGTAAGTCAAATGGGTCTGCTGATGATCTTGCAACATTAGCTCTAGATGGATCTAACAATTATGTATCTGGTAGTTTAAATAATATTTCTGGTGCTCAAGCTGGTGTAGTTGCACAAGACGGTAAGTTTAATACATTTGGTACTGATGGTGTTTATGTTGTTGGTGCTATCAATAACTCTTTCAAGCCACTTACTGTTCAAGCATGGTACTACAGCTTACAGCAAATGGCAGAAGCTGTTTGGGTTCAAGCTGATTTAAACATGGAAGGAATCTTAGCTGGTGTTCAGTATACCGAAGTAGATGTTGATAAGTTATTCTCTGGTGTTGATGAAGATGAAGCTTATGCTGCTATGCTAGGTTACGAGATGAAAGATGTTGCTACATTTAAAGTTGCATACTCTTCAGTTGATGACAGAGGTACTATTGGTGTAGGTAATGTTGCTACTGGTTCTCGTACTGGTACAGGTAACTCTAACCAATCAAAACTTTATACTGAAATGTGGTGGGCTTACGGTAATGTATCAGCAACTGGCGCAGACTCTTACTCTTTTACTGCAGAAGGTACTGCTGCTGGTGTTAATCTTTTATTAGGTTATTACTATGCTGATATAGATCCAACTGGTACTGCTAATGATGCAGAAACTACTGAAATAGCTTTAGTTGCTTCTAAATCTTTTGGACCACTAGATACATCTTTAGCTCTTATTCACAATGAATTTGATGATAATTCAGTTGGTGGTGTTGATGAAGATGTTAACACTTTACAAGTATATTTAACATATAACTTCTAGTCGCGTTACCCTTTTATAAACTCATTGTCCTTATCCCCATTGGGATGATGAGTCCTCCTTTTATAGTCCATTTTCCTCTTTCCTGTTTTGTTGGAAAATGGACTTCATTATCTTCTCACTAAAGACTTTTTTTAGATATAATTTTTACAATGAATAAACTAATCAAAAAAATATCTTATATACTCTTTATGTTAATCTTAATCTCTATTATCTCATTTTTAGCAATTCATGCTGCACCAAACAGTTTTTTTGCAGCGGGTGAGCTTAATCCAAATATGACCAAAGAGGCCATAGCCGCTCTAAAAGCTGTTTATGGACTTGATAAATCGCTCTCACAGCAGTATATAGATTGGGTTATAAATATTTTTTCTTTAAATTTTGGTATCTCTTTTGTAAGCGGTCAAGATGTAAGTTCTGAAATATTTAAACGACTTCCTGTAACTTTGATCATGAATATTACAGCTCTAATTGCCGTATTTGTCATCTCTTTATACCTCGGTATAAAAGCAGCAATAAATTATGAAAAAAAATCTGACTATATAATTCGTCAAATATCATTGGTTTCTTTTTCAATGCCGTCATTTTATTTGGCACTTCTTTTTATAATCTTTTTCTCACTAAACCTAGATATGTTTCCAATTTCAGGACTTCATTCAATTGAGCCAAAAGTCGGTATTGCTTACTATATTGACATGGCTTGGCATCTGGTTTTACCTGTTGGCGTTATGATATTTGTAGGTCTTGGCAGCATGATAATATATGTTCGCTCACTTACACTTGAGATACTAAAAAGTGATTACTATTATTTTGCACTCTCTCGCGGTTTAGATAAAAAAACACTGTTGCGTTATTATATTATTCCAAATTTACTTCCTCCAATTGTGACACTTTTAGGACTTTCACTTCCGGGGCTAATTGGCGGTAGTGTTATTTTGGAGTCTATTTTTGGTATTGAGGGAATGGGACAGCTGTTTTTCATGAGTGCAATGAGTAGGGATTATCCGATAATCATGGGTACTTTGATGATTACAGCGTTTTTGACACTTTTGGGGAACATGATTGCAGATTTAATCTTACTAAGATTAAATCCGTATACTAAGCGTGGTTAATTAAACAGTGCCTCTAGTGCATCAACACCATCTTTTGCTTCTTCAATCGTACCATCTTCGCTTGTTGTAGCATCAGTCTCAACCAGTTCAATGTTTAATCCACTAAGCATTGAAGCTAGACGGATATTTATACCGCTTTTACCGATAGCTTTTGACTTTTGGTCAGCAGGAAGAGTAATAATAGCTTTTTGGGCTTCACCATCTTCATTTTTAACAATTTCAACATGTGAAATAATAGCCGGAGCCATAATCCTTGAGATGAAAAGTTCAGGAATAGTAGTATATTCAATACAATCTATGTTTTCACCGATTAACTCAGCACTAACAGCATTGATACGAACACCTTTAACACCAACCGTTGCTCCAACAGCATCGACTTGAGGATGTGTACTTAAAAGTGCA
Source organism: Sulfurimonas sp. (assembly GCF_026196735.1). GTDB lineage: Bacteria > Campylobacterota > Campylobacteria > Campylobacterales > Sulfurimonadaceae > Sulfurimonas. The sequence goes on from NZ_JAPHUF010000012.1 coordinate 395,016, forward strand.
ACTTTTGCTCTCTCACCCGGAATTCTTGCACTTCCTTCTATGATTACGGCACCATCGGCTATTTCAGGAACCTCAAGCGCTAAAAGCTCTTCTAAAAATTTAGGACTTGTTCGAGAGAGTTCTATCTGCATACCATTTTCTTTGTCCATGTTAACACGGCGAACAACAGCTTTTAAATGGTCTCCAACTTCAAACACTTCACCTTTAATACGGCTTTTCATTGGAAGTACGGCACGAACTTCATCAACTTCAATATATGTATTGTTTTGAGCGTCAACTCTTGTTACACGACCTGTAACGAGTGTGCCAATTTTAGACTGATATTTATTATATAGCTCATCTTCTACTAATCTTTGAACATGATATTCTATTTCACGATGAAGCTGAGACGCAGCAGTTCTACCATACTCTTGTAGCTCGTGTGGTATTTGAAGCTGGTCATCAAGCTCTACTTGATCATCATACTCTCTAGCATCAGTAATAGAGATAAACGCAGGTGCAATCTCTTCATCTTGAAGTCTTTCATCATCATCAGCGACAACAGTAATAATTTGAATAATGTCTAGTGTTTTTGTTTGATCATTTACAACCGCTTCAAAAGCAAATTTGTTGCCAATTACTCTTTTTGCTGTTTGTATAAATGCTGTTTTTAAAGAATTTAATACTTGGTCTGGTTTGAGACCTTTTTCATGTGCAATTGCTTCAGCAATATCTAAAATTTTTTCCATTAATGTGTCCTTGTTAGGGTTGTCTCATAAAAAACAGTGCTAAAAATAATTTGGATTTCTTATGAAGTGTGACATTATACCCAAATAGCATAAAATCAACTTTAATGCGATTTTTAGTAGAATTTAACTACAATGCAAGATAATTAGATACAAGGAAAAATTAATGGAATTAAAATTTGCAAGAACTGATATTGACACAAAACCAAAGAAAGCTGATTTAGCAAAGATAGAAGCAAGCGTAGAAAAAGAGGAGAGTGTGATATTTTATTTTGACAGAGAAAACTCTCATAAAGATTTATTAGAACTTCAAGATCATTTTGAAGCAAAAGGTAAAAGTTTTTATATGAGTGAAGTTAAATATGGACTTTCTGATAACGAGTACATGTACCAAGTCCATATTATTAATTAGGAAATAAAATGATTACTCTCGCCAAAGGCGTAGCTTTAGTGATTGAGGATAATTTGGACGAGTTCAAATTATACGAGAATTGAAGAAATTATTTATTGAAACATTAGGTTGCGCTATGAATTCTCGTGACTCTGAGCATATAATTGCTCAGTTGACAGAGAAAGAGGGTTATGAAACAACTGATGATATGCCCTCTGCTGACCTTATCCTAATAAATACATGTTCAGTTAGAGAAAAGCCCGTCTCTAAACTTTTTTCTGAACTGGGTGTTTTTAACAAAAAGAAAAAAGAGGGTGCCAAGATAGGTGTTTGCGGTTGTACTGCATCACATCTTGGTGAAGAAATAATCAAAAGAGCTCCTTATGTCAATTTTGTTTTGGGTGCAAGAAATGTATCCAAGATTACTGAAGTTCTGCATAAAGATAAAGCTGTTGAAGTAGACATTAATTATGATGAGAGTGAGTTTGCTTTTGATGATTTTAGAACATCACCTTACAAGGCTTTCATAAACATATCCATAGGTTGTGACAAGGCTTGTACTTATTGTATTGTTCCAAAAACTCGCGGTGATGAGATATCAATTCCTGATGCTTTGATATTGCGTGAAGCAAAAAGAGCGGTTGATAATGGCGCAAAAGAAGTTTTTCTTTTGGGGCAAAATGTAAATAATTACGGTCGCCGCTTCTCCGGAGAACATGAAAAAGTCAATTTCTCTGAACTTCTTCGCAGACTTAGCAAAATAGATAAACTTGAGAGAATTCGTTTTACTTCCCCGCACCCTTTTCATATGGATGATGAGTTTATAGAAGAGTTTGCAAGTAACCCTAAAATATGCAAATCTATGCATATGCCACTTCAAAGCGGTTCAACAAAAGTCTTAAAAGATATGAAACGCGGATATACAAAAGAGTGGTTTTTAGACCGTGTTGAAAAACTTAGAAGTATGTGTCCTGAAGTTAGCATAAGTACAGATATTATTGTTGCTTTTCCAGGTGAGAGTGATGAGGACTTTGAAGATACACTTGATGTTATGAGAAAAGTCAGGTTTGATCAGATTTTCTCTTTTAAGTACTCTCCGCGACCTGAGACTGAAGCTGAACATTTTACAAATGTTGTAGATGAGGATGTCGCATCTTTTAGATTGACAACTCTGCAAAATCTTCATACGGATATTTTAGATGAGAAAAATGCCGCGCAGCTTTCAAAAACATATCGTGTATATTTTGAAGATTTAAACAAAGATTATTTTGTTAGCGGAAGAAGTGACAATAATCTTGTAATTAAAGTCAAAGGTTCGGATGAGCTTTTAGGCAAGTTTAAAGATGTGAAAATCACAACAATAGGCCGAACTATCTTTACTGGAGAAGTTGTTGGGTAAAAAACTCTTTCGTGCCATTGCACTAATAATCGTGCCGTTTTTAGGGGCACTTTTTATTAGACTTATCTACTTAACAAACAAAAAAGAGCTAGAACCTGCAGTAGTAGAAAGTGATACCCCTCTCATCTTTGCTTGCTGGCACGGAGAGCTTTTAATGCTTCCTTACCTTTATCAGCGATACAGAAAAGTTCCACATGCCAAAGTTTTAATATCAAGTCATTTTGACGGTCAGCTGATATCAAAAACTATTGAGTATTTTGGACTTGATACCATTGCAGGCTCTACCAACAGAAATGCTGCTAAGGTTTTGATTCAAGGGATTCGTGCTCTAAAAGATGGATACGACATAGGAATTACACCTGATGGTCCAAAAGGTCCTAGGCATCAAGTTGCGGATGGTATAATAGTCATGGCGCAAAAGACTGGTACAAAAATTGTTTTGATTAGAATGTTGCCGACAAAATACTGGCAATTTAATAGTTGGGATAAGTTTACGGTTCCAAAGCCATTTGGTACTCTTAAATATTATGCTACACTACCAATAGATGTAACAGGTATGGAGCTAGAAGAAGCAAGAACTTTACTGCAAGAGAGGTTGCAAAATTATGAAGCCTAAAGTACTTATTTTAGTTATTGCGGCAGTTTTGCTGTTTATCATGGGTGCGTATTTTTTAATAAATCCATCTTATGAAAAATCATTAAGAGCTAAATATTATTATGAAATTGGAGACTATAGAGAAGCTTACTCGCTTGCAAAAGAAGCCTTTAGTATAGACTTGTATAATCGTATGGCAGCAACTATTATGGCTCAGTCTACAACATCTTTAAAGTATGTTAAGTACATAGAAGATGCTGAGAAATATATGAAAGATATAGATTCAATAGCAGAACAAAAAGAGATATCTAGCGCCGATAAAGCCAAAATAAGACTTATGTGTGAGATTATGCTTAGTGCATATATTAAGCTAGCCCCAAGTGTTATAACTGATGATGAGCTAGTTGAAAAAGCTGCCAAATATCATGACAAATTTGAGAATCTCCTTGAAAAAGTTAACAAGTACTAAACTCAAAGAGTTTTTAGTGTACCTCGATGAGATAAGAGGTTACTCTGATTTGACCATTAAAAGTTATGATGAATCTTTAAAAGAAGCACTTGACTATATTGAGATAATACAAGAAGATAAGCATATAGTTTTTAATTTAATGCCTTATCGAATATTTGTTTCTTCCCTTAATCCTAAGACAATAAGTAAAAAACTCAGTGCAATTCGTTCATTTACAGGGTATCTAAACGATAACGGCACCAAAGTTATTTTAAAAGCAGACGAGAGTGTGAAAGTTGCAAAAACTCTGCCAAAACCTATTTTACACAAATACATAGTTGAAGCACTTTCTCATTGTGACTTATTTGAAAAATTGCTTGTTACAATGTTGTATACTTTAGGTCTTAGAATATCTGAATTATCTTCTCTAAAAGTAGTTGATATATCAAGTGACTGGGTTAGAGTTTTGGGAAAGGGAAACAAACAAAGAGATTTACCACTTTTACCAATAACCAAATCATTGCTAGATGAGTATTTTAGTGCCTCTAATCAAAAAAAGTTTATTTTTGAGAAAAATGGCGAAAAATTAAGCGAAAACAGTCTAAGATATATCATTAAAAAAGTCTTTAGAAGAGTTGGGTTAAAAGTAACTCCTCATCAACTTCGTCACTCTTATGCATCAGAGTTATTAAACGGTAATGCTTCTATTGCCGATGTTAGTGAGTTGTTGGGGCATTCTTCTATGGCAACGACACAGATATATACAAAATTGGGCAGTGCATTGAAACAGAAAAACTATAATACAGCGCATCCACTTTGTGGAGTGAATAATTTATGATAAATAAAATTTTAGAGACTTTGTATTCAAAAGTTTTTATAAATATTATTGTTAAAAATGAACAGAGTGTTGTTTATGTGGAGGTGTGCTCTGGTGCCGATGTTACAAGCAGGGTAGAAAAAACATTTGACACTACCAGTATAAATTCAAAAATGTATGAGTTTGTTAATGCATATAAAAAAGAGTCACCGTATTATTATATTTCAGTCTTAGATAAATCTCCGTCTCAAGGCGCAATTCCTACATGTACAAGTACGCAAATGGCAAAATATGTCAATATGAGTTCAGCAAAGTATATATGTCATGCTTCAAATACTTGGGCTACCTATACACAGGACTATGATCTAAATGCACTAGTAAATGATTATAAAAGTTTAGGTATTGATTTTGTATTTTCTCCTTTTATTGTTATGAGTAGGTTTTTTGAAGATAAAATAAACTCTACACTGTCAATGTTTATACTTGTTGAAGAAAATCATCTCTCTTTGGGTATATTTGATAACTCCAAATTATTGTATGGCGATCATTTAAATATGGGCTATGAACAAAATGAAGAGGACATGCTTATCGAGTCATCCATAGATGATGATGCTTTGTTAGAGATAGATGATATAGACATAGATGAAATAGATATAGATGAAGAGTCTGAATCATTAAATGACTTTTCAAACATTGAAGACCTTGATATTATTGATGATATTGATGAATTTTCTGAAGCACAAGATATTCAAGAGATAGTACAAGAAAAAGATGACAGTTTAAGTACCGAGGGGTTTAACGAAGACTATAAAAGATTCTCTTTGATACAAAATTCTTTGGGAGTATTTTACAAAGATGAAAAATATGAAAGTAAATTTATTGAGACAGTCTATATTGCAGATGCTGTTGGAGTTAGCAAAGACCTTAAAGGTTATTTGGAAGAAGAGATGTTTTTAAATGTTTATATACGAAAAATAAACCTTAGCTCAGAGCTTTCAGAACTAGCAAAAGCGGAGCTAAAATGAAATATAGTTATTTAAAACCAAGAACAAAAACGGCTCTGACAAAAGAGATACAGCTTCTTTTTACTTTTTTCAGTGTTACTATTCTTATGCTTTTTATAACATATGCTTTTTTACTATTTCGAGATTACAGATTTGAGCAAGATAGGATTACGATAAGTCAAAAAAAAGAGGATTTACGACTAGGTATTTCTAAAATGAATAAACAAATCGCATTGATAGAAAAACAAAGCATGCTCTCTGAAAAAGTCTTTACAAAAAATAGTGTTTTAAAAGACAGCATTAACAATTTGTTTGATTTGGTTCCCGGTCGTATTACTCTTTCTCAGGTTCAAATAAAAGAAGACGGACTTGTACTTTATGGAGTTACGCCAAATAAAGATGTCTATAACTTTATGCTTCAAGCACCTCTGCGCTCCATTTTTCATAGAACATATAGTAGTTTTTACCCTGCTGATAACGGATGGCTTAGATTTGTATCTACAAACTATATAGACGAAGAGGAGATAGAAAGTGAAAATTGATTTTACAAGACAAAACCTTTATCTTTTAGGACTTTCTATATTGTTACTAATCTTTGTTCTAATATTTTCATTTTCTGTTTTAATCCCAAAAGGTAAAGAGTATAGAGTTAAAAGAAACGATTTAAGAAAAGATAAGCTTGAGTTAAAACAGATAAGTAATTTTTCTGATGAGACTGTAGATACGCTTCAGAAACTTCAAACTGATAACAGACATATAATTACGGCATTTGATACCGAATTTAATGTCCAAAGATTTGAAAAACAACATAAAAGCTTTTTCTCTTCTTTGAAGCTCTCTAAAAAATCTAGAATTGCCAATGAGGATGACTTTACGGTATATGAGGTAAATACAACTTCACAAATTAGCTCACCAAAAAGTTTTTACAACTTTTTAGACGCAGTAAATAAAAGTGACTGGATTATCGGGGTTAATTTTCCTATAAACTTTAAAAGAGAAGGTGAGATTATCAGCTCATCTTTTACTATGAAAGTTTATGGCAAATACGATAACTCAAATAGCAGTAAATAACTCTTTTATCTTTTGGAAAACTTCTCTGTTTTCATAAAAATAGGGACGAAGTTTTGGTTCTATTTTTAAAATTCTCATCTGCTCTTTAAACTCTTTTGTCATGTTTATTTTTTGGGAACTAAAGGGTGCTATAAAAACAAAATCACTGTTTTGAACTACTACGAACTTTCGTCCTACAACTAGAGTTTCTTTTGTTTTTAGAAGTTCTCTCTCGTTTGATGTCAGCATGTATTTTTGTGACTTTAAATATTTGTCAATAGCATAGATATTACTTCTTACATTATTGGAGTTATTAAAGTAAGCAAAATTGTCAATACTCTTTACTTTTATATCCCCAATTAAAGCATCTCTGTCTTCATCTATATACTTAAAACTCTTTTTTATGCCATCTAAGTGCTCTTTTAAAAGAGGATTGGAGTATTTGTGTCTAAAGCTGTTTCTTTTTATGCCCTCATCCAGATTGCTCTTATCTTCGAAGTATTTAATGTCATTGGTGTTTAAATATTCTAAAAGCTCATTTTTATCTACATGTAAAAGAGGGCGGATTAGTTTATAGTTTTCTCTAAGCTCTATCGTTTTCATACCTGCAAGCTCAGCGCAGCCGGCACCTTTACAAAATTGCATAAGCATCCACTCAAATCTATCTCCCAAATGATGAGCAGTTAACAGGTTGTCATATCTGTGCTCTTTAATAAGCTCTTCAAAGAAATCGTACCTTATCTCTCTTGCATTTGATTCAAAATTTGTGTCAATTTTTTGTGCATCTAAAAGATGACATGTAGAGTTATGTTGTTTAGCTAACTCTTTGGCGTAAGCCACTTCATCTTGGCTTTGTTTCCTTGAGCCATAATTGACGATTGCAATGTCAAACTTGATGTTATGTTGAGTTAGAAGAAAAAATAGAGCAGTTGAATCCACTCCGGCAGAAAAAGCTAAAAGATTCTTTTTGTCTTTTAACTCAGAGAGTGTGCTATTTTCAAGCATTGTCTACTGTTGCAGTTAAGATATTTCCGACGATGCCGGTGATCTTTGCTTTGTAGATTTTGCCAAACTCCAAGTCTTCATCTTTGACCCTGTCGTTGACATAGATCTCACCGTCGATCTCAGGTGCCCATATAGTCTCTTTTGCGCTTAAAAGATACTCATGCTCATCACTCTCGCCATCAATGATAATATCAACTTCTTTGCCAATTTCAGCTTTAAGTGATTTTTCCAGACATTCAGAAGCGATTTGACCAAGTATATCTGCGCGCTCGGCTATAACTTTAGCAGAAATTTTTTCACTCATATCATAAGCAGGAGTGGTCTCTTCATCTGAGTATGAAAATACATTTATGCGGTCAAATCCAAAGCTTGAAGCAAATTCACACATCTCATCAAACATGCTCTCAGTTTCACCGGGGTGTCCGACTATAAAACTGGTGCGTAAAAAAGAGTTAGGAAGTGATTTCATATACTCTAAAAGTTCAAGAGTCTGCGCTTTACCAAAACCTCTTTTCATTATGCGAAACATCTCATCATTTATGTGCTGAATAGGCATGTCAAAGTAGTTATGAAAAATCTTGCTTTTGCCGATGTTTTTAAGTAGTGAGATAGTTGTTGTAGAAGGGTAAAGATAAAGGATTCTGGCACTTTTAACACCCTCTATAAGCTCTATGCGCTGGATAAGAAGACTTAGACCGTCTTTGATGTTTTGGTCACGCAAGTAAGAGCTTGAATCTTGAGAAACAAAAGAAAAATCATAATACCCCTTTGCCACAAGGCCCTCAACTTCTGTGGCAATTGAGTCAAGATTTCTAGAGTTGAGCTTGCCTTTAAATGATGGGATAGCACAAAAACTACACGCTTGATTACAACCCTCTGAGAGTTTTATGTAAGCGTGGTAAGATGAACCGGTTACTACACGCTCAGCTCCATCTATTAAGAATACTTCATCAGAGAAACGGCTCTCTTTTTGTGCTAAAAGTTCATCAATCCTGTCATAATCACCGACACCTGTAAAGATGTCAACTTCAGGCATATCTGCAGCTAACTCTTCACGATATCTCTCGCTCAAACATCCCGCCACAACTAAAAGACTGTCTTGTTTTCTGGCGTCGTGCAGGTTTAGTATGGTATTTATAGACTCTTCTTTTGCCGCATCAATAAAGCCACATGTATTTACTATGATTACATCTGCATTTTCATTATCATCACTCAGTTCAAAGTTTTGAAGTCTACCCATCATTACTTCTGTATCAACCAGGTTTTTTGTACATCCAAGAGATACTATGTGAAGTTTATTGCTCATTATTACTACTTTATAAATATTTTTCGTATTATACTATAATGTCGAGATGAAAATATATGATGTAATTATCTTGGGTGCCGGGGCAAGTGGTTTGATGTGTGCCTCGCACCTTGATAAAAAATTCACTGCAGCGCTCGTAGATGTAAACTCTAAAGTTGCACAAAAGCTCAAGATTTCCGGTGGAGGAAAGTGCAATATCACAAATGTACATGTAAGCCAAGAGAACTATGACGGCAATGGGGAATTTATATCTTATACTTTAAATGATTTTTCTAAAGATGATTTACTTGAGTATTTACATGTAAACGGCGTAGAGCCTGTTATCCGCAAAAATCGTTACTACTTCTGCAGAGATTCATCTGATGAGATTATAAATATTTTAAAAAAACAGACTCTACATGTAGATATGCTTTTAAATAGAGATATATTACATGTAAGTAAAAAAAATGACATCTTTGAAGTAAAAACATCGAGTGGAGTTTTAAAAACAAAAAGACTTATTGTGGCAACCGGCGGTAAAAGTTTTGCCAATCTTGGTGCAAGTGATATCGGTCTGGAGATTGCAAAAGACTTTGATATCAAAGTTAAAGATTTTACTCCGGCACTTGTCGGTCTGACTGTTCAAAAAGATCAGTTTTGGATGAAAGAGCTCAGCGGTCTTAGCTGTTATGTAAATATAAAAGTAGAAGATAAGATTTTAAAAGAAGAGATGCTTTTTGCACATAAGGGCATAAGCGGACCGGCTGTTCTTTCAGCATCACTTTACTGGAAGAAAGGAAATATAGCTATTGATTTTTTGCCAAGTAAGAGTATTTTAGAGCTTATCAATGGAAGTAAAAAAATGGTTAGTTCTGTTATCCCTCTGCCAAAAAGACTATCACGCGAGATATTAAAAGCTCTACATGTAGAAGATGTAGAGTGTAAAAAACTAAGCCAAGAGTCTAAGAAAAACTTACAAAAGATTCATAACTATGAGTTCGCTCCGGCAGGTAATTTTGGTTTTACTAAAGCTGAAGTATGCCGTGGCGGTGTACTCAGCGATGAGTTAAACTTTGCGACATTTGAGTCTTTACATGTAGAAAACTTACACTTTATAGGCGAGGTCATAGATGTGACAGGCGAGCTTGGCGGATACAATTTTCAGTGGGCATTTAGCAGCGCGGTAACTTGTGCAAGAGCGATAAATGCTACTAGGGCTTAATCAGTAAAGCTTAGAGTTCATATTGAACTTATCGTAGTAGACATCAATCATCTCTTTTAACAGCTTGTCATCCAAGCTTGTTTTTTCTTTTATGCCAAACCTATTTAGATATCCGACAGGCAGAATTGATTTTTCAAATGTAGGGTTTTTGAGATACTCAAATATCGCTTTTTTGATTTTTTTTTCGCTGCTGTATTTTAGAGTATATTTTTTCATCATCATATTAAATTTAAAATCATCTCCGTGACAATTTAAACAGTTTTGCTCAAATGAAGATGCACCCAAAATAGACGAAAATAAAATTATAAATATAGTTGTTCTTACCATGTCAATATAACCTTTGTACCTTTGTTGATAACGGATTTAATATCAATTTTTATATCATACTCATCTATAATAGATTTGATGATGTCATAGCCGATTCCAAATCCGCCTTGAGTTTTATCGAACCTGCGATATCTCTCAAAAATTTTATTTATTTCATCCTCGCTCATCCCTTTGCCTTCATCAGAAACACTTAGTAATGTTGAGGTTAAAGTGATATTTATATTAGTCTCTTTATCTGTATATTTAATGGCATTAGAGAGTATATTGTCAATCAAACGCTCTATTTTTTGCTTGTCTGCATTGAAATATACATTTTCTTCTATCTCTGCATGTATGTTTAGTTTTTTAATATTTGCCATATGCGTAAAATAGTGTATTCTTTGATTTAACATGTCAGATAAATTCAGCTCTTCGTTTTGAGATGAGACTTGATGGTTTAGCAGAAGGTAAACCAAGTCCTGATACAAGTTTGAGACGGTAGTAGAAGCCGTTTTTATTCTTTGGAGTTTTTTCATGGATTTTTCATCACAGTTTTGTGGATCGAGTGTCTCAATATTGGCAAGAATTGTTGTAATTGGAGTATTTAACTCATGCGTTGTGTCTTTGATGAAGTTATCCAGAAGCCGTAGATTGTCTCTTAATGGTTTTAACACAAGTTTTACTAAGAAAAAAGAAGTAATTATAGTAATAATTATTACTACTATTGCAAGAGTGACTAACTCATTTAAAATATTCATAGGGGTGGTTTTTTTCTCTATCACTGTGTATGCAGCACCAAGATAGTAAGGTTGAAGTGAAGATATATAATATGAATTGGAACCAATAAAGAAAAATTCTTTATCCAAATCTGTTACTTGTGTTTTAAGTGTTGAAAAAATCAAGTTTTTATCTATATCGTAAATAGCACTGTTGAAATCTTTAAATCTTGGATATTCATATTTTTCATCACTGCTTTCATGAACAGATAAAAGTTTATCCTCAAGTGTCAAGCTGTACTCTTTTAGAAGCTCTTTTTCACTGTGTGTGAGCTGCTCTTGTTTGTAAAAATAGTAACTGGTAAAAAGTGTTGCAATCAAAAGCAGGGTAGAGCTTAAGTAAAGAGCAAGCACATAAATTATAGTTTGTTTTTCGCTCTTATACAAGTTTATAACCTACTTTTTTTATACTTAGTATATTTTCTTTTCCTAAATGTTTACGCAAGTTTTTTATGTATGTTCTTAAACTCATTTCACTGTGGGGCTTATCAAATGACCAGACATTTTGGTAAATATCTTCAAATGATACACACTCATTTTTATGTTTTAAAAGTAATTTTAAAAGTAGAACTTCTTTTGGATTTAGCAATATTTTTTCGTTATCAACTATAAGTTTAGTTGTTTGAGTATCAAAATATATATCTTTAGTTACAAGAACAAGAGCATCTTGCGATTTAAATTCTCTTTTTAAAAGTGCTTTTATGCGAAACAGCAACTCCTTTAAAGCAAAAGGTTTTTTTATATAATCATCAGCACCGGATGTATAACCTTGAGATAAATCATCAATACTGTTGAGTGAAGTTGTGAAAATAGCAGGAGTTGATATGCCGGCCTCTCTTAGCTCTTTTAGCAAAGCAAATCCGTTAATCTGTGGAACATTTACATCAAGTAAAAACATATCAAAATTCTGTTTAAAAATAGTTTCTAAGGCTTCATTTCCATCATAAACAGCAACAATGTCAAAGCCTTCATCTATCAGAAACTCTTCAACCGTTTCTGATAAATCTATGTCATCTTCTAAGTATAAAATTTTCATAAAAAATTATACCTAAAAAACTATTATGCATATACTAAAAAACCTTCAGTTTCTGCTTCATTGACATCAGCCTTAGTCAAAATATCAAGAAGTGTTTGAGTGTATTCTTCAGCACTCATAGCAGAAGCATCTACCTCTTTCATTTGGGTAACTGCCGCCATTCTCTCTTCTTCACTCATAGAGCTAAGACTTTCTTTCATGGTATCTCTATCTTGGGTAGATAAACTCTGCATGATATCTCTCATACCGCCTTGACCCTGACCTCCGCCAGAACCATCCATTTTTCTCATCTGCATTTGCTGCATTGAGCTATATGAACCTACATCCATTTTGTCTCCTTTTTTACTAAAGATAAAAAAGTATATGTAATAAATGTGAAAAAATCGTGAATTCTTACTTTTGAGAACGATTTTTGCTTGTAGTTAGTTATCTACGACCGCCTCCGCCGCCTTTAGAGCCTTTATATTGATTTCCTGTTCCGTCTTGGGGACCTGAACTTCCTGCATTCTCATTTCCTTTTCTGTACCTGTTTTGTTTTTTTTCACCGGAGCCTTGATTATTTTGATTCATAGAGCGCTCTTGTATCTGTTGCATTTTTGCTTCATGTTCTGCAAAGCTGTCCTCTGCAAAACAGATACTCGCTGCCAACACTGAGAGTAGTAAAATTTTTTTCATCGGTAAATCCTTATTTTTATTTTCTCTATTATGATGATAATCTGTGAAATATTTGTGAAATGAAATTACAATATTTGTTTCTCATCTGAATCATGAAAAACTATGCCTCTGTTTTGTATTTTCATTATTCTGTCACAGTATGGAAGGATTCTTTCATCATGCGTAACTGTGATGATTGCAACATTTTGCTCGGATGCAATCTTTTTAAGCATTTTTATAACACTAACAGCTCTCTCACCGTCTAATGCAGCCGTTGGCTCATCTGCAAGGATTATCTCAGGATTGTTTGCAAGTGCGCGTGCAATCGCAACTCTTTGGTTTTGTCCTCCTGATAGTTGTGATGACATGTTGTATGCTTTGTCGTCTATTTCGAGGTATTTTAAAAGCTCCATGGCCTTCTTTTGAGCATCTTTTTCACTTACTTTATTTGCTTGAGGAAGAAGTGTTATGTTTTCTAAAACATTTAAAAATGGTATTAGATAGTGCGCTTGAAATATAAAACCAATCTTCTCTCTTCGAATGCGACGAGTATCTTTTGCCATCCATTTGTCTTTGTAGACCATGTCTTCTCCAAGCCAAATTTCTCCGCTTGTCGGCTCTATTACACAGCCTATCATCATCAAAAGAGTTGTTTTTCCTGCACCGCTTGGCGCAATGAGTGCAACAACTTCGCCTTTTTTTATTTCAAATGAGGCATTTTCAATAACCTTAACAAGGTTTTCATCTTTTCCAAAATTTTTGACTAAGTTTTTGACTTTAATGGCGATTTGTTGATTCATTTATCCTCCGATTGCTTGTGCAGGATCTGCACTTATTACTTTTTTTACACCTACAAAAGAGGCCAATATAGAAGCAACAATAATTACGCCAAAAAGTGTCCACGCATCAGGAATTTCTAATACAACTAATTTTGGGAACTTATCGTAAGTGAAATGTGAAAATATATTTCCAAAAATAAAAGCGAAAATACCAAGCAGCAGAGTCTCTTTAATAATCATATTTATAATCAAGCTGTTTGGCAGGCCCATAAGTTTCATAATGGCTATCTCTTTCATTTTCTCTAGAGTCATCGTATATATGATAAGTGCGATAATAATCGTTGAAACAACAACGAGTATAGCTGTAAAAAGTCCTATCTGCTTTGAAGATTTTTCTATCAGGTTTTTTGTCAATATATCTTTTTGCTGCTGCGCCGTATATACATTTTTATGTTGCCATTTTCTTATACTCTGTGCCACTTCATTTACATCATATCCATCTTTAATCGTTGCAAGAACAGTGTTTACCATCAATGATTCAGAGTTTTTTACTCCTCTGGCTTCGTTGTTATGAATCTCTTTGTTTGAGTACAAAAATTGCAGCTCCTGAGCATCTTTTAAGCTGATGTATACCAATGGGTCTCCACCTGATGATACGGTGTTACGCGTGATACCGACAACTGTATAAAAATTTCTTCCAAGTTTGATTTTATCTTCGAGTTTAAAGCCGGTCTTGTCAGTTACTACAATCTCATAGTGATTAGTTTTTAGCACACGCCCAGCTATCAATCTGTCCTTGTTTATTGGATTGATTGTTCCATAAACATCATATCCGACTGCAAAAACACGAACAGGCTTGATTTCATGAGGAAGCTGAATGTTTTGAAAAGTCATAGCTTCACTTTTATCTATGCCGTCTACAACGAAGATAATATTTTTAAGATCTTCATGAACTCTGGAAGATTCCGCAAAAGGTCCCATTGTATTTTCTTGGACAATCCATAAATCAGCATTGATATCGTTGAGTAATATCTCCGCTTCAGCGACCATGCCACGATAAACACCAATCATAATAAGAACAATTCCAAGTAACATTCCGACACCCATGGCAGTAACAATAAACTTGCCAAGAGTGTGCTCAATATCCCTTGCAGCTAAATTTATCATCTATATATCTTCATTCCATCGCGGAGCGGTTTGTTGCTGCTTGTATACAAAAGCAGTTCACTGTCGGCGTTGATCCCTGATGAAACGGCGGCTTCATTATCACTTTTTGCTAAAATAGATATTGGTTTAAAATTGGCAGTTGTACCATTTGCCACCCAAACACCTTTTTTGCCATTTCTTGTAACAATTAACTTAAGAGGAATTTTCAAAACATTTTCATATTTGGCTACTTTAATTGAAACTTCTGCCTGCTCATTTATGTAAAACGGAGTAGGAACGACATCAAAACCGACAGCTACTTCTCTTTCAAGCGTTACGGCATTACTTATGGCTACTACTCTTTGAATAGTTCCGGTTAATGCTGTATTAGGCTGAGACCTAAGTTTTATTGAGGCTTTTTGCATCAGTTTAACTTTGTCTGATAAGCGCTCATCAATATTTACTTTTACCCATAATGTTTTTGGGTCTACAATTTTAAAGATTGTAGTTGAAGGTAGAACATATTGTGCAGCTTGGGCCTCTTTTGCAATAATATATCCGTCTACAGGAGAGTAGATTTTAAGTCTTTGTATTTTGGTTGCTATTGCTTCTATACTCTTTTTAAGGCGTGATTTTTCTGATGATGCAGAAGCTATCTGCGAGTTAGCGGCATTTATCTGTGCATTGATGTTTTGAAGATCGCTTTTTGCCTTATCGTACTCTGCTTGAGTTGCAAACTTCTGCTCCATAAGCTTTTTGTAACGCTCGTAAGTTGCCAACAGAAGCACTTTTTGAGCTTCGAGACTCTCTAAAGTGCTTTTTGCAGCATCAACTTCATGTTCTGCCCTTTGTAAAGCAAGTTTTGCCTCATCGTGAAGCATTGGTAATTCAACCGGGTCTATGCTGATAAGAAGTTCTCCTTTTTTTACCCACATTCCCTCGTCAAAGTATATGTTTTGTATCTTTCCGCCGCTTTGCGCTGTAATGTTATATATATTTTTTGCATCGACATTTCCAATACCGCGTATTGTTACATTTAAGTCTCCGGTAACAGGTTTAGTAGTTGCAAAAGTTGATTTTACAACATAAACTTTGTTGTAAAAAATAGCTCCGCCTAAAATGATAAGAAGTGTTATAATTGTATATTTTAGCAATTTGCTCATTTAGTTTGTCCTTGTAAATAGTCTAGTCTATTGATGATTTTAATAACCGCGAATTTGGCTTCTAACAAGCCCAATTCTGCATAGAGATTTGTTGAAGTTGCGTCAAGTATTTCTATGTATGTTGAGAGCCCTTCTTTGTATCTTGCTTGGACTATCTCTTTTGTTAGCATTGAAGACTCTATCAAAGCTTTTTTTGCTTTAATAGTGTGCTTGTATCTATCAAAATCAATTATTAAATTTTCAAGTTCTTCTTGGATTAAGAGTTTTTTTGAGTTATATGACTCTTTTGCCTGTTTTTTTGATATAAGTGCTTCTTGTGTTTGCGCACTAATCCTTCCGCCGCTGTAAATAGGAATATTGATACTGATACCGACCAATGAGGTATCGTACTCATTTATGGAATCCTGATGTGTGTATGATGCAACTGCGTCTATTGAACCGTAGTTTTGAGCTTTTGTTGCACTGTATATAAGGTCGTTTCTCTCTATCTCTTCTTTAGAACTCTTTAGCGTAAAGTTTTTTTCTAAGATATCTTGAAAAAGTAAATCTTCATTTTGCAGAGCTTGATTGTTTTGCAATGCAGTGTTGTCAACGAGCTTTGTTTCAAAGTCTACTTTTTCTCCCATATATAAAGAGAGTGTAGAAAGCGCTTTGTTTAGGTCAGCTTTTGTTATAGCCAGAGTATCCTCAGCAATATACATTGCACTTAGTATGCTTGTTGCGTCTGCCTCGGTTTTTAGACCCTCTTTAACAAGAGCTTGTGCCTGTTTGTAAAGCTCGTTTTTTGTCTGCAGATCTTTTTGTCTTGCTTTTAGTGCATTGGTTTGAAAGAGTGCTAAATTATATAGATTTTTTACATTGTAAATAAGAAGAGCTTTTGCATCGTCTAAAGAGATGTTGGCAATGTTTTCATTTTTTTTAGAAGCTTTTATATTTGATGTGGTTCGTGAAAAATCATATATTTTTTGATTTATTTTTGCATCAAATTGCCAATTGTCATCTTCTATTGTTTTAAATTGACCGTTTTGCGGCATAACAAATGTGTTGATAGGATTGTACTGCGCACCGATATTAATCTGCGGCAAATAATCAGCTTTTGCTATATCCACAAGATGTCCGCTTTGTTCAACATTTAGAGTCAAGTTTTTTATATCTGGATGATTTTTGAGTGTTTTGTCAATACACTCATCAAGTGTTAATTCCTTGGCGCTCAATAAAAAAACAAAAACATATAAATACAGGGTTAAAAATTTTGTCATATGTATCTTTCATAGTATTAAAATAGTGTATGTATTATAGTCAAGTTTTGTGGAATTATTGTGAAATTGAAGTTATTCTACATGTAGTTATATATAAATGATAATAAGTAAAAAGACAGTAGGTTCAAACTGCTTAATACAGCGTAAGTCGGTTTATTATGTAGTGGTGCTCAATATTGGACTTGAACCAATGACTTCTTCCATGTCATGGAAGCACTCTACCACTGAGTTAATCGAGCAAGGGCGTAATTTTATCAAAAAATACTTAAATTAAATTTTCTTTTTAAGCAATAAAAGAAGTTTCTAAATTTTTCAATCAGGACTATATATTTACTTTTAATTTAGGTTTATTAAGTGTATAATTTCGAAATAATTAAAAAGTACCCAAAAGGTAAGTTATGAACTTAACTGAGTTAGAAGAAATAGGTCTCAAAAATGTTGGTAATGTTTATCATAATCTGAGTTATGACGAATTGATTCAGCATGAGCTTGAGAATGATGAATGTGCTCTTACAAAAAAAGGTGCAACAGCTGTTGACACCGGTATCTTTACCGGCCGTAGTCCCAAAGATAAGTATTTTGTAGACCGTGAGCCATCAAATAAACACATTGCCTGGGGCGATGTGAACAAAAAAATTTCTTCTGAAATTTTTAATGAACTTTTAGTTGTTGCCCAAGAGCAGCTATCAAACAAAGATCTTTATGTGACAGATGTATTTTGTGGTTCAAGTGCCGCTTCAAAAAGATCAGTTCGTTTTGTTTCTGAGATTGCTTGGCAGTCTCACTTTGTTAAAAATATGTTTATTCGTCCTACTCCGCCAGAGCTGGAAGTTTTCAAATCAGACTTTACGGTTTTAAATGCCTGTAAAGCTGTGAATGACAAATGGAAAGAGCACGGAATGAATTCTGAAGTGTTTGTACTGTTTGATATAGAAAATAATATAGCTATTATTGGTGGTACATGGTATGGTGGAGAGATGAAAAAAGGAATTTTTTCAATGATGAACTACTGGCTGCCACTGGAGAATAAATTACCTATGCACTGTTCTGCGAATGTCGGTAAAAGAGGTGATACGGCACTTTTCTTTGGACTAAGCGGAACCGGTAAAACTACTTTGTCAACCGACCCTAATCGTGCTTTAATCGGTGATGATGAGCATGGTTGGGATAATTACGGTGTGTTTAACTTTGAGGGTGGATGCTACGCAAAAGTAATCAACCTTGACGGCAAAAGTGAACCTGAAATTTACAATGCTATTAGAACTGATGCTCTTTTAGAAAATGTTGTGATGTATGGTGATGGTGAAGTGGATTACGAGGATAGTTCAAAAACTGAGAACACCCGTGTTTCTTACCCGATTGAGCATATTGAAAATCATGCACCTAGTTTAAGTGCAGGCCACCCTGAAAACATCATCTTTTTAACAGCTGATGCATTTGGTGTATTGCCTCCTGTTTCAAAACTTACAAAAGAGCAGGCAATGTACTACTTCTTAAGTGGATATACTGCTAAAGTTGCCGGAACAGAGCGTGGTATTACTGAGCCTGTTGCAACATTTAGTGCTTGTTTTGGTGAAGCGTTTTTACCACTGCATCCAACAGTTTATGCAAAACTTCTTGGCGAAAAAATCGATGAACATGGTGTTAATGTTTATCTTGTTAACACTGGCTGGACAGGTGGAGCTTATGGTGTAGGGCATAGAATGAGCATCAAAGATACTCGCGCTTGTATTAATGCTATTTTAGACGGAAGCATTAAAGAGAGTGAGTTTGATGTTACTAAAACATTTAGACTACATGTTCCAAAAACTCTTGGTAATATAAATCCAGAGATATTAAATCCTCGTAATGCCTGGAAAGATAAAGAAGAGTTTGATAAAACTAGAGATGAATTGGCTGAGATGTTTATTGAAAACTATAAAAAATATCAAGATGGAGAGCATGAAGACTTCTCCCCATACGGACCAATCGTAGGCTCTTAAAACTTCATCTTCACAGCATTTTGCACAAAAAACCAACACGGCAGGCTTTATAGCCTAGCCTTAGTTGGATATTTTGCACAAACTGCAGCAAATCTAACAAATCATTTGTGCATTTTCTGCGTTGCTACGCTCGTGGTGCACAATAGTGCACTTCCTCCTTATGCGCCTTGAAATTACATTACTCTTTAAATTTTACTATGACTTAAATCTAACAAATTCTTCGTATGCTTGCTTACTTTTTCTTTGTTGCCTTGTGCATATAAAGCCATAAAGCCCCAGCAAAAACTACAAGAATTATTGGTGCTATCCAAGGTTTGTCGCCAACAACTTCAGCAGCTTTTACCAAAGCACCCCCAGAGTAGTAGCTTCCAAATCCAAATACTAAAGCCCAAACTGCTGAACTAAGTACATTTAAAATAGCAAACTTTTTAAAGTCATATTTTGTAAGTCCGATAGCAATCGGTATAAGAGTTTTAATCCCATAAACAAATTTTTGTATTAAAATTATCCAAGAGCCGTTTTTTTTCATCATTACATGTGCAAGTGCAAGTTTTCGTCTATGTTTACGAAGCCCGTTCATCATTACACCTTTTTGGTATCTTGCCATATAAAAAAGCAAAACATCACCAAGTGCATTTGCAATAAAGGCTATTACTATAACTAAAGTCAAATCCATTTTGCCCATAAAAGAGAGTACGCCAGCACCGATAAGAGCTATAAATCCACCACCAAGAGAGTAGAGAAAAAGTCCTATATATCCATAAGTTTCTAAATTACTAAAAGTATCTTCCATAATTATCCTTAATTTGATTAATCAAATGAAGGAAACCTTCATCTAATATGTACGATATCGGAAGTATACCCACAAAGGGGGCACGCTGATTCCGCTATCTACGCTAACGCTAGGTTCTACCCTCAAGGGGCACCGAGGTCTTCGGCAGAGAGCCCATTGCACTAGTGCAATTTGTACTAAAGTTTTTTAATTTTTGTTATTTCATCACGAAGTCTGGCTGCCTCTTCAAAGTTTAATTCACGAGCAGCTTCTTTCATTTTAAGAGAAAGTTCTTTGACCATCGCTTTTCTCTCTGATGCTGGCATTTTATCCATTTTTTTGTGTTTTTGGTAAATATCACCATAATCTTCAACTTTTAGATTCTCATCAAGAGAGCGTTTTGTAGTTTTTGGAGTTATGCCGTGCTTTTTGTTATGAGCATCTTGAATCTCTCTTCTGGCAGTAGTTGTCTCTATCGCTCTTTGCATTGAGCCTGTTATTTTGTTGGCATATAAAATAACCCTGCCGTTTTCATTTCTGGCTCCACGGCCAATTGTCTGAATGAGTGCCGTTTCACTTCGTAAAAATCCTTCTTTGTCTGCATCTAAAATAGCGACTAAAGAGACTTCAGGAAGGTCTAAACCTTCACGAAGCAGGTTTATGCCTATAAGTACATCAAACTCACCAAGTCTTAAAGAACGAATAATCTGGTTTCTCTCAATCGTGTCAATATCAGAGTGCATATACTGAACTTTTATCCCTAAATCTGCCAAGTATGTTGTAAGTGCTTCTGCCATCTTTTTCGTGAGTACTGTTATGAGTACGCGCTCATCTTTAGCTGTGATTTTTTTAATCTCATCATGTATATCTTCAACTTGATTATCTGAGCTTTTTATCTCTATGACAGGGTCAAGCAATCCTGTCGGGCGGATAATTTGCTTTGCTACAACACTAGACATGTCAAGTTCATACTCTGCTGGTGTCGCTGATACAAAAAGATAGTGTGGAGCTTTGTTTATGTACTCCTCTGCTTTTAAAGGTCTGTTATCCAAAGCACTTGGAAGCCTAAATCCATAATCAACAAGAACCTCTTTTCTAGCTCTATCACCTGCATACATCCCTCGATACTGCGGAAGTGAAACATGAGACTCATCAACAATTACAAGATAATCTTTATGATTTACTTCAAAGTAATCAAGCAGTGTAAAGGGAGCTTCACCTGGTTTTTTGTCTGTCAGTAGTCTTGAGTAGTTTTCAACTCCCTTGCACATTCCGGTAGTTTGGAGCATCTCTAAGTCAAATTCAACTCTCTGTTTTAGTCTTTGGTACTCTACAAGTTTTCCCTCTTTTTGAAAGTATGCAAGTCTATCATCAAGCTCTTCTTCTATGCGTTTTATTGCAATAGCCATCTTCTCCTGTCCGACGCTAAACTGTGATGTTGCATAGATGGTAAACTGTTTATGGTCTTCAAGTCGCTTATTGTCAATGATATCAAAAGTATAAATTGCTTCAATCTCATCACCAAAGAACTCAATGCGAATGGCTTCTTGTTCAAAATATGGCGGATAAACATCAATACTTTCACCATTTACGCGAATATGTCCACTGTCAAAATATGAATCGTTTCTACTGTAGCCCATCTCTACAAGACGAAGCAGAAGTTTTTTTTGAGATATCTCATCGCCAATAGCGATGGACTGAACCATATTTTGATACTCCTGGGGGTCACCTAAACCGTAGTTTGCAGATACAGAAGCTATGACTATAACATCATCATAAGAGAGAAGATTAGCAGTTGAAGAGAGCCTCATGCGCTCTAGTTCATCATTGATGGCACTGTCTTTTTCTATAAACAAATCTTGACGGGGTATATAAGCCTCAGGTTGATAATAATCGTAATAACTGACAAAATACTCAACATGATTATTTGGAAAAAATTGTCTAAACTCACTATATAGCTGAGCAGCTAATGTCTTATTGTGCGTCATGATGATGGTTGGCATCTTGACTTTTTCTATTACACTAGCCATAGTGTATGTTTTACCGCTGCCTGTTACACCTTCAAGTGTTTGGTAGCGATTGCCTTTTAGTATGGAGTCACTCAAGGCTTTTATGGCTTGTGGCTGGTCCCCGGCAGGAGAGTAGTCTGATTTTACTTTAAAATTGGCTTCTTTTTTCATTGATGGAATTATAGCTGATTAGCATTAATACAATGGACGGTTTTAGTTTCTATTTTCTGAGTAATTTGTGCGAAGTATAAAAACAATACAATAACAAATATGTTTTGGTGACAATATCAATAGATTTATGTTCCGTCAGGTAACATTGTCTGTGTTTTATCCACTATAATTTAACATACTAGTATAATAATATTTTATAACACAATAGTCTTTAGTATAATTAATATATATAATCAAAGAACAAGGCAATATATGACATTAGCAACGAAAATAAAATTGAGTTTTTTAACAATATTGACTGTAACGGCTATTCAATCAGTGGTAGTATACAATGGTGTTTCTTCGATAGGTTCCGAGTTGGAGGAGATTGCAGACTATCAGGTTCCGATAAATACTTTGGTGATGGAGTTAGAAAAAGACATACTCAAAGAAGAGGTGTTGACTTATGAGTTGCTATTTTACTCCAAAGATGTAAATTCTGAAAAATTTTCTGATATTGAACATAAGATAGAAGAGATAGAAAAAGAGACTGACAAAAAAATTGCAGAAGCTTTAAAGACTATTGATGCTGCTGTAAAGCACTCGCGTGAACCTAAGATAAAAGCAAAATATCAAGAGATGGAAGAGATTTTTAAGAAGATTGATTCTCATCAAAAAGAGTTTGAAGCCTTGTTAAAAGAGTTAGAACATGATCTCTCAAGTGCCGAACATGAAAAGATACAAAAGCATACGAAAATGGTTGAGGAGATACTTCAAATAATGGATGCCGAGATAACTGAGATAGTTTCTATAATTGAGCATCTTTTAGAAGAGTCAATGCAGCAGGCTCTTGAACATGAGCGCAGCTTGATTAAGATTATAGTTATTGTTCTTGTGCTTTTATTTATCTCTATATTGGTTATTGGGTATGTTATTACATCTCAATTTACTAAAACTATCTCTAAAATACAAAACTATATTCAGCATATATCTTCTAGTAATGATTTAAGTAAAAATCTAAATGTAGACTCAAGTGATGAAGTCGGCATGATGGCAAAAGATTTAAATACTCTGATAGTGTCTTTAAAAAATCTGATAGAAAATACAAAAAAACTCTCTGAAGAGAATTCTTCAATATCTCATGAATTATCTACGACAGCAAATAGAGTTGGGCATAATGTTGAAAATTCTGTAGTGATAGTAGGAGAGGCAACCAGCCAAGCCCAAGAGATAAAAACTGAAATTATAGATGTAGTAGCAGAGGCGCAAGAGAGTAAAAAAGAGATAATCAAAGCAAATGAAAACCTGGCAACTGCAAGAGGTGATATTATAACTTTGACATCAAAGGTGCATGAGACGGTAAAAGTTGAAGTAGAACTTTCTCAAAATATGCAGACACTGTCTCGTGAGGCAAGTGAAGTAAAAACTATTTTGGTTGTTATAGAAGATATAGCTGAACAGACAAATCTTTTGGCATTAAACGCAGCCATTGAAGCAGCAAGAGCAGGTGAACACGGAAGAGGTTTTGCTGTTGTTGCCGATGAGGTAAGAAAACTTGCTGAGAGAACTCAAAAATCATTGGCAGAGATAAACACTACTATTAGTGTTGTTGTTCAGTCGATTATTGATGCTTCTTCAAGAATGAGTGCTAATTCAGAAGAAGTTCAGGAGTTGGTAAATATTGCGCAAGGCGTTGAAGATAGAATTAATGTTACAGTCGATATTGTTAATGAGGCAGTTAAAGCTAGCGACCATACTGTAGAAGATTTTGAGAGAACCGGTAAAAATGTAGAGATAATTGTTGGAAAAATTGAAGAGATAAACAGCATATCTGCGGTAAATGCCAGAAATGTTGAAGAGATAGCAGCAGCTGCCGAACATCTCAATACTTTGACGAATGAATTAAACTCCAAACTTGAAGTTTTTAACACTTAAAATTAAGAATTTATGTATAAAAGCAATAGTATGTTTATCAGAGTCATTATTATAAATGCAGTTTTATAAAATGTGAGTGGTGAACGCTCTATAAGCGTAGCGTTTTTACAAAAGAACGGTTTTACATTTTGTGGAGATTTTAGCTCATAACTCATTTCAGAATAATGCTCGTATCTAAGCTCTTTATCTATAGAGATTGCGCGAAGAATCACGCTGTCAAGCCAAGCGGGAATGTTTTTATTGTATACGCTTGGTTTTTTAGCCTCTTTAAATGAGGGTGATTGAAATGGTTCTATCTCTTTATAAGGGTATTTGCCCGTTAAAGAGAGATAGAGCGTGACCCCAATTGAGAATATTTCACTTGATTCACTTATGGACTCACCTTGAAATCTTTGTGGAGATAAAAAACTTGGAGTTCCGGCCTTTGTATTTGTTGAAAATATTTCTGTTATGCTCCCAAAATCTATGATTTTAAATTCTAAATTCTCATCATTGTCTTTTGAAATCATTATGTTTGGTGGTTTTATGTCGCCATGCACTAAATCATATCTAAGTAAAAACTGTGACATATCCAGAAGTGTTGAAGCTAATTCAACCGCATCATCTATAGTAATTTGTTTATGAGATAAGTAGTTGTCTAAATCTTCACCATGAAAAAGCTGCATGACATAGTAACGAGCAGTTCTGTTTTTTGGTATTACTGCTTTTGGGAAAAATTTTGCCTTGAGTCTTTTAGCATTCCAAGCCTCTTTTACGAACAGATCTAAGATTGTCTCATCATCTATCGCTTCAACAGGAGCAAATTTAATAACATATTTTTTTGTTTTTTTAGAACATAGCCAAGTCCTGCCATTTTGAATAAGCGGTGCCTCAAGTCTGTAGCCGTCTATGATTTGGTCTTTTTTTAAACTCTGAGGTATTTCTATTTTTTGCTGCTTAAGTATTTCAAGTTCATTTGCTTTTAGTACTTCGATAACTACAGCAGTTGTGTCATCAGGAAGCTTGTCTTCCATAAGCTTACTTGCTTTTTTTACTAGAGTAGATGCTCCTAAGTTGATATCTGTCTCTAAGCAATTATCACTCATAATATTGTATAGACCATCACTGCACAGTAGAATCTTGTCATTTTTTTGGATGATGTTTTCAAAATAGTAAATTTCTATATCTTTATGAATTCCAACAGCTTGAGTCAAGACATCTTCATAGCCATCTTCATTCATTGAGTGGTCAAAAGACAACTGATTTAATACCTTATCTCTAAGAAGATATACTCTAGAGTCTCCAACATTTGCACCATAGAGTTTGTTTCCCTCTATAACTACAATAGCAAGAGTTGTGACAAGTTCGGCTCTCTCGTAGTTGACAATAGATTCTTGATAAAGAATCTCGTTTATTGATTTAACAAAAGTTTTTATTGACTTCTCAACACTCCATGTTTTTGGACGAATTTTAAAGTTGTTCATCAAGTAAGTAGTGACTCTTTTAGCAGCTTGGGCACCTTTATCAGCACTGCCAACACCATCACAAACTATGGCTACTGTTGTGTTGCCAATAGTCTTGATGTCGTAAAAATCATCACCGACTAACTCTTTACCTTTTGCAAGAGAAAAGCCTGATGACTTTATGCTGTTTTTTTGCATGTTAAACTTTCTTTGTGTGAGTAATCGTCAATAGCGATTTTAAATACTACCATAAGAGATTCTATAAGTAAAGTAATAACAATCTAAAGCAATCAAATTGGTAGTTTTAGATAAACTTACACTATATAAATATAAATAATTTGAGAGTGGTTGAAATGAACCTTTTATCTAAAAATGCTCCCCTAGAAGAGTCTATAGCAAAAATGAAAACTGTTTTAAGGGGTGTTGGATGTGAGATGACTTTTTCTCAGCAAAAACATCCGCTAGAGCACTGCTTCTCCGTCAATCTTACATCTGTTGAGGCACCAAATCATATATACTCAAACGGAAAAGGAATTCTTTTAGATGCCTCTGTTGCAAGTGCTCTTGGCGAGTATATAGAGCGACTTCAGACAAATAACTTTTTTATAGATTTTCATCTGCCAAAGAGAAAATATTATCCCGATGAGCTTGCGTTTGAGTTTGGCGGTGAGTACCTGAGTGATGAATTACGAAAAATCTATAATCCAAACAAAGAACTAAGTGATAATGATTTAGTGGACTTTAACAGTGACTACGAAGACAAGGTCGTGGCACTTCCATTTGTAAATCAGACAACTAAAGAGAGAGTGTATATCCCGTTAAATATTTTGAGTAATCTTTATGTCAGTAACGGTCTGGCAACAGGAAATACGCCTTTAGAAGCTAAAGTTCAAGCTCTGAGCGAGATTTTTGAGCGTTATGCAAAGATAGAGATAATTAAAAACGGCTACGCACTTCCAACCTTTCCCGATGAACTTGTTAAATCATTTTCTAGAGTTTACAAAGATGTCTTAGCCCTAAGAGAGTTAGGTTACATCGTAGAAGTTCTTGATGCTTCACTCGGAGGAAAATTTCCCGTTACAGCCATCTCACTTATTAACCCAAACAATTCCACTCTTTTTGTCTCTTTTGGTGCACATCCGATTTTAGAGGTGTCGCTTGAGAGAACTATGACGGAGCTTATGCAGGGGCGCTCTTTAAAAAACTTGGACACCTTTGAAGTACCTACTTTTGATATGAGTTTAGTAGCGGATAGTTTTAACCTTGAGTCTCATTTTGTAGACTCAAACGGAAAACTTGGCTTTGGCTTTTTGAGCGCTAAAAAAAGCTTTGAGTATTCGCCATTTTTATATGATGGAAATACGAGCGAGCAAGAGTACATGTACCTTATAAATATTTTAAAAAATATGAAAAAAGAGAGCTATCTAAGAGAGTATGACTACCTCGGTTTTTACTCTTGTCAGATGATAGTTCCCAGTATCTCTGAAGTGTATCCGATTGAAGATTTGATATATAACAACAAAAATATCGGCAAAGAGATTCGTGATATGGTTTTAAACTTCACAGATTATGACCCGCAAGATATACTCATGAGTATTGAACAGCTCGAAGAGTCTTTAAATATGGAAAAATATATCGGTGTGATATTCAAAGAGAACTTTAACATGTCAGAGTTCAAGGCACAGATTTATCTGCTTCTTGGAGAGATGGATGAAGCTTTAGAACTGCTCGAATATGGAACCAATAAGTTGGGACATATTATAGTGGAGTTGACAAAAATGGAGGAGATGGAGCTTGATTTTAAAGAGTATGAGGATGCTTTGTATAATATCTTTACACAGGAAAAAGTCCAAAAAGCATTGCGAATTCTTGACGGGGATGATTTTCTTATAGATACAACTCTTCATACAGATTACAACAATATGCTGGCTATGTATGACAGATTGGAGAGTAAAAAAAATGTATAAAGAGATAGACTTGCTTGTGAAGCCTGAATTTGTCCAGGAGTATAAAAACGGATATCCTTTGATATCAAAAGAGTCTATCTCAGACTGGTCTAAAGTCACAAAAGAGGGTGAGATAATAAACCTCGTAGATAATAAAAACAAATTTATTGCAAAAGGTTACTACGGCATACAAAATAAAGGCTATGGTTGGGTGCTGAGTGCAAAAAAAGATGAAAAGATAGATGTCGAGTATTTTAAAAAGAAAATAGAGTTTGCTATCAAGTATAGAAAAGATTTTTTTGATGATGAGAGTACTACAGCTTTTAGACTCTTTAACGGTGAGGGTGACGGAGTAGGCGGTTTAACTATAGACTATTTTGACGGTTTTTATCTGCTTACATGGTACTCCATCGGTATATACGAGCAAAAAGAGGCGATACTAGAAGCTTTAAGATCTCTTGTAGATTTTAAAGGTATATACCAAAAGAAGAGATTTGACTCTAAGGGAATGTATCTTATAGATGGGGATGATTTTGTCTGCGGTGCTAAGGCTGAGGCTCCCATAGTAGTAAAAGAAAACGGCGCAAACTTTGCCATCTATTTAGACGATGGACCGATGGTCGGAGTATTTTTAGACCAAAGAGATGTTAGAAAAACAATTCGCGATAAATACGCAAAAGGTAAAACTGTGCTAAACACTTTTTCTTACACAGGTGCCTTTTGTGTTTTTGCAGCTTTGGGCGGTTCAAGCAAGACTACAAGTGTTGATCTGGCAAACAGAAGCCGCGCTAAAACTCAGGAGCAGTTTCGTATAAATGACATAGATGTCCAAAGCCAAGATATCATCGTGGAGGATGTTTTCAACTACTTCAAATATGCTGTGAGAAAAAATTTGTTATTTGACATGGTAGTGCTTGATCCGCCGAGTTTTGCAAGAAGCAAAAAGCATACATTTTCTGCTTCAAAAGATTATGTAAACCTTCTAAAAGAAGCCATACAGATAACAAACAAAGGCGGTATCATAGTCGCTTCAACCAACTCCGCAAACTTTAGCATGATGACATTTAGAGACTTTATATTTAAAGCATTTAAAGAGTTAAAAGGCAAGTACAGAGTTGAGGAGAGTTTCTCGCTTCCAAAAGATTTTAGAGTTAATGATAAGTTTAAAGAGGGTGATTATCTCAAAGTTGTGTTTATAAGAAAAGATAAATAGATGAAAAAATATCTTCTGTTTGATAATGACGGTGTTTTAGTAGAGACTGAAAAATGGTACTATGAAGCCAATAAAAAATCTCTTCTTGAGATAGATGTCGAACTTAGTTTTGATGTCTATATGGAGATAATGGCTAGAGGCGGTACTGCTTGGGAAGTTGCTAAAAAGCAGGGGCATAAACAACATGTCATTGATGAACAGCGTAGACGCAGAGATATATACTACAGAGAGTTTATCTCATCACAGCCCATAGAGATAGATGGTGTTGTTGATGTTTTAGAAGAACTCTCTAAAGAGTACAGTTTTGGGATTGTGACAACTTCAAGACGGGTTGATTTTGACCTTATACACAATGAAAGAGAGATAGTAAAATTTATGGATTTTACACTTTGTGTAGAGGAGTACCCCCGCTCTAAACCGTATGCAGACCCATATCTCGCAGGTATGAAAAAGTTTAATGCCACTCACAAAGAGTGTCTTGTTATCGAAGATTCTCAAAGAGGACTTACTGCCGCAGTTAATGCAGGGATAGATTGTGCAGTAGTTCAAAATGCCTTTACAGCAACTCATGATTTTTCCAAGGCGACTTACAAGATAAAAAAACTCCAAGATTTGCCAAAACTGCTTAAATCTATATAAACCAAAAGCTTAGTTAAATTATATTTGATTTTATTGTTATGATTTAGATTTATAAAAGCTTTTATTTTATCAAAAACTGTTTATTTAAGTTATGAAATTAATATTAGTTTTATTTATATGAGGGTAAACTCTACATGTATTAAATGTCTATTGTTCAATAAATGTCGGCTAAAGATGTGAGAGGATTCTTTATTGATGGAAGTTAAAAAACTTAAGTATCTTATCTTAATCACTATAATGCCGGCACTTAGCATCATTTTTATATTTTCATATGCTTTTATACATGTACAAGAAGATATAGATGTTCACTCTTCTAAGATAGAAGCTCTTGGTATAATCAAAGAAGTTGGAAATATTATTTTTGATGTTCAAAAAACAAGAGGTTTTGCTTGTCTGGAAAAACCAAATGAAAAATCTATAAAAAAATTGCAAACAAGTAGAGAAAATATTGTAAAAAATTTAACTCTACTAAGAGAAAAACTTGTTTTGATTAAAGATGACGCTTTAAAAAATGAGCTGTCTGAGTTTTTATACTCTGTTGAAGACGAATTTTTGGAGAATATGGATTTTAAGCAACTTACACAGATTATATACAAATTTATGTTCTTCTCTCATCGTATATCTTACTCTTTTGAACTTCCTTTAAAATCTAATCTAAATGATTATCTCTTAACTAACAATATTATTTATCTGCTTCCTGAGATTATTGAGCATAACGGTCAGATTAGAGCTATAGCATCTAACATAAATGATAGCAATTTTACACAAAATCAAAAAAAGACAGTTTTAACACAAATAGACAAAATTGAAGAAAAATTAAATAAACTAGAAGAAAATTTGTTTTTATTGTACAAGAGTCCAAACCATGTTGAAATTAAAAAAAATCATAAAAAAATGATAGAGGCACAAAATAATATAACTAATTATGCTAAAAGTTGGCTCTTAGATAATAATATAACTGTTGAATCAAATGAAGCCTTTGAGTTAATGACAAAAAATATTGAAGCGATAATAGAACTATACAACTCGAATTTGGTTTTTTTAAACAAATCTTTAAAAGAAAATAGAAAATACTCGACTTATATCCTTTTTGGCGGATTTATGTCCATGTTGTTTGTTATATATGTAAATATACTTTTTTATTATAAAAATAGAAAATATGTCGATAAAATAGAAGAACTTACCATAACAGACAGCATGAGTGGTTTATACAACAGAAGGCATTTTGATGAAGTATTTGAAAACAGTTTGAAAGTTCAACAAAGAACAAAGCAAACGCTAGTATTGATAATGTTGGATATTGACTTTTTTAAGACATATAATGACACCTACGGGCATCAAGCCGGCGATATAGCAATAACAAAGGTAACAAAAAATTTAAAAAATGCTTTAAAAAGAGCTGGGGACATGGCATTTAGACTCGGTGGGGAAGAGTTTGGTGTTTTGTGCGGTGGAATGAGTGAATCGGAAGCTTTGGATTTTGCAAACAAAATAAGAGAAAATATTGAAAATGAAAAAATTGAGCACAGCGAGAGCGAAGTAAGTAAATATGTAACCGTTTCAATGGGAATAATTGTAGTTCAGCCAAATATTATGAACACTCCAAATGAAATATATAAATGCGCTGATAAAGCTCTTTATAAAGCGAAGGAAGAGGGGCGTAACAGGGTTGTAGTTTATAAATAAAACAACTTTTTCATAAATTAATTATGTTATAGTTTTATATATTTATAAATAGGGTGTGAGATATGGATTATCAATCAATTTTAAATGAAATAGCAGAAGAAATCGCCCCTTTGTTAAATGACGGGAAAGTCGCCAACTACATACCTGCGCTTGCCCAAGTAAAGCCAAACCAATTTGCTATGACGCTTACGCTTTTTGACGGAACTCAGCACAGTATAGGTCAGTCAGATACGCTGTTTTCTATTCAGAGTATTTCAAAAGTTTTTACCTTTACTTTGGCACTGAAATTTTTTAGTACTGATTTATATAAACGAATTTCTCGTGAACCGTCCGGAAATCCATTTAACTCTCTTGTTCAGTTAGAATACGAACATGGCAAGCCGAGAAATCCATTCATCAATGCGGGTGCTATCATTGTTACAGATACATTGATAAATCATTTTGGCAGTTGTGAGCTTGCTTGTAAAGATATATTGGAGTTTATTAGAGAGATTTCCGATGACTTATCAATCAACTCAAATGATGTAGTCTCAACTTCTGAGATGGAGCATGGACATAGAAATCTGGCTCTGGCAAACCTAATGAAGAGTTTTAACAATCTTGATAACAAAGTCGAAGATGTGGTCAGTACATATTTTAAGCATTGTGCTTTAGAGATGAATACGAAAATGCTTTCTCGCTCTATGCTTTACTTGGCAAATCATGGATCAGACCCTATAACGAAGCAGTGCTTTATAACTCCATCACAAGCAAAACGAATAAATGCGGTTATGCTTACCTGTGGGCATTATGACGCTTCTGGAGATTTTGCATTTCGTGTAGGATTGCCGGGAAAAAGTGGAGTAGGTGGAGGAATAGTCGCTGTTGTTCCAAAACTCATGGGCATAGCCGTCTGGTCACCGGGGCTGAATGCTCAGGGAAACTCTTTAGTCGGTACAAAAGCTTTAGAACTTTTTACAGATAAAACAGGACTGTCTATATTTTAAAATCTCAATAATATGAAAGATTGATTATTTTGCTATCCACAAATGAGAGTACCAATACCACTTTGAATTTCCAGCAGGTGCGGTACATGTATATCTGTCTCTTGGCGGTACAATCGGTGTGTTCGCAATAATTTCAACCTCTTTTGGGGAAATCCACTCTACATTTATCTCTTTGCCGCTTGACATGTAACACTGTATATTTTTGATTTCTTCTGCTAACTTTATACGAAGTTTTGGAGGATTTTCTCCTGAGAGAACCGGCTCTATCGGTGAAACAGACTTTATTGGCATCTGCAGAGTATTTAGTTTACTGGTGAAGCCATCAGGAGTCGCAAAAGCTTCTGCCATAGGAAATCTGCTTAAAGCCCTTAGGTTGCTATACTCTCCAATAGGTCCAGAAGTTTGAGTAACACCTATGTAACCAAGCTTTTTAAGTAACTCGGCCATTTTCATATTGTACTCACCAAACGGGTAGGAAAAAAGGCGTGGCTTTTCATTTGTACCAGCGCTAAACTCTTCTTGGAGTCGTTGCTGTGCTCTTTGTATCTCTTTGGTAATTCTTTTTGTCCATGCTTCATCTGTCTCAGTGTTTTTAGGAAGAAGAAATTCGTGAGTTAGTGCATGATTGGCAAATTCAGCACCGCCTGCTTGCATCTCTCTCATCTGCTCCCATGACATGTAGAATTTGGATTTGTTATCTACGGGATTTGTAGTAACAAAAACAGTAAAAGGGAACTTTTTACTTTTTAACATAGGATAAGCATTCGTGTAAGTGCTGATGTAAGCGTCATCTATAGTGAGTGCTACCGTTTTTGGCGGAATAGTTTTTTTGTCTATTATATGATTTACAATTTTTGAAAGCG
Organism: Sulfurimonas sp.; assembly: GCF_026196735.1. GTDB lineage: Bacteria > Campylobacterota > Campylobacteria > Campylobacterales > Sulfurimonadaceae > Sulfurimonas. The sequence continues at coordinate 427,699 of NZ_JAPHUF010000012.1, forward strand.
GCCAGACTTTATAATCGTTTTTTTGGAGATAATCAAGCTGATATTTAAACTGCTCAAGAGTGATATTTGTGGAAGGGTACCTAGTCTCACCAAAACGATGGTACATAAAGACAACTGCACTGTTGGCGAACAGAGGCATAGTAATAAAAAATACTAATCCCAGCAGGACTATTCTCAAATTCATAAACTCATCCTTCTAGTCATATTTTTTAAGTTTATTATATCTGATTATTTTGGCTAATTCTACGGTATATTTTTCTTTAAGTTCTGAGTATCTGTTTAGTTTTTTAATGATTTTAAAAACATCATCACTTTCAAATCTAACTTTTCTAAACTCTTTATAGGCTTTGGCTCTGCCCATCATTCTATAGTAGGCTCTTATGGAGTCTTCAATAGAGTTAAATTTCCTCAGCCATATTGTTTTCTTGCCGTCTCTCATCTCTTTAGCAGCTATTCTTGGCTTGTTCTTACTGTAGCTCCATATGCCAAATGTATTGTTTGCTTTTGTAAAAAATCTTGAAGTACCCCATGAACTCTCAATCGCGGCTTGTGCTAAGGCAATACTCGGGGGATGTGGCTTGAGTGCAAGTAGAAGTTCTTTATCTGATTTAACTTTATATATTCTTTTTAATTCAGCAATATTTTTAGTATTTCTGCCTTGTTTGATATCTTTTGAGACAGTTATAAACTGCTCTTGAAGCTCTTTATATACTTTATTGATAGCAGGAACAACAAGTGCATAAAACCGCTTTTTTTTGGCGGATACACTCATTTTTTTGGGAACTACAGATGCAATGTACTTTGGCTCACTTTTTTTTGCTTCAAAAGCAAAGAGAGTTAGACTAAGTAAGATTGACATGTATAAATATTTCATATTTATATTATATAGGTATCAAGCTTAAATAACTGATTTTGATATTGTTTAGGAGATGTTGGTTTTTAAAGCATATAATAAAACAATAATAATATAAATTAAAAGAGGTAAAGAATGCTATTGATGGAATTGAAAAATGAAGAGAAATTTGCCTTTTTAGGTCTTGCTTATTATGTTGCCAATATTGATGGGGAATTTGAAAAACAAGAGAAAGATATTATTGAGGATTATTGCACAGAGATGGGGATTGACAATATAGAGTATAATATGAATGATTTTAATTTTGAAGAGACTCTAAGTAAAATAAAAACTCCCAAAAGTCAAAAAATTGTTATTTTGGAGTTGATGATATTGATCCATTGTGATGATAAGTTCCATCGGTTTGAGCAAAATGTTATTGATAAGATAGCCAATTATTATGAAATACCTCAAAATAAGTTAAATATATATTCACAGTGGGGAAAAATGACATCAGCACTTTATTTGCAAGGTAAGATGTTTTTAGAAGAAGAAATCTAGGTGATGAAGCTTAGCACCTAGATATACAAGAGATTAGATTATATAGTTTTAGATTCTACCGCCAGCTGCAACACCCCAAGTAGTCCTCCATCTAGTTTTAACTAAAGAGATACCCATGAGAGCTACTAAAACAAGTCCTGCAAATATCATAAACCCAGCTGAGTAACCATCAAAAGTTCCCTTTGACCAACCAAGTGTTTTGATAAGAAGAGTACCGCCGATACCGCCGGCTGCACCAACAAGACCAGTCATGATACCGATGTCTTTAGCAAACCTTTGAGGCACTAGTTGAAAAACTGCACCGTTTGCCATACCAAGGTTGGCCATAATAAGAAACAGTACCAATATAGCAATCCAAAATGGTAAAACAACAGTTGCGTTTAGCATTGCTAAAAGAGCAACAAGACCAAAGAAAATGTATAGAGATTTAATGCCGCCTAGTTTGTCGGCAGTTGCCCCGCCAAATGGACGCAAAACTGCACCTGCGAAGATACATAAAGCACCAAAGTAACCGGCTACAACTTTTACATTTGCTTCATCAAAAATATCAAGACCAATCGCTGACATGTCAACACTGTATGTGTTCATAAGGTAAACTTTCATATATCCTGCAAATCCTACAAATCCACCAAAAGAGATTGCATAAAATAGTGAAAACCACCATGTGTCTTTATCTTTAAGCAATTTACCGTAATCTTTTAACTTTTTAGGACGAGCAGTATAAATATCTGCCGGTGCATCTTTAGCAAGTAAAGCATAAGCGATGAAAGTAACGATAGCCATAATAGCACCAACTAAAAATACCGATTCCCATCCCCACAGCTCAGCAATTTTTGGAGCAAACAAGAAGTCTATTACAACACCGATGTTTCCGGCACCTGCAATACCAAGAACTATACCTTGAGACTTGGGTGGGTACCACTGACCGGCTTGTGGAAGTGCCACGGCAAAAGAAGCTCCTGCAAAACCAAGACCAAGTGCAACTACAAGCAGTGCGTTATATGTAATGCTCTCACCCATAAAGTAAGCTGTTAAAAGAGCTGCGATAACAACTGTTTGTGCCATTAAAGCTGTCATTTTAGCACCAAGCTTATCAACACCAAAGCCTAAAACAATTCGTAAAATTGCACCTGAAAGAATAGGAAGTGAAAGCAGAGTCGCTTTTTCCCCTGCTGTCATTATGTGACCGCCGAGCGCTAATGCTTCAGAAATCTCCGTACTCAATGGACCAAGCATTGTCCACACCATAAAACTCATATCAAAATACAAAAAAGCCATCAACAATGTTGGTGTATGTCCTTGTCCTTTTAAATCTCTTATTCCTGCCATAAAAATCTCCCGTAATTTATTCTTGGAAAATTATAATACAAATTTGACATATTTATGACATTTTAATGATTAAAAAATAAGCAGGTATTAAAATTATATATGGTTAAATTTTAACCATTATGAGAATAATAGAAGTAATTAAGAAGTCCATGGCTAAAAAAACTTCTTAGTTACTTTTATTTAGATGTAAAGATAGGAAATAATTTCCTATCTTGTTTTAGCATATCGTAATTCTTCATGTTTTACAATACTAAAAACTGCATACCAGAAACCGGCAATTATTGTGCCTATCGCCATTAAAAGCATTGCATCGTTGTCTTTGATAATAAAGTTGGCAGCTACTGCAAATGCAATAACCAAGCTAATGTTTATAAAATATCTCATCTTTAATCCTTTTGTTGTGTTAAACAATTGTTTGTATCTATTTGTGCTTTTTTGTAAATCCCAAATAGACCTTTTAGACCTATGCTCATGATGATGTTATACATAAATATAACAAAGGCTAACAACATCATTGCACCACATATTCCGGCTAGTATCATATAGGTATTGTATTCACCGTTATGGTAAATAGTTCGTCTGAGCATTCCATCAATACCAGCCATACCCATAAAAGCGCCCATACCTATTCCACCCACAAGATGTAACCAAAAGTGAGCATTTGCAAGTTTTTGACTATAAAGTTTTACTCCGTTTGTTAGAATTGGAAAAAGTACATATATTGCACTGTATAGAGTCATTGTCAGACCAACTAAGATAGCGACATGAGCATGATTACCAATAACCCACTGAGTATTATGCAAGATTCTATTCATACCAAGGTCAGCTTGAATAATCCCGGCTGGAACTGCAAGCATGAAACCTAGTATTCCGCCAAGAAGAAACTTCAATTCATTGGTCATTTTAAGTGGTTTAGCTTTGTAAAGTGTAGTTAAAACAATAAATACAGCTATACCTTGAGTTACAAGTTCAAAAGCAGTAACAACCTCGCCTGAAAGCACTTTAAGAAAATTTGACTGCCCCTGATCACTCATAAGGTGGTGAGACCATACCGTCCATGAAACCACCATTTCTACGAAAAGTGCAGCCCTTGCAATGTTTTGCATATATAAATCTTTTCCTGAAATGAGCATTGCCAACAAATACCATGTACCGGCAACAAAAATAAGGACAAGCCCGTCAGCGACTAGATCTAGACCCCACCAGAACATATTTTTATATAGTAGAGCGTCTACCCATGAATGTTCTAGATTGAGACCCATTAGACCGCTTCCTATAAAATAGATAAGGATTAAAACTCCAGCAGTCATAATAACGATAGCATTAAGACCAACATCAATAGTACCTCTGGCAATAGCAGCAATAGGAAGCGGAACTAAATGTTTAGTATCTTTTTTTCTAAAGAAGTTAGCTATCGCCGTAATTCCAAGAGCAGACTTTAGAAGTCCCATAGACGGTTGTTGCTCCCAACCATCAGGTGTATATATAATAGTTTTAAATATGTTGTATGTGTATAGAAATGTACCTATCATAATGCTTACAATACCTAGTATATATACAATACCGCCTATTGCAGAAAACTGTTCTGAATCAGCAGGCAGTGGCCAGTACATAGTATATAGCGGTGCATAAGAAAACAGAAATCCTGCCAACCACATAACAAATGTACCACTACCAATAGTTATCCAAGACCAGTTTGCCATTTTAAGAGAGTATATTGGTTTTTCCATTAAATATGGTGTTAAAAATAAAAATGCCCCAAAGACAATCATATAAGATGAACCAAAAATTCCAACCATTGGATGAACCGTCATAATAGAGAAAAAGTGTGTTTCATCAATAAATGGGAGAGGCGTAATCTCATACATTCTCATAAGCATACCTTCTATGGCGGATAAACCATAATATAACAGTCCAATTACAACAAATCGCATTGCAATTTTCTGCATAGGTGTCATGCCTTCGTGCTTGAGACCACCATCATTTCCATTTATTAGTGTTTTCATAAAACTCATATATACCTCCTCCTTATTTCATAGAGCGGATGTCGTCTTCTTGACAACCGCTTACTACTATTGCATCTTCTATAATCATCTGTGTACCTTTTGGACCGGAATACTCAGTAGAACGAATGTAGTAAGTACCATTTTTAAGAAATTTCCACATTAAATCATTTCTATTATCAGCAACTACTTGCATCTGAGTAACCATTGTATGGTCCTGTCTGAAAATCCCAAATCCATAAGTCAAGTCATTACTATATGCATCAAACACAACATATTCATTACATGGAACTTGTAGTTGTGGTTCTTCTAAAACAATTTTATGATTCTCATAAGTAATTTTAAAAGTTTTTTCAGATTTTATGTTAGCTCTGTCTAAATCTATAGGTACCCAAGGCACAACATTGAAAGTTAAAAAGTGTAAACCAGTTCCAATAACCACTAAAACGCTTACATAACTCCAAAAGTAGACAGGTTTAACTACTTTTTTTGATTCTCCATCTTGTGTAATGCGATATGCATACCACCCAATAAGTGATATAGCTGCTAAAGCATAAATTGTATATACAAGCTTTAGTGTGCTTAATACATCAACTGAATCCGCCATATATCTCTCCTACTAAATTAATGAGATAACTTTACCACTTTTTGTGATTTAATAAACCTATTAATTGTATAATAATTAATCAATACAGTGATTATTAGTTTACATGTAGATTTTAAATTAATATTAAGTAAATATATTTAAAAGGTAGCTTGATTAAATTTTACTCATGATAATAATCAATATCATTTATAGTTCTTGTATAATGACTCAATTAGTAAATCATTTGGAGATTTAAATTATGCAAACACCTTTAGAGAGTTTTATAGACCACAAGGCCGATACAGGAATGCAGTGTGGTAACTACTCTATAGATATTCCAAAGCTGCAAGAGGGTGAACAGTATAGGTTTCATTTCGATGCGACGGCTTGTGTAGGATGTCACTGCTGTGAAGTTGCATGTAATGAGCAAAACAACAACCCTGCAGATATAAAATGGAGAAGAGTAGGTGAGATAGAGGGTGGAGAATTTCCTGCTTTCTCGCAGCTTTTTAACTCTATGAGCTGTAATCACTGTATAGACCCTGAGTGTTTAAAAGGGTGTCCGACAAATTCTTATATAAAGATAGACGAGACTGGAATTGTCGTGCATGATGATGATACATGTATAGGTTGCCAGTACTGTACTTGGAACTGTCCTTATGAGGTTCCTGTATTTCATGAAGAGCGTAAGATTGTAACAAAGTGTCATATGTGTCATGAGAGACTCGATGTCGGTCAAACTCCTGCCTGCGTTCAGGCTTGTCCGTCCGGAGCAATCGAGATTGAAGTTGTAAATGTTAAAGAGTGGCTAGATGGTGCAATAGATAGAGAAGCAAATATGCCTTTCTTGCCTGATGCTAGAATCACAAACTCTACTACAAGATACACACTACCTGATAATTTGCCAGAGAACATGAAAGAGGTTGATGAGCATATACTTCGCCCCGCCCACTCTGAACTGCCGCTTGTTTTTATGACAGTTCTGACTCAAATCTCTCTTGGTGGATTTTTAGCACTGTTTATGGGCAATGTTATGAGTCTGTTTGGATTTCCTGAGGTCAACTGGATAATGGCTCTTTTAGTTATGCTTCCCGCAGCCCTTGGACTTCCTCTTTCTGCTCTTCATCTAGGTCGTCCATTTTTGGCTCTAACTGCAATGAAAAACATAAAGACTTCATGGCTTTCCCGTGAAGCACTGGCTCTTGGAGTTTTTGTACTGCTTATGAATATTGTTGTTGTTTTATACTTTTTAGAAGTTTCTCAGACAATAATACTTTTAGTTGAGATTTTAACATTGACATGTGGAGTTTTTGGAATCTATGCGCAAGCAATGATCTACCGTATAAAAGCTCGTCCGGCATGGGATAGAACTACAACAAATCTGAAATTTTTTGCAACTCTGCATGTAGGAATATTTTTACTTGCTTTTGTGGCTGTTATTTTAGGAATGCTTAAAGTTGCTTTTCCGCTTATAGCACTGGCAATGTTAGGCGCGATTTCACAGATGTTTTTTACATATGAAGATTTAAGAACACTAAAAAGTGAAACTAAAAATGAGTACCAGTTAAAAAGAACCGCAAGACTTTACGATGAGAACTTTAAAAATATAAAACTGTTTCGTTTTATATCTATAGCTTTAGGTGGAATTATTCTGCCTCTATTAGTTATTGTACTGCTTAGTTCAGCTTCTTTTGCTGGAGCATCTTTAGTGATGTTTCTATCTTTAGTTCTTGTTTTTGCAAGTGAGATAAGTGATAGATTTTTATTTTATTCTACAGTTGTTCCTCTTGGAATGGCGGGTGGATTTTTTGTAGGAAAACAACGATGATTAGCAAATTAAAAGATTTTTTAGGTTTTGATATAAAAGCGGATAAGTATAAACTATCTTCAGATCCGCAGTTTGGAATGATAAGTGATGAGAAGAAACCGGACAAATGGGTTTTTTCTACATGTGGATATTGTGGAGTTGGTTGTGGGCTGTATATCGGTGTTAAGGACGATAAAGCAGTATATACAAAAGGCAATCCTAAGCATGATGTGAACATGGGAACTCTGTGTCCAAAAGGTTTGAGTGAGCATCAGCTTATAAATTCACCCCAGAGAGTGACTACGCCGCTTATAAAAAAGGGCGGAGAGTTGGTTTATGCTTCTTGGGAAGATGCATATACAAAAGTATCTGATGAGTTTAAGCACATAGCTAATGAGCACGGGTCTAAAGCAGTAGGTGTTATATCAAGCGGACAGCTTTTGACAGAGGAATTTTACACTTTAGGAAAGTTTGTTCAGCTTGGACTTCAAACAAATAACTATGACGGAAACACAACTTTGTGTATGGCATCTGCTGTTATGGGCTACAAACAGTCACTTGGCTCAGATGGACCTGTCGGTTCTTATGAAGATTTTGAAAAAGCAAATACGATTATTTTAATAGGTGCAAACATCCCTGATAATCATCCTATTTTAAAACTACATATTGCTAAAAATAAGAAAAAGCCTAAGATAATCGTAATAGACCCAAGAGCATCCAAGACCTCCCAAATGGCTGACATGTACATTCCGATAAAGCCAAGAACCGATCTTGCACTGTTTAACGGACTTGCATATATCATAATGGAACAAGGCTGGGAGGATGAGGGTTATATAAAAGCAAACACTAACGGATACAAAGAACTAAAAAAGCATCTACAAAATTATCCGCCTGGGGAAGTGGCAAACATAACCGGCATAGATGTTAAAACACTTTATGAGATTGCCCGTCAGTTTGCAGCTCAAGATGCAGTTTTGTCTGCTTGGACTATGGGAGTGAACCAATCTTTTATGGGGACAGATACTGTAAGCGCAATTATAAACCTGCATCTTTTAACAGGACAAATTGGAAAAGAAGGAGCAGGTCCTTTTTCCATAACTGGGCAGTGTAATGCTATGGGCACGAGAGAGAGCGGTTTTACATCTTCACTTCCGGGATATAGAAACTTTGGTGACATGTCAAGCGCACAAGAATATGCGGATATAGTGAATGTACCTTTGGATATTGTCCCAACTGAGCGCGGATATAAATATGCAGAGATTATTGATGCGATTGACAGAGGAGAGATAAAAGCACTCTGGATAGTCGCTACAAACCCATTAGTCAGTTTTGTAAATCAGGAAAAACTTCGTAAAACTCTGGCAAAACTTGACATGTTAGTTGTGCAGGATGCTTTTATGTCAGATACGGCAGAGATAGCAGATGTTGTTTTTGCAGCAGCAACCTGGGGTGAAAAAGAGGGGACCTATACAAATAGTGAGAGACGCTGTAACCGTGCCAATAAAGCGGTTGAACCTCTCTCTAATACAAAAAGTGACTTTGATATCATCGTTGATTTTTCAAAATATTTTGATGGTGTAAATGAACTTCTGTTTCCTTCATGGAGTAAACCCATAGATGCCTTTAATGAGTTTAAAAAGGTGACTAAAAATCAGCTTTGTGATTACTCAGGAATTACATATGAACTCTTAGAAGAGCAGGGCGGAATTCAGTGGCCTTGTAACGAAGAGAGACCACTTGGCACAAAACGACTATATTCATCAGATATTCCGTTTAGAACAAAAGATCAAAAAGCAAACCTTCTGTGTTTAGATTGGTTTGCTATGGCAGAACCTGCCAACAAAGAGTTTCCCCTTATCTTAAATACAGGAAGAACGGTTGAGCAGTGGCACACAAGAACAAAAACCCGCTCAATCGAGATACTTGATAATCTTGCACCAGAAGCATGGGTAGATATAAATCCAAAAGATGCAAATAAATTAAAAGTAAAAAGTGGAGAGAGAATTTCACTCTCGTCTGCCAGAGGCATAGTCAGAGATGTAGTTGTTCGTGTAACTCAGAGTGTGGCACCCTCAAATGTATTTGTACCATTTCATTATAATACTCAGCTGATAAATACTTTGACGGCAGAGAGTTTTTGTCCAAAATCAGGCGAGCCAAACTTCAAGCAAACTGCGATTCAACTGCATTCAGATGAGGTGCCAGAAGGTTTAAAATTTAAAGAAAATAAGATAAGCGGCGCCATTTCACATGTCAAAACAAAGTATGAAGGAATAGCTCTAAAAGAAAAGTTTGCAACAGATAGAGTCTAATCTAAAAAATATTTTTTTATTAGAGTATCGAGCTCTTTTTTCAGCTCTTCTTTTGTTTTTAATCTTGTCTCTTTATAGAGCTTTTCCGAAATTTTTATAAATATATCTAGCAACTCACCATCAAAGTGTTTATCATATCCATCTTTTAAAATCTCGATACTTTTTTCATAGTCAAAAGCTTCTTTATAGGGTCTTTTTGAAGTTAGAGCATCAAAAACATCGACAATAGCAAATACTCTAGCCGTAATTGGTATTTTTTTGCCTTTTATTTTATTTGGATAACCGCTTCCGTCATATCTTTCATGGTGATATACAATTACATCTTTTGCGTCTTCCAGCCAGCTGTTATGGTTGATAAGTTCAACTCCTTTAAGTACATGTTCTCTCATTATCTCAAACTCTTTTTCATCTAAATTTCCACTTTTTAGAAGAATATTGTCGGATATTCCTATCTTTCCAACATCATGCAAAAAAGCCCCTTTTATCAGCATTTTAATGCTTTTATGGTCTAGGTTTATGCTCTGCGCAAACTTAATTGCATAAAGAGTCACTCTGTAGTTATGCTCGTTTGTGTCGCTGTCTCTAAGTGCAATTGCATTACCAAGTGTTGTAATCATCATAATATTACTAGACAACAACTCTAATCTATGGGCATTTAGTTTTTTATATGCAAAATAGATTAGAGGAAATATCAAAAAAGAGAAGAGTACAATGGTCAAGATTACAGTAGTTATGGTAGCAAAAACACCTCTTTTAAACCTGTTAAGAACGATAGGCTCAACATATGATATACCTTCAAAATATCCAAGAAGTTTATCTGATTTGTATATTGGATAAAAAATTTGTATAAAGTTGTGTTTGTCTGAAACTTCGAAAAAATCATAGTTCATTTTTTTGGATGTTGGGAACTCATGATTAATAAAGTTATAGTGTTCTTGTATGAGGTTTAGTTTATCCGCGAACCTCTCTCCCGGAGCACTAAAAGCAAAAACTCCCTCTTTATTATTGTCATATATTTCTATTGTGATAAATCCAAGCTCTCTCATCAAAGATTTTACATCCTCTTTAAGTATATTCATATCTGAGAGCTTTAGATTTTGGTTATATTTACTTAATTTTTTATCGACATTCATTTTTATACTATCTGCTAGAGATGTGTAAAAATTGTATTGTTGAAAGTTGATGATAGATACAGTGCTGATGACACTAATAACAATTACAGCAAATAAAGCTCTTTTAAAAAAGGAGCTAACAATGTTATTGTAAGTTGTTTGCATTAAAACTTCTCATAAGTATAAATTTAGAAAAAATTTATTGTAGTTTGTTTAGGCTTAAAAGCTATAATGCTTGTATGAACTTCTCACTATTTGCAATCGCCTTTTTAGGTGTTTTTAGTTTACTTAACATGTACATATCAAAAAGATTGATTTCTAAACTTGATATTAAGGATAGTACAAAACGCTACCTGAAAATATTTCTGATAATTAACTTTATTGGGATTATAGGATATATGCTTGCACGCTATTATGTAAATATCCCGAGTTGGCTCTATTTTTTACTCTCTCTACCTATCGGTATACTTTTTTTACTATTTTGTACAGCAATTATTTATGATATATCCAATGTTATATTACAAAAAACAGTCTTATCTAAAACAAGAAGAGAGTTTTTCAAAAAATCTTTAGATATAAGTTCCATGGCAGTAGCAACAACACTAAGTGCAAAAGCAACATATAATTCCAGATTTGTAGAACTTGAAAAAATAAATATTAAAATAAAAAACCTAAAACAATCATATAAAATAGTTCAATTAAGCGACATACATATTGGCGGTATTATAGATGCAGCGTTTATAAACGAAGTAGTCCAAAAAGTAAACAAACTCAAACCTGACATTGTAGTAATTACAGGTGATTTGATAGATATAAAAGTTCAAAATGCAACTAAGCCTCTTAATGAACTTAAAGGCTTGAAATCAAAATATGGAACATATTTTGTAGTCGGTAATCATGAGTACTTTCATGGTATAGATGAAATAATCAAGGCTGTAAAATCATTAGACATAAGAGTGTTAGAGAATGAAAATGTTTATATTGGAGAAGAAGGCAAAGGCTTTAATCTGGCAGGGGTTTATGATGTAATGGGTTACAGAGTAGGACACCATCTTCCTGACCTTTCTAAAGCATTACAAAACACAAAAGAATCACCGACTGTTTTACTGGCTCACCAGCCAAGCTATATCCAAATGATAGAAGATAAGGTAGATTTACTGCTTAGCGGGCATACTCACGGTGGACAGATATACCCGTTTAGGTTTTTAGTTAAACTTCAACAGCCCTATGTCAGCGGACTGCACCAGCATAATGAAAATCTACAAATATATGTAAACAAAGGTACCGGCTTTTGGGGACCTCCAATGAGACTCGGTGCAAGCGCAGAGATTAGTGAGATAATTTTAGAAGCATAAATATACACCCCGCCACCTCCCTACATAATTACATTTACCGATAAAAATTAAACTTAGTACTGTCTGACACGGCATAATACTGTATAAATATTAAGCATATTTTTGTCTATTAATGATTAAAAAATAGATAAGATTGTAATATTAAACAGTTATTGGAGCTTTGAAATGATAGAGTTACAAAAAGCACATAATATAAGAGCAAAAAAGCTTAATAAAATAGAACAAATTAAAGAGTTGAAAAATCCGCAAGAGGCATATGAAAAACTAAAAGAGTACGCTAAAAATGGATATGAGTCAATTCCTAATGAAGATAAAAAATACTTTTTAAAATGTTTTGGCATCTACGATAGACCTGCTACACCTGAGAGATTTATGATCAAACTTCGTATACCGGGCGGACACTTAAACTCTGCTCAGGCAAAGGTTATAGGTGAATGCGCAAGAGATTACGGACAAGATTACATAGACCTTACTACAAGGTGTCAAGTAGAACTTAGATACTTGGACATCAAAGATATACCTACTCTTTTAGAGAAGCTAAATGATGTGGGAATAGACTCTTACCAAACTGGTGTGGATAATTTTAGAAATATTTTAAATGATCCACTTGACGAACTTGGTTTTGACAATATATTGCCATCACAGAAACTTCTTCTAAAACTTCAGGAGATGTTTTTGTACTCTCCAGATTGGATTTCTTCGCTTCCTAGAAAATTTAACACTGCTATAACAGGTTCTTTGTCAAACAGATGCAATATCTTTGGGCATGACTGCTGTTTCGTTTTAGCTCAAAAAGATGGTGTGTATGGGTATAACATGTATCTTGGTGGCAAAGTAGGTAAAGTAGCTAAAAGTGCTGATATATTTTTGGCAAATGATGAAGAAGTCCAAAAGGCTTTTGCTTCTATAGCAGATATATTTAGAAGATTTGGTTTTAGAGACAACAGAAATAAAAATAGACTAGATTCACTTATCAGTGCAGTTGGTATGGATGAGATTACAAAAGCTATAAAAGAGAATGCCGGTGTTGATTTTGCAACCGCCGGAGAGACTATGACAAAGATAGATTTTTATGATCCCGACCAGGGAAAAGTGCAACTTCGTGATGGGAGTTTTGCAGTTCATGTTGTAATTCCATCTGGAATTTTTTCAGGAAGTGCAATGATAGATGTTGCCAACTTAAGTGAGAGTTATGGAAGCAAAGAGATAAGGCTTGACATGGAACAGAGTCTGTATATACTTGGCGTAAAGAGTGTGCGCGCATTATTAAAAGAAAAATTTTTCGAGAAGTATAAGAGCGTAAACACTCCGTACTTTAATCATCTTATCGCTTGTGCAGGAACTGAGCATTGTCCTTTTGGAGTAATTGAGAATAAAAACGATGCCATTAATATGGCTGAGTATTTGAGCAACAGTGTACCTCTTGAGCATGGACGAGTTCGTATGTACTGGTCAGCGTGTGTAAAAGGCTGCGGCATCCATGGTTTGGGTGATATTGGCTTTGAGGGATGTAAAGTAAAAGTAAATGGTGAGACAGAAGGCGGAGTAAATATCTCTCTTGGTGGAAAGTTGACAAGTAACGGTGTAGAAGGACGCACTGTACTCAAGTCTGCCCCACTAATATATGCACATTATTATGTTGAGACACTTATGTTAGAGTATAAAAAACATAAAAGTGCAACCGAGAGTTTTGAGCAGTTTAATGACAGGGTATTGAGTCAATATACATCTGCAAATATTGGCTTTATGATGAAACTTGGAGCCTATTTAAGAGAAAAAAATATAGATGTCGATTTCGGGTTTAATGTTAAAACAAATACGGGTAAAAATGAAGAGTTTGAAGTGTTTGAATTGGGTCGAAGACTCTATTATGCATTAGCTAAAAAAGAGGCTTATTCAGCTTACGATAGATTTACAAATGTTCTTAAAAATGAAAAGCTAGAAGACATTAGAGTACTTGTACCAAATATTGATGAAAATTTGGCACTTATGCTTGAGCTTATATTAAATACGAAAGAGCAAAGCAGAGCAGAGGTGTTTTCCGAACTTAACTCTTTTCTTGATTAAGATAGCAAAAGATAGATTTGTTGAATTAGAATTAGTTTAAAATTATGATAGAATTATATTTATACAATATAAATCAGGGAATTGTAATGCATAATCAAACAAGTTTAGAGATATTAAATGAAAAAGTATCAAACATTTTACAAAAATATAATTCATTAAAAGCTGAAACAGAGATGCTTCGTACGGAGTTGATAACACTTAAGGCTGAAAAAGAGATCAAAGATCAAGAGATTGAAAAACTTATAGAACAAAATACTCAAAAAGATTTAGAAATAGAAGAGATTGTTGAAAAAATCGAAAGTATAATTGGATAAGTCTGATGAGTAAAAAGTTAGGCTTAAATATAGGTGGTCGTCGTTTTGATGTTGATGTAGAGGATAGTTTTGCTCCTTTTTTACAACAGCAGATGAAAAATGATTTTAATGTGGAAGGCAATAATGATTTAAAAGTATTGCTTCAGGCATATGTTCGTAAGAATCATGAACTTTTCATGCAAGAACAAAAAATAGAAGAAATAACAAAGAAATTAGAAGAATAATCTCTGATTTAGTATAATGTAAGTTAAGAGTGATATAATTTCATCCTCTAAATAGAGATGGTGTGCGCTCGTAGCTCAGCTGGATAGAGCACTGGTTTGCGGTACCAGCGGTCACATGTTCGAATCATGTCGGGCGCACCATTAAAACTAAAACTTCAATAATATTTCAAAACAAACTCATTATTAAACGATTTTCTTTGTACAATAAAAATCTATTTTTACCCTCTTATCGCTTAACTCGATAAAGCAGTTCCCTCCTAAAGGGATAGCTTGTGGGGAGATTAGTGATTGAATTTCAGTAAAAGAAGGGTTGCATATGTCAATAATTATTAAATTTTTTTTAACGATGATTGCTATTGTGTATTCATTAAATGCGCAGCTTTACACACATAGTATTAAACCCCAGTCACTTAAATCAGATAAATTGATGAATATAAAAATATTAGATACTGTAGCGGTAAAATTTGATGATTTTAACGGTATAGAATTTCATGAAATATCTGCTCTTGCATATCAAAAAAACAAACTTTACGCCTTAAGCGACAGAGGTTACTTGTATCACTTAAATATAAAAATTAAAAAAAATAGAATCAAAAGTTTAAAACTAGTAAAAGCATTAGAGCTAAAACGAAAAAACTCTAAAAGGTTAAAAAAGAAACATAGAGATGCAGAGGGTATGGTTTTAGTAGATGAAGAGTTATATATCTCTTTTGAGAGAAAACCAAGAGTCGATGTTTTTTCTCTTAATGGCAAAAAAATCAAAAAATATGAAATACAAAAAGAATTAAATAATATTGATAATTACCAAACAAAAAACAAAGCTTTAGAGTCCATTGCGTATAGTAAAAAACATGGGATAGTAACTGCCCCTGAGATATCTTTACTTGGCAACGATGAGAATCTACATGTAGTATATGCTAAAAACAAACAATACAAATTTAGAGCAACTTCTAAGTTGAGTGCAATGGAATTTATAGATGAGAACAGGCTTTTGACACTTGAGAGAAGTTTTAATGTACTAACCCGTCAGAGAGTTGTTACTCTAAATGAAATAGATTTAAGAAAGTCTCACAATGAAATCTCAAGAGCAAGGCTCTTAGCAGTTATGAGCAGCGACGATGGTTGGAACTTGGATAATTTTGAAGGTCTGACAAAGGTTGGTAAAAACAAGTTCCTAATGGTCAGTGACGATAGCGGAGGCTACTTTGATAAAACAGTATTTGTTCTCTTTAAAGTTTTGAGAGACTAACTGTTTATTTCATCTTTTAATATTTTAGACAGTTCGCTACACTCTTTAATCTTCTGTGTATAGTTAAGATTTTCTTTTAACATGATATCTACGAAAGCACTACCGACTATTACGCCGTCAGCACCCTTTACTTTATCTTTTGCAGTTTTTTTATTAACACCAAAGCCGACATAAACAGGGGTTGAAGTGTGTTTTTTAATAGAGATGATAGACGGCTGCAGATCTTCAGCGCTTCCTGAACCAGTAATTCCGGTATAAGCTACCATATATACAAATTTTTTAGAGTTTTGTACAATCTTTTTGATTCTATCTTCGCTATCGGTTGGAGCTACAAAGCTGATATTTGACATGTTGTTTGAGTCAAACACTTCACTGTATGCTACAGCTTCTTCATGGGGCAGGTCAGGTATGATTAGACCATTAATGCCAATATCTCTTAAATGTGGAATTAATTTATTCATGTTTTGTTGATAAAAGCTGTTGAAATAGCCCATTAGTAGCGTATCTACTTTAGGTGCCACTGCTTTAGAGATTTCTAAAACATCCTCAAACTTAATCCCAAGCTTCAATGCCTCATGGCTCGCTTTTTCTATAAGAGGCCCGTCTGCAACAGGGTCGGAAAATGGCACACCAAGTTCAAGTGTATCAACGCCACTCTCCCCAAGTGCCAATGCCAAGTCAATGCTAAAGGATTTTTCCGGATAACCGGATGTTATGTATGCTACTAGTTTTTTCATATCTATGATTTTTCCAAGTCAGGTAATTTAAGTAGAGAATATTTTATGCGAGTAAGATCATTGTCAAGTTTCAAATCTTGATTCCATTGTTCGTACATATCACTGATGCTAAACAACCAAGTTTCAGTCTCTTCATTTATACTTTCGTGATTAGTTCTTAACTCGTCTAGCATATCTTCAACAAAAGCAGAAAGTTTTGCCATTTGTGTGATTTTCAAAAAGCTTGAAGCTGATTTTATATTGTGAAAAACACGAAAAAGCTCGTTTACACTTTGGTCAAACATATTTGGTTTTGAAAGGTCGACTATCATCGTATCCATCATGTCAACCATTATCGAGTAGTGGTCTAAAAATTCGTCAACTATTTCGTAATCAAAGTTGGAATCTAAATCACTTCTTACGCCCATAATATATTTCTCCTATATAGTTCTTATTATAGCAATTTTTAGTTAAAATACTTTCTATATAAATAAAAGAGTTCTAAAATGATTAAAAAAATGACAATAACTTCTATCAAAAAATCAAAAGGTGTGCAGCCTTTAGTGATGATAACTGCCTATGATGCACTTTTTGCAAAATTATTTGAGTCAAGTGCTGATATGATTTTGGTTGGCGACAGCTTAAATATGAGCTTTGCAGGTAAAAAGGACACTATTAGTGCCACGCTAGAGCAGATGATATATCATACAAATGCGGTTTGTATGGGTGCAAAAAATAGTTTTGTAGTTTGTGATATGCCTTTTGGAACATACTCCAATAAAGATGATGCTCTCAAAAACGCAATAAAAGTTTTTCAAGAAACTCCTGCTGATGGCATTAAAGTAGAAGGCGGTGAAGATAAAGCTGAGATAATAAAGCATTTAACTTCCAACGGCATAGCTATATGCGGACATATCGGTCTGCTTCCTCAAGCTGTTCGTGGAGAGGGCGGTTATAAAGTAAAAGGCAAAACTCCCGCAGATGAGCTTCAACTTATAAAAGATGCACAAGCTGTGGAAGAAGCAGGAGCTTTTTGCATGGTAATTGAAGGAGTAAAAGCCGAAGTAGCGGCGGTAATTGCAAAAAGTGTAAATATTCCGGTTATTGGAATTGGCGCTGGAGTTAATGTTGACGGACAGGTACTTGTCTTTTCTGACATGTTAGGATTTTTTGAAGAGTTTACACCTAAGTTTGTTAAAAAATATCTTGATGGCGCATCTTTAGTTAAAGAGGCAGTCAAAAACTATTCGGATGAAGTTAAAAGCAAAAAATTTCCAAAAGAGGAACATACCTACTAATGAGAAAATGCTAATGGAACGACTTGTTGAAATAGAAAAATTTGAATCAGAAGAATCTACTGAGATGACTCTTCGCCCTGATGCTTGGGATGAATACATAGGGCAAGAACAAATCAAAAAAAATCTCAGTGTTTTTATAGAAGCAAGCAAAAAAAGAAATGAGGCGCTTGATCATGTTTTGTTTTTTGGACCTCCAGGCCTTGGAAAAACCACTCTTGCGCTAATTATTGCAAATGAGATGAACACAAATATCAAAGTTACAGCAGCTCCTATGATAGAAAAAAGCGGAGACTTGGCTGCTTTGCTTACGAACCTAGAAGAGGGAGACATACTCTTTATAGATGAGATTCATCGCCTCGCACCGGCAGTTGAAGAGATACTATACTCAGCTATGGAAGATTTTAGGATTGATATTATTATAGGCAGCGGCCCTGCAGCACAAACAGTTAAGATTGACTTGCCAAGATTTACTCTCATTGGTGCAACAACAAGAGCAGGAATGCTCTCAAATCCACTCAGAGATAGATTTGGAATGAATTTCAGGATGCAGTTTTACAAGCATAATGAACTCGCAGAAATAATTTCTCAAGCATCGAGTAAATTAGATAAAGAAATAGTCCATGAAGCTTGTTATGAAATAGCAAAAAGAAGCAGAGGGACTCCTCGTATTGCACTTCGTCTTTTACGCCGCGTTAGAGACTTTGCAGAGGTAGCAGAAGAATTTACAATAAACCATGACCGCTCTAAGTATGCACTTGATGAGCTTGGGATTAATTCACATGGGTTTGATGAGATGGATATAAAACTGTTAAATCTATTGGTAGGTGCTAAGGGAAGAGCTATGGGACTTAGTACAATAGCAGCAGCTCTTAGTGAAGATGAGGGAACGGTTGAAGATGTTCTAGAGCCTTACCTTATTGCAAATGGTTACTTGGAGAGAACAGCAAAAGGCAGAAAAGCTACAAGAAATACATATGAGATTTTAAATATCCCGATTGAAAATACTGATGAAGGAAGTCTATTTTGAAGCCACAATATTTTGTTGCAATACTCTTTGGTGTATCTCTTTACTGGATGTATTTTCTGTATGCTCCATTTTTATTAGTTATGGCGATTGCTGCACTTTTAGCAGTTTCAACTTCAGATATACAAACTTTTTTAGAAAAACTTTTTCGCTCCAAGTTTATAGCAGCACTTGCAGCGAGTTTTTTACTTGCAGTGCTGTTTTTTGCACCCCTTGGATATTTTTTAACCACATTAACTATAAAACTGAACTCTTTAGAAGCAGATACTTTTTTAAATATCAAAGCTTATATTGAAGGTTTTATTGAGACTCCACCTGCTTATTTACAGTTTTTGAAGCCATACGCACTTAATCTCTTAGAAGAGTTTACCGCCAATAAATTCACATCATATATACTTTCAGTAACAGCAACGATTGGAACATTTAGTGCCGGCTTTTTAAAGAATGCATTTTTAATTATTATATTTTACTTTTTTGCTCAGTATAACGGAGCATATATTATAGAGTTTATTAAGAGAGTTGTTCAGATATCAGTCAATGAGACAACCCTTATTATTAAAGAGATATCATCTGTGATGAGTGTGGTTTTTTACTCTATTATTGTAACTGCGATGTTTGAAGGAGTTCTTTTTGGAATGGCAGTTTCATTTATGGGCTATAATGGACTTCTGTTTGGGATTATGTATGGATTTGCATCTTTGATACCGGTTGTTGGCGGTGTTTTGATGTGGCTTCCGTTTATGTTATTTGAATTTTACTCAGGTAATAACTCAAATGCAATTTTTATAGCACTTTATTCGATTATAGTTATATCCATAATAGCAGATACATTTATAAAACCTTTAATAATTAAAGAGATAAACAGCAGACTTTTAAAAGAAGATGATACCAAAATTAATGAACTTGTCATTTTCTTTTCTATTATCGCAGGCTTAGCTACATTTGGCTTTTGGGGGATGATTTTAGGTCCGGCGATTACTGCCTTTTTTCTAACGATTATGAAAATTTTTGAAGAAAGAACTAAAGAGTGCAGTGAGAAAACCGGCTAAATCTTATTTCTTATAGATTTCCGGATATTCACTTTTGAATCTTCTGTGTACCCAAAACCAAAATTTTGGTTCATCTAAGACAAGTTTATTTAGCCAATCAGCTTGAAGTTGAGTGGCTTTTTGTAAATCAGCTTGCTCATCATCTGTTTTTTCAACAGGAATTTCATCAAAGAGCATTAGGGTGTAGTTCTCTTCATCATCGGTTCTTATAGTTATAGGGATAATTGCAGCATTGTATTTTCTAGCAAGAAAAGCTGGAGTTGCAGTTTGACGAATTTTTTTCCCTAGAAAATCTACCTCTAAACCTTCTCTTTTATTAAGACTTGTATCTATTACTATACCGCAGCCTTCACCGTTTTTTATAAGTTTTATAAGCGGTTTTAAAACATTTCTCTTTTCTAAAGATTTATTTGAAAAGTGTGCCCGCGAATCTAACAGCCACTCTTCATATTGTTTGTTTTTCATACTTTTATAAACGGCTGTGATGGGTTCTATAAAGGCTCCGATAGATGCACCACCCAACTCCCAAGCACTATAATGCGGAGTAACATATATAACTGCACGACCGTCTTTGTGTGCTTTTTGTACAGCTTGGATATTTTGTATAGTTACTTTTTTTGCTAAATCTTCTTTACTCATATGTTTGATTTCTATAAGATGCAAAAAATTAAACAGTAAGTTTTTAAAACTATATTTAGTTATCTCTTTCTTTTCATCATCACTCATATTGCTGCCAAAAACAAAGTCAAGATTTTTGTAGGCTATATTTCTATATCTTGAGGATGCATAGTAAGCAATAGTTGCAAGCATAGAAAAAAAGCCTTTTCTAAAGCTTTTAGGTAAAATCATTAAAATTTTTTCTAATAGTAAGAATAGTTTAAAACCCATTGGTGAGATAACTCCTGTAATTGTGAGTGCGATTATATCAAATTGTAATTAAGCCTTTGGTATAATCACACTAAATTATTTAAAAGGTAATGAAAATGGTTGCATCTGATATTCAAAATTTTTCTGAGGGTCGAACAAAAGCTAGGGCGTATTTTTGTTATCTGTTTTCTAAAAATATTCCAAACAGGCTGCCATCTATATCCGAAGAGATGATTATGCCTCGTCTTTTAAAGATGAAGGCAGATCAACCAAACTGTGAAGGTGTCTATCTTCTAGATTATCGTGGTGTGCAAATCACACCGACTTTTACTGCAAATAAGCAGATAGATGATGATGCAGGAAAGATTAGAGCTGATAGAGCTTATTATTATAGAGCTGTAAGAGAAAAGAGATGTACCATAACCGATCCATATCCATCTCTTATTACCGGCGAGTTGACAGTTACTGTATCTCAGCCGATTTTTGATGAAAGTAACGAGCTTAAATATGTTGCATGTATGGATATGCCTATTGATGAAGTTATAAAAGTCTCTAAACAAAACAGCTCAGATATTTTTTACTCAAGATTATTTAAATACTCATACGGTATCTTTGCTTTTGCTCTAGTTGCAGTTTCCATATTGCTTTTTTTTAAAGGAATAGGCAGTTTTTTAACTTATGAAATAACACCTTCACATTTTGCAATAAAAGATGTATTTGAAGCAACTATTCTTTTAACTCTGGCATTGGCAATTTTTGATCTTGCAAAAACCTTAATAGAAGAGGAGATAATAGGGCGAAATAAAGAACATAGCATTTCAGAACCGCATAAAACAATGGTCAGGTTTTTGGGTTCTATAATCATCGCACTTTCTATTGAAGCATTGATGCTGGTATTTAAATTTGCTATAACGGACCCTGAAAAACTTATCTATGCCATGTATATAGTCGGCGGTGTTGCAATGCTGTTGGTAGGATTGGCGATTTATATAAAATTTACAAAATTAAAGATTGAAGAATGATAGCAATTGTTGATTACAATATGGGAAATTTGGCAAGTGTACAAAATGCATTTGCCAAACTAGGTGAAGAGACGGTGGTTGAGAGTGACCCGCAAAAGTTTAAAGATTATGATAAATTAATACTTCCCGGTGTTGGAGCTTTTGGCGATGCAATGGAGCATTTAAGAGAGCGAAATATGATAGAAGCTTTGAAGGAGTATGCTAAAAGCGGAAAATACATGTTAGGCATCTGTCTTGGTATGCAGCTGCTTTTTGAGAGTAGCGAAGAGTTTGGTAATCATGAAGGCTTAGGTTTAATTAAAGGCAGTGTGACTGCTTTTGATACAACTAAATTCAGTGAACCGCTTAAAGTTCCACATATGGGCTGGAACAGGATGTTTACCGAGAATCACCCGCTTTTTGAAAACTTAGATGAGGAACATTACTTATATTTTGTACACACATATCATGTTAATTGTGCAAATAAAGAAGACATTGTAGGGCGTACAGAATATGGATATGAGTTTACATCAGCTGTAGCTCATGAAAATGTTATGGGCATTCAGCCTCACCCTGAAAAAAGCCATGAAAATGGACTTAAAATACTAGAAAATTTTATAAAACTATAGAAAAAGGATTTACACTTTGACTTTATACCCAGCAATAGATTTAAAAGACGGAAAAGCAGTTAGACTTACAAAAGGTTTGATGGATAGTGCAAAGATTTACTCAGACGAACCTTGGACTCTTGTGAAAAAGTTTGAAGAGATGGGAGCGGAGTGGGTACATTTAGTTGACTTAAACGGTGCATTTGCAGGTGAGCCTAAAAATTTGGAGCAGATAATTAAAATACGCCAAAACTGTAATGTAAAACTTGAACTTGGCGGTGGAATCCGTGATGAAGCTACAATTAAAAAAATGCTTGATATTGGAATAGACAGAATCATACTTGGCTCAATCGCAGTTAAAGATGCACAATTTGTAAGAGATATGGCTGCAAAATACCCAATAGCAGTTGGAATTGATGCAATTGACGGTTTTGTAGCGGTTGAAGGCTGGGGCGAAGTTAGTAACATGAGGGCAACAGATTTGGCAAGAGAATTTGCAAATGCCGGAGTTGAAGCAATTATTTGTACCGATGTAGGTAAAGATGGAACACTCAGCGGTGTAAATGTAGAGTTTACTGTAGACATTGCAGAGACAAGTGGAATAAGCACTATTGCCAGTGGCGGAGTTAAGGATGAGAATGATATAAAAGCTCTTATCGCCACAAATAAGGTGGATGGCGTGATAATAGGCAAAGCATATTACGAAGGTACTTTAGACTTACCAAAGATGTTTAAGCTGTTAAGTTAAGCACTACTTAATCATAAAATAAATAAAATTTAGGTATTATTGCTTACTAAATTTTGCAAAATATAAAGAAAAGGATTTCGTTTGAAATTACTTGTTGTTGATGACAGTTCAACTATGCGTCGTATTATTAAAAATACTCTTGCTAGACTTGGACATAAAGATATTTTAGAAGGTGCTGACGGCCTTGAAGGATGGAGTGAGCTAGACGCAAATCCAGATATTGACATGTTAATAACCGACTGGAATATGCCTGAGATGAATGGACTCGAACTTGTTTTAAAAGTTCGTTCTGATGAGCGCTTTAAAGATTTACCTATCATTATGGTAACAACTGAGGGTGGTAAAGCAGAAGTTATAACGGCTCTCAAAGCAGGTGTTAACAACTATATAGTAAAACCATTTACACCACAAGTTTTAAAAGAAAAACTTGGTGCTGTTATGGGCATTGAGGTGTAATGCAAGAGCATTACTTTGAACTAGTAGTCAAATTATCTTCTCATCATTTACTCTTTTCAGATTTTTTGTCAGACACTTTACCGGTAGGTTTTGAAGAAACTGATGATGGTTTTATCATTAGAAGCGAGGAAGAACTTGACACTATAGTTTGGGGACTTGAACAGTTTGCAGAGGCATTACAAAAAGCCCTTGGCCAAGAAATAGAACTAGAGTGTACTCAAACAAAACTAAAAAATAGTGACTGGGTAGCAGAGTATCAAAACAGTATTCAGCCGCTGCAAGTAGATAAGTTTTACATCCATCCGACTTGGAATGAGCCAAGTAAAGATTTAATAAATATAGCAATAGACCCTGCACTTGCGTTTGGAACAGGACATCACCCAACAACGGCATCATCATTAAGAGCAATAGCAAAATATGTGAAAAAAGATGATAAAGTTTTAGATGTTGGATGTGGAAGCGGAATACTCGGAGTGGGAGCATTAAAGCTAGGAGCATCAGTTGATGCATGTGACACAGACAGAGTTTGTGTTGATAACACAAGGGTTAATGCAGAGCTAAATTCAGTTGAGTTTGATAATCTTTGGGAAGGTTCATGCAGCTTGGCAAATAGTAGTTATGATATAGTTGTAGCAAACATTGTAGCAGATGTGTTAACTTTTATCGCCAATGATTTAAAGAGCGTTTTAAAAGATAATGGGATATTAGTACTATCAGGCATACTAGATAAGTATGAAGAAAAAGTTTTGAAATTTTACAAAGATTTTGAAATTATAGAAAAAATAGCCCAAGATGAATGGGTTACATTAATATTAAAACAGGATAAAAAATAGATATGCAAAAAAAAGACGATAACAATCAAGATAATAATTTTTTTAATAAAAATCCATTAATTACATTTGCAATATTTTCAGTTGTAATTATAGTGCTCTTTAAAACACTTATAGGTGATGCGGACAATCAAAATGGAGCTCTTGGCGGTACTAATAAAAAAATTCAAAAAGTTAGTTATTCAGAACTTAAATCTTTGGTAGCATCGAAGAGTCTAAAGAAAGTAGATATCGGACAGAGTTACATTAGAGCTTATTCATCTGATAGTGCAACTGTTTATACTACTAGAATTGTTCCAAATGATACAAATTTAATACAAGAGTTGGATAAGCAAGGTATCGAGTACACCGGTTTTAGTGAAACAAACTGGTTTACAGAGATGTTTGGATGGTTGTTTCCATTTTTAATTATTATTGGAATATGGATGTTCTTTGCAGGACGCATGCAAAAAAGTATGGGTGGCGGTATTCTTGGTATGGGCAATGCAAAGAAGATGATCAACTCTGAAAAACCAAAAACAAAATTTGATGATGTCGCAGGTGTTGAAGAAGCAAAAGAAGAAGTTCAAGAGATAGTAGACTTTTTAAAATATCCCGGCCGCTATGTTGAAATAGGTGCAAAGATTCCAAAGGGTGTTCTTTTAGTGGGTAGCCCCGGTACAGGTAAGACACTTCTTGCAAAAGCGGTTGCAGGAGAGGCTGATGTTCCTTTTTTCTCTGTAAGCGGTTCTAGTTTTATTGAAATGTTTGTCGGTGTTGGTGCTGCGAGAGTGCGTGACCTTTTTGAACAAGCAAAAAAAGATGCTCCTAGTATCATCTTTATTGATGAGATTGATGCAATTGGTAAGAGTCGTGCGGCAGGTGCGCAGATGGGTGGTAACGATGAGAGAGAACAGACTCTTAATCAACTACTAGCTGAGATGGATGGTTTTGGTACTGATACACCTGTTATTATTTTAGCTGCAACTAATAGACCTGAAGTTCTTGATGCCGCACTACTTCGTCCCGGTCGTTTTGATAGACAAGTTTTGGTTGACAAACCAGATTTTGAAGGGCGTGTAAAAATTTTAAAGGTACATGTTAGAGGCGTAAAAATGGACGATGATGTGGAACTTGAAGAAGTTGCTCGTCTAACGGCAGGACTTGCCGGTGCCGATTTGGCAAATGTTGTAAATGAAGCGGCTCTGTTGGCCGGAAGAAAAAGCCAAAAGACTGTAAAACAAAAAGATCTTTATGAAGCAGTAGAACGCGCATTGGCAGGACTGGCTAAAAAATCTCGTCGTATAAATCCTAAAGAGAAAAAAATAGTTGCATACCATGAAAGTGGCCATGCTTTACTAGCAGAGACAACTGATGGCGCTAAAAAAGTTTCAAAAGTTTCTATTGTTCCTCGTGGTCTAGCTGCTCTTGGGTATACACTAAATACTCCTGAAGAGAACAAATTTATGATGCAAAAGAATGAGATGTTAGCAGAAGTGGATGTTCTTCTTGGAGGCCGTGCTGCAGAAGAAGTATTTATCGGTGAAATCTCAACCGGTGCCGGAAACGACCTTGAGCGTGCAACTGATATCATTAAATCAATGGTTCAGACTTATGGAATGAGTGATGTTGCCGGATTGATGGTTCTTGAAAAAAGCAGACAATCATTTATTGGAGGTTATCAACAAGCTACTCGCGAGTATAGTGATAAGATGGCAGAAGATATGGATGAGTTTATAAAATCATCACTTCAAGAGAGATACAAAGCAGTAGTAAAAAGACTTGAAGAGTACAGAGGCGCTATAGAAGATATGGTCAAGCTTCTTTATAAAAAAGAGAATATTACAGGTGAAGAAGTAAGAGATATAATTATTAACTTTGAAAAAGCTAATGGCATGAAATCTAAAGTTAAAATTGTTGTTAATGATATAGAAGAAGAACTCAAAGCAGATGCAAAAATGTCTGATGACAATAAAGACTCAGATGAAGAATCCAAAGCAGATGCAAAAACACCTGAGGACAATATAGACTCAGAAGAAGAGGCAAACAAAGAAGATGAAAAATAATCTATTACCAATAGCTAAACAAGGCTGGGGATACACATTAGGCGCAATTTTATTTTTTATTATTTTTGCCATTTTAGATTTAGGTTTTTTACAATTTCTTGCATTTATAGCAACGGCGTTTTTTGTTTTTGTATTTAGAAATCCAGAAAGAGAACATCCTTACTATCAAGAAAACAGTGTTGTTAGCCCTGTTGACGGAGTAGTCTCTTCAATAGATGAATTTAAAAATGATGAATATGCTTATAGACTTGAAATAAATAGTACCTATTTAAATGTATCTCAGTTGAGAGTACCATTTTCATCAACACTTCATAGTATAGAGAAACAAAACGGAGCAAGACTCTCAAGATTTTCTTCTTTATCAAAAAGTATTAATGAAAATACAGAGTTAACATTTATTGACAAAAATTCTAACCGTCTAAAAATTATACATAGACTAAAACAGAGTTTTATGGGCATAGACATAAAAGCATTAAAATCCCAAAAATTATATCAGGGTTCAAGATACGGTCTTATGATAAATGGTGTTACAACCTTGTATTTACCTAAAAACTTTAGGTTGAATGTAAATGTAGGCTCTGAACTTGTAGCATCAGAGACATTAGTGGGTTACTTTACTAAAGAAGATAAAACTACTAAATAGTTGATTGAGTTTTTTCAAATAGTAGTTTATCCAAATCAATATCAAAGTTAAAATATTCAGAATTAAAATTCTTTTTATGTATTCTTGAGAGTTGAATAACAGCACCCTTGTTGTTTTTAATCTCAAGATAAAGAAGCCCTAAAGCATATCTGCTCTCTAAGAAATTAGAATCTTTCATTTTAGATAATTCTAGTAGTGCTATCGCATTTGCATGATGATTTGCTGCTGTAGAAGCAACAGCACCCATAAATAAAGTATATGGGTCTCTTACCTTCAGATCATCAATAAGACTATTGTATAGAGTATAAGATTCTTCAAATGCACCATCATACAGAGAAGCTAGAGCTAGTGCACTTGTTATTTCATGTGTAGGCTCTGTTGTTGATTCCAGTACCTCTCTTAACTGCTTTCGTAAATGATATAGCTTTCCTATGATTAGGTTTTGTTGAGTATACAGATATCTTGTGATATGTGGACCAAAATACAGATCGTCGAAATTAAAGTTTTGAACTTTTAAATACTTCATGACTTCCTGTGCATATTTTTTTGGTTTTAATTCATAAAAGTGAGCATCTATGTAGACTAAATGAGGCAATATCTCATTTGGAAGCAGTATAGAAAGTTTTTTAGAAGATTGTTTAGCAGCATCTAAGTTGTTTTGTTTTAGAGCTATTATAGTGTCTAAAACCAAATAAAGAGGCCTCTCTTTATAGTTGTTTTCAAGCCAGCTTGAAGTTGCAAGTATATTGTCTTGGCTTAAATAAAATAGTGTCTTATAAAGCTCAATGTCTTCGCTGTTTTCTTCATGAGACAAAGAGTCTTTTATTATAGATATGAATTTGGTATTTACATTATCGGTTAGCTGAGAGGTCATAATAGCATACACTCCTGATAGATAATTCTTTGAATCAAGATTGTATGAGCGTAAAAAATGTTTATGCGCATCTTGCATATTACCCATTTGAGCATATGTAAGAGCCAAGTTGTAGTGCAGTATAGAATGTTTAGGCTGTATGTTTACTAACTCGGCTAACATTAAGTTTGCTTCTCTTGTTTTAAAAGATAACGCTTTTTTTATAGCTTGTACAATTCCTATGTTTACATTTGAAGATGAGGCACTCTTTTTTAAGTATGTTTTAGCAGAATTTACATTATCAATAAAAATATTTGCATTTCCTTTGCGAATATAACTAATAGTCTGGTTGGCATTAAATATTTTATAAGGGGAGAAATAAAATATTTTTTGATAGTTTATTTTTTTACTTTGACTGACTACATCTCTATAGCGTTTTTGAGCTTCATCAATATTAAATAGGGAGTCTTTTAGTTTTACTGTTATTGGATATGGTTTATAAGCCTCTTCGCCAAACATATCTGTCGCATTATCTATCTCTTTAGCTCCCTCTTGTACCTGACCGGCTTTTATATTTATATATCCTAACGCAACTTGAGATTTTATTGGTTCAATATTTTTTATTATAGCGCTCTTAAAATACTTTTTAGATAATGTTAAATCTCCAACCCTTGCATATAAAAGTCCTAGAGAAAAATCATCTGCTTTATTTTTATTGATTTCTATATTTTCTATAGCGCTATAATTATTTTCAAACAGGGCATTTATTTTTGCACTTATATTATTTTGAATATTCATGTACTCTTGTGTTGTTGGATTTTTTAATGCACTAAGTGCTTCAAGGTAATTACCCTTGTAGTAATTAATTAGAGTATAGTAATATGAATATAAAGGGGACTGTCTCTCCTGAGGAAGGTAAGCGTATGCTAAGTCTATATAGTATTTAAAACCCTCTTCGTTTTTTAAATGTAGTGAGCAAACAGCAGCGTTGATGGCACTGACACATCTTTTTTCATTATTTAGTATCGCTTTTTGAAATGACTGTAGTGCCATTTCATACTGTGCATCTTTAATCTGTGCAACACCAAGGTTGTATGATGAGACCGCTTCACTATAAAATGCAATTTTTTCAAAAAGAGAAAGTGCTTCGTCTTTTGAGCCTGTTGAGTATAGATAATTAGCCTTTGCTATCATATTTTCTATTTTACTCGGCTCAATATGTTTTTGTGCCTCTTCTTTGAGTCTGTCCTCTATGTAATTTGTAGACATTATTTTTTTGCTAGGAGTGCTTGGTAAAATAAAAAATACTATCACTACAATCAAAATTAAAGCAACCGCTGCTCCTATAAATAGTAAAGGTTTTTTATTTGAAGACTTTTCATCTAGTATCGATTCATCTGAAGAAGCATCAGTATAGGCAGCATCACTGTCTTCAATAATGATTATTTCTTCTTCTAAGCCCTCTGACATTATCTACCTTAAATATATTTTGTATTATATAGCAAAAAAAGTGCCAATATACAGGCACTTCTATGTTGTGTTGTATTATACTATACATGATTAGTTACTTTAGAAAAGTTTCTTTTGTAATAAGCTTTAAAAATGTATACTTCTTTAAATACTAAATTTTCAACCAAAAGGTTACTGTGTATAAAAAACAAAATTCTTTTTATACTGATTTTTTTGTAAGTGGTCATGATTTTGACAAGAGTGAAGTGCTTTTAAAATTCCAATATCAGGTGCTAAATACAGTTTTAGTTGTAATGGCGGTATTTACTTTTATTTTTGCTTTTTTAAGTTCTTTGGGTCTTAATCCACTTGGTGAAATACAAACAGTAGTCAATTATCTTTTGGTCGTTAGTGCCATTGTACTAATTATTAGACTGCGGGGACCAAAAACGCGCTATCTTCAAACTGCATATTTTATGTATGGGGCGGCATTTGTTGATTTTTTATCTGCACTAATGTTTGTGCCGCACGATGAGTTTCGTATGATCTGGTTTTATTTGCTAGTATTTGCCGCCTACATCACAGGAGGTGTCCGTGCGGGTAATATTATTACTGTAGTGTCAATTATAACTATCCTTGCTACTAACCTTTTTTATGAACTTAATCTATCTCAGACAGCTGTTGTCAGTTCAATTTTAGGACTGATTATAACGGGACTTTTTATTCGTGCATATACTAAAAAGATTGTTGACTTTGAGAAAGAGATTACAGAGCATGAAAGTCTTATGATAGCACAGTCTCGTTTTGCTGCGATGGGTGAGATGATGAGTATGATTGCTCATCAATGGCGTCAACCTTTATCTACAACAACGCTTATGATTACAGAGACAAGAATAAAGTTTATGCTCGCCGGTAAAGAACCAAATGAGTATGATAAGACACTCGATAATATTTCTGACACTATGATGTATCTCTCAGAGACAATAGATGACTTTCAATCTTATTTTAAACCTCAAAAAACTTCCCAGAGTATATTTATTGGTGAAATATTAGAGCGTGTAAAAAATTTGATAGAAACACGACTCTCTTTAGCTAAAGTAAAACTACATATAAAGCAGTGCGAGAACGAACCTATAGAAATATATGTAAATGAACTTGTTCAGGTGTTGATAAATATTCTTAACAATGCTATTGACATATTAGAAGAAAGAAATGTTACCAAGCGTCACATCTGGATCAATGTTAGTTGTGATGAAAATAATGTATATGTTACTGTAGAGGATAATGCCGGTGGAATAGAGACTGAGATAATGGATAAGGTTTTTGAGCCATACTTTAGTCACAAGTCTAAAAATGGCACGGGCTTAGGATTATATATGGCAAAAATGATTATAGAAAAACATATGAATGGAAATGTAGGCGTTGGTAACACTACAAAGGGTGCTTTATTTAGTATTGTTTTGCCAAAAAAAACAGTAAATACACCCCCACTGTAAAGTATTTAGTGAGTAGCTGCTATATTTTTTTCTTATAATACTTGATGTTCGTCAAGTTTAATTATCATTTAATATACTATGATTTTCCTTATCTAAATTTCAAAGGATGTTAAATGAAGAAAATTGTTACTGGGATTGTTGTTGCTTTAACTGCAACTACTACTTTAATGGCTGGCGTAAATGCAGCTGCTTGTACAGGTTGTCACGGTGCTGATTGGAGCAAAAAAGCTCTAGGTAAGTCTTTAAATGTTGCTGAGATGACTAAAGCAGATATTGCTGCTGCACTTATTGGTTACAAAGATGGTTCATATGGTAGAGAAATGAAGGGAATGATGAAAGGTCAAGTTGCAAAATACTCTGACGCTGATTTAGAAGCTTTCGCACAAACTATCGGTAAATAATTTTACTCGAATTGCCTTTTGTGGCAATTCAAAACTCCTCCGCAATATTTAAAATCTAAACTTAATAAATCTAAATTTTACTTAACATAAAACTTTTAAAATTTATGACTATCAATAAACATAAATGTTAAGATTCAAAATGACTTCTACATGTCACAATTTTTCAAAATAAAAAGGATTGAAAGTATGCAATACTTACTACAAGTAGATTTTCCACATAATGGACCGTTTGGTGACGAATTAACTACAGCAATGAGCGAGCTAGCAAAAGACATAGCGACTGAGTCAGGACTAATTTCTAAGTTATGGACAGAAAATGAAAGTGAAAAAGAAGCAGGTGGAATTTATCTTTTTAATAACTTAGAAGATGCAGAGCGTTATTTAAAAAAACACACTGATCGTTTAACATCATTTGGATATGAAAATATTCGAGGTAAAATTTTTCTTGTTAATGAAGCATTGAGTAAGCTATCTCTTCCTAAGCATTAATTTAATAGTAAAATTACATCAATTAGGTAGTTGATTCTAGCTATTTACTAAAAATAATCTATAAAAATATAAGGAATTAAAAGAAAAAATGAAGTAAAATAGATAAAAGGAAAGAATCATGTCAATAGTGCTTAATAAAATATTTAAAGTATTCGCTTGACAGATTTTGCTAATTGGCCTTTGGCTTTTATAGTAACGGCTTTTGCTATGCTTGCAGCGATTATCGGATGGTTTGGTGTGAAGATGACCAAAACTGCTCGTGACCTTGCCCACAGTACCGGTCTGGGAGAAGCACTTATGGGGGCATTGTTTATTGGAGCATCAACATCTTTATCCGGTATAACATTGTCTGTATCAGCAGCATCTGCAGGATACGCAGAGCTGGCTGTAAGTAATGGTTTGGGAGGTATCGCTGCTCAAACCGCATTTCTTGCCTTAGCAGATATTGCTTACCGGCGTGCAAATTTGGAGCATGCGGCTGCATCAGCTGAAAATTTATTTATGTCGGCTTTTCTTCTTGCCTTGTTGTGCATCCATGCAGTAGCACTGTCGTTTCCGGTTGTTAGTATCTTTGGCATACATCCTGCTACAATAATTTTGGTGATCTTTTATCTCTTTGGTATACATCTTTTAGCTAGGACGCACGACATGCCGATGTGGCTCCCTAGAAAGACGAAAGATACACCGCTAGAACCTTCGAATCAGAGTCGCAGTGAAAACCGTCACCTTTGGAGACTCTGGCTAAACTTCGCCGGCTATGCAGCTATTGTTGCTTTGGCCGGTTGGTCTTTATCTCAGCTAGCAGTACCTCTGGGAGAAAAAACCGGTTTATCACACGGTGTCGTCGGAGGTGTATTTACTGCTGTCTCCACATCAATTCCTGAACTTGTAGTAGCCATTACCGCAGTTCGTATGGGAGCTTTAAATTTAGCGGTTGGTGATATTATCGGCGGTAATGCATTCGATACTCTTTTTATTGCTGCATCTGATGTTGCTTATCGAGAAGGCTCAATCTACGCTGTTATGACAAATATTGAGCAGTTTTGGCTGGCTAACTCTATGCTGATGACAAGCGTGCTTCTTTTGGGTCTTATATATCGTCAACGCTATGGACCGGGGAATATCGGCTTGGAAAGCGTTACTCTTCTCGTGTTGTACTTTGGTGGAGTGGTAATTATATCTATAGTTGGATAGTGCAACTTGTGCCGATAAAAAGATTAGAAAATATAAGGTTTTAAAACTTCAGGAATCGTTATGCTTCCATCTTCGTTTTGATTATTTTCCATGATAGCTACAAGAGTTCTGCCAACGGCTAAAGCAGAGCCGTTTAGTGTGTGCACAAAAGAGTTTTTCTTACCGTCTTTGTAACGGATTTTAGCTCGTCTTGCTTGAAATTCTCTAGTGTTAGAGATAGAGCTTATTTCACGGTATGTATTTTGCCCAGGTAACCAAACTTCAATATCAACTGTGTATGCTGCACTGAAACCCAAGTCTCCTGTACAAAGTGTTACAAGGCGGTGAGGAAGTTCAAGTGCAGTTAAAATATCAGATGCACATGTAACCATATCATTGAAAATCTCTTCACTCTGCTGGGGTTTTGCAATTGATACGAGTTCAACTTTATGAAACTGGTGTTGTCTAATCATACCTCTTGTATCACGCCCGGCTGCACCTGCTTCTTTTCTAAAACATGATGTGTATGCTGTCATTTTTATAGGCAGCTTATCTTCACTTAGTATCTCATCTTGGAAAAGATTAGTTAAAGGAACTTCGGCAGTTGGGATTAAAAACAGCTCTTGGTCTTGCATTTTGTATAAATCATCTTCAAATTTTGGAAGTTGTCCTGTGCCTTCTAGTGCGGCTCTGTTGACAAGTGCCGGAACGCTAACCTCGTCAAAGCCTCTTTTAGAGTTAAAGTTAAGCATAAAGTTAATAAGTGCACGCTCAAGTTTCGCACCCATGCCAAAAGAGACACTAAAGCGGCTAGTCGCAAGTTTTACACCTCGTTCAAAGTCAATCCAACCATTTTGCTCGGCAAGCTCCCAATGTTCTTTAGGAGTAAAGCCAAACTCTTTTGGAGTAAGAACTTTTTTTATCTCTACATTGTCATCTTCATCTTCACCATCTGGAACACTGTCGTCTGGCATATTTGGAATTGCCATTGCAAGAGTTTCTAACTCCTCTTGTGCAGTTCTTTGAATATCTAGAGCCTCTGTTATTTTGATTTTATTTGCATCGACTTTAGCTTTAAGTTCACTAATGTCTTTGCCTTCTCTTTTATAGATACCAAAATCTTTACTCATAGAGTTTTGAGCTGCTTGAAGTGTTTCAAATTCTGTCTTTGCAAGTTTTAATTTTTCATTTTTTTCTTTTAAAGTCTTTATAAGTGTCGTATCAACACCTTTGCGAGCCAGCTTTGCGCTAATAGCATCAAAATCTTTTTGTAATAGTTTTAAATCAATCATAATATTCCCAGTAAATAATTATCGTGATTATATCAAAATATAATAAAGCAAAGCTACTTAATAAGTTTAAATATTTTGTGATAAAAATATGATAAAATACAAAATAAAATATGATATTTGAAAGACTTTATAAATGGATTTACCACAAGAGATGCTTAAAAATGAAATGATTCTTGATTCACTAGAGCAGAATATTTTTATTAAAGATGTTAACTCTGTATTTCTTTATGTAAACGCTTCTCTTGCTGATTTTATGGGTTTGAATGCGTCTGAAATAATAGGTAAAAATGATTATGATTTTTTTCCTAAAGAATTAGCACAAAAATATCGTAGTGATGATGCAGAGCTTTTTGGCAGCCAAAAGTCTATCAATGTTGAAGAAGAGATTTTTGTAGATAATAAAAAAAGAATTATACGAACTATTAAAAAACCACTATATGTAGATGGCAAGATTATAGCTTTAATCGGTCTTTTTTGGGATATCACAAAAGAAAAAGAACAAGAGCTTAAATTTAAAAAACTTCAATCAGGACTAAATAAAGCACAACAGCTTGCCAACATAGGTCATTGGGAATTAGACTTGGTAAATAACAGCTTATATTGGTCTGATGAGGTTTACCGTATTTTTGGTCTTGAACCGCAGGAGTTCGGCGCTACATATGAAGCTTTTTTAAATTATATTCATCCTGATGACCTTGAGCTGGTTAATGATAGTTATACAAATTCATTTGAGAAAAAGCATGGATATCATGTTGAACATCGTATTATCCGTAAAAATGGTGAAATCGGCTTTGTTGAAGAGAGATGCGAACATGAGTTTGATAAAGATGGAAATCCAATAAGATCAATTGGCACAGTCCATGATATAACTAAACAAAAAATTGCACAGAATGAACTTCTTTTAGCCTCTGCAGTTTTTGAGAAAATGAGTGACGGTGTACTTATCACGGATGCAAATGAGCAAATTATTACCATAAATAGTGCATTTACTAAAATATCTGGATATGACATTGAAGAGATTATAGGTAAAAAACCAAATATGTTAAGCTCTGGATGGCATGATGATATCTTTTATGGAGCGTTGTGGCATGATGTTAATAAAAAGGGTCACTGGGAAGGCGAGATTATTGATCGTAAAAAAAATGGAGAATTATATACAGCAGAGTCAAGAATAATTGCTTTGCGTAACGATGATGGAATATTGACAAACTATATCTCTATAATAAGCGACATAAGTGAGAAAAAACAGCAAGAAGAGCTGATTCATAATCTTGCTTACTTCGATTCTCTTACAGAACTTCCAAACAGAGTCTTGTTTGAAGAGCGTTTTGTTAGCAGAATACCGACACTTAAACGCAATAATAAAAAAGCTGCTTTAATTTTCATAGATATGGATAATTTTAAAAATATAAATGATACTCTTGGACATCTCACAGGGGATAAATTTCTGGTAGAAGTTTCAAAAACCATCCAAGGAGTCATTCGTGAAGAAGATACTTTTGCAAGACTCGGCGGAGATGAGTTTACAATTATGCTAGAGGGTATAGACTCGGCTATAGATGTGGTTCCTGTCGTAGAAAAGATTATCAATTCATTTAATAAACCAATATTAGTCGATGGTAAAAAACTTTATACCGGGGCTAGTATCGGTATAAGTATTTATCCTGATGATGCTACAAGTTATGAAGAACTCGTTAAAATGGCTGATACAGCGATGTACCAAGTAAAAGATAGTGGAAAAAACAGCTATAAATTTTACTCTCAATCAATGAATGATAAGATAACTGAACGATTGTTAATAGAAAATGATTTGCGCAATGCAATCAATAATAACGAGCTTTTTTTAGAGTATCAACCGCAAATAAGTCTTGAGACAAAGTCTGTGTATGGGATGGAAGCACTCGTGCGATGGAATCACCCAGAAATAGGGCTTATTAGACCTGATCAATTTATAGGTATATCTGAAGAGACCGGACAGATATCAAAGATAGGGCTTTGGGTAGCAAAACAAGCTATAAGTGATACTAAAAAATTACATGAAACCGGGCAAAAGTTAATTGTGTCTATTAATGTATCAAGCAAACAGTTAGAAGATGAATCTTTCGTGGATGATATATGTAATATCGCTGATGAAATTGGTTTAGATAAAAGTTATATTGATTTGGAGATTACAGAGAGTCATCTAATGAATAACATAGAGATATCATTAGTTATATTAAAAGAGCTAGATGCTAAAGGTTTTAAGCTGTCTATTGATGATTTTGGAACAGGTTATTCATCTTTAAGTTATCTTAAAAAACTGCCTGTAAAGACTATAAAAATAGATCGTAGTTTTGTACTCGATATTGATACAGATGAGGACGACCGTTCAATTGTTGGTACAATTATAGCAATGGCTAGAGCTTTAGGTAAAGATGTCATAGCTGAAGGGTCTGAAACACAAGAACATGTTGACACCTTAAAGTTTTTACATTGCCGTAAGGTACAAGGTTATTTCTTCAGCAGACCATTTCCTATCGAGAAATTTAAAGAGTTTATTCGTGATTTTAAATGTGAAGATAAATCAGTATAGATTTTATCTATACTAATATATCTTTAGCTATTTGAAACTGATTTGCTGTCATTAGGTGGATTTTTGGATGAATCTCTTTTAAATCATCAAAAAGTTTTTTGCTTAGTTCAAATCCAACTCTGTACTCTTCCTCGGCTCCTTTTTCATTTGCAACTCTAAGAGCTTCTATCCAATGAATGGGAACATTTATCCCTGGTACATGTGCAGAAAGAAATTGAGCAGTACGAAGTTTTGTAATGGGAAAAATACCCAATACAAGTTCAGCACTTTTATTTTCATTACAACACTCTTTGTTTGCCAAGTCACAAAGTTCTAGAAGTTGCTTAGCGCTCTGGTTATCATAAACCGGTTGAGTTATGATGCCCAAAGCACCGTGTTTTATCTTTTTTTGCATCTTCTTTTGAAGTGTTTTAGGGTTTTTTGCATAAGAGTTCACTACAGCAAAAGGATAAAGTGTTTCAGGCTTAACGCTTAGAGGTTTTCCCGCATAATCCATACCATGATTAAAAGCAGATATAATCTCTAGTAAAAGTGTGCTGTCAGCTTCAAATACACCCTTTGCATGAGGTTGGTCAGATATAGTTGCCGGATCACCGGTAAGTGCTAAAATAGCTCTTATGTCTACTTCATTAGCACCAAGAAGGTCAGACTGAAGGGCAATTTTATTTCTGTCTCTCATACTCATGGTCGCAATAACGGGTTTGTTAAATCTCTCTTGTAACATTTTTGCAGCAAAGAGAGAATTGTACTTTAGTTTTGCTAAAGGATTATCCGTAGTACTAAAGCCATCTACTAATTTATCCAGTCCTAATTCTGCTATTTTATCTATTATTGGAGAAAAAACAGGAGAGTGTCCCGGTGTAGTCTCAAGTGTGATATATATATCGTTTTTTAATTTATTTATTAGTTCATCAAACAAAAATCATCCTAAGTGGGTATAATTGCGACATTATAACTAAAGTGAGTAATATACATGTTGAAATTAGCTGTTTTTGATTTTGATTCTACGCTTATGGATGGCGAGACTATTGATTTTTTTGCCGAGGAGCTTGGTATCGGTGAAAAAGTTGCCGCGATAACAGAAGAGGCTATGAGCGGTAGACTTGATTTTTTTGAATCTCTTCAGCAGAGAGTTGGACTTTTAAAAGGTCTAGATTATAGTGTAGTGGAAAAAATCAGCCACAATCTTCCTTACATGCCCGGTGCTGTTGAAACGATAGCAGAGCTTAAAAAAAGGGGCATGACAGTGGTATGTTTTAGCGGCGGTTTTAGAACGGCGACTACTCATGCAAAAGATATTTTAGGGTATGATGCAGATTTTTCAAACGCTCTACATGTAAAAGATGGAAAACTTACCGGTCTTGTTGGTGGAGATATGATGTTTAACTTCTCAAAAGGCGACATGTTGACTAGACTTCAAAGTATTTTAGGCGTTAGTGAAGAGGAGACTTTAGTGTGTGGTGATGGTGCAAATGATTTAAGTATGTTTGCTCATGCTGGAACTAGAGTCGCTTTTTGCGCAAGAGAGATTTTGGCAAAAGAAGCAAATATAATTATAGAAGAAAAAGATTTAACAAAAATATTAGAAAAGATATAGGGAGAAAATGTGTTAGAGAACTCAGTTTGGAGACAGTATAACAGCGAGAATAATTTCAGGCAAATGTGTGCAAGATTTTGTAAGATGGATATAGCAAGTCTTATAGAAGATGATAAAATTCTTTATGCTGTTTTAAAAGCTAAACTTACAAAAAAAGAGTTGAGACTTTTTGCTATGGATAGCGCTCAATTAGACAATGATGAGATTAAAGCTGCTTTTGAGTATAGTGATGAAGATTTAGAAAAAGCAAAATTTAAATTATATAAAAAGTTAAAGCAAGACAAGGTGCGCCTTGATTTTAGAGCATCTAGCATTGAAGAATAAACTACTTTAGAATAATCTTAAAAGAGACCCTTCTTGATTTCTCTCTATCTTCTTTCTCATTAAACATCTGTTTTTTTGAGAAGCCAAGACCGCTTCCTTTTACCACATTTGAAAGCCACTCTTTAGTAATGCTGTCTTGATTTTTAAATA
The DNA here is from genome assembly GCF_026196735.1 of Sulfurimonas sp. Lineage (GTDB taxonomy): Bacteria > Campylobacterota > Campylobacteria > Campylobacterales > Sulfurimonadaceae > Sulfurimonas. The sequence continues at coordinate 466,531 of NZ_JAPHUF010000012.1, forward strand.
TAAATGCAAGTGTGCTATATGATCGGTTCATAGATAGTTTTTCATTTTTTAAAAACGAATTTGTAAAGTCAGTTGTACCCCATTCGCTTGAAGTATGTCCACTGACTTCGAGGGTGTTTATATGCTCTTTATTTACATGTAGAAGCGGTAAAAGCTTTTTACTAAAGTCTTGTAAAAATATTTTTTGTTCACTGTTTAGTTCATATTGTCCAGTTTTAAAATACAAAGACTCGTCAATAAAACTAATCGATAAATCTTCTTTAATAGTGATTGATTTATTAGCTATTTCTTCTTTAAAAACTTCAGTTAACTTTTTATACATACTAGCAGAATTGGGAGCTATCTGCATCATTGAGATATCTCTGTTTAGTTGCACAATCCACATGTTAGATTCTTGAGATTCATTATTTGTATATACACCAACTGCCGCAGCTTGGGAGTTGTGAAGTATTGTTACAGCGTTAAATACATCGTAGTTCTCATCACCATAATGTTCTTGTCTTAGCATATTTAGATTATTGTCCAGCTGCATAACAAGACCATCTGTGTTGAAAGTATCTTTAACATAACCAACACCGATTAGTTTAGAATCTGAGTACTCTTTGATATCTTTTAATGCACTGCTGTATGTTGTATGAATAATTTTATCATTTAAAATATTTCTTTGTAAATCAAATTTGATAAGTCTTATCTGTTCTTTATCTATTTCATCTTGCTGTGACAAAGAAGCAATAAAATTACCATCTCTTAATTTTATAACTTTATATGGAGTAACATATTTTTCATTTTTGTAGTGTTTTAGCCAAATCTTATCGCCATTTTGCGTGACTCTCATCAATGTAATATTTTTAAACTTATCATAATTTGTCTGGCTTAGAACAACTATAGAGCCGTCATTGGCTTCAACTGCGTCAATCCCCGTATCATCATACTCTGTTCCATATTTTTTGCTCCAAAGTTTAGTGCCATCTTTTGAAAATCTACTGATATATATATCTTTTAAGCCAAGACCGGTTTCAAATAAATTATCATTATATGATCTTGTTGTCACGGATGAGCCGATTGCTAAGACTCCGCCATCTCGAAGTAGTATAAGATTTTGCATTATATTATTGTTGTCTGTTCCAAATGTTCTTGTAAAGATTATATTTCCATTTGAGTCCAGCTTTAAAATAAGTAAAGAACCATCTAGCGTATAACCACCTATAAAGTAACCGTTTGCTGGTGTTTTTACTACAGCTACTGCTTCGTTAAAATTTGAAAGATTAACAGATTTTCTAAGAGTAACTTCTGCTTTGTTGTTTAGTTTTATAAGATGAACTTGAGAGCCGACGGTGTTAGAAAGACTTGCTAAATAATCAAAAGCATTTGAGTAAGTAGAGCCTGTTTTTTGTGAGGAAGTTTTATAGTTTTTAGTAAATCCAACAGCTGTTATAGAACGATCATAATCTTGTGCAACATCAAGCAGTGCATCATTAAATGGTTCATTTATTACAACAGAGAAGTCAGTTGTTTTTGCATAAAGTGAAGCAGTTAGTAGAATAATGGCTAAAATATAGTTCATATGAATACTTTTTTACTACTCTTATAGCAATAAATATTCCTAAACTTTGGAATGAAAATCATACAAGATTATATAGATATTTTGTAGGTTTGAATTGTAAGATAAAACATGTTTCAGTTAATGATTTAGAATTTAAAATATAAAAAAGCAAGAAAACAGGAAACTTGCTTTTTTAGTTTTTTGTTAAAATTTGTAGTTCACACCAACATAAGCTCTTGTCATGTTTTCTAGCTCAAGATAAGCACTTGCATTTGTTAAAACAACATTATCATAAGTACCAGATACAGTTGGAGTAGTAGGTTTTGAATCCATATCAGAATAAGAAACACCTACTTCAAGTTCAATGTTTTTATTTATACTATATAACAAACCAGCTTGAATTCCATACATAATGCTACTATCGTCAAAACCAAGAGCTTCATAATCACTTTGTCCTATATGTGCTCCAACATAAACATTCATATCATTATTAACATCTATTAGATAATCATAATTCAATGTCATAATATCCAACTCAGTTTTTATACCTTCCATATCTGGTTCAAGCTGTGTATAATATGCATAAATACGGTGTGTTTTATCTAATATTACACCAGCCTTAATACCAACTGATGCATCCGAATCATCTGCACTAGCAGAAAGATTTGAATAATCAACTCCATCAATTGTAGCTGTACCAGTAAACCCAACTTTTGTATCTACTTTTGCACTAGTAGCATCTAATCCTACAAATACTTGTGTATCTAACGCCATTACTGAAGTTCCTGCTATTAATAAAGCAGTTGCAAGTAAACTTTTTTTCATTTTAAACCTTTAAGAATTTTCTAACTAGTAATTACTAGTTGATAGAAATAGTATAACACTCTAAAATGCAATTCACTAATATTTAGGTGGATTTATAATGCGAAGCATTGAAGAGTTACCATTAGAAACAATGAATAACTTTCATAAACAAATTGGGTTAAATGTTAAAAAATATAGAAATAAGAAAGGCTATACTCAACTTCAATTATCACAAGCTCTTGGTCATAAATCTGTTGGTTTAGTATCTCAAGCAGAGTTGTACCTTAAAAAACAGCATTTCAATCTTGAACACTTATATAAAATAGCATTTATTTTGGAATGCGATATATCAGATTTAATCCCTCAAACATTGCAAAATAAATCTTAAATTATCTCTATATAAATAAAATAGTAGTTGTATTAATACACAAAAGGTCGTGTAATTAAATACTTGGTTACATATAGTTATAGCGATGATAAATTGAATGTATCTATAAAAGTAGTAGGAAAGTTTGAAAAGTAGTTGTTGGTATAAGTCCCCAATTAAGGAGACTAATAAAACCTATCTTAGGTTTTCAAATGGTGCAGTTACAACTGCTTTACGAGTAACAGTATATGGAACTAATGCCGCAGCACGAGCTCTTTTGATAACTGTTGATATCATGTCTTGGTGACGCTTACAGTTACCTGTTAAACGACGAGGCATGATTTTATATCTTTCTGAAAGTGAAAAGCGTAATGCTCCCACATCTTTGTAATCCATAAAATCTACTTTTGCTTCACAATATTTACAAAATCTTTTTTTGTATTTTCTTCTTTCTGCCATGTTATTTCCTTTTGTTATTTATTTCTAAAATGGAATTTCATCTTCATCAATGTCGATTACTGGAACAGAGTTACTACTTGGCATCTGCTGACTTTGTGTGTTAGCTTGATACTGTTGAGCAGCTGGCTTTTGGTAGCTTTGCGGCTGTTGATAACTTTGCTGTTGTTGAGGTTGATTCTGTCCGTCTTGACCTTGAGGTGCTTGGTAATTGTTACCGCCGCCTTGGTTGTCACTTTTAGAATCAAGCATTTGCATAGTCTCTACAACTACAGAGTGCTTAGAGCGCTTCTGTCCATTTTGGTCTACCCATTGGTCAAAGTTAAGTCTACCTTCTACTAGGATTTTACTCCCTTTACGAAGATATTGGTTAGCAATCTCTGCACTTCTTGCAAAGAATGTAATATCTACAAAACAAACTTCCTCTTTTTTCTCACCATTGCTAGTGAATTTACGGCTTGTTGCAATAGCAGTATTTGCTATGCCCATTCCGCCTTGAGAGTATCTAAGTTCAATATCGCGAGTTAAGTTTCCAACCAAAATAACTTTGTTATACATGAATTTTCCTTATTTGTTTAGGCTGTTGCCAATTACTCTGCTGCTGGTGCTACAGCTTCTTCAGCTGCTGCTTCTGCAACCGGTGCTTCTGCTTGTGCAGCTGGTGCTTCAGTTTTTACTTCTTCTTTTGCAGGTGTTTCAGATTTTTTCTGAGCTTTTTGCACTAGTTTATTGAAAGCGATAACTTCACGGTTTGTATCATATTTGATAGTTACAAAACGAAGAAGATCTTCGTTGATACGAAATCGTCTTTCAATCTCTGTAATTGCTGAAGGAGCAACTGTGTAATAAATAACATGGAAATAACCACGCTCATTTTTATCAATTGGGTATGCTAATTTTCTCATTCCCATTGCGTCTGTTACAGCGATTTCGCCGCCATTTGAAGTAATAATATCTTCGATAGCTTTAACGCTAGCTTGAATTTCTTCTGCTGTTAATGTTGGTTTTACGATTACTAGGTTTTCGTAATTTCTCATAGAGTATAATCTCCCTTTGGTATTTTGCCCATTACTAAATAGTGCAAGGCTTTTGTTTCCCTTTCGGATATAGACATATCATCAAAATTTAATGATACAAAGAGAAAGGAACTCGGGATTATACAAAAACTATACTTAATCAGTAATTATAATTTAATTTATGTCTTGGTTAAAGTTAAAGCTTGAGTTAGATGGATACAAAAAATAGTATGTCAATATGCAATGTAATTGCGTCTGTTTTTTATTTTAGATATAGTTTTATAATCAATGGAGAAAGAATGCCAAAAAGAAAAAATAGTAAGTCAAAAAAAAGTTCAAATATTTTATTATATACAGCGTGGTCATTAGCAATAGTCGCAGCAATGCTTGTGGCACTTGTTGGAGGATATTATATAGGTTATGAACATGCCAAAAAAGATATATCGAGTAAAGATCAAAGTAAAGAGAAAAAAAGACTCTCTATGCTTAAAAAGCTTGAAGAAGCAAGCCTTAAAAAAGAAAAAGATGTAAGCGACAGATTAAAAGATGTACTTAAAAAGAGAAATACAGAGACTCTAACAGATGGCGAAAAGGCTTCAAGCCTGATAGGTGCTGCACATGAGTATGATATCAGCACTTTACCAAAAGCACCAAAGCGAGATATTAAAATAACCTCTAGCAAACCAAAACTTGCAATTATTTTGGATGATGTGAGTGTAAAGTCACATGTCAATGCGATAAAAAGCCTGAATTTGCCTATTACAATGTCTTTTCTGCCTCCAAGCGAGTTTAGACCAAATTCTCATATTTTAGCGGCAAAAGAAAATTTTTATATGGTTCATTTACCAATGGAAGCTGAAAATTTCACAAAAGAAGAACCGTTTACTTTGAGAATTAAAGATTCTCAAAAAGAGATAAGCCAAAGAATTGAAAAAATAAAAAAACTGTTTCCGAAGGTGCAATATATAAATAATCACACCGGCAGTAAATTTACATCAGATGAGTTGGCAGTTAATAAACTTATTTATGCATTGCAAAAACAACATATAAACTTTATAGACAGCAGAACTATCGCAACAACCAAGGTTCCTGCCGTCATGAAAAATTATGGAATGAAATATATGGCAAGAGATGTTTTTATAGACCATGAAATGGACAAAGCGTATATAAAATCACAGATTAAAAAAGCTGTTAAAATTGCCAAAGCTCATGGAAGTGCTATAGCTATCGGACATCCACATGCTAACACCATAATGGCTCTAAGTGAATCAAAAAAACTGTTTAAAGATGTAGAACTAGTGCTGGTAAACAGGCTTTATTAAAATGAATATAGTTCAAGAGAAAATCACTGAACTCTCATCAATGAAAAATTACCCTGATGAACTTTTTTATGATGGCAATCTTGAACTTTTAAAAAGAGTAAAAATATCAATAGTAGGAAGCAGAAAACCATCTAAATACTCCCGTTTAATGATTCAAAAACTCTCATCTTCTTTGTCAAAAGCCGGAGTTTGTATCGTAAGCGGAGGTGCTATGGGAATTGATGCCGTAGCTCACTCGGGAGCGGGCGCATCAAACACTATAGCTGTACTTCCATGTGGGGTCAATGTAAGGTATCCCTTAGTAAACAAAAACCTTTTAAACGATATACAAAAGAGTGGTCTATTGCTTAGTCAATTTGATGCAGATTTTAAAGTCACTTCTTGGAGTTTTGTAGTTAGAAATGAGCTTGTTGTTGCTCTTGGAGATGTGCTGGTTGTGGGAGAAGCCGAGTTAAATAGCGGAACCATGAGAAGTGTAGAATTTGCACTAAAAATGCAAAAAGAGATTTTTGTACTTCCGCAGAGACTAGGCGAGAGTGAAGCAACTAATAGGTTGGTAAAAGAGAACAAAGCAAAAGTGATTTATGATATCGATGAGTTTGTTTCAAGGTTTACAACATGTAATGATGAGCTACATGTAGAAGATGAATTTTTAAATTATTGCAGTACAAATCCAACTTACGATGAGGCTTTAAAGAAATTTCCAGATAAGATTTTTGAAGCTGAATTAAGCGGTGAAATTATTATTCAAAATGGAAGGATATTATCTAACCTATAATATTAACATTGCATCACCATAAGAGTAAAACCTGTATTTATTCTCAATGGCTATTTTATAAAGTTCTTGAGCCTTATCTACACCTACAAAAGATGCTACGAGCATCAGCAAGGTTGATTTTGGCAAGTGAAAATTTGTAAGCAGATGATTGACTCTTAGCGGTTTGTTATTTGGGTGTAAAAAGAGGTTTGCTTCTCCTCTTTGTTTGTCCTTATGTCTTGCGTAAAATTCTATGGTTCTTGTTGATGTTGTTCCAACGCTGAGTATGGGTATATCGGAGTCAAGCAGTTTTTTGGCTTTGTCTGATATGTCATAATACTCAGAGTGCATTGGATGGTCAGTTATAGTTTCACACTCAACGGGTTTGAATGTACCGCTTCCTACATGTAGAGTCACATAAGCATGTGGATGTTTGTCACAGATTCGTTTGTGTTGTTCATCTGTAAAGTGTAAAGAGGCGGTTGGTGCAGCGACCGCACCGGCATTTTGAGCAAATACACTCTGGTACTCGCTTTCATCATCTTTGTTATCTTCTCTTTGTATATATGGCGGCAGAGGAACATGCCCGATTTTATCTAAAACAGGTAAAACATCTTCAAATCTTGCAAGTTTTTTATCAATATAAAAATGCACAACTCTGCTTCCGTCATCGTTTAACTCTTGTACAACTGCAACTAAGTTTTCATCAAAAATAACTTCACTGCCAATTTTCACTTTTCCTCTAATATAAACATTTACATCATGTGCATTTAGGGCTCTGTTTATCAAAAGTTCGATTTTACCGCCACTTGGTTTTTTACCAAATAGTCTGGCTTTTATAACTTTTGTATCGTTAAATATCAGAGCACAACCTTGGGGGATAAAAGTTTCTAAATCAGAAAATATTGCATGTGTTATTTCATCTGTTTTACGATTGTAGACTAAAAGTTTTGCAGAGTCTCTTGGAGAGGCTGGATGTGTTGCTATGAGTTCACTTGGAAGCGTAAAGTCATAGCTTGATGTAAGAAGTTCTTTATTTGTCACTGTCGTTTAGTTATTAAACTAATCTTGCTTAGATTCTTGGAGTCTATTGACTTCTGAATCTTCTTTGGATTCGTTGTCATCTTCTTCATCTTCTTCTTCAAGCGGAGGAGCCGGATTTACCAATCTTACTATAAGTATAGAAAATCCATAAAGAATAATAAGCGGTCCGGCCATAAGTAGTTGAGTTAAAACATCCGGAGGAGTTAAAAGTGCCGCAACAATGAAGATTATAATTACTGCATACTTGAAAAAATCTCTCATCATTCTGTCGTCAATCATACCAAGAAGTGCTAAAAAGTATGCAAATATAGGTAGCTCAAAAGCTATACCAAATCCGAACATAATCTTTGTAAAAAAGCCGACATAATCTTCTATGTTTATAAGAGGAGTAAACTTGAAACTACCAAAGGTAATGAGAAAATCAAACCCAAATGGGGTAACAATATAGTAAGCAAATAAAACACCAACCCCAAACATTGTTGTTCCGCCAAGAATAAAAGGGATAATCATCTTTTTTTCATTTGCGTAAAGTGCCGGAGCTATAAACATCCAAATTTGAGCAAGTATAATAGGTAGAGCCCCTATGATAGCAGCAAAAAATGAAACTTTAAGAGCAACAAAGAATGCTCCTCCAACCTGAGAAGTTGTCACCATACCATCAGCAGCATGAACAGACTTTTTACCTACCTCTGCAAGTGCAACATTTAGCGGTTCTACCATCCATGCTAAAATAATTTCATGAAAGTAAAACATTACAAAAAACATAACAATAAGACTGGCAACCGAGATAGCTAATCTTTTTCTTAGTTCAATTAAGTGTGGTTTTATATCATCAAACATCTTTGTTGTCTTCTTCTGTTTTATTGGCTATTTCACTCTTTTTTTTCTTTTTAAGAGTTACTTCATCTGGTTTATTTTTTGGTGAGTCTGTGTCTTTTTTAGGTTTATCGAAGAATCCATCATCTTCAAATGTGTCATCTTCAAGTGAAGTTAGTTTTGCAGCCATCTGTTTTACATCAGTTGCACTTTTTATTTGATCACCGGCATGAAGCAACTCTTTTTTATATGCGAGAGCTTCCTCTTTTATATCTTTAACATTTAACTCTTCTTCTAAAGATTCTTTCATAGTTCCAAGAGTGTTTTTAGCACTTCTAAAAAACTTTGCTATTTCTACCATAGCACTTGGCAGCTTATCTGGACCAAGAAATAAAATGGCGATAACAGCAATAATCATTATCTCGGTAAAACCCATACCAAACATAAAATATCCTCTAATTTATAATAAAAATAAGATTCTATCTAAAGAATAATTAAACTATGATATAAACAGAGCAATCTCGTCTGCTAAAAGATAGTCATCATTATAAAAAGTATCATTTTTTAAAGTTAGTTTTTTTTCTTTGACTAATAGTTGGGCTTTTTTTAACTCGTCTTTATTTAAAATATCTCCCTTTATTCCAACGCAAGAGCGAAGACCTAGAAAAATTTGTTCAATTTTTTTGTCTTCTTCGCTTAAGATTTCAGTTTTAATATCAAGAGGATTTTTTATATAATCTTCCACAATGCCTGTCGGGTAAAATCTCTTTAAATCAAGTTTTCCGACTGCACCGCTTCCTAAACCGATATAGTCTTTATACTTCCAGTAACCAAGGTTGTGTATGCTTTGATATGTTCCAAAATTACTGATCTCGTATTGCATAAACTTATGCTCTTTGATAGTGTTAAAAAGCCATGTAGTCAACTCAAGAGTCTCTTTTGACATGTAAGGCTTTGACTCAAATGGAGTTCCCTCTTCAATGGTTAAAGCATAAGCACTGAGATGATTTATAGGCAGAGAAAAAGCAGTGTTTATATCCTTTTGTAAAAGCTCTTTTGTATCACCTAAAGTAGCGTATATCAGATCTAGTGAGATGTTTTCAAAACCAAGCTTTTTTGCATTTAAAACCGCTTCTCTTGCCTGTTCTTTAGTATGAGCGCGGTTAAGAAGTTTGAGTTTGTCTTTATCAAAACTCTGCACCCCAAAACTTATGCGATTGACACCAAGCTTTTGCATTTCCTTTAGCCATTGTAAAGTTGCACTGTTTGGATTTGCCTCACTTGTAATCTCAATCCCCTCAGCTAAGTAAGGTTTTAACATGTCAAATAAAGGTTTATAAAGTATTGGTTCTACGGTGGACGGTGTTCCTCCGCCAATAAACAGAGACTCTATCTCTTGATGCTTCGTATCAAATCTCTTTAGCTCGTAATTCAGCTGAGTTATTATGGCTGACATGTACTCTTCTTTTAGATGAAATTTATCAACATATGAGTTAAAAGCACAGTATGAGCATTTGGAGTCACAAAAAGGTATATGTATATATAGTAGCATTGTGAAATTATAGCCATTTAGTAATTAATAATGATAATACAAACAATTTTTAAGTTATATATGATAAAGTTAATATAAAGTTTTATTATATTTTATACTTACTGTGAGTGGAGAGCTTATTTGTTAGAATTCGATAAATGTATAGATAAATTAAAAAACATATATATCAATGGCAGCGATACCAAAAAAAATAAAATCATCAAAGTATTAAATAAACTATCTGTTGATGTTGCTGATGAGGATGACCTTGTTCTAAGCCTGAACGGGATAGATATTATAACAATGCTGCCTAACAGAGAAGCGCTTTTAAGCGACCTTCAAGTGCAAAAAGATGAATCAATGTTAATGTTTCTTCATAATAATCAAATGGCTGCATTACAAGAGCTTTATGGAATGGAAATAGTAAAAAAGATTATTATTGATAAAGCACAAAAATTAGAAAATATTGTGTCAAATGAAGAAGTTAGTGTCTACCATATAAACATACAAAAGTTTGCTATATTGGTAAAGAAAAAGTCACTATTTGATAAATATTTGTCAGTTCTTGAGTATTCAATATTCAACAATATTGATGATTTTATGTATAAGTCTGATGATGGCGAGAGGATTATATCGGATTTTACGGTAGGAATAGCATACGGCAAGGATGAGCTGTTTAATCATGCCAATATCGCACTTCAAGAAGCTATTGTAGCCAAAAAAAAATATAATATTTTTAAGAGTGATGAATACTCTAAAGAGGTAAGTAAAGCTGCACTACAAAGGCTTGATGTATATAAAAATGCTCTTCATAGCGGAAGTATAGTTCCATATTTTCAACCAATATTTGATATAGAAAATAATTCTATTTTGAAGTATGAAGCACTTGCAAGAATAATAACACAAGATGGTGAAGTAGTTACACCGGATAAATTTTTAACATCCGCCATAGAAGATAAGACTTTTGAGTTTTTTACAAGACAGATGATGCAAAAAGTCTTTAATATTTACGATAAAACACATGTAGAAATCTCCATAAACATAACATATGAAAATATCAACTCTGCGGATATGCTTGGTTATATTAAAAATAGACTAGATAAATATGGTGGAGATAGAATCACATTTGAGATAGTAGAAACACAAGAGATACAAGACTATAATGTACTTAAAGATTTTATAGTTATGGTAAAGATGTATGGAGCTAAAGTGTCTATAGACGATTTTGGTTCAGGGTATTCAAACTTTACAAATATAATCAGATTAAATATCGATTTTATCAAGATAGACGGCACCCTTATACAAGAGTTATTTGAAGATGCAAAAGTGCGTCATATGGTAGAAGGGTTGATAAAATATTCAAAAAATATAAATGTTAAAACAATTGCAGAGTTTGTAAGCTCCAAAGAACTCTCAGATGAGGTCAAACGAATGGGTGTTGATTATGTCCAAGGTTACCATCATGGCAAACCAAAAAGTGCTAAGTTTTACGGCTTAGAATAAATGGATTATTTAGTTAATCCACTTAAAGTTTTAATGATTTCATCCATTTTATGGTTCATCTGATTTACTTCTTCACTTACATCATTTACTTCTTTAGCATTTGATGTCAGCGAAGAAGCACTGTCTGCAATCGACTGAATTAAAACATTTGTAGTTGTAGTAGTTTCAGCCAAACTTTTTTGTGTGCGCTCTGCAAGTTTTCTTACTTCATCTGCAACAACAGCAAATCCGCGACCATGTTCACCTGCTCTTGCTGCTTCGATAGCTGCATTTAGAGCCAATAGATTTGTCTGCTCTGCAATATCTCCAATAGTTGCTAAAATCTCTTTAGTCTCATTGGCATTTGTAACAAGACTTTGAAGACTATCAACCATCTCGTTTTCTCTCTCAGAAACATTATGTATGCGATTAACTGTAGAACTTATCATATCTTTAAGCTCAATAATCGTAGTGTCGGTAATATCGCTGATAGTATCGTTTAATTTATTTGAAGTTTCTTGAATATGAGCTTGAGTGTCTTTATTTGTCTGTTGCATATTTTGAAGTGATTCACCAAGAGAGTTGATGTTGTTAAGTAAGTCTGCCATTTTTGCTTCAACATGAACTTCACTTCTTGAATTGAAATCTCCTTTAGAGAAGTTTTGAAGGGTATTGATTGCAACATCAAGGTTTTTTTCTGATGATGCCAGCATATTGTTCATGCTGTTTCTTAGAACATGAACATATGGTGTTTTAGAGTCTGCTGAAACTCTACATGTATAGTGTCCTTTTGAAACTTTGTCAGCTAAAAGAACCATCTCCCCTGCAACTTTTGTATCTTCAATTACAGACTCTTGGTAGCTTGTAACAATTTTGTTGAAGTTTATTTCTGCAATATCAGTAGAGTTTTCGTTGATACTTACTTTATTTCTATTAAACTCCATCATATCTATTAGCTCTAATCTTTTGTTGTTTAATAAATCTGAGTTACTTGAAACTGCTTTTAGATTCATAGCAATTGTGACCAAAAAAGCCACTATTGCTAAAGCAGCATGAATTATTGTAGAGTCGGTAAAAAACAGTGATGCTAGTAAAACAACAAAAACTATTGAAATTGTGATATTTTTTTGTAAAGTATTCATACTATTGTCCCTAATTTAATGTTTTATAAAGTGCTTGAGCTTCTGTTATTTCTTCTTCAGAAGGCTTTCTTCTACACGACATGTAAGTTTTTTCTTTTGTTGCTTCATCATACATTGGATAAACAGTTGCATATACCCAGTAGTAACCGCCGTCTTTAGTGCGGTTTTTTACATATCCGTCCCAGACTTTACCACTTTTTACAGTTTCCCATAAAGATTTAAAAGCAGCTTTTGGCATGTCTGGATGTCTAACAATATTATGTTGTTTGCCGACTAGTTCATCAAGCGAATATCCGGCAACTTTGCAAAAGTCATCATTTGCAAACAAAATAATGCCTTTTTCATTCGTTTGTGAAACTAAAAAATCGTCAGATTTTAATTTGTATTCAGTCATAATAAGTATCTTCCTATCATAGTTTAGTAAATAAAGTTTTGTACTATAAAAAAATTAGCATTAAATTGTCTTTATATTATGTAATTAAAAATAATATATGACTTGAAATGAATTATTTTATACATGTTGTTAATACTACAGTAAATTTGCTTTATATAATTAATAATAAATTATTTTATTTTAATCGCACATTCTGTATAATCCCCCAACTATATAATGAAGTGAAACTGATGAGCGAAAAAGATTTGTACCGTCCTAATGTTGCGATGATAATTGTTTCAAATAATTATCCACAAAAAAAAGAGATTTTTTTGGCGCACAGGAATGACTTAGCCGATGTTTGGCAGTTTCCTCAGGGTGGTATAGATGACGGTGAAGAAGTTCATGAAGCACTTTTTCGTGAACTTGAAGAAGAGATAGGCACGGATGAAGTAGAAGTCGTTGCTGAGTATCCGGAGTGGATAACTTACGATTTTCCTCACAAAATTGCTAAAACAATGAAGCCGTTTATAGGACAACAGCAGAGATATTTTTTAGTTAAGTTAAAAAAAAGTGCAAAGATAAATATTGAGACAGAATATCCGGAGTTTAGTGATTATAAATTTGTCAGTGTTGATGAAGTTTTAACTCTAAGTGCGAGTTTCAAAAAAGAAGTGTATAAGAGTGTTATAAAATATTTTAAAGATGAGGGACTATTGTAGATGTTAATAGTGCAAAAATTTGGCGGGACAAGTGTTGGTGATTTGGACCGCATTCAGAATGTTGCAAACCGCGTAAGTGCGACAAGAAAAGCTGGTAATGATGTGGTAGTAGTTGTTTCTGCCATGAGCGGAGAGACAAATAAACTGGTTGGTTATGCTGAACACTTCTCTAAAAATGCAAGCAGGGCTGAGATGGATATGCTTCTTAGTTCGGGAGAGAGAGTAACTGCCTCACTTCTTTCGATAGCACTTAATGAGATGGGTTTCCCTGCTATTGCGATGACGGGTAGAAAAGCCGGCATAGTTACTGACAGTGTTCATACAAAGGCTCGTATAGAAGGCATAAACCCTGAGGTTATGAACAATGCAATAAAAGAGGGCAAGATTATTGTAGTGGCCGGTTTTCAAGGTGTAAATGAAAAAGGTGATGTTACAACTCTCGGTCGCGGAGGAAGTGACTTGTCTGCTGTAGCAATTGCAGGAGCGATAGAAGCAGACCTTTGCGAGATATATACAGATGTTAGTGGAATTTTTACAACTGATCCTCGTATTGAACCAAAAGCTAAAAAACTTGACTATATCTCTTATGATGAGATGTTAGAGCTTTCTTCATTGGGTGCGAAAGTTCTTCAAAACCGCTCGGTAGAATTGGCAAAAAAATTAAATGTAAATCTAGTAACAAGAACAAGCTTTTCAGATGAAGAGGGAACATTAATAACGAAGGAAGAAAACATCATGGAAAAACCACTAGTAAGCGGAATAGCATTAGACAAAAATCAGGCTCGTATCTCTTTAATGGGTGTCTATGACAGACCCGGAATAGCATCCGAGATTTTTACAAAACTTTCAGACAATGATGTTAATGTAGATATGATTATTCAAAATAAATCTCATGACGGCACTACAAACATTGACTTTACAGTGCCTGTAGGTGACTTGAATGATGCAAAATCAGTTGTGGACACTTTTGTAAGCAGCGGAGATATTAAGGCTGATTCTTATAATGAAAATATTTGTAAGGTGTCAGTGGTTGGTGTCGGAATGAAATCTCATACCGGTGTTGCGGCAAAGGCATTCTCAGCAATGGCTAGCGAAAATATCAATATAAATATGATTTCAACTTCAGAGATTAAAGTATCAATGGTGATTGATATAAAATATGCAGAATTAGCAGTAAGAAGTCTTCATAACGCATATGAGTTAGACAAGTAATCGATTTATGGATGAAATACAAAATTTTGCACAGTGGAGCCTAGATGCCATCAGAGAAGAGGGTGGCAGTTTTAGTTGGCTAGAAGAGCAAAGATTTGATTGGACAACTACAACTTCACAGGCTCTAGAGCAGATTTTAAACGGTAAAACGATTATTTTAATTACAGACAAAAAAAGAAAATGGTTAGAAAAGTACATACTTTCTAATCTAAACAGCGAGAAACTTGAACGCCCTTTACTCCCAATCATAAGTATAGATTGTATGTACCAACACTATGACGGTGTAACCGGCGGAGAGATGATTGATGTTGTCGAAGATATGATTTCATTGTCACATAAAGAAAATTGTTTTTTTTGGTATATCGGTAAGGGCGATGACAAAAGAGCAGATATAGCAAAAAGAAAAGATACAAGTTATTTTTGGATATTTGATGAAGACTATTTAAACGCATTCAATTTAAAATCCTATGACAAATCATTAGATATAAAACTGCTTCAGCTTTATCGTCTTTTTGACGCATCTTTAAATGCCGCAATGTTTGGAGAGGTAGATGTTAATTCATGATTCAAGAAAGAGTCATATTTTAATCTCTACAGAGATTGAATCAGAATTTGAGAGATTACTTGATGAGCTAAAGCCAAACCGTGTTGTAGGATTTATAGAAGAAGATTTTAAAATTGAGCATGCAAAAGCTGTAGTGGCAGAGTCTTATATAAGCGAATCTCAAACAAAGTACATAGTTATCGGCTCTTCTAGCTTTACCAATGTAGCGCAAAATTCACTTTTAAAAGTTTTAGAAGAACCTCCGCAAAATATAGAATTTATAATTATCTCACCTACAAAATCAAATCTTCTTCCTACTGTTCGTTCTCGTTTGCCTATTGTAAAAGGTGAGGTTACACACGCAATACAAAAAGTTGAATTAAACCTAGCTAGGATTGATTATGCTGAAGTGTTCGCCTTTTTAAAAGCAAATGCCAGAATCAAAAAATCTGAAGCAAAAGAGCTTGTTGAAGCACTTTATCATAGAGCCACTGTAGTAGATATGCTCATTCTTTCTGATGAACAACTAGATAATTTTGATAAGGCATACAGACTTATAGAACTAAATTCAAGACCTCAGAGTGTATTGGCCATGATACTTATGAGTTTTGTTGGAGACAAAAATGCAGGTAATTAAACTATCTAACTCTATTGATGCAAAAAAGTATTTAAAAGAGCTTGGCGTTGATGACGGCGGGATTAAAATACTTTCTTTAAAAGCTTATACACATATTGTTTATATAAAAGATTTACATGTAGGCGGGGCAAATATTTTAAAACAAGATGCCTTAAGTATAGGTGCAGACTTGGCTGTGCCTCGCGGAACTGTTATAGCAAAAACTCCACATGTGGACTGTATCTTAATAGCTACAACTTCACAGTTGCAAAAACTCAGCAAAAAAGAGTTGGCTCAGCCATTTGGATTAAAAGAGCTGGCAACAAAGCTTCAAGATATGCTCCGTGTCAAAAAGCCTTCACATGTAGAAATAATGGGTGTGATAAATGCCAACAATGACAGCTTCTTTAGTGGTTCAAGGTTTAATGACAAAGATGCAATAAATAAAATCCAGCAGATGATAGAAGATGGTGCAGATATCATAGATATAGGCGGTGTCTCATCAGCCCCTAACTCTGTACATGTAGATAAAAATGAAGAGCTTGAAAGATTAAGACCAATACTTGAAGTAATTAAAAAAGAAAAACTATATAAAAAAGTGAAGTTTAGTATTGATAGTTACCAGCCAAATGTAATAGAGTCTGCACTCAAGAGCGGTTTTGAAGTTGTCAATGATATAACAGGTTTACAAAATGATGAAGTAAGTAAACTCTGCGCCAGCAATGGGGCAAGAGCTGTAATTATGCATATGCAGGGAACTCCACAGACAATGCAGGATAACCCAGAATATGAAAATGTTTTAAGTGATATTTACTCATTTTTCGAGAGTAGAATCGCAAAGGCAGAATTACTTGGTGTAAAAGATATAGTTCTTGATGTGGGCATTGGTTTTGGAAAAACACTAGAGCACAATCTTTTACTTATCAAAAATCTAGAGCACTTTTTAACTCTTGGTAAGCCGCTGCTTATAGGCGCTTCTAGAAAATCAATGATAGACAAGATTTCATCTTCACCCGCAGATGAAAGACTAGCAGGAAGCTTAGCTCTGCATTTAGAAGCAGCAAACAATGGAGCTTCAATACTTAGAGTTCATGATGTAAAAGAGCATGTTCAGGCTTTAAAAATTAAAAAAGCTTTGGATAAAATTTAATAAGGTGTATTATGAAATTTCCAACAATAGGTGAAATAGCAACAACATCAGTAGTATCAATAGATGTTAAAAGCTCAATCACAGATGCAATAGATATGATGCTTGAACATAACCACAGAAATATAATAGTTATAGATGAGGGTGAATTTCGTATTTTAACAATTGTTGATGTCTTAAATATTCAAACTAAAAAGATAGACTTAAGCACTCAACTAAAAGATTTAAAACTGCCTGCAGTTCCCGCAATATACAAGCATAAAAATGTTTTAGATACTTTGGAATACTTAAGTGATAATGTAGATTATTTATGTGTTATTAATGATGATGACTCACTTTACGGATTTATTACTCATACTGATATTACCAGCAATATTGACCCTGATACTTTGATGAATAATTTTCGTCTCCAAGATTTTTTAAAACTCGGTAAAAGGATGAAGTGGGTAAGTAAAGATGAAAAGACATCTGACTTGATAAATGAAATGGTTCATAACTCATATGACAATGTTATAATTGTTGAAGATTCAAAGCCTGTAGGTATTTTTACTACAAAAGATGTAATGAAGCTAATCAAAAATAATAAAGAGTTAGACTTGCCCATCAGCAAATACATGTCAACACCTGTAGATACCATAACCAGAGGTGCCTCTGTAAAGGAAGCCTTATCTTTTGTAAATGAAAAACATTACAAAAGGGCTGTTGTTGTAGATGAAGATGGCAATTTGTCTGGGATAATCGCACAAAAAGAACTTATCTCTTTAACCTATTCAGGGTGGGCAGAAATCATGAAAGAGTACCATGAGGAACTTAATGAAATCAATGCAAAGCTTGAGAATAAAAACAAAGAATACGAGACTAGAGCTTCTACGGACGCTCTAACAGGGCTATATAACAGATTTAAGTTTTCAGAACTTTATAATTCATCTTACACATCTATGGTTCAAAGACATAATGACATGTCATTGATTATATTGGATATAGACCACTTTAAAAATGTTAATGACACATATGGACATAATGTCGGAGATAATGTACTTATACAAGTTTCGCAAACACTATTAAAAACTTTAAGAAATATAGATATAGTGTGTAGATGGGGAGGTGAGGAGTTTATTATACTGCTTCCAACCGCAAACTTAGGCCAAGCAACTCTATTGGCAGAGAAATTGAGAACTTACATAGAAAAATTAGAAATAGATGTGGTTAAAAAGATAACTTCTAGTTTTGGAGTCTCACAAGTATATGAGGGCGATGATATGAAAACAGTCATCAATAGAGCAGACAAAGCACTCTATTTAGCTAAGAATTCAGGGAGAAATTGCGTTAAAACCGAGAAAGATTTGTAAAGTCTACCCTCCAACTGAGGTGTAGACTTATAGGATAGAGTAAGTTTTACTCTATCTCAGCGTCGATAACATCGTCATCAACTTTTTTCTTCTTTTGGTCAGCTTCACCAGCTTCGCCGCCTTCTTCTTTTTTGTACATTTGCTCAGCCATTTTATGAGAAGCTTCTGTTAATGCTTTTACTTTTTCTTCAATTTGCTCTTTAGTTGCAGACTCATCTTTTAGAGTGTCTTTAAGCTCAGTGATTGCAGTTTCAATTTTTGCTTTTTCTTCTGCTTCGATTTTATCACCAACTTCAGTTAATGATTTTTCACTTTGAGCGATTAGAGCGTCAGCTTGGTTTCTTAAATCAACCATTGCTTTTCTCTCTTCGTCTTCAGCTTTATGTGCTTCAGCATCTTGAACCATTTTGTTAATCTCTTCTTCACTTAACCCTGATGAACCGGAAATTGTGATTGATTGAGATTTGCCAGTACCTTTATCAGTTGAGCTAACAGTTAAAATACCATTTGCATCGATATCAAAAGTTACTTCAATTTGAGGTACACCTCTTGGAGCAGCTGGAATATCGCCAAGTTCAAATAGACCTAAAGATTTATTGTCTTTTGCAAATTCTCTCTCACCTTGAACAACTGAGATTGAAACAGCCGGTTGGTTGTCCTCTGCAGTTGAGAAAATTTGAGATTTTTTAACAGGTATAGTAGTACCTTTTTCAATAATCTTAGTCGCAACACCGCCTAGAGTCTCAATACCAAGAGATAATGGAGTAACATCTAAAAGAAGAACATCTTTTACATCTCCTCTTAGTACACCACCTTGAATAGCAGCACCGGCAGCAACAACTTCATCAGGGTTAACACCTTTATGTAAAGTTTTACCGTCGAAGTATTTAGATACCGCATCTTGAGCAGCTGGAACACGAGTAGAACCACCAACCATGATAATCTCTTTGATTTCATTAGCATCTAAGTCAGCTTCTTTCATTGCTACTTTGATATGATCAATCGTCTCATCAATTAACTTAGAAATCATACCCTCAAATTTAGCACGAGTAAGTTTTACAACTAAATGTTGTGGTCCAGCTTCTGTCATAGTGATAAACGGTAAGTTAATCTCAGTTTCAGTAGATGAACTTAACTCTTTTTTAGCATTTTCAGCTGCATCTTTTAGTCTTTGAAGAGCCATTTTGTCATTTTTAAGATCAATACCATGAGAGTTTTTAAACTCAGCATTTAAGAAATCGACAATTTTGTTGTCAAAATCATCACCACCCAAGAATGCATTACCGTCAGTTGAAAGAACTTCAAAAGTACCGTCAGAAATCTCTAAAACAGTAACATCAAATGTTCCACCACCAAGGTCATATACTAGTACATTCTCTTCAGCTTTGCTATCTAGTCCGTAAGCAAGTGCAGAAGCAGTTGGCTCATTGATAATTCTTAAAACATTAAGACCGGCAATTGTACCTGCATCTTTTGTTGCTTTTCTTTGTGCATCATTGAAGTAAGCCGGAACGGTAATAACTGCATCAGTTACAGTTGAACCTAAATAGCTCTCAGCATCTTCTTTTAGTTTTGTAAGAATCTTAGCTGAAATCTCTTGAGGCGTGTAAATCTTACCTGCAACATCAACAGCAGCCGAACCATCTTTATCTACGATGTTATATGTAACTTTATCGTGTGCAGCCTTAGCATTTTCCTCATTCATCATAAGACCCATAATTCTCTTGATAGAAGAGATTGTTTTTTCAGGGTTTGTGATTGCTTGACGCTTTGCCGGGTCACCAACTAAAACATCACCTTTATCTGTAAAAGCTACAACTGAAGGAGTTGTGTTTTTACCCTCTGCATTTGGGATGATTTTCGCTTCACCACCTTCGTAAACTGCTACACATGAATTTGTTGTTCCTAAATCTATACCTATTACTTTACTCATTATTTTATTCCTTATTTTTATTATTTAATATTTGTTTGTTCTGTACGAATTACTTCGCTACTATAACCATTGCTTCACGCAAAGGTCTGTTCTTGTATCTGTATCCCGTTTGAAATGTCTGTACTATCTGACCACTTTCAACATCTTCACTCTCAACACTTTGAACAGCATTGTGAATATTTGGGTCAAACGGCTCATCGTGAGCAACCATCGTTACACCATGTTTCTCTAGCGATGTTGTAAATTGCTTAAGAGTTAACTCAATTCCTTCATTTAGCTTGTTTAAATGCTCTTGCGGATCAGCTACTGTCGCAGTAGAAGTAAGTGCCATTTGAAGCGCATCCATAACAGGAATCATATCTTTTGCAAATTTCTCATTTGAGTATTCAACTGCTGTGTATTTTTCGCGTTCAAGTCTTTTTTTGATATTATCAAAATCAGCATGTACACGAGCATACTTCTCTTTTAACTCTGTTAATTCATTTTGAAGTAAGTCAAGCTCGTTTTCCACAGCCTCTGAATCAGCCTCAGCTTCTTCATCACTTATTTCTACTTTTTCCTCTTCATTTTCTAGAGGTTTGTTTTGTAATTCTTCATCATTTTGATTTGACATAATAATTAAATTAACTCCTTTTTTTAAAAGATATCAGTATTATACACATTGAGTGTAACAATGTCAAGCTTTAGTTGAGTAATTTTAGTAAAAAGAGTTGAGTCTTTATATATCAAGTTTGAAATTTGGCAAAAAAAAGCAAATTATAGTATCATATCAGTATATATGTATTTGGAGATTTTATGAAGTATTTAGCTTGGTTTAGCGGTGTTTTAGTTACTTTAGTTGCTGTTGTATATGTAGTTATATTTACATCTTTGGGCAATGGATTGCTTAAGCCTATTGTAGAAGACAAGATACAACAACAGACAAAACTAGATAGCAAACTTACAACATTTACTCTTAATATGAGTTCTTTTGAGGTACTTCTAGAGCTAAATGCAAACAATAGTGTTTTAATAAAGGGGAATTACTCTCTGTTTTCACAAGCCTTTGATGTAGCATATAGAGTTAGGCTTGATAATTTAGAGAGTTTAAAAGAGCTTAGCGATTTACCGCTTCAAGGAAAACTTTATACAGATGGAAAAGTTAAAGGTGACATGTCGTTTATGGAAGTTGACGGCAAAAGTGATGTAGGAGAGGGTGATACAACTTATCATGTTGAGCTGACTGACTTAAATCCTACTTCTATAATTGCTGAGGTAAAAAATGCAAAATTGTCATCTCTTTTGTATTTGGGAGCTCAAAGTCAATACGCGAGTGCAGATATAAATCTAGATGTAAACTTTAAAAACATTAATCCGGGTAAACTCGATGGAGATATACTACTAATAACTAAAAATGCTAAAATTGATTCACAATTAATGAAAAAAGATTTTAATGTAACTATCCCAAATACATCTTTTGCTATGAAACTCGATGCTAAATTAAAAGGTAATGATGTAGACTATAGCTATGATTTAAGCTCAAAGCTCTTTAGTATACTATCATCCGGAAATGTAAAACCTGAACCTCTTCAAACAGATATAACATACTCTTTAAACATAAAAGAGCTTGCTCTGCTGAAACCTGTCATAGGTGCAGACCTCAGAGGAGCATTTAAGCTTAATGGAACAGTTAAAGGGAGCAAGGAAAAACTTATAGTAAAGGGCAAAAGTGATTTGGCTGAATCAGATACAAAATTTGAAGCCGTGTTAAAAGATTTTGCTCCAAAGAGCATTGTAGCTAGTGTTAAAAATCTAAAATTAAAAAAACTACTATATATGATAAAACAGCCACATTATACAGATGGAATTTTATTTTTAAATGCTGACATAACCAATGCAGCCGTTGGAAGTTTAAAAGGAAAAGTACAAACAGATATAAAAAACGGTTTATTGAATTCTAAATATATAACAAAATTGGCTGGGTTTGAATCTTTGATGCCACGAACAACTTTTAATTCTACAACAACAACTATCTTAAATAAAAATCTATTGGATACAAAAGTAGATTTTAATTCAAACCTTGTAGATTTAGATATTAAAAAAGCTAGCTATAACCTAAAAGACAGCTCACTTAAAAGTGATTATTTGGCTACAGTTGCAAATCTTGACAAGCTTTTTTTCGTTACTCAGCGGCGCATGAAAGGTGACTTGAGTGTTAATGGCGAACTTGTAAAAATAAAAGATTTGGATTTAACAATCCACACTAAAATTGCCGGAGGCAATGTTGATGCTAAGCTTCATAATGATGATTTTCATGCTGAGTTTAAATCAGTTAGCACCAAAGAGCTGCTAGGCATGTTTATTTATCCTGAGATTTTTCAAGCAAACCTTGATGGCAAGTTAAATTATAATTTAGCACAGAGCAAGGGTGTATTTAGCGGGCATGTTATTGATGGAAATTTTGTTAATAACAATACATTTAATCTTATAAAACAGTATACGAAATTTGACATGTACAGAGAAAGTTTTAATGGAGATATTGCTGCAGAAATAAATAAAGAAAAAATTCTTGCTTCACTTGATTTTCGTTCAAAACAAGCTTCTGTAAAAACAACAAATGCAAAAATAAATACAAAAACTAAAATGATAGATTCTGATGTAACAATTCAAGCAAAGAAAAACACTGTAACGGCAAATATAATTGGAGACATAAATGCTCCAAAAGTTAAAGTAGATTTGGAAAAATTGATGAAGTCAAAAGCCGGAGATGCCTTGAAAAAAGAGATAAACAAGGGGATAGACAAACTATTTAAAAAGTTTTTTTAGCTCGCTAAAATAGTTCATGAACCTCAAGCAGAGTAGATTTTGGCTCAGCAATGTAATAACCTTGCAGATAATCTATGTCTAGTTCTAGTAACTTATCAAAAACTTCTTTTGAGTGAACAAACTCTGCAATAGTTTGCATATTGGCTTGATGTGCGAAATGTATAATGCTTTTTACGACTTTAAAGTCTTTGTCGTTAGTATCGATGTTTTTTATCAGTGAACCATCGATTTTAAGATAGTTTGCTTCAATATCTATAATAGTTTTAAAGTTAGAGTACCCACTTCCAAAATCATCAATTGAAACTTTTGCTTTAAGTGAATGCAGCAGCTTTATTTTCTCTTTAAATAGTTTAATGTTGTCTATTTCATCACTCTCTAGTATTTCAAAAGTAACACGAGACGCAAGATGAGGGTTGCTGCCTAAATGTGAAATAATAGTGTTTTCAATATCAGGGTTTATAAGGTCGGAGAAATTTATATTAATACTTACATGTTTTTCATTATGTTTAAATTTTTCAAAGACAAGCAATAAAATTGTTTGTGTTAATTTATAGTATATATTTGTATGTCTTAATTGAGGTAAAAACTGCAAAGGAGATATAATACTGCCGTCTTTTGCGATAATCCTTACTAAGGCTTCATAATTTTTAATAGTATTGTAGTTGTTACAATATATAGGTTGATAGTAGCATGTTATACGGTTTTCATTAAGGGCTTGCTTGACAAAACCTATATTTTTAGATGAAGAGGATATGTCGTTTTGTGATTTTTCATCATAGCAAACAATTTGATTCCTTCCATTCTTTTTTGCAATATAGAGCATTCTATCAGCAATTTTAATGGCTTCTTGCATGTTTTTTTCTAAAGCCGGATGTTTATGCAGACCAATAGAAACATTTACTTTTATTTCATTTGTATCGTATACAAATGTTTGTTTAGATAGGTTGTCTTTTAGTCTTTCGCATATGCTAAAGGTAGATGAATCTTTATGTCTATTGTTGATTAAGAGTAAAAACTCCTCCCCACCGTATCTTATGAGTATATCACTGTCTCTAATTGATTTTTTAAATACTTTAGCTGCCTGAGCTAGTATATAGTCACCTGCTTTATGTCCATAAGTGTCATTTATAACTTTGAATTTGTCTAAGTCAAGCATCGCTATACTATAATGACTTAGATTAAGCATAGATGATATCTCTTCTAAATAGTTTCTGTTAAATGTTCGTGTAAGCGGGTCTGTAAATATTTTTTTTCTTGTTACAAAGTAGTGAAAAAGTTGCATTACTGTCATAATCATTAATAATATTAAAGAAATTATCAAAACCATAAAGAATGTCTCAAGAGGCTTAATAGATTCTAGTATGATTTCTTGAATATTAGTTGTTATATCAATACTAAAGAGGCCAACAACAGTGTCATTGGCGATTATAGGATATAGATATGTCAAATATAAATTTTCCATATCATGTTGTTTTATGACTTGAGGTTTTTTTATTCTATAAATAGTACGATACTCAGAATTGGTAACATCAAGTTTTTGGTAAAAGTTAGCTTTATCGGTTTTTGAAGCATCTAGCAAAAATCTAAATCTATCTCTTTCATCTTTGTACAAAATATATGCATATTTAACATTTGAAGTCAGCATTAAAGAGATTATATGTTCGTAATCTTCTCTTGTACTCTTATTTTCAAATAGATATAACAGGTCTTTGGAATTTTTTATCTCAGAGTAATCAAGTATATCTTTTTCTATATTTTCTAGTACATGTGATATCTGTTCAACTTGATGTTTTTCAATACGATTGAAAATGTCTTCTTTGGCTTCTTTTATATTATCATAAACATAGATAAAAAATATACCAAGCAAAAACAGAAGCAAAAATAAGAAAAGCTCCTTTTTCTTTACCATACTCTTTCCTCTAGGTATGGCTCAAGATCTTTAGAGATTTTAATTAACTGTGATTTTATCCTCGGCTCTATAAGTACAATATTTGGTCTTCCTTTTTTCCAAAATAGCGCACCAAAACTTTGAGGAACATGGCTTAGAGAGTTATAGTTTAATACAAATATATGTTTTGAGCTACACTCTTTTTCAAGTTTTCTTTTATCTTGTAATATTATTACCGTTGCATCTTCACAGATATTTGTCGTTAAAAGGACATTGTGTTTTTTAAGCTCAGCTAAAAGATTTTTATTGTCGCTCCATACCACTATATTTTTATCTAGATGAATATTTGTAATAATGGTTTCTAAAATCTTTACCTGCAGATGATTTGTTTCAGATGCAAGCAGTACAAGACTTGAAAATAACAGAGTTATTATTGCTTTCATTTAAAAAGTGTACTCCATTGTAAGAATAACTCTTCTGTCTGTTGCTGATACCTTAATATCTCCCATAGGAGTCTCTGACGCTCTGTCAAAAATATTTTCTGCTTTTAGTTTTAGTTCTATTTTCTTGTTCAACTTGTATATTGCTCCAAGCGAGTAGTCAAATCCTTCTTTAATATCCACACCTTCTAGACTTGTGTATTTTGAATGATAAAGCAGTTCGTTGTAAATATCAAATTTTCCAATGGTGTTGAAAAGCTGGATAGAACCACCTTGCTTTGGGCTATAGTAATTATCTCTAAATTGTCTGTAAATCTCCATTTTTATTTTATTGTCTATGTTGAGCTTGTGCTCCATATTTGCAAAAATAAATTTAAAACTCTTCTCTTGAGCACTGTTTACATAGATACTCTCAGATGGATCTGTTGCATTCATATCAAAAATAATTGCGTTGTCTGTCGTATTTTTGCCAAATCCAAATCCAAAAACGCTATCTTTGAGTTTATAGATAATTTCCGCAGTTGTTGTAAGCGACTCTGCACTTTGTAAATCAGGGTTAATGTTGTAGTTTGGTGAAAAAGTTGTTTGCAAAAATGTCGGATACATATAACTCTGCATAGCAAAAAGTTTAAAGGTCCATTTTTCATCAAGAAGTGCTACATAACCGGCTCTAAGTATATGTTCTGTTGAGGACTTGTTGAAGCTATTTTTATAAAAGTCTATTTTTGCGCTAAGAGATATCAGGTGATTCTCATTTATATTGTATAGGTTCTCTGCAAAAAACATGTATATATCTAAATCTTTTGGACCCCAGTTCCTTGCATAATCAACACCGTCTACTTTGTATTCGTCGATACCGAATTTTTGATGTTTAAATTGCGCTCCCAAAAATAGCTCATTATTTGCGTTTATAAACCTTTTTTCTATGATTGCGCTATAAACTTGAGTAGATATTTCAGTGTTAAGCTGTTTTGGAAAAGGAGCTGTTGTTCCCGGCAGCGGTATGCCTATGTCATCCTTGTCGTAAAGTTCAAATTTTTCATAAGATGAAGTAAGCATTATTTTTAGATTATTCTCAAAATATTTGGTAATATGCGTGTATATATCGTTAGTTTGCGTATCTCCATCGACGGTAGCCATGCCTATCCCGCTAAAAATGTCGTATTTTTCTTTAATTGCGCCTATTTCGATATCATAGTCATCTTTTTTTGAAAATTTAAAATAGAATTGACCTCTTTCACCGTCTCTTGAGAGTTCTGAATTGTTTGAGGTATAGTTTTTGTAATAGTTTTTCTTTAAATCAACATTTGTCAAATATGAGTACTCGTCAAAAACTTTTGCATCAACTCCCTGCATTGTTACGCTTCCAAATGAATCAACAGAGGCTTGAATGGATGTGCTGTTTTCACGAGATGGGTCTTTAGTGAAAAGTTTTATAAGGAGTGTTCCCGGTTCGTTACCAAATGTTACTGAATTTCCCGCCTGATAGATTTCTATATAGTCGATAAAATATAGACCCATTCTTCCATATTGCACCAAAACATTACCAAGTGTTGCAGAGTTTAATTCATGAGAATTTATGTAAAGTTTTGCGGGGTGAGATGACATCTGTGTTTGACCGCTTCTTACAAGTGTAGTCATACCGTTTTTTCTTGGTTGAAGCGTAAAAAACCTTAAAGTTTTTAAAACATCGTTTAGTGTGTAAGCCTGCATTTTATCGAGTTCTGAGCGTGTTATTACTCTGATGTGCCCAGCACTCTCTTTTTTTGTGTGATGGTAAAGCTCCTCTGCACTTTTATACTCTTTTAACAGATCATCGAGAGAAAGCTTTTGAGAAAACGCAAGTGTAGACAATAGTAAGACAAGAGTAACTATTCTCATCAAGCGTACCTTAATTATAATAAATATTTATATCTGTAGTATAATGAATGGCTACTTAGTTTAAACTTGCATCGGCTAAAGTTATGCAAAATAATGTATTTTTGTTGTTGTTTTGCATTGTTTTAATTGCACTGTTTAATGTTAAGCCTGTCGTAATTATGTCATCAACTAAAATAACTTCATTCGTATCAATATCTTTGAGTTGAAACTCTCTTGGATTAAGGAGTCTAAATTCTCTGCTTTTTCCCGAATATGATACTCTGTTTTTGGCTCTGAGCTTATTAAACTTGGGTATTATACATTTATTTTTAAGTGCTTTGTTTAAAACAGCTGTATGTGAGTAGCCGTTGTGGGCATAATCATCAACTGCAATAGAAGTTATGATGTCCGGATAACTAAACTCATCAGCAAAGAATTTTAGAGAATTTTTTGCAAGGATAGAGTAGATGTAGTAGCCAAGGTCTGTGTGTTTTGTATGTAGAAGAGTTTTAATATCTCTGTACTTGTAAAAAGATATGACCTCAATGTTGTTTAGAATTTTTCGTTTGTAAATTGAGGGAGTTAAAAAAGTTGTTTGACATGTAGAGCAGATATGTGTGAGTGAAAAGCTCTCACACATCAAACATTTCACTTTTTAATCCATCTTTAAAACTGACATAAAGGCTTCTTGCGGAAGCTGTACTTTTCCTATGCTTTTCATTCTTTTCTTGCCGGCTTTTTGTTTTTCTAGTAGTTTTCTTTTACGAGTGATATCACCACCGTAACATTTTGCAGTAACATTTTTACCCATTGACTTTACAGTCTCTCTTGCAATAACCTGAGAACCTAAAGATGCTTGAACAGCTACTTCAAAAAGTTGACGAGGTATTATCTCTTTCATGTTTTTAACCAAAACACGACCACGAGAGAGAGCTTGATTGCGTGGAACAACAATACTTAGTGCATCAACAACTTCTCCGGCAACTTTTACATCAAGCTTAACAAGGTCGCCAACTCTAAAATCTATAGGGTCATAATCAAATGAAGCATAACCTTTAGAGATTGATTTTAGTGTATCGTAAAAATCAACCACTATCTCATTCATTGGTATTTCATACTCAAGCATAACTCTATCTTCATTAAGATAAGTCATTTTTGTTTGAATTCCACGCTTACTTATCAAAAGAGTTATTATATTACCAAGGTATTGGCTAGGAGTGATTACAGTAGCTTTAACATAAGGCTCTTCAATCCTGTCAATCTTGTTTACTTCTGGAAGTTCAGAAGGATTTTGAACATTGATTTTTTCACCGTTGTTAAGATAAACTTGATAGATAACTGATGGAGCAGAAGCTATCAAATCTAGGTTGAATTCACGCTCTAGTCTCTCTTTTACAACTTCCATATGAAGCATGCCAAGAAACCCTACACGAAAACCAAAACCAAGAGCTAGAGATGTCTCTGGCTCGTAGGACAAAGAGCTGTCATTTAGTCTCAGTTTATCAAGGGCATCACGCAGATTTTCAAATTCATCTGTATCTATTGGGTAAATACCGGCAAAAACAAATGGTTTTGCCGGCTCATAAGTTCCAACCGGCTCCGTCGCAGGATTTTTAGCATCCGTAATAGTATCACCGACATTTATAACCGCAACTTCTTTTAGTCCAAGAACAACAATCCCAATCTCGCCACACTCTATAGTTTGAGTTTTGATTTTTTTCATAGGGTGTGGATACATCAAGTCAAGTATATGATGCTCTTGACCATTACTCATAAGCTTGATATTTTGCCCTTTTTTAACCTGACCGTCAAATACACGAACAAGTGCAAGCGCACCTAAATATTGGTCAAACCAAGAGTCATAAATAATTGCTTTTGTTGTAGCTTCAGGGTCGCCAACAGGAGCAGGCACCCTGTCAACAATTGCGTCAATAAGCTCGCGTATGCCAACACCTGTTTTTGCAGAAACTAAACAGGCATCTGTCGCGTCAATCCCGATACTTGTCTCTATCTCTTCTGCAACTTTCATTGGATCAGCAGCAGGGAGGTCGATTTTGTTTATAACAGGAATAAGTTCCAAGTCATTATCTAACGCTAGATAAACATTTGCAATTGTTTGAGCTTCAACACCTTGAGCAGCATCTACAATAAGTAGTGCGCCATCACTAGAAGCTAGTGACTTGCTAACTTCGTATGAAAAATCAACATGGCCCGGAGTATCTATAAGATTTAAAATATAGTGTTGGCCGTCTTTTACATAATCAAGTCTAACACTTTGAGCTTTGATAGTGATACCGCGTTCTTGTTCGATATCCATAGTATCCATCATCTGGGTACCCAACTCTCTCTCAGTTACAGAGCCACACTCTTGGATAATTCTATCTGCTAGGGTACTTTTACCATGGTCAATGTGTGCAATGATAGAAAAGTTTCTGATATTTTTCAATTAATTACCTCTAATTATTCAAAAAGTGAGTTAACACTCTCGTTGTGATAAACCCTGCGTATTACTTCGGCAAAAAGAGGTGCCACAGATAAAACCACAATATTTTTGTGTGGTTTTGATACTAAAGTGTTTGTAATTATAAGCTCATCCAGCTCGCCATTTTCCAAATTATCATAAGCTTTTCCACTTAAGACACCGTGAGTAGCACAAGCCATAACTGATGCTGCACCTTTGTTTTTGAGTGCAGTTGCAGCTTTAACCATAGTTCCGGCAGTATCTACCATGTCATCAATCATGATTACATTTTTACCATTGACATCACCGATGATATTCATAACTTCGCTCTCATTTGCTTTTTCACGACGCTTATCAACGATAACCATCTCTAGACCCATTCTTTTTGCAAAGTATCTAGCACGAGCTACGCCACCGATATCCGGAGAAGCGATAATAGGGTTTTTAAGGTTTTTGCTTTTTATGTAGGTCTCAAATGTTATTGAGCCATAAAGATTGTCAACAGGAATATTGAAAAAACCTTGAATTTGACCGGCATGAAGGTCGATTGTAACCACTCTGTCTATACCTGCTGTTTCGTACATGTCAGCAACAAGTCTTGCAGTAATAGGTACACGAGGTGCCGCTTTTCTGTCTTGTCTTGCATATCCGTAGTAAGGAACAACGGCAGTTATGCTTGAAGCAGATGAACGACGAAGGGCATCCGTCATGATTAAAAGTTCCATTAAGTTATCGTTTGAGGGTGATCCGGTTGATTGAACAATAAAAACATCACGACCACGAACACTTTCAGAGATTTGAACTGAAATCTCACCATCACTAAACTTTTTAATATCAGCTTTAGCTAATGGAGCATCTAAAATCTGACAAATCTCTTTTGCAAACTCTGTACTTGCAGAACCTGCAAAAATCTTATAACCACGCATGGAATACCTTCTTGGAAAAATTGATAAGGAATTATACAAAAATAGTGCTGAGAAGTTGTTAAAGATAAATGTATTTAAAAAGTTATGACTTTGGTATCGTCACTTTGTAGCGCCTCTGTCAGCATTTCTCCTGTATGGGTAAGTTCTATGCCTAAATCTGCGAGCTTGTCTGAAACACCATAATCATCGCTGCAAACAACACAGGCATTAAATTTTACACCTGTTTCTTGAACAATTTTGAGCTGTTTTTGCAGCTCATCATCATGAGCTAAAAGTTTAGCAGATGGACCCCATATCATTATAGTTGCTTCATCCCAATAAGAGCGAGGAAGCATAACCGAACCATAGAGTAAAATAAGTTTTTTAGCAACTTCTTTTTCGCCGCTTGACCATACTATTAAAAGTTTGTTTTTGATTGTTTTTTTCATGTTGTAATTATATTGTTTTTTTTAGTAACTTTGATTGTGTAACTGTATCTTTTAGTCGGAGGGTAGACAAAGATACAGTTACAAGTTCTTTAAAGACCGAAGGATCAGCCTCCTCCATCGTCAAAGGTCATACTTATCTTTACCATATGCAAAAAAAGCTTGTTCTGGTCAATTTTAGGACAATGTGCAGTAAAAATATCAATACAGTTCATGTTATATCCTTGAGTGTTAAAGTACAGCAGTACTTAGATGTTTAAACAAAGAAAAAGTGTGACGACGATTATATAAAGCAAAAAGTGTTCACAAAAAAAACTTATTTATGATGGCTACTCTATGGTGTTGGATACTTTAAAATTAATTTCACTCTTGGTGCATATATCTTCTTTTAGGCATTTGTTTAGAAGTTTTTTGTAACTTCCGGTTTTCTCGTAAATGTATACTCCATCAACTCTCTCTTCGGAGAGACTTTTTATGGGTAAAATTGCTTTTGATGCAATTGCATAAAATTTAACTTCTCTTCCTAAGTCGTCTTTATATGCGGTTAAATTTTCTACATTTTCATTTGGAAAAAAGAGAGATTCATCTTTTTGTAAACGAGGCACTCTCTGCTTTTCATTTGGGAAAATCATTGCAACATCTAATCCCGTTTCATAAAACAGGTATAAATATCCATCTTGATTTAGTGAAACTTCTACTTCTATGGATTCATCCGGCACATAAGATTTTTTACTTAGGATGATTTTTGCATGGAGCAGGGAGTCTATGATAGTGTTTAGCCTTTTTTCTATAATTATTATGCTCTCATCAGTTTTTGCACTCTGTTTTTCTTTAGCTAAGTTGAGGAGTTTTTTAGCTTTAGAATACTTTTTTTTATCTATTGATGCTAGTATGTTTTTTTTAAGTTCATTAAACTCTTGTTCGTCTTTTATCTTATCAAGTATTGTTTTTTCATTTTTTTCATCTAGAAATATGATTACATGTACTCTAAAGTTTTTTTTGTTTTCATCAACTTCTTTATATGTTTTGAATGCTTTTAGGCTTAAGATAAGTTGATCTGTTTTTGTGTTGTTTTGTGAATTATTTAATTCTACATGTGATTTTATGCTTATACCAAAATACTTAGATATAAGAGCGTACGCATTTTGAGTTGCAGATTTTCCAGCAAGATGTTCTTTTGCAATATCTTCCGCAGGGTACCAATCAGAAACTCCCCTAAACAGCCTCTGCTTGTTGTTGGAATCTTTTTTAATGACTCCTTCTTCACCTATACATAGTGTTATCGTCAACAAAATAAGTAGAGTAATTCTTATCAACTATAATCCTCATATAATAAATATTTGTTATATTAGCAGATTAAATTTAATCTGTACATAATTGATTTGTTAAAGTTGTTTTTAGAGTCTGATGGTGTTTAGTATTTCATGTTCACCTATTATTGATTGAGTGCAATACTTTATGTAAAGCGACTTGCAAATGTCTTCTGAGCCGTTTGACTCAGCCTTTGCCAAAGCCCATAAACCTGCTCTTTTTTCATCTTTTTCTAAATCAACAACAACTTGTTTATATATTTTTTCTTCCCATGCTTTTCTTTTTATTTTATTTCTTTTATGAAAAACAATAAATGAAAAAGCCATAAATGAAAAAACAATAAATATTAATCCTGTTTCAAAAGATATTGGCATTTTTAATATCCTAAATTTAATAATGAAATTTTGAATAGTATCGACAAAAGAGGGATGTTTGTTTAGGATTTATTCGATTGAGTATTGGTGGAGACGTCCGGAATCGAACCGGAGTCCAAAACCACGCTACTCCTAATGTCTACATGCTTAGAAAAGTTGTTAAAGTTTAATCTTGCTTCACACTACTTGCAAAGCTACACAAGACGATCCTCTAGGGTTCATTTTATGCACGAGGCGGACATAAAATATATCTACATAAGGGTTATACTTCGAATCCTATTTATCTAGAGTCCATAGGTGAAGCAGCCCGTCCTCTAAGAGGGGGTAAAACTTAAGCTACTGCTAAAGCTGGGCGATAATTTGTATTGTTTGCATTTAAGCAAGTTGAGCCGCGTAACGGAAGTGCTCAGTCCGACATGCAATTAGAAGCCACTTGATCCTGTCGAAGCCAAGTCGTCCCCATATGTAATTATATCAAATTTCTGTACTTATTCTATTAATTATATATTTTTAGTGCTTTATATGTCAATTGTTTATAGTATGTGAACAATTATTTACAAAAGGATATATAATGGAACCAAGTTTAGAAGATATTGATGATTATAAAAAACCATTAAAAAAATCAAAATTAAAAAATATATTGATTGGTTTTGGGATACTGTTAACACTTTTTATTATTAGTGCTTTAGTTCAAAGTAATATGTAAATTAAAAGGTGGTGGCCAATCTCGGAATCGAACCAAGGACACAGTGATTTTCAGTCACTTGCTCTACCGACTGAGCTAATTGGCCATCTTTTAAAGAGCGAGATTATAGCTTCTAAGGGCTGAAAGCTAGCTTATGTTTTGCACAGCTGCTTTAAACTCATCACCTCTTTGTGCATATGAGCTAAATTCGTCTAGACTAGCTGCTGCTGGAGAGAGTAGGGCAACTTCATTTTCTTTTAGATTGTTGTCTATTTTGCTTATGGCATCTGCTAAATTTTTGCATAATTCAAAAGAGATTTTGTACTCTTGAGCCAGTTTCGAGAGTCTGTCTTTATTTGAGCCAATATTGTAGATTTTAACACTACAGTTTTGTAAGTATTCAAATAACTCGTTTAAATCAACACCCTTATCGTCACCGCCTAAGATTAAATGTACATGTGACTCTTTATATCTATCTAATGCTGCAATAGTGGCATCAATGTTTGTTGCTTTGGTGTCATTTACCCATAAACGGTTTTTAGAGTCTCTTAGCTCTTCTTGTCTATGCGGGTCAAGTACAAAAGAGTTTATTTTTTCATAATCAACTCTATCAAAAAGTATTTTATCAACGGCCATTGCTAGAAGAGCATCTGCCAAAAAGGCACCTTTGAAATCTACCTTCGCGGTATCTATTTCAAAATATGAGGCTAAATCATTTACATCTTCATAATGAATGACATGTGCAGAGGTCTTAATGTTTTTATAGTCACTTGGAACTATTGCAACCTCGCCCTCTTTCATAGACTCAATAGGCTTTAGTTTTGCCTTGACATACTCATCCATACTTCCATGCCAAGAGAGATGGTCTGGATTTATTGGAAGCAGGACATATATGTTAGGAAGAGCTATGTTTGTATAGTGCATAGTAAAAGAGCTGGTTTCTAAAATCCACATGTCGGCATTTTGGTTCAAGTCAGCAAGGGGAGTTCCAATGTTTCCGCCAGCCTCAGAGCCTTTGTCTTGTAAAAGATGTTGCATCATCTGTGTTGTAGTAGTTTTACCGTTAGTCCCGCTTATCCATATAGTCAGTGGGGCGTTTTTTGCAAAACAGTCATATTCACTGATGAGATTTTTTGCTTTCATGATAAGTGAATTTGATGGCGGTATACCCGGTGATGGAATTTCCAAATCAGAGTAATTGGGATTGAAATCAGATGAGGGCTTAACTTTAAATCCGTTATCGTCTGTAAATGGTTTTACCACTTTGTCATCATAAAAAACAGCATTTGGAAAAATCTTAGTTAATGTCTTTGTTGTTTTTCCATATCCAAACAGAGATACTCTTTGCATTAACGAATCTTTAGAGAGATTAGTGCTAGCAGGTTAGATATAATAGCAACTATCCAAAATCGAACAATTATTTTATTCTCTGCCCACTGTTTCATCTCAAAGTGGTGATGAATGGGCGCCATTAAAAAGACTCTTTTTTTTCTGATTTTATAACTTCCTACTTGAAGAATTACAGAGAGTGTCTCTATAACAAATATAGAACCGATTAGTAAAAGAAGAATTTCACTTTTAGAGATGATTGCAAGATAACCTAAAAAAGCCCCGATAGTGAGCGAACCGCTGTCACCCATAAAAACTTCAGCAGGATGGCAGTTGTACCATAAAAACCCTGTCAAAGCTCCAATCAGAGCACTTGCAACAATTGCAACTTCTCCAACATTGAAATGGGGCATAAGAAGATATGAACTTATTGTTGCGTTACCTGTTATATATATAATGATACTAAATGATGTAAGAGCTACAATAGACGGTACAGTAGCAAGCCCGTCAAGACCATCAGTCAGGTTGACAGCATTTGAAGTTGCAATCATAACTAGTATCCACAAAATAATAGAGTAGACACCCATGTCAAGAACAGGATTTTTAATAAATGGAACATAAAGCTGCGTATTAAAATCAGCTAAAAAATACAAAAAAGATGCAATTATAAGGGCAGAAACTATTTGCAATATAAGTTTTGTTCTTGCTTTAAGACCTGCAAGATTTTCATTTTTTCTAATTTTTGCAAAGTCATCTTTAAAGCCAATCATCGAGAATAGTCCAAGCGTAAGTATTGAGCCAAGAGCGTATATATTTGTAAATTTAATACTGATTAGTGATGCAAGTATTGTCGCACTAATAAACACTATACCACCCATAGTCGGAGTCTTGGCCTTTTCTTTATGTCTATCAGGTGCCAAATCATTTATGGGTTGAACACTAGAAGTTTTTTGTGCCCAACTTATAAAACGAGGCATTAAAAATAGTGTAAAAAACAGAGCTAAAAAGAATGATATTCCGGCTCTAATTGTAATGTAGCTAAGTATATTTATGTTTAGTGTTTCTGATAGCCAGTATAACAAAGTGATAATTCCTTATAAAATAAAAATGACATTATAGTATAATTGCATAAAACTTTAATTATTAAGGGGAATAATTGGCAAAAAAAGCTGTTTTAATAATAACAGATGGTATTGGATATAGTTCAAAAACTGAGCATAATGCGTTTTATAATGCAAAAAAACCAAACTATGACAAGCTCTTTAAGGATACTCCTCACTCCTTAATAGATACATTTGGATTAAGCGTAGGTCTTCCAGAAGGGCAGATGGGTAACTCTGAAGTTGGGCATATGAGCATAGGAAGCGGAAGGGTTCTTTATCAAGATTTGGTAAAAATATCTTTGGCTCTAAGTGAAAATACCATGCAAGACAATGAAGAGTTAAAAAACCTACTAAATGCTTCAAGCAGATTACATCTTATAGGACTTATGAGCGACGGCGGTGTTCATTCTCATATAGATCACTTTATGGGCATTGCCAAAATAGCAGCTGCACAAGGCAAAAAAGTTTTTTTACATTTAATTACAGATGGCAGGGATGTCTCTCCGACTTCTGCACAAAAGTATTTGGCTCAAGTTGAAAAACATTTAAATGATAGTGTTAAAATTGCTACAATAAGCGGCCGTTTTTACTCTATGGATAGAGATAATCGCTGGGAAAGAGTCCAAAGAGGATATGATGCAATAGTAAACGCAACTCCTAAAACTGACTATGAACCTGCAGAGTATATTGGCTCATCTTATGAGCTTGGCGATACCGATGAGTTCATTGCTCCAACTGCATTTGATGGTTATGATGGGTTTGAAGACGGTGACAGCGTACTTACTATAAACTTTAGAAGCGACAGAATGAGAGAACTTGTCTCTGCTATAGGAGATGAAAACTTTAGCGGTTTTTCAAAATCACATGTAGATGTTAATCTAGCAACAATAACAGAGTATGATAAAAGTTTTTCCTATCCTGTATTGTTTAGAAAAGATGCTCCAAAAAACACACTGGCTGAAGTTATCTCATCAAAAGGTTTAAGACAGTTTCATACTGCTGAAACTGAAAAATATGCACATGTGACTTTCTTTTTAAATGGGGGTATTGATGAACCTTATGAAAATGAGACAAGAGTTCTTATCCCTTCTCCTGATGTGAAAACTTACGATGAAAAACCTGAAATGAGCGCAATAGAAGTAGGTTCTGCTGTCTTAAAAGCTATGGATGAAGAGTATGATTTTGTAGTTGTAAACTTTGCAAATGGCGATATGGTAGGCCATACCGGTGATTTTGAAGCAGCTAAAATAGCCGTGACAACGGTGGACACTCAGCTTGGCTTGATACTTCAAAAAGCTAAAGAGCAGGGCTACGCAGTTGTTATTACTTCTGATCATGGTAATTGTGAAGAGATGAAAGATGAAGACGGAAATGTTTTGACAAATCATACAGTCGGTAAAGTATGGTGTTTTGTTGAAGCAGATGGAGTTAGCAAAGTTCAAACCGGTGGTTTAAATAATATTGCTCCAACGGTTTTAAAACTTATGGATGTTGAAATCCCTCAAGAGATGGATAACGCTCTAATATAGATGGTGTTTAATTTAAAAATGGAGAAATCAAGAAAATGAAATTCAGTGGAAAAAATGTTTTAGTAACAGGTTCAAGTCGTGGTATCGGTGCAGAGATAGCAAAAACTTTAGCAGGGTTTGGTTTAAAAGTATGGGTGAATTATAGAAGCGGTGCAGCAGAAGCTGATGCAGTAAAAGATGCGATTGAAACAGCAGGAGGCAGTGCGGCTGTTATTGGTTTTGATGTAAGTGATGAAGCTGCATTTATTGATGCAATAAAAACTATTATGGATAGTGATGGTGAACTTTCATATCTTGTAAATAATGCAGGTATTACAAATGACAAGCTGGCTCTTCGTATGAAAACAGAAGATTTTATGAGTGTAATAAATGCAAATCTTACATCATGTTTTATAGGATGTCGAGAGTCTATGAAAGTAATGAGAAAGAAAAAATTCGGTGCTGTAGTAAATATCGCTTCTATAGTAGGAGAGACTGGAAATGGCGGTCAAACCAACTATTCAGCATCTAAAGGCGGAGTTATCGCAATGACAAAAAGTTTTGCGATAGAAGCTGCTACGAGCGGAATCCGTTACAATACCGTAACACCAGGTTTTATTGCAACAGAGATGACTGATGTATTAAGCGATGAGGTAAAGGAGAGTTTTACTTCAAAGATACCGATGAATCGTTTTGGAAAGCCTAGTGAAATTGCTGAGGCAACAGCTTTTTTGCTTTCTGATCACTCTAGTTATATAACCGGTGAAACACTTAAAGTTAACGGTGGAATGAATATGGCATAAGAGATTTTCTCTTAATTTACTAACGCATTTTAAAATAATTAAGTTAGTTATGTTATAATTTCGTGAATTTAAACATAAAATACAGGAGCTAGAATGGCACTATTAGACGATATTAAAGAAGTTGTAGTTGAACAATTAAGCGTTAACGCTGATGAGGTAAAAGAAGATGCAAAGTTTGTTGAAGATTTAGGTGCTGATAGCCTTGATGTAGTTGAATTAGTTATGGCTCTTGAAGAAAAGTTTGATATAGAAATTCCTGATGATGAAGCAGAAAAAATTCAAACAGTTAAAGATGTAGTTAACTATATAGAAAGCAAATAATTAGCTTTTTTTCCCTACTGAGGAACTCCTCGGTAGTAAATATTTTTTAATACTCAGAATGTTTACTGGTTCTTAAAAAGTATTTTATATTTTCACGGAGATTTTGAATGAGAAGAGTTGTAGTTACTGGTTTAGGCATGATTAATGCAGTTGGAAATGATAAAGAGAGTTCTTTTAAAGCTATTTGTGACGGTGAGTGCGGCATAGATAAAATTACTCTATTTGATCCTGAAAACTATGCTGTTAAAATTGCCGCTGAAGTTAAAAACTTTGACCCAGAAACTGTGATGTCACCTAAAGAAGTTAAAAAAGCAGACAGATTTATTCATCTTGGTCTTAAAGCTGCTCAAGAAGCGATGCTTGATGCTAACCTTCCAGAAGATACAGACATGCATAGGATGGGCATAAGTGCCGGTTCTGGTATCGGTGGGCTTCCTTCAATTGAGAAAAACTCAATAATTATAGAGACTCGTGGACCTCGTAGAATCTCTCCATTTTTTATTCCAGGCGCTTTAGTGAATATGCTTGGCGGCTTTGTATCTATAGAGCACGGTACAAAAGGTCCAAACCTTTCAAGTGTTACAGCTTGTGCAGCAGGAACTCACGCAATCAGCGAAGCATGTAAGACTATTATGTGTGGTGGCGCTGATAAGATGTTAGTAATTTCAGCTGAGTGTGCTGTAACGGGTGCCGGTGTTGGTGGTTTTGCAGCAATGAAAGCACTTTCAACAAACAATGAAAATCCTAAGGGTGCTTCTCGCCCTTTTGATGCAAACCGTGATGGTTTCGTAATGGGTGAAGGTGGAGCAGCTCTTATATTGGAAGTTTATGAAGATGCTGTGGCTCGCGGAGCAAATATCTACGGTGAAATCGTTGGTTTTGGTGAGAGTGGAGATGCAAATCATATTACTACACCAAGTCTTGATGGTCCGGCTCGTGCTATGAAAGCCGCATATAAAATGGCAGGTGAGCCTAAGCTGGATTATGTAAACGCGCATGGAACAAGTACTCCAATTAATGATAAAAATGAAACAGCTGCAGTAAAAGAATTACTTGGAGGGAAAGAAAATTGTCCTCCAATGAGTTCTATCAAAGGTCAAATCGGTCACTGTCTTGGTGCTGCTGGCGGTATAGAAGCTGTTACATGTCTTATGGCAATGAGAGATGGAATTATTCCTCCAACAATTAATCATGAAACACCGGATGAAAACTGTGACTTAGATATAGTTCCAAATATTGCAAGAAAAGCAGAACTAAATACTGTAATGAGCAATTCATTTGGATTTGGTGGAACAAACGGCGTTCTAATCTTTAAGAAAATCTAAGTAT
The DNA here is from genome assembly GCF_026196735.1 of Sulfurimonas sp. Classification (GTDB taxonomy): domain Bacteria; phylum Campylobacterota; class Campylobacteria; order Campylobacterales; family Sulfurimonadaceae; genus Sulfurimonas. The sequence continues at coordinate 506,275 of NZ_JAPHUF010000012.1, forward strand.
AAGGATTCAATTTGGCAACATATTTAGACTTTGAGCACAAGATTAAATTTATCCAAGAGGATATTATATCTGCACAAGTTCGTCATGATGAAGGTGCAGTTGAGAATCTTCAAAAAGATTTAGATAAAGCTGTTTCAAAAATATTTAATAATTTAACTCCATTTCAACAGCTTCAGCTTGCTCGACATCTAGATAGACCATATGCACTTGACTATATTAACTTGATTATGAGAGATAAATACGAGATTCATGGAGACAGACACTTTCGTGATGATGCTGCAATTTTATGTTACTTAGGCTACATTGGCGGCGAAAAAGTTATGGTTATCGGCGAGCAAAAAGGTCGTGGAACTAAAAATAAAATCAAAAGAAATTTCGGTATGCCTCATCCAGAAGGTTATAGAAAAGCTCTTCGTGCAGCTAAACTTGCAGAAAAGTTTAACATACCGGTTCTTATGCTTATTGACACTCCGGGTGCATATCCTGGTATCGGTGCAGAAGAGAGAAATCAAAGTGAAGCAATTGCGCGAAATCTAATTGAATTAGCTGAGCTTAACACTCCAACAATCTCTATTGTTATAGGAGAGGGTGGAAGTGGTGGAGCACTTGCTATAGGTGTTGCTGATAAGCTTGCTATGATGAGATACTCTGTATTTAGTGTTATTTCTCCTGAAGGCTGTTCTGCGATTTTATGGAATGATCCGGCTAAAGCAGAAGCTGCCACAAATGCCATGAAGATTACTAGTAAAGACTTAAAAGAGTTAGACCTTATAGATGATATAATCGATGAACCGCTAATTGGTGCTCATAGAGACAGAGATGGTGCTGCTGCTGCAATTGCAGACTACTTCTTAGATGAACTCTCTAAACTTCGCGAAATGTCTGATGAAGAGAGAATGGATGCTAGATATAAAAGATTAACTAACCCTGGAGCTTTTTCAGAGTAAACTATTTTTCTTCTTGATTCTCTTGAAGAGGGTCGAACTTCGGCCTTTTTAACCTTTTTCCCTCTTTAGAAAACTTTATCAAGTCTTCTACATTATGTATATTTTCACTTATATTTTCAAGTGATAGTTTAAAAAGACCATAAGTTGTCATAACATCACTCATAGCTCTATGATGACTTGCATCAGGATTTAATCTAAATGTATTATTTAAATAAGAAAGAGCATATCTGTAAGACTCTATCGTTCTCTCAGCAAGAGCAAGTGAGCATATACTTCTATTTAAAAGAGGTTCTAAACCGACTTTTTGCATTGATTGTGAGATGAATTTATAATCAAATTTTACATCATGTGCAATAAATACGGCATCTCCCAAAAAAAGTTTAAATTTGTACAAAACTTCTTTTAGCAAAGGGGCATCTTGTGTATCTTCTGCGCTTATTCCTGTTATGGCTGTTATGTGTTTATTGATTTCTTTACACTTTACAAGAGACTCATAACTATCGATAATCTTGCCATTTTTGATTTTAAGAGCTGCAATTTCTATGATTTGATGTTTATCTATTTTAGAACCGTTAGTCTCAATATCTACAATACAAAATTCTGCTTTATCCATAGGAATAAATTTTGTTGAGAAATAATAGTAGCCCTTGTTTTTCACTATATCAAGACCTTGTGATCTCCATAGTTCAAGCGAGAAGTCTATACTGTCATCAATTTGAGATTTGAGATTTTCAAGAGGCAAGCCTTTTGTCGCTAATCTTGAGACACTTTTTGCATCAAGTGGAAAATCATTACTTAGCATAGGTCAGGAGTTGGCATTTTTTATAAATTCTTTAACTTTTTGTGCATTTTTAATACCGTGAGATATCTCAACACCGCTACTTACATCGACTCCATAAAAGCCATACTCTTTAACAGAAGCTACATTTTGAGGATCTAAGCCGCCCGCAAGGATGATTTTAGAGCAATCAACATCTTTGAACCACTCTATGTTTAATCTTTTGCCGGCTCCGCCATAAGCTTCACAGTAAGCATCAACTAGTCTATACTCATCACTGTATTTTAATATATCTTTAGCTTCTTTTGCTCTTATAACTTTAATATATGCAACAAAGAGTTGTTCATACAGTTCATCGGGAGCTTCGAAGTGAAGTTGCGCAAGCGTACAGCCAGACTCTTGAATATATGAGTTGATAACTTGTGCATCTACATTTACAAAAAGACCGACTTTTTCTACAAATGGCGGGAGTTTTTCAATTATACTTTTAGCATCAGAGGGTGAAATGTATCTAGGTGATTTTTCATAAAAAACAAAACCAAGCGCATCTGCACCGGCTTCAATCGCCACCATCGCATCTTCAAAAGATGTAATACCGCAAATTTTTGTTCTCATTATATTTGTAAACTTTTGATGGCTTCTTCTTTTGAAGCGTGTTTAAATACATAACTTCCAGCAACAACAACATCAACACCAACATCTTTAAGACTTTGAATGTTTTTATCACTTACTCCGCCGTCAACTTCTATGAGACATTTAGGGTTAAGTCTATTTCTCATTTCATTAAGTTTTGAAGCCTTTGGTATTACAGTGTCAATAAAACTCTGGCCGCCAAATCCAGGATTTACGCTCATTAAAAGTACCATGTCTAAATCTTGTAGCAAATACTCTATGGATTCAGGAGGAGTATGAGGGTTTAGCACTATGGCTGGCTTGATTCCGTATGAGCGAATCTTTTGAATAAGCCTGTGCGGATGTTTTTCTTCTTCTATATGAAAAGATATATACTCTGGCTTTAGCGGTGCAAAGAGTTCAACAAAAAAAGTATTGTTTTGAACCATTAGGTGTATATCTAGGGGTTTTGTCGCAGATTTGGCTATAGCAGAGACTACAACAGGCCCTATAGTCAGATTTGGAACAAAATGACCATCCATAACATCTACATGTACTAAATCACAGCCAGCATCACAGATAGCTTCAACATCTCTTTGTAGATTGCCAAAATCGGCACTTAATACACTTGGAGCCACTTTAATCATTATAAACCTTTGTTTTTAAAGTATGAAATGGTACTATTAACTAGCTTTTATCTTGTTAAGAAAAATAAAAATTCATCATCATCAAAAGATAAATCTACTTGAACACCTTTTTTATCACCAACAACTTCTAGCAGGCTATCTACATCTTGGTAAGTTCTTGGCAGGGTAATGTCTACTTTTATATTATGTTCAGACAAAAGAGTTTTAATTTTACCGCCTACTATGTTTACAAGTTCCGCTAAAGTGTCTAAAATGAGTTCGATATCGTCTGTTGACTCACCAATAAGAAGTTCACAAGCTTTCTTTGCGATAGTAACCGGAAAAACTAATATTACCATACCGTCTAGTTCTCCATAGTACCCAATTGAACTGGCAATTTTGCCTTTTTTAATATCTATAGTTAAATTGTGTATTTCTGCAGATTTTTTTATTGCTTTAGAGTTTGTCATCATCTCAATTGTGATAATGGCTGCATCAATAAAGCTTGGCAGTTCTTTAACGGTTTGTTTATTTAAAGCTCTTTTGTTTTTTATGTTTGCAGCACTGCTGGCACCTAATTCATTTAATAACTCTTTGTTTTTTAAAATATCATCCATCTGTTCATAAAAAAGTATTCCAGCATCTTCAAGAGTTTCTTTAAATTCTATTTGTGTTTTTTCAAATGAGAGACCGACAAAGCATATGGTTGCATTATACTCAGCAGCCGAGCTTGAAAGCTTTGAGAAAAAGTTAAGAGCGTGAACATTCATACTGACGACTTTATATGCGTCAAAAATAAATAGTCTAAAACCGACATTTAGTGAGTTTTGATGATATAAAAGATTGAATCTTTCATTTATCTGGGCATCTAAAAAACCTGAAACCGTGTAAATAATAGCATTTCCGGTGACACGAGTAGCAACCTTGTCTCCTGTGTCTCCAAGAAATGTTGAATCAATAATATAATCATATGCATCAGTATTCTTTTTTTTACTCTCATACTCTTCTTGCGATTGTGCAACTATTGGATTGTGACCGCCATCATGCAGCTCAATAGCCATAGTAGTTCTTTGAGATTTGTCACTGCTGTATAGTAGGATTTTTTTATTTTGATTTTTAAAACCTGTTGAAAATAGATATGCAATATCTAATGTTTTAAACAATGAAAAATTTATTTCACCTTTATAAAATTTCTTAATAGCATGATATTTTTTATCATCATAATCACAAAATCCGACTATTGCATGATTTTTTTTGCGAATTTTATAAAAAAGTTTTACAAAAGCATCTAAGCCGTTACGATTAAAAAAGATAACTTTTTTTAATGAAACTAAAATCATGTCAGCTTTTAAGTTTTCTGCTGCCGTTACATCTTCAATATTTAAAAAAGCACTGGTAGAATTGGCATCAAGAAAGCCTTGAGGCGAGAAAACTGCTACACCATTTTTAACTACGGCTTTCATTTAATCTCCATAAGAGTTGCAAACTCATCGTATATGTCGCTGACATAATCAACTTGAAAATCAACAAAATCATTCAATCCAGCTTCTATAAACTGCGGCTGAGATAGTTCAAAAAACAGTAAGAGATGCATCCATTTTCCTAGCTTATTTATCTCTTCATCGTCAGATGGTCTTACTCCCGATGCTGAGTGTATTATTTGTGGGATTATTTCATTCATCTCCCATTTATGAGCTATCTTCTCACAAATATCAAAAAGCCCAATACCACATAAACGGGTGAGAATGGTGTTGTAATCAAGAGCTTTTGTTGTTCTTAACAAGGTGACATCATCAATGCTTTTACAAAAAAGTGCTTCTGAGACTATGATACTTGATGGAAGCAGACTTATAGCTGCATATATATCTTTATCCTCAACTTTTAAATATGTTAATATTGCTTCCCACTTTTTTGATAATTGAGCTTGAAGTTCATAAAAAGATGCAGCATTTAGTTTGAACAGAAGCCACTCATCTGGACTCAAAAGAGAAGTCATATAGTTGTACACTGCTTGTTGTGAAAGTGAAACACCTAGTATCCCAAATATCTGAGATATATCACTAACTTCGTTTTTAAATCCATATATAGGCTTATTAACAAGATTTTTAAGATACGATTTTAGTGCCAAATCACTCTCGGCAAGCTTCGCAGCTTTTACTAAATCTCCAATTTGCAAAAGTCCAAAAGTATCTTTTAGCGTTTTTGGCGCTGGAGGAATTTTACTTATAAAAATATCTATGTCATTTTTAGTTATCATGTTTTCACAATTCAGTATATTACTTTTTTTTCATTCTACCGACATATGCATAAAAAGTATATAAAAAGCACAAGAAGTTTATTTATAGTAAGTATTAAGCAGAAGTTTTGTTTGGGCTTGATATAATTCGCAACTTTAAAACCTAAAATAAGGAATTTGATATGGCAAGAAGATGTGCTATAAGTGGCAAAGGCCCAATGAGCGGAAACAATGTTTCTCACGCTAAAAATAGAACAAAACGTCGTTTTTTATTAAATCTTAGAACAGTACGCATTACTCTAGATGACGGTACTACTCAAAAGATTAAAATATCTGCAAGAGAATTACGCACACTTAAGAAAAATTCTTAAGAGAAATAGGAAATTAGCTTGAGTCTCTTAAGCAAAATTCGAATATTTCTACACTGGGAGTCCGCTCCCAAACCTGATGTAAAGCTTCTTCCTGAAGTTTACCCTCACCTCAAAGCATTTCGTTTACCTCTAATTTTAACAGTCATAACTATGTTACTTGGAACTACAGGTTATATACTTATAGAAAACGCAACATTAATGGATGCAATATACCAAACAGGAATCACATTCACTACGGTTGGTTTTGGAGAGGTTATTCCGATCTCAAATGCAGGAAGAATCTTTACAATAACACTCATTATTGCTGGTTTTGCTATCTTTACGAGTGCCATAAGTATAGTGGTGGCAGAATTAAATAGAGGAAATATATTTGCCATTTTAAAGGAGCGAAGTATGTTATATAGTATAGCTAGACTCAAGAAACACTTTGTCATTTGTTATCATAATGATTATACTCTCGAAGTTACAAAACAGTTAAGAAAAAATCATATCCCTTTTGTCGTTATTGACCCCAGAGAAGAGATTCATCAATGGGCTATAGAACACAACTACCCAACATATTTAAAAGCAGAACCACATACTGAATTAAGTATGTTAAAAGCTCATCTTGCATCTGCTAAAGGTATTATTACACTATCTAATTCTATTAGTGATAATATCGCATTAATCGCCTCAGTAAGACTTTTTGAAAAAGAGCACTTTTTACCAAGACCATATTATATTATCTCATCAGCAGAGAGTGTTAGTGATGTTGATAAACTGAAAAAATTAGGAGCTGACACAGTTGTTTCGCCTACAAAATTAACTGCTCAAAGAGTTAGTGCTATGGCTTCTCGTCCGGATATGGAAAACCTTCTTGAAGAATTTTTATATAAAAGTGACAACCCTCTTGATATGGAAGAAGTTGAAGTTCCAAAATACAGCTGGGCAGTTCTTAAAAAATTAAAAGAGACACATATACGCCAAATTACAAATACTTCAGTTATCGGTATCACAAAAAAAGATGGTGACTTTTCGGCTATGCCAAAGGGCGATGTATTGATTACAAGTGAGTGTAAACTGCTGATCATTGGAACTCAAAAAGATATCACCGTAACTAAAGAGTTATTAAGAAAAAGAGATAAGCCTAAGGAACTGAAATTTGTATAATATAATTTATTCACAGAATGGAGTCTGTGCAAGTGATGGTTTTTTTGCCGATGGCGTGAGCGCTGGACTTAAAAAAGACGGTGCAAAAGATATGGCTTTTATATATAGTGATAGTGAATGTGAAGTGGCTTCAGTCTTTACAACAAACAAAATGTTTGCGGCACCTATAAAACATTTTCAATCAATGGGTTCGTTTAAAACAAACTTCATACTTATTAACTCTAAAAATGCTAATGCAATGACCGGTAAAGCAGGTATTGAAGATATAAATGAAGTTCTTCGTACATGTAAAGATGTAATCAACCCGATTATGAGTTCAACAGGTGTAATCGGAGTTAGATTGCCAAAAGAGAAAATCATTGAAGGTGCTAAGCTTTTTGATTATTCTAAAAGAGACTCATCTTCTGCTTCAAAAGCTATAATGACTACAGATACATTTGCCAAAGAGATAGCATTTAAAGTTAAGCTGGATGATGGCAGCAGTTTTAACATTGGTGCAATAGCAAAAGGTGCGGGTATGATAAACCCTGCAATGGCAACAATGTTGTGTTTTATTACAACTGATGCTGCTGTACCTAAAAATGAGATGCAAGAAGCGTTAGATGAAGTGACCAAGACAACTTTTAATGCGATAAGTGTTGATGGGGATACTTCAACCAATGATACCGTTTTGCTTTTAGCTAACAAGAAAAGCGAAGCCTATGACAAAGAGGCTTTTAAAGAGGCTCTGTTTAAAGTTATGCACTTTTTAGCCCTAGAGATGGTTAGAGACGGCGAAGGCGCTACAAAGCTTGTTACATACAAGGTTACAGGTGCAAAAGATGACAGGGAAGCTGAAGTAGTAGCAAAAGCACTTTCAGATTCTCTTCTTGTAAAGACTGCACTTTTTGGTGAAGACCCAAATTGGGGAAGAATAGCTTCAACAGTTGGAGCAAGCGGTGTGGAGTGCAGCGAAGAGACTCTCAAGATATCTTTTGATAATTTATGTGTTTATGATAGAGGAAAACTTTACTTTGACGAAGAGATGGAAAAAAAATGTGCAATTGTTATGCAGCATAAAAAATTCACTATCTCTTGCGACTTAGGTATCGGCGAGGGAAGTTTTAAAGCATATGGATGTGACCTTGGTTATGAGTATGTTAAAATAAATGCGGATTATAGGACATAATCTGCTTTAATTTAGTTTTGGAAGATGCCACTTTTTTTTATAGGCTATAAGTCTCAGTGCAATACAAAATAATGCAATAGAGATTATGGTAAATTCATTTAACATGTCGAATAGTTCAACAACTGCTAAGAGCAGAGCAACTATAACTGCTATAGAACCGTAAAAATCACTTACTAGAACTGTTGGAACTTCATTTATCATAATATCTCTGGTAACACCACCGCCAACTGCTGTAATAAAACTCAGAATTATTATCCCAAAGAAGTTGTACTCAGCATTTATTGCCAAAAGAGCACCTGTAATACTAAATGCAACCAAACCAATAGTGTCACTCACTACAAATATCCATTTCTTTTCAATAGAAGTATTGTTATATAGTTTAAACATGTAGGCAATAAAAATTGTAAAAATCAGTGTGATAGCTGGATATAGTGAGGTAAATGCAAATGGAGCAGAGCTTAATATAGCATCTCTGATTATCCCGCCACCTAAAGCTGTAAGGGCTGAGGCTATAACTATTCCTAAAATATCAAGGTTGTTTTTTATAGCAATTAAAAAACCACTTATTCCAAAAGCTATGATTCCAATAATGTCTGCAAATATAAAGTAATCAGGCAAAGGTTTTTACTCTTGGTAGTGAGACTTAAATTCTACATATCTTGATGCAGAAGCGTATAGCTCTTCAACCTCTTCATCATTCAGCTCTCTTACAACTTTAGCAGGACTTCCCATGATAAGTGAGCGGGGTGGGAATTTTTTGTTTTTTGTTACAAGCGAGCCTGCACCGACAATAGACTCTTTACCAATCACAACACCGTCAAGTATTGTTGCACTCATGCCAATGAGACAGGCATCTTGTATTGTACAGCCGTGAAGCATTACTTTGTGTCCAACTGTTACATCATCGCCAATGATAGTCGGGTGCCCATCACTCATATCAGCTTTTTTATGATGAGTTACATGTATCATACTTCCATCTTGTATACTTGTGCGAGAGCCGATTTTGATAAAGTGAACATCTGCTCTTATGGCGACTTGAAACCATACAGAACTATCTTCGCCAATTTCGCAACGACCTATCACATCCGCAGATGGCGCTATCCAAGTTCTTTTTCCTATATTGGGTGAAAAATCTTTAAAATCGATAATCATAGTTAACTCTCGATAAAAAGACGGGTAGCCAGTTGTTCAACAGAGTTAGCTGTCTCTTTTTTTGTAGCTCTTGAGATTCTATTAACATGATCTTCTAAAAGTTTATGGTTATTAATAGTTTTAACTCCATCATTTTTGACTTTTATATATGAGCCATCGCTTTGAAGCTCATGAGCTAAAGAGTTGTCAGAACATTGAAGTTTAAGAATCTGAATAATTTTATCTTTAGCTTTTTCATCTTTTATGGCAGTTAAGAGCTCTATTCGTCTAAGTAAATTTCTTGGCATCCAATCAGCAGAAGAGATATATACTTGAGCTTCGTCATTTTTAAAGTAGAATGTTCTTGGGTGTTCAAGGTACTTGCCTAAAATAGAAATTACTCTGATGTTTTCACTTACACCTTCTATGCCTGGTTTTAAGCAGCATATTCCTCGAACAATAAGGTCGATTTTTACACCAGCTTGACTTGCTTTGTATAAGGCACGGATAACATCCTCATCAACAAGAGAATTTAATTTTACAATTATCTGTCCTTTAGTGCCTTTTCTCATCTCGTTTTGGATTAGCGAAAGTATCTTCGGTTTAATCTGTGAAGGTGACATGTAAAGCTCTTCAAGTTTACCTTTTTTACTAAAACCGGTTAAAAAGTGAAAAAATCTAGTCATATCATTAGTGATCTCATCTTTTGATGTCATATAACTCATATCTGTGTATATTTTTGATGTTGCAGGGTTGTAATTACCGGTACCAAGATGAGCATACTGTTTAAGTTTTCCATTTTTTCGTCTAGTTACTAAAGTTGCTTTTGCATGAACTTTAAAACCTTTTATTCCGTAAATAACATGTGCTCCCGCTTTTTCGAGTGCTTTTGCCCAGATAAGGTTGTTCTCTTCATCAAATCTGGCTTTTAACTCAACCATTACAGTAACCTGTTTTCCAGATTCACTAGCAGCCATAAGTGCTTGAACTATCGGAGAGTTAGTACCTGAACGATAAAGTGTCATTTTGATGGAAACTACATCAGGATCTTTTGAAGCATCCTGTATAAATTTTACAATAGGATCAAAACTCTCATATGGATGGTAGAGTAAAACATCCTGCTTCTCTAAAGTTAGAAAAATGTTTTCATTACTATCGAGTGGAGGCAGAGTTTTTGGCTTAAATGGTGTTGCTAAAAGGTGAGCAAAATTTTTGTTTGAGACTATCTGCCATAGACTGGAAAGATTTAAAAATATATGAAATTTATAGATATCATCCTGATAAACATTCGTGTGGCGGTTAAAGAAGTTGATAATCTCCTCATCACCGTTAATGCCAACTTCCAATCTTACCATTGCACCTTTTCTGCGAAGCTTTAATCCCTCTTCAAGAATTTCCATAAAGTCGTCAGCTTCTTCCTCTTCTATCTCTATATCAGCGTTTCTTGTAACTCTAAAAGATGCATACTTGATAAGAGTATAACCAGGAAATAGCTCTTCGACATGTTGAGCAACAATACTCTCAACAGGAACATAAACACCGTTGTTAAGCTCTACAAACCTATCCAAAACTCTTGGAATACGGATAAATCCAAATCTTTCTATTGCAGGGTTGTCACTATCACTTAGTTTTACAATAAGACCAAAACTTAGATTGTTGAGGTGTGGAAATGGGTGAGTCGCATCTACTGCAATAGGAATGATTACCGGATATATGTTTTCATTGAAAAATCTTTTGAGTTGATTTTTCTCATGAGGAGTTACATTGTTGAATGACTTTATGCTTATGCCTTCAACTTCAAGCTTTTTTAGTATTCCACCCATACAGTGTTCAACTACTTGCTGTTCTTGGTGAAGATATTTTCTTATTTCACGAAGCTGTTGAAGAGGTGTAAGTTTGTCCGCGCTTGAGACGATGATACCGGCTGCAAAAAGCTTTTTAAGCCCTGCTACTCTTATCATATAAAACTCATCAAGATTTGTTCCATAAATAGCTAAATATTTCAGGCGTTCCAAAAGAGGTAAGGATTCATCTTGAGCCAGTTTTAAAACTCTGGTATTGAATTGCAACCACGACAGTTCTCGGTTATTATAAAAGTCTGGATTTTTAAGATTTAACATGAAATAGCCTATAGTGTTATATATTTTAATGGCTATTATAGCTAAAAGCTTGTTACAAGTGTATTACTTGATAATTCCAGTACCTTTGTAGTTTGCAGAGTGATATATGGTAACACCGTTTTTACGGGCATAAAACCGCATAAGCAGTTTTTGTAAAGTCGGCTCTATAGATGGAGAAAACCAGGCATTATTACTTATTGCAATCACAAAATCAACATCTCCTTCATATATCTCTTGACATGTCGCTTCGTAGCAGATTGCATTTCTAAACTTGACACCTTTAATTATAAAATCTGTAGGCTCTGTTGCTGTTTTAAAGTCAGAAGCACCCGCAAAAAAAGTATCGTTTACAAATTTTTTAATAAATTTAGGAAGAGGAATATACTCACCAAATGGAACCAGCACTAATTTTTTTGCTACTTGTAAATTGCCGTTTGTAAACATATAGGTTACATTGTAGTGTTGATTGTCTTCATTTAAAAGTGAGCCTGCAATTATAGTAATATCTTTAGAGAGCAACAAGAGTTTTTGTACGAGTTTTGGAGCTTGATTCATAAATAGAGGAAAAACGGATTCGGGTAAAACAACTACATCATAATTGTTTTTTATTGCATCTTTTATCTCTCTTTGTGCCATCTTTATAGTTGGTGCTAAAGTCTCTCTCTTCCATTTTACATCTTGTGTTATGTCAGTAGAAACCAGTTTAATTTTAAGCGGTGCGTCTTTTTGAATTTGTGGATTAAAATTAAGAGCCGCCAAAATCAATAGCAGAGGTGTGTATTTATACTTGTTTTTTATATAGTTTGGAAGAGATAAAGCTATCAAAACAACTATAAGCTGGTACTTTAAAACACCTATATAGCTATCTACAAATACTAACTCGATTTGCATCCAGTTCCAATCAGCCGGCTCAAAAAAACTAAGTGCGAAAAGTAAAATGGCTCTTATATAAACTTTGTTTGTTAAAGCCAGTATGCCAAAAAAGAGCATATATATAAACGCAAAGATGAGCGTAATTACAGGAGTTAGATACCCAACACCATTATACTCGAAGCTGTATCCAATCCAGTAAAACCAAAGTAGTCCTATGAAAAAACCGGCAATCAAAACAGCTCTTTTTGACATGTATAAAAGCAGCGCCAAAGAGATGATTCCAAAAAGAGTGTTTAAGAGTTTTAGTGTGATACCAAAGTGCTCTAAGTATATAAACGCACTAAACAAAAGTGCAGTGATGATTCCGCCTATTAAATCAATTGTTAGAGGCTTTTGTGATTCTTGAAGTTTTTTTATTTTTTTCAACATATGAAATTATACACATATTCAGTCTTTTATTAATATACTTTTTGTATAATCGCCACAATTAATTCAAAGGAAACCCCAAATCATGGAAATCATAAGTCAACTTTTACCGTTCGTATTCTTAATCGCAATAATGTATTTTGTAATTATTCGTCCTCAACAAAAAGAGGCAAAAAGCAGAAGAGAGATGATAGAAGCTCTTAAAAAAGGTGACAAAGTAGTAACTGCCGGCGGCATGATAGTTGTTGTATATAAAGTAGAAGAAGAATTTTTAAGCGTAAAAATAAATGATGATACAATAATAAAAATCACTAAAGAAGCTGTTACAAGAAAGTATGAGGATGAAGCTTAATTATCGCACAGTCATTTTTGCTATTGCCATAGTTTTTGGTGTATTCTTCTCTGTTCCATCTCTTTTTCAGACACAAGAGGGGAAGAAAGTCACCTTAGGACTTGATCTTCAGGGTGGTTTACATATGCTTCTAGGTGTAAAAACACAAGAAGCGGTAAAATCTCGTATAAAATCTATCGCTGCGAGTATCAAACACTTTAGTGAGCGTAAAGATATTTTGGTTGATTCTCTTAGTTTTGATGAGAGTGTTATATCGTTTACTCTTTTAGACTCTGATGACTTAAAAACAGTTCAAGAGTATTTAGCAGAGATTGAGGGCGCAATTGTAGCTGTTAATGCTGAAAACATCTCTATTACTCTTAGTGATGAAGAGATAATCAGAACAGAAAAACAAGCAATCTCTCAAGCAATTGAAACTATCAGAAACAGACTTGATCAGTTTGGTTTGGCTGAACCTGTAGTAGCCCGTCAAGGTGAAGAGAAAATTCTTGTTCAGCTAGCAGGTATAAAAACTCAAGAAGAAGAGCAGCGCGCAAGAGAACTTATCTCTCGTTCTGCAAAGTTAGAGCTTATGGCTGTTGATGAAGATAGAGCAGCGCGTGTTTACACAATGAGTGATTCTGATGCAGCAGCTTACGGTGATGTTATTTTAGAAGATGTTGCAAATTCTAAAATCAAGCATTTGGTTCGTGAGATCCCTATCTTAGACGGTGGGATGCTCACAGATGCACATGTAGGTTTTGATCAAAATAATCGTCCGCTAATCAATTTTTCACTAAATGCTGAGGGTGCTGAGATATTTGGAGACTTTACAGGTAAAAATGTTGGAAACCATTTAGCTGTAGTTCTTGATGGAAAAGTTTACTCTGCTCCTGTTATTAATGAGCGTATCGGTGGTGGAAGTGGTCAGATTTCTGGTGATTATACTGTTATGGAAGCAAAAGATTTAGCTATTGCTCTTCGTTCAGGCTCACTTTTGGCACCTGTTTATTTGATGGAGAAACGCTCTGTTGGACCAAGTCTTGGTGCTGATAGTATTAAAGCAAGTATGGTAGCCCTTATCGGCGGCTTTATCTTGGTAATTGTTTTTATGGTTGTTTACTATAGAGTTGCCGGAATTATTGCAAATATTGCTTTGGTGGCAAACTTATTTATAATCTTGGCCGTTATGTCTCTTTTTGGAGCAACGCTAACGCTTCCAGGTATGGCAGGTATAGTTCTAACCGTAGGTATGGCAGTCGATGCCAATGTTATTATCTCTGAGCGTATTCGTGAACTTATATATCAGGGTGTATCTATTCATAAAGCTATAGAAGATGGATATGCAAATGCTATGCGTGCAATTTTAGATGCAAATATCACGACTTTAATTGCGGCTGTTGTTCTATATGCTTATGGAACAGGTGCTATTAAAGGTTTCGCTATTACTATCAGTATCGGTATTTTAGCTTCCATGCTAACGGCAATTCTTGGAACACACGGTATTTATACTATGCTAGAAAAGAGAATTCAAAAAAGTAAAAACAACCGTTTATGGTTTGGGATTAAAGGTTAATTATGGAATTTTTTAAATATACAAAAACCTTTAAGTTTATGGGCAAATCAAAATTTGCAATGCTTGTATCTCTAGTTCTGGTCTTAGGTTCACTTGCTCTTTTGGCAACAAAAGGTCTTAACTATGGCGTTGATTTTGCCGGTGGTACTGTAGTTCAAGTAAAATATAACACAGCAGCACCAATTGATGATATGAGAGAAAAACTAAAGCATGATGAAATCTTTGACGGTTCATCTATTTCTGAATTTGGCTCCCCTGAGGAAGTTGTGATTCGTATGAAAACTTCAACTGGAAATGTTACTGTTGATATAGGTGATATTACCCGCGAAGCTCTAAAGGGTACAGGCGAGTTTGAAATTCGCCGTGTTGATATAGTTGGTCCAAAAGTGGGTAGTGAGCTAAAAGAGAAGGGGATAATGTCTCTTATTTTAGCAGTTATAGGTATTTTGATTTATGTTGCATTTAGATTTGAGTGGAGATTTGCTGTTGCTTCTATTGTAGCGCTTGTTCATGATGTATCTATCGCACTTGGAGCTATTACTTTAGTTGGATTAGATGTAAATCTAGATGTTTTAGCAGCTCTTTTAACAATTTTGGGGTATTCACTAAATGATACTATTATTGTCTTTGACCGTATCCGTGAGGGTGTTACAAATGGCAAAAATAGTGAATTATCAGATATCATTGATGAATCAGTTACAAGAACTTTAGCTAGAACAACTCTAACTTCACTTACAACTTTTTTCGTTGTGTTTACGCTGTTTATGTTCGGTGGTGAGATTATTCATGCATTTGCATTTACACTTTTAGTAGGTGTTGTTGTCGGTACATACTCATCTATTTTTGTTGCTTCACCAATTCTTCTTGCATTTGGTTTTGATGTGAAAAATTATCATATTAAACTTGCTCAAAAAGCAAAAAGAGAAGCAGAAAAGCAGAGAATGCGCGATCAGTTTGAATCTGGAGTAATGTAGCAACTCTTTAAAATTTTTATTACCTATGTTTATCATGGGTAATATCTTCTCACATCAATAGTTATGTTGATTTTATTTCTTTTTATTGTCTTAATACTACTATAATATATAAAACCAAGGAGAATGTTATGAACAACTTTACGATTGTGATATTTGTTTTATTTGTAGCTGTTTGGATATATTCGATAATCTCAATATATACTAGTGAGTTTGAAGAGGAAAAAGCAAAAATATTTTGGAGAATCGGTATAATTTTCGTTCCTTTTTTAGCGTTGTTCTATCTTTTTATGAAAAAAAACCTACTCAAACAATAGCATAGCACTATATGCATATTTAGAAAACCAATGCCCAAATTGGTTTTCAGTCGCTACTTAAGATACTTTTTGTATAATCACTTTAGATAATTTAAATTAAGGGTGTTGTATGGATTGGGGTAAGGTAATATATGTATTTTTTGCGTTGATGAGTTTAACATCAATTGCAGGGTTTTTATATGAACACAGTGCTATTGCACTATTTGTTGCAGGTAGTTTGAACTTAGTTTCTACATTTTTGAAAATAGGTGTTAGAAATCTTCTCTCCGCAGAATTATTAGCATCGTCTTTGGTAGCTGATTTACACCTTATTCCGGCATTTATATATTTAGAAGTTGTTGGAAACCTTGAGACAGCTATTGCTTTGGCTATCGGTGCACTTATCGCAAATCTTTTTTCTGTAGGACTTATTTATATAGAGAGTTCAAAAAATCGTGACGAATATTAGACTGCAGTAGTTCGATAAATGGAGCAAATTCATTTCTATTTGCTTGCGCTGCTAAGGCGATTAGAGATAAACTCCCTTGGAGTCAGAAATTTTTATAGGATATTTATTAAGTGGAATATAACGCACAAAATTTAGAAAAAAAATGGCAAGAGTATTGGGCAAAAAACAGAAGTTTTGAACCTAGTGAAGATTTTACAAAAGAAAAAAAATATATCTTAAGTATGTTTCCGTTTCCAAGCGGGCGACTTCATATGGGACATGTTAGAAATTATACTCTAAGCGATACATTTGCAAGGTACTATCGTCAGCAAGGTTTTAATGTTCTTCACCCCATAGGCTTTGACAGTTTTGGTATGCCCGCAGAAAATGCAGCTATAAAAAATGGTTCACATCCAAAGGGTTGGACTTACGATAACATCGAGTATATGAAGGGCGAGTTTAAAACTCTTGGTTTCTCATTTTCCAAAGAGCGTGAACTAGCAACAAGTGATGAACTTTATACTAAATTTGAGCAGGGCTTTATTATTGACATGTTTGAAAAAGGTCTTCTTTACCGAAAAAAAGGCCTTTTAAACTGGTGTCCACATGATCAGACTGTTTTAGCTAACGAGCAGGTTGTAGATGGATGCTGCTGGAGATGTGATACTCCTATCGTTAAAAAAGATATGAATCAGTACTACTTCAAAATCACAGAGTACGCAGATGAGCTTTTGGCTGATTTATCTAAGCTTGAAAATGGCTGGCCAAAGCAGGTGCTTACTATGCAGGAGAACTGGATAGGAAAATCAAACGGCTTGGAGTTTGACCTTTTCTTTGATGACATGTCGCTATCTAAATTAAATAACACTTTTAAAAGTTTTGATGTATTTACAACTCGTCCTGACACTATTTACGGTGTGAGCTATACGGCACTTGCTCCTGAACATTCTATCGTTACATATATGATAGAAAACTCCCTTATATCTGAAGAAGCAATTGCTAAAATCAAAGAGATGAAAAACACTTCATCAATTGACAGACAAAAAGAAAAATCAGGCATAGATTTAGGTCTACATGTAGTTCACCCCTTGACTGGTAAAAAAGTGCCGGCTTGGTGTGCGAACTTTGTTCTTATGGATTACGGAAGTGGTGCTGTTATGGCGGTTCCGGCTCATGATGAGAGAGATTTTGATTTTGCTAAAAAGTATGACCTGCCTATTAATGCAGTTATTAAGCCTTTTGATGGCGAACTGGAATCTGATAAAGCTTATACTGAAGTTGGAGAACTGTTTAATTCAGGTGAGTTTGACGGCATGAACTCTAAAAAATCTCAGTACAACATTATCAAGTATTTTGAAGAAAACAGTATTGGTAAAAAGACTACAAATTACAAGCTAAAAGATTGGGGAGTAAGCCGCCAGAGATATTGGGGTGCTCCTATTCCTTTTGTTCATTGTGATGATTGTGGAATCGTTATGGAGAAAAAAGAGAATCTTCCAATTGCTCTTCCTCAAGATGTAGAGATTACAGGAGAGGGTAACCCGCTTGAAAACCATCCAACATGGAAATATTGTTCTTGTCTTAAATGCGGCAAGGATGCTATTCGTGAGACTGATACAATGGATACATTTGTAGAGTCTTCTTGGTACTTTTTACGATTTTGTGCATCACCTGCCAATTGGGAAAAAGAGGCTTTCTCAAAAGAGCAGATAAAGTACTGGATGCACCAAAAAGGGCATGAAGGTGTTGACCATTATATCGGTGGTATAGAACACGCTATTTTACACCTTTTGTATGCTAGATTTTTTACAAAAGTTTTTCGTGATTTAGGCTACTTGGACTTTGATGAGCCTTTTGACAGACTTCTTACTCAGGGAATGGTGCTAAAAGATGGGGCAAAAATGTCAAAGAGCAAAGGAAATACTGTTGACCCTGATGCATTGATAGAAAAATACGGTGCAGATACTGCCAGACTGTTTATACTTTTTGCTGCCCCACCGACTCAAGAGTTGGAGTGGAATGACAGTGCTGTTGAGGGTGCTTACAAGTTCATAAAAAGATTTTTTGATAGAAGTTCTAACATACTCAAAACAGACACAATTCCTCAAATTGAACACGCGTCATTAAGTAAAGATGAAAAATTTGCCAGAAAAAAAGTCTATGAAGCTCTAAAAAGAGCCAATGATGTATATAATGAAAAATTCACATTTAATACACTAATAGCTGGTACAATGGAAGCTATGAATGCACTCAACACTCAAACAAACTCTGAGGTTTGGACTGAGGGATATTGGATTTTGACTTCGATTATGGAGCCTGTAATTCCACATGTGTGCTGGCAAATCAGTAATGAAAACTTCTCTTTAAATAACTTATCAAAGCAAAAAATCATAGAAGAAGTGTTTGTTGAAGACAGTGTAACACTCGGTGTTTCAATAAATGGCAAAAGAAGATGCGAGATTGAAGTTTCAATAGATGCATCAAAAGAGAGTATAATTGATATGGCTAAAGAAAAAGCCGCAAAATGGCTAGAAGGACAAACTATAGTTAAAGAGATTGTAGTCCCAAATAAGTTAGTTAACCTAGTAGTTAAAGGGTAGTTTTGAAAAGATTATTTTATAAATTTATATTACTATTTTTGGTAGTTGTTACAATAACGGCATGTGGATATAAGCCAAGTGCAAAATTTGCCCGTGCAAGTATGGGTGAAAAAATAAGTACGAGTGTAGTTATTTCTGCAGTTGATCCGGAAAATACAGTTATTATTAAAGATGCTGTGGATAGAGCAATTATAGAGGTTTTTCAGGCATCTTTGGTAGCTAAGTCGGAATCAGACACTCATCTTATTTTAAAAATGGGTAATCCGTCATATTCACCAATTGTTTATGATGAAAATGGATTTGT
This sequence comes from Sulfurimonas sp., assembly GCF_026196735.1. GTDB lineage: Bacteria > Campylobacterota > Campylobacteria > Campylobacterales > Sulfurimonadaceae > Sulfurimonas. The sequence goes on from NZ_JAPHUF010000012.1 coordinate 525,238, forward strand.
TATAGGCTACAGGATGAGCGTTTCTTTAAATATTACCAGTGTTCATAACGGGGAGTCAAAAAACTACTCAGCAAGAGGAAATCATGACTTCTCAGTAGCTCCAAATGCTATAGTTACTGATCAAGAGAGATTTGAAGCAATCGGGTTTAGTACACAAAGAGCAATCAAATCATTTATTGCACAAGTTTCAGCTGAGGGTGCTAGAACTAATAAATAAGGGAGAAATAATGACTATTCAAACTATTATTAAAAAAGCTGTAAAACGATTAGAGTTAGAAGGTAAACTTTTAACTCCGGATTTTTATGCTGAAGCATTTTGTATTGAGTCTGCTAAAGCAGGTTTTACTACAGAAGATTGCTCACATGTCAAAAACCTCACAAATACACTCAACAAAGAGTTTCAAAAAGAGCTAACACAGTATCATATCAAAACAGTAACTCAATTGACACGCTTTTTAATCTCAAAACTAAATAGAACAAATTCATCTCACTCCGCAGAACTTTTAGAATCACAAACTGTTTTTACAAAAAGAGTACTTCAGGTTGTAGAAGTCCTTCACAATAAAGAAGCTACACAGCTGGCAATTAAAAGTCTTGATTTGCTAAACAGAGATGCCTCGGCAGCTGAAATAAATCAATATAGACAATTATGGGTAAACTTTATAACTACATACGATGATACATTTTTAGAAAAACTAAAAGCTTTAGGAGATATAGACAAAACAAATCTTAAAAAAAGTATTGAAAATTTAAAAATACCTAATTCAGATTATGATCTTGTTGAATCAATGGAACTCTCTTCTATAGCCTCTTTACTTGTCTCATCATTAGTTCCTTCCATCGCTTCGAGTGTAAATGAAAAAATAGCACAAGTAAGTCAGAAGATTAAAAATAATCCTTCATTACTCGAAAGTAGCAGCATAGAAGCTGAAATCAAATCAGCTATATTGCTTAGAATAGCCCTTGATAAAGAGAGTGTTAAAGAGATGATAGGGTCTCTTGATGGGGTACTTGATAAACTCTCTTTAAGACTTATCGATATGATAGAGCGTTCAGACAGTTCAAATGCAGAGATACAAAAAATCAAATCTGAACTAGAAGAGTATAATGCAAAGCCCATAACCAACTTCAAAGTTGCACACCAAAAACTCTATACAATAGCAGTAGCATTGGAAGAAAATACTCAGGCTTTAAGTAATGATTTAAAAACTCACAGTGATGAGGTTAGTATACTGAGTGCAAAAATAGAAAAATTAGAAAAAGAACTTGAGTCAGCAAAAGAGGATTCAAAAGAGGATTTCTTAACAAAGCTTTATAACAAACGGGCACTAGATGAATATATGAACATCAAAGAAGCAGAGTTTGAAAGACATGGACATAATTTTAGTATTGTGTTTTTTGATCTTGACCACTTCAAAGCAGTTAATGATGATTATGGTCATGATGCGGGTGATGCAGTTCTTTTTGCTTTTGCAAAAATATTAAAAAAAGAAGCAAGAACAGATGACATTGTAGGAAGATTTGGCGGAGAAGAGTTTATGGCACTTTTAGTTGAAACAGACGCTAAAGGTGGAGCAATTTTCGCTGAAAAAATCAGAGAAAAAGTTCAAAAAGCAAAGTTTATGTACAAAGGCAAACGAATAGAGATTACAGTAAGTTGTGGAGTTAGTGAGAGACAAAAACACTCTTCACTGCAAAATACAATAAAAGATGCTGATAAATATCTGTATAAAGCAAAAAAAGATGGAAGAAATAGAGTAGTATATAAGTGATATTAAAAGAGTATTTATCGAAAAAGCCTCTCTTTTATGAGAAGATTGATTACACTCGTATGCCACGCATATATGACAAGATTAAATTATATCTTCCTGTTGTAAAAATTATTCATATAGTCGGCACAAACGGCAAAGGCACAACGGGTCGTTTTTTAGCTTCGGCTTTGCACTCCACAGGTTTTAGTACAGGACATTACACCTCTCCTCACATTTTAGAGTTTAATGAAAGAATCTGGCTCAATGGAGAAAATGCCGACTACGCTCTTTTAGAGAATTCACATGTAGAATTACAAAAAATTTTAGAAGTATCTGATTCTGATGCTCTCAGCTATTTTGAGTATACGACACTGCTTGCAATGATAGCTTTTAAAGAGTGTGACTATGTTGTTTTAGAAGCTGGACTTGGAGGAGAGTTTGATGCTACTGCCGTATTTCCTAAGTGCCTAAGTATTGTTACTCCCATCGCCTATGATCACGAAGCTTTTTTAGGCTCTAGTATAGAAGCAATTGCCACAACAAAACTAAATGCAATACAAAACAATGCAATATTGGGCATTCAAAAATATGATGAGGTGTATGATATTGCTCGAAAAATGGGTAAAGAAAAATCCTTAAATATTTATATGGTAAATGAGCTGATAAACGATATTGACAAAGCAAAAGTTGACATAATATCTAAAAACCTGTCACTCGCTCCATATTTGATACAAAACCTCTTTTTAAGCATAAGTGCTTTAAACTTTTTAAAGATTAAGTATGAAATTGCCGATTTTGACAATGCTCGTCTTTTTGGAAGACTTACAAAAATAGCAGATAATATCATAGTAGATGTTGGACATAATACTTTGGCAGCTTCAAGTATTGTTGATTCGCTAAGCGAAGATAAATATATAATTATTTATAATAGTTACAAAGATAAAAATTATAAAGAGATATTAGAAATATTGAAGCCTATAATTTTACATGTAGAGATTATAGAGATAGATGATGAAAGAGTTGAGTTAATCGAACAACTTCAAAGCACTTTAATCGATTTAGGGATAAAAAACAATATTTTTACAGAGATAAAACCGGAATATAAGTATCTTGTTTTTGGCTCTTTTAGTGTTGTAGAGGCCTTTTTAAGAGAGTATAATGAATAATCACTTTACTGTTACAATTAATGATGACAATGGTGTAAGACAGTTTAATATACATCAAATCGTAAAACAGGCAATACTTTATGCTGCTTTATTTCTTGGTTTCATTGCGCTGGTTGCTGTGGGTACGATTTTGTATTTAAATAGTACTGTTGATGCAATAGAAATCAAACGAAAAAATATGCAAGATGCATATACTATACTAAAAGAAAAAAATACTGCACTAGATGAAAGTATCAAAAGTACACAACTAGCACTAATTGATAAAAAAAGAGAACTTGTAGAGGTTTCTGACTCATTGTCTGAGATTGAAACGCTTATAGGTTTGGCTCCAGTAGCTGACATGTCACTTCAAGAGAGAGTGAGTGTGACAAAGTTGAATTCTCAGCATATGGCGACTCTAATGCAGTTTATTCCCAGTGGTTCGCCTATCGAATACAAGGGTGTTACAAGCAAGTTTGGCTACAGAATTCATCCGACATTAAACACTAGAGAACTTCATCGTGGCATAGATATGAGAGCAAAGATGAATACGCCGGTATATGCTACCGCTGATGGAATAGTTGAATGGGCAGGAATGCATAAGAGAAGCGGATTTGGTAATTTAGTTATACTACAGCATAATTATGGTTTCAGAGGATACTTCGGGCATTTAAATAAAATTGTGATAAAATCAGGTGAATTTGTAAAAAAAGGTGATTTAATCGCCTATACCGGTAATTCAGGAATGAGCAGTGGACCACATCTCCATTATGAAATCAGATTCATTCAAAGGGCTGTAAACCCTTATGAATTTGTAAAGTGGAGTGTTAAAAACTATAAAGATATATTTGAAAAGGAAAAGAAAATACCATGGCAATCTTTAATAACAGCGACAGCACACATCAAAGTACCAAACCCGACACAAACACTACCATCATCACAGCTGGCTCTACAATAAAAGGTGAGATGAATCTTGCTTGTAACCTATATGTAGATGGTGAATTTGAGGGAGTAATTCACTCAAATAAAGAAGTAAATATCGGAAAACACGGTCATATAAAAGGTGATGTTTTTACAAAAAGACTAGTAGTCCAAGGATACATAGAAGGTAGTGTGAATGCTGCCAGAGTTGAGATAAAAGCACAAGGCAGAGTCAATGGAAGTATTGAGTCAGGTGAGTTGGTTATTGAAGCTAAAGGTATTTTTGAAGGCAGCAGCGTTGTAAAAGATGTTTCAGAAGCTCCAACTTCAGCAGCACTTGAAAATATTATACCGGCAGACACTGCAAATAAAGTGATCCAAAGAGAAGAAGTTAAAAAAATATAGCCATCTTTAATTTTTCTTAGGTAAAATTTCATTATTACTACTTGCCCTAAGAGGAAGAGAATGTCTCAAAGCTCATTATTTCAATACTTTAAAACCCAGCAAAATCAAGATTTACAACTCTTGATCTGTGAAGATTCTAAAGAAGCTCATGAACTAGAGAGTGTCGCAAAGTTTTTCAAAAAAGATGTATTGCTGTTTCCAGATTTCAGAGCAAGTTACGGTGATGATCTGAGAGTTTTCAAAGAAGAACTTCATAATCTTTTTTCTGCATTAAGACATTATTATACATGTAAGAAAAAACCATTAATTATCTCGCCCTTAAAAACCTTACTTTTTCATTTACCAAAAGATAATCTACTTCAATCAACAACTTTAGAATTTGGATCAAAAATAAATCTAAAATCATTTAAAGAGCAGATGCTGTTTTGGGGGTATAGTTTTGTAGATATGGTTCAGGTTGAGGGTGAAATATCTTTTCGCGGCGACATCATAGATATATATGCACCATCTTCTAAAATGCCAATAAGAATCTCACTTTTTGATGATGAGATAGAGCAGATGAAGTATTTTGAACTAGAGTCTCAAAGAACACAAAAAGAAGAACTTGATAGTTTTGAGATAACACCGGCTTTTTACTCTTTAGATGAAGATGAGTTTAGTGCTCTAAATAAAAGAATCCAAGAGAGTGAATTTGACTCATTGGTTAAAGATATCGCTTCTTTAGGGCTGTGGCACTTGGATGAGAGTTCTGTCAATTTTTTAGAAGATAAAAAGGTAAAGTTAGTTCGAAATCTGGATGCTCTTTTAGTAGATGCTTATGCTTTAAATAATCCTACTGTTTGCAGAGAGTACTTCAATCTTGACATTTTGCCAAGTTCTGATGACTTTAAAGAGTTGGTTGTTGCAGATATTCACTCACTTTTAAAAGTACACAAAGACAAGAAAATAACAATTATTGGGGCAAATGAAGCTGTAATGAAGCAGGTAGGGCTGTTTGAGCTTAAAAACATTACAGAGGTCTATGCTCCATATATTTTAAATATACTATCTAAAGATGAACTTGTAATTTCTCTAAACAAGCCTGACAAAGCAAGACGAAGAAGAAAAAGCTCAATTTTACTCGATGATTTAAAAAACGGTGATTATGTTGTTCATGAAGATTATGGAGTCGGGATATTTGAAGGGATAGAGCAGACTGAGATTCTAGGTGGTATTAAAGACTTTATAGTTATCAAGTATGTTGGTGATGATAAGATTCTGCTTCCTGTTGAGAACTTAGACTTTATAGACCGTTATATTGCCTCTGGAGGCTCAATTCCGGTTTTAGACAGACTTGGCAAGGGTAGCTTTGGAAAACTAAAAGATAAGGTTAAAAAGCGTCTTATGGAGATAGCGGGCGTAATAGTCAATACTGCTGCAGCGCGAGCTCTTATAAAGTCACCTAAAATAAGCATAAACAAAAAAGAGCTAAAAGAGTTTCAAGCACTATCTGGGTTTGAGTATACAGATGATCAGACACAGTCTGTAGATGAAATAATAACTGAGATGAGTTCCGGACATATAATGGATAGACTCTTAAGCGGTGATGTAGGTTTTGGTAAAACGGAAGTCGCTATGAACACTATCTTTGCTGCAAAAAAATCTGGTTTTCAATCAGCTTTTATCGTTCCAACCACGCTTCTCTCGGCTCAACATTTTCGTTCATTAGATGAAAGATTTAAAGACTTAGGGCTTAGATATGCAAAGTTGGATAGGTTTGTAAGCACTAAAGATAAAAATAGTGTTATCAAGGGACTTGCATCAGGTGAGATAGATTGTGTTGTAGGAACTCACGCTCTGTTTGGCTTGGATTTTAAAAACTTAGGCGTGGTAATAATAGATGAAGAACATAAGTTTGGTGTAAAACAAAAAGAGAAGATAAAAGAGTTGTACCATAATGTGCATCTTCTGTCGATGAGTGCAACGCCAATTCCTCGTTCACTTAACCAAGCAATGAGTTCTATAAAAACTATGTCACAACTTTTAACTCCGCCAAGTGAGAGACAGCCTGTAAGAACATTTGTAAAAGAGTATGAAGAGAAACTTGTTAAAGAAGTGATTTTAAGAGAGATTCGCCGTGGAGGACAGGTTTTTTATGTCCATAACTCAATTGACCATATGCCTATTAAACTTGGAGAGCTCAAAGCACTGCTTCCAGAGCTTAGAGTTGTAATGCTTCACTCTCAAATCTCAGCTACTCAGACAGAAAAAGAGCTTCTAAAATTTGAAGCAGGTGAGTATGATCTTATGCTTGCAACTTCTATCATAGAATCGGGGATTCATATGCCTAAGGTCAATACCATTTTAGTTGATGGTGCAGACAGATTTGGTATAGCAGACTTGCATCAGCTTCGCGGTCGTGTTGGAAGAGGGCATGCAGAGGGTTTTGCTTATTTTATTGTAGAGAGTAAAGAAAACCTTACCGATGAAGCGAAAAAGAGACTTTTGGCATTAGAATCCAACTCATTTTTGGGAAGCGGTTCGGTTTTAGCATATCATGATTTGGAAATACGCGGTGGTGGTAATCTAGTTGGTGATGCACAAAGCGGTCACATAAAAAATATAGGATACTCTCTGTATCTTAGAATGCTTGAAGACGCTATCAAACTACTTAGTAATACTATGGAGAGAGAAAGAGCAAAAGTAGATATCAAACTGACAATTAGTGCTTTTATATCTGATGAAGTGGTTAAAGAAGATAGGCTTCGGTTAGATATTTACAGAAGGTTATCAGCTTGTGAAGAGGCAGTAGAGATATATGAGATAGAAGAAGAGGTAATAGACAGATTTGGAGAGCTAGATACTCCGACAAAACAGTTTTTTGAACTTATGGTCATTAAACTTTTAAGTTTACAAAAGAAGATAAAATCTGTTTCAAATTATGGTCAAAATGTAACTTTTACATATATGAATGATTCAAAAGAGAGCATAAAATCAGACTCTAAAGATGATGATGACATTGTTAAAGCAGTGCTTTTTTATCTTAGAAACTCTAAGCCAAAAGTTTTATAATATTATATACTAATTGGTAGGAATAATGTTTATCGTGAGCGATAAATTTCCCGCATGGTAATTTATTGGCTACAGGGTTTTTGTTATACTTTTTTCATGATTTTCAAGAAGTCTTTTACCATGTACTACAGCTACAAATAAAATTGTATCTTCATTTATTTTATAAATTAGCCTATAGCTATAAACAAATATTTCTCGAATGTTAATATCATTAAGTTCAGGAATTTTGCGACCTAACTCTGTAAAGTCTCTTAAAATATCAGCTTTTGCAAAAAATGCTGATACAACAGATTTTGCATATACAGAGGAGTCTTTTTCTATATAAGTTGCTATAGACTCTATATCTTCAAGCGCCTCTTGGGACCACTCTAGTCTGAGAGCCATTTAGCCATTCTTGCTTTTGCATCTTTGTGTGATGTAACTTCACCATTTTTTGCACGACTAATGCCGTTTTTGATTTTTTCTACAACATAAAGGTGATACTGTATATCTTCATAAGTACAATCATCAGGAAGATTTTGAATCATCTTTTGTGCTTCTTGTTTTACTGCTACCATGCACTTTCCTTTTTCTTGTATTATATCATATTTATTTTTTGAGCATAACGGTCAAGCCGAGCCGATGAATTTTCCGCAGGGTAATTTATTGGCTCCTCTAATTTGTTATACATTCTTAATATTAAAATCCAACTTTTTAGTTGAAAACACTTGTTTATTTGCAAAGTCATAGGTTGCTCTGTTAATTTTATTAATTATACCTTCAGTAGCTATAAACTTTTTTTGTTCTTTATCTTCAAATACTCCAATAAATGCTAAATATTTAGAAATAGGAAAACAAACTTCTGTATTTTTCATTCCAAATCCAATATTTTGTAAATTATCAGATTTATTTAATGGAGCAATTGAAACAGGATAATCTGATGTAATGAATTCACCAATAGTTTCATCTGATACAATAAGATACCAGTTTCTTTGATATAAAATATCTACTAAATCTTCAATAGCTTTAAGTTCAGATTTAATATGAACCTCTTGATTTATTTCAAGAGTATATCTACTTTTATCCTCAATAAATTTTTTCTGTTTTTCATAGGGTATTATATCTTCTTCTTTAATTCCTGCTTGAAGACATTGATCTTTGTATATTTTTTCTGATGACATTGTCATACTCATAAGTTTATCTGCAATATCCGTATATAATTTATCAAATATGGCTCTAGTTTTTGGATTTCGTAAACTCACTAAGGCTATAAAATTTAAAATATGGGTTAGCTGTTCATCATTGGGATATTGTTTTGTTTCGATAATTTCTTTAAAACTTATGGCTAGTACGCTTTCAATTTTTGCTTGTTCTGTTTCAACTATATATTCTTTTTCTGGAAAAGAGATTTTATTGAAATTTTTTATATAACATATATCTTTTGGATTAGATTTAAAATAATTATTTTTAACTTTATCATAAGCAAATAAAGTCTGTTTGGAACCACCTGATTTTGTAAAATTTTTTAGATAAAACTTTGAAATATAATGGTGTTTTATAGGATTTGACATTTTATTTGTGTATTCCTTTTGTATAACTATTTATTCAAACACATTATATACAGAGTAGCCTTAAAAATGAAAAATAATATACATGCATATTTTGTGTTATTTTTAATATTTAGTAAAAAATATGACAATGTAAAATATTTGTCTATAAATCTTAAGTATAAAGTATGTGTTAATTGCCGTATAGACAAATAACACTCATTGATGCGTGTTAATTTGCAAATATTTTACATAACACATACAATGTTACTTAAGCAAAAAATTATATCTAAATCAATTAATTAGATATACTTCTAAAATAATAAAATACAAACATTTAAATTGGATAATGATATATGAGAGTAGCTTTTATAGGTGACATAGTAGGTCGTCCAGGTCGTGAGATGTTGAAAAAATATCTACCTAAAATAAGAAAAGAGTATGAAATTGATTTTGTGATTGCAAACTATGAAAATGCTTCTCACGGGTTTGGCTTAACTCCAAAAAATGCAAATGAAATAGTAGCTTATGGTCTTGATTGTTTAACGGGCGGAAACCACTCTTGGGATAAAAAAGAGATAGAAACACTCTTTGATACGCATGAGATATTGAGACCGCATAATTACCCTGATGATGTTAGCGGAACAGGTTGTAAGATTTATGATGTGGCAGGTGAAAAACTGGCAGTTTTAAATCTTATGGGACACTACTCAATGCCTTTGACGGACAATGCTTTTAGAAAAGCAAAGAGTACGGTTGAAACTCTACATGTAGAAGGTATTAAAAATATTTTTGTAGATTTTCATGCAGAAGCAACAAGTGAAAAAAGAGCTATGATGATGTTACTCCAAGGTCAAGTAGCTGGAATAATAGGAACTCATACACATGTCTCTACTGATGATTTTCAAATTGCAAACGGCACAGCATATTTAACAGATATGGGACTTACAGGCTGTAGAGACAATGTAATCGGAATGGATGAGAAAGTACCTTTAAAACAATTTATGACCGGACTTAAAGGTCACTTTGATGTTCCAAAAAACTGTAAAAAAATACTTCAAATGGCAATCATGGATTTTAGTGACGGAAAGTGCAGTGGGGCATTTAAATTAAAGCAGTTTGATGATGGTGAGCTACTAAAGACTGATGCTTGGATTGAAAAAGATTAGGCAGTTATCTGGTAGTATTTGTCATTTTCGATGTAAGTATTTACCATAGTATTGCGCAAGTTTTGCTCTTTTAACTCTTGAATGTTTTGAGGTTGTTCTTTATTTGGTTTTATGAGTTGAGAAATTGTAACTGTTGGTTTTTTGACAAGTGAAAACATTATAGAATTGTCTTCGTATGCAGTTTTGGCGAGACTCATATCTTTTATTTTTTTAAATTTTATTTCATCTGGATTTTTTGTCTGCTCTGGCTGATTGTAAATAAATTTATAATTAGAGACATAATCCACAGGTAGATTTTTGCTTGCAGCTGGTGTTGAAATCTTCTTTTCATATCTCTCAGACGCAAACTGTTCCGGTTTGTCTTTATTCCCATTTGCTGTAGTCTTATGAGATTTTTCAGAAGTATCTGTAGTAATATATGTGTTATATGTTGAAATAAACATTATACTTCCTCCTGCGCATCTGTTGTTATTATACCCTTTTTTGCTACAATAGTAAAAAAATATCTATAGGACTATTGTATGAGTGTTAAGATTGTTGCTGTGGAGGATGAGGAAGATTTATTAGAACTTATAGAGTACAATCTAAGTAAAGAAGGCTTTGAGGTTATTGGATTTTTAAACACAAAAAGCGTAGCCCAGATACTTGAAGAAGAAGAGATAGATCTGCTTATCATGGATAGAAATCTTCCAGGTGTTGAAGGAAGTGAGTTTGTTCAAGGACTACGAAAAGATGGAATATTGACACCGGTTATTTATCTTAGTGCTAAAAATAACGATTCTGAGATTGAAGAGGGGTTTTTAAGAGGAGGAGATGACTACTTAACAAAACCTTTTAATATGAAAGAGTTGATATTACGAGTAAAATCAATTTTACGCAGAACAACTAGAAAAATCGAAGACGAAAATCTGTCATATAGAGACCTGTTTTTAGAAAAAGCATCAAGAACTTTGAAAGTTGACGGTAAAAAGGTTGATATAACAAAATTGGAATTTAATCTTCTTTGTGAATTTATTATGAATAAAAAAAGTGTACTAGATCGTGACTATCTTTTGGAAAATGTTTGGAAAGATGCAGATGAGTATCAGTACAGAACGGTTAATGTGGCGATAAATCGTTTAAAAGAGAAAATAGATCCAGATAAAACAAAAGATTATATACAGACTGTTAGAGGTGTAGGATATAAACTGTGCTAAAAATACATCAAATATTTATATTGAAGTTTTTAGGGCTTTTTGTAGGCGCTCTTTTCGTTACATCTGTTATTAGCTATATTGCATTAAAATCTATTATTATTGAACATAACAAAAAAAATCTCACTAATGCTATAGAGCTTATAGAGCTTGAGTTACAAAATAAGCATAACCTTGATGAGTATGTATTAAAAGTTCATGAGAAAACTTCCCTTAGAGTAACCATAGTTGATGTTGATGGAGTTATTTTAGCTGAATCAAACGCAGATAAAAGTGATATGGATAATCATGGCTCAAGATATGAAATAATGAAATCTAATTCGAATGAATACTCATCTATAACCAGATATTCATCAACATTAAAAGTTGACTTTTTATATGTAGCTAAAAAAATTCTTTATAATGATGAAACAATTTATATAAGATTGTCAATGAGTCTAGCTCAGATAATGGATGACTTTTACTCTCTATGGCAAAAGCTTTTTGTTGTGTTTCTTGTTATTGTTTTAATAGCAAGCTATATCTCAAAAATTATGAGTCAAAGAATAGTTTATGATATTTCTCAAATTACTTCTTATCTTGATGAGATATCTAACAAAAATTATAAGGCTGTTGTAAAAACAAAATACTTTCATGAGTTTTTACAAATCTCTCTTTTACTGAAAAACTTAGTTAAGAAGCTTAGTAAAAATGAGAAGAAAAAGACAAAACACATGGCAAAACTAAGACTAATCAACAAACAAAGAAATGACATACTATCAGCACTTTCTCATGAATTTAAGAACCCTATAGCATCTATAATGGGTTATGCTCAAACGATTCAAGAAGACAGTGATATGCCGGATAAAATTAGAAATAAATTTCTAGCTAAAATCAGCTCTAATGGTGAAAAAATCTCTAAAATGCTTGATAGACTGGCGCTGTCTGTCAAGCTTGATAATGGTGATTTGAACATAAATAATAGTGAATTTGATCTAAAACAATTATGTGATGAAGTGGCATTAAATATGCTCTCAAAATACAAAGACAGAGAGATAGTTGTACAAGTAAATGAAGCAATACTTTTTTCAGATAAAACTATGTTAGAGCTGGTCTTGATTAATCTTGTAGACAATGCTTTAAAGTATTCTAAAACAGATGTAAAAATAAGTTTGAAAAATAATATATTAACGGTTGAAGATAGTGGCATAGGCATCAAAGCTGAAGAACTGAAAAAAGTAACTAGAAAATTTTACAGAGTAGATAAAAATAGTTGGGACAATTCCATGGGGATAGGCTTAGCGATGGTTAGCTATATTTTAAAAGCACTAAATTCTTCTATTGAAATAGAGTCTGAGTTTGGCAAAGGTTCAAAATTTAGTTTTAGTATAAGCGAGATGTTAAAAAGCTAGATTTTTGACTGAATAGTCATCTTTTTAGCTTCAAACAGTTCTACAGCTTTTTGAACCATAGGTTCATTTTTGATTTCTACGCCATCTATCTCTTTTGTTGATTCCTCGCTGCTTTGGCAGTTAGTTACACAGCTGGCACTTCCGCCGATTTCAGCGTCTTCAACCATCGATGTTGATTGAGTGTGTTGCATTGTAGGTTGTTGTATGTGTGTTTCTTTTTCTTCGTGAGGTTCTTGAAACTCATCGGTTTTTGTGCAGGCTTGATGTTTGATTTTTGTCTCAAACCCAAAAACTTCTCTAACTAGTTGTTTTATAGCGGAATATCCATGAGTCAAAGTTTTTTTACAATCTTCATCTGCACAGCTTTCCCATGTTAAAACACTATTTTCATAAGAGATGAAACTAATGCTTTTATCAAAACACTGACCAAGTTCAAAGTTTCTGTCTTTTATCTTATTTATGAGTTCTTCAAATTTTTCATTTACTTTAGGTTTAGACTCTTCGAGTCTATTAACTTCTGTGTCTTGGTTAGATTCACTCGAAGAGTCTGGATTTACATGTATAATAGGAGTCTCATCTTGCATAGGTATTTTAACTGACTCTTGAGTTGTCGCAGATTGAGTTGGCTCTGTCATAGATTGAACAACAGGAGGTCTATGAATCTCTTTTTGCAGGGACTCTATCATCTGGTCAACTTCTTTTATGCGAAGAGCTTCAATCATCTTGAAAAATATAAGAGATAAAACAAAAGAGCCATCAGCATTTATGCTAAAGAGATATTTTGAATCGCTGAGTATTCTAAAGAATCTGTCTAAAACGAGTGTAGAGTAGAGTGCATCTGAAGCATACATTTTTTCTTTAAGATATGCTATTAGTTCATCTACAACCATCTCCGCTTCATAATCTTCTAAAACTTTTATAAGCTCTACAAGTCTTGCATAATCTTTTGCAAAAACAGCGCTAAACAGTTCGCCTATAAAAGCAGGGTCAACAAGACCAAGCATATCTGTGACTGTTCGTACATCAACATGGTTTTTAGAGTAGATTATGGCTTGGTCAAGTAGTGTGAGAGTATCTCTAAGACTTCCGCTTCCGCTTCTTGCTAGTATCTCTAAGGCATCTGCTTCGTACTTGATGCCCTCAAGGTTCAATATATGTGCCAAATGGTCTATGATTTTATTTGTCGCAATAGATTTAAATCTAAAGTGCTGAGTACGACTGAGTATAGTCGCGGGAAGTTTTAGCGGGTCAGTCGTAGCTAAAATAAACTTTACATATTCAGGCGGCTCTTCAAGAGTTTTAAGAAGAGCGTTAAAAGCTTCTTTAGTTAACATGTGAACTTCATCTATGATAAATATTTTATATCTTGCCGTTGCAGGTCTATATTTTGTCTGCTCTATCAAATCTCTAATATCATCAATCTTTCTAGATGATGCAGCATCCATCTCTACGATATCCATATGGCGGTTTTCAAGTGCTAATGTACAGTTTTGACAATTACCGCATGGTTGATGACTCATGCCTTGCTCGCAGATGAGAGCTTTTGCAAAAATTCGTGCTGTAGAGGTTTTTCCACTTCCTCGAAGTCCAGAAAAAAGGTATGCATGGGAAAGTCTGTTGGAGTCAAGTGCTAACGAAAGAGTCTGTGAGATGGTCTCTTGACCAATAAGTTCATCAAAGTTGATAGGTCTATATTTTCGCGCTAATACTTCAGAAGACTCTTTCACACATACACTCCATTTATTATTTATACGGATTTTATCATTTTAAGAGTTAATCTATCATCAATAATTTGATTTTGTCTTTATAAAGTTTAATAACTTCATTTTGTTCAGTTCATATAGGAAAATTTAATTAATAGGATGATAGTATTTCAATAGAAAAATTATTTTTAGACTCTAAAATATTTTAAGTTGTTCAAAACGGAAATTAATGACAAGTAGTAAACACAAAATGCTTATTCTCAGTTATAACGGACTGATAGAAGAACCTATGATATCATCACTGATAAACTCAATCACTCGCCAAGTTGACATAATCAGTGAAAAAAAAGTCAATGCTGTTTTAGTATCTTTAAAAGGTGCTAAATATGAAGAAGGTGTTGACGAAAGTATACATGTCTTTATTAAAAAGTTAAATGAACTGAGTAAAAAATTAAAAATTATAATATCTTTTGTTGACTACAGTATACCTCTGTATAAACATTTAAAAACTTCCACTAAGGGTACACAGTTAAAACTGTTTAAAAATATAAGTGCGGCTAGAGTATTTTTAGATCCAAAATCATATAAAAATGGTCTGCATGTTTTGGTCTATGATGAAGATGAAGAAAACTCTAAAGAACTTTCTAAAGAACTTGCTAAATACGGATACACAGTAGCCAGAGCTAAAAGTTCTTCAGAGTTTGAAGAACTTGTTAAAAGCAATACTAACGATATAGTAATCACTCACAGTTCATTAAATGCCAAATCTGATTATAAAAATACTCAAAAAGGACATCTTGCGCTTTCAAAGAAGCTTATTGTAAATTTACCTGTGTTTATGGATACGGCAGTGGAGACATTAGTTTCTTTTACAGGGTTAGAAGCCCAAAAATCAGCACATAGTATTAAAAGTTTTGATCTTGCTTTAGCAAAAGATGTAAACTGCGCTGTTATGCATTTTAACGGAGATATAGATGGAAGTTTTGTTCTTTTATTTCCGATGGATATTACTCTTATTGCTATGGAATCACTTCTTGGTGAAAAGATAGATGAGAATGATACTCCAAGCATTATGGATGGAATAGGCGAATTTTGTAATGTGATTACAGGTGCTACAAAAACAGCCTTTTCCTCTAAAGATATAAAAGTAATTTTTGATTTGCCTAAAACATACAGCTCAACAGAGGAAATGCGCGCCGATATAGGAAACAACAATGGCGTTTGGATTGATATGAAATTAGCTGGCAAACCTTTTTATATGTTTATTACAAAGTAGTCACTAAATCAAGCGTACTAATTTTACTGTTTTGTTTAGCTTGCAGGAGACATTCCATCAATATATAATTATAAAAGTATGATTAAGTAATTATTTAGAGCAATTGAACTATTATGAAGTAATTTGTTTGAATAATGTACCGGAAGTTGTAAAATGAGCGTATTAGGTTTAAAAAGTTTATCAGCATATGTAAGATCAGCATTTGAAGAGGATTTTAAAAAAGCTGATAAGTTTATGCTATATGTGCTTTTTGTTCATTGGATTGTGGCTGCATTTGTAACATCTTATGAGCATGATACATATGTATTTGGTTTTATAAATGGCGGTCTAATCTTTGCAATAAATGCAATTTTATACACAAAATACAGCGAAACACCTTTGTTTAGGTATTCTGTTGCCATAAGCATAATTCTTTTTTCATCAATTTTTATACAACAACATCTAGGCCGTGTAGAGATGCATTTTCATGTTTTTTTAGCATTGGCAATTTTAACACTTTATAAAGACATATACCCCATACTTATTGCAACTGTTACAACGACAATACATCACGCACTTTTTAATTATTTTCAAACCAACAACATAGATATTTTTAGTGTACCGATAAAGATATTTAACTATGGAAGTGGTTGGGATATTGTTAGTATGCATGCTATATTTGCAATTACAGAAGGGGTTATACTGGCTTTAATCGTGCGAATGCAGATTCAAAATCATATTTTACATGTCGAATCAGAGTACAATTTAAAAGAAGAAATACAAGAGAATAAAAAACTAGCCAAAGAGGCTGAACAGTTCATCTCAGCACTAAATGAAAGTAATATTATTTCAAAAACAGATATTAGCGGCAGGATTACATACGCTAATCAAAAATTTTGTGAATTATCCGGATATTCGCAAGAAGAGTTGTTAGGAAAGCCGCACAATATAGTTCGTCATCCGGATATGCCGGCGGAGGTATTTAAATCTTTGTGGGATACAATTAAGTCTAAAAAAATCTTCAGAGCTTTAATTAAAAACCTAGCAAAAAATGGGGAGGAATATTATATAGACTCTACAATCATTCCAATACTAAATGTTGACAATGAGATACAAGAGTACATTGGTGTGCGATATGATGTGACGGAGATAGTCCAAGCTAGAGAAAAAGCTATTCTCGCTCAAAAAGCTAAAGATACATTTTTAGCAAATATGAGTCATGAACTTCGTACTCCGTTAAATTCAATCATAGGTTTTACTAATTTAGCAGACAAAAAATCAGATAGCGAGGAAGTACATAAATATTTGCAAACATCATTGGAGAGTTCAAATATACTGCTGGGGTTGATTAATAATATACTAGATATTTCAAAAATACAAAGTGGCAAGTTCTCTATAACTAAGGAGCCATTTTTTGTCTATGACAACCTGCTAAAACTCTTAAAACCATTTGAACTTGAATCTCATAAAAAAGATATTTCATATAAGTATGATATTGTTATGAAAAACGACTTAAAACTAAATGGCGACTGGCAGCGAATATCTCAAATAATAATGAATATGATTTCAAATGCAATAAAATTTACTTCTGAAGGCGGGACTGTAACAGTAGTGACAAGCTATGAGCATGCAATGTTTACATGTAGTGTAATTGACAACGGTATTGGGCTAAGTGAAGATGCGCAAAATCATATTTTTAATGCTTTTGAACAAGCCGATACTTCAACAACCAGAGAGTACGGCGGAACAGGGCTTGGGCTGAGTATATCACTTCAGCTAGCGCAATTGATGGATGGTGAATTAAATATGAAAAGCACTTTGGGAGAAGGTTCTGTATTTACATTGACGATACCATTAAAAAGTGTAGATGGCGACAAAAAGCAAATAAGTAATAATCAAGAGATAGACAGTGAGGCTAGAGAGGAGTTATCTGGACACATACTTGTAGCAGAGGATAACATAACAAATCAAATGTTGATTAAAATAATGATTGGTGAGTATGGTTTGACATGTGATATTGCAAATGATGGACTTGAAGCCATTAAGATGTACAGCAGTGACAAATATGACCTTGTTTTAATGGATGAAAATATGCCAAATATGAGCGGAACTGAAGCTATCCAAATAATACGATTAAATCACTCAAGCGTCGTCCCAATAATAGTTGTATCTGCAAATACAATGAAGGGTGACCGTGAGAGATTTTTTAAAGAGGGTGCGGATGGATTTATTGCAAAACCAATAAATGAAGAGATACTCTACGGTGAATTAAAAAAATTCTTAACTTAATATGTTTAAATATTTAGCCATTTTTTCCCAACAGCTCTCAGGGCTTCAGGGTTTTCAGAGGCAAAAAATTCTAGTTTTGGTTCTGGGTATTTTTTAGTAAACTCAAAGTTTTGTTCTAGATACTCAACGATAGCATCTCCAGAATGAATAAGTATAGTATTTTTAGAAAAATGCTTCTGAAGTGCATCTGAAATGAGGGGAAAATGTGTACAGCCCAAGATAATTGCATCCGGAGTTGTTGTTTGAGCAAAGTAGTGTCTAAATATAGCTTCTATGATTTCACCATCGTAAATCTCATCTTCAACAAGCGGAACAAATAGTCCTGTTGCTTTTGCATGAAGATTTTTAAAGTCTAGTTTGTTGAGTCCAATCTCATAGGCTTTAGAGCTAATAGTAGCTTTTGTACCTAAAATAAGAATATTTGAATTTTTGTCTGTTAAAGCATTTGAAGTAGCTAAAACACCGGCTTCAACAACTCCAATAATAGGAAATGATGAAACTTCTCTCATATCATCTAGCGCATAAGCACTAACTGTATTACAAGCAACTATCATAAGGTCTATATCAAAGTTTTTGAAAAACTCTACAGCTTCAATAGCGTAGCGAACGATTGTAGTTTTATCTTTACTGCCATAAGGAACACGAGCTGTGTCCCCAAAGTAGATTATCTCTTCAAAAAGCTGGTGCTTTAATAGTGATTTTACAACCGTTAGACCGCCAATACCACTATCAAAAACACCTATTTTCATTATGAGTTTGTATTCATGCTTTCTAAGAACTCTTCGTTTGTGGCTTTTTTACCCATAGTAGAGTAAACAAATTTAAGTGCTTCAATTTCGTTTTCTTGTTTATGTATCATTTGACGAAGGATAAATACTTTTTGCAGAGTCTCAGGACCGATAAGAAGTTCATCTTTACGAGTTCCAGATTTAAGGATATCGATTGCAGGGAAGATTCTTCTATCAGCAATTTTTCTATCAAGAACAACCTCTGAGTTACCTGTACCTTTAAACTCTTCAAAGATAACTTCATCCATTCTGCTTCCCGTATCAACAAGTGCAGTCGCAATAATTGTTAAACTTCCGCCGTTTTCAATATTTCTAGCAGCACCGAAGAATCTTTTTGGACGATGAAGAGCATTTGCATCAACACCACCTGAGAGAACTTTACCGCTTGAAGGGGTTACCGTATTGTAAGCACGAGCAAGACGAGTGATAGAGTCTAAAAGAATTACAACATCACGCCCAAGCTCAACGCGTCTTTTTGCTTTTTCGATAACCATCTCGGCAACTTTAACATGATTTTTAGCAGGCATATCAAAAGTAGAACTATAAACCTCACCCTTAACACTTCTCTCCATATCCGTTACCTCTTCAGGTCTCTCATCAACAAGCAAAACCATAAGGTCAATCTCTGGATGGTTGTGCGTGATACCGTGAGCAATTTCTTTTAAAAGTTCAGTTTTACCGCTTCTAGGAGGTGCAACTATAAGACCACGCTGACCTTTACCAATAGGTGAAAAAAGGTCAAGCATACGACCTGTTAATCCCTTTTCTTTGTACTCAAGTTTGATTTGATCCATTGCGTAGAGTGGTGTGAGGTTTTCAAACAGAGGTCTTTTTTTGCTCTCTTCAGGAGGAAGTGAGTTAACTGCTTCTATTTTGATTAAAGCATAATATCTTTCTTGATCTTTTGGAGGGCGTACTTGACCGGTTACAACATCACCGTTACGAAGAGCAAATCTTTTAATCTGCGTGTTTGACACATAAGCATCATTTATACTCTCATTGAAACTTTTGTCAATAGAACGAATAAAGCCATAACCGTCTTGCATGATTTCTAAGATACCGCTAAAGAGTATAAAGCCGCCTTGTTCAGTTTGTGCTTTTAAGATTTCAAAAATAATATCTTGTCGTTTTAGTTCATTTGGATTTTCAACATTTAACTCAGTTGCTAAAGCAGTTAAAACTTCAATACTTGCAACACGAAGTTCTTCTACGCTTGCGCCTTTTACAGGTTTATGTGTTCTTTGTTTTGAGTTGTTTTTGTTGTTGTTTTTACGCGGTTGATGTGAATTATTTTCACTCATATGGTAGTCACCTCGGTTTTTTTGAATTTTTGCAGGGGAGAGTTGATTAAATATACTTACTGTATTTTTCTTAAAACATAATTTTACACTAAAAAAACTTCTAAAGTCAAGTTTTCATACTTTTAAGCTTGAAATAGCGTCAACAACTCCTGAGATATTTACTTTTGCTTCGTTTAATGTTTTTTGAGTTCTCTCTGCAAGTTTTCTTACTTCATCAGCGACAACAGCGAAGCCTCGTCCATGTTCACCCGCTCGTGCAGCTTCAATTGCGGCATTAAGTGCAAGAAGATTTGTTTGATCGGCAATGTCGGCAATAGTATCAAGAATGACAAAGATATCTTGACTTTGGTGTTCAAGAGAGCCTAACTGCTCGTCAAAAGAGGCTTTTTTAATATCTTGTGCTTTATTTAAAATCATTGTTTCATCAATTTGCTTCACAAGAGTAGTTTTATCTTCATTTAGTTTAGTGATTTTTTCATTTAAATCATCAATAACGGTTTTATGTGAGTTTTGCAACTGGCTTACTTGCTCTTGTAGCTCTTTGTTTTTATTGATAAGTGTTTCATTTTCATTGCTAATATCAAAAGTTGTTTTTTCAATTGATATATTTTGCTTTTCATTATTGCTTTTTAGAGAATCAATCTCATCTAATAGATTTGTTTTTTCATCTTCTAAGATTTTTATAGTAGTTTTGTTTAATTCATTTTCTTTTTTAACAGATGAGTTTTTTGAAAAAAAGTAGCTAAGGGTTAAACCGATAAACAGAGATAAAATTGAAGCTACAATTGCATAAAAGTAAGAGTCTTTTTCTATAATTTTGTCTTTGTAGATTAGTTTGTCTTTATATACTATTTTATCCTGATATACAATCTCTTGTTTTGGTAACGCTGCTTGTGCTTTTATAAGACTCAAACCATCTTCACTCATTTTTGTGTATAGTTTTCTAAGCTTTTCTATCTGAGTTGAGCTTATCTTATTGTTGTGCTCATGAAGTTTTGCAAAAGTTTTTAATGTTTCATTTTTTAAGTCGTCAAGGTTTGAAATCTTTGTTTTATCGAGGGACAGAGCAGTTGCAATTTTTTCATGAGTTGATAAAACCAGATAGTAGAGCGTTACTTTCTCTTCAGCAGTTAAGTTTAAAGATATTTTGTCTATTTCGCGGTTCAATTTTTCATAATTGTCTTGCACATTGGAGCTAGATGATGCAAGAAGATTTAGTGTAAAAAAAAGTATTAATAAAAGTATTTTCATAACTGTAGCTTCAGCATTTTTTATACCAAGTAAAGCGTGATTTTATTCAAAGATTATTGTTTCTTCAATCTGTTTAAAAAGAGTCTTTTTATCTTTAACCGCTTTATCGATTTCTTCTTGTAGTTCTGCAATTAATATATTATTAGAAGTTTCCAACTCTTTTAATTGAGCCTGTAGTTCTGAGTTTTTATCAAGAAGTATTTGATTTTCATTAGCAAAGTATAAAACTTTTTCATCAACTTCTTCAACTAAAGTTTTATTTTTTAGTTCAATATATCTAATCTGACCTTCTAAATTTGTTCTTTCATCTTCTAAATCTTTTATTGTCATTTGGTTTTTTCGATTTATACTTTTGACATGTAGGCTTTTAAATATAAGAAATCCGATAAATAAACCAAAAATAAAGGAAATAATAGGAATAATGATTGCCATATCTGCAGTTGTTATATTGCTCATTTCAAAGTTTAATAGCTCATTTGTCATAGTTTTCAAATAGCATTTTTTATGCCAATACTAATGACTATTATGCGTATAAGTTTTTGTTAAATTCATCAAACTCTTGAAGTGTTTTTTCAAGTAGTTTTTTTGTTTGTTCAAAAATTTTATCCATAAGTTCGGCAGTGTCTGTTTTTTCTGGTTTTTGAGGTATTTCTAGTTTTTTTATAGAATCATCAAACATTTTTACGATGTTTGTTTTTATGTTATTTTTAGCATTTTCATCTCTTTCTTGGCTGGGCTCAAAAATACCTGCTATCTTATGTGCTAGTTGAGTCACGGGAGATTTTGGAGCTGCATCTTGGAGTTCTTTTAAAAATGAGTCTATAAATGGCTGTGCAATTTTCATAAACGCATCTATCTCTTTTTGGTCTTGTGCATCTATACCGTTGCTATCGATTGAAAACTTGAATGACTGCATCGAAGAAAAACTCATGGAAGTTTTAGAGTTGTTCGCGCTTTGTTCATGGCTAAAAGATGTAGATTGATAGTTGGCAAAATCCATCTTAATGACATCCCCGCTAGAAGTTTTCATGGCTATATTTAAGTCATGTGCTGTATATGAATTGAAATTATATGAAGTGTCCATTTTTTTCCTTCGTTATATTAATACTAAACATCGGATAAAAAAGAAAATATTCAAGCAATAATGATAAAATTGCACTATGAAAAATAAATATAGAATTTTAATAACAAATGATGATGGTTACGAGGCAAAAGGTCTTCTTAGCTTAATAGAGGCCTTAAAAGAGATAGAAGATGTAAAAGTTACTGTTGTTGCACCGGCAAATGAAAAATCTGCTTGTGGACATTCGCTAACACTTGTTCGTCCTTTGAAATTTGTAGGCGTTGGGGATGATTTTTATAAACTAGATGATGGAACTCCAAGTGACTGTGTTTATTTATCTTTGAGTACAATATTTGTCGATTCTAAGCCAGATCTTCTTATAAGCGGCATAAATCGCGGCTCAAACATGGGTGAAGATATTACATACTCAGGAACCGCTGCTGGAGCAATGGAGGGAGTGTTGCATGATATCCCATCTATTGCAATCTCTCAAGTTATGGATTTTACAGACCCTGAGGGAGATTTTACTTTAGCAAAAGAGACTATAAAAAAATTGGTATTGAAGATAAAAGAGGGTTCATTTCCTCTTCCTGCGAGAGAATTTTTAAATGTAAATATTCCCGCAGAACCAAAAGAAGCTAAAATGCAGATAACATATGCCGGCTATAGGTTTTATGCAAATGATTCACATGTACATAGAAATCCTCGCGGAGAAGAACACTACTGGCTAGGGCTTCACCCTCTTGATTTTTCTCCACGAGAGGGAAATAGCGGTATTAGTGATTACGAAGCTATTAAAGCCGGCAATATATCGATAACTCCTATACAGCTTGATATGAGTGCCTATAAAAGTATGGATAGACTTCAAGAGTGGATGGATTGATACTTAATGAGACATGAGCGTATACAGCAGCTTTTACAAGATGATTTTCTTAAACTGCAAAATGCAAAAGTTCTTCTTTTTGGAGTTGGAGGAGTAGGCGGTCACTGTCTTGATTGTCTTTATAGAAGCGGAGTTCGTGACATAACAATTGTTGATTATGACACTTATGAAAAGTCAAATCAAAATCGCCAACTATGGTCTGAACTTCATGAGGGTGAGTTAAAAACCGAGGCACTTAAAAAACATTATCCAAGTATCAAAACAATAAATGTAAAAGTAGAGGAGCAGTGGGTTAAAGATTTTGATTTTTCCGAGTATGATGTAGTTTTAGATGCTATTGATAATACTCGTGCAAAACTGGCTTTGGCACAAGCGTGTTACAAAAAACTCATCTCTTCTTTTGGCTCCGCAAAGAGACTTGACCCAACAAAAGTACAGGTGGCAGACATTTGGAAAAGTGCCGGAGATCCTCTGGGAAAAAAGATAAGAAGAGAGTTAACAAGAAGAAAGTTTAAAAGCAAGTATAAGGTTATATTTAGTTCAGAAGAAGCTGCTCAAACCCAGCACCCTAAAGCAAGCTTTGTCGGTGTAACTGCAACCTTTGGTATGACTATGTGTGCTGAGGCAATTAAAAAGATTAGAGAAAAGTAAAGGAAAATAATTGCTAGATTTTTTAGATAGCGACTGGTTTATAATAAGTTTAGAAATAGTTTTTTTGATTTTAATCTTATATGATATAAAAAAATATTTAGAGACGAAAAAAAAAGAGTACATAATAAATATAGTTCTGACAATAGCTTTTGCCATTTGGGTTCTTTACCCATACTATAAAAGTTATTTTGGTTGGAACGAAGCTCAAAAAAAAGAGTTAATATCAACTTGCAAAGATTCAAACAATACCGAGCTTTGTGAGTGTGTGGACGATAAAATATTTAAAAATTATGTTTATGAAGAGTATCTACATGTAGATAAAAACTCAACCGAGCATAAAGAGTTTTTAATTGAGGCAAAAGAGGAGTGTTTGGATGATTCATGGTTTTAATCAAATCAATGATTTTGATGAGAGTTTGACATGTGAGGGTATAATTGGCGATGGCTGCGGAGGTGGAAGAATTTTTACAATACAAAATGGCACACTAAAAGCATATGATCCTCAGAGTGAAGAAGTTGTAGTTTTGCTAGAGGGTATTGTGGGGGCAAAGTCTATTAGTAAAAAAGCCTGCACACTCTTTATCGAGTGTGAGGATGAAAAGTTTGAGTTTGATTTACCAACTCTGAGTAAGATAGTTAAATAACTCTCTTACTCCCAACGATACTTTGTCATTGGTGTGTCATCTCTGTTTGCCCACTCTAACATAGATGAATCATATAGCGCTGCTTTGTTAAATCCCAAGACTTTGTGAAAAACAAAATAGTTCATTGCAGCTTCTAGCCCACCTGTACAGTAGATAATCAGATCATCATTTTTATTTAGCTCCATACCTTTTTCAATAGTCTCAGACAGTACTTCTTTTGATTTTAATGTTTTGTCTTTGTTAAGACTATACTGCCAAGAGTAGCTTTTTGCTTGAGCAATATGACCAGCATGCTTTAAAGAGCCTTGCTTTTGTGAACCGAAGTAATATTTGGCCGGTCTTGAATCAACCATTTTAATCTTACCTATTGATTTTTTTACATTTTGCATGTCGATAAGCATTGCATCATTAACTTTAGCGTTAAAGTTGCCTTCTGGTTTAGTTGTTGTCTTTACGCATAACTTGCCGCCAGCCTTTGTATACGAAGCAAAACCTCCATCAAGCATAGCTACATTTTTTAATCCAAGGTATTCTAGAGCCCAAACTACATATGGAGCACTCAATAGATCTATAGGGTCAAGATTATGCGCATAAACTACTACATTTGTGTCATTATTGATACCTAATCTTCGTATTTCAGCTTGTAGCTCTTTTATGCTGCGCAGTTCATAAGCAGACCCTTTTGCCTGTCTCCATTTACCCAGACCTGATTGAACGGCATTCGTTATGTGTGCTTCATTAAAAGTTTCCTCATTTGTGACATCTATGATGACAAGGTTCTTGTCATTTGCATGCTTGATAATCCATTCACCATTAACTAGTGGTTCCATTGCCGATAGTGACAGTACTGTTATGAAAAGTATAAAAACTTTTTTCATTATTATTTTCCTTTTGTATTTTGATTTGAGTAGTATAGAAGAATATACTTATTTGATAAATAATTATTTTTATTAATTAAACTATTTAAAAAAAAAGTCATTTTTTTAGTTTTATATTCTATTAAATTGGCTTTGAATCTTGTATTATTTAATTAGAAGTCTTTATTCTAAGTAAAATTAGCACACTGTAGGTGAATTTCAATAAGTGATTTTTAAAGATGCACAATAAAAAACAAACTATAATAAAAGTTGAAATTTTTATTATATTTTGATACTATTTTATTTTCTTGATAAATGGGAGTGCAAATTGTTAAATAAAGTTATTCTTATGGTTTTCTTTAGTGTTTTTGCTTACTCAGATGAAGTTCATAAAGAGCCAACTACAGGGTATGAGGAGCAAAACTGCACTCAACTCAAGCAAATTAGGGTTAATGATGATAACATATTTGATAAAGATGCACAGAAAAGGCATTTAACACCATATTTAGGTCACTGCATTGATGCTATGTTACTTCAAAACATACTCAATACAATTTCGCAGTTTTATATGGATAAAGGCTATATTACAACCAAGCCGTATTATAAAGAGCAAAATATCTTAGATGGAGAGCTTGATGTGCGTGTATCAATAGGATATTTAGAAAATATTGTGCATGGCGAGACAAATAGTTCTGACGGCAGGATAGCAACGGCATTTTTACTTCAAAAAGGCGAGCCTCTTAATTTGCGTGATTTGGAAACCTCTTTGGAGATGATGAACAGAGTCCCCTCATATAGCTCAAAGTTTTCGATAAAGCCGGGAACACAAAGCGGTAAAAGCATAGTTGCAATACAGACGCAAAAAGAGACTCCATATAGATTGATGATTGGAGCGGTCGGTGAAAAAGACGGATATGACAATAACCCTTATCTAAATATTGACCTCTCTATAGACAATCTCTTAAATATAAATGACATTTTGACATTTCGTTATAACGGTAGCAGAGTGCAGAGCTATTATCAAAGTATTTCAGGTACTGAGATAGATTACTCTTTTCCTCTTAGTAGTTATGTAGTATCGTACACTTGGTTTAGGTTTAAATACTCTCAGGCTGTTTTAGGACTAAATGACACCTATCGCTCAAGCGGGGATACCACAGGCTCGAATCTAAAAGTGAGCAAGATACTCCATCGTACTCAAAACAATAAGCTTGAAGCAGCTTTTTCGGTGCAATATAAAGACAATAAAAACTACTTTTCAAATCAGCTTATAGATGTCTCTAGTTATAAAACAGCGCTTGCTCAGGTGGATCTGGTAGACACTTATTTTCAAAACTGGGGACAAGTTAGAAGTATATTAAGCTATTACCGTGGAACAAATTGGCTTGGCGCAAGAGACGACGGCTCTATTTTAGGTTCGGACGAAAAGCTTCAGTTTACAAAGTATTCATTAGATACCAATTTAATCTACAACTTGCCAATACCTACTTATCAAATAAACTCAAATGCACATGTGCAATATACGGATGACCTGCTATACGATAATAATAAACTTCGTGTCGGGAGCTACTATACCGTAAGGGGCTATGAGGCATCTTACTATGGAAATAACGGCTACTACATCAGAAATGATTTTATAAAAAGTTTTTATCCAAGTCTAAATCAATATTTTATGCAGAGCATATCCCCTTTTGTAGGACTTGATTATGGTGCAGTAAAGTGTGAGAGCAATACACAAAATGCATGTGGCTCCTTAGCTGGAGCGGCAATAGGGATAAAAACAGCTGCAAAGAACCTAGATATGGAACTTACGCTGAGTCGAGGACTTAAACATACCTCAACTATAAGACCTCAAAACCTTTTTAGGTATTCGTTGATATTTAAATATTAAAGGAGCAAAAAATGATAAAAATATATAAACAACTATTATCTATCATGACCTCTTTATTGTTGGTATTTGCACCGTTATTGAGCGGGGCAGGCGTAGAAACGGACGGAACGACAAACACGACATTAGAGAGTGCACCAAACGGTGTGCAGATTGTCAATATAGCTAACCCAAGTGCCCAAGGACTCTCTCATAACAGATATAATCACTATAATGTTTCAAAAGAGGGACTTATACTTAACAACTCCATGGATACGACTGTCAATACTCAACTCGGCGGCTATATATACGGAAACTCACATCTAACGTCCAACGCAAAGGTCATACTCAATGAGGTAACAAGTACAAACCCTTCACAGCTTGGCGGTTATACGGAGGTAGCTGGCAAAAGGGCAGACCTTGTTATAGCAAATCCAAACGGCATCACAGTAAACGGAGCAGGATTTATAAATACTTCCAATGTAACGCTCTCTACCGGTAAACCAAGCATTCAAAACGGTTCTATATCATCATACGGCACACAGGTCGGAGAGATATCCATAGAAGGAGAAGGGCTTGATGCCACACAGACTGACAGTGCGCAGCTTTATGCGAATGTGCTGAGGCTTAATGCAAAGATATACGCTAACGGACTTGATGCCAAGTTCGCTTCTCTTGATGCATCGGTACTTGGAGGGATGTATGCAAACGCTATCACTCTGGAGGGGACGGCTCAAGGCGTAGGGGTTACACTTCCTCCAGAAGTCGTTGCTTCAAACGGCGATATAACCGTCACTGCTGACGGTACGATTAAATTGCAAAAGATGACGGCGCACAATATTGCCGTAGAGTCAAACAAAAATATAGAGCTTCAAGACGAGGTATACTCCTCGAACTCTGTATCATTACAAGCGGCTGATGAGGTGATTGTCAAAGACGGTATGGTGGCATCACAAAACTCTTTAAACATAAAAGCAGATAAGATGTTTAATCAAAACACACTTCAAAGCAGTAATGAGCTTACGATAGAAGCCGCGCAATATATTCAAAATGATGCCAAAATTCTCTCCGATGGTTATTTGCAATTTATTACAGATGGAGAGCTTATAAATAACGCGTTAATATCAGCAAATGATATAGATATAGAGGCGGATACTCTTATAAACAATCAGACTTTATTTGCCGCAAACGATATGAATCTTTATGTCTCAAATAAGCTGCAGAACAATCAAAACGCAAATATATTTTCTGTTAATAATCTGACCATGGCAGCAAATAAAGCCAACGAAAAAATTAATATTGTTGAAAATATTTCAGCTAATATAGAGACTTATAGCGGTGACATCAATATCTTTGCAAAAGAGCTTATCAATAAAAGAGTAAAAGAGATTGATGATAATGTTTTTTTTACTTCAAATAGCATTTTGGATTCTGTTTATTTTAACGAAAGTATAGGTTATTCACGTGCTACTGTAATCGGCGAGAACGGTCTGCTTATGTTAAAAGGCGAAGGAAGGAATGATACTTTTCGTGCATATGTAAACGACTTTGGCTACCGTCTATCTGTTGACTTGGCAAGAGAGCCTTTTCGTACACATTTTGCAACGCTTAGAGCAGCACTAAATGAAAAAATACCTTACGATAATCCAAACTACGGCAGCTCAACTATCTTGGCGGGAAATGACCTGTACATAACAAGCGATAGTGTGGTAAATGAGATGAGTGATATTGTCAGCACAAACGACATGTACATAGATGCAGACAGCTTTGAGAACAAAGCAAAGGCTTATGAAGGAACGCTAAGTATCACTCTGTATAACTCGCTAGATTGCGGTTCAGAGCCGCAGAGATGTATACTGTACGATGATTATGTGCTTAGCGGTATTCAAAAAAAGAGACATGACGGTCGGCTCTATCAAGACGGCAAACTTGTAAAAAGCATCGCTTACTACGGAGACTACACTTACGGTCCATATGCGGTAAAAAGAGATGATGCTTATTTAGCTGCCAATGTAAGTGCAGGCGGAAGTATACAGGGAAATATAAATACTCTAAACAATGGAAACATACAAGAAAATACTACTATCTTAAAGCCTGTTCCTTTGGATATAACATCAACTACTCCCTCGCAAAACATGGCGGAGATACCGCTTCCACAAGACGATAACGGTTTTTTTGTCTTATCGAAAGACCCTCAAAGCAGCTATCTTATAGAGACAAACCCAGAGTTTGCCATATATGAAAATTTTATCAGCAGTGATTATATGCTTGGCCATATCGGGTATGATGCCGAGGCAACTACAAAAAGACTTGGCGATGCTCTTTATGAGAACAGGATGGTTCGCGATAGTATATTAGAGCAGACAGGGCAAAGATTTTTAAACGGCAATCTTACAAGCGACAATGAACAGTACAAGCATCTTATGGATAACGCGATAGAAGCAAGCCAAGACCTTCATCTCGCTCCCGGCATAGCACTCAGCAAAGAACAGATAAATGCACTGACCAAAGACATCGTATGGATGCAGGAACAAGAGGTAGAGGGGCAGAGAGTGCTTGTTCCGGTCGTCTATATCGC
The DNA here is from genome assembly GCF_026196735.1 of Sulfurimonas sp. Taxonomy (GTDB): domain Bacteria; phylum Campylobacterota; class Campylobacteria; order Campylobacterales; family Sulfurimonadaceae; genus Sulfurimonas. Next base: position 554,920 of record NZ_JAPHUF010000012.1, read on the forward strand.
CAATGCACAAAACTACGAGCTTAAAGGCTCAAGGATCATTGCCGCCAATGACATAGATATAAACATGGCAGAGTTGAATAACGCAGGCTCCATAAAAGCAGGCAATGTTAATATTAGTGCGACAGATACCATAAACAACGTCGGAGGAGATATAGAGGCCGCTCAGGATATGGCTTTGCAAGCTACAAATGATATAACAAATACAAGTGCGAGCATAAAAGCGGACAATATAGCACTGACTTCTACACAAGGCAGCATC